>NZ_JAFCUV010000001.1:0-1919661 GCF_049896705.1 Sandarakinorhabdus sp. DWP1-3-1 | reverse complement strand
GCAGCCGCTCGATCTTGCCCGGATCCTTGTCGACGCAGCACACATCGTGCCCGAAATCGGCAAAGCAGGCCCCCGACACCAGGCCGACATAACCCGAACCGATCATCGCAACACGCATGGCAATCACAATCCTTCAGGGTAGGCGCCCGGCAGCCGGGCCGTTCATGTCCGGCGCGCCGGTTAGCATGGCGACCAGCGGGCGGGAAGCCGCAACGACCGTGCGCCGCGTGCCGGGCCCCGGCCCCCGGCTCATCGGGCGTTCAGGCGGCGGGGGCAAAGACACACGGGCAAATTCGCGGGAGACAATGATGCGGCAGCGTTGGACGACGATGGCCCCGGCGACAACCCTCGGCCTGGTGACGGCATTGGCGGCCGTGCTGCTCGCCGTGCCGGCCCCGCTCGCGGCGCAGCCGGCGGTGCAGTCGCAGCCGGTGCCCGCGTCCCAGCCACAAGCGCCCGTAAACGGCGAGACGCCGGCGCCGCTGCCGCCCGAGAAATCGCCGACCTATGCCGAGGATGATGTGCTCGGCGCCGCCGAGGATACCTTCGGCAAGGGCGCCGAGGGCCTGGCCGAGCTCATCCGCCAGACGTTTTCGAAATACGGCCAGCCCAACGCCTATATCGTCGGTAAGGAGGTGGGCGGCGCCATCGTCGTCGGCGTGCGCTATGGCTCCGGCACGCTGTTCCACAAGGTGGAGGGCCAGCGGACGGTACACTGGACCGGGCCGTCGATCGGCTTCGACCTGGGCGGCGACGGCTCCAAGACCTTCGCGCTGGTCTACAACCTCGACGACACCGAGGACCTGTTCCGCCGCTATCCGGCGGCCGAGGGCAAGGCCTATCTGGTCGGCGGCTTCACCGCCAATTACCTGCAGCGCGACAATGTCATCATCGTACCGGTCAAGCTCGGCGTCGGTGCCCGGCTGGGCATCAATATCGGTTACATGAAGTTTTCCAAGACAGGGAAGATCGTCCCGTTTTGATCGCCGATATTGACACTTTGAACCAGATGGGCTAACTGGCGGACGCTTCATGAAGTGCAGGCGTCGTTGTGTCCAGCGGAAGGCGTCCAGACACCCGGGGCAAATGTACGAAATCGCACGTCAATGGTGTAGCCTTAGTGTAGCTTTAAGGTTACAACGTTGAAATAAAAGGGTGGATTTCAGCCCTTCACCTGCCCCAACAACGTCTCTCCCGCCGCCGTCCGCCGGATGTTTTCCGCCAGCCGCTCGAACACCCGCCGCGAAGTTTCGGGCGACACCCAGGACCGGTGCGGCGTGATCCGGGCGCGCGGGTGGCCGATCAGCCAATGGCCATCGGGGAGCGGCTCGGGCTCGGTGACATCGAGCGATGCCCAGAGCCGGCCCTTGTCGAACTCGCACTTGAGCGCGTCGTCGTCGATGATGGCACCGCGCGCGACGTTGACGATATGGGCATCGGCCTTCATCCGGCCGAGGAAGTCGGCGTTAATGATGCCCCGCGTCGCGTCGCTGATCGGCGCCGCGATGACCAGATGGTCCGAACGCGCCGCCAGCTCGGCGAGCGGCACCAGTGTGATACTGGGGTCGTCGGGCGGCGTGTTCGACTGCCGGGTGGCGATGATCTTCATGTCGAAGGCGGCGGCATAACGCGCCACCTGGCCGCCGATCGCGCCCAGCCCAAGCAGTCCCAGCGTGCGCCCCTCCAGCGTGCCCGACGGGTTGGCCATCATCTCGTCCCGGCTCGGCCAGCTGTCGCCGGCGTTGAGCGTCACCTTGGCCAGCTGCTTGGTATGCGCGAGCATGACCGCCAGCGCATATTCGGCGATCGGCCGCGCCGTGGTGCCGGAACTGCAGGCGACCAGCGGTGCCTCGAACACCCAGTCGGGATAGTCGTCGAGGCCCGCGCTGGCGATCTGGACGAGCTTCGTCGTGCCCGGCCAGCCGGCGGGGCGCGGGACGCCGGCGACGCCGCGCGTCTCGCCCTCGCCGTGCAGGATGAACAGCACATCGGCGTCGACGGGCAGGTCCCAATGCCGTTCGCGCGGCTGGTGCTCGGCGCTGGTGACGCCGGGCAGGCCAGCGATGAGCCCCGACATGGGCGGTGCGAACTGGTGGACGACGCGCATGAAAACTCCCCTTGGTTGCTGCATCCTATCGCGGCGGCCGCCTCTTCGCCATCTTGTCCTTGTGCCATCGCCGCCGCTAAGGAACGGGCGACCGCCACCAGGAAAGCAGCACCATGGCCGAAATCACCGTCACGACCCGCGAGGGCAAGGATATCGCCCTGCCGGCCAAGCCCGGGATGTCGGTGATGGAGATCATCCGCGACGGCGGCATCGACGAGCTGCTGGCGCTGTGCGGCGGCTGCTGTTCGTGCGCCACCTGCCATGTCTATGTCGATGAAGACTTCGCCACCGCCACTGGCACCGCCGGCGCCGACGAGGACGACTTGCTCGACAGCTCGGATCACAAGACACCCGCGTCGCGGCTATCGTGCCAGATCGCCTTCACCGCCGCCCTCGACGGCCTGCGGGTGACCATCGCCCCGGAAGACTGATCGCCCCATGGGCCTGCTGCCGGCCATCGCCGATGCGTTCGCCCGCCAGGCCGGGTTCTGTCGCCGGCTGGGCTCGCCGCTGACCGCGGCAGTGTGCGACGCGGCCGTGCTCGCCTGCGACACCACCAGCCTGACCGGGCGGACGCTGGCGGACTGGCCGGGCGACCCGATGGCCGATGCGCTGATGATGCGTTTCACCGGCGGCTGCAATGCGATGGTGCGCGCCGACCGGGCGCCGATGCTGGCGCCGCTGTACCCGCCGGCCGCGACGCCGTCGGTCGCCGATCTCGCTGCCGCGCTGCGGTTGCTGCTGGCCGACCCGGCGCTCGATGCGGCGCTGGCTGGCTGGCTGGATGGGCCGCCGCAGACCAACGAGGTGGCACGTGCCGGGGTGCTGATGCCCGGGCTGATGGTCATCGCCGCCGCCACCAGCCTGCCGCTGCGACTGTTCGAGCTGGGCTGCAGCGCCGGGCTCAACCTCGCGCTGGCGTCCTTCGGCTATCGGCTGGGCAGCGTCACGATCGGTGACCCGCGGTCGCCGGTCCAGCTGGCGCCGGCCTGGACCGGGCCGCCGCCGCCGGTCGCCGGGGTGTCGGTTCTCGCGCGGCGCGGCACCGACATCAGCCCGCTCGACGTCGCCGACCCGGCGGTGCGCGAACGGCTGATGGCCTATGTCTGGCCCGACCAGCCCGAACGCGTCGCCCGCGCCGCCGCCGCAACCGCAGTGGCCCTGGCCGATCCGCCGCCGATCGACCGCGCCGACGCCGCCGACTGGACCGAGGCGCATGTGCGGCCGGAACCCGGCAGCGTCGCCGTCGTCTATCACTCGATCGCCTTCCAGTATTTCCCGCCCGCCACCCAGGCGCGCATCGCCGCGCATCTGGCCGGGCTTGCCGCCACCGCCGCAGCACCGGTCGCCTGGCTGCGCTATGAGATGGACGACGCCAGCGCTGCCCGGCTGCCGACGCTGCGGCTGACGCTGTGGCGCGGCGGCGACCCCGAAGAGCGGCTGCTGGCCCGTGCCCATCCGCACGGCACCTTCCTGGAGTGGCTCGCCTGAAACTCATCCTCGCCTCCGCCAGCCCGCGCCGGGTCGAACTTCTGGCCCGGCTCGGCATCGTGCCCGCCGCCATCGACCCCGCCGACATCGACGAGACGCCGGGCAAGGCCGAGGTGCCGCGCGCCCATGCCGAGCGGCTGGCGCGGGAAAAATGCGCCGCCGTCGCCGCCCGCCATGCCGGCGCGCTGGTGCTCGCCGCCGATACCGTCGTCGGTGTCGGTCGCCGCATCCTGCCCAAGGCGGAGGACGAGGCGACGGCGCGCAAGTGCCTGGCGTTGCTGTCGGGCCGGCGGCATCGGGTGACGACAGCGGTCGCCATTGCCGATGCCGGCGGGCACATCCGCATGCGGACCAGCGAAACGATCGTGGCCTTCCATCGCCTCGACGCCGCCGCCGTCGACGGCCTGGTCGCCGCCGGCGACTGGCGCGGCAAGGCCGGCGGCTATGCACTGCAGGGCTCGGCCGAAACCTGGGTGCGCTGGCTGTCGGGCAGCTGGTCGGGCGTCGTCGGCCTGCCCCTGGCCGAAACCCGGACCCTGCTGGCGGCATCGGGCTGGTGACCAGCGCGCTGGTGGAGCGCGGCATCGGCGCCACCCGGGCGCTGGTGCTGGACGGCGACACGGTCATCGGCGCCCATATCGAGCGCGACGACGGCGGCCCGCGTGCCGGCGCGATCCATGTCGGCCGCCTGGCGACGATCCTGGTGCCGGGCCGGCGTGGCATCGTGCGGCTGGGCGACGGCGAGGCGCTGCTGGAACCGCTGCCCCGGCTGGCGGAAGGTGGCCTGCTCCGCGTCGAGGTCGTGCGAGAGGCGGTGCCCGAGGTGGCGCGGCCGCGCCTCGCAAAGCTGCGTGCGATCGACGGCCCCGCGGCGGCACCCGGCGAGGTCCAGCCCGGGCCCGACCTGATGGCGCGGCTGGCGGTGGCCGGCCATGCGGTCACGATGGTCGGCGGCCTTGGCGCGGACCGGCTGGAGGCGGCCGGCTGGAGCGAAGCCGTGGAGGCGGCGCGCACCGGCCATGTCGCCTTCCCGGGCGGCCTGCTGACGATCAGCCCGACGCCGGGGATGACTGTCATCGATGTCGACGGCCCCGGCGACCCGGTGGTGCTTGCCGAAGCCGCCGCCCATGCCGCCGCCGTCGTCATCCGGCGCTTCGATCTCGCCGGCTCGATCGGCATCGATTTCCCGACCGTGACGGGCAAGGCCGCGCGCAACCGGCTCGGCGAGATCCTCGACGCCGCGCTGCCGGCGCCGTTCGAACGCACCGCCGTCAATGGCTTCGGCTTCATCCAGATCGTGCGGCCGCGGCTGCGTGCCTCCTTGGTCGAATCGGTCCGCGCGCCGGGCTTTGCCGCGCTTGAACTGCTGCGCCGCGCCGGCCGCGGCGACGCCGGCGCGCGGACGCTGGTGGCGCATCCTGTGGTAGCCAACTGGCTGGTCGCCCGACCGGCGTTGATCGAGGCCCTGTCGCGCCAGGTCGGCGGCGCCGTGCGCTTGCAGGCCGACGCGGCGCTCGCCATATCGGCCGGCGATGTCCACTGAAAAACCCTGCGCCTATTGCGGCAAATCCCCTCGGGTCGAGACCTATGCGCCGTTCTGCTCGCGCGGCTGCCAGGACCGCGATCTCGTCCAGTGGATGCGCGAAGGCTATGTCGTGCCGGCGAGCGACAACGAGGACGAACTTTCCGACACACGCCCGCTGGACAACGAACGCTCCGACGGTTAGACGCCTGCCTCCGCCCCGGCTTACCCCGCCGGGTGCATCATGGGCCCGGGTAGCTCAGGGGTAGAGCAGGGGATTGAAAATCCCCGTGTCGGTGGTTCAAATCCGCCCCCGGGCACCACCTTTGCCATGAAGCCGGACCGGAGTCGGTCGCCATCGATTCTGCCATGCCGCCATGCTTGCACCGGTGTGGCGCGCGGACGTCGCGCCTGCGTCGCAACAGCCCGCGCCCTGCCCTTCGTGTTTGCCTATCGTTGGTGACCAGCATCCCGCAACCTTTGGTTGCCGGTGCGTTATAGCCTTGACCCAACAAGGAACCCGATGTGGCCAAACCCAAGCAGACTATTGTTTCTCCTGCCAAACAGGCGCGGACCGGCTCCGACAAGTCCAAGGGGCGCGCCGACAGCGACAGCCCGGCGAATGTCGTTCGCGGCGCCGGTGGCGAACTGCATCAGCAGGCCACTGGCGACCAGGTCCGGCTGACTACCAACAACGGTACGGTCGTTTCCGATGATCACAACAGCCTCAAGGCAGGACCTCGCGGCCCGGTCCTGCTCGAAGACTTTGTGCTGCGCGAAAAGCTGTTTCACTTTGACCATGAGCGCATCCCGGAGCGCGTGGTCCATGCCCGGGGTCTCGCCGCCCATGGCTTTTTCGAGCTGACCGACTCGCTCGCCAAGCACACGACGGCAGCGATCCTCGGCGAAACCGGCGTTCGCACGCCGGTCTTCGTCCGCTTCTCGACGGTTGCCGGCAACCGCGGCTCGGCCGACCTGGCGCGCGACGTGCGCGGCTTTGCCGTCAAGATGTATACGTCGGAGGGCAATTGGGACATCGTCGGCAACAACATCCCGGTGTTCTTCATCCAGGACGCCATCAAGTTCCCCGATCTCGCCCATGCCGTGAAGGAGGAGCCGGATCGCGGCTTTCCCCAGGCGCAGTCGGCGCACGACACCTTCTGGGATTGGATCGCCATGACGCCGGAGGCGATGCACATGGTGATGTGGCAGATGTCGGACCGGACCATCCCGCGCTCGATGCGGATGATGCAGGGCTTTGGCGTCCACACGTTCCGGCTGATCGATGCCGAAGGTCTGTCCACCTTCGTCAAGTTCCACTGGACGCCCAAGCTCGGCGTCCAGTCGGTCGTTTGGGACGAGGCTGTGAAGATCAACGGCGCCGATCCCGATTTCCACCGGCGCGACCTGTACAATGCCATCGAGGCCGGCGATTTCCCCGAATGGGATCTGGGCGTCCAGCTCTTCAGCGAGGCAGAGGCGGACGCGTTCGATTTCGATCACCTCGATTCGACCAAGGTCATCTCGGAGGAAGTGGTGCCGCTGCGCACCATCGGCCGTCTGGTGCTCGACCGGAACCCGACCAACGTCTTTTCGGAAACCGAGCAGGTCGCGTTCTGCACCCAGAACATGCCCGCCGGTATCGATTTTTCCGACGACCCGCTGCTGCACGGGCGCAATTTTTCCTACCTCGATACCCAGTTGAAGCGGCTTGGCTCGCCCAACTTCCACCAGCTGCCGATCAACGCGCCAAAGTGCCCGTTCGCCAACATGCAGCGCGACGGTCACATGCAGATGGGGCTGCACCCGCAGCGCGTCACCTATACGCCGAGCCTGCTCGATCCGAGCGGCCCGCGCGAGGACCCGGCCAAGGGGTTCCGCAGCTTTGCAGCGCCGGTCGAAGGGCCAAAGCTGCGCCAGCGGTCACCGACCTTTGCCGACCACTACAGTCAGGCGCGTCAGTTCTTCCTGAGCCAGACCGAGCCCGAGCAGAACCATCTCGTGTCGGCGCTGATCTTCGAACTGAGCAAGGTCGAGGCCCTGATCGTTCGCGCCGCGATGCTCGGCCATCTGGTCAACATCGACGAGACCCTCGGCGAGCGCGTCGCCGCCGGGCTCGGCCATGACGCGCCGATCGTGCCTGCCGAACCCGCAGTCACGACGCGGACCGACCTCGCTGCCGCGCCTTCGCTCAGCATCCTCGCCCGCTTCGCGCCGACACTGGTCGGCCGCAAGATCGGCGTGCTCGTCACCGATGGCGCCGAGGCGGCGCTGGTTGCCGACCTGATGGCGGCGGCAAAGAAGGCCGGTGCGACTGTCGAGGTGATCGCGCCGCGCGTCGGCGGCGCCACGCTTGACGATGGCGCCAGACTGGCCGCCGACCATCAGCTGCAGGGCGGACCGTCGGTGCTGTTCGACACTGTCGTGCTGGCAGTATCGGAAGCCGGTGTCGCGGCACTGCTCAACGAGGCGGCTGCCGTCGCCTGGGTCCATGACGCCTTTGCCCATCTGAAGGTCATCGGTGCCAGCGCAGCCGCCGAGCCACTGCTTGCCAAGGCCGGTGTCGTCGCCGATGCCGGTCTGGTGCCGTTGACCGACCGTGCCCATGTTGCTGACTACATCAAGGCAGCCGAGGCCGGACGCATCTGGGCCCGCGAGCCGTCGGTGCGCTCGGTCTACTGACGACGCGCGAGGATCGGCAGCACCGACAGGCTGCCGGCCCTCGCAACGGTTCCCGTTGCGCACATGCAACCACGCTGCGAAACATGGGTTAATCGTTCGTGTGGGTGACGCAGACACATTGGCCCGACGCTTGTCATGTCATCTCGCATCGTGAAATCTCGATAGCAGTTCCGGCACGGAACGAGGCAGCGAAATCGTTGCGTGTCTGTGCGCCATCGATGCTGCCGCCACCCGGATCGCGCCTCGGATCCCCACTGTCGTCGTTCTGGTCAACAACAGCCATGATCAGACGGCGATGCTGGCGCGTGCGACGGTCATGCGGAACTGCCGTCTCATCGTCGAACAGGTCGCCCTGTCACCGGGCAACGCCGGCTCGGCCCGCATGGCTGCCCTCGATCGCGCGATTTTCGAGCTGCCGCCGACCGGCATCGTGATGACGACCGACGCCGACAGCGAAGTGGCACCTGATTGGATCATGGCCAATCTCGCCGAGATCGACGCCGGCGCCGACGCCGTAGCGGTCGTCGTCGCGTTCAGCCCGGCGACGCTGGCGGCACTGCCCAGCTTCGGAAGCGCGCGACACCTGGAATGGCAGCTTGCCGATCAGCACGCGCGGCTCGGTACGCTGATCGACCCTGTCGCGCATGATCCCTGGCCGAACCACATCTGGGCCTGGGGCGCGAGCCTGGCCGTTACCGTGGCCGCATACAGGACAGTTGGCGGCATGCCGCCCGTGCCGCTCGCCGTAGACCGCGCCTTTGCGGCGCGCATCGAGGCCCATGACTTGCGACTGCGGCGTAGCCATGCGGCTGTCGTCTACACCTCCGCACGGCGATCGGGGCGGGCTCCCGGTGGCTTCGCCGACCTGATCGACGCCTATGCCAGCAACGCCGAAATGCCCTGCGACGCCGCGCTCGAGCCGACGATGGACTTGGTGCGGCGGTTGCTGCTGCGGGCGCGGTGCCGGGCCGCAGGCGAAAACGGGTTCGGCGCACGCTGGGCGATGATCGAGTCCACGACGCCAGCGCTGGCCCGACGGCGCCTGCATCCCGCAACCCTGCCGGCGGAGGTGGCGCTCGCCGGGCGGATCATTGCGGCGCTGTCGCCAGCCGCAGCAGGTCGAGCCGATACTCCGGTGTCCGCTCCCGGCGTCTGACCTGGAACGGACCGAGCGCCGCTACGAAGGCGCCGACCGCGCCGTCGCCTATCTGGGGATAGTCCGGCGTCGGGCCGAGCCAATGCACCAGCAAGATGTCCGCGCCGGGCTGCGCCGGGCACGCACGGCATCGGCGGTCCTCGCGATGCCGGCGTCGTCGAAATAATAGAGCACTTCCGACAGCAGGATGAGATCGAACCGGCCCGGCGGCGGCCGATCGGGCAGGGTGGATAGCGCAAAGCGAGCCTGGGGCTGCGCGGCACAACGCTTCCGGGCTATAGCCAGCGCCGCCTCGGCAACATCCGTGCCGAGCAAATTGTCACAGGACGGAGCCAGCCTCGCCGTCAGCACACCGATCGAACAACCGACCTCGATCGCATCGGCGTAGTGGCGGCCCTCCAGTGCCGCCAGGGTCGCTGCATATTTGGCATCCTCGTACGGGCTGGTCTCGAAGCCCCAGGGATCGGCACTGCCCTCATACAGCGCATCGAAATAGCCCGGCTGGAGCGCAGGGGCGATCATCGCTCGAACGTTCCGCCACGGGCGAGCAAATAGCCCGCGGCATTGTCGCGCGAGGCGTCGAGCATCGGCTGGCGCAGATAGGTTTCCAGGTCGCGGCAACAGCGGTCGAGCGGGTCGGGCCCCAGGAACGCGGCAAGACCGGCATTGCGCCGGGCCGCATCGACACCGAGCAGCACCAATGTCTCGAACGTGGCTCGCGCAAGGTCGACGTAGGCGACGGCCGCTTCGGGTGGGACTGTTGCATCGGTCGCGCGGTGGGCGGCCTCGGCGACGAGCAGACGCGCGGCCTCGAAGGCGCCGGCGGCGGCGGCAAAGCGGTGCCGGCTGACGGGATCGGCGCCGCGGCCGCTGCGCGCCAATTGGGCCGCGTGCAGCGCGAGGATCTGGCGCATGCCGCCCGATTGCACGGCCAGCACGCGCCAGGCGCCGCCGGCGAACAGCGGCGCGCGATAGTAATCGCCGGGCGCACCGATGATGTCGTCGTCAGCAACGAAGACATCATCGAAATTGACCGTGCCGGTGGCCGTCCCGCGCATGCCGGCGGCCTGCCACACCGACAGGTCGACGGCGATCCCGTCGCTTGCCATGTCGACCAGGCACATCAGCGGGCCATTGCCGGGCGTCTGCGCCGTCACCAGCGGGCGGCGAATGCTGCCGGCGCCCGAGCAGTGCACCTTACGACCGGACAACTGCCAACCGTTGCCGCAACGCGTCGCCGTGACACCGACGCCGCGTTCGGCGTTCCACACGCCGGAGATGCGGCCAGCGGTCGCTTCGGCGGCCAGCGTTGCCATCGGGCCGCCATAGCGGTCGACCAGCAGGATGGCGTTGCAATGGCCCTCGAAAAGACGACCGACCGTCAGGCTCGCGGCGCCGATATCCGTCAGCAGCGCCGCATAATTGTCGATCGCCGCAGCGTCGACGGCGAGCGCCTCTCCGCCATGCGCCCGCGGCAATGGCCGGGTCAGCAAGCCAGCACCGGCGAGCGCCGCGATCGCACCAGTCGGGAAGTTGCCGTTCCGGTCGACATCTGCCGCATCGGCGAAGATTTCGGGGGCGATCGCGGCGAAAGCGCCGACCGCGTCGACCATATCGGGAACGCGTGCCTGCAGGTGGACATTGACCATCTGAAATGAACACCCGCCCACGACCCGCGTTCCGCATCGGCCGCCCTTTGCTGGCGATCATCGCGCCGCACCCCGATGACGACGTCCTCGGCTGCGGCTTGCTGATCGATGCCGCAAGGCGCGCCGGCTGGCGGCTGCTGGTGGTCGCGCTGACCGACGGCCAGGCTTCGCATCCTCATTCGGCACGCTGGCCGGCATCGGCCCTTGGTCGCTTGCGGCGTGGCGAGATGCGCCGGGCACTGGCCCGTCTCGGCGCCGGCACCGCACCGGTGCGCTTCATGGGCTGGCGCGATGGCGATCTCGCGGGCGATGGCTCGACGCTCCGGTTGCGTCGGCTGTTGCATGCGGCAGGCGCCACGACCGTCGCGGTCGCGTCCCCCGCCGACCACCACCCCGACCATCGCGCCGCCTGGGCGCTCGCCCGTACCGCAACATCGGCGGGGCGGTGGCGATTGCTCGGCTATGAAGTCTGGGCCCGCAGCGAGACATGCCCGCGGCCGCTCTTCACAACTGGCAAAGCCGCCAAGCGCTGGGCGATGGCGGCCCACCGCAGCCAGGTCACCGACTATATCGCTGATGATCCGGACGGCTTTATCTTTGCCGCGCCGGTCCTGCGCGGCCTTGTCGAAAGTGCCGAAACGCTGCGGCTGCACAAGGGTGCGGTGGTCGCCAGGCCGACCGGCAACCCTAATCGAAGCGCATGCCGAGCACTGCGCCGAGATCGGCCAGCGCCTGCGCTTCGCCCGTCACCTTGATCGCCGTCATGCCCAGCGCGGCCGCCGGCTTACAGTTGATGCCGAGGTCGTCGAGATAGACGCAGTCGGTCGGCTTCAGGTCGAGCAGCTGGCACATCATCTGGTAGATGCGCGGATCGGGCTTGCGCAGGCCCACCTTTGAGCTTTCGATGACATGGTCGAAGCGGGCCAGGGTGGCGGCGACGGCGGCGGTCTTGGCCGGGTCGCTGGTCATGCCGGCGCCGTGGCCGACCTTGGCGTTGTTGGTTATGCAGCCGAGCTTGAGCCCGGCAGCCCGGCAGCGATCGAGCGCCGTCACCATCGTTGGCCGGATGTCGCCGGCCAACAGCGCGAGCACCGCCGCACCGCGGACGTCGTGGCCCAGCGCCAGGGCCTCGTCGGCGAACAGGGTGTCGAACCCGTCGGTGTCGATCTCGCTGCGTTCAAGCAGCGCCCAGGCATTGCTGTCGGGATTGCGGGCGTTGACGCTGCGGATGAAATCATGGGGCAGGCCGCGTTCGGCCTCATATCGGTTGAAGGCGTCGAAGGGCGACGAGGTGATGACCCCGCCGAAATCCCAGATCACGGCCTTGATGTCATTGCTCGCCATTGCTGCGCTCCCTTGCGGGACGCGTCTAGCCGGTGGTGCGCGCGGCCGCCAGCGGGCGCGGGTTCATCCGTACGATCGTCCAGATGAGGAAGGTCGCAAAGCTGACCCACAGGATATACGGCGTCAGCAGCAGTGCGGCAAATTGCTCGATCGGCCACAGCGCCACCATCATCGCCACGATCGAGGCCCAGAGAAACGGCACCTCCGCCAGCGCCCAGTCAGGCCGCTGGGATCGGAAGAACAGCGGGCTCCACAACAGATGGAAAACGCCGTTCACGCCAAAGACGATAAGGATGTCGCTCTGCTGCGCCGGTGTCGCCAGCGCCCAGGTCCGCACGCCGGCCCAGGCGGCAAGGCCGAGGATCGCCGTCCAGGCCGGGCCGAACAGCCAGCCCGGCGGCTGCCAACCGGGTTTCCTCAGCTTTTCATACCAGTCCCCACGCGGCGTCATCAGCCCGCCGATCAGCAACAGGCCGACAGCCCAGGCGATCGCATAGAGGGTAGGGGTGTGCACGTCGGGCATATGGGTCCTCGGCAGTGCAATTCACAGGTGCGCGGGCGGTTGCAACGGCGAAGATGCCGGGGCATGGCAGGCACCATGAACCTCGCACGCTTTCCCCGTCGCCGCTACACCCCCGGTTTCACGCCGCTCGAACCGATGCCGCGCCTTACGGCGGCACTGGGGGGCGCCGAACTCTGGATCAAGCGCGACGACCTGCTTGGTCTTGCCGCCGGGGGCAACAAGACGCGCAAGCTCGAATTCCTGGTTGCCGATGCGATCGCGCAAGGCTGCGACACCCTGGTTACCGTCGGGGCGCCGCAATCGAATCATTGCCGGCTGACGCTGGCAGCGGCAGCGCGGGAGGGGCTGAAATGCCGCCTGGTGATCGAGGAACGGGTGCCCGGCACCTACAGTCCCGACGCACTGGGCAACAACCTGCTGTTCGACCTGATGGGCGCTGAGACCATCCGCAACGTCCCGCTCGGTACCGACCTTGCCGCCGAGATGGCGATCGAAGTGGCAGCGGTCGCGGCACTGGGGCGCAAGGCCTATGCCATCGTCGGCGGTGGCTCGAACGCGCTGGGTGCGCTGGGCTATGCCGCCTGTGCCGCAGAGATCATGGCGCAGTCGTTCGAACAGGGCGTCGCCTTCGATCGCATCGTCGTCGCCAGCGGCAGCGCTGGAACCCATGCCGGCTTATTGACGGGCCTGGTCGCGCTCAACGCCGGCGTGCCGGTCACCGGCATCAACGTGCGGCGGCCGCAGGCGGAGCAGGAGGGCAATGTCCACAAGCTGGCGGTGGCGACGGCCGCGTTGCTCGGCACGCCGGCGCCGACCCGCGACGCGGTGGTGGCGCTCGATCGCTGGGTTGGCCCCGGCTATTCGCTGCCCACCCCCGAAATGGTCGCCGCCGTGAGGCTGCTGGCGCGGACCGAAGGAATCCTGCTCGATCCGGTGTACACCGGAAAGGCGATGGCGGGGTTCGTCGCCCTGGTGCGCGACGGCACCTTGGCCGCCGGGCAGCGCGTGCTGTTCCTGCACACCGGCGGCAGCCCGTCGCTGCACGCCTATGCCGATGACCTGCGCGACCCCGCGCTGAATTGATGGCCGGCTGGCGCGCGATCGGCGTCATCGGCGGCATGGGGCCGGCGGCGACCGCCGATTTCCTGGCGCGGCTGGTGATCGCCGCCAGTGCAACGAGCGATAGCGACCATCCGCGCGTGTTCGTCGACAGCAATCCCCATGTGCCAGATCGCAACGCCGCGCGGGTGGGGCAGGGACCGTCGCCGGGTCCGGTGCTGACCGCGATGGCGCGCGCGCTGGCGGCGCAGGGCGCCGAGCTGCTGGCCATGCCGTGCAACGCCGCGCACGGCTGGGCCGACGATATACACGCGGCCGTGCCGGTGCCCTTCGTCGACATGATCGCGGCGGCCGTGGTGGAAACACTGGCATTGCGGCCGCAGCGGGTCGGCATCATCGCCGTTGGCGCAACGCTCGATGCGCGACTTTATCATCACCGGTTGGCGTCGGCGGGTGTCGAGGCCATCGATTGCGATCTGGACATCGTCCAGCCGCTGGTCACGCGGATCAAGGCCGGCGATACCGGGGCCGACGTCCGGGCCGCCATGGCCGCCGAGGCTGCACGGCTCGCCGCTGCCGGTGTCGATGTCATCATCGCCGCCTGTACCGAAGTGCCGCTGGTGCTGAACGCCGCCGACGCGCCGGTGCCGCTGGTCGATGCGACGGCGGCCTTGGTGCGGGCGGTGATGGCCGCGGCGCGCCACCCGTCCGCATAGGCGCGCTATCGGACGCGCAAGAATCGCTGATTCCAGCTTGCGACGCCGCCTTGGCACAGTGCCGGTTCACCATGGGGGTGAACCAGGGGCATCGATGCAGCACTCCACCGGGCGGCGACCGTCATGGAAAATCGCGCCGCCATCGCGGTCGCTGCTTGCGCACTGGTTCTGGCGCGGGCTGACCGGGCTGGTCTTTGCCGGCACCATCGCGATGCTTTTCGTGCAACCGGTATCGGCGGCGCCGAAAAGCTGGTCAGGCAGCTGGCGGGTGACACTCGCCCTCCCCGGCGGCCCGCTGCCTTTCGGGCTCGAAGTTCGGCAGGGCAAGGCCGGGGTCAGCGCCACGCTCATCAACCCGCCGGAGCGCATGCGCGTGGAACGCGTCAGTCTCGATGGCGAGCGACTGACGTTGGCATTTCCGTCGTACGGCTCGCTACTGCTGCTGGTACGCGGGGCCGACGACCGCATCACCGGCATCGCGGAACTGGCGCGCAGCACCGGCCCGGCCAGCCTGGCTGTTACCGGCCAGCGCGGCGCGTGGCGATTCGAGGCGCAGCCGGCAAGGCCGGCGGCCGACCTTTCCGGCCGCTGGCTGATGACATACGGCAAGGATGCACAACGCGGCCTGGTGCAGCTGCGTCAGACCGGCACCCAGGTCAGCGGCTCGGTCCAGTTGCCGAGCGGCGATTTCCGTTATCTGGCGGGGGAGGTTTCCGGTCGCAAATTGTCCTTGTCGACGTTCGACGGCAACGCCGCGACGCTGTGGACAGCTGTTTTCGACGGCAAGGCGATCAATGGCGCGCAGTTCACCGCCACCGGTAGCCCCGCCGGCACGGCGTGGACGGCCCGCCGCGCCGGCAAGACCGTCGTCGAACCCGTTGCTGTCGAAAAGGCGAAGGGCCGCGAGCTTGCCTTCAGCTTTCCGGACAGCAGCGGTCGCAGGATTTCGCTGACGGACCAGCGCTACAAAGGCAAGGTCGTGGTCGTCACTCTCGGTGGCGCCTGGTGTCCCAACTGCCACGATGAAGCCGTTTTCATGGGCCCCTATGCAACGCGCCGCCAGCGCGAAGGCCTGGAAGTGATCGCACTTCAGTTCGAATATGGCACCGACAAGGCAAAGGCGTTTCGGCTGATCGACAACTTCAAGGCGCGCTACAAGTTGCCGTACCCTTTATTGCTGGCAGGCGAACCGACGCCGGAATCGACCAAGGCAGCCCTCGGCGCGCTCGGCCCGGTCAAGGTCTATCCTTCGACTATCTTTATCGGTCGTGACGGCCGGGTCCGCGAAGTTCACATAGGCTGGGCCGGCCCGGCAACGGGCATGTTGAACGCCCGTGCCAAGGCCGACTTTGACGCGACCGTCACGCGCCTGCTGCGCGAACGGTCGTAGCCGTCATCAGGCACGACGTCCGCTGACCAGTGACATGATCAGGCTGACAGCGAACAATGCGATGAAGATGAAGAACAGGATCTTGGCGATGCCGACGGCCGCGGAAACAATACCGCCAAAGCCGAACAATGCGGCGATCAAGGCGATGACCAAAAATGTGATTGCCCAATTCAGCATGGCGGATTTCCTCTCATGACGACGGCGATTTAACGTCGTCGCCAATGGCGGGTTCCGCCGCCCGCAGCGGGAAGGACAGGCTGGCAGTGCTGCCGCTACCGTCTGCACCCGGCTGAATGTGCATCGTGCCGGCAAGCTGGGATGACAGGGCACGGATCAGGCGCAGCCCCTGGCCGTTCACCGTGTCGCCGGCGAGGCTGTCCGGGCTGAAGCCGACGCCGTCGTCGGTCACCGACAGAACAGCCGGCTTGCCGGCGCGGAATCGCACGCACACCCGCCCCGAGCGTCCGGCCGGAAAGCCGTGATGGAGCGCGTTGTTGACCGTCTCCACGACCCAAAGCGTCATCGGCACAGCAGTGTCGATATCGACCTCGACATCATCGACGTCGCATATCAGTCGGACATTGCTGTCCCCTGCCGGCTGCAACTGTTGGCATAATGCGTCGAGCAGGGTCTGCGCCGAAATGCTCGCCAGTTCGCCGGTATCATAAAGTTGGCGGTGAACGAGCGCGAGCGCGCCGATCCGTCGGCGGGCCTGATCGATCGCCTGCCGTGCGGCATCGTTCTGCAACCGGCTCGACTGCAGACTGAGCAGGCTCATGACCATCTGGAAGTTATTCTTGACGCGGTGATGAAGCTCGCGGGCCAGCAACCGCTGTCGCTCCAGCGAATCGCGCAGCCGCCGGTCGCGCTCGCCGACAGCGCCCGACATCCGGTACAGCGACGCTGCGACGCTGCGGATCTCGCGCGGAGCCTCCGAGAAATTGACCGGACGCCGGCGATAGTCGCCACCGGCAAAGCTCAAGGCGAGCCGCTGCAAGGCCACCAGCCAACGCAATACCAGTTGGCGTGCGCCGAACCATATCGCGAGAGAGGCGAGCAGGATGGCCAGCACCGGCAGTGTGAAATCAATGACCGTCTGCCACCAGACGACGCCAAAGCGTTCCGCATCGGGACTGGCGTAGACGACGTAAAGACCGACCTGCCCGGGGGCGGAGCGGACCAGCGGCACCAGCGTATAGGACCAGGATCGGCCCGCCTCGTCACGCGTCCGGCCGATGTCGCCGATCGGAACGTTCAAGTCGATGGGAGGCAAATCCCGGCTGCTGATCAGGCGCTGCCCATTGTCGCTGAAGATTGCCACCCCGGTGTCGCGTTCCGTGGCGGCGGCAATGGCCAGCCGACGCTCCAGCCAGGCAAGATCGATGGCGATGCCCAGCGTGCCTTCGAACTCATCCTGTGCGCTGCGCAGCGGTAGTACCAGCGAAATGATGCGCTTGCCGGTGATCGGCCCGACTCTCGCCTCGCTGACCATGATCTTGCGGCTGTTTCGAGCCAGCTGCCATTCGGGCAACGTCGCGATGTTCACCGACTTCGTGGGCATTACGGCCGAGCACACAAGCTCGCCGTCGGCATTGTAACGTGCGAGATTCGTATAGGCCGGCGACAGCCTCTGGACCGACCGCAGCGTGGCGGCGCACTGTGGGCGAACGTCTCGGATGTCCGGATTCATCGCGGCGATATTCAGCGTCGTAGCTGCGCCGTTCAGGATCATCTCGTTGCTGTCCGCCAGCGAATGGGCACTTTCGGACAAATGGCGGATGACGCTGGCGCGCCGGCTTTCGACGCGCACCAGCCCCTGGGCGATAGACAGGATCGTGATCGGCAGCAAAGCTGCGATCAGCAACAGCAGCAGACCGCGGCGCAACGACAAGCGCTTCAGGTTCAGCCAGCGATAGCGGGAGAGGGTGCCGGCACCCGGACCGGTCATCGACAACTGCAGCCTAGGCCGCAGGCCGGACTTGCGGAGGAGGTGCTTCGGTGGCGCCGTTCATGTAAAGGTTGAGCGCTGCCCGGCCGCGCGAAACACGGCTCTTCACTGTCCCGACGGCGCAACCCATGACGGCGGCCGCCTCCTCGACCGACAGGCCGCTGGCGCTGACGAGAAGCAGTGCTTCACGCTGTTCGGCCGGCAGGGTCGACAGTCCGCGCTGGACGTCGGCAATGTCGATGCCCGAGCCCTGCGTCGCCGTCGTCACCAGCACGCGATCGGCAAGCGCCTCGTCCCAGGGTGCGAAGCGATGGGCGCGGCGGCCGAGCGAAAAATAATGGTTGCGCAGGATTCGAAACAACCACGCGCGAAAATGCGTGCCGGGCATGTAGCTGTCGCGCGCTGCCCAGGCCTTGGCCAGCGCATCCTGGGCGAGATCATCGGCCAAGTCGCGATTACCGCACAGGCCACGCGCAAACCCGCGCAAAGCTGGAATTGCGGCAAGCAGGTCGCGACGAAAATCCTCTGGCGGCGGCGTGGGTGCGTCGTCGGTCATTGCGTTGGTCCCTTGCTGCGCGAATCGATCTCGTCGAGCAGCTTCAGGAAATCATCGGGAATGGGCTCGTCGGCGATTGCCGCGAACAATTTCTGCAGGCCTGTCGTTACAGGATCGGGCTTGCCCGCCACCGGCGCCTCGCGACGAATAGCGTTACGTTCCATCCCGGCGTCCATCGCATCATCCTGTTTCATTCCGTCGTCTTCCCCCCGGACACGTCGACCAGCAGCCCAAAAACGCCGTTACAACCGATTCGTTCCACAACGCGTACGATTTCACGGAACCATGACGATGACAGGGCGTAATCACCGAAGTCTACGCAGCGCTGACATCGGCGAGGGGAATAAAGCATGAAGGATGTAGTTGGTTCCGAAGGACAGGTCACGTCAGGCCAGGGTGGCCTGCGTGCGTCGTTGGGGCCATATCTGCCATATTTGCGTCGCTACGGTCGTGCATTGACGGGCTCGCAGCGGACAGGCGACGCTTTCGTGCGTGCGGCGCTCGAGGCGCTCGTGCAGGCGCCTGACCAGATCAACCAGGAGCGTTCGCCGCGGGTCGAGCTGTTCCGCTTGTTCCATGCCTTCTGGGGCCCCGTTGCCGACCAGGTGGGCGAAGCCGCGCCGTCATGGGCCGGCGCGAGCCGAATGGTCGGCGAGGACCTGCTCGAGAATCTTCCCGCCCATCGCCGGGAAGCGCTGTTGCTGACTGCTGTCGAAGGTTTCTCGCTTGCCGAAACGGCGGTCATCCTGGCCCGGGACGAGGCCGAAGTCCGCGCAGACATCGCCGCAGCAAATGCCGCCATTGCCGAGCAGATGGTCGGCCGGGTGATGATCATCGAAGATGAGCCGATCATTGCAATGGATCTGCAGTCGATCGTCGAGGGCCTCGGTCACAGCGTTGTCGGTATTGCCGCGACGCGCACCGAAGCGGCAGCGCTGGTTGCCCGGGAGGAGGCCGACCTGGTGCTCGCCGACATCCAGCTCGCGGACGGTTCGTCAGGTATCGATGCGGTGAAGGACATCCTTGCCGATCACGACATTCCGGTCATATTTGTGACCGCTTTCCCGGAACGACTGCTGACAGGCGAACGCCCCGAACCGACCTATCTGATCACCAAGCCTTTCGCAGTGGAAACGCTGGTGGCAACAATCGGCCAGGCGCTGATGCTGCAAAAGCGTTACGAGCCGGCGTGATCGCGCTGTGAGATGGCAACGTCGGAGCGCGTAGGTGCTCCGGCCTTGCACAGTCAGACAATATTTGGGATGCAGCGCTACAGCGGCGCCTTGACGTGACTGCCGACACCCCGGGCCGACGTGCCGGTCGCCACCGCCGCAGCCATTCGAAACAGTGAAACAACCCGCCCCGGACTTTCCCAAAGTTCACCCAGGTCGGGGCTGAAGCGGATCAGGCGGATATCGGGATCCGTTGGTCCCGCAGGGTAGAAGGCCTCGGCGGCCGGCGACCATAGCGCCTCGATCATGGCGCGTTCGCTCGATATGCGAGCGTTGCCGGTGAACACCACACGGGCGGACTTGCCGTCGCTGAAAACGACCGTTGCGCGTGGGTCGGCGCGGATTTCGTCGAGTTTGCCCGAGTCCTCGTCGGTCATGAACCAGATCAAGTCGTCCTCGGCCCGAATGATCGCCGACATCGGCCTGGCATGCTATACCGCGTCACCGATGGTCACCAGCAACGACGAGCCGATAGATTCGGCCGCATCCCAGACCCGCTGCCGCTGGACGTCATCAGGCTTCGACTTGTGGACTCCCGTATCGTATGTGGAACGTGACGGCGGCGACGCGGTTCCAGTCTGGCCTTGTGCCGACTGCATGCCGCGCCCTATCGGTCATGGACCACAAGGACCGTTCACCGCCCATGAAGATCACCGCTGCCGTCCTCGATGATGCAAGCAACGCGGCTCCTTTTGCCGACAGCCGGCCTTTGCGCCTGGCGTCGCTGGACCTCGCCGATCCCGGACCGCACGAGCTGCTGGTCCGCATCGAGGCCGCCGGCCTGTGCCATTCCGATCTTTCGGTCGTGAACGGCGACCGCCCGCGCCCGGTACCGATGGCGCTGGGGCATGAAGCCTGCGCAACGGTGATCGCCACCGGCAGCGCCGACAGCCGTTTCGCCGGCGGCGACCGGGTCGTGCTCGCGTTCCTGCCGGCGTGCGGCCGCTGCGTCGCCTGTGCCAGTGGCGAAGGTTGGCTGTGCGCGGAGGCGGCCGGCGCCAATGGCCGCGGCGAGTTGCTGGGCGGCGGGCGCCGGTTGAGCGAGGACGGGCGGCCGGTCCACCATCACCTGGGGCTGTCCGCCTTTGCCGGCCATGCCGTCATCGACGAGCGTTCGGCCGTGCGCATCGACGCGGATATCCCGCCGGCGATTGCCGCGCTGTTCGGCTGCGCGGTGCTGACCGGCGTCGGCGCGGTGTTCAATTCGGCAGCGGTGCGGCCCGGTGAAAGCGTCGCGGTCTGGGGCCTCGGCGGCGTTGGCCTGGCTGCGTTGCTCGGCGCCGTCGCTGCCGGCGCGGAACCGGTGATCGCCATCGATCCGGTGCCGGCGAAACGCGCGTTGGCGCTGGAGCTCGGGGCCCGCGCCGCCGTCCATCCCGACGAGGCCGAGGCTGCCATCAAGGCAGCGACAGGCTCCGGCGCCGACGTCGCCATCGAAAGCGTCGGCTCGGGCAAGGTCCTGGCCGAAGCCTATCGCCTCACGCGGCGCGGCGGTCGCACCGTCACCGTCGGTTTGCCCAATCCGGCCGAGCCGCTGACCATCCCCGCCGTGAGCCTGGTCGCCGACGCCAAGACGCTGATCGGCAGCTACATGGGTTCTGCGATCCCGTCCCGCGACGTGCCGCGCTACATCGCGCTGTGGCGGGCCGGGCGCCTGCCGGTCGAACGGCTGTTGTCGGACACCCGGCCGATGGCCGAGATCAATGCGGCGCTCGATGCGCTCGCCGGCGGCAGCGCCATCCGCCAGATCCTGCTGCCGGGGTGATCGCGGCGCTGCTCGGCCTTGTCGCCGGGCTGATCATCGGCAGCTTCATCGCGGCGCTGACCTGGCGCTGGCCACAGGGTCGCAGCATCGCCACCGGCCGGTCCCGCTGCGATCACTGCGATGTCGTGCTGGCACCGCGCGATCTGGTGCCGGTCATCAGCCATCTCGTGTTGCGCGGGCGCTGCCGGCACTGCCGTACGCCCATCGCGCGGCGGCACATGGCCATCGAGATCGCCGGCGCCGGCGTCGGTGCCTTGGCGATGGCGCTGCATCCTGACATGGCCGGTGTCGTCGGCGCGGCATTTGGCTGGCTGCTGCTTGCGCTCGTCGTGCTCGACATGGAGCAGCTTTGGCTGCCGGACGCGCTGACCTTGCCTTTGCTGGTGGCGGGGCTGGTCGCCGGGCTGTGGTTGCAGCCCGCTATGCCCGACCGGGTCATCGGTGCCGTCGCCGGCTTTGCCAGCCTCGCCGTCATCGCCGCCGGGTACAAGGCGGCGACCGGGCGGGTCGGCATGGGCGGCGGCGATCCCAAGCTGTTCGGCGCGATCGGTGCCTGGCTCGGCTGGGCGGCGCTGCCGCTGGTGCTTCTGCTGGCAGCGCTGCTGGGGCTGGCCCTCGTCGCCCGTGACCGGCTGGCGGGGCGGATGGTCGGTCGCCACAGTCGCGTGCCGCTGGGCGCGCTGCTCGCCGCTGCCGCTTGGTGGTTGTGGCTCGTTTCACCTGCACTACAGTGGCTGCCATGACCATTGTCCCCTTTGCCGGCGCGCAGCGCCTGCCCGTTCGCGAAGCCGTGGTGTTTTCGCGACGGCATTTCCTTGCGGCCGACGAATGTGCGGCGCTGGTGGCGCGGATCGACGCCGAGCGCCGGCCTTCGGGTCTTGCCGATCAGAACGGCGACCCCGGTTTCCGGACCAGCGAAACATGTGACCTCAGCGGCGATGATCCGCTTGTGGCCGGCATCACCAGGCGCCTGGCGGCCTATGCCGGGCTCGATGCAAGCCACGCCGAGCCGCTGCAGGGCCAACGCTATGCGCTCGGCCAGGAGTTCAAGGCGCATACCGACACGTTCGAACCGGATGGCGCCGACTATGATCTGTACTGCAGTGTCGCCGGCCAGCGCACCTGGACACTGATGGTCTACCTCAACGAGCCGGAGGCTGGTGGCGCGACACGGTTCAAGCAGCTCGACAAGATCGTCCAGCCCGAAACCGGCAAGCTGTTGGCCTGGAACAACCTGTTGCCCGACGGCCGCCCCAATTACGCGACGCTCCACCAGGGCATGCCGGTGCGCGGCGGCACGAAATACATCATTACCAGCTGGTTCCGGCAAAAGCCCTGGCGCTGATCACGGCACGGGTCGTCAGAAATTGACGCTGGCTCCGAAGCTGAAGGATCGACCCAGGTCATAGGTGTTGTTGTCGATCCGCGAACCGTTGAGCAGCTGGAATTCCTGATATCGGGTGTTGGTCAGGTTGCGCGCCTCGAACTTCAGCTCGAGATTGAAGCCGCCGAGTTCGATGGCCTGGCGCATCACGAAGTCGAGCCGCAGGCCGGGGCGTTCGGTAAGGTCGGGCTGGCCCGACGGGCCGCGGTTGGTGGCGCGCTGGCTCGCATAGGTCAGCAGCAGCGTCTGTTCCGACAGCGAGTCCTGATCCTGGATGCCCAATTGCAGATTGACGATATGGTCGGACTGACCCGTCAGCCGCTGACCATCGCGGAACAGCTCCGACGCGGCGACGACCTGGCCGGTGAAGGGAACGATGGTGGTATCGCCGTCGGTCACTTTGATCCGGGACTTGGTGTAGGTGTAGTTGGCGCTGGCCAGGATGCGGCGGCTGGCGAGAAAGCCGCTGTCCGACAAGGCATCGAGCGGGAAATACTTCTGGATCTCGGCTTCGGCGCCGTACAGCGTCGCCTTGGGCGCATTGGCAAAGGTGGTGTTGAAGCTGCCGCCGACCTGGAAAGCGATGGTTTCGATCGGATTGGTAATCTGCTTGTAGAAGCCGCCGAGGGTCAGCCGCTGGTCGCGGCCGAAGTAATATTCATAGCGCCCCTCGGCATTGAACAGCGTCGAATCGATCAGGAACTGGTTGCCGAAGCTGTTGCGATCGCTGTCGGTATCGAAGAAGGGCTGCGGCGCCAGCTCGCGGAACTGCGGGCGCGCGACGGTCTTCGAAGCCGAAAAGCGGAGCTGCATGTCCTCGGCAAAATTCCAGGTCAGCGTGCCGGCGGGCAGCCAGTAGGTGTTGTTGATCCGGGTCGGCGTGAGCACGACGTCGCCCAGGTTGAACAGATCGATCGGCGCCACGAACTGCTTGCCGTCTTCGTAGCGGACGCCGGCGACGAACTGCACGCCGTCGACGGGCTCGATCTCGACCTGGCCATAGCCGCCATGCACGGTCAGGCCGGCGTCGTAGCGGGCAGCGCCCGAGGTTGCCGAGGTTTCGTTGAGGATGATGCCGTAGGTGTAGACGTTGTAATCGGACAGCAGGAAGTCGGGCCGTTGCTGGGTCACCCCCAACGGCAGGGCATCGACGCTCTGGAACCGATAATCGCGACGGGTCGAGGTGCGCTTGTTGTCGCTATAGGCGTAACCGGCGGTTACCTTGATCGGGAAAGGCCCGTTCTCGAACTTGTAGCCGAGGTCGAAACCGCCGGCCCAGACATTCTCGTTCAGGCGCGAAAAGGCGATGTCGCTGCGCTGGCCGGGGCTGCGCAGGTCGTTCACATAATCGTCGACCTCGGCGCTGAAGGCGTAGTTGTTGTTGCGTTCATAGGGCGAAAAACGCTTCGAATTGGCGTAGGTGCCGCGCACGTCGACGGACAATTGGCCGAAGCGGAATTCGCCGACAAGCTGCGTGTCGAACAACTGGCGCTCGAACCAGGCGGTGGCGTTGCGGTTGAGGAGGACATCTTCACCGACGTTCACCGCATCGAAGCCGGACTGGATCCGCGCCTCCTTGATGGTGTCGTGAATGAAGAGGTTGGTGAATCGCACCTTGTGATCAGCGAATTCGGCGCCGATGCCGAGCAGGCCGTTGACGACGATGTGATTCTCGGTCGAGAAAAACCGGTAGTTCTGGTCGGCGACCAGCACCGGGTCGCTGCCGGGCGTCAGCACGCGGGCACCGCCCGACAGCTGCTGCAGCCCCGATTTCGTCCGCCATTCGTTTTTCAGCCCGGCCGAACCTACAAGGCCGACACGGACATCGCCCATGTCGAAACTGGTGCCAGCCTCGATGTTGCCCGCCAGATTGACCGGAATGCTGTAGTTGCGCTGGATGACATTGGTCGGCGAGTTGGTCAGGCTTGCGGTAATGTCCTGCAGGTCGCGTACCGAAAAATTCGGGCCGGCGAAGAGCAGGTTGCCGCTCTGCTGGGCGTTCTTCAGCAATCGCGGCGTCGCGCGTGTGCCATTGTCGAAGCCGAGCCAATCGGTGTTGCTGCCCTGGTAGACAAGGCCAAGCTCGCCTGTGGTGACGGTGTTGCCGCCGATGCTGCCACCGATGCTGAGGAACGGCTTTTCGGGCACGGCGCTGGTTGTCAGGTTGATGACGCCGCCGCCGAATTCACCCGGGAAATTGACCGAATAGCTTTTCTGCACAAGCGACGACGCCAGCACGCTGGTCGGAAACAGGTCGAGCGGCACGACCCGGCGCAGCGGATCGGGCGACGGGATCGGCAGGCCGTTGAGCAGCGCCAGCGAGTAGCGTTCGCCAAGCCCGCGAACATAGACAAAGCGGCCGCCGACGACGGAAAGCCCGGTCACGCGCTGCAGCGCCCCGGCAATGTCACCTTCGCCGGTGCGCGCGATGTCGGCCTGTGACAGTACCGAGACGACCTCGCGGGTCGATCGGATGACGTTGGGGATGCGGCGGCCGATGACGACGATCTCGCTGTTGCTGCCACCGCCCGGGACCGAGACATCGACATCCGCATCAGGGGCGTCGTCCTGTGTCGTGGCCGGTGCAGGCGTGTTCGCGGGTGCCGGCGTCGACCCAGACGTCGGTGCAGGCGTCGGCGCAGACGTTGGTGCAGACGTTGGTGCAGACTGGGCGAATGCCGCCGATCCCGACAGCATGGTCGATACAAGCAGCGCGCTGCCAAGTCTGGTCTTGAGCTTCATCGTGCGGTCCCCTGGTTCCTTCGGTCATGCATCCGACGGCGGCGCATGACGCTGCGGCAAGCGGGGGGGTGGTTGCCGCCACCCCCCGGTCGACCTCAGCTGCCGGTGTTCGCCGGCGCGGCTTCGCACGACACCTGGCCGGGCAGGCCGCAGGTCCAGCCATTGAACCAATTGTCGTTGGCGTCGCGGAAGGCGCCAACGTAGCTCGTGTTGACGAGGAACGGGTTGAGCGTGCTGGCATCGAACGGCACCGCACCGAGTTCGGTCGCCCCCGGAAAGACCGTGTTGGCCAGCGTCGGCACATAGTTCAGCACGTTGTTGTTGCCGGTGATCAGCGGCGTGATGGCGGCGACCGGGACATCGGCTTCGTCGCGCGCCGGCGTGGCGCAACCGAACAGCACCGAACGGAACACCGGCGCGCCGACTTCGTCGAGGGCCGCATCGACGGCGGTCGACGCGGTCTGCGCACCGTCGATGTCGAGGCAGATGCCGGCGGTCGCCGCGATCACGCCGTTGACCAGCGTATAGTCGGTGCCGCCGCGCAGCAGGATCGGATCGGCGGTGCGACGGTTGATGAAGGTGAAGTTGGCCAGCCGCACGTTGGTACGCGGGGTCAGCAGCTCACCGCCGGCGGTATCGGCCTCGATGATGCGGTCGCCGCCGGTCGTGCGCTGGATGGCAAGCACGAACTGCAGGAAGCCCTTGTAACCGAGATCGGTATCGATGTTGTCGTCGTCGATGCCCGTCAAAACCAGGTAGCGGCCGTTGACCCGCCCGCCGAACCATTCGATGCCGTCATCGGAGCTGTTGTGAACCTGGATGTTCTCGACGGTTGTCCCCGAGCCGACGCCGGCCAGCGTGATGCCGTTGAGCTCGTTGCCCGGCGCGACTTCAAAGCCCGGGTAGCGGACCTGGACATAGCGGAGGCGACCGCTGTTGTCGGCGAGGGTGGCGCCGCCGTAGAAGGCGCCCGTCAGGCCCTCGACGGCCGACTGGCAGCCGACGGTGCCGCCGACGACGCCGGCACCGATGCATGTGTGGATAGGGGCGCGGCCGAGGACGACGATGCCGCCCCATTGGCCGATGGTGTTGGCGCCGGCCGTACCTTCGATGTTCGAGCGGCTGGTGAAGATGATCGGCTGGGTCGCGGTGCCTTCGGCGAAGATCTGCGAGCCGCGGTTGATGACGAGCGAATCGGCACCCGACGAGCCGAACAATACGGTCCCCGGCTCGATGGTCAGGATGCCGGCAGTGCTGCCGGCGAGCGGCGCATTGGGGTCACCGCCACGATCGGTCCCGACGTTGACGCGGCCTGACAGCGAGTAAATGACGCCGCGCAGGTTGCGGACGCTCAGATTGCCCAGGATGTTGCCCGAGATCTGGCAGTTGCGCAGGTTGTTGATGATTCCGACATCTGCGGTGCCGGTGGGGCAGCTGGCGGCGGGGCCGGTGGGGGTCGGCGTAGGCGTCGGAGTCGGCGTCGGCGTGGGAGTCGGCGTGGGCGCCGGCGTCACGATCACGCCTTCGCCCGGCGATGCGATGTCGCTGGCACCGTCACAGGCGGCGAGCGCCAGGGCCGACCCCAGCAGCAGGAGTGTCCGATACTGCAGCATTTGCTTATCCCCTGAACCTGAGTTTCGAGAACCGGGCGTTCCCGTCGGACATCAGGCAGGGTCAACCGCGACCCGACCTTCGAATGACATCCGTCAGGGCCGGGCTTAGGTTCGGATCGTGACTCGGTCGTTGCGCTTGGATGACGGATTTAAGTCAACGCGCGACTTCCACCGTCGCTGTGGCCGCGACGCCACCACGCCGATAATCGATGCTCACGCTGTTCGATCCGGCGATTTCCGCCGGTAATTCCAGCAGCTTCTCCTGGCTTTCCAGCCCCTGGCCGCCGATGGCGGTGACCACGTCGCCAGACCGCAGTCCTGCCAGCCGGAATATCGGCAAGCGTGTCATATCAACGATTTCGTGACCAATGACGCGGTCGCCTTCGCGCACGGGCTTCATGCCAAGCCGATAATCATTGGCGGTTGCTGCCACTGCCCGCACATTGCCGCGACTTTCGGGCTGCGGGCCTGCCGGGCGGTCGCCGTCGAGCAGCAGCGTCTGTCGAGTCCCGCCCGACAGCAGCGCAACGGACCCAGGCGTTAGTTCATCGAGGATGATACCCGGCGCGACCACGCCCCCGGCCCGGACCAGACGCTGCCGGCCGTCGCCGGCCTCGATGATCGCCGCGCCGCCGCTGCCGCGTATCAGCACCCCGCGCAGGATGAAGCCGCCGGAGGCAGCGGGCGCCGGCGCGGGTTGCGGTCTCGCAGGGGGCGGCGCAGGCGGATATGGCGCGACAGGCTCCGTCTGCGTCAACGCGACAGCGGGTGCGGCGTCCATGTCGGGCGACGGGTCGAGGATCCCGACCAGGCCCGCCGCAAGCAGCAGACCCCCACCGACAGCGAGGGCCCATTCGCGCGGGCTGGTTTCAGCCACAGCCGACCAGCCCGGCGACAGGCGCGACCACGGCTTCGCCTGTCGGCAAGGTCATCGTGATGATCGCGTCACGGACGACGCCGCCAATGCCGCCGTCATTGGGCTCGATGGTCGCATCGATGGCAATGGCGCTGCCCGCATCGGCAAAGCGCAGCCGCGACGGGAACCCCAGCACCGGTGCGCCGGTGCCGGCGTCGCTGGCGGGCAGCGTCGTCGCCACCCCGTTGCGCATGACCCGCAGCGACAATGGGTTGGCCAGCACCATCGCCACCCGCCGTTCCGACGCGCGGTCCCAAAGGAACATGGCGCATTGATCCTTGCCCAGGACCTGTTGCGGCAGTTCACCGAGCGGCAGGGCCGAAGCGACGGCGGCGGCGAGCAGCAGCGGGAACGGCATCACAGGCGTCCTTCGACATTGAATGCGAGGCCGCGCGGAGTCGGCTGGAAGCCGGCGGCGAGCAACCCGGTGCGATCGCCCTCGCCGACATCGTCGACGGCGAGTGTCACGCGATAGCGGCCGTCCGCCGAGATGCGCAGGTCGAGCCGGGTCCTATCTGCCGCCAGCGGCAGCACCAGCGCCGGACCGTCGCATCGCGGCGTGCCGACGAGCGAGCCGATGCGCGCCAGGCCGCCCCCCGCCTGGAGGGTCACGCGCCCGCCGGTACTGGCGCACGTCGCACCGCGAAAATCGACGCTGAAGTCGTCGAAGTCGAGCGAGGCCACCGGCAGGCCGGCGAGGCGCCCCGGCAAAAGGCGACCGCGGACGCCGGACACGCCGCCGCCGTCGCTGTGCCGCAGCACCGCACCGGCTATCGCGGGCCCGAAGAACGCGAGCCTGACCGTGCCCCCGAGCAGCGGCAGCGGCGCCAACCTGGCCTCGACATCGCCGAGTGGCAGGCCGCGCAGCTGCGCCGCCGTCAGGCGACCGCTCCAGACGTCGCCGGTCACCGCTTGTGCCGTTAATCCCGCATCGCCGAGGCCCGCGAAGCGCAGCGGCAACAGCGCCAGCAGCGCAAGGGCAAGCAACGCAACGAAGGCGATCGAGCGGCCTGTCATCGCCGCGCGTCGCGCAGCGCGAGGTCGGCGGCTATCGTCTGGTCACCGTTGCGCGTGATGGCGAGCCGATCGACGATGATGCCGTCGGCGGTCTCCAGCTCGGCAATCCAGCGCAGCAGCATGGCCGGCTTTACCGCGGGGACGCGCATCGTGACGCGGCCGCCGGCGTCGCTATCGAGCCGTTCCGTCGTCAATCCGGCGGCAGACGCGCGGCTGCCGACACGTTCGATGGTCGGCAGCGCCTCGGCCGGACGCGTGCGGACTTCCGCGGCCCGGATCGCCGCCGCCATGCCGCGCACATCGCCGAGCGCCACAGTCGCAACTGACAGCCGATCGGCCGCTTCCGCCCGGGCCTGCGCCAGCGGTCGCAAGACCCCGAACCCGAGCGTTATCGCCAGCACCAGCACCGCCAGGACCAGCAGCAGGATCTGCTCGCGCCGACTGCGTTCACGCCACCAGGGCAGGACCAGCGCCGTCATCGCGGCCGCACCATGACATCGACAACAGTAACGCCATTGTCGGGGCGCGGACTGCCGATGCGTGCCTCGACACCGGCGGCGGCAAGTCCGGCGGCGATGGCCTGGCCATCGTCGGCACCCGGCACCGCCACCAATGCCGTCAGCCCGGTGTCGGGCGTGTAGCCGAGCGATTGCAGTGTCGCCGCCGGCCGGCCCTGCAGCGCGCCGAGCAGCGCCGCTGCCAGCCCTGTCAGCCCCTGGCCGGCGCCGCCCAGGCTGGCAAGTCGTGCCGCGACCTGCGCGCGCGGCGCATCGATCGCGGTACCGCGTGGCAATACGGTGCGCGCGGCGTCGGCAAGCTGCTGTTCGGCGCGATCGGCGGCGAGGCTGGTGCGGAACAGGACGGCGGCATCGCCGACGAGCCACAGCGCCAGCGCGGCGGCCAGGGTCAACGCAATGCGTCGGGTCTGTCCCTGCTCGACACGCCAGGCCTGGACACGGGCGAACTCCCCTTGGCGGAGGTCGATCGGCAGGTCGGCAAGACTGGCGTCAAGGCCTGCATCGAAGCGGGCGAGGTCGATCCTCTCCGCATTGCGATCGCCGATCAGGAGTGGGGTCAGGCCCGGTTCGGCCGAGAACGCCAGCCGCTGCCCGCGCACATGATCATGCCCCGAGGCTGCGAGGACCGTCACATCGTCGGCGCCGGCGGGCACCGGCAGCAGCATGGGAAGCGGCACGATGCGGTCGGGATCGAGGCCGGCGGCCGCAAGCTGCGCCAGCCAGACGGCCATCGCCCCGCGATCGACCAGCGCCATCGGCCGGAACCCCTCGGCATCCGGGGCTCCGATCGCGACATGCACATCGGCGACCGGAGCGCCGCTGACATCGGCGGCCAGCAGTCGCGCTGCTGCCAGGGCCTGGGCCGGGGCAAGCGGCGGCAATTCCACCCAATGCAGCACCACCGCGGTGCCGGGCACGACGGCGATCAGCGCGTCGCCATCGGCAACGGCCGGCAATCCCGGCCCGCGTGCCGTGGCGACATCGTCGTCGAGGCGCAACCAATGGCTGCCGTCGCCGTCGAGGAAAGCTAGCCAGCGGATCATTCGTCCCTCGTCCAGCGCCGTGTCGCGATCCGCACCGATTGCTGGCGGGCGTCGAACAGCGCGGTCTCGCGCAGCTCGCTTTCGCCCGCGCGAACGCGCATGTCCACCGCGAACCAGGCCGTGCGGACCTGCGGTTGGCGAAGGGCGTCGGCCGGGGGATCGATGCCACGCAAGGCGTCGGTGTTCCAGAAGGCACCGATGTCGGACCAGCCCGGGCCCGGCCGCTCGGCGATGATGCGGCGTGCGGCCGGAATGTCGAGCGTGCCGGGGAACAGCATGGCCAGCAGCGGCGCCTGGTCAGGCAGCAGCGTGTTGACGTTGAGGGGCGACAGGTCGGCGACCGGCAAGGCGCACAGCCACGGGCGGATGCGGGCATAGACTTCGGGCGTCACGCCCGAGACGGCGCGCCATTCGCTGGCCTCGGCCATCAGGGCGTTGGCGGTGCGGTACGGCACCGCGGCGCGCGCATAGACGCTGTCCTCGGCGCCGTCCGGATAGGCATCGCCGTTGCTGTCGATCCAGTCGGCGCTGGCCGCGGCGATGCGTCGGGCCTGGGCTTCGGGGATGGTGAGCAGCGTCATCAGGCGGGCAAACTGGTCGATGGCGATGGGCCGAGCCACCAGCGCCTGCGCACTGCCGGCAACAAGGCTGTTGAGATTGAAGCAATTGCCGCCGTCCCGCACCCGGACCTCGGCGGTTCCGTTGGGCAGCGGCAGCGTCGTCGGGCGATCCTGCCAGCCGCCCGCCAGGGTCGTTCGGGTGGCGCTGGCCGCGGCGAGATCACCGATACGCGTCGCCACCAGCATCTCGGCGATGCCGGCATAGGCGCGCGCCTCGGTGATGCCGGCGCTGTTGCCGGCCAGGGTCGTTGCCAGGCGCAGGCGATCGAATACCGCGACCGCCAGCGCCCCCAGGATACCGACAAGGATCAGCACGCTGAGCAGGGCCGCGCCGCGCTCTTTCGGGTTGCCGGCGTTCATATCGGGCCCGGCCCGACGAGGAACACCTGCCGCAATTCGGGGACGGCGGCGGCAGCCAGGGTCAGCTCGACGGCGTCGGGCATGACATCATCGGCGGCCGGCTGCCAATCGCTGCGCCATTCGCCCGCCGTGTGAAAGCGCAGCCGCAAGCTCGTCACCCCGGTCAGCAGCACGGCCGGCGGGTTGGCGACGGTGCCGTCGACCATCGGTGCCGACAGGCGTTCCAGCCGGTCGCCGTTGAGGCGGTAGGCGACGCGCTGCAACGAGGACCTCGGAGCACCGCCGTCGTTGCGCCAGCCGCGACGCACCATTTCCATGGCGACGGTGCCGTCGGTGGCAAAGGCCGGGTGGCGCAGGCCGTTGCTGTCGCGCCAGGGTCGCGGCGCGGCTTGTGCCAGGTCGGCGGACAGCAGCGCCCGGGTGCGGACGACGCCGGCCAGCGTGTCGAGTCGCTCACCGGTGCGCTGGCGCGCGTCGATGCTGAACGACAGCAAGGACACGCCGGCGAGCGACAGGATCGCGAAGATGGCGAGGCCGATCAGCAGCTCCACAAGGGTGAAACCGGCGGACTTCATGCCGCCCGCCGCACGACAGTGCGGGTCGCGGCCGTGCCGCCGTCGGGACCGGCGACGCGAATCTCGATGCGTTGCAGGCGCGGATCGGGGCTGCGCGCCACGATCTGAGTCCAGCGCCAGCTGCGACCGGCGTTGGCCGTGGTGCCGGCGGTGGCACCATAGGCGGGCGGCTGGGGTGTGATCATCAGCTCGACGGCGATGTTCTGGGCCACGATATCGGCCATGGCACGCTCGTCGAGCCGGGCCGTCGTGCCCAGCGCAGCGCCCTGCAGGCGCAGCAGCGCCAGCGCCGCCAGGCTGAAGATCGCCAGCGCGACCAGCACCTCGATCAGCGTGAAACCGGCGTCAGCGGGCCTGGACATCGACCGCCCCCGCTGCGTCGACGGCGATGCTGGCGCGATCGGTGCCGCGCTGCAGGGTGACGAGGGCCGGCGTGGCAAGGCCGGTGGTGTCGAACACCAGCAAGTCGCCGCCTTCGATGCGGTTCAGCGCCTCCACGCCCTCGCCCCAGCGGCGCGGCTGCAGCGCCTTGGCGGTCGCCGGTACCCAGCCGTCACCGGCGCGGCGTGAAAAGCCGTAGCCGGCGGCATCGATGCGCACCGCCATGTCGGCGCCGCCAACGATGGCGAGGTCGCGCGCGGTTACCAGCCGGGCAGCCAACGCCTCGGCATCGTCGGCGATGCGGCCGCGCGGGTCGGGCAGGGCGATGACGACGGCGGCCGTGGCGAACCCCAGGATGACGAGCACGATCATCAGCTCGACCAGCGTGAAGCCGGCCTCGCCGGGGTCGCGCCGGCGGCTACTTCCAGTTGCCGATATCGGCATTTTCACCGGTCCCGCCCGGCGCGCCATCGGCGCCGAGCGAATAGATATCGACGGCGCCATGCGTGCCGGGGTTGGCGTATTGATAAGGCTTGCCCCAGGGGTCGTCGGGCAGGCGCTTGAGGTAGCCGCCGCGGCGATAGCGGTCGGGCTGCGACAGGCCGGCGGGGGGCGTCTGCAGTGCCGCCAGCCCTGCGTCGGCGGCCGGATAGGTGAAGTTGTCGAGCCGGTACATCTCCAGCCCCTGTTCGATCAGCGCGATATCGGCCTTTGCCTTCTCGACCATCGCCTTGTCGCGGGTCGGCAGGACGTTGACGATGACGACGGTGGCCAGGAGCCCGATGATGACGATGACCACCATCAGCTCCACCAGGGTAAAGCCGTCTTCGTGTTCGCTGTGGGTCACGGGGGTCCTCATTGGGCAGCCAGTGTGTCGAGTTGCAGGATCGGCAGCAGGATCGACAGCACGATGGCGGCGACGATGCCGCCCATCACGATGATGACGCCGGGTTCGAGCAGCGACAAGGCGGTGGCGGTGAAGGTGTCGAATTCGCGTTCCAGATAGTCGGCGGCGCGTTCGAGCATCAGGTCGAGCCGGCCGGAGCTTTCCCCGCCGGCGGCCATATAGACCAGCAGCGGCGGAAACACACCCGATCGGCGCAGCGCCGTCGACAGGCTGCCGCCCTCGCGGATGGCGACGATGATGTCCTCGGAGGCGCGGCGCAGCGCCCGGTTGTTGATCGTTGCGGTAGTCAGCGCCAGCCCCTCGATCAGCGGCAGCCGGCTGGCGACCATGGTGGCGAGCGTGCGGGCCAGCCGCGCGGCGTGGAGATCGCGCAGCAGGCGCCCTAGCAACGGTAGCCCCAATAGCCAGGTGTCGAAACGCAGGCGAAAACCCTCGTCACGCATGGCGCGGGCGAACAGCAGTGCGGCGCCGGTGATGCCCAGCAGCAGCAGCCACCACCAGCCTGACAGGAAGTCCGACAGGCCGATGACGATGCGGGTAAGCAGCGGCAGCGCCTGGCCGATGTCCTCGAACTGGGCGACGACCTTGGGGACGACGAAGATCATCAGCGCGATGACGACGACCGTGGCGACGATGGCAAGGGCCGCGGGATAGGCGATGGCGGCGACGACCTTGCCGCGCACGGTGGCCTGGCGTTCCTGCAGGTCGGCAAGGCGCTCGAGAATCTCGGGCAGCGAGCCGGAGCTTTCCCCGGCCGACACCATGGCGCGATACAGCGGCGGGAAACTCGCGGGGGCCAGCGCCATGGCTTCGGACAGGCGTCGGCCCTCCACGACGCCGGTGTGGACGCGGCCGAGCACCTGCTGGACATGGGGCTGTTCGGACTGGCGGACGATGGTGCGCAGCGCCTCCTCGAGCGGGGCGACCTGGCCCAGCGTCGCGATCTGGCGGGTAAACAGCGTCAATTGCCGGGCATTGAGGCGACGACGGCCACCGCCCGCCGCTGTCGGCGCACGCGCACTGGCGGCATCGATGCGGGTGGCAAACAGTTTCTTGCGCAGCAGATCTGCGCGCGCGGCGTCGCTGCTGTCGGCATTGACCCGGCCCTGGCGGGTGCGGCCGGCGGCATCGATCGCGCTGTACTGATATTCAGGCATCGCCGGCACCGCTGCGCATGACGCGCACGGCCTCTTCGGGAGTGGTCACGCCGGCGGTGACAAGGGCGCGGGCGGCACCGGGCAGGGCCGGGGCGTGCGCAAAAGCCTGGGCCGCGATGGCCGCCTCGTCGCCGCCGTCGAGGATCAGCTTGCGGATCTCGTCGGTGATGCGGATGGCCTCGAACACCCCGACGCGGCCGCGATAGCCGCTGCCGGCACACGCCGGGCAGCCGTGGGCGGCCCAGATCGTCGTGCCGGGCGCGATGCCGATCAGGGCGGCGGTGCCGGCGTCGGCGGGATGCGGGGTGGCGCAGTCGGCGCACAGGCGGCGCACCAGCCGCTGGGCGATGACGGCGCGCAGCGTCGATGCCAGCAGGAAGGGCTCGATACCCATGTCACGCAGCCGGGTGATGGCGCCGGCGCTGTCGTTGGTGTGGACCGACGACAGCACGAGGTGGCCGGTGAGCGACGCCTGGATGGCGATTTCGGCGGTTTCGCTGTCGCGGATCTCCCCGACCATCACGGTATCGGGGTCTTGCCGCAGGATCGCGCGCAGGCCGGCAGCGAAACTGAGCCCGACCTTGGGGTTGACCTGGGTCTGGCCGACGCCGTCGACGGCATATTCGACCGGGTCCTCGACGGTCAGGATGTTGCGGCTGCCGTCGTTGAGGAGGCGCAGACCGGCATAAAGCGTCGTCGTCTTGCCCGAACCGGTGGGGCCGGTGACCAGCACGATGCCGTTCGGTTCGGCGAGCGCCGCGCGAAAGGCGCGGTCGATGGTGAGCGGCATGCCCAGGGCATCGAGGTCGATGCCGGCATTGTCCTTGTCGAGCAGGCGCAGGACGACGCGTTCGCCGGCGCGCGACGGCAATGTGGAGACGCGGACATCGAGGCTCTTGCCCCCCAGCGTCAGCCCGATGCGTCCGTCCTGGGGCAGCCGGCGCTCGGCGATGTCGAGCCGGGCCATGACCTTGATGCGGCTGACCACCATGGAGGCGACGTTGGCGGGCAGGCGGTGGCGCTCGGTGAGCTGGCCATCGGCGCGCATGCGGACGATCAGCGCGGCTTCATAGGGCTCAATATGAATGTCGGAGACGCCCTGGCGGGCAGCTTCGGCGATGAGCCCGTTGATGAGACGGATGATCGGCGCGTCGTCCTGGGTGTCGAGCAGGTCGTCGGCGGAGGGGATATTGTCGACGAGAAGCCCCAGTTCGTCGCTGCCTTCCATGCCCGCGGTGGTGAAACCACCCAGCGCATAGTTGCCCGACAACAGGCGATCGAAGCCTGCGGGCTCGACGATATCGACGGTGAGCGGGCGCGCCACGATGCGCCGGACCTCGGCGAGTACCCGGGGATCGTCGCCGCGGCGCAGGCCGACATGCACCGCGGCGGCATCGGCACCGGTGATGACGACGCCGAAACGCTTGGCAAAGCCATAGGGGAGCACCGGCGGCGGCGCCGGCAGCGGCGCCGCGTCGAGGATCGAGGGAGCGTTTTCGCTCATTTCCGGGGCGGCAGGGGGGCGGGAAGGGGCGCCGGCGGGGGCATGCGGGGTGGCATCTGCGGCGGCACGGTGCGCAGATAGTCGTTGACCAGCACGTCGAGCGACGTGGTGTCGGACGCATTGGGGCCGGTTCGCGCGGCATCGGCGCCACGCATATACTCATAGCGTTCGGCGGCGAGGCGCTGCGCGTCCGATGCGGTGCGGACGATGGTGGGGCGGATGAACACCATCAGGTTCGTCTTGGTCTTGTTGCGCGACTTGGAGCGGAACAGCACGCCAAGGCCGGGGATGTCGCCGAGCAGCGGCACCTTTTCGATGGTGCGGCGCTCGTTTTCGTCGATAAGGCCGCCGAGCGCGATGATCTGGCCATCGTCGACAGTGACCGTCGTCGACAGCTCGCGCTTGTTGAGGATGAGCTCGCTCGACGTCGACGAGACCGGGCCGGCGATGGAGCTGACCTCTTGCCGCAGCTGCAGCTTGATAGTGCCGCCGGCGTTGATCTGCGGGCGGACGTCGAGCTGGATGCCGACATTCTGGCGCTGGATGGTGCGAAAGGCGTTGTCGAAGTTGTTCGACAGTGCTTCGCCGGTGGAGATCGGGACCTCCTGGCCGACGAGGATCTTGGCCTGCTGGTTGTCGAGCGTCATGATCGACGGGGTCGACAGGATGTTCGATGCGGTGTCGGCCTTTACCGCATTGATGACGAAGCCGAAGATGGCGTTGTTGCCGAGCTTGCCGCCGAGGCCGAAGGTGCCGCCGGTGGCGCCGAGCAGGCTTTGCAGCGCGGCGTCGCGCAGCGCCGTCGTGGTATCGGAGCCGGGGTCGTATTTTTCGCCCGCCACGGCACCGGCGACGGTCAGCAGGTTGGGCGCCGTGTTCGAATAGTTGGTGACCGAGAACGGGATCGCGCTGCCGCCGGTGCCGGTCAGCAGGAACTGCACGCCCAGCCGTTTGGCGGCGACGTCGGATATCTCCACGATGATGGCTTCGACGAGGACCTGTTCGCGGCGGGTATCGAGCTGGCGGATGACTTCGCCGAGCTGGCGCTGCACGTCGGCAGGCGCCGAGATGATGATGGCGTTGGCGCCTTCGTAGCGGGCGATGACGGCCTGGCCGCGGCCGATGGTGGCCCCGGCGATCTGGGTCGCCGGGCCGGCGCCCTGGGACGCGACGATGTTGGTGGCGGCGCGGTCGCCGAACGGCTGTTGTGCGGTGCTCTGGCTGGTCCCGCCGCTGGTCGGCGCGGCGGTCGGTTGCTGCCCGACGAGCTGTTGCAGCACCGGCAGCAGCTTTTCGGCGTCGGCATGGTTGAGGAAGATGACCCGCACATCGGCGCCGGCGGCAGCGCGGCGGTCGAGATCGGCGATGGTGTCGGCGAGGCGCTGCACGGCCCCGGCCTCGCCGCGCAGGGCGATGGCGTTGGAACTGTCGACGGCGACGATGGACACCCCGCCGCGGGTCGCCGCGCCCCCGCCGGCACCGGGATCACCGCCGGGCCCGCCGCCGAGCTGGCCGAGCGCCTGGGCGATCTCGCGGGCGCCGGCGTTCTTCAGCGGTACAACGCGGTTGGTCTCGCGGTTGCGGTCGATCTGGTTGATCAGGTTGCGGATGCGGGCGACATTATCGGCATAATCGGCGACGATGACGGCATTGCCCGACCGGTTGGCGGTGACCTGGCCCTCGCGGCTGACCAGCGGGCGCAGGCTGTCGACGGCGGAGGCGGCATCGATCGAATCGAGCCGGAACACCTGGGTGACGAAGCGGTCGCGGCCGCCGCCGGCGCTCGGCTGGGTGGCGGCACCATCGGCGGGCTGGACGCGAAAGGCGCCGCCGGCGGCGGGGACCACGATCAGCCCGTTGCTGCGCAGTGTCGACAGGAACAGCTCGAAATAGGCCTCGCGGCCCAGTGGGCGTTCGCTGACGACGGACACCTTGCCCTGGACGCGCGGGTCGATGATGAAGGTGCGGCCGGTGGCGCGCGACACGTCCTGGATATAGGCGCGGACATCGGCATCGCGCAGGTTGATCGTCTGCTGGGCCTGTGCGGCGCCGGCGAGCAGCAGCGCGGCGATGATGGCGCGGCGCATCAGCGTGACCCCGCGATGCGCAGCTTGACGATTCGGCCGCCGCGTTCGACGCCGATCTCGATACCGCCGCTGTCGAGCTGGCGGGCGAGTGCCGCCGGATCGCCCAGGGCAGCGACCGGCGCGCCATCGACGCTGACCAGCACATCGCCCGGCTGCAGCCCGGCCGTGGCGAAAGCGGCGCCGCTGCCCTTGGGCGCGAGGACATAGCCGGTGATCGCGCTGCCGTTCAGCCGCGGCGTGACCTGGACGTCGGCCGCGAGACGGGGGGCAGGACCGGCATTCGGCGCCGCGCCGATGGCGGCCGGCGTCACCGGTATGCCGCCGGCGGATTGGTCGAGGAACAGTTTTTCGGGCGTGCCGCCGCGCAGCAGCGTCACCGAATCGAAACCGACCGCCTGCAGCGTGACCCCCGGCTGCACGGTTTCACCGACGAGATAGCTCGACTGCACGCCGTCGCCGGCAGCGATGATCGCCGATCCGCGGCCGGACACGGTGTCGACGCGGGTGCCGACCAGGGTGAGCGCCAGGCCCGACACCTGCGCCCGGCCGTCGTCGACCGGCTGGCGGAAAAAGGGATCGAAGCTGCCGAGGATGCTGCGATCCACAGTGGCGGTGGTGGTCGCCGGCGGCTGCCAGTCGCCGAGCGGGGTCACCGGGGTGACGACGGCCCAGAACAGCCGCGCCGCCGCCAGCGCCAGCACGGCGAGCGCCGCCAGTTCGGCGGCATGCATCGCGCCCGCGGGCCACCGGTCCCGCGCCGCTGGCCATGGCAAGGTCATCGCCGGTCGCTTCAATTGCACACGCATCCGACTGTACGGTTCCCCCGGCTCCGACTGCCCGTAGACTTCGCCGATGACTCATTTGTGACAGTTTCGCGGTGGCTTTGAAAGCGACGCTCGGCCTGTCGCATCGCCGGTGCCCCGCCGCCGCTTGACTTTTTGCGGCGCAGCAACGATATCGGCCTCGGCTTCAGCGCGGTAATGCCGCTGCCCACGCCGGGTGCGTGATCGAGCAGACTGCTCCTGACCCGGACGTTCAGAGGCCAGCCCCAAGGGCCACCCTCATCACGCGGGTTGTCAAAACCCGCTTGTCCGGCCGGCCCCAAAGCCCGCCGGCAGCCACGCGAATCCATCGCGTGACCCAATTCGCAAAGAAAACCCATGACGTATTTTGCTGATTTCGGCCTCGCCGAACCCATTGCCCGTGCGCTCGCCGACAAGGGCTATACCGAACCCACGCCGATCCAGACCCAGGCCATCCCGCCGGTGCTGGAAGGGCGCGACATCTGCGGCATCGCCCAGACCGGCACCGGCAAGACGGCGGCGTTCGCGCTGCCGATGCTGCACCGCCTGGCCGCCAATCCCAAGCATCGCCTGAAGTACGCCACCCGCGCGCTGGTGCTGGCGCCGACGCGCGAGCTGGTCTCTCAGATCGCCCAGTCGTTCACCGATTATGGCAAGTACATGAAGCTTTCGGTGACGACGGTGTTCGGCGGCGTGCCGATCCCGCGGCAGGAACGCGCCATGTCGCACGGTGTCGATGTCGTCGTCGCGACGCCGGGCCGCCTCCTCGACCTGATCGAGCGCGGCTCGCTCGACCTTAAGCAGGTCGAGATCCTCGTGCTCGACGAGGCCGATCAGATGCTCGACCTGGGCTTCATCCACGACTTGCGCCGTATCGTCGGCCTGCTGCCGCGCCAGCGCCAGACCTTGTTCTTCTCGGCGACCATGCCGAAAGCCATCGAGGAACTGGCGTCGCGCTACCTGACCAACCCGGTCAAGGTTGCCGTAAAGCCGGCCGCCACGACCGCCGAGCGCGTCGACCAGGCCGTCATCCACGTCAACCAATCCGAAAAGCCGGCGCTGCTGCAGCTGATCCTGCGCGACAAGGCCATCGACCGGGCGCTGGTGTTCAGCCGGACCAAGCATGGTGCCGACCGCATCGTGCGCCAGCTCGGCAATGCCGGCATCGTTGCCGAGGCGATCCATGGCAACAAGAGCCAGCCGCAGCGCGAACGCGCTCTGGCGTCGTTCAAGAACGGCACCTGCAAGGTGCTGGTGGCGACCGACATCGCGGCGCGCGGCATCGACGTGACGGGTGTCAGCCACGTCATCAACTATGAGCTGCCGAACGTGCCGGAAAGCTATGTCCACCGTATCGGGCGGACGGCGCGCGCCGGCGCCGATGGCCAGGCGGTTGCTTTCTGCGCCGAGGACGAACGCCCGTTCCTGCGCGACATCGAAAAGCTGATCCGCCAGAAGATCACCGTGCTGGCGCTGCCGGCCGATTTCCGCGCGGCTGTCGTTGCGGCGCAGAAGGTGGAGCGCGCTGCTCCGCCGGCGCCGCGCGAGGAGCCGGGCCGCGAGGATCGTCGTGACTTTGCCCGCCGACCGGCGGGTGGGGGCCGTCCCGGCCGCGATCCGCGCGCGCAGGTACGTGCCGATGGCCGCTCGGGCCGCCCGCCGGCGCGGGCCGGTAGCGGCGGCGGCTATCGCGGCGGCCGCTGAGGCGTAAAGAAAGACCCCGGGTTGCCAGATGGCGACCCGGGGTTTTCCATGTCCTGATTGTAAGTCATCTCGGCATTCGCCGGGAAGACTCGGGGGAGCTTACGCCGTCCCGCGACCCGATTCGTCGATCAGGTCGGTGACGCTGACGTTCTTTTCCTGCGGTGCGCTGCCGGTCATCTGGCCCGGCTCGACATTGCTGTCGGCTTCGGGCCCGGCAAAGGCGCCGGCGGCGTCATCGGCGAGCAGCCCGACGTCGGACTGGCGCGCATCGAAGCCACTTTCGCCCTCGCCGCCGCTTTGGTCTTCGTCGATGGCGTCGCCGCCCTCTTCCTCTTCCATCGTCACCGCGACATCGGCATTTGCCGACAGGCGGACCTGGTCACCCTCGACGCTGGCGACAAGTCCCATCGGGATGAAATGGTGATGGTCCTGGTGGCCGCCGCCGAAACCGGCGCCGCCGCTGTCCTTCTTGGTCAGCTGGATACGGTCGCCCCGGACATGGTCGACGGTGCCGACATGGACGCCATCGGCGCCGATGACTTCCATGTGCTCGCGGATATTGTCGTGCATGATCGTTCTCCCGGGTTTGCTGTCCGACGGGCAAACGCGGGAGAACGGGACACGGCTGCCTATGCGGCAACGGCCTTCAGGATCTTGCCCGGGGTCCGCGGCGGCTCGCCCTTGGGCAGCGCGTCGACATGTTCCATGCCCGAGGTGACTTCGCCCCAGACGGTGTACTGGCGATCGAGGAAGCTGGCGTCGGCAAAGCAGATGAAGAACTGGCTGTTGGCGCTGTTGGGGTTCTGCGAGCGCGCCATCGAGCACACGCCGCGGACGTGCTTTTCGCCCGAGAATTCGGCCTTCAGGTCGGGCTGCTTGGAGCCGCCCATGCCGGTGCCGGTGGGGTCGCCGCCCTGGGCCATGAAGCCGGGGATGACGCGGTGGAAGACGACGCCGTCATAGAAACCCGAATTGGCCAGGCCGGCGATGCGCTCGACATGGCCGGGGGCGAGGTCGGGGCGCAGCTTGATGACGACATCGCCACCGGAATCGAGCGTCAGGGTCAGGGTGCTGGGGGTATCGGCCATCATTTCTCTCCAAAAGGTCCGGCGCTTTACCCCTTCAACGGGAAAGCCTCAAGCCGCGCGCGTAATTCGGCGGGCAGCGGCGCCGGGCCGTCGGGGCCGCGATGGACGAGGACCGAGTCGCACAGCGCGATGCAGGCACCGTTCTGGAACATCGCCTTCAGGCTGCGCATGCTGCTGGTGCCGATATGGCCGATGGCATAGCCCAGCGTGAGCGGCGCCGGGTACGAGCCCTCGTCGAGATAGTCGATCGCCACATGCGCGACGAGATAGCGCGGCCGCACCGACATGCGGCCGTCGGTGACGAGGCCCTGGTTGAAGCGGATGCGGGCTTCCTCGAAAAAGCGCGTGATGGCGACGTTGTTGAGGTGGCGGTTGACGTCCATGTCGGCAAAGCGGGTCTGCATTTCCGCCACCCAGGGGTAGTTGGCGAGATCGAGTCGGCGCGGGTCGTGCCTCATCGCATGCGGTACCGGATCGGCAGCGTCTTGCGGCCCGAAACGAAGTTGGCGATCGAGTTCTTCGGCTCGCCGGCGAGCTCCACAGCCTCGATGCGCGGCAGCAGTTCGGCGAGCAGCAAGCGGATCTCGAGGCGGGCGAGATGCAGCCCGAGGCACATGTGGACGCCGTTGCCGAACGCCGTCTGCGGGTTGGGGCTGCGGTCGACCTTGAACTTGAAGGGGTCGGCGAACACGCGTTCGTCGCGATTGCCCGACCAGTAGAACAGGCAGAGCCCGTCGCCGGCCTTGATCTGCTTGCCGCCCAGCTCGGTATCCTCGGTCGCCGTGCGCATGAAATGCTTCACCGGGGTGACCCAGCGGATCATTTCCTCCACGGCCGACGGCAGCAGCGACGGGTCGGCCTGCAGCTTCGCCAGCTGCTCGGGGTTGCGGATCAGCTGTTCAAAGCCGCCGGCGGCGGTGGAACTGGTGGTGTCGTGGCCGGCGGTGGCGGTGATGACGTAATAGCTCATCGCCTCGCGGTCGCCGATCGGGGCGCCGTCGACCATGCCATTGGCGATGATGGTGCTGAGGTCGTCGCGCGGATGGGCGCGGCGATCGGCGGTGATGGCACCGAAATAGGCGAAATACTCCTGCGCCAGCTTGAACAGGTCGACCTGCGGATTGCCGCTGCTGCCCGACAGTGCGCCGATACCCTGGGTGATCAGCTTTGAACGCGCCACGACATCGGGGTCTTGGGCGCCGAACATCTCCTGCGTCATCCGCAGCATCATCGGTTCGTCGGATTCGGGCACGCCGAGGATGCGCATGATGACGCGCAGCGGGTAGAACAGCGCGACCTCGTTGACGAAATCGCAGGCACCGCCGAGCGCCGCCATGCGGTCGACATGGTCCTTGGCCACCGCGCTGATCATCGGTTCGAGCTTCCTGAGGTTGGCAGGCAGGAACCAGTCATGGGTGAGCCGGCGCAATTTCATGTGCAGCGGATCGTCGAGGTCGACGAGGCTGCGGAACAGATGGGTGTCGCCGACGGTGTCGAGGGTCCATTTCTCGGCCTCGGCGGGGGCGAGATAGGTGCGATGGGAGTTGATGAACTTGCTGTTGGCCTTGCTGACCGTGGTGATGTCGGCGTGCCGGGTGACGGCCCAGAACGGGCGGTAGCCCGTGGGTTCGCACCAGTGCACCGGGTCTTCGTCGCGCAGCCGCGTGTAGACGGCGTGGACGCTTTCGTCGGCGGTGGCTTCCGGATTGACCAGGATATTGTCGTCGCTGGCGCGGTCGAAGCCCGGGAAGGGCATGACGGGGTCGGCAAAGGCGGTGGCCATGGTGGTTCCTTACTGGCTGCGGCCACGGGCCTGGACGGCGGCGCGGGCCTGCTCGACGGCGCTGGCGGACACGGCGGCGTTGGCGGCCTTGCCGCGTTCGGCCTCCAGCGCCATGCCGTCGGCGAAGGTGGCGCCATAGCCGTCGCCGATGAGCCGCTTGTAGGCAGCCGAGAACGCCGGATCGATGGTCGCCATGTCGGCGGCGAGGCGCTGGGCGTGGGGCAACAGCTCGTGCGGCGGCACCACGCGGTTGACGAGGCCCCAGCGCTCGGCAGTGGCGGCATCAAGGAAATTGCCGGTCAGCGACAGTTCGCGGGCGCGATACGGCCCGATCAGGCGCGACAGTTTCTGTGACAGCCCCCAGCCCGGCATGATGCCGACCCGCGCATGGGTGTCGGCGAAGCGGGCGCGTTCACTGGCGATCAGCACGTCGCAGGCCAGCGCGACCTCGAAACCGCCGGTGATGGCGACGCCGTTGATGGCGCCGATGCAGGGTTTGGTCAGCTGTTCGATGGCCAGCACCGGGTTTTCGTCCGCAGTTTCGGCGTTGGCGGCGCCCAGGCCGTCCTGGCCGAGCTCCTTCAGGTCGAGCCCGGCCGTGAAGGCACGGTCGCCGGCGCCGGTCAGGATGACGACGCGGACGCTGGCATCGGCCTCCAGCGCGCGCATGGCGGCGGCGAGATCGCGGCGGACGGCGCGCGACAGGGCGTTCATTGCATCGGGACGGTTGAGCGTGACGGTGGCCACCGGCCCGTCGGTTGTCACCAGCACCACGTCTTCGGCCATGTCTGCACTCCCTTTGACCGGCACCCTAGCGCAACGGCCGGGGATTTGTCCTGTCGTTGCGGCTAGGGCGTCAGGGTTGCCGGCGCAGAATCAGGTAGAATGCGCCCCCGCCGCCGTGCCGCGGATGGGCGGCGCGCAGCGAGGCGATGCGGCTGCGCATGGCGCCGGCGTCGAGCCAATGGGCGAGTTCGCCGCGGATTCGGCTGGGGCGATCGGCGCGGCCCTTGCCGGTGATGACCAGCAGCACCCGGTCGCCATTGGCATGGGCATCGTCGAGCGCATGGGCAAGCACGTCATGGGCGGCGGCCAGGGTGTGGCCGTGAAGGTCGATGATGCGGTCGGGACGCACGTCGCCCTGGCGCAGCTTGCGGTCCCAACCCCCGTCGAGGGTGGCGCCGGCGACGGATTTCGCCGGCTTTGCACCGGGATTGATCAGGCGCGGCGGGGCGGGAATTGTCGATTTCGGTGCGATCCGGGGTGGTTTCGGTTGCGGCGGCGGGGGTGCGGCGGGGGTGGCGCGCTTGCCGGCGATGGGGCGGACGGTGGCGGCGACGCGGGACCAGAGCGCCTGTTCATGCGCGCTGAGCCGCCGGGACATCAGCGGGCAAGCCGCTCGGCGGCTTGAACGGGGACAAGGACGAGGATGCGTGCCGCCGCGGCCTGCGCGCCGGCATCGGCGCGGGCCTCGGCGCCGGCGCCCATGAACAGGTCGATGCGATTGGCGCCCTTGATGGCGCCGCCCGTGTCCTGCGCGACCATCAGCGCCGACAGTGGCCGGTTGCCTGGCAGGGTGGTTTCCACGAGCAGCGGCGCGCCCAGCGGCACGAACAGCGGGTCGGCGGCGACCGAGACGCGCGGGGTGACGGCGATGCCCATCGCGCCGACCGGGCCATCGCCCTTTATCTCACGGAAGAACACGACGCTGGGGTTGGCGGCGAGCAGCGCCGGCGCCTCGGCGGGGTGGGCGCGCAGCCAGGCGAGGATGGAATTCATGCTGGCGCCGCCTTTCGGCAGGTCGCCGCGATCGACCAGCACCTTGCCGATGGCAACATAACCGCGGCCGTTCTGGCTGTCGTAACCGATGCGCATGATGCCGCCATCGGGCAGCCGCAGCCGGCCGGAGCCCTGGATCTCGAGGAAAAACGCCTCGTACGGGTCGGCGGCCCAGGCGAGTTCCAGGCCCTTGCCGGCGAGCACGCCGGCCTGGACGGCGGCGCGGTCGAAATAGGGGACGAGCGCCTTGCCGTCGATGCGGCCGCGCAGCTTGCGGCCCTTCAGGTCGGCGGCAAAATCGCCAAGATCGGCCTCGATGAGGTCGGGCGGGCGGCGGTAGAAGGGCACTGGAAAGCCCGGGGTGGCGGTACGCGCGCCGGCGATCTCGGGCTCGAAATAGCCGGTGCTGAAGCCCTTGCCGGCGTCGATGGCGACGGCGCGGAAGTTGCCGGCGAAGAACATGGCGGGATCGGCGGGCGCCGCGGCGGCGGCGGTGCAGGCGGCGGCCCAGTCGCCGGGGCGGGTCAGGCCGCTGCGGTCTTCACGCTTCTGCAGCGAGGCGCAGCTCTTGCGGAAGGCGGCGAGCGCCGCGGCGGCATTGGCGGGCGGCGTGAACGCGACGACCGCGAGCGGCAGGTCGGCAGCGCGCGCCGGGGCGGTGACGGCCGGTATCGCCCCGGCCGGTGTCGTGGCGGGGCGCGGCGGCGCATTGGTGGGGCGCGGCGGTGCAACGGCAGGCGTGCGGGCAAGCTGCGGTGCGCAGGCGGCGAGCAGCATCGGCAACAGGAAATAGGCGCTGGCGCGCGCCCGCATCGGCAGCACCTCGCCGGTCTTCAGCGGGTCTTGTCGCCGTCGCCGGGAGTTTCGTCGTCGGTGGCGATCAGCAGCCACTGCGGGTCACGGCTGCCGACATGGCGGCTGAACGTCCAGACGTCGTTGCTGTTGATCGGGTCGCCGCCGGCGATCGCCACCCGCGCATCGAAGCGGATCGTGACCTCTGCCATCTGGCCTATCATTTCGGCCTGGGTGATGGCGGCGCTCTCGATGGAAACGATACGGTTCGGCAGTGCCGCACCTTCGCGCTCCTCGATGGCGGTGGCGAAGTTCTCCTGGATTTCATCGGACACCAGGCCGTTCATCGTGCGCGTATCGCCCGACCAGAAGGATTCGAGGATCATGCGATAGGCGGCCTTGGCGCCGCCGACGAAACGTTCCGGATCGAAGCCGGCATCGGCATCGGCAACCGCCTGCAGCGCCGGCGCCAGGCCGGTATCGGTGCCCGCTGGAACGGCAATGGCGCCGCGCGACGGCAAATCGATGCCGCGGCTGACAGGTGCCGTCACCTCGGGGGCGCCGGGGCGGAAGCTGTCACCGACCGGCCGTTCATGCCCGGTGCGCTTGCCGAGTACACTGACCAGCCGCAGGCCGATGAAGGCGGCCAGCATCGCCAGCAACACGATCTCGATCCACGAACTCCCGTCAGCCATCGGATTTTCCTATTCCAGTCGCGTCCTGCATAGCAGGGAAAATATGGTGCGGTCCATCGCCACGACAACCGCTGCGACATTTGCCGCGATTACGTTCTCGCTGATCGTTTAACGGACAGGGCAGGACAAGGCTGCACAGGATCGGCACGGCAGGCCAACAATCCTACGGCGCATGTCGCCGTGCTGGTGTGGACGGCGGGACTCGAACCCGCACTCCCAGGGGGAAGCAGATTTTAAGTCTGCTGCGTCTACCGGTTTCGCCACGTCCACAGCGCGGGCGGCGAGGAAGCGGCAGGCGCCGCGGCCTCAGCCGACGTTCAGTCGCTCGCGCAGTTCCTTGCCCGGCTTGAAATAAGGCACGCGCTTGGCATCGACCTTAACCGCGGTGCCGGTGCGTGGATTGCGGCCGGTCCGGGCCTCGCGGGCGCGGGTCGAAAAGGCGCCGAAGCCGCGCAGTTCGACACGACGGCCCGACGACAAGGCGTTGGTGATTTCATCGAAGATGGTGGACACGATGCCTTCGACATCGCGCATGGTCAGATGCGGATTATTCTCCGCGACGATGGCAACCAATTCTGACCTGATCATAGCTTCATCCCGCTCCCGGCCGATTCCCCGGCACGTGCACGATAGCCGGCTGTGGGCCGCCCCCCGACGGACGCAAACTGTAATCGGACCCTAACGTTGGTCAACCCATCAGGTAATGAAATCGCAAGTTTTTTTGCAAAAATAGCTGCCCCCGCCGGGATCGGCGGGGGCAGGAGGCCGGTATCTTACGACTTGTCGGCGTCTTCCTTGGCCTTGTTGAAGGCGGCACCGAGGATATTGCCCAGCGTCGCGCCCGAGTCGGACGTGCCGTACTGGGCCACGGCGGCCTTTTCTTCGCTGATCTGCATCGCCTTGATGGAGAGCATGGGCTTGCGGCCCTTTTCGAAGCCGATGATCATCGCGTCGACCTTCTGGCCGGGCTGGAAACGCTCGGCCTTCTGCTCGTCGCGGTCGCGGCTGAGGTCGCCACGCTTGATGAACACCGTCGGGCCGTCGTCGCCGACCTGGACGTCGATGCCGCCATCCCGAGCTGCAACCACCGTGCCGGTGATGATATCGTTCTTCTTGAGGTTGTCGGCCGCGGCCGGACCCTCGGTGCTGGCGATGACGCGCGGACCCTGGCTTTCGTCGAGCTGCTTGATGCCGAGGCTGATGCGCTCCTTCTCGACATCGACTTCGAGCACGACGGCGGTGACGCGCTCACCCTTGTGGTGACGCGACAGCGCCTGCTCGCCGGTGAGGCCCCAGGCGATGTCGGACATGTGGACCATGCCGTCGACTTCGCCGTCCAGCCCGATAAACAGGCCGAATTCGGTGGCGTTCTTGACTTCGCCCTCGACCTTGGAACCGACGGGGTGATCTTCGGCGAAGACCTCCCACGGGTTGCGCTGGGCCTGCTTGAGGCCGAGCGAGATGCGACGCTTTTCCTCGTCGACCTCGAGAACGATGACTTCGACTTCCTGGCTGGTCGAAACGATCTTGCCGGGGTGGACGTTCTTCTTGACCCACGACATTTCCGAAACGTGCACCAGGCCTTCGATGCCGGCTTCCAGCTCGACGAATGCACCATATTCGGTGATGTTGGTGACGCGGCCCTTGTGCTTCGAATCGACCGTGTACTTGGCGGCGGCGGTCGTCCAGGGATCGGCCTCCAGCTGCTTCATGCCGAGGCTGATGCGCTGCGTCTCGCGGTTGATGCGGACGATCTGCACGCGCAGCACATCGCCGATGTTGAGCACTTCGGACGGGTGGTTGACGCGCTTGTAGCTCATGTCGGTGACATGCAGCAGGCCGTCGATGCCGCCCAGGTCGACGAAGGCGCCGTAATCGGTGATGTTCTTGACGGTGCCGTCGACGATCTGGCCTTCGGCGAGGCTCAGGATCAGGCCCGAGCGCTGCTCGGCGCGCGATTCCTCGAGGATCGAACGGCGCGACACGACGATGTTGCCGCGCTTGCGGTCCATCTTCAGGATCTGGAATGGCTGCGGCAGGTTCATCAGCGGGGTGACATCGCGCACCGGGCGGATATCGACCTGCGAACCGGGCAGGAAGGCGACGGCGCCGTTCAGGTCGACGGTGAAGCCGCCCTTGACGCGGCCGAAGATGACGCCTTCGACGCGCTCGCCGGCGGCGTACTGGGTTTCCAGCGCATCCCACGACGCTTCGCGGCGGGCGCGGTCACGGCTGAGCATCGCTTCGCCATTGGCGTTCTCGACGCGGTCGACATAGACCTCGACTTCGTCACCGACGGTCAGCCCATGCTTGCCGTCGAGGCCGGCGAATTCGCGCAAGGGGATGCGCCCTTCGGACTTGAGGCCGACATCGATGACGGCGAGGTCGTTTTCGATACCGGTGACGATACCCTTGACGACCCGACCTTCGAAACTCTGGTTCTTGCCGAGGCTGGATTCGAGCATTGCTGCGAAATCATCGCGCGTCGGCTGTGCGGCAGTTGCCATATATACTTCAACACCTTGTAGTCAGGATCGGCACGGGAGGCCCCCGTGAAACCCTCCAGCCGGCACCATTGCCTGCTGTTCTGCGTCGTCGCGCCGGCACCATGCCGACACTCCAAACCCCAGCGATAAATCGAAAGTGGCGGGAGATTACCCCCGAAAGCTTTCAGACCTGTTGCTGGCCGTCCAACGAATGGGCCTGCGCAATGGCTTGTTCGACAAGCGCAATGGCCCGCTGGACGGCGGCGTCTATACCCAATTCGCTGGTATCGAGCAAGGCGGCGTCGTCGGCCTGGCGCAGGGGGGCGGTGCTGCGCCCCGAATCGCGGGCGTCACGCGCCTCGATGTCGGCGAGCACGGCGGCGAGGTCGCGGCTGTCGCCCTTGGCGGCGAGCTCGCGGTGGCGGCGCTGGGCGCGGACCAGCGGCGTCGCGGTGACGAACAGCTTGGCGGTGGCGTGCGGCGCGATGACGGTACCGATATCGCGGCCGTCGAGGACGGCGCCGCCGGGCTGGCCGGCAAAGACGCGCTGGCGTTCGAGCAGCGCCGCGCGCACCGGCGGGTGGGCGGAAACGATGGAGGCGCCCTGGGCGTTGTCGCTGCTCATCAGGTCGGGATCGTCGAGCAATTCGGGATCGAGGTGCAGCGCGGCATGGGTGGCGGCGGCGACGTCGCCGGGGTCGCCGCCCGACAGGCGCACGGCAAGGCCGGTGGCGCGGTAAAGCTTGCCGGTGTCGAGGTGCGGCAGGCCATAGCGGCTGGCGAGCGCCCGGGCGATGGTGCCCTTGCCGCTGGCGGCGGGGCCGTCGACGGCGATGATGATGGGGTGCGGGGTTGTCACGGCTGCGGCCTTAGGCGGGTGGCAGCGTTTCGCCAAGCACCGCGCGCGGGCACGACCCGCAACCGTCGACCCCGCGCAGCCTGGGCCCATGGACCACCGGCTGTCGGCGCGGGCGGTGCATTCGTGGGCTGGCCGGTGTTTCATGTGTCCCGGCCTGCGCCGGGATGACGGTGAGGTGGGGTGACTTGCAGCCGGGATGGTTGTGACTTAGCGTCGACTGATGGCGGTGGGGGCACCTTCAAATGATGCGTTTGCTATCGTCGTCGGGACCCGGCCCGAGGCGCTGAAGCTGGCGCCTGTCGTCTTGGACCTGGCGCGGCGCGGACGGCGGCCGCTGCTGGTGGCGACGGGGCAGCATCGCGAACTGCTCGACGGTGCGCTGGCGGCCTTCGGCCTCGCCCCCGATCGCGATTTCGGCATCATGCGCAGCGGCCAGGCGCCGGCCGATGTCATCGGCGCGCTGGTGCCGGTGCTGGCCCGCTGTTTCGACGAAGTGCAGCCGGCGGCGGTGATCGTCCAGGGTGACACCGCCAGCGCCTTTGCCGGGGCGCAGGCGGCCGCCTATGCGCGGCTGCCGCTGGCGCATGTCGAGGCCGGGCTGCGGTCGGGCGACAGCGAGCCGTTTCCGGAAGAGATGCATCGCCGCCTGATCGGGCAGCTCGCCGACCTGCATTTCGCGCCGACCGCCGCCGCCCGTGCGGCGCTGCTGGCGGAAGGGGTGACGCCGGGCAGCGTCCATGTCACCGGCAATACCGGCATCGATGCGCTGCGGCTGATGCAGGCGCGGCTGCGGGGCGATCCGGCGCTGGCCGCGGCGCTGGCGCTGCGCTTCGGCGCCGTCGACCGGCGCCGGCCGCTGGTGCTGGTGACCGTGCATCGGCGCGAGAATCACGGCGGCCGGCTGGCCGGCGTGCTGGCGGCGGTGGCGGCGCTGGCGGCGGAGGCGGAGATCGTCATGCCGCTGCACCCGAGCCCGGCGGTGCGCGCGCCGGCGCTGGCGGCGCTGGGCGGGGTGGCGGGCGTGCACCTGCTGCCGCCGCTCGATTATGCGGCGTTCGTCTGGCTGATGGGCCAGGCGACGCTGGCGCTGACCGATTCGGGTGGCGTGCAGGAGGAGGCGCCGGCGATCGGCCTGCCGGTGCTGGTGCTGCGCGATGTCACCGAACGGCAGGAGGGGGTGGCGAGCGGCAATGCGCGGCTGGTCGGCACGGATGGCGCGGCAATCGTGGCGGCGGCGCGGGCGTTGCTCGCCGATGCCGGCGCGCTGCGGCGGATGGGCGAGGCGGCGCTGCCCTATGGCGTGGGGGATGCGTCGCGGCGGATCGGGGATGTGCTGGCGGCGCGGTTCGGGGGATCGGTGGCGGCGGAGTGATGTCCTCCCCCCTGAGGGGGAGGATTAGTGGGCGCCGAGTGAGTTCATCATGGCGACGAAGGTAGGGAAGCTCGTTGCGATCGGGCGGGCGTCGTCGACGGTAACCGGCGCGCGCGCGTTGAGGCCGAGCACCGCGAAGCTCATGGCGATGCGATGATCCAGCCGGGCGGCGATGGTGGCGCCGCCGGGCACGGGCTCGCCCCCGCTGCCGGTGACGACCAGGCCGTCGGGCAGTTCCTCGACGATGACGCCGCAGGCGCGCAGCCCTTCGGCCATGACGGCGATGCGATCCGATTCCTTGACGCGGAGTTCTTCCAGCCCGCGCATGACTGTGCGGCCCTGCGCAAAGGCGGCGGCGACGAACAGGATCGGATATTCGTCGATCATCGATGGCGCGATCTCGGGCGGCACGGCGATGCCGGTCAGCGGGCCGTGGCGAACGGTGAGGTCGGCGACAGGTTCACCGCCGACGCTGCGTTCGTCCGAAAGCGTGATGTCGGCGCCCATCGCCTGCAGCACGCCGATCAGCCCGGCGCGGGTCGGATTCATGCCGACGTTCGTGATGGTGACGGCGGAGCCGGGAACGATCAGCGCCGCAACGAGCGGGAAGGCGGCCGACGACGGGTCGCCGGGCACGGTAATGGCCTGGGGGCGAAGCTCGGGTTCGCCGACGAGGGTGATGACGCGGCCCTCCGGCGACGCTTCGATGCGCAGCTTGGCGCCGAAGCCGGCGAGCATGCGCTCGCTGTGGTCGCGGGTCGCGATCGGCTCGACGACGCTGGTCTCGCCAGGCGTGTTGAGCCCCGCCAGCAGCACCGCCGACTTCACCTGTGCCGAGGCGACCGGCAGCGTGTAGCGCAGCGGCACGGCGGGGCAGAGGCCGGTCATGGTCAGGGGCAATCGGCCTCCGGGCGACGCGGCAAAGCTGGCGCCCATCAGCGACAAGGGTTCGATGACCCGCCCCATCGGCCGGCCCGACAGCGAGGCATCGCCGATGAAGGTCGCGGTAACCGGGTGGCTGGCGACGAGGCCCATCAGCAGCCGGGTGGAGGTGCCGCTGTTGCCCATGTCGAGCGCCGTGCGCGGCTGCAGCAGCCCGCCGACGCCGACGCCATGGACGTGCCAGCGGCCGTCGCGGCGTTCGATATCGGCGCCCATTGCCCGCATCGCGGCGGCGGTGGCGAGCACGTCCTCGCCCTCCAGCAGCCCGGTGATGACGGTTTCGCCGACCGCCAGCGCACCCAGCATCAGCGACCGGTGGCTGATCGATTTGTCGCCCGGTACGGTCACCGTTCCGGCCAGCGGGCCGGCGGTGGCGAGGGTCAGGGGCTGCGGGAGGCCGGCGGCGTTCATGGGGGCGCGCTTTGACAGGGGCGGCGGCGTGTGGCAATCGCCCGCCTTTCCGGGGCGTCTTTTCGCACCCCCGGTTTCGGAGACTCCCAATGGTCAAGGCTGAATGGGGCGCCAAGCGCGCCTGCCCGAAGTGCAATACACGTTTCTATGACCTGACGAAGGACGAGCCGGTCACCTGCATCGCCTGCGGCTATGCCTGGGCGCCGGAACCGATCCTGAAGTCCAAGCAGACAACGCCGTTCGAACAGGCCAAGCCCGCCGCCGCGGCCGAGGGCGCCGACGCCGTCAATGCGGTCGACGAGGATCTGGACCTGGATGCCGACGACGATGCCGCCGAGGCACCCGATGTCGACCTGGGCGACGACGACGACCTCGGTGCCGTCGTCACCAACGGCGAAGACGAGGAAAGCTGAATTTCGAGCTTGCGCCGGACGGGGCTATGTCCTAACCGGCGCTTCCTCCCGGTTCGCCGGGATGACGGTCGTGGGGCGTTAGCTCAGCTGGGAGAGCGCTACGATGGCATTGTAGAGGTCAACGGTTCGATCCCGTTACGCTCCACCAACCGTCATATGAAAGCGGCGCCCCGGGCAACCAGGGCGCCGTTCTCGTGTTGGGTGGTGGGGGCATATTAGAGGTCAACGGTTCGATCCCGTTACGCTCCACCAACCGTCATATGAAAGCGGCGCCCCGGGCGACCAGGGCGCCGTTCTCGTGTCGGGTGGTGGGGGCATATTAGAGGCCAACGGTTCGATCCCGTCACGCTCCACCAACCGTCACAGATTAAATCGGCGCCCCGGGCAATCGGGGCGCCTCTTTCGTGTTCTGTTTCCCTCTCCCGCACGCGGGAGAGGCGACTCGCGCCCAGCGCGGCGGGTGAGGGTGTTCCCGGCGCCGAAGACGAGAAACACCCTCACCGGGGCCGGCTTCGCCGCCTCTCGCCTCTCCCGCACGCGGGAGAGGGCAGTCGTCAATCCACCACCGGGAGCCAAACGGCGCTGGCCTTGCCGGGGCTGTGCTCGATGGTCTGGGTCGCCGCCTTGTAGTCGCCGGCTTTCGCATTGAAGATGTTGGGCACGAACGTCTGCGGGTTGCGGTCGTAGAGCGGGAACAGCGTCGACTGGACCTGCACCATGATGCGGTGGCCCGGCAGGAAGACGTGGTTCACGTTGGGCAGGCCGAACTTGTAGTTCTCGAGCCTCCCGGGCTTCAGCGCCGCCGGGGTCGATCGCCCATGGACGTAGCGCCCGCGGTAGATCTCGATGCCGATCGGCAGCTGGAAGCCGGCGAGTTTCGGGTTCGCCGAGCCTTCGGCCGGATAGACGTCGATCAGCTTGACCACCCAGTCGCTGTCGCTGCCGCTGGTGGCGGCGAACAGGTCGACCTGGGGGGCGCCGGCGATATGGACGGCCTTGTCGAGCGGCGCCGTCGTGTATTGGATCACATCGGGGCGGCCCGAGACGAAGCGCTGGTCCGACACCAGCCACGGGCCCCAGACATCGCGATCGCGCAGGTGGACGGGGCGCGGCACGAACGGCACCGGTTTGGCCGGGTCGCTGACATAGGTATCGCGCCCGGCGGTGGCCGGCTTGTCGAAGGACAGCTTGCCGCCGGCCTGGAGGTAGATCGGCTTCGGCGTGCCGCCGGGCCAGGACGCGGCGCGTTCCCAGGTGTTGGTGCCGGTCGCATAGGTCAGCACCGGCGGGGTGGCGGCCTTGGGTGCGTCGTCCTTCAGATGCTGGTCGAGGAACGGCTTCATCACCGTCTTGCGGAATTCCAGCGCGGTGTCGCCGCCGAACGGCAGCGCGCCGAGCGACGTGCCGTTGTAGTTGACGCCGCTGTGCCGCCACGGGCCGATGACGAGGAACAGCTTGTCGTTGGCGGTGTCCTTGCCCTCCAGGGCGCTGTAGACGGCGGGGGCGCCATAGCTGTCCTCCTGGTCCCACTGGCCGACAACGAGCATCGTGGGGACGCTCAGCGGGCGCTTGGCGAGCTGTTTGTCGACGGCCTGTTCCTGCCAGAACTGGTCATAGGCCGGATGCTCCATCAGCTTGCGCGCGAAGGGGAAGGCATCCATGCCATAGGCCCGGGCGAAATCACCGGCGGAGCCTGCGTCCAGATAGGCGTCGTAATCGTCGTCGGTGCCATAGGGCACGGGGCCGCCGCCCTTTTTCGCGGTCTGGCCGGCGGTATAGTCGAAGTTCGACTGCCGCCAGGCCCCGTTGTGGAACCAGTCGTCGCCGATCCAGCCGTCGACCATCGGGCTTTGCGGCACCGCCGCCTTCAGCGCCGGGTGCGGATCGACCAGCGCCATCAGCGAGGTGAAGCCGGGATAGGAGGAGCCGGTGATGCCGACCCGGCCGTTCGATTCGGGGACGTTCTTCACCAGCCAGTCGATGGTGTCGTACGCATCGGTGCTGTGATCGGTCGCGGTCGGGTTGATCGGGCCGCGCAGGGGCTTGGTCATCACATAATCGCCTTCGGAGGCGTGGATGCCGCGAACGTCCTGGTAGACGCGGATATAGCCGTCGTTGACATATTCGGTGTCGGAGATCGGCAGGATCTCCGTGATAGACTGGCTGCGGTTGCGCGATGTCGCCTTGGCCGCGTCATAGGGGGTGCGGGTCAGCAGCATCGGGCCACGGGTCGTGCCCTTTTTCATGACGATGACGGTGAACAGCTTCACCCCGTCGCGCATCGGGATCATCGCCTCGCGCCGGATGAAATCGGCCTGGGGGCGGACCCAGTCGTACCGGGCGATGCCGTCGGGCATGTCGACCGGCGTTTGCGCCGCAGCGCCGGCTGCCAGCATCGTGCCGGCCAGGATCATGCTCAACAATTTCATCGTCAATTCCCCTCGATGCGGTAACCATATTCGGCGGCGACGACGGTCGCCAGGTCGTGGCCGCGTGTCGCCATCAGGCGCTGCAGCTCGGCGATCTTGGCGTCGACGAGGAACCGGTACCAGAAGCCCTGCAGCCCATGGAACGCCAGCCCCTGCCAGCCATCGAGAATGCCGAGCAGCACGATGTAGCGGTACAGGAAATACAGCAGCGGCCGCAGCCCCAGCGGCAGCCTGGCATAGACATTGTCCTTGATCCAGCGCTTGCGCCGCGCCTCCGGCCCCATGTCGCCGGTGTCGGGCGGCCCGACTGCGCGCAATAGCTGGTCGATGGCCTCGCGGGTGGCATAGCCGTTGTGCTTGGCGGTCCACCAGCCGATCGAGTTGAGGTTGATGTCGGTGATGGTGCCGTCGATGTGGGTAACGGCGCCGCCGACGACGACATGTTCGTCCATCCAGCGGTTCTCGACGCGGCCGCGGCCGGTGCGCCACAGCCGGATGACGCGGGTCGGGAACATGCCGCCCCAGCGGATGCGGCGGCCGAGAAAGACCATGTCGCGATCGATGGTGGCGCCGGCCACGCCCGGATCGGCGCTAGCCATGAAGGCGGCGATGGCGGCGGCGAGTTCGGGCGATACCACCTCGTCGGCGTCGAGGCGCATCGTCCAGCCATGATTGTCACCGGCATGGTCGAGCCCCCAGTTGAACTGCTGGGCATAGTTGGTCCATTCGTGGCCGACGACATCGGCGCCGGCGGCGCTGGCGAGCGCGCAGGTGTCGTCGCGCGAGCCGCTGTCGACGACGATCATGCGGGTGGCGATGGCACGCACCGAATCGAGGCAGCGTTCGATGTGCCGGGCCTCGTCACGGGTCAGGATGATGACCGTGAGCGGTGGGTGCGTTGCGGCCGACATCAGGTGCCGTTGATGCCGACGGGGATCAGCCGGATGCCGTATTCTTCCTGGGCAACGGTGTTGAGCGTGTGCTGGCGCTGCGCCATCAGCGCCTCGACCTCGCGTTTCTTGATGTCGACGAGGAAGCGGAACCAGCCGGTCTGCAGCACGCAATAGACGAGGCCTTCCCAGCCATCGAGCAGCCCCAGGCGGACGAGATAGCGCCACAGCGTCACGACGGGCGCGCGGATGCCGACGGGCATGCCGCCGACGGCGCCGCTCGGCCAGCCGTCGTGGAGCTGCGCCAACGCCTCGCGGGTGGCATGGTCGTTCTGGCGGTCGGTCCACCAGCCGATATTGTGCAGGTCGATGGCGGCGATGTCGGCATCGATGGCGCCGGCGCGGCCGTGGACGATCATGCGGGTGCCGACCAGCCGGTCCTCGCAATGGCCATGGCCGGTGCGCCACAGCCGCAGCGTGCGTTCGGGATAAAGCCCGCCGCGACGCAGCCAGCGGCCGAGGAAGTGGAAGCGGCGGCGGACGGTGAAGCCGAGCGGCGTGGCGGGGAGCACCGTGAGGTCGGCGAGGCGGGCGGCGAGCGGCGGCAGGATGACCTCGTCGGCATGGAGGAGGAAGGTCCATTCGGTGGTGATGCCGGCGGTGTCGATGGCCCAGTTGATCTGGCGCGCATCGCTGCTCCATTTATGGACCAGCACCTCGGCGCCGTGGCTGCGGGCGATGTCGGGCGTGCCGTCGCTGGAGCCGGCGTCGATGACGATGATGCGCTGTGCCAGCGTGCCGATGCTGGCGAGGCAGCGGGCGATGTGCGGCGCCTCGTCGAGCACCGGGATGATCACCGTCAGCGCCATCAGTCGCGCATCCTGAGCAGCCGCGGCGGCGAGCCGGCGACGACGGCGTTGGCGGCGACATTGTGGGTGACGACCGAGGCGGCGCCGACGACGGCGCGGGCGCCGATGCGGACGCCGGGGCCGATGTAGCAGCGCACCGCCACCCAGGCGTCGTCGTCGATATGGATGGGGGCGCCGATCACCGGGCGGCCGGGGCGATCGAAATCGCGGCTGGCGGAGCACAGGTAGGTGTACTGGCTGACCCCGGCGTTGCGGCCGAACACGATTGGCGCGACATTGTAGACGACGACATGGTCGTCGATCGAGCTGCCGTCGGCCATGACGAGGTTCCAGGGTGCCCAGACGATGCTGCGCGGATAGGGGTGGACGCCGCGCCCGATGCTGGCGCCGAACAGGCGCAGCAGCAGGCAGCGCCAGCCGTGGGCGACGCGCGGGCTGGGGCGATAGAGCAGCGCATGGACGAGCCCCCAGGCAAAGCGCCCGGCGCGGTTGCGAAACGTCACGTCGATGTCGCGAAAGCCGGCGGTGCTGGCGGCGGCGGGGGTGTCAGGCATGCATGGGATCCGGTTCGGGCGCACCCTGCATGACCCGGCCATAGCTGTCGAGCAGGCGCGCGGCGATAGGGGCCCAGCCGAAGTCGCGCTGCACCAGGGCATGGCCGCGGCTGCCCATGGCGGCGCGCTCCGCCGGCGACAGGCGCATGGCGGTGGCGAGCGCCGTGGCGAGGCTGTCGGGGTCGGTGCCGGCCCGCCAGCCGCAGGCTTCGGTGGCGAGGCTGGCCCAGGGCGTGCCGGTGGTGGCGACGACGGGGACGCCGGCGGCCAGCGCCTCGGTGACGGTGATGCCGAAGTTTTCGGAAAAGCTGGGCAGCACGAACAGGTCGGCGGCGGCGAACAGCGCCGGCTTGTCGGCCTCGGCGACGGGTCCGGTGAGGCGGACGCGGTCGCCGAGGCCGAGTCGGGCGATCTGATCGCCAAGCGCGGTGCGGTGGTTGCCCTCGTCGGGGCCGCTGATCTGCAGCGTCCAGTCGGGGAACTGGGGCGCCAGCCGGGCCCAGGCGGCGACCAGCCCGGGCAGGTTCTTTTTCGGGTGCAGCCGCGACAGCGACAGCAGGGTGCGGCCGGGTGCGGCGGCGCGGTCGCTGCGATCGGGCAGCGGCGGGCAGGCGACGCCGTTGGGCACCAGCGCCACCGGCTTGCCGGGCAGCAGCGCGGCAATGGCGGCGGCCTCGGGCGCGGCGGTGGCGACGAGCAGCTCCGCCTGGGCCAGCAGGCGACGCTGGTAGAGTGCCCAGGCGAGCTGCTTGCGGCGGCGGTGCCAGGCCAGCGCCCAGGGCTCGAGCATGCCGTGGGGGGTGAGCAGCAGCGGCAGGCCGAGGCGACGGGCGGCGGTACCGGCGGCGATGTTGGCGAGGCTCCACAGGCCGTTGTCGTGGACGATGTCGGCACCGAGCGGCCGGATGGCGGCGGTGAAATCGGGCAAGCGGCCCGGCACCAGCAGCGTCGTCACCAGCGCCGGATCGGGCCGCAGCAGCGCGCCGTCGCGCGCCGGATCATGGCGGGCGACCAGCGTTACCCGGGCGCCGGCGCGGGCGAGGGCCTCGCACAGGTCGCGGATGGTGCGCGCCGGGCCGCCGTCGCGCTCGGCGATGCTGGCGATGGTCTGGACGACATGCATCAAAGGCGCGCGCGCAGGCCGGCGAGGGTCGCCGCCGGGCTGGCCAGCCGGCGCGCCAGCAGGCGCAGCGGGGCGATGATGTGGTCGCGGGCGGCGAGCGAGCGGCCGAGCGCCTTTTCCCGAATGCGGACAAGGTCCTGCGCATTAGCCGCTGCGAGGCGCCCGCTGCCGGTGATGCTGTCGCCATAGAGGCGAAAGGCGCCGAGCGCGTCGGGGATGTTGGCGACGCGGACCCCGGCGCAGAGCATGTCGACGAGCAGTTCGTAATCCCAGCACGTACGATTGGCAGTGTTGAAGCCGCCGGCGGCGGCGAGCGCCGCCGGCCGGAAGAAATGGCCCTGCTGGACGAAGGTCATGGCGCCCTGGCCGATGTCGGCGCGGCTGACGCGGCTGGTGCGGATCGGCCGCAGCACCCGGTCGTCGGCATCGACCAGCACGCCATTGCCGCAGACGGCATCGGTGTCGGGCCGTTCGGCAAAGGCACGGGCGACGGCGGCCAGCGCCCCGGGCAGCAGCCGGTCGTCGGCGTTGAGATAGCCGTAGATGGCGCCGGTGGCGCGGGCGAAGCCGCGGTTGAGGCCGTCGGCAGGACCGTCGTCGGGATCGAGGATAACCGGGCCGAGGCCGGGGGCGGCGGCGATGATCGTCCGGCTGGCGTCGGTGGAGCCGGGGTCGACGACGATATGCTCGATATCGGGGTAGCCCTGGTCGCGCACCGAGGCGAGCGCCGCCGGCAAGAACCGCGCCTGGTTGAACGACAGGGTGACGATCGAGATGCGCGGCAGGTCCATGGCTGGCGCCGGCCCTCGCACAAAGCCGGGCGGGGGTAAACTTCAGCGGCGGCCGGCGGCGCCCTCGCCGAGGGCGCGGACGAGGTCGCGGCCCCAGGTGCTTGCCGACCAGCCGGTGGCGGCCTTCAGCGCCGCGGCGGCGACGCCGGTGTCGGGTTCCGCGGCGGTGCCGGGCAGGATGGTGACATGGTCGGCGGCGTCCTTCCCGAAAAATTCAAAGGCGTGGCCGGCGAATTCGGCGGTGGTCAGCGTGTGGCCGGTGGCGACGGCGGCGTCGCGGACCTGGGGCAGGGCGGCGAGGCGCAGCACGGCGTCGACATATTCGGGGGTCCAGCCCCAATCCTGCGGGCCGGATTCGACCAGTTCCAGCCGCTCGGGCTCGCCCCGGGAGGCGCGCCAGGCGGCGGCGGTGATGCGGGCGGCGAGATTGTCGGTCGGGCCGAGCCGCGAATCATGCGGGTGGAGAATGGCGTTGAACCAGGGCCGGCCGTCGGCGGCGCGCGCCTCGGCGATGCGCCGGGCGCGGGCGGCGGCGTCGCGGTCGCGTTGCAGCCGGTCGCGATCGACGACATGGGCGATACGCAGGCCGGGCCGGGCGGCCGCCAGGATATTGTCGATCTGGGCCTCGAGGCCGTTTGCGGCGACCGCGAACACCACGTCGGCTCCGGCCGCGGCGGCGACCGGATCGTCGGTCAAGGCGACGGCGGCACCGATGCCGAGTTCGGCGATGGCATCCGGGCCGGCAACACCCGCCTTCACCCCGGTGACCCGCACGCCGCGGGCGTCGAGCAGCCGGGCGAGATAGGCGCCGACATGGTCGTCGACACCGAGGATGAGGGCGGAGGCATAGGGGAGCGCGGCCATCGGCGATTCCCGCCACGCCGCGCCCGGACTGTCAACTGCTGTTCCGCGTTCATGTTGCTGCAACGCAAAATGCTTTGAATTCGGCCGGGCCGGGCCGTATATCGTCGCGAGGCTGGCCGCCAGGCGCGGCCACCATGTGCAATTGCGAAGGCGACCGGGTGGCAGGCACCTTCATCCTCAAGCCCTATGAGCGGCGCCGCGATCCGGGCGTGTTCGGGCGCTTCATCCGCATTTTCGGGCTGATCATGCTGGCGGCATTCTATGGCCTGCTGTGCAGCGTCCTGCCGCTGCAGCTGCTGGTCGTGCCCGCCATCCCCATCCTGGTCCTCGTCGGCCTGATCCTGTGGATGCTGCCCGATGTCGGCGGGATCTATGCCGACACCATGGCAAAGCTGTTGGCGGCCTATGCCTTTCTGTTCGTCGTCTGGCCCTGGTACGTCGCGATCGATGTTCCCGGGGTGCCCTGGGTGTCGCCGCAGCGCATCTGCATCGCCGCGCTGGTCGCCGTCTTCCTGTTCAATCTCGCCAAATCGTCGGAATTCCGGCAGATGTTGACCGACGTGATGGCGGCATCACCGTTCACCCGGCGCGTCTTCTGGATTTTCTGCGGCGTGACCCTGGTGTCGCTTCCGTTCAGCGCCACGCTGGGCTTTTCGATCAACAAGTTCATCAACAACCAGATCTTCTGGACGATGATGTTCGTCGTGTCCGCCTGCCTGGCGACGCGGCCCGGCTTTGTCTTTCGGGTCGGACAGTTGCTGGTCATCGGCGCCATCATGGTCTCGATGGCCGGCCTGTACGAGGCGGCGAGCCAGCGGGTGATCTGGATGGACCATCTGCCGGGCTTCCTGCAGGTCGATCCCATATTGATGGCGACCTTCGCTTCGGCGCAGTCGCGCGCCGGCACCGACATCTACCGCGTCCGCGGCACCATGGGCGTCAGCCTCTATTATGCCGAGTATCTCGCCATGGTGCTGCCGTTCGTGCTGCACATGATCGTCTGCGACAAACGCTTTCGCAACAAGGTGCTGCTGTCCGCCGGCGCGGTCGCGATTGCCGCGAACATGTACCTGACGAACGCCCGTTCGGGGATGATCGGTCTGTTCGCGTCGCTGGTCGCCTATACCTTTTTCGTTGCTGTCCGCCTGCGTCGGCGAGACTCCGGCTCGCTGGTCAGTTCCGCGATGTTCTACGCCTATCCGCTCGCCGTGATGATGCTCGGCATGGTCGTCCTGGCGTCGACCCGGTTGCGCACGATGACGCTCGGCGGCGGCGCCCACCAGGCCAGTTCCGATGCGCGCAAGGCGCAGTGGGAAATGGGCATTCCCAAGATCATGGACCATCCGCTCGGCCATGGCGTCGGCCGCGCCAACGAGGCGCTGGGCTATACCAATCGCGGCGGCGGCGGCACCATCGACACCTATTACCTGTCGCTGCTGATGGATTATGGCCCGATCGGCTTTGTCTGCTTCCTGCTGATCTTCGCCTCGGTGGTCTGGTTCGGCTTCAAGGCCTATCTCGCCGCGGCGACCCCTGACCAGGACATGGCGGCACCGCTGGCCGTCGGCCTGCTCAACTTCCTCGTCATCAAGTCGGTGTTGAGCGCCGAGCTGAACATTCCGATCGCCTTCATGATGACCGGCTTTGTCGTCGGCCTGATGTACCAGCAGCAGCGTGCCGGCCTGGTGCCGCCGCCGGCGACGAAGCCGATCCTGCCGCGCCTGTTCAGCCGTTTCCGGGCCAGCCCGCAGGCGGCATGAGCGAGGCAGGCCGGGCGAGCCGCGCAGACTATCGCGCCTTTCGCTCCATCCCGACGCGCTGGATGGACAACGACGCCTATGGCCACGTCAACAACGTCGTCTACTACAGCTGGTTCGACACGGCGGTGAACACACTGCTCGTCGAAATGGGACTGCTCGACATCATGCACGGGCAGACCATCGGCCTCGTCGTTGAAACCGGCTGCCGCTATCATCGATCGGTGGCGTTTCCCGCCATTGTCGAAGCCGGCGTGCGGATCGCGCGGCTGGGCAGCAGCAGCGTCCGCTGGGAGGTGGGGATCTTTGTCGCCGGCTCCGACGCCATCGCGGCGGAAGGCTTTTTCGTCCATGTCTATGTCGATCGCGACACCCGGCGCCCGGTGCCGCTGACCGACGATTGGCGCACGGCGCTGACGGCGCTGGCCGCCTGATGGCGCGGCCGCCGACCACCTGACGCCTGGCGTAGCGTTTTCGCGCCGGCGTGAAGAGGCGCTGCGGGCGATGATCGTCGCCGAACGCGGGCGTGTGGCGAGGCACTTAACCATTCTCGATCTTGGCGGTCGCGCCTATTATCGGCGCCGCGCCGGCATCGATTTCCGCGATGCGCAAGTCGATGATCGGGGAGCGGCGATCGGCTTGACCGTCCTATGTCGGGCGGTGCTGGACAGGTCCGGCCAAGGGCTTTAATCGCCCGCAATGACCCACCCGACCGAATCCGTCCTGATCCTCGATTTCGGGAGCCAGGTGACGCAGCTGATCGCCCGCCGGGTGCGCGAGGCCGGGGTCTATTCGGAGATCGTGCCGTTCGCCAAGGGCGGCGAGGCCTATGACCGGCTGCAGCCGCGGGCGGTGATCCTGTCGGGCAGCCCGGCGTCGGTAACCGACGAGGGCAGCCCCCGGGTGCCCGACAATATCCTCGCCGCCGACGTGCCGATCCTCGGCATCTGCTATGGCGAGCAGGTGCTGTGCGCGCAGACCGGCGGCCAGGTCGGGCCATCGGGCCACCGCGAGTTCGGGCGGGCCGATATCGACATCGTCGACGATTGCGCGCTGTTCGACGGCGTCTGGGCCAAGGGTGATCGCCCGCATGTCTGGATGAGCCATGGCGACCGCATCGACGCGATCCCGGATGGCTTTCGCCCCGTCGCCGTGTCCGCCGGCGCGCCGTTCGCCGCCATCGCCGATGACCGTCGCCGCCGCTATGGCGTGCAGTTTCACCCCGAGGTGCATCACACCCCCGATGGTGGCCGCCTGCTGGCCAATTTTGTCCACAACGTCGCCGGCATGGCGTCGAACTGGACGATGGCGGGCTTTCGCGCCGCCAAGATCGCCGAGATCCGCGAGCAGGTCGGCAGCGAGCGCGTGCTGTGCGGGCTGTCGGGCGGGGTCGATTCGTCGGTCGCCGCGTTGTTGATCCATGAAGCGATCGGCGACCAGTTGACCTGCGTGTTCGTTGACCATGGCCTGTTGCGGCAGGGCGAGGCCGAGCAGGTCGTCGGGCTGTTCCGCGAGCATTACCACATCCCGCTGGTCCATGTGGACGCCAGCGACGTGTTCATGGCCGGGCTGGCCGGCGTCACCGATCCGGAGAAGAAGCGCAAGTTCATCGGCGGCGCCTTCATCGACGTGTTCGAGGCGGAGGCGAAGAAGATCGGCGGCGCGCGCTTCCTGGCGCAGGGCACGCTGTACCCCGATGTCATCGAGAGCGTGTCGTTCACCGGGGGCCCAAGCGTCACCATCAAGAGCCACCATAATGTCGGCGGCCTGCCGGCGCGGATGAACATGGCGCTGGTCGAACCGCTGCGGGAGCTGTTCAAGGACGAGGTGCGGCGCCTGGGCGTCGAGCTGGGCCTGCCGCCGGCGTTCGTCGGCCGCCATCCGTTTCCGGGGCCGGGTCTTGCCATCCGCATTCCGGGCGAGGTCACCAAGGACGCCTGCGACACGTTGCGCAAGGCCGACGCCATCTATCTCGAGGAAATCCGCAACGCCGGGCTGTACGACGAGATCTGGCAGGCCTTTGCCGTGCTGCTGCCGGTGCGCACCGTCGGCGTGATGGGCGACGGGCGGACCTATGACAAGGTCTGCGGGCTGCGCGCCGTCACCAGCGTCGATGGCATGACGGCGGATGTCTATCCGTTCGAAAGCGCGTTCCTGTCCCGTGTCGCCACCCGCATCGTCAACGAGGTGCCGGGCATCAACCGCGTCGTCTACGACTATACGTCGAAGCCGCCCGGCACGATCGAGTGGGAGTGACCGATGGCAAGTCCTGACAGCCCGCCCCGCGCGGCGCCCCCGCCGGTGCCCGCGCCAGCGCCCTACAGCGCGGCCCGGATCGCCAGCGCTGCGGTGATCGTCGTGGCGATCGTCGCCGTCGCCTGGGGCGCGACGCTGCTTTCGCGGTTCTTCATGCTGGTGTTCGCTGCGATCGTCATTGCCGCGATCTTCGACACCATTGCCAGCTGGCTGGTCCGCAAATCGGGGATGAAGCGGTCGATCGCGCTGGCGCTGTCGGTGATCGGCATCATCGCGCTGTTCATCGGCGCCTTCACGCTGTTCGGCACACAGCTGGCGAGTGAGTTCGACACCATCCGGCAGACCGTGCCGCGCGCGCTGCGCGGGCTGGAAGGGTTCCTCGACCGCTTCGGTCTCGGCGAACAGGCACGGCAGCTGGCCAAGGTCAGCAGCGACGATATCTCCGGCATGCTGTCGCGGGCCGGGGGCTATGCGCTGGCGGCGGGCAATGGGCTGGCCGATTTCGTGCTGGTGCTGGTCGGCGCGATCTTCCTCGCCGGGGATCCCGCCACCTATCGCCGGGGGCTGCTGCTGATGGTGCCCACGCGTGTCGAGCCGATCGCCGCGCTGGCGATCGACGACGCTTCGGCCGGCCTGCGCGGCTGGATGGTCGGCCAGGCGGTGTCGTCGCTGGTCGTGGCGGCGCTGACCTGGGCCGGGCTGGCGCTGCTCGGCGTGCCGGCATCGGGCGGGCTGGGGCTGATCGCCGGGCTGCTCGACATCATCCCGATGGTCGGGCCGGTGATTGCCGGCGTGCCGGCGGTGCTGCTGGCCTTTACCGAATCGCCGGCGACGGCGCTGTGGACGCTGTTGCTGTTCCTCGGCATCCAGCAGCTGCAGGGCAATTTCCTGCAGCCGATGATCCAGAAACACGCCGTCGACGTGCCACCCGCGGTGCTGCTGTTCGCGGTGTTCGCCGCCGGGCTGCTGTTCGGCTTCATCGGCGTGCTGCTGTCGGCGCCGTTGACAGTCGTCGTCTATGTTCTTGTCCAGCGCATCTATGTGCAGGCGATCCTGGGCAAGCCGATCAAGGTGGCGGGCGCCGACTGAACGACAGGGAGCGGCCGATGGCACTCAGTATCCTCGTCTTCTACGGGTCATACCGTTCCGACCGGAAGGGCATCCGCCTCGCGGACTACCTCGTCAGGGCGCTGGCCGGGCGTGGTCATGATGTCGAGCTGGTCGATGCCAGGGCGGTCGGTTTGCCGATGCTCGACCGGATGTTCAAGGAGCATGCGGCGGGGGAGGCACCGCCGGCGATGGCGGCGCTGGCGGGGAAGATCAGGGCGGCCGATGCGTTCGTGTTCGTCGCCGGCGAATACAACTGGGGCATGCAGCCGGGGCTGAAGAACCTCACCGATCATTTCCTCGAGGAATGGTTCTGGCGGCCGGCGGCGATCGCCAGCTATTCGGCCGGGCGGCTGGGCGGCGCACGGGCGAACAGCGCCTGGCACGCGACATTGTCGGAAATGGGCATGGTGGTGGTGTCGAGCACGCTGACGGTCGGCGGCATCGGCAATGCGCTGGACGCCGACGGCACGCCGACAGGTGACAGCGGCGCCGCGCTGGCCAAGCAGTTCCCGCGCTTCGCCGCCGATCTGGAATGGTGGGCAGAGGCCGGCAAGCGCCAGCGCGACGCGGTGCCGGTGCCCTATTGAGGATTTGCGAATGACGCTGACGCTGCACGGCATCAAGAATTGCGACACGGTGAAAAAGGCGCGCGCCTGGCTCGATGCCCGCGGCGTCGCCTATCGCTTTCACGACTACAAGGCATCGGGCGCCGATGCCGCTGACCTCAACGCCTGGGTCGCCGCGCTGGGCTGGGAAACGGTGCTCAACCGCGCCGGCACGACGTTTCGCGGGCTGGCGGATGCCGACAAGGCGGGCATCGACGCCGACAAGGCGGTGGCGCTGATGCTGGCGCAGCCGTCGCTGATCAAGCGGCCGATGCTGGTCGGCGACGGCGTGCTGCTCGCGGGGTTCAAACCTGAAGTCTACGAGGCGACGATCAGGGGCTGACGCGCATCCGCCAGCTTCTTCGAACGATCCGTTCCATATTATGCCGATTTCCTGAAACGTCGGCGGCCGTTACAAACGCGCCAACCCAAACACAGGAGACTCACGATGCCCAAGGTTCTGGTGCTTTACTATTCGAGCTATGGCCATGTCGAGACGATGGCCCAGGCCGTTGCCGAGGGCGCCCGCGCCGCCGGCGCCACCGTCGATGTCAAGCGTGTGCCGGAAACGGTGCCCGACGACATTGCCAAGGCCAATTACTTCAAGACCGAGCAGGACGCCCCCGTCGCCACCATCGCCGAGCTGGCCAGCTATGACGCGGTCATCATCGGGGCACCGACGCGTTTCGGCCGCATGCCGTCGCAGCTGGCGGCGTTCCTCGACCAGGCCGGCGGCCTATGGGCGTCGGGCGCGATGAACGGCAAGGTCGGCGCGGCCTTCACCTCGTCGGCGTCGCAGCATGGCGGCAACGAAACGACCCTGTTCTCGATCATTACCAACCTGCTGCATTTCGGCATGGTCGTCGTCGGCCTGCCGTACAGCCACCAGGGCCAGATGACGCTGGAGGAGATCGTCGGCGGCGCGCCGTATGGCGCCACCACCATCGCCGGCGGCAAGGGCGAGCGCCAGCCGAGCACGATCGAGCTCGACGGCGCCCGCCACCAGGGCGAGCTGGTCGCGAAGACCGCGGCAAAGCTGTTCGGCTGACAACCCGCTTGCCCGGCGCCGCGGCTGGCGACAGAAGCGGCGCCGTAGCAGGGGAGCGCGCATGCACTGGCTGATCAAGTCTGAACCGTTCAAATACAGCTGGGACATGCTGGTCCGCGACGGGTCGACGACCTGGGACGGCGTGCGCAACAACCAGGCGGCGATCTACCTGCGGTCGATGAAGATTGGCGAGGAACTGGCATTCTATCACAGCAACGAGGGGCTGGCGGTGGTCGGCGTCGCGCGGGTTGCAGGTGAACATTTCATCGACCCGAGCGACCCCAAGGGCCGGTTTCCGGCGGTCACCGTCGCGCCGGTGCGACCGCTGGCGATGCGGGTGACACTGGCGGCGATGAAGGCCGAGCCGCGGCTGGCGGGCATGGCGATGTTCCGCCAGTTCCGGCTGTCGGTGGCGCCGGTGACCGATGCCGAATGGGACGTGATCATGGAAATGGGCGGCGGCTGACGCTTGCCCTCGGGCCGTGTTCGGCGCAGGAAAACGGCCATGTCGACCACCTTCACTCTCGATACCGCCACCAGCCGCGCCCATCCGGTGCCGGAGCCGGTGCGGCGGCTGACCGTGCCCGGCATCGCCAAGCGCAAGGGCGGCGAGCCGGTGGTCATGCTGACCGCCTATACGGCGCGGATGGCGCAGCTGCTCGACAAGCATTGCGACATGCTGCTGGTCGGCGATTCGCTGGGCCAAGTCATCTATGGCCTCGACACCACGGTGAAGGTGACGCTGGACATGATGATCGCGCACGGCGCGGCGGTGGTGCGCGGGTCGTACCGGTCGGTCGTCGTCGTCGACATGCCGTTCGGCAGCTATGAGGCGTCACCGCAGCAGGCGTTCGAAAGCGCGGCGCGGGTGATGAAGGAGACCGGCGCCGCCGCCGTGAAGCTGGAAGGCGGCACGGCGATGGCGGAGACCATCAGCTTCCTGTCACGCCGCGGCATTCCCGTCGTCGCCCATGTCGGGCTGACGCCGCAGGCGGTCAATGCGCTCGGCGGCTATGGCGCGCGCGGCCGCAGCGAGGCCGAGGCGGCGACCATTCTCGCCGATGCCGTCGCGGTGGCCGAGGCCGGCGCCTTTGCGCTCGTCGTCGAAGGCGTCGTCGAGCCGCTGGCGCGCCAGATCACCGAAAGCGTCCGCTGCCCGACCATCGGCATCGGCGCGTCGGCAGCCTGCGACGGCCAGGTGCTCGTCGTCGACGACATGCTCGGCATGTTCGAGCGGGTGCCGCGCTTCGTGGAGCGCTTCGACGACCTGGCGGTGCGCATCGACGCTGCTGCCGGGAGCTATGCCGCCGCCGTGCGCGAGCGGCGGTTTCCGACCGAGAAGCAACTCTACCGCTAGCAGGCCAGCCCGCCGAGCGTCTGCCCGCCCGGCACCCCGGCTTGCTTGCACAACGTGCGCAAGGCCGCGGCGTCACCCGGGTCGAAGCGCAGCCGGCGCGGTGCGATCGGGTTGTCGCCGATCGTCCAGTCGGCGCCCTTGCCCTTGTTGTAGATGATGGCGCCGGCGACGTAATTGCCGGCGATGGTGACGTTGCTGTCGCTGCCGTTGACCAGCAGGCCGCCCTTTGGCGCGATCAGCACGTTGTTGCGGATGGTCACCGTGCGGGTTTCGGCGCCCCAGCTGGTCAGCGCCGCCTGCGCCGTCGGCGTCGCCAGGAAGATATTGCGCTCGATGACGAAATCATGGTCGCCGGGGCCCGGACGGCTCTTGTCGCCGTGGAAGGTCATCGGGCGTGAGGTGTTGTCGATGAAATTGTCGGTAACCTTGATGCGGCGATTGGCAAGGTAGAGCGAGATGCCGTTGCCGTGGATGCCGTGCAGGTCGGTCAGCACGTTGCCGCTGATCTCGCTGTCGGTCACGCCGAGCAGGGCGATGCCGGTCCGCCCGACGCTTTCGATGCGATTGCCGATGATCCTGATGTTGCGCATATTGCCGGCGATGCGCATGCCCGAGCCGCGCTCGATCCTGATGATGACGTTGTTGCGGATCACCGTATCGGAGATATTGCCGAGACTGAGAACGCCCTTGCCATCCCACAGCGCCGAGTTTTCGAAGCGGTTGTTGCTGATCAGCAGCCCGCTGCCGACACTGCCGCCGCGGGAGATCGCCTGGCCCTCGCCGCGCCCTTTGGGAGCGGCGGTCTGGTGGCGAAAGACGAAACCGGTGATGGCGATGCCCTGCCGGTTGCGCAGGTCGAAGCCACCGCGGCCGCTGCCGACCATCAACCGGCCGCTGCGGGCCCAGACGATCGCCTGGCCCGGCCCGGTGACGGCGTATTGGCCGGGGGCGGTGATGGCACCGGGCAGCCCGAGCAGCGCATAGCGGTTGGTCCGGTTGGAAAACACCTTGATGCCGGCGGGATCGAACAACACCGTGTCGCCGGACACGCCGGTGACCGGGCGGCGCACGACCTGATTGCCGAACACCCAGAGCTGCAGCGTGCCGCGGGCCCGGCCGCCGAGCTGGCGGGCGATGCCGGGCGCCTCCAGCCGGCCGCTTTCGATGGCGGCCGCCTCCGTCGCGGGCGCCGTGGCAAAGCCGCCGACGTCGTCGGCAAAGAACGGGTCGGCAACCGCCGGCGTCTGCGCCTCGAACATCACGCCTTCGCCATCGTAGAATTTGATGAAGCTTGTTTCGGGCGGGGTGAACCTGACGAGGCTGAGCTTTTGCCAGTTGGCGGCATCGCCGCATTCCGCCGCCGACCGGCACGGCGTGACCGCGGTGACCGGATCGCCGCCCTCGATGATCGCCGGGCCGCTGCCATAGCCGCTGCCGGTATAGGTCAGCAGGCGATCGCCGGTGCCGTCGCCCTTGATGGCGATGGTGCCGCGATAGGCGACGCCGCCCTTGAAGCGCACCACGTCGCCGGCGCCCGGCATGGCGCTTGCGGCGGTGCCGGTGGCGGCAGGGTCGCCCGGCGCGTGCTGCCAGGGCGTCGACGGCGAGGTACCGCCGGCGCGGTCGTTGCCGGCGTCATAATCGACATAATAGGTTGCAGCGGCAGCAGGCGTGCCGCCGGCGAGAAGCAGCAGCAGGGCAAAACCGATTTTCAAGCGCCGTCTCCGGACATGAGGGTGGCAAGCAATTGGTCGACCGTGAGGACGAAGCCGAGCGTGGCGCGGCCGGGGGTGGCGTCGCCGCGGGCAAAGGCGACCAGCGCATCGCGATTGAAGATTCCGCTATCGGCGAGCCGGTCGACGTCGATGGCACCGTTGAGGCCGTGCCGCAGCGCGAGCGACCCGGCGGTGGCCGATCCGATGGTTGCGCGATCGCGTGCCGACAAGCGCTGTTGCAACTTTGCCGTTGCTTTCGCGACAAAACGCCGTGCCTGGGCGACGCGATTGCCGACTCCGCCGCGTGCCACCGCCGCCGGGACCAGGCCCGAATCGAGGGCGATGGCGGCCAGGCCCGGATCGAGCCGGGCGATTTCCTGCGCCACGAAACGCGAGGCGTTTTTTTGCGCCGGCGGCGTCACCCGGGCCAGCGCCAGCACATCGGCATCGAAGAACGGCAGCAGTACCGGGCGCCGGCCGAGCGTCGCCGACACCGCGGTGCCGCACCAGCGGTGCATGCGCTGTTCGAGGTAGAAGCGATCGAGGGCGGCACCCCAGCTTGCGTCGTCGCCGCCGAGCAGCTGATCGGTCAGGCGCGCGGTGATCGTGGCGCGGGCCGCCGCCAGCCAGGCCGGATCGAACAGCGCCGGGCTGACGAGATCGTTGGAAATGATGCGCCAGCCGATGACCCGTGCCGCCAGCGCCGCCGATGGCGCCGCGTCGAGCGGCTGGCCGGGATAGTAGAAGCCGCGCAGGATCTCGCCGTTCTGGCCGCTGAAGCGCGCCACCGGCGGCCGGCCGGCGTTGATGACGTTGACGCCGGCGCGATCGAGCGGATTGGCGGTGAAATCGTCGCGTGCCGCGGCGCTGTGCAGGACGGCGGCGAAATCGGCAGCGGAAAGCCGGGCGAGCGCCGACTGGTCTACGATCACATGCTGCATCCCGGCATGGGCGGCGAGGCGCGCGGCGACGATGACATCGGGCGCGTCGGGGGTGCCAATGGTGAAGCCGGTGGTACTGGGCCGGTCGGCTGCCGGCAACGCCGCCAGCATCAGCCGGCTGTCCCAGCCGCCGCTCAGCTCGATTTCGGCCGTCTCGTGCGCGGCGCGCAGGCGGGCAACGGCGGCGGCGATGGCATCCTCGGGGGCGGCGAGCCGACTCGGCGGCGGCATGGCGACCATCGCCAGGCAGCCACCCGCAAGCTCGGCGATGTGACCCGCCGCCAGCTTGCCGACGCCGGCGACCGCGCTGTCGAGCCCGACCATCGCGCCCGTCAGCGCCAGCCCGGCCAGCGCCATGGTGTCGATGCCGAGGCCAAAGCGCCGGGCGATGGCGGTGGCGCTGTCGCCGATCGCCGCGACGCCCGGCCCGGCCCAGGTGAACCAGTGGCCGAGGCCCGGATGGTCGGCGGCGGCGCGCACCGTGTCGCCGTCCTGCCAGGCGAGGCGGAACGGCGGTGCCCAGTCGGCAAAGGCAGCGACGCCCTGCGCGGCCAGCGCCGCGGCGACGGCGGTCGCGGACAGGCGGCAAGCGTCGCGCCGGTCGACGATGTCGCCCTGCAGACCTACCAGCGGATCGGGAACAGCGGGCCAGCGGCCAGCCCCATGGTCCGCGTCGCGCCACAGCAGCAGCGTCGGGCCGAGCCGCACCAGTCCGTCGGCATGACGGGCGGCGGCCCGGTCGGCCTGGCCAGGTTCCGCGAAACTGGCGATCAGCACCGGGCAACGATCCTTTCGGCGCCGCGGCGTGCGGCGCTGACTTTGGCCGCAGCGTGCGGCGCTGGCTTCGGCCGCAGCGTGCGGCGCTGGCTTCGGCTTAGTCAAGCGGCGGCCCGGAGGCCATCGCATTCGCGTCCGAATGCGGCGGCTCGACCGCCCGGGCGGGTCAGAATTTAGAAACACCTTTATCTCTGTTGTGTCATCGGGCATTCAGCCGCGGACTGGCAGAGGCGGCACCGATGTGCCGCCGATCGAATACTGGAGTTTCCTCCCCTTGGCCGTGACCCCGCGCGAACCCGACGAAGCTTTTCTGCGTGAAGTCGACGAAGGTGTGCGCCGCGACCAGGTCGCGTCGCTGTGGCAGCGCTTTGGCAAGGTCGGGATCGCGCTGGTCATCGTGCTGCTCGGCGCGCTGGCGTTCTACTTGTGGCGGCGCGACAACCAGGCTGCAGCCGCGGGCGTTGCCGGCGAGGATCTGAGCCAGGCGATGACCCGGCTCGAAGTCGGCGAGGGCGCCAAGGCGCGGCCGGTCATCGACCGGCTGGCGGAGGATGGCCCCGGCGGCTATCGCACCGTCGCCAGGCTGGTGCAGGCGAGCGACGCCATCGGCGGCGGCGATTCGGCCAAGGCGGTCAAGATGCTGGATGCCATCGCCGCTGACAGTAGCCAGCCGCAGCCGGTGCGCGATGCGGCGCTGCTGAAATCGGTGCGCCTGTCCTATGACGGCCTGCCGCCCGCGACGGTGATCGCGCGGCTGAAGCCGCTGGCCATTCCGGGCAATGCCTGGTTCGGCCTCGCCGGCGAGATGACCGCGCTGGCCCAGATCAAGGCCGGGCAGAATGCCGCCGCCAAGCCGCTGCTGATCGCAATCACCCGCGACGAGACGCTGCCGGCGTCGCTGCGCAGCCGCACCGCCCAGCTGGCGGTGGCCGAGGGCGTCGATCCTTCCCAGCTCCAGCCGCCGGCCGTCGTTTCCGGCGCCGCGAAGTAAAGGCGTTACCCTTGCACAAGCCTTCTATCGGACTGCTGTTGATCACCGCACTGGCGGTGTCGGGCTGCGGTGTCTTCAAGCCGTCGAAGAAGCGCGGCACGCCGACGCTGGGCGAGCGTATCCCGGTGCTGAATTTCGAGACCCGGGCGGAGGCCGAGGCCGAGCTCGCCGACCTGGCGGTGGTGCTGCCGCCGGCCGAAACCAATGCCGACTGGGCCCAGCCCGGCGGTTCGGCGGCCAAGGTCGCGGGCCAGCTGACCCTGTCGGAGACGCTGACGCCGGCGTGGACCGCCGCCATCGGCAAGGGCAGCACCGGCCAGCGCCGGTTGAACGCCGCGCCCGTCGTGATGGGCGGCAAGGTGTTCACCATGGATACCGCCGGCGACGTCAAGGCATTCGACGCGGCCAGCGGCCGGACGGCCTGGCAGGCGCACATCTCGCTGGTCGTCGGCGATGAAAAGAAGAAAAAGAAGAACGAGAACGCGGCCTTTGGCGGCGGCGTCAGCGGCGGCGACGGCCGGGTCTTTGCGACGACCGGCTATGGCATCATCGCCGCCTATGATGCCGGCACCGGCACGCAATTGTGGCAGCAGAAACTCGGCACGCCGCTGCGCGGGGCGGCGACCGTTGCCGGCAATCGCGTCTATGCGCTGACCCAGGACAACCAGCTGTATGCGCTGTCCGCCGACAAGGGCGAGACGCTGTGGACGGTGTCGGGCACCGTCGAGGTCGCCGGCCTGCTCGGCGCCGGGGCACCCGCCGTGGCGCAGGACACCGTCGTCGTCGGTTTTTCCAGCGGCGAGCTGAATGCGCTGCGGGCGGAGAACGGCCGTACCGTCTGGGCCGATGCGCTGGCGCGGACCGGCCGCTCGACCGCCATGGCGGCGCTGTCGGACATCGATGCCTCGCCGGTGATCGATCGCGGCCGGGTCTATGCCATCGGCCATGGCGGCCGCATGGCGGCGCTGGAACTGGCGACCGGGCAACGGGTGTGGGAACGCAATTTCGCCGGCACCTCGATGCCCTGGGTGGCAGGGGAATTCATCTTTCTGGTGACGCTGGAAGGCGAGGTCGTCTGCCTGAAACGGTCCGACGGCAAGGTGCGCTGGGTCTACCAGCTGCCGCATTATGGCAACGTCAAGAAGAAGACCAACCCCATCCACTGGCAGGGCCCGGTGCTGGCGTCGGAACGCCTGTATCTCACCGGTTCCAACAAGCAGATGGTGGTGATCTCCCCCTACACGGGCAAGCAGATCACCAGCTACAAGCTGCCGGCGCCGGCCTATCTGCCGCCGGTGGTGGCCGGCAACATGGCCTATGTGCTGACCGACGACGGCAAGCTGACTGCGTATCGCTGATGGCCGGGGCCGCGCGCCTCTGCTAGGAGGCGCGCATGTCAAACCATGAAAAACTGCCGCGGGTGGCCATCGTCGGCCGGCCCAACGTCGGCAAGTCGACCCTGTTCAACCGCCTTGTCGGCCGCAAGCTGGCGCTGGTCGACGATACCCCCGGCGTCACCCGCGACCGGCGGGAGGGGCTGGCGAAGCTCCACGACCTGACCTTCACCATCGTCGACACCGCGGGTTTCGAGGATGCCGATGCCGCGTCGCTGGCCGGCCGCATGCGCGAACAGACCGATGCCGCCGTCGGCGATGCCAAGGTGGCGCTGCTGGTGTTCGACGCCCGCGCCGGCATCACTCCGCTCGACAAGCATTTCGCCGGCTGGCTGAGGAAGCGCGGCACACCGCTGATCCTCGTCGCCAACAAGGCGGAAGGCCGCGCCGGCGAACTGGGTGTCGCCGAAAGCTATGCGCTGGGACTGGGCGACCCGGTGCAGATTTCCGCCGAACACGGCGAGGGCATGGCCGATTTGTTCGAAGCGCTGATGCCGTTCATCGACGCCGATGAGGCCGATGACGACGATCTCGAACTGCCCGAGGGCGAGCCCGAACCCGAAGTCGAGGCCGGGCCGCTGAAGCTCGCCATCGTCGGGCGCCCCAATGCCGGCAAGTCGACGCTGATCAACACGCTGCTCGGCGAACAGCGGCTGGTCGTCGGGCCGGAAGCCGGCATCACCCGCGATTCGATCGCCATCCCCTGGGATTATCACGGCCTGCCCGTCCGGCTGGTCGACACCGCCGGCCTCAGGAAGCGTGCCAAGGTCAGTGACAAGCTGGAGCGCATGTCGGCCGCCGATACCAAGCTGGCGGTCGATTTCGCCGAGGTGGTCGTGCTGCTGCTCGATTCGGAACTCGGCCTCGAAAGCCAGGACCTGCGCATCGCCGACATGGTGCTGTCCGAAGGTCGGGCGCTGGTCATCGCCCTCAACAAATGGGACGTGGCACGGGACCAGTCGTCGCTGTTCCAGGGCGTCCGCAAGGCGCTCGACGACGGGCTGTCGCAGATCCGCGGCGTGCCGCTGGTGGCCATCTCGGGCCAGACCGGCAAGGGCCTCGACCTGATGATGAAGGCGGTGACCGAGGCGCGGGAGAAATGGTCGCGCCGGGTGCCGACGGCAGGCCTTAACCGCTGGTTCGAGGCGGCGCTCGACCGCAATCCGCCGCCCGCCGCCGGCGGCACGCGCATCAAGCTGCGCTATGTCACCCAAGTCGCGGCGCGGCCGCCGACCTTCGTCATCTTCGGCAACCGCACCGAGGATCTGCCCGCCAGCTATGGCCGCTACCTCGTCAACAGCCTGCGCGATGATCTCGATTTCGAAGGCGTGCCGATCCGACTGAGTTTTCGCGGCGGCAAGAATCCGTTCGAAGGCGCGCCGCGGCGCGTGTCGGACCGGGCACCGCGATCCGTCCGGCGATGACCGCGGCGCGGCCGGTCCTCTATGGTTACTGGCGGTCGTCGGCCGCCTATCGCGTGCGACTGGCGCTGGCCTGCAAGGGGCTGGCGTACGACAGTCTGCCCGTCGACCTCAGGATTGGTGCACAAGGCAGTGACGACTATCGGGCGCGCAACCCGCAGGGGCTGGTGCCGGCGCTCGCCATCGATGGCGACGTGCTGGGGCAGAGCCTGGCCATCATCGAATATCTGGAGGAAACGGCGGGCGGCCCGGCGCTGCTGCCGACGGAACCGCTGGCCCGGGCGCATGTGCGGGCGGCGGCGCAGATCATCGCCTGCGACATCCATCCGATCAACAACCTGCGCGTGCTGCGCTACCTCAAGCAACCGCTCGGTCACGACCAGGCGACGATCGATGCCTGGGCGCGCCACTGGATCACCAGCGGCCTGACGGCGCTCGAGACGATCGCGGCGCGCCATGGCGGGCTGTGCCTGTTCGGCGACACGGTGACCATCGCCGACCTTTGCCTGGTGCCGCAGCTTTACAATGCGCGGCGAATCGTCACCGATCTGGCGGCGTTTCCGCGTCTGACGGCGATCGACGCCCGGCTGGCAACCGCCGAATTCGTTATGGCGGCGCACCCCGACGCGCAGGTCGACAGCGTCGCCGGCTGATCGGATTTCGACGCATTTGCCACACAGCTTGGCTTGCATTTCCCAGCAATCAGAGTAACAACGACGGTGCGTTAACTGGGCTTAAACGCATAATTGTTGGGGGCTATATGTTCTTTGGTACTACGCGTCGTCGCTCTTTGATGGCGACCAGCGCTCTCGTTCGCGCTGCGCGAATCACTGTCTCGGCAACCGGGCTGGCCGTTGTCGGATTGTCCCCGGCAGCTGCCCAGACACTGGATCTCGCCGGCGCGAATCAGACCATTAATTCGTTCGCCCCCTACAACGATATCTTCAATTCGACCGGGTCGGCGACACTGACGGCGCAGCTGCTGTCGGCGCAAACCTATGCTGGCGTGTTGCGCGACAACGGTGGCGTGCTCGGCCTGACGAAAACCGGTGCGGGTGCCCTGACCCTGACCGGCGCCAACACCTATTCCGGCGTGACGACGATCGGCGCCTCGAGCCGCATCATTGCCGGGGCCGCCAACACCCTGTCCGCCGCGTCGCTGCTCAACACGACCAGCACCGGCGTGCTCGACATGGCCGGCTTCGGCCAGACGATCAACGGCCTCGTCGGCACTGGCGCCAATGGCGGCGTGCGCAACACGGGCGCGTTGGCGACGTTGACGATTTCGAGTGCGACGGACCATAGTTTCGCCGGCAACATCGGCGGCAATTCGGGTGCCGGCGATGCGATTCGCGTCATCAAGACGGGTGCCGGGCTGCAGCGCTTCTCCCGCGCGAGCAATTACACCGGCGGCACCCAGCTGGCGGCCGGCACGCTCGGCTTCGGCTCGGGCGGCGCGTTCGGCACGGGCGCCATCGACGTTACCGGCAACGCGCGGATGACCAGCTTCGGGTCCGCGCTGACGGTCGCGAACGACATCAATCTCGGCGCCAGGCTGTCGCTCGGCGGGCTGCCCTTCACCCTCAGCGGCGTGATCTCGGGTGCGGGTTCGCTCGACCTCACCGGCGGCGGCGCGGCGCTGACCGGCCTCAACACCTTCGGCGGCGGCATCATTCTCAACGGCAGCGGCCTGATCGTCGGCAGTTCCTCCTCGACCGGCGCCGGCGCCATCTTGGCTTCGGACAACACATCGTCGTTCACGGTTTCGGCGGCGGCCTTTGCGTCGGTGACCAACGTCACCCTCAGCAACGACATCGTCCTCAGCTTCGCATCGCCCGACCGCGGCATCAACTTTCGCGCGCCGGTGGCCGGTCAGTCGCTGACGCTCGACGGCACGATCAGCGGCAACGGCCGGTTGTTCTTCAGCGGCGGCGACGGCACGGTCATCTTCAACCGCGCGAACAGCTTTGTCGGCAGCGTCAACGTCAGCCAGGGCGTGCTCGGCGTCGCCGTCGACAACGCGCTTGGCGGTCCCGGCAACCAGATCAACATGTCGGGTCCCTCGGGCATCACGGCCTTTGGCAACGTCCTCGTCATCGCCAACGAACTGCGTGCCGCAAGCGTCGTGACATTCGACACCAACGGCAATGATCTGACCTACAGCGGTGTCATCCGCAACCTGAATGCCGGCGCCGGGTCGGTGGTCAAGGCCGGCGCCGGGACTCTGATTCTGGAAGGTGCAAAGACCTACATTGGTACGACGACCGTGAATTCGGGTACGCTGCAGCTCGACGGTTCGCTGACCAGCGATGTCACGGTCAACGCCGGCGCAACGCTCAGCGGCAACGGCTCGGTTGCGGCGGCACGGACGGTGACGATCGCCGATGGCGGCATCATCGCGCCGGGCACCAGCCCGGGCACGCTGACGGTCGGCAATCTGGTTCTCAACGCAGGCTCGGTGCTGAACTTCGAACTCGCCGCGCCGAATGCTCCGCTCGGCGGCGCCGGCAGCGACCTGATCGTCGTTACCAACAACCTGACGCTCGACGGTACCATCAACACCACCGCGCTGCTGGGCTTCGATGCCGGCACCTATCGCGTCATCAACTACGGCAACCTGCTTGCCAACAACGTCCTGCTCGCCGGCAGCGGCCCGGCAGGCTTCACCTATTCGATCGTGACGACCACCGGGATTGGTGGCGGTGCCGGTGGAGTCAATCTGCTCGTCGCCTTTGACGGGCCGCGCTATTGGGACGGCACCGGACCGTTCGGCAATAACGTCGTCAACGGCGGCGACGGCATCTGGACGGCCGGCGCGACCAACTGGACCGATGCCACCGGCGCCGGGGCCCTGTCCTGGGCCAATACCGAAGGCGTGTTCGCCGGCAGTGCCGGTACCGTCTCTGTGGTCGGTCCGCAGACCTTCACAAGCTTGACGTTCACCACAGGCGGCTATGTGCTGACCGATGGCGGCAGCGGTTCGCTGGTCACCAATGGTGCCAGCGTTGTCGATACCGCTACCGCCGCCGCGGATGTGACGGTGTTCGATCTCGTGGTTTCCGGCGCGGGCTCGATCGTCAAGCAGGGTGTGGGCTATCTCGATCTGACGCGCGCCAACAGCTATGCGGGCGGGACGGACATTCAGGGCGGCACCGTGCGTGCCTATGTCTCGGGCGCGGTTGGCGGCGGCGATGTCACCATGGCCGGCGGCACTGCGTTCGATCTGGTGACGGGTGGCATCACCCTGGCCAACAATTTCGTACTGAATGGCGTCGACACCTTCCGCGTCTACAATGGCCTGTCGGCAATCGATGGCGTGATTTCAGGCAGCGGCAGCCTGTTCTATGACGAGGCAGGAACGCTCGCACTTAATGCGGCCAACACCTACAGCGGCGGAACCACGATCAATTTCGGCGCGGTCCAGGTCGGCAACGATGCCGCGCTCGGCGCCGGCGGCGTGACGATCGCCGACAACACGACGTTGATCGCTGGCGTAAGCGGCCTCGCCTTGGCCAACGCCGTTGCCACGCTTGGCAGTGGCAAGGTCGATTCGGGTCCTGGCGTGTTCACGCTCAATGGCGCCATCAGCGGCGCCGGCTCGATCTCGCAGGTCGGCACCGGCAACCTGGTGCTGAACGGCAACAACAGCTTCACCGACCTCGGCATCAATCAGGGCACGGTGACTGTCGGCACCAACACGGCCGCCGGCATCGGCAGCATCAACATCAACGACAATGCCACGCTGGCGGCGGGCGCCGATGGTCTTGCGTTGGCCAACGCCATCACGACGACGGCGAACGGCATCGTCAACGCCGGACCGGGCGTCTTCACGCTCAATGGCAACATCGGTGGCGCCGGCTCGATCTCGCAGGTCGGCACCGGCACCCTGGTGCTTAACGGCGACAACAGCTTCACCGACCTCGGCATCAACCAGGGCACGGTCGTTGTCGGCACCAACACGGCTGCGGGCATTGGCAGCATCAACATCAACGACAACGCCACGCTGGCGGCGGGCGCCGATGGGCTCGCGCTGGTGAATGGCGTCACGACGACCGGCAATGGCATCGTCAATGCCGGCCCGGGCGTGTTCACGCTCAACGGCAACATCGGGGGCGCCGGCTCGATTTCGCAGGTCGGCACCGGCACCCTGGTGCTTAACGGCGACAACAGCTTCGCCGACCTCGGCATCAACCAGGGCACGGTCGTTGTCGGCTCCAACACGGCAGCCGGCATCGGCAGCATCAACATCAACAACAACGCAACGCTGGCGGCCGGGATGTCGGGCCTCGTTCTTGCCAATGCGGTGACGACGACCGGCGCTGGCACGATCGACACCGGCCCGGGCGTGCTGACGATGACCGGCGCCATCGGCGGCGACGGCGGCATTGCCAAGACCGGCAGCGGCACGCTGACCCTGACGGGGACCAGCACCTACACCGGCGCGACGAGCGTCGATGCGGGTAACCTCAACGTCAACGGCGCGCTCGGCAATACCGCGGTTACCGTGCTGTCGGGTGCCACCCTGTCCGGCACCGGCACCATCGCCGGAGATGTGACCATCGAAGACGGTGGTACCCTCAGCCCAGGCAACTCGCCCGGCACGCTGACCGTCGGCGCGCTCAACCTCAATGGCGGCTCGATCCTCAATTGGGAACTGGGCGCGGCCAACACGATCGGCGGCCCGCTTAACGATCTCGTCATCGTCAACGGCGACCTGGTCCTCGATGGCCAGTTGAACGTCGTGCAGAGCGCCGGCGGCCTGTTCACGCCTGGAATCTACAACCTCATCACCTACACCGGCGCCCTGACCGACAATATCCTGTCGATCAATTCGCTCGACAACGGTGCCAGCGGCGTCGTGCAGACGCTGGTCAACGGGCAGGTCAACCTGGTCGTGCTCAGCTCCCCGACGGTCGTGCTGTACTGGGACGGCGCCGATGGCGTCGGCAACGGCGTCATCAGCGGCGGCTCGGGCACCTGGAACCTCAGCAACACGAACTGGACCGGTGGCCCGCCGAGCGCGCTCAATTCCAGCTGGCAGCAGGATGCACTCGGTGTGTTCACAGCGCCGGGCGGCACTGTCGACATCACCGACAGCATCCAGTTCCAGGGCCTGCAGTTCACCGGTGACGGCTATGTGCTGACCGCCAGCGGTGCCGGCGAACTGACGACGGCGACGTCGAGCTTCGTATTTACCGACGCCGGCGTGACGACAACGATCACCGCGCCGATCACCGGCGTCGGCGAGATCGTCAAGCAGGGTGCGGGCACGCTCGCGCTCGGCGGCAACAGCAGCTATGCGGGCGGCACGCAGCTTACCAATGGCCAGATCACCGTGCTGACCAACGGCGCGCTCGGCACCGGTACGCTGACGATGGCGAGCGACACGACGCTGGCCGCCGGCGTCTCGGGCCTCGTGCTCGCCAACGCGGTCACGACGACCGGCAACGGCCTCGTCGACTCGGGCGCCGGCGTGTTCACGCTGAATGGCGACATCGGCGGCGCGGGCTCGATCTCGCAGGTCGGCACCGGCAACCTGGTGCTCAACGGCAATAACAGCTTCACCGACCTCGGTATCAACCAGGGCACCGTGACTGTCGGCACCAACACGGCGGCCGGCATCGGTTCGATCAACATCAACGACAACGCCACCCTCGCGGCGGGCGTGTCGGGCCTGGTGCTGGCCAACGCCATCACGACGACGGCCAACGGCATCGTCGACTCGGGTGCCGGCGTGTTCACGCTGAACGGCAATATCGGCGGCGCCGGCTCGATCTCGCAGATCGGCACCGGCAATCTGGTGCTCAACGGCAACAACAGCTTCACCGACCTCGGCATCAACCAGGGCACGGTCACGCTCGGCACCAGCACCGCTGCGGGTGCGGGCAGCATCAACATCAACGACAACGCCACTCTCGCAGCCGGTGTGTCGGGCCTGGTGCTGGCCAACGCCATCACGACGACGGCGAACGGCATCGTCGACTCGGGTGCCGGCGTGTTCACGCTGAACGGCAATATCGGCGGCGCCGGCTCGATCTCGCAGGTCGGCACCGGCAATCTGGTGCTCAACGGCAACAACAGCTTCACCGATCTCGGCATCAACCAGGGCACGGTGACGGTGGGTTCGGATACCGCTGCCGGCGTCGGCTCGATCAACCTCAACAACAATGCGACGCTGGCCAACAACAAGGACGTGACGCTGGCCAACGCCATGACGACGACGGGCAATGGCCTTGTCGACGTGCAGGCCGGCACGACGCTGACGCTCAATGGCAACATCGGCGGTGGTACGGGCGCGGGCCTGGGCGGCAACCTGCTGACCAACGGCAGCTTCGAAGCTGGCAACATTTCCGGTTGGACCACGACGGGCCAGAGCTTTGCCTGGAGCGCAACGACAGGTGGCCTCAATGCCGTCGACGGCAGTTTCTATGCCGGCACCGGCTGCGTTTCGACCGCCTGCCCGCTCAGCCAGACGGTCGCGACGACCGCCGGCCAGAGCTATGTTCTCAGCTATGCCTTCAATCCCGGCCAAGGTGGCCCGTCGATTGCCTCGGCGGCATGGAACGGCACCGATGTGCTGCAGATGCCGCAGGGCCCGGCGGTCTGGACCAACTACAGCACGACCGTTGTCGCCACGGGCGCTTCGTCGCTGCTGCAGTTCTTCGGTCGCCAGGATCCCGCCTTCAACGGGCTCGATGCCGTCCTGCTTCAGCAGGCCGGTGGCGCTTTCGGGTCGCTCAGCCAGATCGGTCTCGGCACGCTGGTGCTCAACGGTGACAACAGCTTTGTGAACCTGGGAATCAACCAAGGGACCGTGCAGGTCGGCAGCAACACGGCGGCCGGGATCGGTGGCATCTCGATCAACGACAACGCCACCCTGCAGTCGGGCGGCGCGGCGATCACGCTGGCCAACGGCGTCGCAACCACGGCCAATGGCCTTATCAATGTCCGCGCCGGTGAAGTACTGACCCTCAACGGCAATGTCGTCGGCGCGGGCTCGATCTCGCAGATCGGCAGCGGCACCCTGGTGCTGAACGGCGACAACAGCTTCACCGACCTCGGCATCAACCAGGGCACGGTCACTGTCGGCACCAACACGGCGGCCGGCATCGGTTCGATCAACATCAACAATGACGCCACGCTGAAGGCCGGCGCGGACGGCCTCGTCCTCGCCAATGCGATCACCACGACGGCGAACGGCCTCGTCGACAACAGCGGCTTTACCTTCACACTCGATGGCACCATCGGTGGCGCCGGTTCGATCAGCTCGATCGGCCTCGGCAATCTGGTGCTCAACGGCGCCAACAGCTTCACCGACCTCGGCATCAACCAGGGTACGGTGACCATCGGTACCAACACGGCGGCCGGCATCGGCAGCATCAACATCAACGATAACGCCACCCTTGCGGCGGGCGTGTCGGGCCTGGTGCTGGTCAATGCGATCACCACGACCGCCAACGGCCTCGTCGACTCGGGCGGCGGCGTGTTCACGCTGAACGGCAACATCGGTGGCGCCGGCTCGATCTCGCAGATCGGCACCGGCAACCTGGTGCTGAACGGCGACAACAGCTTCGTGAACCTCGGCATCAACCAGGGCACGGTCACTGTCGGCACCAACACGGCCGCCGGCAGCGGCAGCATCAACGTCAACGATAACGCCACTCTCGCGGCCGGTGTGTCGGGCCTGGTGCTGGCCAACGCCATCACGACGACGGCGAACGGCATCGTCGACTCGGGTGCCGGCGTGTTCACGCTGAACGGCAATATCGGCGGCGCCGGCTCGATCTCGCAGGTCGGCACCGGCAATCTGGTGCTCAACGGCAACAACAGCTTCACCGACCTCGGCATCAACCAGGGCACGGTCACTGTCGGCACCAGCACCGCCGCGGGTGCGGGCAGCATCAACATCAACGACAACGCCACGCTTGCTGCGGGGGCGGATGGCCTGGTGCTCGCCAATGACGTGACGACGACCGCCAATGGCATCGTTGACAACAACGGCTTCGTGTTCACGCTGAATGGCAACATCGGTGGCGCAGGCTCGATCAGCTCGATCGACACCGGCACGCTGGTGCTGAACGGCGCCAACAGCTTCACCAACCTTGGCATCAACCAGGGAACGGTGCAGGTCGGCAGCAACACGGCGGCGGGCATCGGCGCCATCGCGATCAACGACAATACCACCCTGCAGTCGGGCGGTGCGGCGATCACGCTGGCCAACGCGGTCGAGACGACGGCTAACGGCCTTGTCAACGCGCGTGCCGGTGAAGTGCTGACGCTCAACGGCAATGTCATCGGGGCTGGCTCGATCTCGCAGATCGGTACCGGCACGCTGGTGCTGAACGGTGACAACAGCTTCACCAACCTCGGCATCAACCAGGGAACGGTGCAGGTCGGCAGCAACACGGCGGCGGGCATCGGCAGCATCGCGATCAACAACAACGCCACCCTCCAGTCGGGCGGTGCGGCGGTCACGCTCGCGAACGCTGTCGAGACGACGGCCAATGGCCTCGTCAACGTCCGCGCCGGCGAAGTGCTGACGCTGAGCGGCAATGTCATCGGGGCCGGCTCGATCTCGCAGATCGGCAGCGGCAATCTGGTGCTGAACGGCAACAACAGCTTCACCAACCTGGGCATCAATCAGGGCACCGTGACTGTCGGTACCAATACTGCCGCCGGCATCGGCGCCATCGCGATCAACAACAACGCGACGCTGGCAGCCGGCGTCTCCGGGCTGGTGCTGGCCAATGCCATCACCACCACGGCGAACGGCATCGTCAACTCGGGCCCCGGCGTGTTCACGCTCAACGGCAACATCGATGGCGCGGGCTCGATCAGCCAAGTCGGCATCGGCAATCTGGTGCTCAACGGCAACAACAGCTTCACCAACCTCGGTATCAACCAGGGCACGGTGACAGTCGGTACCAACACGGCGGCGGGCATCGGTGGCATCGCCATCAACAACAATGCGACGCTGGCGGCGGGCGTCTCCGGGCTGGTGCTGGCCAATGCCATCACCACCACGGCGAACGGCATCGTCAACTCCGGCCCTGGCGTGTTCACGCTCAATGGCAACATCAACGGCGCGGGCTCGATCAGCCAGGTCAGCACCGGCAACCTGGTGCTCAACGGCGCCAACAGCTTCCGCAACCTTGGCATCAACCAGGGCACGGTGACTGTCGGTACCAGCACGGCGGCGGGCATCGGCGGTATCGCCATCAACAACAATGCGACGCTGGCGGCGGGTGTCTCCGGCCTGGTGCTGGCCAACGCCATCACCACGACCGCCAACGGCATCGTCAACTCCGGCCCTGGCGTGTTCACGCTCAACGGCAACATCAACGGCGCCGGCTCGATCAGCCAGGTCGGCACCGGCAACCTCGTGCTCAACGGCGCCAACAGCTTCACCAACCTCGGCATCAACCAGGGCAAGGTGACGCTCGGCACCAACACCGCCGGCGGCATCGGCGCCATTGCGATCAACAACAATGCGACGCTGGTCGCCGGCGCCAACATCACGCTTGCCAACCAGATCGTGTCGACCGCCAATGGCTTCATCGACACGGGTGCCAACACCGCGACGCTCAACGGCGTCATCAGCGGCGTCGGCAGCCTGACGAAGCAGGGTAGCGGTGGCCTGATCATCAACGCCATCAACACGATCACCGGCCCGACCACGGTCGCCGCCGGTCGCCTGTCGGTGAACGGCTCGCTGGCCAGCTCGGCAACCACGGTGCAGTCGGGCGCCACGCTCGCCGGCACCGGCACGGTCGGCGCGCTGACCGTTCAGTCGGGCGGCACCGTGGCACCGGGTAACAGCGGCGCTGGCACGCTCAGCGTCAACGGCTCGGTCACCCTCGCTGCCGGTTCGACCTATCAGGCCGAACTCAACGGCCTGGTCGCTGACCGGATCACCGCCAGCGGTGCGGCAAGCATTGCCGGCGGTATCGTGGTGACCAACATCTCGGCACCGGGCGCCGCGTTCAACACCAGCTACACCCTGCTGTCGTCGAGCGCGCGGACCGGCAATTTCGCCACCACCTCGTTCGCCAACTTCGGCGTCGCGTTCTTGCCGACGCTGGAATACACAGCGACCTCGGTGATCCTGCGCCTGACGCCGAACTCGCTGGTCAACATTGGCGGCGGCACCCTCACCGGCAATCCGCTGGCGGTGGCAACGGCGTTCGATGCCGCGGTCAAGGCCGGCTACAACCCGCAGCCGTTCTTCCCGCTGTTCACCCAGGGCGCCAATTTCTCGAACGCCCTCAGCCAGCTTTCGGGCGAACTGCACAGCGCCGAGCGCCGGGTCCTGCTGGAAGATACCCGCGTCGTCCGCGAAGCCGCCTTCGACCGCCTGAACGCCGGCCTGTCGGCGATCAGCGGCGCCAGTTCGGTGACGACGACCGATGGCGACAAGGCAACGACCTTCTGGCTGCGTGCCGCCGGGTCGTGGGGTAAGGCCAGTGCCGATGGCATCGGCAGCCGTTTCGAAACCGAACAGCGCGGTGTGCTGACCGGTATCGATTTCGCCAACGACGGCTTCAAGGCCGGTGCGATGTTCCATTACACCAGCACCGACCTGACGTTCGACGTCCTCGGCAAATCCAAGCTGGAATCGACCGGTGGCGCGATCTACGCGGGCTATCGTCAGCCTGGCGAGGGCTTTGCCGTCGGTCTCGGCGGCTCGATCGCCGGCAACAAGGCGAAGGGCGCTCGCGCCATCACCGCGCCCGGCCTGCAGCAATCGCTGACCAGCAGCATCTCGGGCACGACCTACCAGATCTTCGGCGAAGTCGCTTATGACCTGGTCGGTGGCGATATCCGGTTCGAACCGTTCGGTCGGGTTGCCCACGCCCAGGTGCGCTCCGACGCCTTCGCCGAGGCTGGCGGCATTGCGGCGCTGGTCGGCAAGGGCCAGCGCAACAACCTGACGGTGGTCGACGCGGGTCTGCGCGGCGGCATCCAGAACGGCATCGTCGAGCTGAGCGGTTCGGCCGCCTGGCATCGCACGAGCGGCGACCTGAACGGGCTGACCTACAGCTCGATCACCGGCCTCAACAGCGATGCCGGCATCCGCGCCGTGGCCCTCGATCGCGACGCCGTGGCGCTCGAAGCCAAGGCCGACTTCAGCATCACCCCGACGATCAAGCTCGGCGCCGGCTACAGCGGCATCATCGGTTCCAAGAACAAGGACCATGGTGCCCGCGCAACCCTCACCATCGGGTTCTGATCGTCCCTCCATCGTCGCTGATTGCGGCAGCATTCCCCCGGGAATGCTGCCGTTTTCATGTGCGGCGATCGCCACCGGCGGCGAAACATTGACGCTGGCGGCCGGCCGCCCTAGCCGCTGTGCCATGACCTTCTATTCCGACAACGCCGCTGCCCCCTGTCCCGAAGTACTCGCCGCCATTGCCGCGGCGGCGCCGGCGACGGTGTCGGGTTACGACGGCGACCCGATTTCGGCGCGGCTCGATGCGGCATTCGCGGAGGTCTTCGGGCAAGCCTGCACGGTGCTGCCGGTCGGTACCGGCACCGCCGCCAATGCGCTGGCGCTGGCGACGATGGTGCCGCCCTATGGCGCCATCGTCTGCCACCAGGATGCCCATATCCAGGTCGATGAATGCGGCGCGCCCGGCTTTTTCACCGGTGGCGCCGCGCTGATGCTGGTGCCCGGCGCCGCCGGCAAGCTGACTCCTGAAGGCATCGCGACGGCATTGCTGCCGCACCGCGGCGATGTCCACCAGGTCCAGGTGCGGGCGCTGTCGCTGACCCAGGCGACCGAGGCCGGCACCGTCTACACGCCGGCGGAGCTGGCGGCGCTCGGCGATCACGCCCGGGCGCAAGGCTGGCGTGTCCATCTCGACGGTGCCCGCTTTGCCAATGCCGTCGCGCATCTCGGCTGCCATCCCGGCGACATCAGCTGCCGGGCCGGGGTCGACATCCTCAGTTTTGGCACCATCAAGAACGGCGGGCTGTCGGCCGAAGCCATCGTGGTGTTCGGGCCCGACCTCGTCGCCGACCTCAAGTTCCGCCGCAAGCGCGCCGGGCAGATGCCGAGCAAGGGCCGGTTCCAGGCGGCGCAGCTGCTGGCGATGATCGAAGGCGGCACCTGGCTGCGCAATGCCGCCCGCGCCAATGCCGGGGCACAGGCCATCGCCGCCGCCGCCGGCGACAGGGTCATGCATCCCGTCGAGGCCAATGAGGTGTTCGTGCAACTGCGCCCCGGCGAACCCGAACGGCTGCGCGCCGCGGGGCTGGGCTTTTACGACTGGGGCGCCGCCGGGTCGGGCGAGGCACGCTTTGTCGTCGCCTGGGACACGCCCGACGCCGACATCGCGGCGCTCGCCGCGCTGCTGGCGGGGTGACGGCGGCAGCGCAGATCCGGCCGGCCGGCGTCTTCACGCCGCGGCTGCTCGTCTATTTCGCCATCATCACCTTCATCTGGGGGTCGACCTGGCTGGTCATCAAGACGCAGCTCGGCGTGGTGCCGGCGAGCTGGGCGGTGGCCTATCGTTTCCTGCTCGGCGGCAGCGCGATGATGCTGATGGTGCTGGTCCGCGGCAAGTCGCTGCGCATCGGCGGCGCCGGTCATCGGTTCGCGCTGGTCAACGCCGTCATGCAGTTCGTGCTCAATTTCAACCTCGTCTACCGCGCCGAGGAACATGTCACCTCGGGCCTGGTGGCGCTCAGCTTTGCGCTGTTGATCGTGCCGAATGCGCTGTTGTCGGCAGCGTTCCTCGGCCAGCGCATCACGCCGCGGTTTGCGCTGGGCAGCATCATGGGCATCGGCGGGGTGGCGCTGATCTTTGCCCGTGACCTGATGGCACCTGGCCTCGACACCCGCGCCGTGGCGCTCGGGCTGGCGCTGGCCATCGGCGGCGTGCTGTCGGCGAGCGTCGCCAATGTCATGCAGGCGACCAGCACCGGCCGCTCTCTGCCGGCGGAAGGCGGGCTGGCCTGGTCGATGGCCTATGGCGGCCTGCTGAATGCCGGGCTCGCCTGGGCGCTGGCCGGGCCGCCGGTCATCGACACATCGCCGGCTTTCCTGCTCGGCCTGGCCTATCTCGGGCTGGTCGCCTCGGCGGTGGCCTTCAGCCTCTATTACGCAATCATACGGGCGGTCGGGCCGGGCAAGGCCGCGTACAATGGCGTTGTGGTGCCGCTGGTGGCGATGGCGCTGTCGACGGTGTTCGAGGGCTATCGCTGGACGCCGCTGGCGGTCGCCGGCGGAGCGCTCGCGATGGTCGGGCTGGTGGTGGCGCTGCGCAGCCGCTCCTAGCGTCCGTCTCGCGCCAGGGGAGAGCCAGTATGGCACGCAGTTGCAGCGAATGCGGAGTGCGCGATCGGACGCTGTGCGCCAGCCTGGACGATGACGCGCTGGGGGCGTTGGGCAAGCTGGGCAGCCAGCGGCGGCTTGCGCGGGGCGACACGCTGATCCGCGCCGGCGATCCGCCGCTGGTCTGCGCCAACCTGCAATCCGGCGTCATGAAGATCGCGACGCTGACGCCGGCAGGTACCGAATCGATCGTGGGGCTGTTGTACCCGGGCGATTTCATCGGGCGGCCGTTTGCCGGCGCCAGCGACCATGACATCGTCGCGTTGACCGATGTCGAGCTTTGCGTGTTCCCGCGCGCGATCTTCGAACGCGTGCTCGCCGAGCACCAGCGCATGGAGCATCTGCTGCTGCAACGGACGCTCGCCGAGCTCGACCGGGCGCGGCGCTGGCTGACCCGGATGGGTCGCGCCACAGCAGGGGCGCGGGTGGCAGGATTCCTTGATGACATGGGGCGGCGGCTGGCGACATCCGACTGCCGGCGCAGTGCGGGCGTGGCGCCGGGCACCGCCTATGACCTGCCGCTCAGCCGCGGCGAGATTGCCGATCTCCTCGGCCTCACCATCGAAACCGTCAGCCGCCAGATGACGCGGCTGCGCGCCGCCGGGATCATCGGCCTGCCGGGCGGGCGCGGCATCGTCGTTACCGATCCGGCGGCGCTGGCGGCGGCGGCCGAGGAGTTCGTCTGATCGCCAGCGCTTGATCGGGATCAATGCGCGGCGCCGCTGATGGCGCGACAATCGCCGTCATCGATGGGAGAATGGCGATGAAGACGATCCTGGTACATGTCGACGCGGACGACGGTCAGCCGGCGCGGCTGCAGGCGGCGTTCGACCTGGCGCGGGCCTTTGGCGGGCACCTGACCTGCCTGCAGGTTACGCCCTATGCGGCCTATGCGCTGGGTGAACCGGCAATGGGCGCGTTTCCGGTTACGGCGCTGATCGAGGCCATCGAGAAGGAACGGCGCGCCGAGCGGCAGGCGGTCGAGACGCGGCTGCGGCACGAAGGCGTCAGCTGGGACTGGGTGACGCGCGAGGGCGACACGGCCGACTGGCTGGTAGAGACGGCGCGGCTCGCCGATGTGGTGGTGATGAGCAGCGGGCCGTACAGCGGCAATGCGACGGCGCGGTTGGCCCTTGCCGGCGATGTCGCGGTGCGGGCGCCGGCACCGGTGATTGCCGTGCCGCCGACGAGCCGCGGCATCGCCGTCACCGGGGCGGCGCTGATCGCCTGGGACGGCTCGCAGGAGGCGGCATTGGCGCTGCGTGCGGCGCTGCCGATGCTGCGGCTGGCCGAATCGGTCGATATTCTCGCGGTGGCCGAAAGGCCGACCGCGTTCACCGCCCGCGCCGCCGCTGCCTATCTGTCGCGGCAGGGCGTCGCGGCGGAAGTCATCGAGCGAACCTGCGACGGCGACACGATCGAGGCGGTGATCCGCGGCGTCGTTACCGAGCGGCGCTCGGCCTGGCTGGTGCAGGGCGCCTATGGCCATTCGCGGCTGCGCGAGACGGTGTTCGGCGGGGTGACGCGCGGGCTGCTCGCCGATGCCCCGGTGCCGCTGCTGCTGGCGCATTGAGCAGGCCGATCGCGCGATTGATCCAGATCAAGGAACGCCGGGCCGGGCCGGATAATCTTGGCGGCGAAGCGGCGAAGGGCCGCCACTCGGGAGGCCAGGACGATGAAGCTCGACTTTGCAGACGGTTCCCACATCGGCTCGGCGGTCAAGGCGCCGGTGATTGCAAAGGCGGCGCCGCCACTGGCATTCGACCTGCCCGGGTCGCTGTTGCGCCAGCTGGTGCTCGCCGCCGCCGGCTATGTCGCGGTCATGGGCCTGGCGTTTCGCGCCGGCACCGGCATCGGACTGATCCTTGCCGTCTTCGCGCTGGTACTGGTCGGCTATTACGGCCTGCCGCTCCTCATGGCGCGCGCCAGCGGGGCCACGCCGCCGGTCCCGCGCCGCGGCGCCTGGGGCATCGATACCGCCAGCGGCTATCTGTCGGGCCGCGCTGCATGGGCGCAGATCATGACCGTGCCGTTGCTGATGCTGGCCTGGGCGGTGTTCATCGCGTTCATCCGCTGACCACGGCCGCCGGGATCGTGCCCGATCCCGGCGCCCCTGCTATTCCGCCGCTACCGGCAGGTCGAGCGCGCGCGCGGCGCGCCACAGTTTCTCGATGGTCGCCGGCATCTCGATCTGGGTGCCGTCGAGCGCATCGATGATGGCGTTCATGATCGACGGCATGGCGCCGATGGTGCCGGCCTCGCCGCAGCCCTTGACCCCGAGCGGGTTGGTCGGGCTCGGCGTGCCGAGCGTATCGAAGCCGATCATTGGCGGCATGTCGTCGGCGCGCGGCACGCCATAATCCATGAAGCTGCCGGTGACGAGCTGGCCGTCGTCGGTATAGACGACATCCTCGAACAGTGCCTGGCCCAGGCCTTGCGCGACGCCGCCGTGGATCTGGCCCTCGACGAGCATCGGATTGACCAGCTTGCCGAAGTCATCGACCAGCGAATAACGCTCGATGCTGACCTTGCCGGTGGCCGGATCGAGCGCCACTTCGGCGATGTGGCAGCCGTTGGGGAAGGTCGGCGCCGGCTTGCCCGTCGAGTATTTCGACCGACCGTCGAGGCCACCGAAATGCGCCGCGGCAATTTCGGCAAGGCTGCGGGTCGCGTTGGTGCCGCGGGCGCGGAAGACGCCATCGGCATAATCGACCTCGTCAACGCCTAGGTCCGCCTTGGCGAGTTCGATGCCGCGCTCGATCATCGCGTCGGCCGACGCCAGCACGGCGCCGCCGCCGAAGGCCATGGATCGCGAGCCGCCGGTGCCATGGCCGACCTCGAGCCGGTCGGTGTCGCCCTGGACAATGCGGATATCGTCCATGTCGATGCCGAGCTTTTCGCTCAGCACCTGGGCATAGGCGGTTTCATGGCCTTGGCCGTTGGACTGGGTGCCGACCGCCATCTCCACGACGCCATCGGCGGCGACGCGGACATCGGCATATTCATCGGTGCCGCCACCGCCGGCGATCTCGACGTAATAGGCCATGCCGCGGCCGAGGCGCAGGCCCTTGGCGGCGGCCGCGGCCTTGCGTGCCGGAAAGCCGGCCCAGTCGGCCTGGGCCATCGCCTTGTCGAGCACGGCGGGGAAATTGCCGATGTCGAAGGTCAGCCCGATGCCGTTGTCGTGCGGCAGTTCGGCGGGCGTCAGCAGGTTGCGGCGGCGGATGTCGTCGACGCCGAGCCCGAGTTCGCGTGCGGCGGCCTCGATCAGCCGCTCCATGATGTACGCCGATTCCGGTCGTCCGGCGCCGCGATAGGCATCGACCGGCGCGGTGTTGGTGACAACGCCATGGACGAGATTGTGGATGGTCGGGATGCGATAGACGCCGCCCATGATCTTGCCGCCTGCCATGGTCTGGATGGCGGGGCCGTACTGCGCCTGATAGGCGCCGAGATCAGACCAGGTTTCGACCGCCAGCGCGGTGATCAGGCCATCGGCGTCGAAGCCCAGTTGCGCGTCGCTGACCATGGCGCGGCCATGGGTGTCGGTCTGGAAGGCGTCGCCGCGCTCGCCGGTCCATTTCACCGGGCGCCCGAGCGCCTTGGCAGCGTGGAGGACGAGCGGATATTCGGCATAAAGGAAGGTCTTCATGCCGAAGCCGCCGCCGACGTCGCCGGTGACGATCTTGACCTTGTCGATGTCGACCTTGAGCACCGGGCCGGCGAGCATCTGGCGCATGCCGGCGACGCCCTGGCTGCCGGTCGATAGCGTGTAGACGCCGGTGGCGGCATCATATTCGCCCAATGCGGCGCGTACCTCCATCGACGTCGGGGCGACGCGGTTCTGGACGATACGAAGCCGGGTGACATGGGTGGAGGCAGCGAGCGCGGCGGCGTTCTTCTCGGCATCGCCGACCGCCCAGTCGAACAGGCTGTTCGATGCGGCTTCCTCCCAGATCTTGGGCGCGCCGGGGGCGATGGCGGCGTCGATGGAGGCGACAACGGGCAGTTCGCGATAATCGACCTCGATCGCTTCGGCGCCGGCGCGGGCGGCTTCGCGGCTTTCGGCGACGACAAAAGCGACGGCATCGCCGACGAAGCGGACCCGATCCTTGGCGAGCAGGATGCGCGGCGTCTCGAGCGGAGCGGAAAGGGGCACGAGGCAGGGGATCGGGCCGTAGTCGGCAACATCGTCATGGGTGTAGACCGCGACGACACCGGGCAGGGCGAGCGCCGCGCTGGTGTCGATCGACATGATCTCGGCATGGCCATAGGGCGAACGCAGGGTCACGCCATACAGCATGCCGTCACGCTGCAGATCGTCGGTGAAATTGCCCCTGCCGGTGAGCAACCGGACATCCTCGACACGCTTGACCGACTGGCCGGCACCGAACTTCATGATTGGCTCTCCCCAAAACAGGCGGCAAGGCCCGTGCGATACTCTGGATAGCGCAAAACATAACCCAAATCCCGCGTCATCTTGCCATTGGCGACGCGGCGGCACTCGGCATAGAAAGCCCGGCCCATCGGTGACATTTGCGCCGTCTCCAGGCTTTGCAATGGACCGGGCGCCTGGCCGAGCAGCCGGGCGGCATGAGCGGTGACTTCCTCCCCCGGCGCAGGTTCGTCGTCGGCAAGGTTGTAGACGCCAGGGGCGCCCCTCGTCAGGCTGACGCCGATCGCGCCGACGATGTCGTCGACATGGATGCGCGAAAAGACATGGCCGGGCAGGTCGATCCGCGCCACCGGCCCGGCGCGCAGCCGATCGAGGGCCGACCGCCCGGGGCCATAGATGCCGGGCAGGCGGAACACGCGGGCGGCGGGGTGCAGCGCCTGCCACGCTTCGTCGGCAACCAGGCGCCCCGAGCGCCGGCCTTTGAGCGGCGACGCTTCATCGACCCAGGCGCCGCCGGCGTCGCCATAGACGCCTGTCGACGACAGATAGCCGATCCATTGTGTCGGCGCTGCAGCCAGGGCGTCGCCGTGCGCCACGAGCACCGGGTCCTCGCCGCTCGGAGCAGGTGGCACCGATGACAGGATATGGGTGGCGGCAGCGATGGCGGCGGGCAGTTCGGGGCTGTCGAGCGTCAGCACACCGGGGCCGGGGCGGCTGCGCACTGCCGTGACGGTGCCGGGAAAGGCGGCGGCGAAGCGGGCCGCGGTGTAGCCGAGGCCGAGAACAAGGAGATGCATGGCGACGTTATGGCCGAGTGTTGTGCGGCTGGCGAGCACTCTTGCCAGGGCCGGACACACGTTATATAACCTATGTTATGCCAAAGCTTGTCGACCATGATGATCGCCGCAGCCGCCTTGCCGAGGCCGCCGCCGATGTCATCGCAGGCCAGGGCCTCGACGCCACCGGCCTGCGCGAGGTGGCGCGCGCGTCGGACCTGACGACCGGTGCGGTGACGCATTATTTTACCAGCAAGGCGGCATTGATCGACGCGGCCTATGACGCGGTGATGGAGCGGCTGCTCGATCGCCAGGCGGAGCAGCTGCCGGGCGGAGCGACACCCGCGGCGGTCATGGTCCAGCTGGCCGCAGTGTTGCCCGGCGACGCCGCCGGCGTCCGCGACTGGCGGGTGTGGCTGGCGTTTTCGGCGCGCGCCATCGTCGATCCCGCCATGCAGCAGCGGCACCGCAGCTATTACGCGCGCATCACCGCCGGCATTGCCGCCGAATTCGCGCGTGGCGACGACGATGGCCGCGCTGTCGCCGACCTGATCGTCGCGATCCTGGACGGGCTCGGCACGCGGATGCTGCTCGAACCGGGCGACTGGCCGCCGGCGCGCGTGACCGCGACGCTGGCGCGCGCCATGCCGCTGTTGTTTCCCGACCATGAGGTGATGCCATGACGATGACCGCCGCTGCCCATCCCGTCATCCCGCAACTGACGCACCTTGCGGCGGACATCGACATCGACACGCTGATGGCCGTGTTGCGCCGCGATGGCGCGCTGATCGTCGACGATGTGCTCGACGCCGCGACGCTTGCTGCGCTGCGCGCCGAGGTCGATCCCTATATCGCCGCGACGCCGCCGGGCAGCGACGATTTCACCGGCCGCCAGACGACGCGCACCGGTGCCCTGGTGGCGCGTTCGCCGGCCACCCGCGCGCTGGTCATGCACCCGCTGATCCGTGCCGCCGCCGACGCGCTATTGCTGCCGTTCTGCGAGCGCTGGCAGCTGCATCTGACCCAGCTCATCCGCATCCGGCCCGGCCAGCCGGCGCAATATGTGCACCGCGACCGCTGGGCCTGGGGCACGCATCTCGGCCATATCGAGCCCCAGCTCAACACCATCTGGGCGGTCACCGATTTCACCCGCGCCAATGGGGCCACCCAGGTCGTGCCTGGCTCGCTCGACTGGCAGGATTCGCGGCGGCCCGAACCCCAAGAGATCGGCTATGCCGAGATGCGCGCCGGCTCGGTGCTGATCTATTCGGGCGGCGTCTTCCATGGCGGCGGCGCCAACAGCAGCGACGGCGACCGCATCGGCCTCAACCTGACCTATACGCTGGGCTGGCTGCGGCAGGAGGAGAACCAGTATCTGGCCTGCCCGCCCGACATTGCCCGCACGTTGCCGGCCGACCTGCAGGCGGTGATCGGCTATGCGATGGGCAGCTATGCGCTCGGCTATTACACGCCGCCGTTGCCGCCGGGGCAGGGGCCCGAGATCGTGTCGCCCAAATATGCGCTCGATGGCGCCGACGGCACGATGTCGATGGGCGATACCGGCCTGCTGGCGTCGATCACCGCCGCGGTGGAACGAACCTAGCGGACATCGGGCTGGCCGAGGTGCTCCGCCTTCCAGCGCATTGCGGTCAGCACGCGCGTGTGCCCCGACGGATGGTCGAAAAAGATCGCCTCCTCGAGAGGTGACGGCTCGATCTTGCGGTACTGCGACAGCTTGATCGCGGTGCGGGCAAAGGCGTCGGGCGCGCGCGCGGCATTGAGGCCATAAAGGTCGGCCTCGATCTCGTTGGTACGGACCAGCGTGTTCATCAGCGGCGTCAGCAGCAGGCCGAGGACGGTCGCCACCAGCAGCAGCACCGGCAGGATCGCGGGATCGGCGACCTCCGTCACGCCCCAGCGCGCACCGAAGCGGGCGAGCAGGGCGGGAAGGACCCGGCTGGCGATGAAAAAGCCGATGGCGAGGATGACGGTCAGGGTGACGATCAGCTTGACGACGTGATTGAGCACATAATGGCCGATCTCGTGCCCCAGCACGGCGCGGACCTCGTCGGCCGGCTGGCGCATCAGATTGTCGTTGAGCGCGATCCTGGTCGTGCCGCCGAGCCCGGCGACATTCGCGGAAATCCGCTTCGACTGCCGCGAGGCATCGACGAGATAGACGTTGGTCGCCGGCACGCCGTTGGCCCGTGCCATCGCCAGGACCGCATCGCGCACCGGGCTGGCCGGCAGCGGCGTGTATTTGTTGAACAGCGGCTCGATGAACAATGGCGCCAGCATGATCATCACCGTCAGGCCGGCGGCGGTTAGCCCGGTGCCGATCGCCCACCAGCTGCGCGGTGCGCGCCGGATTGCGGCGTGGATCCCGATGAACAGCAGCGACAGAAGGATCGTCGAGATGACGATGTCGAGCGCCGCTTCGCTGGCCCAGGCGCCGAAATCCTGATTCGACAGGCCATAGTCGTGCTCGCGGACGAAACGCGACCAGATGTCGAGTGGCAGGGTGATCAGCGTCGCCAGCATCAGATAGGGGACGGCGAACAGGAAGGAGCGCAGCCAGCGCAGGCGGCTGGTCCGCCGGGCCCAGCGTGAGATGGCGGCGGCCATACCGGTGCGCAGGATGATCAGGTTGGCGACGATGGCCGCCAAAGCGCTCCACAGGATCAGCCAGTAGCCGCCTTCGAAATAGGCGTCGGACCTGGCCCGCGCCGCCCCGCTCAACGTCGCCATATAGGCTTGGGTGGCGAGTTCGGGATCGAATATCATGGCAGCCCCGCTGATGTGTGTTATCTAGTTAACACACGCTGGCGAGGCTGCCAAGTCAAGCGGTCAGCCCAAGGGACCGCTCAACGAACATCAGATGGCGCGGTCGGGATCGTCCCAGCTGCGGTCCGATTTGCCCCGGCCGGTGTCGGGCTCGCCGAGATCGTCGCGGGCATCGCCGAGCAGGCCACTTTTGTCCTGCTCGTGCTGGTTGCGCGAGGCCTGCTGTTCAGGGCTGTAAAAGCCGCCGCTGGCGGTTTCGGTGTCTTCGTGATGCGTCTTGACGCCCTGGCCGCTGGTGCGTTCGGACTGGGCTTCGGGGCTGTAGAAGCCCTTGGGCGGTTCGCGGTCGTCGGCGCGGCCGGTCTCGCTGTTGTCATAGTCGGGCGAACGGGTGCCGCGGCTGCCGACACCCTGCTGGCCATGGCCCTGCTGGCCGTAATAGCTGTCGATGCTGCCGCCGTTGCTGCCATAGTCGAAATTGTCGACGTCTTCGCGGGCATAGCTCGGCGCCCCTTCCAGCTGCGACCGGTCGAGATCGACGCGATAGCCTTCGACCTGGGTGTCATAGGTCAGCACATCCCACGGCAGCGGATGGAATTTCTCGCCGATGCCGAGGAAGCCCCCGAACGACATGACGACATAGGAAACCTGGCCGCTGACCTTGTCGATCAGGATGGTATCGATGCTGCCGAGTTTGTCACCGGCCGTGTTGAAGACTTCGGTGCCGCGCACCCGATCGGAGGCGATCAGGTTGCGGTTGCCCTGCCGGCCGTCATCGGTATCGCGATCAAAGAGCGTGTTGCTGTCCATGGCTTGTCCTTCCCGATCAATTTCTTCCATTCTTCCGGCCATCGGCGACGACTGGAACAGGAGCTTAATCAACCGGCTCGACCGCCGCGCGGTTCCCGTTGGCCGACAAATCGGGGCGACGACCATCGCGTCGGCGGTCGGTCGTTTTTGTGTGCAACCTTGCCGAAACCGGGGCGTTTGGTTCAGCAGGCAGCGAGATCAGTCCCCCCGCTTTCGTTGCCGAAGAAAGAACCCGGTCGCGCTCGCCCCCCGTACGCGACCGGGTTCAATTCCTTTCAGGCTCCATGTAAGGGCCAGTTCCGCTTTAGATGTCCCAACTGTGACCGACGCGACGTTGCGCGTTTCGACAGCGGAACCATCGCGGCTGCGCAACGTTGACACGCTGCGACCCAACAGGAGTTACTCGCAATGAAATCTGCCCTTACCCCGATGGCGCTGCTGCTCGCTGCCGGCGTGACCCTCGCCGGCTGCAACCAGTCGCCCGCTGAAAAGCAGGCCGATGCCGTTCGTGACTCCGCCGATGCGACGGCAGAGAGCATGAACAAGGCGGCCGACAAGGCCGAAGGTTCCGCCGACAATGCCACCGATGCGGCGCAGGTCGGTGCCGAAGCGACCGCCGATTCGATGCGTGCCCAGGCCGACGCCGTCGAGGACAAGGGCGAAGCCAAGGCCGATGCAATCGAAGCCGGCGATACGACCGCCGCGACCACGACCGAGACGACGACCACCACAAAGAAGTAGGCCGGGCCAAGGCCCAGCCGGCACGGCGCCGGATCCCCAGGGGTCCGGCGCCGTTGCCATGTCGGTCGCCTGGCGGGACAATCTGCCCGACATTGTGCTTCGACAACACCCTGTTTGACCGGCATTATGGGGACATGACCATGCTCGATGCCCAGGCGACCCCTCAATTGCCGAATGCCGTCAGGCTCGCCGACTATGCGCCGCCCGACTGGCTGGTGCCGCAGGTCGCGCTGGCTTTCACGCTCGACCCGGACCGCACCATCGTTCGCTCCCGGCTCGACGTGCGGCGGAATGGCGATCATGCGCGCCCGCTGGTGCTCGATGGGCAAGGGCTGGAGACAGTGGCGATCAGCATCGATGGCGTGCCGGTCAACACCGCCCCCACCGGCGAGGAACTGGTGCTGACCATCCCCGGCGATGCGGCCATGGTGGAGATCGTCGTCGCCATCCAGCCGGCACGCAACACCCGGCTGATGGGGCTGTACGCCAGCGAGGACAAGCTGGTGACGCAATGCGAAGCCGAGGGCTTTCGCGCCATTACCTGGTTCCCCGACCGGCCCGACGTGCTGTCGACCTATAGCGTCAGGATGGAGGCCGATGCCGCGCGGTTCCCGATCCTGCTGTCGAACGGCGATCGCGGCCCCGCCGAGATATTGGCCGACGGCCGGCATGCCGTGACCTGGACCGACCCCTGGCCAAAACCCGGCTATCTGTTTGCACTTGTTGCCGGCGACCTGGCGGCGCTGACCGACAGTTTCACGACGATGTCGGGCCGCCGCGTTGCGCTGGCGATCTGGACGACGCCAGCCGATGTGCCGCGCTGCGCCCATGCCATGGCGTCGTTGAAGGCATCGATGGCCTGGGACGAACGCGTCTATGGCCGCGAATATGACCTCGACGAGTTCAACATCGTCGCCGTCAGCGATTTCAACGCCGGGGCTATGGAGAACAAGGGCCTCAACATTTTCAATTCGAAGTTCATTTTGGCCGATGCCGAAACCGCCACCGATGCCGATTTCGACAGCGTCGCCGGCGTCGTCGCCCATGAATATTTCCACAACTGGACCGGCAATCGTGTCACCTGCCGCGACTGGTTCCAGTTGAGCCTCAAGGAAGGGCTGACGGTCTTCCGCGACCAGCAATTCTCTGCCGACCAGGGCAGCGCCGCGGTGCGCCGCATCGACGATGTCCGCGGGTTGCGGGCCGTGCAGTTTCCGGAAGATGCCGGACCGCTCGCCCATCCGATCCGCCCGGATCACTATATCGAGATCGCGAACTTCTACACGGCGACGATCTACAACAAGGGCGCCGAAGTCATCCGGATGCTGCACACGCTGCTGGGGGCCGATGGTTTCCGCGCCGGTGCCGACCTGTATTTCGACCGGCACGACGGCCAGGCGGTGACATGCGAAGACTGGCTGCGCGCGATGGAGGACGCCAATGGCCGCGACCTGGCCCAATTCCGCCGCTGGTATGACCAGGCCGGCACGCCCAAGATCTCGGTGCGGAGCCGCCAGACCGGCAGCACTGTCGTCGTCGAGCTGACCCAGTCGCAGGGGCCGACGCCGGGCCAGTCCCTGAAGCAGCCGGTCCATATGCCGTTCCGGATGGCGCTGATCGGTGCCGACAGCGGCCACCGCGTCTGCGACGAACGTCTCGTCGAGGTCCGCGACAAGATCACGGTGGTGGCGTTCGAGGATGTGCCCGAGCCGGTATTGCTGTCGCTCAACCGCGGCTTTTCGGCGCCGGTCATCGTCGAGGCGCCGACGTCGCGCGCCGACCTGGCGTTTCTTGCCGGCCATGACGACGACCCGTTCGCGCGCTGGGAGGCGATGCAGCGGCTGGCGCTCGACGTGCTGGCAACCGACGATGACCCGGCCGAGTTGGTCGCTGCCGTCGCCGCGACCCTGGCCGACGGCGAAGCCGGGCGGCTCGATGCCGCTTTCGTTGGTGAAGCGGTGCTGCTGCCGACCGAAAGCTTCATCGGCGACCAGGCCAAGGTGGTCGAGGTCGAGAATATCCACCGGCGGCGCGAGGCGGCCCGGCTGGCGATCGCGACCGGCCTGCAGGACCAATGGTGGGCCGCATATCGCCGGCACAGCGGCAGCGGCACCGCGCTGACACCCGAGGCCAAGGGCGATCGCCGGCTGGCCAATGTCGCGCTGGCCTATCTGGTCACCGCCGGGTCGGCCGAAGCAGTCGCGGCCGCACGCCGGCAATATGACGCGGCAGCGACGATGACTGACCGGCTGGGGGCGCTGCAGGCGCTGATCAACACCGACACGCCGGAACGCGACGCCTGCCTTGCCGATTTCCATGCGCGTTTTGCCGGCAACAATGACGTCATCGACAAATGGTTCACCGTGCAGGCGCTGGCGACGCGGCCGGATACGATCGCGCGCGTGCAGGCGCTGCTTGGCCACAGGGATTTCAGCCTGACGAATCCCAACCGCCTGCGTTCGCTGGTCGGCGCGTTCGGAGCCAACCAGCGGCATTTCCATGCGGGCGATGGCGCCGGCTATGCCCTTCTCGCCGACCAGCTGCTGGCGGTCGATCGTGTAAACCCGCAATCGGCGGCGCGGCTGGCGGTGCCGCTCGGCCGCTGGCGCCGCTTCGACGCGGCGCGCGGCGCGCTGATGCGGCGCCAGCTCGAACGCATCGTGGCGGCGCCGGGCGTCAGCAAGGATGTGCTGGAAATGGCGTCGCGCGCGCTGGCGTAAGTAGCCGACAGATAAAATGCCGCTTCCGCTCTTCCACCACCCCGATTACGTCGCCGAGCTGCCCGCCGGCCACAGCTTCCCCATGTCGAAATACGCACTGCTGCTCGACGCCCTGGCGGAAGCCGGGCAGGCGGTCGCCGTCACCGCCGCGCCGCCGATGCCGCGGGAATGGCTGGAGGCGGTCCACGATCCTGGCTATGTCGATGCCGTCCTGTCGGCCCAGGTGGCGCCCGACCGCGAACGCCGCATCGGCTTTCCCGTCACGCTGGAGGTGGCGCGGCGTACCCTCGCCGTTGCCGGCGGCACCCATGGCGCCGCGCTTCATGCCCTTCGCCACGGCTATGCCGCCAACGGCGCCGGCGGCAGCCACCATGCACTGCCCGACGGTGGTGCCGGCTATTGCGTCACCAACGATCTCGCCATCGCCGCCAATCGGCTGGTCACCGAAGGCGCGGCGCAGCGCATCCTCGTCGTCGACCTGGATGTCCATCAGGGCGATGGCACGGCGGTGATCTTTGCGGGGCGCGACGACGTGCTGACCTTTTCGATGCACGCCGCCAAGAATTTCCCGGTGCGCAAGGCGCGCAGCTTTCGCGATGTCGAGCTGCCCGACGGCACCGATGATGCCGGCTATCTGGCGTTGCTGGCAAGCGAGTTGCCGCCGCTGTTCGACCTGGGCCCCGACCTGCTGCTGTTCCAGGCCGGGGTCGATCCCCATGCCGACGATCGGCTTGGCCGGCTGGCGCTGAGCGACGCCGGGCTGGCGGCGCGCGACGCCTATGTCGTGCGCGCGGCGCGGGCGCGCGGCATCGCCATCGCCTCGACACTGGGCGGTGGCTATGCCGTCGACCGCATGGCGGTGGCGCGCCGCCATGCGGCCGGGCTGGTCGCGCAATGGCAGGCCGCGAGGGATTTCCAGCGCACCGGCGTATGACGGCTGTAGATGATCAGCAAGCCTGTCCCGCCACCGGTCGCTGACGAGGGTACATTCGCGCCCGCCGGCAGCCTGTCGGCGCTGATGGCCCGGGTGACGACCGGTGATGTCGCTGCCTTCGATCGGCTTGCCCGCGCGTTGCAGGGCCCCGGATTGCGGCTCGCCGATCGCACCCTCAATGATCGTGCGGCGGCGGAAGATGTCGTCCAGGTTGCGCTGACGCGGCTGTGGACGCTTGCCGAACGCTATGATCCGGCGCGCGGATCGGTGGAGGGCTGGTTCCGGCGCATCGTCGTCAACCTGTGCCTCGATCGCCGGCGTTCGCTAAAGCTGGTGGCGCCGCTGGAGGCCGCCGATCAGGTCGCGAGCAGCGACCCTGATCCCTATCAGGTCGCCGTCCTGACCGACCAGCGCCGACAGCTCGATGCCGCGATGGCAAGCATTGCGCCGCGGCAGCGTGCCGCACTGGCGATGTTCCATGGCGAGGGGATGAGCATGGCCGAAATCGCCGTGCTGATCGACGCGACGCCCAAGGCCGTCGAGGGATTGCTGGGCCGGGCGCGTATGGAATTACGCAACCTTTTGGGATTGGACAAACAGCCGTGAACGTCGAGCGCGCCATCGAAATCATCGAGAGCCACGGCGCCGACGCGCACCGCTGGCCGGTCGGTGATCGTGCTGCGGTGCAGGCGTTGGCGGCCGATCCCCGGGTCGCCGCGGCGTTGGCGACGGCGCGCGAGGTCGATGCGATGCTGGCCGACTGGGCCGCCACACCGGTCGCCGGCCGCATCGATCTCGCCGCCATCGCCCGGCTGCCGCAACAGGCGCAGCCGGCCCCGGCAGCGTTGCGCAACCGCGGCTGGATTGTCGGCGGCGCCATGGCCGCGGCGCTGGCCGGGGTGATGGTGCTGGCGCCGCCGCGGAACGACACCACCAGCCGGGTTGCCGGATTTTCCAATACCACCGCGCCGTCGGCCGCGGTGGCGGCACCAGGGGATGGCAGTGATGCCGAAGCCTTTGCCGATGTGTTCACGCCGACTGCCGATGAGGACGAACTGATATGATCAAGTTTTCACTGCGCGCTGCCGCGCTGGGCGCGGTGCTGCTGACGGCCGCCCCGGTGCTGGCACAGGCCGCCCCGCCGCCCCCGCCGGCGCCGGGTGCCGGCATGATGGCCGGCCCCGAATGGCGCGGTCGCGGCCGCATGGGCCATGGCAAGGCCTTTGCATCGATGAGCGAGGCCGGCCGCAAGACCATGTGGGAAGCGATGCGCGGCAACGAGGATCGCAAGGAGGACCGCCAGGCCGTGAAGGCCGCGCGCGACCGGATGCTGACGATCCTCGACGCCGAGCGGCTCGACACCAATGCGCTGAAGCGCGCGATGGACGACGAGCGGAACGCCGCCAATGCCAGCCGCGAGCGCCGGCAGTCGGCGATGCTTGCCGCCTTCGGCAAGCTGTCGGTCGCCGATCGCAAGGCCTTTGTCGCCGACAGTCGCGCGCTGAAGACCCGGATGGAATCGCGTATGCAGAAGTGGCGCGAACGCCGCCCGATGCGCGGCATGGGCGGCCGCGATGGCGCCGTGCCGACACCGCCGCCGACGCTGTAAGGCGGGACGAATGAAGGAGGGCGGCGCCGCTGGCGTCGCCCTTTTTCGTGTCAGGCGCGCCAGCCGGTCTGCCGCTCGATTTCCCCCCAGACCAGCGGGGCAAGGCGGGCGGCGATTGGCCCCGGCGTACCGGTACCGATGGCCTGGCCATCGATGCGCACCACCGGCAGCAGCGGCGCCGTGGTCGACGTCAGCAGCGCCTCGTCGGCGGCCAGCGCTTCGGCCAGGCTGAACGGCCGCTCGTCGACGGGGATCTTGGCACCGCGGGCAAGATCGATCAGCGCGCTGCGGGCGATGCCGGGAAGGATCGATTCCGAGAGCGGATGGGTCAGCAGCCGGCCGTCCTTGACGATCCAGGCGTTGGTCGAGCTGCCCTCGCGGAGCGTGCCGTCCTCGGCGACCAGCCAGGCCTCGAAGGCACCGGCGGCGCGGGCATCCTGCTTGGCGAGGACATTGGCGAGCAGGCCTGTGGTCTTCAGGTCGACACGCCGCCAGCGCATGTCGTTGACGGTGACGACGCTCACCCCGGTCGCCTGCTGCCGCACGCGCTGGGCGAAATCGAACCGGCGGACGGTCATGATCAGGCTGGGCGACGGCGCTGCCGGAAAGCCATGGTCGCGCCGCGCGCTGCCGCGCGTCAGCTGGAGATACAGCAGGCCGTCGCTGTGCCCGTTCACCGCCACCAGCCGCCGCGCGACGATGCCGAGCGCCGCGTCGCTCATCGGGAAATCGATGAACAGCGCCGCCAGCCCGCGCCGCAGCCGCGCCAGATGGCCGGGCCAATCGAGCAGCCGGCCGTTCATTATGGCGCACACTTCGTAAAGCGAATCGGCGAATTGCAGCCCGCGATCCTCGACATGGATCATCGCATTGCGGAGCGGCACCATCCTGCCGTCGACATAGGCCAGTTGCGGCATTCGGGCGCGTCCCCACCAGCGGCGACAGCCGCGACATGCAGCGCCTTTAGCGGCATAGAGGGGGCCATGTCAGCACCGCATCTCATCTGGTTCCGCAACGATCTGCGCCTTGCCGATCACGCCGCGCTGATCGGCGCCGCCAAGGCCGGGCCCGTCGTGGCGCTCTACGTCCTCGACGACGATGCGCCCGGCCATTGGCGGATGGGCGCGGCGCAGCGCTGGTGGCTGCACCACAGCCTGGCGGCGCTGGGCCGCGACCTGGCCGCGCGCGGCGGCGCGCTGGTGCTGCGCCGGGGCAGTGCCGCAGCGGTGGTGCCCGAGGTGGCGCAGGCGATCGGTGCCGCCGCCGTTCATACGCTGACCCATTACGAACCTTGGGCCAAGGCGCAGGATGCCGAGGTGGCGCGCGCCGTCACGCTGAAACGCTACCACGGCGCACTGCTCGCCCCGCCGGCGAGCGTGCTGGCCGGCGGCGGTGGGCGCTATCGAATCTTCACGCCCTGGTGGAAGAAATTGCTGGAGCAGATGCCGCCGCCGCGGCCGCAACCGGTGCCCGACATGGCCTTCGCGACGCTGCCGGCGGGGGACGACCTTGGCGACTGGGGTCTGCTGCCGACAAAACCCGACTGGTCTGGTGGTTTCGAAATCTGGACGCCGGGGGAGGCTGGCGCCGCGGCGCGGCTGGCCACCTTCCTCGCTGTCGCGCACGGCTATGATGCCGGCCGCAACCTGCCGTCGCAGGAAGGCTCGTCGCGACTGTCACCCCACCTGGCGCTGGGTGAAATCTCGGTGCGGACCGTCTGGCACGCCGTCGCCGATGCCATTCCGGCGGCGCAGGCGGAACCCTATCTGCGCGAGCTCGGCTGGCGCGATTTTGCCGCCAACATCCTCGACCAGTTCCCCGATCACGGCGATGTGCCGGGCCGCGCGCAATTCGACGACATGGGGTTCCGCAACGCCCCCGACGACCTGGCGGCGTGGCAGCGCGGGCGCACCGGCTATCCGATCGTCGACGCCGGGATGCGGCAGTTGTGGACGACCGGCTGGATGCACAACCGTGTCCGCATGATCGCCGCGTCGTTCCTGGTGAAGCACCTGCTGGTCGACTGGCGGGTGGGGGAGCGCTGGTTCTGGGATTGCCTGGTCGATGCCGATCTCGGCGCCAACTCGCTCGGCTGGCAATGGGTGATGGGGTCGGGAGTCGATTCATCGCCGTTCAACCGGGTGTTCGCGCCGTTGTCGCAAAGCGCCAAGTTCGACGCGGCCGGCTATATCCGGCGCTGGGTGCCGGAGCTGGCGCAGCTGCCCGATGCGGTCATCCACGATCCGGCCGCGGCCGAGCCGATGCTGCTGCGCGCCGCCGGGGTGACGCTGGGCCGGACCTATCCGCGGCCGATCGTCGATCATGCCGAAGGCCGGGCCCGCGCGCTGGCGGCCTATGCGGCAGCGAGGGGTTAGGCCGCCACTTTCCGGCGGAGGAAATGCAGCAGCGTCGCCACCGCGATCAGCGCCGTGGTCGCCATTGCCTCCGCCCGCGTCGATTGTGCTGCCAGCCAGACACTCGCGGCAAAGGCGATGATCGCCGCCGGCCACAGACCCGGGACGCGCGCCACCGGCCCGGCCTGCGCCACGTCGCGGGCGCGAAGTCGCAGCGCCGCCGCGCAACCGATGACATAGACGATCAGCGTGATCAGCATCGACGCGATGACCAGCGCCTGGAAGCTGCCCGACAGCGCCAGCGCCCCCGCCACTACGGCATGGGCAACGATCGCCATCTGCGGCGCGTGGTGGCGGGCATCGATATGCCCGAACACCGCCGGCAGATAGCCATCGCGCGCCGCCGCGAACAATGTGCGCGGCGAACTCATCATGTCACCGGCCAGATAGCCGATGATCGACACCATCGCCCCGACAGCCATCATCGCCCCCAGCGCCGGCGACACGCTGCCCAATGCGGCGGCGAGCGGCGCCGGCGCATCGGCGAGCGCGTTGCCGAGCAGGCCCTGCGCGACGACCTGGATACCCGTATACAGCAATGCTGCCGCACCCAGCGCGACAGCGATGGCGCGAGGGATCGTGCGCGCCGGATCGCGGACTTCGCCGGCAACACCAAGCCCGACCTCGATGCCGGTGAACATGAACAGGCCGAGGATGGCGGCACGGCCGATATCGGGGCTGCCGCCGGCAGGCAGGGCCGCCTGCAGGTTGATCGGCGAGACATGCGCCGCGCCGATGGCGAGGAACAGCAGGATCGGGACCAGCTTCAACAGCGTCGCCGCCGAGATGAAACGCGAGGCCGTGGCGATGCTGCGGATGTTCATCAGCACGAGGGCGACATACAGCGCGACGATGGCAAACGCCTGGGGCAACCCCCCGGCGAGCGCTGGCACGAACAGGCTGGCCGCGGCGACAGTGGCGACGGCGCCGGCGGCGCTCGACAGCGTGTTGCCGGCCCAGAGCAGGATGCCGCTCAACCAGCCCCAATAGTCGCCAAAGGCGGTCGCTGCGAAACCATAGATGCCGCCGCTCGCCGGCACCCGCGCCGCGGCTTCCGCAAAGCACAGCATGATGGCGCCCATCGTGATGGCGCCGGCGACATAGCTCAGCGGCCCCCAGGGGCCCATGGCGGCGGCGATGTCGCGCGGCACGGCGAAAATGCCGGCGCCGATGATGAGGCCGAGGAAATTGCCGACGAGGCCGCCGAGGCCGATGCCGGCAACCAGCCCGGCGTCGCGGCGGGCGACGGGAGCCGTCAGGCGCGGCTTCCGGAGGAGTGACGGATCGTGACGGCCATGGCTCGGAACGCTAGGCGGCCGCATCCGCCCTGTCCACTCGCCGCGTTTGGCGGAACCCTCGTGGTGCTGCGGGGTTGGTCAGGCGAAGGAGAAACAGCATGAAATCCATCATCATCGGTCTCGGCCTCGCAGGTCTTGCGGTCTGGCTCGGCAATCGCGCCGCCGGCGGCATCAAGAACGAACTCGGCATGGGCCAGGACCGTTCGGGCGGCGCGCACACGCCCGACGGCCGCGATGCATCGCGCTCGTTTGCTGCCGGCATCGCCGACGAAAACACCATCCCGAACGCGGTACCGTCGCTCTAGGGCATTATCTCGACACCCTGCCAGTCGAACACCCGGCCGCTCACCGTCGGCGTCATCGTTTCGATGACGTCGAGCAGGTGGGCGGCCGACTGCGTTGGGGTGAACAGGGTTTTCACGTTGCGCTGGAATGGCTTCGACAGGCCGGTATCGACGGTGCCGGGATGCAGGCCGATAACGATGCTGTCGGGGTTCTTGCGGGCCTGCTCGATCGCCATGGTGCGCAGGATCTGGTTGAGCGCAGCCTTTGATGCACGATAGGCATGCCAGCCGCCGAGGCGGTTGTCGCCGATTGAACCGACACGGGCCGACAGGGCCGCGAACAGTGTCTTTCGGCCCTTTGGCAGCAGCGGCAGGAACGCCTGGGCGACCAGCGCCGGGCCGGTTGCGTTGACGGCGAACGCGCGCGCGAAAGCGTCTGCCGACAGCATGCGCAGGTCGCGTTCGGGCGAAAGGCCGTCGGCATGGAGCAACCCTGTGGCACATATGACCAGGTCGGGCGGCGCCTGCAGCGCCGATGCGGCAGCGGTGATGCTTGCCGGGTCGGTGACGTCGAGGCCGGTGGCCCGCGCCATTCGCGTGACCTGCGCAAATTGCAGATCGGCGTCGAGCAGATCGGCAAGCGCCGCGCCGATGCCGCCGCTGGCCCCGATGATGACGGCATGGGCAGCGCGGGTGAAGGATGGCAGGCGGGTCATGCTGCCGGGCTAACCGCGATGGTGGGAACGCGCCAGTGGACGCGGTGGCGCAGTCCCTTGAGGGAAAAACGCCTGTCACCCCGGCCTTCGCCGGGGTGACAGGCTGATGGTGTCTGCCCTCGCGACTTCGCGCGTGCCGGGCCGCTAGTCCTTTTCCATCGTGCACTGCAGCGGATGCTGGTGCTCCCGCGCGAAATCGATGACCTGGTTCACCTTGGTCTCGGCAACTTCATAGGTGAAAATGCCACACACCCCGACCCCGCGCTGGTGGACGTGGAGCATGACGCGGGTCGCGTCCTCGATCGTCATCTTGAAGAAGCGCTGCAATGTCAGCACGACGAATTCCATCGGTGTGTAATCGTCGTTCAGCATCAGCACCTTGTACAGCGCCGGCTTGGCGGTGCGGGTCCGCGTCTTGGTGGCGACGCCGACGCCGGTGCCGCCGCCGGGGCCGCCCGGCTTGCCGTCCTGGGAATCGTCATCGCTAAGCAACGGCACGAAGGTCATCAAGGGGGTCGGCTCCGGGGGCAGGGGCGAGCGGCCAATATAGGGCGGATTTCGCGCACAGAAAAGGGCGGGCGCGTCGCCGCACCCGCCCTTTCGGCGTCCGGTCGCAACCGGCCTTACTTGTTGAAGGTCGACTTCATCTTGTCGGTGGCGATCGCGGCACGGTTCTGGACCGGCTCGAACACTTCACCAGCGAGCTTGACCATCATCTCCGACAGCTTCGAAAATTCCGAAACGGCCTGGTCGAACTGGCCCTTGGCATAGTCGCTCTGCAGCTGCATCAGCTCGTTCGGCGTCTTGGCGGACGTGATTGCCTTCATCGCCGTGGAGGCTTCTTCAAAGCTCTTGCGCGACACTTCGGCGACGTGGGTGGCGATCTGCTCGATGCCGGCGGTGGCGGCGCGGGCCGAAGCCAGCAGCGCTTCGACATTGCCGCGGGCCATGTCGGTGATTTCGTCGAGCGACTTCATGCTCTGCTCGACGGCTTCCTTCGACTTGGCAGTGATCTGCTCCATCGCGGCCTTGCCGGTGGTCATCGCGTCTTCAGCCGACTTGTTCATCTGGCTGACGGTGTTCTTGACGGTTTCCTGGGTGGTTTCAAAGGCAGCGGCCATCGGAGTATCCTTGAGGTTAAGTGGGGTGGGCAGTTTGAAAGCGGTGGGGACGACGTAGAGCGCCGGACGCGGTGCGGCAGGCGCCGGGTCGGCCGAGGCAGGCGCGACCGGAGCGGTTGCGGCCGGCGGCGCGATGGGCGCCGGCGTGGCAACGTCGGTCGTGGTCGGTGCGGCAACGGAAGCCGCGGCCGGGGCCTCGGCAGCCGGCGGGGTCGGCGGCGTGACGATCGGCTTGGCCGCGACAGGCTTCGGCGCGACAACCGGCGGGGCCTTGGGAGCGGCGGCCTTTGGCGGCACAACGGCCTTGGCCACCGGCCTGGCGGAAGGCACCTTAATCGCCGGCTTGGCAGCGAGCGGCGGCACCACGACCGGGGCCGGCTTGGCGGCGACCGGCCGCACCGGCTTGGGTGCCGCGGCCGGCGACGCCGCGATCGGCACCGCAGGCGTCGACGCGACAGGCGCAACCGGGGCGTCGCTGCAGGGTGCTGCGGGCTTGGTCGATGCGGCGTTCGTCTTGGCAGGCATTGCTCGCTCCACGTTCATGCTGCGATGCAACATAATAGAAATCGAACCCGCTTTCAAGAGCTTATGTTGCGCTGCAACATGAGTGTCGATGCCGTTTATCTTCAGGGGGTTAGTGGCCGACCACGACCGGCGCGACGCCCGATGCTGCCAGCGCGGCGTTGAGGTCGCCCTGCAGTTTTTCCAGCGCCTCCTGGCTGCGTGCTTCGACGCGGGCGACGAGCACGTCCTGGGTGTTCGACGCCCGCAGCAGCCACCAGCCGTCGGGCGTCGTCACCCGCGCGCCATCGGTTTCGTCGACGGTCGCGCCAGCCGTCTTCAGCCGGCCGAGAACCTCGCTGACGACGACGAACTTGCGGTCTTCCGACGACTGGAAGCGCAGCTCCGGCGTGTTGACCATCGCCGGCATCGCGTCCTTCAACGCGGTCAGCGAGCCGCCGAGCGCCGACACGGCGCGGATCAGCCGCACCGCCGCATAGATGCCGTCGTCAAAGCCATACCATTCATGCTTGAAGAAGATGTGGCCGCTCATCTCGCCGGCCAGCGGCGAATCGGCTTCCTTCATCTTGGCCTTGATCAGGCTGTGGCCGGTCTTCCACATCAGCGGCGTGCCGCCCAGTTCGGCGATGCGGTCGTACAGCGCCTGGCTGGCCTTCACATCGGCGATGATCGTGGCGCCGGGCAGCGCCTTCAGCACCGGCTCTGCAAGGATACCGAGCAGCTGGTCGCCCCACACCACCCGGCCCTGGCCGTCGACGGCACCCAGCCGGTCGGCATCGCCATCGAAGGCCACGCCGAAGTCGCAGCCGTGGTCGGCAACGGCGCGCTTCAGGTCGACGAGGTTCTTTTCCTCGGTCGGATCGGGGTGATGGTTGGGGAAATTGCCGTCGACCTCGGTGAACAGCAAATGATGGGTGCCGGGCAGCTTCCTGACCAGCTTCTCGACGACCGGCCCGGCGACGCCGTTGCCGCAATCCCAGGCGATGGTGAACGGCGTGGTGGCGTCGAAGCCCTGCACGAGCCGGTCGACATAGCGATCCATGATTTCGATGCCGCGTTCCCCGGCGGTCCCGGTTTCCCAGTCGCCCGCCGCCGCCATCTCGCCCAGCGCGCGGATGTCGGCGCCGAAAAACGGCCGGTCCTTCAGCATCATCTTGAAACCGTTGTACGCCGGTGGATTATGGCTGCCGGTGATCATGATGCCGCCGTCGCAGCCGAGTTCGTAGACCGAATAATAGAGCATCGGCGTCGGCCCCAGGCCGACCCGCCAGGCCTCGACCCCGGCCTCGTTCAGCCCGCGCACCAGCGCCGTTTCGAACAGCGGCGACGAGGTGCGACCGTCATAGCCGACTGCCACCTTGCTGCCGCCGGCGCGCCGGATGACCGTGCCGAAGCTGCGGCCGATGGCATGGGCGTCGGCTTCGGTCAGCGTGTCGCCGACAAGACCGCGAATGTCGTATTCGCGCAGGGACGTGGCGTGGAACTGGTGGGACACTGGCTACTCCGGAACTGTGGCGCGCTCTAGCGGCCAATCGTCAACAACCCATTACGTACCGCAGCTAGTTTCGTTGCCGCAACTGGGCCAGCAGCAGGTCACGCGCCGCGGTGACGTCTCGCGCCGCGGCGTCGCTGCCGCCGGCATCGGGGTGCGCCGCGGCGATGCGGCTGCGCCAGGCGGCCTGGATGGTCTCGGCATCGGCTGTCGCGCTGACGCCGAGAAGGGCGCGAGCGGCGGCGGCATCGCCAACCACGGCCTTTGGCGCCTGCGATCGCCACCAGTACCACGCGCCGGCCGCGGCGATCGCCGCCATGATGAAATGCCCGGTTTCGAGCATGCGGATGGCGAACAGCAGCGCCACGCCGCTGCCACCGAGCCGCAGCAGGTTGGGCACCAGCTCTCCGCGCTTGTGCAGCCACCAGGCCAGCGCCGCGGCGAGGATGAGCGCGATGCCCAAGCGTCAGGCCAGCATCGCCGGGTCCCAGCCCGGCAGGTTGAGGCCGGCGAGCAGCGCCCGTAGTTCGGCACGCGCGCCGACATGGCTGAGGCTGAAATCCTCCAGCGCCGAGCGATCGAGCAGGGTGAGCCCGCGCGGGAAGAATTCGCGGAAGATGACGCGCTCGGCCAGCCCGCCGACGACACGAAAGCCGACGCGCTTGGCCAGCGCATCGAGCGCCGCGCCCACCCGCTTGCGGTTGCGCGCCTCCAGCGTCGACAGGCGGTTGCGCAGCACCACCCAGTCGACCTGGACCCCGTCCTGCTTGGCCCTGGCGCGGCGCGCGTCCCAGATCAGCTCGGCATAGAAACTCGGCCGCTTGACGGCGAAGGTCTCCGGGTCGACCTGGCCGATCAGGTCGAAATCGACGAAGCTGTCGTTGATCGGGGTGACGATGGTGTCGGCACGGGCCAGGGCGGCACGGGCGAGCTCGCTGTCGCGGCCCGGCGTATCGATGACGATGAAGTTCAGCCCCTTGGCCTGGTCGAGCCGCAGTTCGAGTTCCGCCGCGGCTTCCGGTCCATCGGGGATCACCGCCACGTCGGGGCTGGGCAGTGACAGGTCGCGCGATGCGGCAAAGGCGGCACGGTTTTCGAGATAGCGTGCGACGGTGCGCTGGCGCGCGTCGAGATCCAGCATCGCGACCTTGAACCCGGCATGGGCCAGCGCGACGCCGATATGGACGGCGGTCGTGGATTTCCCCGACCCGCCCTTTTCATTGCCGAGCACGATGATGTGCGCGGATTTTTCTGCCGCCAAACCTGCCCCCGCCATTGATGCCCCGAACCTTGCCAATCACGGCGGTTTCGCACACAGCCGCGCGAAAGTGTCAAGCTGCAGTCAAGGCTGACACAACCGAAAGGCCGCCCATGCCGGGACCGCTTCGCATCGTCCGCACCCCCCTAGAGCTGACCGCCGCGATGGAGGCGTGGAAGCGCGCCGGGCATCGCGTCGCCTTCGTGCCGACGATGGGCGCCCTCCACGCCGGCCATCTGGCGCTGGTCGCTGAAGGGTTGAAACATGCCGACAAGGTGGCGGCGTCGATCTTCGTCAACCCCAAGCAGTTCGGGCCGACCGAGGACCTTGAACGCTATCCGCGCGACGAGGCCGGTGACGGTGCCAAGCTGCTCGCGGCGGGTTGCGAGCTGCTCTACGCGCCGACCGTGGCGACGATGTACCCGCCGGGCTTCGCGTCATATGTGCGCGTCGCGGCGCTGCCCGACCTGCTCTGTGGCGCCGCGCGGCCCGGGCATTTCGACGGGGTGGCGACCGTCGTGTCGAAGCTGCTGGCGGCGGCGCGGGCCGATGTCGCGGTGTTCGGCGAAAAAGACTGGCAGCAGTTGGCGATCGTGCGGCGCATGGCGGACGATCTCGACCTCGGCACCCAGATCATCGGCTGCCATATCGTCCGCGATGACGACGGCCTCGCGCTGTCGTCGCGCAACCTGTACCTGACGCCCGACGAGCGCGCCCGCGCCGTCGCACTGCCGCAGGCCCTGTCCCGGGCGCGCGAGGCACTGCTCGCCGGCGGCGATGTCGCCCCGGCGCTGGCCACGGCCGAGCGCAAGATCGCCGGCGCCGGCTTTGCCCGCATCGACTATTTCGAGCTCGTCGATGGCGAGCGGTTGACGCCGCTCAGGGCGGTGACGCCGGGTGCGCGGCTGATGGCAGCGGCGGTGATGGGCAGCACGCGGCTGATCGACAATCTGGCAGTCTGACGTTCCCTCCCTCGAGGGAGAACCTAGCGTGCTTGCCGCCGACCGATCGGATAGCCGCCAAACGGGTAATCATATGGCGAGCCAAAGCCGAAACCGCCGCCAAAGCCACCACCGAACCCGCCGTAACCATAAGGCCCATAGCCGAAGCCGCGCCCCTCGGCTTGGCTGAACGACAGCGTCGCCGTCGCCTGCTCGCCCAGCGGCACCACCGCGGTGCCGAAAAAGCCGCGGGCGCCGCCGGTCCCGACGAACATGCCGACCTCGCCGTGGATCTTCTTGTCGGCCTTGCCCTCTTCATCGGCATAGAGCGACGGGCCGTTGAGGTCGGTGATGCTGCCCGCCGACAGCCGTGACGGCAGCAGCGCCGGCGTGTCGGTGTCGGTGCGCCGCGACCCCGCCGCGATCGCGGCATCGCGCTCTGCCGGCGACAGGCGATAGACTTCCTCCGCCTGCACGGCGGTGCCGGTCAGCAGAGCAAACAGGGTCAGGGCGCGCAGCATCATGTCCATCGGTCCTTCGGCTCCATCGGAGCGCCTTGCCACCTTAGCCGCGCCTGAACGGGGTGGCCATGTCCATCGCCTCGATGTCCGCCGCCACCATTTCGCCCTCACGGGCCACGAAATCGGCGACGGCTTCGCGGAAACCGGCATTCGGGATGTAATGCGCCGACACCGTCGCCACCGGGCGATAGCCGCGCGCCAGCTTGTGCGCCCCCTGCGCCCCGGCCTCGACCCGCGCCAGGCCGTGCGCGATGGCCCAGTCGATCGCCTGGTAATAGCAGAGCTCGAAATGCAGGAAGGGGATGTCCTCGGTCGATCCCCAGTAGCGGCCGTAAAGGCAATCGCCGCCGATGAGGTTCAGCGCGCCCGCCACCGGCCGGCCATTGCGCAACGCCAGCATCAGCAGCACCCGGTCGCCCATGCTTTCGCCGAGCAGCGAGAAGAACGATCGCGTCAGGTAGGGCCGACCCCATTTCCGCATGCCGGTGTCCTGGTAGAACGTCCAGAACGCATCCCAATGCGCCTCGGTGATCTCGGCGCCCGACAGGTGGACGATGTCGACGCCGCTGGCCAGCGCGCCTTCGCGTTCCTTGCGGATCGCCTTCCGCTTGCGCGACGACAGCGCCGCCAGGAAGTCGCCGAAGCTCGCATAGCCGTCGTTCGACCAGTGGAACTGTTCGCCGACCCGAATCAGCCAGCCCTGCGCCGCGAACAGCGGTTGCTGGTCGGGCGCCACGAACGTCGCATGCACCGACGACAGATTGTTCTGCACCGCCAGCGTCTCGGCCGCCGCCAGCAGGACTGGGGCGACAGCAGGGTCACGCAGCAGCAGCCGCGGCCCCGTCGCCGGCGTGAACGGCACCGAACATTGCAGCTTGGGATAATAGCGTCCGCCAGCACGCTCCCAGGCATCGGCCCAGCCATGGTCGAAGACATATTCGCCCTGGCTGTGCGTCTTCAAATACGCCGGCATGATGCCCGCCGGGCGCCCGTCGGCATCATCGACGACGATATGCGCCGGCTGCCAGCCGGTGCGCGCGCAGGCGCTGCCCGATGCCTCCAGGCTGGCGAAGAACGCGTGCTGGACGAACGGATTGTCGGGCCCGGCACAGGCATTCCAGTCCGCCGCGGTCACGTCCGCGGCAGCGGTCAGCACCCGGGCGCGTACCTCCGCCATCAATCCTGGATGGCGACGATCGCGTCGATCTCCACCGCGACCCCGCGCGGCAGCACGGCGACGCCCACCGCCGATCGGGCATGGCGACCGGCCTCGCCGAACACCGCGACCATCAGGTCCGACGCGCCATTGCCGACCTCGGGCTGGTCGGTGAAATCGGGGTGGGAGGCGACGAACACGCCCAGCTTGACGATGCGGCGGACGCGGCCGAGCTCGCCGAGCGCCGCCTGCATCTGGGCGATCAGCCCGACGGCGCAGCGCCGCGCCGCGACCTGGCCGCCGGCGACGTCGACGGTATCGCCGAGCCGGCCCTTGATCAGCGCACCGGCCTCGTCAAACGGGATCTGGCCCGAAATGTGCAGCAGGCCGTCGATGATGACGCCTGGAACATAGTTGGCGGCGGGTGCTGCCGCGGTCGGCAGCGTGATCCCGAGCGCGGCGAGACGGGAGGCGGGGGTATCGGTCATCGTTCGGTCTCCAGGATCGTCATGATATGCTCGATTGCCTCGGCCCAGTCGTCGATCCGGGCGTCGGCATCGGGGGCGGCGGGGATCAGGCCGCGCAGCGGCGCCTCGGCGACCATGTGCAGGCGATGGACGTGCGGCACATGCTTCTTCGCCGAACTGTGATGCGGCGGCAGGTCGTCGATGAACACCGCGCTCGACGGCTGGAACTCGTCGAGCAGCGCCCTGATCGGCGCGCCCTTGGGGCCGTTGTTGCCGATGACCCGGTATGGCATCCCCCTGCGGGCCAGCTCGGCGGTGCGGGTGACGGCGTGATGGTCGGCGATGTTGGTCAGCACGACGACGTCGCAGGTCGTCGCCAGCCGCGCCAGCGCATCGACGGCGCCGGCCACCGGGATCTGCGTCCGCATATGGGTCGTGAAAAACCCGTCGAGCAGCGGCGGAAACGCCTCGGCGGCGATCGGATTGCCGCTCGCGTCGCGGACATTGCCGGTCAGCGCAAAACTGTCGAGCCGCAGAGTCAGCGCATGTTCAGCCTTCAGATAGGCAATGAACGGGTCGATGAACTCGAGGAGTACGCCATCGCAGTCCGAAATGATCAGCGGTCTGCTCACGCCCGGCCCTCCGCCAATGCCGCGCCGGCGGCGACCAGCGCTGCCGGCTTGACGCCGATGGCGTCGGCACAGGCGACCAGGTCGGCCTCGCGGCCGGTCAGGAAATCGACGACCGCGGCGAGCACCACCGGGTCGCCGGCACGTTCCCGCAGCGTCGCCACATCGAGGCCCGACAGCGCCAGGAACCGCGGCCCCAGGTCGGCATCGCCGGCGACATGCGCCAGCGCCATCAGGCCGATGACGGCCGGCGGTTCGGCGCCGTTAGTCTTTCGTTCGTGCAACAAGCGTAGATACCGATCGGCTGGATACCGTTCTTCCCTACGGGGCATGATGGGGGCTTGCCAAGCATTGCCGACGGCGCTGCGGCAATCCTTGCTGGTTGCAAGGCGTGTTTCGCGCTACGCGGAGCGTGGGCGCCATGCGCTGCCGCGGGCGGAAAGCCGGCGTCGGTCGCGCCTGGCGCCGGGGGATAAAGGCATCCGATGACCGTGAGGATCGGTTTTGTGGGGAGCGACAGCGCCGGCGGGCTCGCCGGGGCGCTGTTGTCGCTTGTCCCGCCCGGCGCCACGCTCGAGGTGCTGAGCATCGCCGGCGCCATCCAGCTCATCGGCCAGCGCGCGCTGACGGTGCTGATCGTCGCCCTCGACGGGCCGTCGTCGCCCGCGGCCCTGACGCGGCTGCTCGAATTGCAGCCGGCCGCCGAACAATTTCCGCTGCCGGTGTTCGCACTGGTGCCGCGCGACGACCCGGCGGCGCTGGTCAAGGCCTTCGACCTGCGCGTCGCCGATGTCGCCGGCCTGCCGATCGACCCGCACGAGATCCGCGCCCGCATCGCCGCGCTGGTCCGGCGCCGGGCGGTGGCATCGGCGCGCGCCGCGGAAACCCGTGCGGTCTGGCGGCTGGCGGTGATCGACCCGGTGACCGGGCTCTACAATCGCCACCATCTGGATACGATCCTGCCCGCCGCCTTCGATTCGGCGCGCAGTGGCCGCCGGGCGCTGGCACTGCTGATGATCGATCTCGATGCGCTGAAGCCGTTCAACGACCGCTGGGGCCATGCCGCCGGCGACCGTGTACTGCGCAGCGTGGCCGAGGCGCTGCAGGCCGGGCTGCGACCGACCGACACGATCGCGCGCTTCGGCGGCGACGAGATCGTCGTGGTGATGCCCGATACCGATCACCTGACAGCCGGGCTGGTCGCCGCCTGGCTGGTGAAGGCCGTGGCGGAAACCCCGATCGGGCGCGGCCCCGACGGGCCGGTCCATGTGACGATCAGCGTCGGCCTTGCGGTGCTGAAAGAGGGCGACACCAGTGCCGAAACGCTACTGATGCGCGCCGATGCGGCGCTGTACGATGCCAAGCGCGCCGGGCGGAATCAGGTGGCGGAGGCGGCTTGATTCGGGGGTTGCGGGGCATAAAAAAGCCGCGGCAAAGCCGCGGCTGACGTCGGACGGGTCGGTTGGCGTGGCCAACCGCCCGCCGGCCGCGCTGCTGCGAGTCGGCTTGCAAGCTACGCTTGCGCGCCGCCGCAGGGCGCTACTTGATCTTCGCTTCCTTGAACTCGACGTGCTTGCGCGCCACCGGATCATATTTGCGGAAGTTCAGCTTCTCGGTCTGGGTGCGCGGGTTCTTCTTGGTCACATAATAATAACCGGTGTCCGCGGTCGACACGAGCTTGATCTTGATGGTTGTCGGCTTGGCCATGACAGGTCCCGAAGTAATGCGATTGGACGCGCGCGGCAGGCCGGGCACGAGAAGCGGCGTCCAATGGCGGGGCGCCCGGCAAAAGTCAAGCCGCCGCCGCCAGATTGCCCCGGATTTGGCAGACCGGCGTCGAACACCTAATTGAGCTGCATGACCTTGCCCCCGACCATCGTCGAACTCGAAGACCGTGCCGTGCTCGCGGTGACCGGCGCCGATGCGCGCAGCTTCCTCCAGGGGCTGCTGACCAACGATCTCGACCAGCTCGCCCCCGATCGCCCGCTTTATGCCGGCCTGTTGTCGCCACAGGGCAAGGCCCTGTTCGACATGATCCTGTTCGCCGCGCCGGACGGCGTGCTGATCGACATCGCCGCCACCCGCGCCCCGGCGCTGGCGCGGCGGTTGTCGATGTACAAGCTGCGCAAGGCGGTAGCCATCGCGGCCAGCCCGCTGCGGGTCGTCGCCGGCTGGAACGGCGGCGAGGCCGGCCACCCCGCCGACCCGCGCTTTGCGCCGCTGGGGGCCCGCTGGCTGGCAAATTCCGGTCCAGAGCCGGGGGCCACGACTTATGACGCCCACCGCCTTGCCATCGGCGTGCCCGACAGCGCCGACATCGGCGAGGACGAGCTGCTGTGGCTGGAAACGGGCGCGGACCTGCTCGGCGGCGTCAGCTTCACCAAGGGCTGCTATGTCGGCCAGGAGAATACCGCCCGCATGCACCATCGCGACAAGGTTCGCCGCCGCCTGGTGCCGGTCGCCATCGCGGGCGATCCGGGCGACGGCGTCGTCCGCGATGCCGCCGGCCGCACTGTCGGTGCGCTGCGCTGCCACGCCGGCGGCCGCGGCTTTGCCCATCTGCGGCTGGAGGCTGCCGGCGGTCCGCTCGGCGCAGGCGATGCCGCGCTCACCGTGGCGCGCCCGACCTGGCTGGAACCGGCGCTGGCCGGCGCGGTTGCCGACGCATGATGGCCGCTCCCCCGGCAAAACCTGCCACCCCCGCCGACCCGACGCCGCTGCGCGACCTGCCCGATCAACTCGGCGCGGTGACGCTCGATACCTTCAACTGGCTGCGCTACGACAGCCGCCAGGCGCTGCTGGCGCTCGCTGTCGGCGCCGCGCTTTACGCCGTCTTCTGGACGGTGCGCTGGGGCATCTGCCGGGTCCTCGGCGAAGGCCATGACGTCACGACCTGGCGCGGCTTCGTCCGCCGCATCGTCCGCAAGACCCGCAGCCCCTTCCTGGCGGTGCTGGCCATGCAGGCGGTCGGCAATCTCGGCGAGGCGCCGGCGCCGTTGCTGCGTGCCATCGGCTTCGTCTTCACCATCGCCTTTGCCATCCAGGGCGCCATCTGGGTGCGCGAGATCGTGCTGTCGCTGGTCGAGCGGCGCACCAGCGCCGAGGACAGCGAATCGCTGCGCGACGCGATGAACGTCATCACCGTGCTGGTGAACGTCGTCGTCTGGATCCTGGCGCTCATCCTCATCCTCGACAACGTCGGCGTCAACGTGACGGCGCTGGTGGCGGGCCTGGGCGTCGGTGGCATCGCCATCGGTCTCGCGGCGCAGGGTATCTTCAGCGATCTGTTCGCCGCCCTGTCGATCCTGTTCGACCGGCCGTTCCGCGTCGGCGACGTCATTTCCTATGGCGGCAACACCGGCCGGGTGGAGGCGATCGGGCTGAAGACCACCCGCATCCGGGCGCTGTCGGGCGAACAGTTGGTGATGGCCAACACCAAATTGCTCGAACAGCAGGTGTCCAACATGCGCCGCATCGAGGAACGCCGCATCGTCATGCAGATCGGCATCATCTACCAGACCCCGGCCGACATCGTCGCGCGCCTGCCCGGCGAGATCGAGGCGATCATCGAGGCCCAACCCGACACCCGTTTCGACCGGGCGCACTTCTTCAATTTCGGCGCATCATCGCTCGATTTCGAGTTCGTGTTCTTCGTGACCGTGCCGGAATACAACGTCATGATGGACCGGCGACAGGCAATATGCCTCGCCATCATGCAAAAGCTCGCCGAACTGAAGGTCGAATTCGCCTATCCGACGCAGACGACCTTCACCGCCGCCCCCGACGGCACGATGATCGACCCCCGGCCCGTCATGGAAGTGCCGGCGCCGGTCAGCCCTTCGGAACCGCCTGGCCGCGCAGTTCGACGGGGATCGAACGGTAAATCGGCGCCGGAATAAGCCCCAGCCGGGCGCGGACGTCGTCGATCGGCAGCGGCAGCAGCGCCAGCCAGTCCTGCGCCGGCAGCCAGCGTGCCGCGCGCCCGCGCCGATAGCCTTCGCGAATGGCGGCGACATAGGGCTGCTTCACCGGCGCCTTGCGGCTCTTGAACGCCGCGCCGACGGCGATGAACGCCCAGCCGAGCGCCCGCGTCTGGGCATAGGAGAAGGCGACGAGACAGGCCTCGCCCAGTGAATCCAGGCCATAGCCGGTGGTGACGTGCCACAGGTCGTGCGAATCGCGGATACGCCGGCCGAACCAGGCGACGGGATGCTCAAGCCCGATCATGGTCTGGTTCGAAACCTCGACCAGGCCCTGCGGGGTCACGCCGCCGGTGTCGGTGAAGTCGCGATAGACGGCGCCCAGGCTGCCGGCCGGCAGCGTCGCCAGCCAGGCACGGTCCGACAGGCGATCGGCAAGCTCCTCGCGCTGATAGGCCAGGCGGCCGCCCTCGGCCGTGGCGAGCAGCCGGTGATAGCCCTTGCGGGTCGAATCACCGTTGAGCGCACGCATGATCTCGAAGACTTCGCGGGTATCGTCCTTGTCGCGCAGCAGCCGTTGGAGCGCACGGAAGGCAGCTCCCCATTCCTTGCGCGGGACGGGCAGGCGGCGCGGCTCGGGCGCGGCGGCGATAGCGGTATGGGCGGTCATGCGGAGTAGCTGTACGCAAAAATCGCGCTGCGTAAAGTCCTACTCGGGGTCGGCCTGCTCGGGCGATGCCGCCACCATGTCGCGCCACTGTTCGATCGACACGCCCGACAGATATTCGCGCTGCATCGATGGCGTCAGCACTTCGATCATCACGGCGTTTTCCAGCCAGAATTCGATGACGCCGAACAGCGCGCCGCGCATCCGGTAGCGGGTCAGCCAGCCTTCGCGCCTGCCGATGGCATGGACCTGATCGGCACCGAGATCGGTGGCGATGGCGACATGGGTGGCGGTGCGGGCGCTCGGCACCGGGTCCTTTACGGTGCGGGCATCGCGGTCGCCGTCATCGTCGTCCGCCGGTACCAGTACCGACCCGAACCGATAGATCTCGATGGCGCTGTTGCGGGCGTCGCCGGCCATGGCGATCCACGCGCCGTCGGCGACCGGAGGGACCGGCAGGGCGGCACCGCGCCACAGTTCGGCGATGACCTCGGCGACGCGTTGGGGCTCGCCGGCGGCGATCGAAACATGGAAAATCATCGGGTATGATCCGTGGTTGCTGTATTGGTGAGTTATGTCACCAATACAGCAAAGTCAAGATCGCGGCGTGTCAGTTTCGCGGCACGCTCATCGCCGAATTGTCGGGCGCCACGGCCTGGGCCTGTATCGGGCCATAGCCGCTATCGGGGAAGCTGGAGACGCAGCCGGCCTGTTGCGCGCATTGCTGGTTGGCGGCGTAATGGTCATAGGCACAGCCGCCAAGGCCGAGGCAAAGCGCCAGTAACGTTGTCCTGTTCACCGATTTTCCCCGCCATCACCCTGTGCCGTCGTAATTATCGCGTTTGTTAGCCCCCGCCAAGACCGCCCGGGGCTTGACAAAAACAACCGATATGGTTAATACGCCGTAGCTTTCGGATCGCCCTAGAACGCGGAGCCTTGCGCCATGCCCCATCAGCAGCTGACCATTGCCGCCAGCGACGGCGATTGCCCCGCCCATGTCTTTACGCCCGCCGGTGGCGGCGGCGGCCCGGCGGTGATCATGTACATGGACGCCGGCGGCATCCGACCGGGTGCGCTCGGCATGGCGGAACGACTGGCGGAGGCAGGCCATGTCGTGCTGCTGCCCGACCCCTTCTATCGCTATGGCCCCTATGGCCCGTTCGACCCGGTGGAGGTCTTCAAGGGCGATTTCCGCGCCATCCTCGGCCCGCTGATGGCGACGACCGGCAATGCCAGGGCGGCGGCGGACACGGCGGCATTGCTCGCCTATCTCGACACGCGCAGCGATGTCGTCGGCGGCAAGGTCGGCGCCGTCGGCTTCTGCATGGGCGCCGGCATGGCGATCGCCGCCGCGGGCACGGTGCCCGATCGCTTTGCCGCCGTCGCCAGCTTCCACGGCGGCAACCTCGCCACCGACAGGCCCGACAGCCCGCACACATACGCGCCGCAGCTGCAGGCCGAGGTCTATGTCGCGGCGGCCGACAACGACAACAGCTACTCGCCCGAGATGGCGGCGCGCTTCGAAGCGGCGCTGGACGCGGCGGGGGTGGCGTATCGTGCGGAGGTGTACGATGGCGCCGCGCATGGCTGGATGATGCCGGATTTTCCGGTCTACGACGAAGCGGCGGCGGAGCGCGGGTGGCGGGAGATGCGGGCGCTGTTCGGGCGGACGTTGGGGTAGTGGCGGAGTGGCAGGTTACGCCCAGAAGCGGACGTTAGTTATTCGGAGCGGTAAGCCACGTCGTTATGGGCTCGCGTTGCACAGCGGCGTAGCTCGGGTCCTTCCGGCGAATGTCCACGTCATCGAGGAAATGATACACAAGGTCATAAGGGTATTCCGGCTGCCCCTCGGTATTGAGCCGTTCAATGGCTCTGAGACACATCGCTTCTACCATTGCCCAGTCAATTTTAGGCTCTTTCTCGGCGGCGAGGATAGCGTGCACATCGGCCTGAAGTTCGTCTGACGTCATTCGCTCAGCTTAGGGCGCGCACTCACCAGATCAATGTCTGCTTTCTACCCCGTCTCGGACCCTGCTGCTCCCTCCTCCCACATGAGCGAAGCGGACGTAGAGTGGGCAGGGTCGGGTTAGGGGTCGATCGATTCGGGCACGCTCTGCGCCAACGCCCCCACCCCGACCCTCCCACTCTACCGCCTGCGGCGGTAGGGGGAGGGAGCAGAAGGCACCCGTCAATGGTGTAGCCTTAGTGTAGCCTTAAGCGTGACAACGTTGATTTCAAACGCCGATTTCAGATCCCCGCCACGTCCTCGATGCTCAGCAAGCTCGCATTGCCGCCGGCGCTCGTCGTGTCCGTGCTCACCGTCCGTTCGTGGACGAAGCGCAGCAGGTAGTGCGGTCCGCCGGCCTTGAAGCCGGTGCCGGAGCGGCCCTCCCCGCCGAAGGGTTGTGAGCCGACGACGGCGCCGATCATCGAGCGGTTGATGTAGAGATTGCCGACATGGGCGGTCTCCGCGACCGCCGCGGCCACCGAGGCGATGCGGCTGTGCAGGCCCATCGTCAGGCCATAGCCCAGCGCGTTCACCGCGCCGATGGTTTCGGGCAGGGTCCCGGCCTTCCAGGTCACGACGTGCAGCAGTGGCCCGAACCATTCCTGGGTCAGCTCGGCGATGCTGCCGAGCCGGATCACCGTCGGCGCGATAAAGTCGCCCGTGGCGGGCGCCTCGAGGGTATGGACCCAGCGATCGCGCTGCGACTGGCGATAGCTTTCCAGCCGGTCGTATGATGCGGTGTCGATGACCGGGCCGACATCGGTCGCCGGGTCGGCCGGCGCGCCGATCAGCAACGTGTCCATGGCGCCCTTCAGCATCTCCAGCGTGCGCTCCGCCACATCCTCCTGCACCAGCAGCAGGCGCAGCGCCGAACACCGTTGCCCGGCGCTGCGGAAGGCGCTGGTGATGACATCCTGCACCACCTGTTCGGTCAGCGCGGTCGAATCGACGATCATCGCGTTGATGCCGCCGGTCTCGGCGATCAGCGGCACCAGCGGGCGCGTCTCGTCGTCGAGCAGCGCCCGGGCGATGCGGCGCGCCGTGGCGGTGCTGCCGGTGAAGGCGACGCCTGAAACCCGCGCGTCTCGAACCAGCGCATCACCGGCTTCGCCGCCGCCGGTTACGAGGCGCAGCGCGTCGCGGGGGATGCCGGCCTCGTGCGCCAGCTTGACCGCCGCCTCGGCGATGGCGGGCGTCTGCGGCGCCGGCTTGCCGACGACGGTGTTGCCGGCGACGAGCGCCGCGCCGACCTGCCCGAGAAAGATGGCGAGCGGGAAATTCCAGGGCGCGATGCAGGCAAAGACGCCGCGCCCTTCCAGCCGCAACTCGTTGCGTTCGCCGGTCGGGCCGGGGAGCAGCTGGGGCACGAATTTGGCGCGCGCCTCGGCGGCGTAATAGCGGCAGAAATCGACCGCTTCGCGGACTTCGGCAAGGGCGTCGGGGATCGTCTTTCGCGCCTCGTGAACGCAGATCGCCATCAGCCGCTCACGGTCGCGCTCGAGCAGGTCGGCGAGGCGATCGAGCGCGGCGGCGCGGGCGGCGACGGGGGTGGCGGACCAGGCGGGGAAGGCGCGGTCGGCGGCGTCGACGGCTTCGGCAACGGCGTGGCGGTCGTGCGCATCCTGGATGTCGCCGCGCTTGCCGAACAGCGCGTCGGCCTCGTCGAACAGCAGGATGTCCTTGGCGACGCGCGCCAGCACGACCTCGTCGGCAAGGTCGATCCCGGCGCTGTTGTCGCGGCTGTCGCCATAGAGCCGCACCGGCAGTGGGATCGAGGGGTGCGGCGTGCCGCCGACGCCGGCGATCTTGGCGGCCGGGTCCGCAAGCAGCGTTTCATCGCTGATGCTCGCATCGGCGAGCTGGTGGACAAAGCTGGAGTTTGCGCCATTCTCCAGCAGGCGCCGGACCAGATAGGCGAGCAGGTCACGATGGCCGCCGACGGGCGCATAGGTCCGGCATTTGTAGCCGTCCTCGCGCACCAGCCGCTCGAACAGCCCTTCGCCCATGCCGTGCAGCCGCTGGAATTCGAAGTCGCGGGTGTCGCCGGCCCATTCGAGGATGGTCGCCACCGTCAGCGCATTGTGGCTGGCAAAGGCCGGGTAGATGTTGGGCGCCGCCAGCATGTCATGGGCGCAGGCGAGGTAGGACACATCGGTTGCGGCCTTGCGGGTGAACAGCGGGTAGTCGGCGAGGCCGCCCTCCTGCGTGCGCTTGATCTCGCTGTCCCAATAGGCGCCTTTGACCAGCCGCACGGTCAGGCGCTGGCCGGTGTCGGCGCCCAGGCCTTGCGCCCAGGCGATGACGGCGCGGGCACGCTTGCCATAGCCTTGCGCCGCCATGCCGAAGCCGTCCCAACCTTTGAGCTGCGGATCGCGGGCGACGGCCTCGATGATGTCGAGGCTCATCATCAGGCGCTCGCTCTCCTCGGCATCGACGGTCAGGCCGATGCCGCTGGCGGCGGCCTCATGCGCCAGTTGCCGGACCATCTCGGTCAGCGCCGGCACCGCGGTCGCGGCATGGGCGGTTTCGTAGCGCGGGTGGAGCGCGGACAGCTTGACCGAGACGGAATGGCGGTCGGTGATGTGGTTGGCCTTGGCGGCCTTCGCCGTGTCGCGGATGGCGGCCTGGTAGCTGGCGAAATAGCGGGCGCCGTCCTCATAGGTGCGCGCGGCCTCGCCGAGCATGTCGAAGCTGGCGGTGAAGCCGCGGTTGTCCTTGTCTCCGGCGCGGACCAGCGCCTCGTCGATGGTGCGGCCCATGACGAACACCTGCCCCATCATGCGCATCGCGGCGCCGACAGCCTGGCGGACGAAGGGCTCCCCGGCGCGGGCGACGAGGCGCTTGAGGACGCTGGCCTTTGCCCCAGAGTCGTTGGCATCGCCCAACAGCGCCCGGGTCATCACCAGGCCCCAGGTCGCCGAATTGACCAGCGCCGAATCGGACTCGCCGGCGTGCGCCGACCAGTCGGCATTGCCGATCTTGTCGCGGATCAGCGCGTCGGCGGTCTCGGTATCGGGCACGCGCAGGAACGCCTCGGCCAGGCTCAGCAGTGCCACGCCCTCCGCCGTATTGAGGCGATACTGCTGGAGGAAGCGGTTGACCCAGCCTTCGGTCTGCGCCGCGCGCAGGTCCGCCAACAGCCCGAGCGCGCGGCCGACGACGGCGTCTCGCGTCGCCGGCGCCAGCGTGGCGGTGGGCAGCAGGCCGGCCAGGACCTCGGGTTCGGGCGCACGGTGGAGGGTGCGCATCTGGCTGCGGGCGGTGGCAAGGCTGGTCATCCCCTGGCTCTAGCGGCAGCAGCGGCCCGGGGAAAGCTCAGCCCGCAGCGGCCATCAGGCCGTCGTCGATTTCGCGGGCGCGAATGGCCGCAGGCCGGGCGTCGATCCGCGCCACATAGGCCGCAAAGCTCGGGCGCGCCGGCATTGTGCCGAACTGCAGGCCCCAGCCGATCTGCGCACCGGCATAGACATCGGCAGCCGTGAACCGGTCGCCGGCGAAATAGTCATGGGTCGCCAGCCAGCCATCGAGTGCATCGCACACGGCATCGAGGCTGCCCCAGCCGGCGGCGAGTTCCTTGCCCTGCGGCACGGTGAAGCCCATCGATGCGTTGACGACCGCCTGTTCGACCGGACCGGCGGCAAAGAACAGCCAGCGATAATAGTCGCCGCGAGCGGCCGGTGGCGGCGCCAGCCCGGCATCGGGAAATGCATCGGCGAGATAGGCGCAGATCGCGGCGCCTTCGGTGACGATGGTGTCGCCATGGCGGATCGCCGGCACCTTGCCCATCGGGTTGATGGCGCGATAAGCGTCGGCCTTCATCGTCGTGCCATATTCGAGCAGTTCGGTCCGGTACGGCGCTCCGGCCTCCTCCAGCATCCAGCGGACGATGCGGCCGCGCGACATCGGGTGGGTATAGAAAACCAGTTCGGCCATGGCGTCCTCCCGGTGGTTTTCGCGATACTACGCCCTGCGGCAGCCGTCCGAAAGCAGGCTTGACGACTACAGGCGTAATCGGCATGATTACGCCTGTAATCGGAGAACCCTGTGGTCGAGCGAATCAGCGAAGCGGAACTGGTGGTGATGGAGACCCTGTGGGCCGATTCGCCGCTGACGGCATCCGATGTCGTCGAGCGCATCGACGGCGGCCGCGGCTGGAGCGACCGTACCGTCAAGACGCTGCTCGGCCGGCTGCTGGCCAAGGGCGTGCTCGCCCATGTCGAGGACGGCCGGCGCTATCTCTATCGGCCGCTCGTCGAGCGCGCCGACTATGTCGCGCAGGAATCGGGGCGGCTGGTCGATCGGCTGTTCGGCGGCCGCGCGGCGCCGCTGGTCGCGCATCTCGCCGAATCGGGGCAATTGTCCGCCGCCGACATCGCCGAACTGGAAGCCCTGGTCCGGGAGCTGAAGTCATGAACAGCTGGGTCATCGAAACTTTGGTGTCATCGACGGCGCTGATGCTGCTGGTGCTGGCGATCCGCCGCCCGGTGGCGCGGTTGCTCGGCGCGCGCACCGCCTATGCACTGTGGGCGCTGCCGGCGCTGCGGCTGCTGCTGCCGCCGTTGCCGGGCTGGACGACGCTGTATGCGCCGGTCGCCCCGCACGAACCGGCGGCGCCGCTGGCATCGGCCGATACGGCCATCGCCACGGCCCTGCCGGCTGTCACGACGTCGCCGGCGATCGTGACCGGTATCGACATGGGCCTGATGCTGCCCCTCCTCATAGCGCTGTGGGCGGTCGGTGCGGCGGCCTGGTTCGGCTGGCAGATGTGGCGCTATCGGCGCTTCATGGCCGAGGCGCTGGCGACCGCCGAATCGCTGGCCAGCGCCGGCGGTGTCGAGGTGCTCGTGACGCCCGCGGTCGCGGGGCCGATGGCGGCCGGCATCCGCCACCGCCGTATCCTGCTGCCGGCCGATTTCACCAGCCGTTACACCGCCGATGAGCGTCGGCTGGCGCTGCTGCACGAGGGCGCCCACCATGATCGCGGCGACCTGTTGGCCAATCTCGCCGGGCTGGCGGTCGTCGCCGCGCACTGGTGGAACCCGGTCGCGCACCTCGCCTATCGCGCCTTTCGCCGCGACCAGGAACTCGCCTGCGACGCCACCGTGCTGGCCGGCAGCACCGTCGATACCCGGGTCGCCTATGGCAGGGCGGTGATCAAGTCGGCTTGCAGCCGTACCCCTGCCGCGGCGTGCGCGATGAACCACAAGAGCCATCTCAAGCAGAGGATCGCCATGATGAAATCGAGCCATGACGGTGCCGCGCGCGCCGTATCCGGAGGCCTGTTCGCCGTCGTCGCCATCGCCGGCGGCCTGCTGCTGTCGGCATCGGGCAGCGCCTATGGCCCCGACGACATGCCGCCGGTCACGCCGATGCCGCCGACTGCCCCCGAGGCACCGTTGTCGCCTGTTGCTGCAATGCCTGCTGTCGCGCCTGTCGCCCCGCTGCCTGCGGTCGCCCCGGTGGCGCCGCCGGCGCCGCCCGCAGCCGTCGCGCGCCGCAGCCAGCATATCGTCATCCACCGCAGCGACCTGTCGGCCGCCGATCGCCGCGAACTGCGCAATGCCGAACGCGAGGCCCGGCGTGCCGGCGTTGAGGCTCGCCGCGCCGGGGAAGCCGCCGGCCGCGCCGGTCGTGAAGCCGGGCGCCAGGCCGAGGCAGCGGTTCGCGCCATGGATATCGAGGGCACCGTCCGCCACGCCCTCGCCGCGGCGCGGATCGGCATGGTGTCGCACTGCGCTGCCGCCGGCGTCACGGTCACCCGCGACATCGATCCGACGACCTGCGACGCGCAGTTCCGCAGGCACATCCGCGAGACCGTCCGGCAGTCCCTGCAGGCGGCCCGGATGAGCATTTACGCCAGCCATGGCCTGGCCGAGGAGGCTCGCCGCGAGGCGTTGCAGGGCATCGACGAAGCCATCGCCGAGAGCGACCGCGAACCGGTGGCCCCGATCGGCTGAGCGCCGCAATGCGGTTGACGCTTACGTCACCCCGCGCCTAGGTTGCCGCAAAACAACCTTGGGGTATCCGCGATGGCAAAGGCAGTTCCGCTCGAAGATTATCGGGCGCTGGTTGGGACGGAAGTCGGCGTTTCCGATTGGATCCTGGTCGACCAGGCCAAGATCGATGCCTTTGCCGAAGTCACCGGTGACCACCAGTTCATTCACGTCAATCCCGAGCTTGCCAAGCAGACGCCGTTTGGCACCACCATCGCCCATGGCTATCTGACGCTCAGCCTGTGTTCGGTCTTTGCCTATGGCGCCATGCCGGGGATCGCCGGCGCGCGGATGGGGGTCAACTACGGCCTCAACAAGGTGCGCTTCATGGCGCCGGTGAAGTCCGGCAGCCGGGTCCGCGGCCGCTTCGCACTGGTCGATGTCACCCAGCGCCCCGATGGCGCCTGGCAGACGACGAGCAATGTGACGGTGGAGGTCGAGGGCGAGACCAAGCCCGCGCTCGCCGCCGAGTGGATCACGCTGACCTACGTTTGAGGAGCAAGCGATGAGCCGTATCGGACTGTTGCAGAAACCCTGGCCCGAAGCCTTTGCCGCGACGATCGAGAAGATCGTGCCGCCGGGCACCGAGCCGCTGGCGCTGTTCACCTCGGTTGGGCAGAGCCAGAAGGCGCTCGATCGTTTTCTCGGCGGCGCCATCGCCGGCAAGGGCGCGATCGATTTCCACACCCGCGAGATCGTCATCCAGCGCACCACGGCGCAGACCGGCTGCGAATATGAATGGGGCATCCATTCCAAGCTGTTCGCCGCCAAGGCCGGATTGTCCGACGCCCAGGTGCGATCGACATTCGACGGCCATGCCGACGACGGCAACTGGGAGGCGGCGGACGCCGCGGTCATCGCCAGCGTCGATGCGCTGCTCGCCAACAAGAAACTGACCGATGACGAATTCGCGCGGCTGGCGGCGCATTTCGACACCGCCGCGATCCTGGAGATCGTCCAGCTCATCGCCTTTTACCACGGCGTCGCTCTCATCACCGGCGCCATCGACCTGCCATCCGAACCCGGCATGGGGCGGTTTCCGACCGCCTGAGCCACAGCTGCAAAGAAGGACATTCCCATGCGTGAAGCCGTCATCGTCTCGACTGCTCGTACCCCCATCGGCAAGGCCTATCGCGGCGCCTTCAACGCCACGCCGTCGCCGACACTGGGCGGCCATGCCATCAAGCATGCCGTGGCTCGCGCCAAACTGGAAGGCGGCGAGATCGACGACGTCGTGATGGGGGCGGCGCTGCAGCAGGGTGTCCAGGGCGGCAACATCGCGCGCACCGCGCTGCTCCGCGCCGGCTTGCCGGTGACCGTGTCGGGCCAGTCGATGGACCGCCAGTGCTCGTCGGGCGTGATGGCCATCGCCACCGCCGCCAAGCAGATTATCGTCGACGGCATGCAGATCGCCGTCGGCGCCGGCATCGATTCGATCTCGATGGTGCAGAACGACAAGATGCGCGTCGGTGCCGACCCCAGCCTCGTCGCCATGCACCCGGCGATCTACATGCCGATGCTGCAGACCGCCGAAATCGTCGCCAAGCGCTACAATGTCAGCCGCGATCGCCAGGACGAATATGGCTATCAGTCGCAGATGCGGACCGCCGCGGCGCAGCAGGCCGGCAAGTTCGACGACGAGATCGTGCCGATGACCACGACCATGCAGATGGTCAACAAGGAAACCAAGGACGTCACCAGCCATGAGGTGACGCTGTCGAAGGACGAGGGCAACCGGCCGGAAACGACGCTGGAGAGCCTGAAAGGCCTGAAGCCGGTCATCGAAGGCGGCGTCATCACCGCCGGCAACGCGTCGCAGCTCTCGGACGGTGCGTCGGCGAGCGTGCTGATGGAAGCCGGCGAGGCGGCGCGGCGCGGGCTCACCCCATTGGGGGCTTACCGCGGCATGGCGGTGGCTGGGCTGGAGCCCGACGAGATGGGCATCGGCCCGATCTATGCCGTGCCCAAGCTGCTGAAGGCCAATGGCCTGACGATGAACGACATCGGCCTGTGGGAGCTGAATGAAGCGTTCGCCGTACAGGTCATCCATTGCGCCGACGTGCTCGGCATCGATCCGGAACTGCTCAACGTCAACGGCGGCGCGATCTCGATCGGGCACCCCTATGGCATGACCGGCGCACGCTGCACCGGCCATGCGCTGATCGAGGGCAAGCGTCGCGGGGCGAAATATGTCGTGGTGACGATGTGTGTCGGCGGCGGCATGGGCGCTGCGGGGCTTTTCGAGGTTTACTGAGCGCGGCCGGGCGCAACGGCGCGATTGCGTAGCAATCGGCTGTTGCGCGCGGACTAGCGCGCAGTCGGCCAGCAGGGCGGTCGGCATGTCGCCGGCCGAACCTGTCTGACGTCACGTCACGGCTGTGCCGGGACGCCTTCCGTATCGACCGGCCGCCGGTTGATGATCGCCCACAGATGCACCAGCAGCAGCACCAGCAGCAGCCCGGCCGCCGTTCGCCCGACCTGTGACGGCCCGTAATAGCGCGTGTGGAACGCCCCCCAGCCGCAGATCACGAAGAAATTCGCGTAGAGCAGCGAGCGTTCCCAGCGGCCGCTGCTGGCGAGCAGCGTCGGCAGCAGCAGCGCCAGGCCGGCACCGATCACCGGCATGTCGTAATCATAAGCATAGGGGCTGATGACCAGTGATGCACAGGCGGCGAAGCCCAGCGCCTGAATGGTCGGCAGGCGCCGCTGGGCAAGAACGATCGCCGCCAGCGCGGTGACCGCCACCACCGCCTGGCCGGCGAGTGCGACACCGGCCGGCAGCCCGGCGGAGCGCAGCGAGGCATAGGCGGAGACCATGCGGCAGAAAGGGTAGAATCGACCCTGCAGGAAGCCGGCGGTGTTGCGGATGCCGGCGAGAAACGCGTCCCAGATCGTCGGCGAGATGATGAGCAGCGGCAGCAGCGACGCGATGCCGACGGTCAGCGCGGCGACGAAGAACACCTGCCAGCGCCGGTCGACGACGACATACAGCGCCAATGCCAGCGCCAGGTGCGGCTTGATGATCATCAGGCCCAGCGGGATGCCGGCCCAACCGCGGCGATCGCGCAGGCCGATGACCGTCAACCCGATCAGCGTGCCGGTCAGCAGGCCGTTCTGGCCGAAGAACATGTTGGCGCAGATCGGCCCCAGCATGAGCAGCAGCATGGTGATGAAGTTGGCGCCGGCGGCACGGCGCAACATCAGCAGATAGGCGCCGGCGGTGATCGCGAAGAACATGCCGAACGACAGCCCGCGGGGCAGCAGCGCCAGCGGCGCGACGACCAGGTCATAGGGCGGCGGGTAGCTCCAGGTCAGCCGGTAGTTCTTGCCCATCAACTCGATCTGCTGCTGGACATATTGGGCATAGTCATAGGACGCGACGATGTCGCCGCGCAGCGCCAGCCGCGAGGCCATGTAAAAGGCGTCGAAATCGGATGCGGTGGGCTTGCCGACCGCGCCGTAATGCGAAATGCCGCCATTGATGACCATGAAGGCGACGGTCATCAGCATCAGCATCAGGTAGATGCCGCGCAGCCGCGACCGCTGCGCCGTCTCCACAATCTCTGCCAGCATAAGTTGCCCCGACCCCCGTGTGTACCCGATCGCGGGCCATCGACCCCTGCCGCATGGCCGGGCGAAATTCCACGCTTTTGTTGCGCTGCACCGGAAGATTGGCCATTTGCCGCGATATCGGGCATGGAGTGCCCAACATGTCATTTACATCCCTGCCGCCGCTTCTCGCCGAAGCGCTATCCGCCCGTGGCTATGCCGCGCCCACGCCTGTCCAGGCCGCCGTCCTGCAGCCCGACGCCGAAGGCCGCGACCTTATCGTGTCCGCCCAGACCGGTTCAGGCAAGACCGTTGCTTTTGGCGTCGCCATGGCGCCGCAGCTGCTGAACGAGGACGGCCGTGCCGATCGCGCCGGCGCGCCGCTGGCGCTGGTCATCGCGCCGACGCGCGAGCTGGCGCTGCAGGTCAGCCGCGAGCTGGTCTGGCTCTACGGCAAGACCGGCGCCCGCATCGCCACCTGCGTCGGCGGCATGGATGCGTCGAAGGAAAGGAAGTTGCTCAACCAGGGCGCGCATATCGTGGTCGGCACGCCGGGACGCCTGCGCGATCACCTGGAGCGCGGGGCGCTCAACCTGGCGCAGATCAAGGTCGCCATCCTCGATGAAGCCGACGAGATGCTTGACATGGGCTTCCGCGAGGACCTGGAACAGATCCTCGACGCGACGCCCGAGGCGCGCCGCACCTTCATGTTCTCGGCGACAATGCCGAAGCCGATCGTGGCGCTGGCCAAGCGCTACCAGCGCGACGCGCTGCGCATTTCGACGGTCGGCGAAGATCGCGGCCATGGCGACATCGCCTATCAGGCGGTCACCGTCGCACCCGCAGATATCGAGAATGCCGTCGTCAACCTGCTGCGGTTCCACGAGGCGCCGACGGCGATGCTGTTCTGCGCCACCCGCGACAATGTCCGGCATCTCCACGCCAGCCTGATCGAGCGCGGTTTCGACGCGGTTGCGCTGTCGGGCGAGCACAGCCAGAACGAGCGCAACCAGGCACTGCAAGCCCTTCGTGACCGCCGCGCCCGCATCTGCGTCGCCACCGATGTCGCCTCGCGCGGCATCGACCTGCCGACACTGTCGCTGGTCATCCACGTCGAATTGCCGCGCGATGCGGAGACGCTGCAGCATCGTTCGGGCCGCACCGGCCGGGCGGGCAAGAAGGGCACCGCCGTGCTCGTCGTGCCTTATCCGGCCCGCCGCCGGGTGGAGGGCATGCTGCGCGGCGCGCGCATCAATGCCGAATGGATGAACGTGCCGGGCCCCGCCGACATTCGCCGCAACGACCACGAACGGCTGCTGACCGCGCTGATGGAAGTACCGGTCGAGATCGACGACGAGGATCGCGCGCTCGCCGACCGGCTGTTGCTGGAGCGCAGCCCCCAGGACATCGCCGCGGCGCTGGTCCGGATGCACCGGTCGAAGATGCCGGGCGTCGAAGAGCTGATCGACAACAAGGGGCCGGCGCCGCGTGCCGAGCGCCCGTCCAGCGACGGCCCGCGCGACGGCTTTGAAGACACCGTGTGGTTCCGCATGGATGTCGGCCGCCGCCTCAACGCCGATCCGCGCTGGTTGCTGCCACTGATCTGCCGCCGCGGCCATGTGACGAAGACCGAGATCGGCGCGATCCGCATCATGCCCGAGGAGACGATGTTCGAGATCCCGCGCGCCATCGCGCACCGGTTCGCCGATGCGCTGCACCGGACCGAAGGCGAGGATCGTTCGCCCGAAGGCGGCATCCGGATCATCCCCGCCGATGGCCCGCCGCCGCCGCAGCGCAGCGGGCCGCGGCCTGGTCCTGGCAGCAAGCCGAACCGGCCGGTGCTGGTCCGTCCGGTGGCACCCGGCGGCGGCTATGAGCGCAAGGGGCCGCCGAGTGGCCCGCGCGGTCCCCGGCCCGGCCCCGCCAATCCGCAGCAGCGGGGCAAGTTTCGCCAAGGCTGATCGGTGACGCGCATCCTGATCGATGCCGACGCCTGCCCGGTGAAGGACGATATCTATCGCGTCGCCATCCGCCACGGCGTGCCGGTGGTCGTCGTGTCGAATAGCGGGATGCGGCTGCCGGGGCATCCGTTGGTGACGCAGACCGTCGTCAGCGATGCGTTCGATGCCGCCGATGACTGGATCGCCGACCACTCCGATGCGTCGACGCTGGTGGTGACCGGCGACATCCTGCTCGCCGATCGCTGTCTCAAGGCCGGCGCCACGGTGCTGTCGCACATCGGCAAGCCGTTCACGACAAGCTCCATCGGCGCCGCGATCGCCACCCGCGCCATCATGGCCGACCTGCGCGCCGGCGGCGATATCGTCGGCGGACCGGCGGGCTTTACCAAGGTCGATCGCTCGCGATTTCTCCAGGCGCTCGACACGGCGCTGGTGCGGCTTCGCTAGATTTCGATCAACCGGCGCAGCGCGGCCGGATCGGGCAGGGCGATGGTGCGGTAGCCGACGCGCACGAGACCCTGGGCTTCCAGGGCCCCGAGGATGCGATTGACGGAATTGCGCGACAGGTTGGCGATGGCGCCGAGCTCATCCTGGCCGACCTGCACCAGGGCCGGCTGGTCGTCTCGGTCGCGATGGCGGATGCCGGCCAGTCGGAGCAGCGTCGCGGCGCAACGCTGGCGATTGTCGGCAATCATCAGGTCGTTGCCGATGATCGAAGCGGTGTCACCGTAGATGATCGCCAGGCGGCCGAATTCCCGCCACCATGACGGTTCGATGGCGACGATGGCGTCGATCGCGGCGGGCGACAAATGCGCGATCACGCTGGGCGCGCGCACGCTGAGCTGACCGGTGCGCGGGCGTCCGGTCAGCGCCGGCCCGACGCCGACCCAATCGCCACTGTGGATGATGTGCGACAGCCGCAATTCGGCGCCGGCGTGTGTCGTCGAAAATGCCATGGTGCCCGAGGCGAGGCCATAGACGGTGCCCTGGTCGGCACCGATGTGCGACAGGATCGTGCCGGTGGCATGGCGGCGCCACTGGCAGCGGGAGAGCACGGCGCGGCGAAACTCGGGCGGCGAGGCGCTGATCCAGCTGTCCGAGAACATGCGGGCATTTGCAGCTTCGATCTCGTCCCTGGACGCCGGTCCCGATTGCAAGATATTGTCCTTTCTCCTTGAGTTTGCATCAGAAGGTGCAATTTTCGGTGAATTTGTATGCTATCGGACAATAGCAGCGTTCGCCGAGACTGTCGCACGCTCGTGGTCGCACCGGCTACCAGGCCGCCTTTGTCGGGGGGCGGGGGACATAGTGCCGGGGCCGGTGCGGCCATCATTCTCCGGCCACGGACCTTATCAGATATCGTCGAGCGCCAGCAGGGCAAAGCTCGCCAGCCAATGTTCGCCGGCATAGTCGCCGGCGATGTGCGGCAGGCCGGCGGCGAGATGTGTATCGGCGGCGACCGCCATGGCGGGTGCGGCCGGTCCCGCCTGCGCGGCGATGTTGCGCCAGCACCAGGCCCGGCTCAGGTTGAGGCCGTCGAGATGCGCGATCTTGCCGTCGCTGCGGTCTGTGACCGTGGCCGGGCTGAACAGGCTCGCCGGTCGACCCGCAGCCGCGGCGGGCAGGAAGGCCGCGAACCATTCGCGAAACTCGGCCGCCGGCAGCAACCGTGCCATCGCCAGCGCCTCGATCAGCGTCGGCGACAGGAAGGCGTCGCCATCCGGCTCCCACGCCCGGGCATCGCGGTCGCCACCGAACCAGTCGCGGGCACGGGCGGTTGCCAGCGCCAGCAGCGCCGGATCGTGGCGACGCGCCCAGCCGGCAAGGAGCGCCAGCGCGAATGCCGAATTGCCATGGGCGCCGGTGCGGATCGGATAGGTCTGCAGCGGCAGAAAGGCGTGGAAGCGCGCTGCAAAGGCCAGGGCCAGCGGTGCCAGCGCCTGGTCCAGCGCGGCGTCGTCATGCTGCGCGGCTTCATCATGCAGCGCCAGCAGCCAGGCCCAGCCATAGGGCCGTTCGAACCCGCGCGACGACGGCCGTTCGAGATAGGCGCATTCGGCGGCGACATTGCCCGGGGTGAACAGCGTTTCGGCCAACTGCCTCGTGTCGGCGGCGGCGGCGTGGCCCGGGAAGCGGCGCAGCAGCCGCAGCAGCAGCCACCAGCCATGGACGCAACTGTGCCAGTCGAAGCTGCCGAAGAAGATCGGGTGCAGGTCGCGCGGGGTGCGAGCGTCGGCGGGCCCGTCCATCACATGGTCGAGCTTGTGCGGATATTCGCGGGTGACATGGCCGAGCGCGATGCGCGCCATGCGGCCGGCGAGCGCCTGATCGAGTATCAAAAGGCAAATCCCCAGATCAGCAGCGTGTTGAACACGAACAGCGGGATGGCGGTCGCCACCTGCGCCTTGATGACGGCGTTGCGATCGTCGAGTTCCAGCAGCACCGCCGGCACGATGTTGAAATTCGCCGCCATCGGCGTCAGCAGCGTGCCGCAAAAGCCCGACAGCATGCCGACCGCGGCGACGATGACCGGATTGCCGTGCAGCGCGCCGATCAGCACCGGGAGACCGACCGCCGCCATCATCACCGGAAAGGCGGCAAAGGCGTTGCCCATGATCATCGTGAAGCCGGCCATGCCGAGCGTGAAGACGAGCACGGCGAGGAATACCGAGCCATCCGGAATGACCTGCCCGGCCAGTCCGCCGACGATCTGGCCGACCCCGGCCGCGGCGAACACCGCGCCCAGGCTGGCCAGCATCTGCGGCAGGATGATCGGCCAGCCGATGGCTTCGGCGAGGCGGCGTCCTTCATGGAACGGTGCCGCCCCCGGCGGCCGCAGCCTGGCGAGCAGCAGGGCGACGGCGATGATCATGCCGAAGCCGAGGCTGACGAGCGTCACCTGCTTCGGGTCGACCAGCGGCGCACCCGACAGCGTCACATATTTGAACAGGAATGTGCCGACCAGCGCCACCGCGGGCACCACCAGCGCCGGCAGGAACAGCCGGTTGCGATGGCGGGTGGCGCTGGCCTCGCGCTCCTCCACGCTGCTGGTCGGGACGCTGCCGCGCGCCAAATTGCCGGTACCGGCGATGGCAACGAGCGCCAACACGAGGACACCGTTGCCGAGATCGCCGAGCAGGTCGCCGGCCAGGAAGCTGAGCGCCAGCAACCCCCAGAAGGCGGCGCTGCCCAGCCGCTTCGGGTGGCTGCGATCGGCCAGCGTCAGGACCGCCCAGCCGCCGAACAGCACGCCGGCGACCGTGTAGAGGAACGGCAGCCCGATCATGGCCGCCGCCGATCCATCCGCCACAGGCGGACGCCATGGACGACAAAGGCCGCGACAGCGGTGGGTATCGCCCAGACCGACAGCTGCAGCGGCGCGACGACGATGCCGTTGGCCTCCAGGAAGCCCTTGATCAGCAGGATCGAGGCGATGGCGAGGAAGATGTCTTCGCCAAAGAACATGCCGACATTGTCGGTGGCGGCGGCCATGGCGCGGATCTTCTGTCGCCCGTCATCGGTGATCGCCGGGTCGGCACGCTCGGCGGCGGCCTCGGCCATCGGCGCCAGCAGCGGGCGCACCGTCTGGGCATGGCCGGCGATCGCCGTCAACCCCAGCGCCGATGTCGCCTGGCGCAGCAGCAGATAGGCGATGAGGATGCGCCCGGTGGTGGCCGCCGCGGTCGCGGCGATCACGTCACGCGCCCGCTCCCGCAGGCCGGCACGTTCCAGCATACCGATGACCGGCAGGATGATCCACGGCGCGCTGACATAGCGGTTGGTATTGAACGCCTTGCCGAACGTGGCGATCACCGCCAGCGGGTCCATCCCCGCCGCGATGCCGCTGGCCAGCGCCGCGACGACGACCACGAGCAGCGGATTGAACCGCAGCGCAAAGCCGACGACGATGACGACGATGCCGATCAGCGGCCACATGGCGACGTCAGGCCCGCGCCATGACCACACGCTCCAGGATCGTCAGCGGCATGGCGCCCTGGCGCAGCACCTCGTGGAACTGCCGCGGATCGAACCGGTCGCCCTGCTTGGCCTTCACGGCGTCGCGCAGCTTTGCCCATTGCGTATGGCCGACCTTGTAGCTGAGCGCCTGTGCCGGGCCGACGCAATAACGTTCGACCTCGCGTTGCGAGCGGCCGCGCGGGAAGCCGGTGGCGCTGACCAGGTAATCGGTGGCCTTGTCGCGGCCCCAGCGCTTGTAATGGATGCCGGTATCGCAGACGAGCCGCGCGGCGCGGAACAGGAAGCTTTGCAGGTAACCGATGCGGCCGAGCGGATCATTGTCATAGACGCCGAGTTCATCGGCGACCTGTTCGGCATAAAGCGCCCAGCCCTCGGTATAGGCCGAATAGCCGCCGCGCCGGCGCAACAACGGGATATCGGTCGATTCCTGCGCGATGCTGATCTGCAGGTGATGGCCCGGCACCGCCTCGTGATAGGTCAGGCTGGCCAGGCCGTATTTCGGCCATTCGGCCGTGTCCTTCAGGTTGATGTAGAATGCCGCCGGCCGCGAGCCATCGGTGGCGGCGCCCTGGTAATAGCCGTTGGCGGCGCCGTCCTGGATGAAGGCGGGTACGCGGCGGACCTCCACCGGGGCCTTGGGCAGGGTGCTGAACAGCTTGGGCAGGCGCGGATAGGCGTCCTTGATCTGGATATTCAGCTGGTCGATCAGCGCCGCACGGCCGGCGTCGGTATTGGGGAACACCTGATCGGGTCGGTTGTTGAGCTGGGTCAGCCGTTCGCCGACGCTGCCCCGGGTCAGCCCCTGCGCCTTCAGCATCGCGTCGAGCCGGCCGCTGATCTCCGCAACCTGGGCGAGGCCGAGGCGATGGACATCGTCGGGCGTCAGTTCGGTGGTGGTCGAGCTTTTGACGCCGGCGGCATAATAGGCATCGCCGTCGGGCAGGCGCCAGACGCCGGCCTCGCTGGTCGCCTTGGCCCGCAGCGCGGTGACCGCGGCGATGTGGCGGTCGAGCGCCGGGAAGACCTGGGTTTCGACGATGGCGATGGCGCGCGGACCATAGGCGGCAGCCAGTCCGGCCGCCTTCGACCGGCGCACCACCGACTCGACGAGCACCGTGCTCGCCGCCGGCTGGTTGCGCAGCGCGGCGAGCTGCTGCAGCGTGATGTCGAGCGCGAAATCGGGCGCGAAGATGCCGCGGCTGGCATCGGCCATCTGGCGATCGAGGCTGTCGTCGAGCGCTTTCGGGAACGCGCCGAGCCGCGCCAGATAGCTTTCGGCGTCGTCGGCCGTGACGATCTTGTGGGTCGAATCGAGAAAATCCGGAATGTCGCGATACGGGCCCTGCTGCTGGGTGATCACATAGGGCTGAAAGTTGCCGCGCGCCGACCCGAAGCCGAAGCGAGTCTCCGACGCCACCGAGCGCGTCAGGTCGTAATCGATGATGTCATAGTCGAGCGCCGCCCTGGGCGACAGCGCGGCGCGATCGATGGTGTGCAACCGCGCCAGCCGATCCTTGACCCGGCCCAGCCGCTGCACCTTGCCGGCGGCCGAATAGTCGTTGAGCCGCGACTTCAACCCGGCACGGGCGCCCTTGTCGAGGCCCAGCGACGAGGCCTGCTGCGGGCTTTCATCCACGCCTTCGTTGAAGAAGGCGTCGAGCAGCGCCGTCAGCCTGGCGTCTTCGGCCGTCGCCGCCCACACGGCCTGGGGGATTGCGCCGGCGGCACCGACAAGCGCCGTGGACTTCAGGAACTGGCGGCGATGCATGGACTTTCCCCCGGGGTGTGGCGCTGATCGAGGCCGCGATCTAGCGCGCGAAGTAATGCTCATATGCCGGCACGGTCAGGAAGTTTTCGAGCCGGTCCGACAGCACCAGCGTGCGGAACACCTCGGCAGCTTCGGTGTATTTGCCGGCGGCGAAGAAATTGTCACCGACCTGGCCTTGCCAGACCGCGAGCTGCTCGTCGGTGACCCGGGTGATCAGCGCCGCGTCGACGGCCTCGCCGCTGTCGAGGGTCACACCGGCCTTGCGCCATTGCCACAGCTGCGTGCGGCTGATCTCGGCGGTGGCGGCGTCTTCCATGAGGTTGTGCAGCGGCACGGCGCCCTGGCCGCGCAGCCAGGCAGCGATGTAACCGATGCCGACGTTGATGTTGTTGGTCAGGCCGGCGAGGGTCTTGGGCCCTGGCGGCGGCGTCGTCAGGTCCGCGGCGGTAGCGGTGCCTTCGGGGATTACCGCCAGCTGGTTGGGGCCGGGCATCAGGCGATCGAAGACCTCCCGCGCGACACCGACGAGGCCGGGATGGGCGACCCAGGTGCCGTCATGGCCGAGCGTCGCCTCGCGCTCCTTGTCGGCGCGGACGGCGGCAAAGGCGCGTTCGTTGGCGGCCTCGTCGTCCTTGACCGGGATGAACGCCGACATGCCGCCCATCGCATGGGCGCCGCGGCGGTGGCAGGTGCGGACGACATGGGCGGCGTATCTGGCCATGAACGGCACCGTCATGGTGACGGCGGCGCGATCGGGCAGGACCTTGCTGGGATCGTTGCGGAAGGTCTTGATGTAGCTGAAGATGTAATCCCAGCGGCCGCAGTTCAGCGCGGTGATATGGTCGCGCAGTTCGTACAGGATCTCGTCGGCCATGAAGGCGCCGGGCAGGGTCTCGATCAGCACGGTGGCGCGGATGGTGCCGAGCGGCAGGCCGAGGATCGACTGGGCGGTGGTGAAGATGTTGTTCCACAGCCGCGCCTCCAGATAATGCTCCATCTTGGGCAGGTAGAAATAAGGACCGGAGCCGCGGGCGATCAGCGCCTTGGCATTGTGGAAGAAATACAGGCCGAAATCGAAGATGGCGCCGCAGACGCGCTCGCCATCGACGATCATGTGCGCTTCGTCGAGGTGCCAGCCGCGCGGCCGGGCGATCAGCGTCGCGGTCTTGGCGTTGAGGGCATAGCTCTTGCCCTTGTCCTCGAGGCTGATCGTGCCGGCGGCGGCGTCGCGCAGGTTGACCTGGCCGTCCATCATCACCTGCCAGGTCGGCGCGGACGCATCCTCGAGGCAGGCCATGAAGCATTGCGCGCCGGAATTGAGCGCGTTGATGACCATCTTGCGGTCACAAGGGCCGGTGATCTCGACGCGCCGATCGGTCAGGTCGTGCGGCGCCGGGCGGACCTGCCAGGTCGGGTCATCGCGCACCGACGAGGTCTCGGCGGCGAAATCGATGCCGTTGCCGGCATCCGCCCAGCCCTGGTGCGATTCGCGGGCGCTCAGCAGCGCCCGGCGCGTCGGCTCGTACATGCGGTGCAGGTGGGCGACGAAGTGCAGCGCCGCTTCGGTCAGGATGGTGTCATAGCCGGGGCGCATCTCGCCGGTGATCTGGATGCCGTTGTCGGCCATGCGTTATCCTTCAATCTTCGGTAAAGCGGAACGGCACCAGTCCGCGCTGGCGCTCGTCAAAGGTCAGACGCGCCCCTGCTGGCGGCAAACCGCGCTGACGGCAAGAGGCACGATGGCAGGCGGCGCAACCAGGCCCGATCGGGGTCGCCGGGCGGCCGAGATCGAGGCCCGCCGCCCAGGCCAGTTGCGCGGCGTGGCGGGCGTCGCAGCCGAGCCCGATGGCGAACTCGGCACGCGGTGAGCCCCAAAAGGTCGCCACCGGTCGGACGGTGCGGGCGATGGTCAGGAATCGGCTACCGTCCTCCATCTCGACGAGCTGGCGGCGAACGTCGCCGGGGCGGTCGAAAGCGGCGTGCAGCGACCAGAGCGCGCAGCCGCCGCCGCCGATCGGCGTGGCCGGGATCGGCGAGGGGCCGGGCGCGAAGGATTTGGAGATCACGCCGGCGCGATCGACGCGGAGGAAAAAGAACGGCACGCCGCGCGCGCCGGGCCGGGCCAGCGTCGCCATGCGGTGTGCGACCTGCTCCAGACCGCGGCCGAACCGCGCCTGCAGCAATTCCACGTCATAGCCGGTGGCCTCGCAGGCCGCGAGAAAGCGGCCATAGGGCATCATCATGGCGCTGGCGGCATATTTGCCGAGATGGACCGTCGCCGCCTGGCGGTGCTGGGGATCGTCGATGCCAGCGGCGGCGATCGTCGCCTCGATCGCCGGTTTCAGTTCGATCAGCGCCAGCTGCACCGCGGCGGCAAAGCCTCGCGACGCGGCGTCGAGGCTTTCGGACAATTGCAGTTGGCGGCCATGGAGATTGAGGCGTCGCAGCGCGTTCGAAAGCACATCGGCGGGCATCGCGATGACGGTGATGGCATGTCGCGCCCTGAGGCGTTCGACGACCGCGGCATTGAGGTCCGGCCCCGACAGCCGCAGATCGTCGGCGAGCGTTTCGGCGGCCAGGTCGAGATCGTGGAAGTAATTGCCGGCGTCGTCGATCATGCGGATGACGGTATCGAGGGGCCCCGGCGGGGGCGCCTCGACCGGGCCTGCCGGCGCCGACTGGTGGAGCCGCAGCAATGCCTGGGCGATGCCGGGCGAGCGGGCGGCGAGATCGCGCAATTCGGCACGCGACACGTCGATGCCGGCCAGACGCGGATCGGCAAAGGCGCGGGCCAGTTCGTCGGCAACCGCCGTGCCGTCGTCGCCGGTCAGGCTTTTCAGGTCGAGATCATAGCTGGTGGCAAGCTTGAGCAGGAAAGCGGCGGACAGCGGCCGCTGGTCACGCTCGATCAGGTTGAGATAGGATATCGAGACGCCGAGATCGGACGCCATGCGGGTCTGCGTCAGCCCGCGTGCGATGCGCAGGCGCCGGATGCGTGCCCCGGCGAACAGCTTGCGACCGCTGCTGTCGGCTTGCACAAGGTCGTTGGCAGGCTTGTTTGTCAATATATTTACAACGTGACCGAAGGGAAAAGCGGAAGTACGACATTTCGACACGAATGTTTGACCGCGCCGATTGACGAGCGCCTAGCGCAGGCGCAGAGCGATGACAACAGCATGACAGCTGAAGGGGAGGATGTGGCGGAGGCAGCGGAAAACGCGCCCCGCCACAGCCATTTTGGGGCTCCGTCTTGCCATTAGCGACAGGCGCGCGGCACGTACAAAGCCGCTATCTTGTCCGCTTTCTGCGCAGGAGCCGCTGATGGTCGCCCCCTTTGGTCCCGATCCGTACATGAACGGCTATTACGCGCCGTTCCTCGCCGAACTCGATGCGCCCGACCTGGTCATCGAGGGCACGCTGCCCGCGGGGCTGGCGGGCACCTTCTACCGCAACGGCCCGAACCCGGCGTACCCGGTCCGCGACGGCGATCGCTACCATGTCTTCGACGGCGACGGCATGATCTTTGCCGTCACGCTCGGCGGCGGCCGCGCCGCCATGAAGAACCGCTGGGTGCAAACCGAAAAGCTGAAGGCCGAGCGCGCCGCCGGCAAGCGGCTGTTCGGTGTGTTCGGCAACCCTCGTTTCACTGACCCGTCGGTCAATTTCATGGATTACAACATCGCCAACACGCACATCTGGCCGCACGCCGGCCGGCTGTTCGCGCTGATGGAAGGGTGCCCGCCGGTCGAGGTCCACCCCGATAGTCTTGCGACCTTGGGCAGCGAGACCTTCGGCGGCGCTGTCACCGGCCCGTTCACGGCGCACCCCAAGACCGATCCCGACAATGGCGACCTCCATGCCTTCGGCTATTCGGCAAAAGGGCCGGGATCGACCGCGGTGCGCTACAACATCATCGATGCCCAGGGCCGGCCAAAGCACACGACCTTCATCGACCAGCCCTATCCCAGCATGATGCACGACTTTTTGATGACCGACCGCCATGTCGTGTTCCCGGTCATGCCGGTGGTGCTCGACATGGCGCGGGCGATGTCGGGCAAGCCGATGGCGGCGTGGGAGGCCGAGCGCGCCACCGCTTTCGGCATCATGCCCAAGGGTGGCACCGCCGAGGATTTGCGCTGGGTGGAGAGCGATCCTCGCTTCATGTTCCATTCGTCGAACAGCTATGAATTCGGCGACGACATCGTCATCGATGTCGCCGGCAGCGCCCGGGCGCCGCTGATGCCCGATGCCGACGGCAATCTGCCGCGCCACGAGGACACCCGCTTTACCATGAAGCGCTGGATCGTGTCGCCGGGCGGCGTCCGCGAGGAGGTGATCGACGACCTCGACATGCAGTTCCCGCGCATCGATGACCGCCGCCAGGGCAAGGCCTATGGCAGCACGTACATCAACTGCACGACGCGGCCGACGGCGGGGCGCCTCGATGGCTTTGAATCGCTCGCGCGGATCCACATGAGCGGCGGCGCCCGCGACAGCTATGACGGCGGCGACGGGGCGTATTTCGGGGAGCCGGTGTTCGTGCCGAACGGCCCCGCTGAAACCGACGGCTGGCTGCTGGCGCTGAAATGGGATTCGGTCAGGAACGAAAGCGCGCTGCTGGTCATGGATGCCGGGCACCTGGCCGACGGCCCGGTGGCGACGGTGCGGATGCCGGCGCGGGTGCCGGGCGGATTTCACTGCCACTGGCGCGGAGCGCCATCTTAAGCAACTGGCGCGGAGCGCCATCTTAAGCAACTGGCGCGGAGCGCCATCCTGAACAACTGGCGCGGAGCGCCATCTTGAACAATCGGCGAGGAGCGACAGCATGAGCAACCCGGGCCTCGAGCGCTGGCACAGCTATATCAAGGCGCCCGACCACAAGGTTTTGTGGCAAATGCTGCACCCCGATGCGGTGTTCGAAAGCCCGGTGGTGCACACGCCGCAGCGCGGCCGCGACATCGTCTACAAGTACCTCGCCAGCGCCGACAAGGTGCTCGGCGGGCCGGGCTTTGCCTATATCGGTGAATGGACCGCGCCGAATTCGGCGGTGCTGGAGTTCACCAACACCATCAACGGCATCGCCATCGATGGGATCGACATGATCACCTGGAACGATGAAGGGCAGATTACCCATTTCAAGGTCATGGTGCGGCCGTTGAAGGCGGTGAACATGCTGCACCAGATGATGGGCGAGATGCTGGCGAAGGCGGGATAAGGGGTTAAAGGCAGGGGCGCGGGCAAAACCCGCGCTGGCGTCAGACGGATTCGGCCGGCAAGGCCGACCGGCCCGCTGGCCGGCCTGGCGCGAGTCCGCGCGCAGCAGCCGATCGCTTCGCGAATGTGCCGCTGCTTACGGCCGCGCTGCGGCCCATCCACATTGTTGCCCGCGGTTCTGCTGTTTGAGCCACACCTGCAACGGCGCAAAATACGCCAGCATCGCCTTGCCGCTCATCTGCTTCGTGCCCGTGAACGCCTGTAGCGCCTCGGGCCAGGGCTTCGACGCCCCCATCGCCAGCATGGCGTCCAGCTTCGCGCCCACCGCCTTGTCGCCATAAATCGAGCAGCGGTGCAGCGGGCCCTTCCAGCCGGCCTGCTTGCATGCCGCCTGGTAGAACTGGAACTGCAGGATGCGGGCGAGGAAATAGCGCGCATAGGGGGTGTTGCCCGGGATGTGATACTTGGCGCCGGGGTCGAAATCGGCCTCGGTCCGCTCAACCGGCGGCACAATGCCCTGATATTGCAGGCGCAGGTCGGTCCAGGCCTTGTTGTACCCGGTCGGCGGAGTCGCGCCCGAGAACACGCCCCAGCGCCATTTGTCGACCAGCGCGGTCCACGGCATGCCCGGCACCTTCTCCATCGCCTGGCGCAGCAGCAGGCCGATGTCCTTCGACGGGTCGGGCACCTTTGCGGCGTCGAGCAGGTTGATCTTCACCAGGTAATCCGGCGTCACGTTCAACGCGACGAAGTCGCCGATGGCTTCGTGAAAGCCGTCGTTGGCGCTGTTCATGTAGAGCAACGGCTGCTTATTATAGGCGCGCTGGTAGTAATTATGCCCCAGTTCGTGGTGGATGGTCACGAAGTCCGACGCGTTGACCTTGGTGCACATCTTGATGCGCAGGTCGTCTTTGTTGTCGAGGTTCCAGGCGCTGGCATGGCAGACGACCTCGCGATCGGCCGGCTTGGTGATCATCGAGCGCTGCCAGAAGGTGTCGGGCAGCGGCGCAAAGCCCAGCGATGAATAAAAGCCCTCGCCGCCGCGGACCATCTTCACCGCGTCATAGCCCTTGGCTTTCAGCAGATCGCCGACGTCATAGCCGATGTTCCCCGCGCCGGCAGGCGCGACAACGTCGTAGATCTCGCTCCAGTCCTGCGCCCACATGTTGCCGAGCAGGTCGGCACGGATCGGCCCCGTCTTCGGCTGCACCGCATCGCCGTATTTCTGGTTGAGCTTGGTGCGCGTGTAGCAATGCAGGTCGGTATAGAGCGGATTGACCTCCGCCAGCAGCGTGTCGATCAACTTGGCGAAGTCGTCGGCCGGCATGTCATAGCCCGACCGCCACATCGCGCCGGTGTCGGCAAAGCCCAGTTCTTTGGCGCCGGCGTTGGCGATCTCCACCATGCGGGCATAATCGGCGCGCATCGGCTGGGCGACCTTGTGCCAGCTTGCCCACATTTCCCTGGTCAGCGCGGGGTCGCGGGTCGTGCCCATCAGCGCCTCGAGGTCGTTGCCGCTGGTTTCCTTGCCCTTGAGCGTGCCCTTGCCCTTGCCATAGGTCGACTGCAGGCGGGTCGCGATGGTGTTGAGCTCATCGGCGGCGCCTGGCGTGTCGGGTGCCGGCAGCACGAGGCCCTGCTTCAGGAAGCCGAGCTTGCGACTTGTGTCGTAGCTGAGGCCCGCGGTGTCGTTGAACTTCGCCGCTTCCTTGGCGAGCTTGACCGACAGCAAGGTGCCTTCCGCCCCGGCGCGGGCGGCAAGGGCGTCGGTGTCGTCGGTGATGTAGGTCGCGTTCACCCATTGCACACGGGCGGCATAGTCGCTGTAGGTCGACAGCTGCTGCTCGGCACTGGCGACAAAGGCGTCGGCCTCGGCCGGGGTTGCGGCTCCGGCAACGGTGGCGGACAACAGCGCGGCGGCGAGCGCCAGCGCCGAAACGACGGATGTCATGGCAGTCTCCCAAGGACCATTGTGGCGGCGGGAATGCGCCCGCGCCGACGGGTTCGTCAACACCGGGGCCGGAATTCAGACAACGGCGTGTTCCAGCCAGGCCGCGATCGCGGTGCCGAAATCGGGCTTGGTCACCGCGCTCATGTGATTGCCGGGGATTTCGCAATAGGCGGCGTTGGGTAGCACCGTGGCAAGGTCGGGGGCGGAGCCATTGTCCTGGTCGGCGACGCCGCAGACCACCAGTGTCGGCGTCTCCAGGGTGCGCAGCACGGCTTCCGACGTCGCCTGTTGCGATCGCAGGACATGGGCCACCGCTTCCCCATCGATCTTGTTCTGCTTCATGAAGGCCGCCGCATTCGCCTCCGCCGTCCCGGACGCAAAGCTGTCGGCATTGGCGATGACGTTGAGGAACCAGGCGGCGCGTTCGGCACCGCCGGTAATGCCCATGAGGCCCATGCCGCCCAGAACGGCGCGCCGCGGCCGCATCCCCCGCGCCAGCAGCCGCACGGCGGTGCGCGCGCCGAGCGAATAGCCGCCAAGGTCGAATTCGCCCAGTTCCAGATGCTTGACCAGCGCCTCGATATCCATCGCCAGCACATCGACCGGATAGTGCGCCGGGTCATGCGGCGCGGCGCTGTGCCCATGGGCGCGGAAATCCGGCATGATGACGCGATAGCCGGCACCGGCGATCTCCGCGGCCGCGCCATAGCGACGCCAGTTCATCTCGCCGCTGCTGAACAGGCCGTGCAGCAGCACGATCGGCTGGCCGCTGCCCATTTCCGTCCAGGCGATGCGGGTAGTGTCGAACGACAGGAATTCCTGGGTAGCCGGCGTCATTGCGGTGTATCCTTGGCCTTGGCCCAGCGATCCTGGAGCGCTTGATAATCTTCGCTGCGCATGGTCGGCAGGTTGTCGTCGTGGACCCAGCCCGGCACCTTGCTTTCCACGCCGAAATGGCTGGCCAGCCGCACCGCTGCCGGGTCGTCGAGGCTGCCGACCGTCAGGTCGATGCGGTCGCCCTCCACGAAGCGGAAGGTCAGCGGCGTGCCACAATGGCCGCAATGGCCGCGCAGCGCGATCGGCGACGACCGCCACTCGGCCGGTGCTGCGGCGGTCAATTCGACATCGGACTGCGCTGCGTTGACAAAGGCGGCCGCGACATTGCCGACGGCGCGCTGGCACATCCGGCAATGGCACCAATAGCCTTCGGGCTCGATGCGGGCGCGATAGCGCACCTGCCCACAGGCGCAGCCGCCACTGACATCGATCATGGCGTGCCCTTGAGCCCGGCATAGACCACCGCAGGTACCGTCGCGACCAGGCTCCAGGCGAGCAGCTCGAACAGCGAGCGCAACAGCAGCCCGCCGCCGTCGGGGCCGGCAAGGCCCGCCACCAGCGCCGCCGATGGCGCCAGGGTCAGCGCAACCAGCAACGCCAGCGCCAGCGTGCGGTTGCGGTTGCCCTCGGTCAACGCCAGCGCGCGTCGGATGGCGGCGACCGGCCCCAGCCGCTCGACGACCGCGACCGGCACCAGCGGCATCATCGCGGCGATCGCCCATAGCCCCAGTGCCAGCAGCGACACATCGAGCAGCCAGCCCGCGAGTGTGCCGTGCCGGGCGAACAGCTGGATGATCAGGCCGAGCACGAAGGCGGCGCCGGCGAGCAGCGCCACGCGCAGCCCGGGGGTGGCGCGCACCAGCCCCTCCCGGACGAACAGCCGCGGCGGCAGCGCCCGACCGCGCAACCGGGCGACAACGCCCCAGCTGACGAGCGCGACATACAGCATGGCGCAGACGCTGCGCAGCGTGATCAGCAGCGTGCCGGCATCGGCGTCGCCGGCGATGCCGCGGGTAACGATCGAAGGCAAGGTCACGAGCGCCAGGCCGCCCAGCACGACGCCGGCGAAATCGCTGGCAAAGACCCGGCAGGTTCGCCGGATCGCCAGCGCCACGTCGAGCGGCGGTACAGCCTCGGTTGTCATCCCGCCGCGCCTTCCTTCCGGGCCTGCCGCGCCTCCGCGACCGCCGCCTGCAATGCATCGAACCCGACGGCGCCCGACAGGATGCGATCCCCGACGACATAGCTCGGTGTACCGGTCAGCCCCAGCGCCCGGCCGAGCTCGAGGTTGCGCTTGATCTCGGCTTTCAGCGCCGGCGCGCCCAGGTCCTTTGCGGTGCGCAGTTCGTCGAGTCCGGCGGTGCGCACCATGGCGACGGTGCGTTCGTGGCTGACCTTGCCCGGATTGTCGAACATGGCATTGTGAAAGCGGCTGTATTTGCCCTGCTGCGCCGCCGACAGGCTGGCCATGGCGGCTTCGTCGCTGGCCGGCGACAGCACCGGAAAGTCGCGATAGACGATGCGGACGCCCTTGTCGGCCGCGGCAAGCTTCAACGTGTCGGCATGGCCCTGCCGGCAATAGGGGCAGGCATAATCGAAGAACACGACGACCGAAACGTCGCCCTGCGGGTTGCCGGCAACGGCGCCGGCGAACGGCGTCTCGATGGCGGCGCGATTGCTTTTCAGCAGCGCGGAGACCTCGCGGTTCTGCAGCCGGCTCATCGCCTCGGGAATGATCTCGGGGTGGGCGAGGATATAGTCGCGGACGATCTTTTCGATCGCCGCCTTGTCGGCCGGTCCGCCGGCACCGGGCGCCGCCAGCACGGCACCGCCGGCCCCGGCCAATACCACCGCCGCCGCCAACCAGATTGCCCGCACGCGTGTCTCCATGATCTTTGCCAGTTTTGCCCGGGCGTCTGCCATTGTCATCGACGCCTCTTCTTCTTGCCAAGCTCGTCTGCCGCCAGCAGCGCGATGTCGTCGGCGCGGATCCAGTCGGGGGTGCCGCGGGGCAGGCCGTTCAGCGCGATCCGCGCATTGGCGGCGGCGCCCATGGCATTGCCTTCGAGGTTGAACCGTTCCGCCGCGGCCAGCGCGGCGCGGGGTTCGTCACCCTTGCGATCATAGATGACGCCCAATTGATACCAGGCAAAGGGATTTTCGCGGTCGCGGGCGATGGCACGCTTCAACAGTGGCTCGGCCTCGGCAAAGTCGAGCTTGTTCTCGTCGGCGATCAGGGCGTGGCCGAGCAGGGTCATGATCAGCGGCTCGTCGGGGTCGGCGCGAACGGCGGCGCGCAGTACCGGCACAGCCTCCTGCGGCTTGCCCGATTCGAGCAGGATCTGGCCTTTCAACTCGAGGTAAAACGGATCGCCCGGCGCCGTCTTCAGCAGCTTGTCGACTTCGCCGACCGCCTGGTCGGGATAGGCGCTGCGGTGCCAGGCGTAGGCGCGGGCATAGCGTCCGGGGGCGGACTGGTCGCTTTCGGGATAGAGCCTGAGCACCTGCTGGGGTTCGTCGACAAAGCCGATCAGCTTGGCCTTGACCCGCTTGAAGCGGTTTTCGAGCGCCGGATCGGCCGGCGTGCTCCAGGCCGGATCGGCCTTGTAGACGGCCTCCAGGTTGGCGATGCGGGTGCTCGATAGCGGGTGGGTGCGGTTGTATTCATTGTCCTGCGGCACGGCATAGCGATATTCCTCGCCCTGCAGCCGCTTGAAGAACGCGATGGAGCCGCGGCCCGACAGATGCGCCTTCGACAGATAGACGGCACCGGCCTGGTCGGCGCGGCTTTCCTGGTCGCGGGTGAAGCTGAGGAACTTGCCCTGCGCCACGGCGGTGCCCAGCCCCAGGATGGCCATGCCGGCCTCGCCCGCGCCGACGGCGATCGCGGCGGCGGCCCCGACCAGCGACAGCAGCGAGATGTTGGTCGCCGGCCCGGCGCCTTCGTTGAAGCGAACGCTGTGCCCGCCCGAGATATGGCCGATTTCATGGGCGATCACGCCCTGCAGGTCGTTGACGCTCTCTGCCCGGCTGATCAGCCCCGAATGGATGAAGATGTTCTGCCCGCCGGTGACAAAGGCGTTGATGCTGGAGTCGCCGACCAGGATGATCTGCACCGATTTGGGATCGAGCCCGGCAGCGACGATCATGTCGCGCGAGATGTCGCGGAAGAACGCCTCCGTCTCGGCATCGCGCAGGATCGATTGCGCGGCAGCGGAGGATGCCAATCCCAGCACCGCGACGGCCACGGCCAGGTTTCGAAGGATACGCATCGCCACCGCCGTGTCCTAGCACAGCTGAATGCGTGGTGAAGCGCGGCATCTTCCGCACGCCGCTCTGAACGGCGAGGAGAACTCGCTACGCCGCCTTGAGCAACCTTGCCCGGCGCCGGGCGACGCTGCTGCCGAGCCCCAGAGCCTCGCGGTATTTTGCCACCGTGCGACGCGCGATGTCGAAGCCTTCACGCTGCAGGATCTCGACCAGCCTGTCGTCCGACAGCGTGTCCTCGGTCTCGGCGGCGATCAGCCGGGCGATGCGGTCCTTGACCGCCAGCGCCGACGAGGCCTCGCCGCCGTCCGACGATCCGATGCCACTGGTGAAGAAATAGCGCAGTTCGAACAGGCCGCGCTCGCACTGGATATATTTGTTGGAGGTGACCCGGCTGACCGTCGATTCGTGCATCTCGATGGCGTCGGCGATGGTGCGGAGCGTCAACGGCTTCAACTGGCCGACGCCGTGGTCGAAGAAACCGCGCTGGTGCTTGACGAGCTCGCTCGCCACCTTGACGATCGTGCGGGCGCGCTGGTCGAGCGCCTTCAGCAGCCAGTTGGCGCTGTGAACGCATTCGCTGAGGAAGTTGGCGGTGGCCTTGTCGGCGCCGTGTTCGAGCACGGCGTGATAGTCGCGATCGATCAGCAGCCGCGGCAGCGTGCCCTGGTTGAGTTCGATATGCCATTCGCCGTCGGCGCCCTTGGTCACGAAGACGTCGGCGACCACAGGTGATGATCGCTCGCCACCATAGCGCAGCCCCGGCTTGGGGTCGTAGCGGCGCAGCTCGCGGATCATGTCGCCGACATCCTCCCGGTCGACGCGGCACAGCCGGACGAGGGCCGCAACATCGCCGCGGCCGACGAGGTCGAGATGTTCGATCAGGCACGCCATCGCCGGGTCGTAGCGGTCGGCCTCGCGGGCCTGCAGCGCGATGCATTCGGCCAGGTTGCGCGCGCCGACGCCGGTCGGTTCGAAGCGCTGGATTCCGGCGAGCACCGCTGCCACCACGGCGACATCGACGCCGAGCCGGTCGGCGATGTCGTCCAGCGGCTCGGTCAGATAGCCCGATTCATCGATGAGATCGATGATGTGGCGGGCGATGATCAGGTCGGCGCCGCCGAACGCCGCGCTGGCCTGGGTCACCAGTACTTCAGCCAGCGACGCCTCGGCGGCGGCGAAGCGGTCGAAATCGGTCTCCTCGCCGTCGCTGCCGGCGGCGGCGGCGCCCCAGTCGGCACTGTCCCCGGCGGTGTCGTGCTGGAAACTTTCGCCGGTATAGTCGACGTCGAGCGGCGATTCCGTCGCGCTGCTGCCGCTATCGCCGCCGCCGAGCAACTGGTCGAGGCTGCTGGCGCTGGGATCGGCGGCCGCCTCCACTGCGGCTGGAGCCTCGGCGGCATCGGCCCCGTCGCTGGTGCTGAGCAGCGGGTTCTTGTCGAGTTCCTCGCCGATATAGGCCTCGAGCTCGACATTGGTCAGCGTCAGCAGCTTGATGGCCAGCTGCAGCTGGGGGGTCATCACCAGCTGTTGCGATTGCCGCAGTTCGAGGCGCGGACCGAGGCCCATGGCTTATGCTCGCACCACGCCCATCACAGCGCGAAGTCCTCGCCCAGGTATACCCGGCGCACCGTCTCGTCGGCGACCAGGGCCTGCGGCGTGCCTTCGAACAGCACCCGGCCATCATAGATGATGCAGGCACGATCGACGATCTCGAGCGTCTCGCGGACATTGTGGTCGGTGATCAGCACGCCGATGTCGCGGTCGCGAAGCTGGACGACGAGCGCGCGGATGTCGGCGATGGAGATCGGATCGATGCCGGCAAAGGGTTCGTCGAGCAGCATGATCGACGGGCTGGCGGCCAGCGCGCGGGCGATCTCGCAGCGGCGGCGCTCGCCGCCCGACAGCGCCATCGCCGGCGCGTCGCGCAGCCGGGTGATGTTGAACTCCCCGAGCAGCGATTCGAGCCGGGCCGCGCGCGCCGTCTTGTCGGGTTCGGCGACTTCGAGCACCGCCAGGATGTTCTGTTCGACGGTCATGCCGCGAAAGATCGAGGTTTCCTGCGGCAGATAGCCGAGGCCGAGCGCCGCGCGGCGGTACATCGGCAGGCCGGTGATGTCATGGCCGTCGAGGAGGATGCGGCCGGTATCGGGCATCGCCAGGCCCATGATCGAATAGAAGCACGTCGTCTTGCCGGCGCCGTTCGGCCCGAGCAGGCCGACAACTTCGCCGCGGCGGACCGACAGCGACACGTCGCGGAGCACGACGCGCTTGTCATATCGCTTGCCGATGCCGTCGACCGACAGGCCGCGCGCGACACCGGCATGCGCCGCCGCACGCTCCGCAGCGCGCGGGTCGGCCGCGGTATCGCGGGGCGCATCAATTGTATCGACGTCGGCCATCTGTCACTCCCGCCTGCAGCCCGGTCACTTGGCCCGGACTTTGCATAGCGCTGTGCAAACTACCGCGAAGCGGCCCGGCTTGCCAAGGGCATGTCGGGCCGGACGGGGCGAAATCGGTTGGACTGCCCGGGTTTAGCGGACGACCGTCAGAATTTGAAACCGATCTCGGCGCCATAGGTGCGCGGCGGGCGAGCCCCGGCAAAGGTGAACAGCCCCGCCACCGGCAAGGTCGCGCCGATGTCGCGGAAGTCGGTGAGGTTGCGGCCGAAGATCGCGACCCGCACCTCGCGGTTCGGCGCGATGTTGAAGGTGTACGACACCTGGGCGGCAAGATCCTCGCGGTCGCGCGTCTGGCAGCGATCGTCGTTGCGGACGGCGCCGATCACTACCGGGCGGTTCGGCACGATGCAGGTCTGGTATTTGCTGATGAAACGCAGCGTCGTGTTGAAATCGAACGTGCCGTTCCCGAGCGGGCGGCTGTAATCCATCGTGACCGACGCCTGGTATTTCGGCGCCCGGCGCAGCGTCAGCGTCGACACGTCGTCGGGAATATTGTCGCCGTTCACGTCGTTGAGGAAATTGTCGAACTTGGCATCGGTATAGGTCAGCGCGGTGCTGAAGGTCAGCTCGCGGATCGGCTGGGCGATCAGCTCGATCTCGACACCCTTGATGGTCGCGGACGATGCGTTCTTGACGACGGTTTCCTGCGGGCTCGACGATCCCGGAGGTGCCGGCTGGACGTTCTCTTCCTGCTTGTTGTTGTACTTGCTGTAATAGGCGGCGATGTTGGTGCGCAGCGTCCGGTCGAGCCAGTCCGCCTTCAGGCCGATTTCATAGGCATCGACGGTTTCGGGTTCATAGGGCCCGAGCGAGGTCGGGCTGGACGCGCGGCCGTTGAAGCCGCCGGAGCGGAAGCCCTTGTTGTACGAGGCATAGACGCGTTGCCCGGCGCCGAGCTCGTAGTCGATGCTGGCGCGCCAGGTGAATTGTCCGAAACCCTGTTGGCCGGAACAATTGGTGGCGGGGCCATAGGCCGGCAGCACGACGCCGGGCGCCGGCGAGATGGTGCCGATGACATCGACGCAGCTCTGGCCGTCGAAGCCGGGCAGGGTGATGCCGACCAAAGCGCCGATGCGGCCGTAATTGTTGAAAATCTTCTTGTCGTCATGGGTGTAGCGCGCGCCGGCACCGATCGTCAGTCGGTCGGTCGCCTTCCAGCGGACATCGCCGAACCCTGCATAGGATCTGGTCGAATGGTCGACATATTGGCGCAGCTGGGCCGGTGCGCCGCCGGCGAGCACCGCGCCCAGGGTCGTGCGCTGGTCGAGCCGGTAATTGCTGTCGAAGTAGAAGCCGCCGACGAGGACGTTGAGGGTATCGGTCAGGTCGCCGACAAGCCGCAGTTCCTGGCTGAACTGGCGGTATTTCTGCTGGCGCAGCGTTTCGAAGAACGCCGCGGACGAGGCGTCGAAATCCTGGGTGACCGATTCCCGGTTCTGGCGCCAGCCGGTAACCGAGGCCAGCGACCAGCCGCCGCCGAGCTCGATATCGATGTTGCCGCTGATGGCATCGGTGTCGTTGGTGACCGGCGTGTCGATCTGGGAAAAGGTCGTGTAGAGGCCGCGGCCCGGCAGGCCGTTGCGGTCGCACTGGCCCGGGGGCGGAAAGCCGGGGGCACCCGGAGCGGCGCAGATGACATCGCGCCCGGTTTCGGACAGCGAGCCGACGATGGTTTCGCCGCGCTCGCGCATATGTTCATAGGTGATCTGCGCCTTGATGCCGTCGGTTGGCGTGATGAGCGCGGTGACGCCGCCGGTCAGCACCTCGTACTCGCCCTCGCGACGCCCCTTGGTGACATTCTGGTAGTAGCCATCGGTCTTGTCGTAGAAACCGAATGCCTTGAGCGCGATGATGCCGCCCAGCGTACCGCTGTTGACCACCAGGCGCCCGCGCTTGGTGTCGAAATTCGAATAGGCGAACTGGCCCTTGACGCCGAAGTCCTCGGTCGGCCGGGTGCGGGTGACGCTGATCACGCCGCCGATGGTGTTGCGGCCGAACAGCGTGCCCTGTGGCCCGCGCAGCACCTCCAGCCGTTCCATGTCGAAACTGTCGAGCAGCTGCCCGGTGTTGGTGCCGATGAAGACGCCATCGACGACGACACCGACGGCGGGATCGAAGCTTTTTTCGATGTCCTCGAACGAGATGCCGCGGATCGAAATGGCCGCAGCGCTGGGCCCGGCGGCGACATTGTCGACAACCAGGCTCGGGACGCGTCCGCCGAAGTCGCGCAGATCCTCGACCGTGGCGGCATCGAGCGTGCGCTGGTCGAGCGCGGTGACGGCGACCGGGATGCTCTGTACCGAATCCTGGCGGCGCTGGGCGGTGACGACGATTTCACGCAGCGCGCTGTCGTCGGCGGCCGCCGGCTGGTCCTGGGCCGCGGCGGCCGTGCCGAGCGCGAACAGGAGCGTAGTACCCTGCAGCAACATCGTGCGAAGCGTCATGTCGTCACCTCCCCGTAGAGCCTGCGTGCGCCGGGTTGACCCGATCTGAGCCGAAATTAGCCGCGTCTTCATGCCGCGCGGGTAGCCGCCAAAACTGACAGTCGCAGGCAACGCCCTGCACAACGATTATGAATGTTGCAGCATTGCAACAGCAGGGCGGGCATCATGGCGATCACCACGCACCCCACATTCTGTCGGTTCTGCCACGCCAATTGCGCCATGCTCGCCGATGTCGACGACGATCGCGTGGTTGCTGTCCGCGGTGATCCCGACGACGCCAAATATCACGGCTATACTTGCATCAAGGGTCGCCAGCTGGCCGATGCACACAACCATGAGACGCGCCTGCTGCGGCATCTGAAACGCACGCCGGCGGGGCTGCAGCCGATCGCGACCACGCAGGTCTTCGACGAAATCGCCGCGCGGCTGCAGGCGATTGTTGCGCAGCATGGACCGCACAGCGTCGCCGTTTATTCGGGCACCTATGCCTTTCAGAACAGCGCGGCGATGTTTGCCGGCCAGGCCTTCGCCAAGGGGCTGGGCACGCGCAACTATTATACCAGCGTGACGCTCGACCAGCCGGCCAAGGTCTATACGACGCTGCGCATGGGGCATTGGAGCGGCGGGCCGCAGCCGTTCAGCACCGCCGACGCGCTGCTCGTCGTGGGCAACAATGCCATCACCTCGCACTATGGCCCGGTCGGCGGCGTGTCGCCGTTCTCGCCGTCGCGCAGCCTGCAAGATGCCAAGGCGCGGGGGCTGAAGCTGGTGGTGATCGATCCGCGCATAACGGATGTGGCACGCCACGCGGATGTCCATCTGGCGGTAAAGCCGGGCGAGGATGTCGCGCTGCTGTCGGCGATCATCAACGTCATCCTGTCCGAAGCGCGTTTCGACCAGGCGTTCTGCCAGCAGCATGTCGACGGCCTCGATGAACTGCGCGAGGCGGTACGCGGCATGACGCCGGAGATCGCGGTCGCGCGCGCCGGGGTGCCGGCGGAGGCCATCGTTGCCGCGGCGCGGATCTTTGCCGATGCGAAGCGCGGCGTCGCCTCGTCGGGGACCGGCCCCGAGATGTCGGGCGACGGCACGATGATCGAGTACCTGCTCGCCAGCCTCAACATCGTCTGCGGGCGGTTCGTGCGCGAGGGCGAGCCGGCATCGCCGCCGCGGGTGTTCACCGCCCAGGCGCCGCGCCATGCCGCGGTCAACCCGCCGATGAAGCTGTGGGGCGAAGGCTTCCCCGCCTCGCGGTTCCGGGGGCTGACGCAGCTCGGCGAGGAAATGCCGTGCAATGTGCTGGCCGACGAGATCCTGACGCCGGGCGACGGCCAGGTGAAGGCGCTGATCGTCATCGGCGGCAATCCGGTTGTGGCCTTTCCGAACCAGGACAAGATGGTCGCGGCGATGCAGGCGCTCGACCTGCTGGTCTGTATCGACATCCGGGAATCGGCGACGACGCGTCACGCCGATTACGTGCTGGCACCGGCGATGTGCCTGGAACGCGACGACATCACCAACCTGTCCGAATGGTGGCACGAAACGCCCTATGCCCGCTATGCCCGGGCGCTGGTGCCGGCGCCGGGCGACACGCTCGACGAATGGGAGATGTTCTGGGAACTGGCGTGGCGGATGGATGTGCCGCTGCGCTTTGCCGGCGGGGAGGCGGACCTGGCGGTCAAGCCCGACAAGGCGGCGATCCTCGACCTGATTGCCGCCGGGTGCCTGGTGCCGCCGTCGCAGGTGCGCGACGACACGCCCGATGGCCGGGCGATAGTCTATGGCGACCTCGCCCCGGTCGTGCAGCCGGCGCCGGCGGACGCTGCGGCGCGGTTCACGCTGACGCCCGACGATGTCGTCGCGCAGCTGCGAAAGCGCCTGGCGCAGGCGGCCGACAGCGACGGCGGTTTCCGGCTGGTGTCGCGGCGAACCAAGCACGTGTTCAATTCGTCGGGGCATCAATATGCGGCGCTGGCCCGGAAGGGCAGCACCAACTTTGCCCATATGAACCCCGACGACATGGCCCGGCTGGGCATTGCCGACTAGAGCGCCATCGAGCTCAGCGGCAGCCGCGGCAGCCTGTTCGGCATCGCCAAGGCATCGCCGGAGGTGCGGTCCGGGGTGATATCGATGGCGCATGCCTTCGGCGATTTCGATACCGGGCTGGGCGGTGTACGGGCGCATGGCAACAGCACCAACCGGCTGGTGGATGAGACGCAGGATTACGACCCGATCACCGGCCAGTCGCGGCAGAGTGCGATACCGGTGACGGTGCGGGCGGCGGCGGAGGTAGTGGCGGCGGAGTAAGCCCCCGCCGGAATGACTGGCAGCTTCAGAAGGCTTGCCAACCTGCCCCTCAGCGTCGAAACGCTGGCGCGATGACGATCATCCTCCTGCTGTTCGCCGCCGGCCTGTGGGCTGGCGTCCAGAACGCCCTCGCCGGCGGGGGCTCGTTCATCACCCTGCCGGCGCTGATCGCCGCCGGGCTCGATCCGAAACTGGCCAACATCACCTCGACGATCGCGCTGTTTCCGGGGCAGATCACCACCGGCTGGGCCGGGCGATCGCTGGTATCGGGGGTCGACCGGCTGTCGTTCCGGTCGCTGGCGATCATCAGCCTGTTCGGTGGCATCGGCGGCGCCTTTCTGCTGATCGCGACACCCAGCAAGGTCTTTGCCGTCATGGTGCCCTGGCTGGTGCTCGCCGCCACCGCGCTGTTCGCCTGGAGCACCTTCGGCCGCGGGCCAAAGCCCGGCAGCGCGCCGCCGCCGGCGTGGGCGACGGTGCTGACGCAGAGCAGCATCGCGCTCTACAGCGGCTTTTTCGGCGGCGGCGCCGGCATATTGACGCTCGCCTCGCTGACCTTTGCGCGGCTGCCGGTGCGCAATGCCGGCGGCACCAAGAACGTCCTGGTGGCGCTGTCCAACCTGTCGGCCGCCGTGGTCTTTGCCTGGTCGGGTGCCGTCGCCTGGCGCGAAGCGGTGGCGATCGGCGCCGGATCGATCATCGGTGGCTATCTCGGCGCACGGGCGCTGAAGGTGCTGCCCGAACGGCTGCTGAAGATCGGCATCATCGTCATCGGCGTCGCGCTGACAATCGGGCTGTTCCTGCGGGGTTAGGGTCCGTACTCAATAGGAATGGGCGTCGTGATGATCCGGAGAGGCGAAATGGCTAGGCGGACGACCGCTGGCGGGGCTTCGGCCCCCCGGCAAGGTTGTCCAACGACGCCATTTCGCCTCTCCGGACCACGCGCAGCGCGACCCAGAGAAGCCCGGCAGAGCGCTCGCTCGATTGCCAGATAGCTCTGCTATCTGGCTGCACTCGCTCTCTCCTGCCGGGCTTCTCTGAGCCGTCCCGACGCCCATTCCTATTGAGTACGGACCCTAGGCCGCCACCGCCGGGCTCAACCGGTCACGCAGCTCGCGCTTCAGGAACTTGCCGCTGGCGTTGCGCGGCAGCGGTTCATCGAGGAACCAGACGTGGCGCGGCACCTTGTGGCGGGCGATCAGCGCGGCGCAATGGTCCTGAAGCTCGGTTTCCGCCAGCGTCGTGCCGGGTTTCAGCACGATCGCGATGGCGACGTCCTCGCCCAGCCGCTCGTCGGGAACGCCGAAGACGCAGCATTCGGCGACCGCGGCATGGCGATAGACGATGGCCTCGACCTCGGCGCAATAGACGTTCTCGCCGCCGCGCAGCACCATGTCCTTCTTGCGATCGACGATGAAGATGAAGCCGTCTTCGTCGATGCGGGCGATGTCGCCGGTGTGCAGCCAGCCGTCGGTGATCGACGCGGCGGTGGCCTCGGGGCGGTTGATATAGCCCTTGATGACCGATGATCCCTTGACCCAAAGCTCCCCGACGGCGCCCGGCGGTACCGCGTTGCCGTCGTCATCGACGCATTTCGCCTCGAATGTCGGCATCGCTGGGCCGGCGCTGTCGGGCTTGTCAACGAAGAAATCGGCGGAGACGGAGGTGATGATCCCGCAGGTTTCGGTCATGCCATAGCCCGTGCCGGGCCGCGCCGTCGCCACCCGGGCCTCGATCTTTTCGACAAGGTCGGGCGGCACCTGGGCGCCACCGCCGGCCAGTGACGTCAGGCTGGAGGTGTCGGACGTGGCGAAATCGGGGTGGTTGATCAGCTCGCGGGCCATCACCGGTACGCCGCTCATCGCCGTCACCCGCTCGCGCACGATCAGCCGCAGCGCCTCGCCGGCGTCCCAGCGGTACATCAGTACCATGGTGCCGCCCACCGACGTCGTGACATAGGCGCCGCAGTTGTTGGCGGTGACATGGAACAGCGGCGTCGTGATCAGCGTGACGGGGACGGGCGCGACGGCCGGGGGCGTGACGCCGGTCGCCCGCTGGGTGGCGAGTGCCGAGGATGCGCCGGCATAGAGCATGTTGTAGAGGTTCGACACGCAGCCCCGATGGGTCAGCTGGGCGCCCTTGGGGTGGCCGGTGGTGCCCGAGGTGTAGAAAATGCAGGCGTCTGCATCGGGATCGACGGCGATGTCGGGCATGGCGCCGTCATGGGCGACGACCGTCGACCAGGGGACGACGCCTGCCGTGTCGGGCAGCCGCACGCCGACAAGGGTCATCGGGCCCGGCAGGTCGGTGCAGGCGCTGAGCCGCTCCAGCCGCTCGGCGTCGAGGAACAGGACTTTCGGCGCTGAATCCACCAACGCATACTCCATCTCCGCGCTGGTCCACCAGGCGTTCATGCCGACGACGGCGATGCCGCAGGAGACGCAGGCCCAGTAGATCAGCATCCATTCGGGGTAGTTGCGCATGGCGATCGCCACGCGGTCACCCGGCACGACGCCCTGCGCCGCCAGCCAGGCGGCGACGGCATCGACCCGGGCATGCGCCTCGGCATAGCTAAGCCGCTCGTCGCCATAGACGAGGTAGGGGCGGTCGGCGAACTGCATGGTCGACAGCCAGACGTCGCGGACGCTCGGCGGCGCGTTCCTGAAGGTGCGGATGCGGCGGCCGAGCACCTCGGCCACGACCACCTCGAAGGCGCCGCTGGGGCCGGTCAGTTCGTCCCGGGCCTGCTGGAGCTCGGCATAATGCATGTCAGGCCCCTGTCATCGTTCCGGTCAACCGATCGCAGCGGGCGCCGGCGGCGACAAGCTGTGAACAGCATTAGCTGCCCGGATTGCCGTCAACGTGCTGCCACCAGCAGGTCGGGCCGGCCGTTGCGGCTGTTCCGGCCGCGCGCAGGCGTATCGCCGGCGCGGGATCTGGCACCCGACGGCAGCGCCGCGAGGCAGAGCAGATAGCCGATGATGCCGCTGCCACCATAGCCGAGGACCGGCGTCGGATAGTTGCCCAGCACGGCGGCGAGCAGGATCGCCAGCCAGACCGCGGCAAAGACCGGTGCCGTGCCGTCGCCGCGCGCCAGGACCGGCAGCAGCAGCAGCAGGGCCGCCCCGGCGAGCACGGCGGCGCCGGCGAGGGGGGAAAAGACCAGCGCGCCGGCAAGGACCTGTTCGACAAAGGGCGTCGCCGGCAGCGTGTCAGGCCGGATCAGCGTGACGGCAAAGGCGACCAGCGCCGCGCCGAACGCCAGCGCCACCTGCCGCTCGCGATGCCGCAGCAGCAGCGCGGCGAGGCCGGCAACCAGCGTCGCCGCCATGGCGCGATCGGGCTGCAGCGCCAGCGCCAGCGCCGCGACCAGCATCGCCAGCGTTGCGGCGACACCCCGGGCGCGGGCGAACGCCAGCACCAGCAGCGGCAGCAGGATCAGGCTGGGCTGCAGCGACACGGCGCCGATGCGGGCCCAACGTGTCGCGTCGTCGATCGTCGTGCCGAACAGGGCCGTTGCCAGCAGGGCCGCCGCCGCTGCCAGCATGGCGGGACCCGATATCGTGTCGCCGCGGCTGCGCACCAGGATCGCCAGCAGTGCCACGCCGATGACCAGCGCGGCGCCGTTGACGACGAGATAGCTGCGGGGGGCGCCTGCCGCCGCCATCGCCGCCATGCCCAGCGCCGTCGCCAGCGTCGCGCCGGCGATGCCGAGGGCGCGCGGGTTCCGGAGCAGTGGCGGCCTGTCGATCATGGTCTGCGCTCTCCTATCGCCGGGCGCCGCTCTCGTCGATCAGCACCTCGCGGCGGCCGACATGGTCGGGTTTCGACACGAATCCATCGGCTTCCATGCGCTCGATCAGCCGCGCGGCGTTGTTGTAGCCGACGCGCAGCTGGCGCTGGAGATAGCTGGTCGAGGCCTTTTGCGCCGCCGCGATGATCTCGATGGCGCGGGCATAGCTGTCGGCGTCCTCGTCACCGGTCGGAGCACGGCTCTTACCGTCACCACCCCCGCCCATGCCGTTATCCAGGCCCCATTGGCCGTCGATATCGGTCGGGTCCTCGGTGACGGCCTCGACATAGGCGGGCATGCCCTGGCGGCGCCAATGGTCGGCGACGGCCTCCACCTCGTCATCGGTGACGAAGGGGCCGTGGACGCGGATCACCTGCTTGCCGCCCGACATCCACAGCATGTCGCCCTTGCCGAGCAGCTGTTCGGCGCCCTGTTCGCCGAGGATGGTGCGGCTGTCGATCTTGGAGGTGACCTGGAAGCTGATGCGCGTCGGCAGATTGGCCTTGATGACCCCGGTGATGACATCGACGGACGGGCGCTGCGTCGCCATGATCAGGTGGATGCCGGCGGCGCGGGCCTTTTGCGCCAGCCGCTGGATGAGGAATTCGACCTCCTTGCCGGCGGTCATCATCAGGTCGGCGAGCTCGTCGACGACCACCACGATCAGCGGCAGCTTGTCGAAATCGAGCACTTCCTCCTCGATGATCGGTTCCTGGGTGTCGGGATCCCAGCCGGTCTGGACGCGGCGGACGAAGGGTTTGCCGCTGGCCTTGGCCTCGGCGACCTTCTGGTTGAAGTTGGCCAGGGATCGGACGTTGATCGCCGACATCTGGCGATAGCGGTCCTCCATCTGCTCGACCGCCCATTTCAGCGCGCGGATCGCCTTGGGCGGATCGGTGACGACCGGGGCGAGCAGGTGCGGGATGCCGTCATAGGTCTTCAATTCGAGCATCTTGGGATCGATCATGATCATCCGGCAGTCCGCCGGGCCGAGCCGGTAGAGCAGCGACAGGATCATGGCGTTGAGGCCGACGGACTTGCCCGAGCCGGTGGTGCCGGCGATCAGCAGGTGCGGCATGGGGGCGAGATCGGCGATGACCGGTTCGCCGGCGATGTCCTTGCCGAGGATCAGCGGCAGCACGATGCCACGATCCTCGAACGCCCGGGAGCCCAGCAGCTCCGACAGGCTGACCATTTCGCGGGTTTGATTGGGCAACTCGATGCCGATGACGTTCTTGCCGGGGACGACCGCGACGCGCGCCGACAGCGCCGACATCGACCGGGCGATGTCGTCGGCAAGGCCGATGACCCGCGACGCCTTGATGCCGGGGGCGGGTTCCAGCTCGTACATGGTGACGACAGGCCCGGGGCGCACCTCCCCGATGCGGCCGCGGACGCCGAAATCCTCCAGTACGCCTTCGAGCAGCCGGGCATTCTGTTCCAGGCTGGCCGTGTCGACGCGGCGCGCCGGGCCGGTCGGCGGCGGCCGCAGCAGCGACAGGCTGGGCAGGATGGCGCTGTCGCCGAGGTCCAGTGTGGGTTGGCGTTCCTTTTGCAGGCGCTTGCCGGGGGCGGGCTTGGGCGCGGCCTCGACGACGATGCGCTGCGGCGCGGCCGGCTGGGGGTCGCGATAGTCCTCCTCGTCGTCCGCGGCGCGGACTGGCGCGCGGCGTTCGCGCGGCAGGAACGGTTCGTCGTCGTCGGCCTGGCGCGGCAACAGGCCGGCGACGCGGTCGCCAAGGCCGCGCAGGCGCAGCAGATCGGCGAATTCGATGCCGCTGCCATAGGCGGCGAGGGCCAGGCCGACGGGGGCGAGCAGGACGCCGGCAAGGGTGCCGACCGGAATGCCGTCGAGCGCCGCGGTGTCGGCGAGACTGGTCGCGACATGATCCATCAGCAGCCCGACGACGCCGCCGAAGCCGGCGGGGGCGCCGAGGCCGGGAAGCATCAGCGCGCCGGCCGCGGCGGCGAGCACCAGGATGCCGCCGAGGGTCGCGAACAGGCACCGGCGCAGCGGAAAATCGCGGCGCTGCACGAGCCGCAGGGCACCGACGACGATCGGCGGCGCCAGCAGCAGCGACGGCCAGCCCAGCAACTGCAGCAACAGGTCGGAAACATGGCTGCCGACGCTGCCCAGCGCATTGGTCGGCAGGCGTCCGGTGATGGCGTTGAACGAGGGGTCGAGCGGTGACCAGGTCAGGATCGCGGCGACAAGCGCGCCGGCAAGCAGCACCAGCACCAGCGCCGCGGCGAGCACGATGAAGCGCCGGACCGCGGTCCTGATGGCAGCCAGCAGCCGCGCCACGCGGCCCTGGGGGGCTGCCCGCGGCCGGTTCATCGTCGATGCGGCGCGCGTCGCCATGCCAGTTTCCCGCCCCCGGCCCTGTGAAATCCAGCGGTGTTCACGCTTTGAACACGTCGCCGGACGATGCAGCACGGCGAGTCACGGGTCAAGCGCCGGGCCGCGATATGCGGTGGACAACATGTCCGCTTGGGGGGCCCGGGTCTTTCGGGTAACAGTCCGCGCCATGAACATGCCTGTCAGAACCGACGTCATCATCATCGGCGGGGGCCTGGTCGGCTCGACCCTGGCGCTGGCGCTGGCGCGGCACGAGGTCGCCAGTGTCGTCGTCGATGCGCAGGACCTCGATACGACGGTGCTGCCGGCCTTCGACGGGCGCGCCAGCGCGGTGGCGAGTGCCTCGGCGCGCATGCTGCGGGTGCTGGGGATCGGCGATATCCTCGATGCCGAGGGTTGCGCGATCCGCGCCATTCGCGTCACCGACGGCACCGCGCCGCAGTTTCTGCACTTCGATACGGGTGAAGCGGGCGATCCGCTGGGCATCATGACCGAGAACCGGTTGCTGCGCATGGGGCTGCTGCGGGAGGTGCGGGCGGCACCGCTGGTGACGTTGGTGGCGCCGGCGACGGTGAAATCGCTGGTCCGCGACGAGACTGCGGCGGTTCTGACACTGGCCGACGGCCGGATTTTCACCGCGCCGCTGGCGATCGCGGCCGATGGGCGGCGCTCCCGCACTCGCGACGATGCGGGAATCCGGCTGGCCAACTGGCGCTACCCCAATGCCGCGCTGGTCACCATGGTGGCGCACAGCGTGCCCCACGGCAACGTCGCGTGCGAGATGTTCTACCCCAGCGGGCCCATGGCATTGCTGCCGATGACCGATCACGGCGACGGCCGGCCGCGCACCGCAATCGTCTGGACGGTCGATGCGAGTGCCGCGGAGGGGGCGAGGAAGCTCGGGCCGCGGGCCCTGGCCGCCGAGATCGCGGCGCGGGTCGATGGTACCATGGGTGATATCGAGGTGATTGCCCCCCAGGCGGTGTGGCCGCTGGGCTTTCATCATGCCGCGACATATGAGGCGCAGCGGCTGCTGCTGGTCGGCGATGCCGCGCACGGCATCCATCCGATTGCCGGGCAGGGCCTCAACATGGGGTTCCGCGACGTGGCGGCGCTGGCGGAGGTGCTGGTCGATGCGGCGCGGACCGGCCAGGACCTCGGGAGCCCCGATGTGCTGGGGCGTTATTCGGCGTGGCGGCGGCTCGACAACTCCATGGTCAGCGCGGTGACCGACGGTCTGAACCGGCTTTTCGCGGTGCCGGGACGGCTGCCGTCGGCGATCCGGCGCTTTGGCCTTGCCGGCGTGGAGCGAATCCCGCCGCTGAAGGCGCGTTTCATGGCCGAAGCGCGCGGCGAAACCGGAAAACTGCCAGCTTTGTTGACGGGCGAACTGATCTAGTCAGGCCTGAAACAGGGGGGGCAGGCATGGCAAGCGCGGCAATCGACAAGGACGCATTGAAGGCCCGGTACCGCGCCGAGCGCGACAAGCGGCTGCGCGCCGATGGCAATGACCAGTATGTCGAGCTGAAAGGCGCCTTCGCCGGGCTGCTCGACGACCCGTACATGCCGGTGGTCGAACGCGCGCCGGTGACCGATCATGTCCGTTTCGCCTTTGTCGGCGGCGGTTTCGCCGGGCTGTGCACCGGCGCGCGGCTGGTCGAGGCCGGTATCAGCGACGTCCGCATCATCGAAAAGGGCGGGGATTTCGGCGGCACCTGGTACTGGAACCGCTATCCCGGCGCGCAATGCGACACGGCGTCGATCATCTACATGCCGTTGCTGGAGGAAACCGGGCACCGGCCGACCGAGAAATACGCCCATGCGCCCGAGATCCTGGAGCAATCGCAGCGGATCGGCCGCACCTTCGGCCTCTACGACAAGGCGTTGTTCCACACCGAAGTGACGAACATGACCTGGGACGAGGGCCGCCGGGTGTGGACCATCGCGACAAATCGCGGCGATCGCTTCACCGCGGACTTCATCGGCATGGGGACGGGGCCGCTGCACGTGCCGAAATTGCCGGGAATCCGGGGAATCAAGACGTTCAAGGGACATAGTTTCCACACCAGCCGATGGGATTACGCGTACACCGGCGGGGCGCCCGGGCGCGATTCCGGGGGGATTTTTCTTGATCGCCTGATCAACAAGAAAGTCGCGATAATCGGCACCGGCGCCACCTCGGTGCAATGCGTTCCGCACCTCGCCCGCGCTGCGGAGACGCTTTATGTCGTCCAGCGCACGCCGTCTTCGGTCGATGTCCGCGCCAACAAACCGATCGACCCCGACTGGTTCGACGGAATCGCGACGCCGGGCTGGCAGCAGCGCTGGCTGGAGAACTTTGCCGGCAATGTCGGCATGGGCGGGGCCAGCGAGGACTGGGTGCAGGACGGCTGGACCGACCTGTCGAAGCGCATCCGCAGCCGCATCATGCAGCTGCCGCCGGCGGAAATGACGCCGCAGAACATGCTGGCGGCGTTCGAGGATGCCGATTTCGAGAAGATGTCGGAGATCCGGGCGCGGGCCGAAAGCCTGGTCGCCGACCCCGGGACGGCCGAGAAATTGAAGGCCTGGTACCGGCAATTGTGCAAGCGGCCGTGCTTTCACGACGCCTATCTGCAGGCGTTCAACGAACCCGGCACGCATCTGGTCGATACCGACGGTCAGGGGGTCGAGCGGATCACCGAGACCGGCTTCGTCGTCGGCGGGGTCGAATATGCGGTCGACTGCATCATCTATGCCTCGGGATTCGAGGTCGGCACCGATCACACCCGCCGCGCCGGCTTCGACATCACCGGCGTCGGCGGGCGGAAGCTGTCGGAGGCCTGGGGGCAGGGCATGCGGACGCTGCACGGGCTGCACGTCCATGGCTTTCCCAATGCCTTCATCGTGCAGTTCGCACAGGCGGCGAACTATGTCGTCAACGTGCCGCACAACTGGACGGACGCCGGGACGACGATCGCCAGCATCGTGCGGCATGCCGTCGATAACGGGCTGACGCGGGTCGATGCGACGCCGGAGGCGCAGGCGGCGTGGGTCGAGCTGCTGATGACGGGGCCGGGGATGATGATCGGCGGGCCGGATTGCACGCCTGGGTATTATAACAACGAAGGTAAGGAGCGCGGGCCGGAGGCGGCGTACGCGGTCGGGCATCCGGGCGGGGCGCTGGCGTTCTTTCGCCATATCGCGAAATGGCGGGAGTCGGGGCGGTTCGAGGGGTTGGCGTTCGGGTGATCCCTCTCCCGCTTGCGGGAGAGGCGACTGGCGACGCGAGCGGGTGAGGGTGTCCTCCGTTTGCCGGTCGGGTACACCCCCACACGGAGCGCTGACGCGCCTCTCGCCCTTCCCCAGGCGGGAGAGGGGGTTCAGTCCTCGACCGGCGTGAATTCGCGGGCTTCCTCGATCAGCAGGATCGGCACGCCGTCGCGGATCGGATAGGCGAGGCCGGCGCGGTCGGCGACGAGTTCCTGTGCAGCCTCGTCGAGGCGCAGCGGGATGCGGGTCATCGGGCAGACGAGGATGGCGAGGAGTTTCGGGTCGATCACTGCAGCGTCGGGCGATCGCCGCCGCCCGTCCCCTGCGCGAACGTCATCAGCGCCGTCAGCGTGCCGGCGCGGTCGGCGAGGTCATCGGCCTCCAGCAGCGCCTGTTTCTCGGCCGGGTCGAACGGGCAGACGCTGGCCAGCGTCGTCACCAGCGATTCGTCGTCGGCCGACGTCACCGCCTCCCAGTCGGCGCTGAGGCCCTGGGCGTCGAGATAGACGCGCAGCACATCTTCCAGCCCGGCGCGGGCGGCGGCGGCGAGGGGTTCAGGCTCCTCGCGATCCTCGCCGAAGCCGTCGTAATCGGCCATGACCTGGCGATAGAGGGTGCTGCGATCGAGCTCGGCCTGGATGCGGAAGCGCGAGATGCCGGTCAGCGCGATCAGCATGCGGCCGTCGTCGGTTTCGCGGAAATCGCTGATGCGGCCGAGGCAGCCGACATCGTAGAGCGGCGGCGGGTCACCGTCGAAGCGACTTCCAGCGGCGCCTTCGGCGCGGGGCTGGATGATGCCGATGATGCGGTTGGCGGCGCCGGTGGCGGCCATCGCGTCCTTGACCATCGCCAGGTAGCGCGGCTCGAAGATGTTGAGCGGCAGGACCCCGCGCGGCAGCAGCAGCGCGCCCGACAGCGGGAACACCGGCACGGCGGCGGGCAGGGGATCGGGGCGGATCATGAGAACAATATCGATCGCAGGCGCGCCCGGGTGCGGATGCTCCAGGCATCGTCGAGGCCGGTCGCTTCGAACATCTTGAGGAGCGTCGTGCGGGCGGCGCCTTCGTTCCAGCCGCGATCGGCGGCGATGATGGCGAGCAGGGCATCGGCGGCGGCATCGCGATCGCCGCGGGCGAGCAGCGCGCCGGCGAGGTCGAAACGCTTGCCGTGATCGTCGGGACTGGCGTCGACTTCCGCCATCAGCCCGGCGAGGTCGTCGACCGGCACGGCTTCGGCGGCGAGCGCCACGGCGGCGCGGGCGCGGACGACGTCGGCATCCTTCGATTCGGCGGGGACGCCATCGAGGGCCGTCGCGGCGGCGTCGGTCTGGTCGCCGGCGATCAGCGCCAGGGCGTATTTGCCGGCGAGATACTCGCGCTCCGGCAATTCCCGGGTGAGCGCGGCGAGCATGGCGATGGCATCCTCGATGGCGCCGGCGGCCATGGCGGCGTCGGCGGCTTCGACCAGCGCGGCGATCTCGGCCTCGGCATCGGCTTCACCCGGTGCCGGTGGGGCGCCGGCGAGCAGGCGATCGATGAAGGCGTTGAGTTCACGTTCGCCGAGCGCACCCTGGAAGCCGTCGACGGGCTGGCCGGCGAGGAAGGCATAGACGGTGGGGATCGACTGGATGCGGAACTGGCTGGCGAGGGTCTGGTTCTTGTCGACGTCGATCTTGACCAGCTTCACACGCGGCGCATGGGCGGCGACGACGCGTTCGAGCAGCGGCGTCAGCGTCTTGCACGGGCCGCACCATTCGGCCCAGAAATCGACGAGCACCAGCGCGTCCTTCGACGCATCGATGACATCGCGGCGGAACGCTTCGATGCTGGCCTTTTCGGTGGCGGCGGTGGCGAGGCTGGCCAAGTGCGAATTCCCTGCAGTTATCGCGGCCATATGGGGTGATGGCGTCGATTTTGCCAACCCCGAGGTTTGCCGCAGGCGAGCACGACCGGCCCGGTCTGATGATTAACCGTCGGCTGTGAACGGGGTTGCAACGGATTTTTGCGACCGGTTTGCCGGATTGCGCTTGCATCGGCGGCGGTGCCGGTGCTAACCGCGCCGCTCGCCACGAGGTTCGCCAGTCGAACCTGCGGTCGAGCGGGCGTAGCTCAGGGGTAGAGCGCAACCTTGCCAAGGTTGAAGTCGAGGGTTCGAATCCCTTCGCCCGCTCCAGCCGCTGCGCGGCTGGAGCGGCAAGCGCAGCTTGCACCCAGACTCGCGCAAGGCCGGCCGGCGGTTCGGCCGATATCATCGGCCGAACCCGTCCGACGCGCGGGCTTTGCCCGCAACCCGTTTCTACAACAATCCTTCGCAGAGTCGGCGGCTCCGCCGCCGGCTGCGCTGTAACAAACCGCGCGCCGTGCTAAACACCCCACGATGTCCGCCCACGACCACGCCCACCACGACCACCACCACCACGCCCCCCCGGCGGGCGGCTTCGGCCGCGCCTTCGCCATCGGCATCACCATCAACCTCGCCTATGTCGCCATCGAGGCGGCGTACGGCGTCATCACCGGATCGATGGCGCTGCTCGCCGATGCCGGTCACAATCTTTCCGACGTGCTGGGGCTGGCCCTGGCCTGGGGCGGCTTGCACCTGTCGGCGCGGCCGCCGAGTGCGCGCTTCACCTATGGCCTCAAGCGGTCGGGTATCCTCGCCGCGCTGGCCAACGGCATCGTGCTGGTGCTGGCCTGCGGGGCGATCGCGGCGGAGGCCGGCCACCGCCTGCTGGCGCCGCAGCCGGTGCCGGGCGGCACGGTGATGGCGGTGGCGGCGGTGGGGATCGTGATCAACGGCTTTACCGCCTGGCTGTTCGCGCGGGGGCGGAAAGGCGACGTCAATATTCGCGGCGCCTATCTGCACATGCTGGCGGACGCCGGGATTTCGGCGGCGGTGGTGGTGTCGGGCTTTCTGATCCTGCGGACCGGGCTGAACTGGATCGACCCGGCGCTGAGCCTGGTCGTCGTCGCGGTCATCTTGCGCGGCACCTGGGGGCTGCTGCGCGAATCGGTGGCGATGGCACTGGATGCGGTACCCGACGGCATCGAATCGGCCGATGTGGCGGCGTTCCTGAAGGGCCGGCCGGGCGTCGCGACGGTCCACGACCTGCATATCTGGGCGATGGGCACCACCGATACGGCACTGACGGCGCATCTGGTGATGCCCGATGGCCACCCCGGCGATGTGGCGCTGGCGACGCTGGCGCACGACCTGGAGCATCGCTTCGGCATCGGCCATGCGACCATCCAGGTCGAAACCGGGGCGGCCGACTGCGCCCACCTCGCCTGCGCCTGAGCGGGCATTTTTCCGCAAAGTCGCAGGTAGAACGGCGTCGGCCGTGCGTTTATGGCAGCGGGACACGACGCAAGAAGGCGAGTTTTCCCATGCGCATCATCGACCATTACATCGGCGGCCAGTCGGTTTCCGACGGCGCCCGCAGCAGCGATGTCTATGATCCCAATTCGGGCAAGGTGCAGGCCCAGGTCCGGCTGGGCAGCGCCACGACCCTCGATGCGGCGGTGGCGGCGGCCAGGGCGGCGCAGCCGGGCTGGGCGGCGACCAATCCGCAGCGCCGGGCGCGGGTGATGTTCCGCTTCAAGGAGCTGGTCGAGGCCGAGATCGACGATCTGGCGCGCATCCTGTCGTCCGAACACGGCAAGGTGCTGGCCGATTCGAAGGGTGATATCCAGCGGGGGCTGGAGGTCATCGAATTCTGCTGCGGCATACCGCATGTGATGAAGGGTGAGTACACCCATGGCGCCGGCCCCGGCATCGACATCTGGAGCCATCGCCAGCCGCTCGGCATCGGCGCCGGCATCACGCCGTTCAATTTCCCGGCGATGATCCCGATGTGGATGGCCGGCGTCGCCATCGCGACGGGCAACGCCTTCATCCTGAAGCCGTCGGAGCGCGACCCGACGCTGCCGGTGCGGCTGGGCGCATTGTTCAAACAGGCCGGGCTGCCCGATGGCGTGTTCGCGGTGGTCAACGGCGACAAGGAGATGGTCGACGCGATCATCGACAATCCCGACATCGCGGCGATCAGCTTTGTCGGCTCGTCGGACGTGGCGCATTACATCTACAGCCGCGGCACCGCGAACGGGAAGCGGGTGCAGGCGATGGGCGGCGCCAAGAACCATGGCGTGGTGATGCCCGATGCCGACCTCGACGCCGTGGTGCGCGACCTGGCCGGCGCGGCGTTCGGCTCGGCCGGTGAACGCTGCATGGCGCTGCCGGTGGTGGTGCCGGTCGGCGAGGACACCGCCGAGCGGCTGCGCGCCAAGCTGCTGCCGGCGATCGCCAAGCTGCGGCTGGGCGTGTCGACCGATCCCGAAGCGGATTACGGCCCGGTGGTCAGCGCCGCGCACAAGGCGCGGATCGAGGACTATATCCAGATGGGCGTCGACGAAGGCGCCGAGCTGGTCGTCGATGGCCGCGGCTATAGCCTGCAGGGGCATGAGGGCGGCTGGTTCGTCGGGCCGACGCTGTTCGACCATGTGAAGCCAGGCATGAAGTCGTACGAGGAGGAGATTTTCGGCCCCGTGCTGCAGATCGTCCGCGCCGCCGATTTCGAGGAGGCGGTGCGGCTGCCGTCGGCGCACCAGTATGGTAATGGCGTCGCCATATTCACCCGGAACGGCCATGCGGCGCGCGAATTCGCCGCCCGGGTCAATGTCGGCATGGTCGGCATCAACGTGCCGATCCCGGTGCCGGTGGCGTACCACAGCTTCGGCGGCTGGAAGCGCAGCGCCTTTGGCGACATCGGCCAGCATGGCATGGAGGGCGTGCAGTTCTGGACGAAGCGCAAGACGATGACCGGGCGCTGGCCGGATGGCGGCGTGGGGGATGCGGGAAGCGCGTTCGTCATTCCGACGATGGGGTAGAATGGAGCTGATGGGTAGAGGGATTTTCGCATGACCTATGAAACTCTGCTCATCGAGCATCATGACGCCGTCACGCTGGTGCGGCTCAACCGGCCGCAGGCGCTGAACGCGCTCAACAGTCAGACTCTGGCTGACCTGATCGCGGTGTTTGCCGCCTATGATGCCGATCCGGCGCAGCGCTGCCTCGTCCTGACCGGGAGTGAAAAGGCCTTTGCCGCCGGCGCCGACATCAAGGAAATGTCGGAACAGTCGTTCGCCGACATGTACGGCGCGAATTTCTTTGCCGGTTATGAGAAGGTGACCGGCACGCGCAAGCCCTTCATCGCCGCGGTCAATGGCTTTGCGCTGGGCGGCGGTTGCGAGCTCGCCATGATGGCGGATTTCATCATTGCCGGCGACAACGCCAGGTTCGGCCAGCCGGAGATCAAGCTGGCGGTGACGCCGGGCATGGGTGGATCGCAGCGGCTGGTGCGGGCGATCGGCAAGGCCAAGGCCATGGAGATGTGCCTGACCGGGCGGATGATGGACGCCGCCGAGGCGGAGCGGTCGGGGCTGGTGGCGCGGGTGGTGCCGGCGGCGACCCTTGTCGAGGAGGCCCTGAAGACCGCCGCCGCGATTGCGGCAATGGCGCCGCTGGCGGTGCTGGCGGTCAAGGAACAGATCGATGCGGCGTTCGAGATGCCGCTGTCGGCGGGGGTGCGCTTCGAGCGGCGGCTGTTCCATGGGCTGTTCGGCTCTGCCGACCAGAAGGAAGGCATGGCGGCGTTTGTCGCCAAGCGGCCGGGGGTGTGGACGGGGAAGTAGCGCGGTCAGGCGAAGATTACTGTCAACCCGGGCTTGACCCGGGACCCAGTTATCCTTCGCCGGCGCTCAAGGAAAAAACTGGGTCCCGGGTCAAGCCCGGGATGACGAAAAGGAAGCAGGCAATGCCAACGATCGCATTCATCGGGGTCGGCAACATGGGCGGCGGCATGGCCGCCAACCTGGCCAAGGCCGGGCACGCCGTCCGCGCCTTCGACCTCAGCGCCGATGCGGTGGCGCGGGCCGTTGCCAATGGCTGCACTGCCGTCGCCAGCGCTGCGGAGGCTGCGGACGGGGCCGATGCCATCGTCACCATGCTGCCCGCCGGCGCGCACGTCCGCGCCGCCTATGAGGGCGATCTGTTCGCCGCCGCGGCGCCGCACGCCATCCTGATCGATTGTTCGACCATCGACGTCGCCACGGCCAAGTCGGTCGGCGAGGCGGCGGCGCAGCGCGGCCTGGCGATGGTCGATGCGCCGGTGTCGGGCGGCACGGCGGCGGCTGATGGCGGTACGTTGACCTTCATGGTCGGCGGTCCCGATGCGGCGTTCGCGGCCGCCAAGCCGATCCTCGACGCCATGGGCAAGGCGGTCATCCACGCCGGCGGCGCGGGCATGGGCCAGGCCGCCAAGATCTGCAACAACATGATCCTGGGCGCGACGATGGTCGCCACGGCGGAGGCGTTCGTGCTCGCCGAGAAACTGGGCCTCGACGCGCAGACCTTTTTCGACATCTCGTCGAGGGCGAGCGGGCAGTCCTGGTCGATGACCAGCTATTGCCCCGTGCCCGGCCCGGTGCCGACATCCCCGGCCAACCGCGATTACCAGGGGGGGTTCGCCGCGGCACTGATGCTGAAGGACCTGAAACTGGCGGTCGCGGCGGCGACGACGGCGGGTGCCAGCGTGCCGATGGGCGCGCAGGCGGAGGCGCTGTACCAGCTGTTCGCCAACAACGGCGGCGGCGGGCAGGATTTCTCGGCAATCGTGAAGCTGCTGCGTGGGCCCGCAATCGCAGTGACTTGACAGGCGCCGGCGCGCTGCGACGATGATCACGGGGACATGATTTCGGGGGGCCGGTTCTTCTTGTGGTGATTTCGCGCGCGCTGGTGCTGGGCATAGCCGCGTCCGTGGGTTTGCTGCCCGGCAACGCGGCCTTGGCCGCCGAGTTGCCGGTCGCCGCCTATGGGCGACTGCCGTCGGTATCGCACATCGCCCTGGCCGGCGGCGATGTCGAGCTGGTGACGCTGGCGGCGGAGGACCATTGGCTGTCGCGCGGGCCGACACGGGTGCAGATGCTGGAGGCGACGGTGGCGTTCCTGGAGAAGCATAATCCGGCGAAGTAATGCAGCGCCGTCCGCCGGAATCGATGATCGAACAGGAATTGCCGGAAGGCCTGATCGCGTCGCCGTGTCGGCCCTTGCGGAAGACGATAACGCTGCAATAATGAAATTGAACCGGGGGCAATTCGTGATTTTGTCGATAGTGCGTGCGATGTTCGTCTGGCTTGCGGTCAACGGCGCGGTTGCGACCGCGGCGGCTCCGCCGATCGATGCCTTCGGGCAGCTTCCGACCATCGGCGACATTTCGGTCTCGCCGGACGGCAAGCGCTGGGCGGCAATCGTCGGCGCCGCCAGCGGGTCCGAGGTGCAGATCCGCGAACTGGCGACCAACAAGCTGCTGCTGGCCAGCCCGGCACGGGATTACAAGATGCGCGCCCTGCAATGGGCCGACAATGACCGCATCGTGCTGACCATCTCGCAGACGACGAAGATCCGCAGCGAAGATTTCATGTTCGCAAGTCGCAACGAACTTTTCCTGATGCTGATGTACGACCTGAGCACCGGCAGCTGGCGGCGGCTGATGGAGAATATCAAGCTGGCGGGCAACTTCATCGCCGGAGCGCCGAGCATCAGGGTTATCGACGGTCGACCGCAGCTGATTGTCCAAGGCTGGTCGACGACGGGTTCGACGATGAACGCCACGCTGTTCCGCATCGATCCTGCAACCGGGCGCACGACAGTCGCCGAGGTCGGCGTTCCCGGCACCGGTGACTGGATCATCGGCGACGACGGCAAGTCGGTGGCGCGCGCCGATTATGACCGGGTCACCGGCGTCTGGCGGCTGATGGTCCGCCGTGATGGTTTCTGGAAGGAACTGTACCGCGAGACCGCGACGATCGACACGCCCTATCTCGCCGGCGCGGGGCGGACACCCGGCACGATCCTTCTCGGCACGAGCAAGAGCGGCGAATATGAAGTGCACGAAGTGGCGCTCGCCGATGGGGGGTGGTCGCAGCCGCTCGGCAGGGCCTTTGGCGACGGTCTTGTACGCGATCGCGTCGGGCAGCAGCCGATCGGCGTCGTCGATGAAGGGTTGGGCCAGGTCAGCTATGAATTTTTCAATCCCGACGATCAGAAGCTGTGGCGATCGATCAGTCGCAGCTTCAAGGACGAGCTCGTCCAGCTCGTCGACTGGAGCAGCGACCGCAGTATCGTCGTGGTGGAGGTGTTCGGGCCGACGTCCGGCGATGCGATCTATGTGATCGATCGCAAGGCCAAGACCGCCGGGCTGCTGAGCCAGCGCTATGCCCGGGTCGAACCCCGCGATTTCGGCACGGTGCAGACGCTGACCTACAAGGCTGCCGACGGCACCGCCATCCCGGCCTATCTGACTTTGCCGCCGGGCCGGACACCCAGGCAGCTGCCGCTGATCGCGCTGCCGCATGGTGGGCCGGCATCGCATGACAGCCCGGGGTTCGACTGGTGGGCACAGGCGCTGGCGAGCCGCGGCTATGCCGTCTTGCAGCCCCAGTTCCGCGGCTCGACCGGATACGGCGCCAGTTTCCGCGCTGCCGGCTTTGGCCAATGGGGCCGCAAGATGCAGAGCGATGTCTCGGACGGCGTCCGCCACCTGGCCGGGCTGGGCACCATCGACCCGAAGCGTGTCTGCATCGTCGGCGCCAGCTATGGCGGCTATGCGGCGCTGGCCGGCGTTACGGTCGAACAGAATGTCTATCGCTGTGCGTCTTCGATCGCCGGCGTATCCGACCTGCGGCGCATGCTGAAGCGCGAAACCAGCGATGCCGGCAATTCGCGAAATCCGACCGTCCGTTACTGGCAGCGCTTCATGGGGGCGAGGTCGGTCGACGATGCCAGCATCGACGCCTGGTCGCCGGCGCGGCTGGCGGGAAAGGTCGACGTACCGTTGCAGTTGATCCACGGCAAGGACGATACCGTCGTGCCGATGGAGCAGAGCAATTTCATGGCGAGCGCCATGAAGGCCGCGGGCAAGCCTGTCGACATGGTGGTGCTGCCGTCCGAAGATCACTGGTTGTCGCGCCCGGCAACGCGGATCGCCATGCTGGACGCGCTGACGGCGTTCCTTGAAAAGCATAATCCGCCCGATCCGGCGGCGGCCGTGGCCGTGCTGGAACCGACCAGTCCGGTGAAATAGCCGCAGGGATTGGCGTTTTCGCGCGGCGCGGGCTAAGCCGCGCGCAATCATGACGAAGCCGCTGACCCTCGCCCTGCCCAAGGGCCGTATCCTGAAGGAGGCGTTGCCGTTGCTGGCGCGCATCGGGATCGTGCCGGAGCCGGATTTTTCGGACGACAGTTCGCGCAAGCTGATGTTCGAGACGAGCCGGGCGGATGTGCGGATCATCCGGGTGCGGTCGTTCGATGCGGCGACCTTCGTGGCGTTCGGCGCGGCGGAGATCGGCATTGCCGGCAACGACGTGCTGATGGAGTTCGCCTTTTCGGAGCTGTACGCGCCGGTCGACCTCGGCATCGGCCATTGCCGGCTGTCGGTGGCGCAGCCCGCGGCGCTGGTGGAGGACATCCGCACGCTCAGCCATGTCCGCGTCGCCACCAAATACCCCGGCATCACCCGCCGGCATTTCGCCGCGCAGGGCATCCAGGCGGAGGTCATCAAGCTGAATGGTGCGATGGAGCTGGCGCCGATCTGCGGGCTGGCCGGGCGGATCGTCGACCTGGTGTCGACGGGCAAGACGCTGGCCGAGAACGGCCTGATCGAGACCGATGTCATCGCCCAGGTGTCGTCACGGCTGATCGTCAATCGCGCCGCGTTCAAGACGCATCCGGCGGTGGTGCCGCTGGTCGATGCCATTCGCTCATTGGTCGAGAATGTCGATGCCGCAGCGGCTTGATGCCGGCGATCCGGGGTTCGGGGCGGCGTTTGCGGCGCTGGTCGATGCCCGGCGCGACAGCGATGCCGATGTGTCGGCCGATGTTTCGCGCATCATCGCCGATGTGCGGGCGCGCGGCGATGTCGCCGTCGCCGAGCTGACCGCCAAGTTCGACCGGGTCGATCTCGATGCCGCGGGCTGGGAAATTCCGCTGGCCGAGCTCGATGCTGCCGTGGCCGGACTGGCGCCGGAGTTGCGCGCCGCGCTCGATCTTGCCGCCACGCGCATCCGCGATTTCCATCTGCGCCAGCGGCCGACCGACAACGATGCCACCGATGCCGCCGGCGTGCGCACCGGCGTGCGCTGGAGCGCGGTCGAGGCCGCCGGGCTGTACGTGCCGGGCGGGCGCGCCGCCTATCCGTCATCGGTGCTGATGAATGCGATTCCGGCGGTCGTCGCCGGGGTCGAGCGGCTGGTGATGGTGACGCCGACGCCGGGCGGTGCCGCCAATCCGCTGGTGCTGGCGGCGGCGCGGCTGGCCGGCGTGACCCGCGTATTCCGCATCGGCGGCGCCCAGGCGGTGGCGGCGCTGGCGCTGGGCACGGCGCGTATCCCCCGCGTCGATGTCATCACCGGCCCCGGCAACGCCTGGGTCGCGGAGGCCAAGCGCCAGCTGTACGGCGTCGTCGGCATCGACATGATCGCCGGGCCGTCGGAGGTCGTCATCGTCAGCGACGGCAAGTCGAACCCCGACTGGATCGCCGCCGACCTGCTGGCCCAGGCCGAGCATGACCCGGTAGCGCAGTCGATCCTGCTGACGACCAGCGCCGCCGAGGCCGATGCGGTGGCGGCGGCGGTCGAGCGACAGCTGGCGACGCTGGTCACCGGGAAAGTGGCGCGGCAAAGCTGGCAGGATTTCGGCGTCATCGTCGTGCTGCCCGATCTCGACGCCGCGCTGCCGTTGCTCGATGCGCTGGCGGCCGAGCATGTCGAGCTGATGATCGATGATCCGAACGCGCTGTTCGCCCGCATGCGCCACGCCGGGTCGGTGTTCCTGGGGCGCCACACGCCGGAAGCGGCGGGCGATTATCTCGCCGGGCCGAATCACGTATTGCCGACCGGGCGCCGGGCGCGCTTTGCCTCTGGGCTCAGCGTTGTGGATTTCATGAAACGGACAACGTTTCTCGATTGCGGGCCGCAGGGCCTGGCGGCGATCGGCCCGGCGGGGGCGGCGATCGCCGATGTCGAGGGACTGGCGGCGCATGCCGCGTCGATCCGCATGCGATTGGAGACGGAATGAACGCCCAGGCGATGCGGAAACTGCGGCAGGTCCACCTGTATATCGGCGTGTTCTTTGCGCCGGCGATCCTGTTCTTCGCGATTTCGGGGGGCCTGCAGGCCTTCCGGTTGCAGCAGGCGAGCGGCTGGGATGGCGCACCGCCGCCGGTGTGGATGGCGTGGATGGCCAGCGTCCATATCGACCAGGCCAAGCTGGAGCCGGAAGCCGAGAAGCCTGCGGCCAAGCCCAAGCCGCCGGTCGATCCGGTGGTTGCGGCCGAACGCGCCGCGAAAAAGGCCAGGGCGCTGCCGATGAAGATCTTTACCGCGGCGCTGGCGCTGGCGCTCGGTCTGTCGGCGCTGCTGGGGGCGGCGATCGCGCTCAACATGCGGTCGACGCGGCGGGTGGCGGTGGTGATGCTGATCGCCGGCACGCTGGCGCCGATCCTGCTGCTGCGCTGAACCCGCGGGCGGCTGGGGCGTTGCGAGGGGATGGACCCGCGCAAGCCCTATCGGCCGATCGGCGAGAACCCCGACCCTGCGGGCGGCGATCCGGAACCCGAGGATCTGCGGCCGCTGCCGCGTAGCGAGGATGATGATCCGGCGCACGACAGCAGTGCGGCGCCGGATGATTGAGGGGTTTTGGCGGTCAGTCATCCCGGCGAAGGCCGGGACCCATAAACCACGATTTTGCCTGCGCGAGCGCCAGCCACGGAGAACTTGTGGTTCATGGGTCCCGGCCTGCGCCGGGATGACAGTTAAGCGTCATAGACCGCACGCTCGAACGCCGACAGCGTCGCCAGGGCGGCCGGGTCGGCGAAAGGGAGGAGCTGCATCAGCAGTACCGCGGCAACGTCGCTGGCCGGGTCGATCCAGAAATAGGTATTGCAGATGCCGGCCCAGGCGCAGCTGCCGGCGGCGCGGCCGTCGCCGCCGGGCTCGGGGTTGATCAGGAACCCGAGGCCCCAGCCGGCGCGCATTTCCGGGAACCATTCGACCCGCGCGCTGAGCGCCGGCATCGTGGTTTCCATGACGCCGGCGCGCAAGGTGCCGATCTGGTTGCGCATCATCTCGGCGACCGTCGCGGCCTGCAGGATGGTGACGCCATCGAGGCTGCCGCCGTTCAGCAGCATGCGGACAAAGCGCATATAGTCGCTCGCGGTGCCGAGCATGCCGCCACCGCCGGAAATGAACTCGCCGGCGCCGCCGCCGATGTTGATCGGGAAGGGCACCAGGCCGCCGTCCTCGCCGCGCGCCATGTTGCCGGACAGCCGGGCCTTGTCGGCCTTTTCGAGGTGGAAATGCGTGTCGGCCATGCCGAGCGGCCCGGTGACATGGTCGGCGATATAGGCGTCCAGCCGCTGGCCGCTCGCCGCCTCCACCGCCAGCCCGGCCCAATCGGTGCTGATGCCATAGGCCCAGCCGTCGCCGGGATCGAACAGCAGCGGCGAGGCGAGGCTGGCGAGCGTGCCCGGCACCGGCGCCGCGCCGCGGGCCCGCGCCATGTCGGCATGGACGAAATCATAACCGAAGCCCGAGGTGTGGGTGAGCAGGTGGCGGAGCGTGACCGGCCGGGCGGCAGGGCGGGTCGCGACCTTGCCGTCGTCGCCGAAGCCGGTGATGACAAGGGGGTCGGCAAGGCCGGGCACCAGGTCGGCAAGCGGCGCGTCGAGGGCCAGCTTGCCCTGTTCGACCAGCTGCATCGCCGCCACCGACACGATCGCCTTGGTCATCGAGGCGAGCTGGAACACCGTGTCGGGTGTCATCGGCGTGCCGTCGCCGCGATGGCCGATGGCGACGGTCTCGCGCACACCCTGCCGGTCCCCGACCATGGCGACGGCGCCCGGGATGCCGTTGGCGGCGATGGCATCGGCGAGTGCTGCGGCGATTGTCATGATCTTCCCCCTCGGGCCTTTGCGACCCTTTGCGCGCATCATTCCGCCGGACGACGCCAAAGTCGAGTGCGCCCTAGAGCGCCGTCGCCGACAGTTCCGGGAAAACCTTGCCGACCTTGCCGAGCAGATAGTCGCCGTAGCGGCCCATCGGGGCGTGGACGCTGGCGCCGTCCCAGCGGCCATGGTCGGTGCGCGGGGCAAAGCCGGGCAGGGGCTCGACGACGGCATCGAAGGCGGGGTCGAAGAACAGCGGCCAGGACAGGCGCTGCTGCCCCGAGCCGTTGACGACCCGGTGCGGGGTCGATCGCCAGACACCGCCGGTCAGCCGGTCGAGCATGTCGCCGATGTTGACGACCAGCGCGCCCGGGATCGGCGGCGCCGCGAGCCAGCCGCCGGGGGTGCGCACCTCGAGCCCGCCGTGGCGATCCTGGGCGAGGAGGGTGAGGAAACCATAGTCGGTGTGCTCGCCGACGCCGAAGCCGGTTTCGCCCGGCGGGTAGCGGAAGATGCGGAACAGCAGCGTCGGCGAAGCGGTGTAGCGTCGGGCGAAATGGTCGGCCGGCAGGTCCAGCGCCAGCGCCATGCCAGCGGCGAGCGCATGGGCGGCGCGGGCGGCGCCGGCCATCCAGCTTTCGACGGCGGGGCGCAGCGCCGGCACGGTGGCGGGCCAGAGATTGGCGCCGTGCAGCGGCCAGCCGGCGGCGACGCGCGGATCGTCGGGGCCAAGGTCCTCGCCGAGGTAGAGGCCTTCCTTGCCGTCGGGCTGCCCCGAGGTCAGCTCGCCGTGCAGCGGGAACCAGCCGCGCCAGGCGCGGCCGCCATGGCGCATCGCGATGCGGGCCTTGTCGGCGGCGGGCCGGTCGAAGAAATCATGGGCGGCGGCTTCGATCGCCGCAAAGGCGGACGGCGCGATGCCGTGGCCGGTCAGGTAGAAGAAGCCACGGTCGCGGCAGGCGCTGTCGATCGCCGTGGCGACATGGCGGCGGGCGGCGGTGTCGGTGCCGAACAGCGCGGCCATGTCGATGATCGGGAGCGTGTCGGCCATGGCCCAGCGTCGCACGGGCGCCCGGGGAGCGCCAGTTGCCGTCAGCCGCCGATCAGCACCGTCGGGAAGCCCAGCACGATGACGCCGCCATGGGCGGTCTGGTCGCCCATGCGGACGGCGCCGGCGCTGCCGGTCAGCACGGTCATGCTGGCCTTGATGATCGAATCGGGCGGGCCGACACAGACGCACATGTCGCCCATGTGCGACGCCGGCAGGCCGCCGATCAGCACCGTCGGCACGCAGGGGCCGGAGATCGGGCCGCCGACATGGGGCACGGGCCCGGTGAACGCCGGGCAGGCGTGCATGTCGGTGATTCGCGATGCCGGCTGGCCCATCGAAATCGTGCCTCCAGGATAATGTTTCGGTATGCGCATATTCCGGTTTGCATTTCCAAACAAAAGTCGCATCTTGCCGCCGCGCTCGCCACAATGGGCGCGGCGCGGATTCGGGGGCAGATTGTGATCATCGGTGACGATGATGGCGCATCGGTGTTGGCGGCGATCGAATCGGCCGACACGCCCGTCGGCGTGGACGGGCGCGAGGACGAGGGCGCCGCCGGCGAGCTGTTCCGCGAGATCCGGTTCCAGCGCAAATCGATATTCCGGGCCGAACAGCGCGCCGCCATGGGCGAGGACGCGGCCGATTCGGAAAACTGGAGCTGGGACCAGCTCGGCGACACCGCGCGCGAATATCTGGCAAGCTATTCCAAGGATCTGGAGCCGATGGCGATCCTGATCGAGGCCGCGGTGCGGCTCGACGGGCCGCCGGGGCTGGAAGCGGCGATGACGCTGCTCGCCAATCTGGTCGAGACCTATTGGGAACAGGGCCTTTATCCGGTCGAGGACGAGGAGGACGGCATCGAGGCGCGCTTCCAGCCGCTGTCGGGCCTGTCGGGTGGCGGCGGCGACAAGGACGGCACGCTGATCATGGCGCTGCGCCGCATGCCGCTGGGCAGCGACGGCGGCAGCGAATTGCGCTACCTCGACCGGGTCACCGCGGATGCCTTGCTCGGCGGCTCGACATCGGGAACCGCGGAACAGCGCAGCGGCCGCAACCAGGAGGCGCAGGACGCGCTCGACGCCGCCGATGCCACGGCGCGGCGGATTTCGCGGCGCACGCTGCAGGCGACGGCGGACCGGATCGCGGCGTCGGAGGCGGCGTGGCGGCGGACGATCGCCTATGTTTCGGAACGCACCAAGCCGCGCTTTCCATCGGCATCGCGGGTGTCCGACGAGCTGCGCAACATGCGCGAATGGCTCGATTCGCTGATCAAGAAGCTGCCCGAGGACGCCATCGAAGTGGCCGAGGCGGCGGCGGACGCGACGGCGGGCGATGCGCCGGCAGCGGCGGGCGGGGCGACGGGCGCGGGGGCGGCGGGCGGGCCGATGGTGCTTGGCAAGATCACCCGGCGCGACGATGCCCTGCGCGCGATCGCGGCGGCGGCGGATTACTTCGACAGTAACGAACCGCTGTCGCCGCTCGGCTTTGCATTGCGTGAGGTTGACCGCCGGGCGCGAATGAGTCTTGATGCCTTTCTCGAAGAATTGATCCCCGACTCAAGCACGCGCCAGACATTTTACTGGCGATCGGGCATCAAGCCACCGAGTGAAAGTTAAAGCTGGTCGGAAATGAGGTGGGCGGGCTCTTCCCGTCTAGTTGCAAGCGGCGCTGGGGCGCCTGATGGAGAGCGGAAATGGCTGGTTCAGTACATGACAAGCTGAAGCGGGTACGCAAGCCGCGGGTTCACATCACTTATGATGTCGAGACCGAAGGCGCCCAGGAGCTCAAGGAACTGCCGTTCGTCGTCGGTGTGATGGGCGATTTCTCGGGCGATTCGGCGGTGCCGAAGAAGAGCCTGAAGGAGCGCAAGTTCGTCGACCTGAAGAAGGACAAGTTCGACCAGGTCATGGCGCGCATCGAGCCCGCCGTGAAGCTGAAGGTCGAGAACACGCTTGAAAAGAACGGCAAGGAATTCGCCGTCGAGCTGAAGTTCCGCTCGATGGAGGATTTCGAACCCGAGAAGCTCGTCGAACAGATCGAGCCGCTGCGCAAGTTGATGGAAACCCGCAACCAGTTGCGTGACCTGATGGCCAAGGCCGACGGGTCCGAACAGCTGGAAGGCCTGCTGGAGAAGATCCTGCGCGACGAAACCCAGATTGCCAGCCTTCGCGACCAGCTCGGTAGCGACGACAGCCCCAAGGAGTAGTCCCGATGTCCGACAGCCAAGCCCAGGCCGGCGGTGGCGCCGCCACCGTCGCCGCGGAAGCCGAAGTCAGCCTGCTCGACCAGGCGATCAGCGTAACCAAGCAGACCGAGCCGCAGCGTGTCGAACAGCTGATGCGCACCCTCGCGCAGGAAGCGATGAGCGGCACCGTCCAGTTCCAGAAGAACCTGACCGTGACGCTGCGCGACGCGATCGCCAAGATCGACGCGCAGATTTCGGAGCAGCTGGCCGCGGTCATGCACGCCGAGAAGTTCAAGCAGCTGGAAGGCAGCTGGCGCGGCCTCAACTATCTCGTCAAGAACAGCGAGATCGGCGAGGGCCTCAAGATCCAGCTGCTCAACGTCACCAAGAAGGAGCTCGCCGCCGATCTCGCCAAGGCGACCGACTTCGACCAGAGCAATTTCTACAAGAAGGTCTACGAGGAACAGTTCGGGACCGCCGGCGGCGCACCGTTCGGCACGCTCATCGGCGATTTCTACTTCTCCAAGCATCCCGACGACCTCGAACTGCTGACCAACGTGTCGAGCGTGGCCGCGGCCGGGTTCTGCCCGTTCATCTCCGCAGCCGATTCAAAGCTGTTCGGCATGGACAGCTTTACCGAGCTGTCGAACCCGATGGACATGAAGCAGCTGTTCGAGACCGCGGACTACATGAAGTGGAACTCGTTCCGCCAGACCGAGGATTCGCGCTTCGTCACGCTCGTCATGCCCAAGGTGCTGGCGCGGCTGCCCTATGGCGCCGACACCAAGCCGGTCGAGGCCTTTGCCTATGAAGAGGCGCCGTTCGACGCCCAGGGCAATGCCAAGTCGATGAAGCACGACGATTATTGCTGGATGAACGCCGCCTATGCGATGGCCGCCCGGCTGACCGATGCCCATGCCCAATATGGCTGGTGCACGGCGATCCGCGGTGCGGAAGGCGGTGGCAAGGTCACCGACCTGCCGACGCACGTGTTCCAGTCGGACGACGGCGATCTCGATTCGAAATGCCCGACGGAAATCGGCATCACCGACCGCCGCGAAAAGGAGCTGTCCGATCTCGGGTTCCTGCCGCTCTGCCACTACAAGAACACCGACTATTCGGTGTTCTTCGGTGCCCAGACGACACAGAAGCCCAAGAAGTACGACCGGCCCGAAGCGACCGCCAATGCGGCCATTTCGGCACGCCTGCCGTATCTGATGGCGACCAGCCGTTTCGCCCATTATCTGAAGGTGATGGCGCGCGACAAGATCGGGTCGTTCATGGAAGCCAGCGACACCGAAAAGTGGCTGAACCGCTGGATCGGCAACTATGTCAACGCCTCGGAAGGCGCCGGCCAGGAAGCCCGTGCCAAATATCCGCTGCGCGAGGCCCGGATCGAGGTCAAGGAAGTCGAAGGCGCGCCGGGATCCTTTACCGCCGTCGCGCATCTGCGGCCCTGGCTGCAGTTCGAGGAACTGACGACGTCGATGCGCCTCGTCGCGCGCATCCCCAAGGCGAGCTAGGCCCTCGATCGGCCAGCCGGTGCCCGCCGCAGGACGCGTCGACGCGGATGATGATGGCGACAGCGCCGTCATGTTCGCGCCGGCGCGTCCGGCGGCGGCGCCGGCCGCGGCTGTCCCGCCGTTCTTCCCTGAACGCGAGGCGCGGGTGCGGGCCCGTGCGGTGCGCACCATTGCGGCGATCGACCGGCTGCTCTCGGAACAGCTCGATCGCGTCCTCCACGATCCCGCATTCCAGCGGCTCGAGGCATTGTGGCGCGGTGTCGACTGGCTGCTCGACGGCATGGGTGACGATCCCAAGGTCAAGCTGAGGATCTTCGACGCGCGCTGGGGCGAGATGACGCGCGATCTCGAACGCGCGCTCAGTTTCGACCAGACCGTGCTGTTCGAACGCATCTACAGCGACGAATTCGGAACGCCGGGCGGCGAACCGTTCGGCATGGTCATCGTCGATCACCAGATCTGGCACCGGACCGGCGGCCGCACCGACGACATCGCCGCACTGGCCTCGCTCGCCGAAGTCGCCGCCGCCGCCTTTTGCCCCGTGATCCTGGGGGTCGACCCGCGGATGATCGGTCTCGACGGCTTCGACGAGATCGACCTGCGGCAGGATATTTCCGGCACGATGACCGGCGCCGAATATGCGCGCTGGGACCGGCTGCGCAGCCAGTCCGATTGCCGGTTCCTGGGGGCGGTGGTGCCCCGGCTGCTGGCCCGCAACCTGTATCGGGGCCGCGACCTGCCGCGCCTGGGCTTTGTCTATGACGAGCAGGTCGGCGCCGCGCGGGACCTGCTGTGGATGAACGGCGGCCTCGGCCTGGCCCAGGTCGCGGCGCGGGCGATGCGCATCCACCGCTGGCCGGCGGGCATCCGCGGCGCCATTGCCGCCGGCGATGGCGGGGTGATCGAAGGCCCGGTGCGGCATTTCCTGCCCAGCGACCATCACCGCGTCGTCGCGCGCTTTGCCGTCGAGAATGCCATTTCGGAGGAACAGGAGGTGGCGCTGAATGCCGCCGGGCTGATGGCCATCCGGCAATTGCACCTGACCGGCGCGGTCGCCTTCCTCAACCTGCCGAGCCTGCACCGGCCGCCCGACCACGACAGCGAGGCGGCACGGATGAATGCCAAGATGAGCGCGATGCTCAACTACATCATGTGCGTCTGCCGTTTCGCCCATTATGTGAAGGTGATGGCGCGCGACTGGGTGGGCAAGTACACCGATGCCAACCAGTGCCAGCGGCTGTTGCAGGACTGGCTGAACGGCTATGTCACCGGCAGCGACGATGCCTCGCCGGAAACCCGGCTGAAATATCCGTTGCGCCAGGCCCGGGTGCTGGTCAGCGAGGTGCCCGGCAAGCCCGGCACCTATGGCTGCGAGATCGCCATCCGGCCGCATTACCAGCTCGACCAGATCGCATCGGAATTCCGGCTGACGACGGTCCTTGGCCGCGAAACCGGCAGCTGACCCCATGTCCCAGATCCCGCTCACCATCTTCGATCGCCTGCTCGACGATAATCCCGACCTGGCGCAGGAGCCGTACGAAAGCGAGGAGCGCGCGCTGGTCCGCTACAAGCTGGGGCTGCGCCGCGACCTCGAAGGCCTGCTCAACAGCAAGCGGCCGTTTTCGGCCTGGATGGGCGCGCACGACGGCATCGGCGACACCATCGTCGGCTTCGGCCTGCCCGATCTGAGTACCGAGGATTTCGGCACCGCGGCGGTGCGCGAACGCATCCGGCGGATGATCGCCGCCTGCATCCGGACGCACGAGACGCGATTGAGCAAGGTCGAGGTCGACGTCGACGGCGCGCCGACATCGACGGGCGTGCGGTTCCGCATCACCGCGGTGCTCAATGTCGATCATATCGACGAGACCGTCACCTATGACGCCAAGCTGCGGCCGAGCGACCGCGCCATCGCGGTCGAGCTGGGTTAGCCCCTGAAATGATCGAAGACCTCATCGAATATTATCAGCGCGAGCTGAATTTCCTGCGCGGCGGCGCCGGCGCCTTTTCCGACGCCTATCCCAAGATCGCGTCGCGGCTGCGGCTGACGCGGGAGGCGGTCGAGGACCCGCACATCGGCCGGCTGATCGAGGCGGTGGCGTTCATGAATGCCAGGCTGCGCCACAAGATCGACGATGAATTTCCCGAGCTTTCCGACGCGCTGCTGCTGACGCTGTACCCGCACCTCGTCCAGCCGGTGCCGTCGTTCATGGTGGCGCGCATCGATGCCGCGCCCGATCTCGACAAGCCGGTGACGATCCCGCGCGGCACCATGCTGCTGACCGAGACGGTCAACGGCGAGCCGTGCCGCTATCGCACCTGCTGGGACACCACGCTGCTGCCGCTGCGCATCAAGGCGGCGGCGATGGGCGGCCCGCCGCTCGATGCGCCGGCGCTGGGGCTGGCGGGGGCCAAGGGCGTGCTGCGGCTGTCGCTGGCGACGAGCAAGCCCGACATCGACCTTGCCGGCCTCGGCATCGACCGGCTGCGGCTGTACATCAAGAGCGACGCGCGCCGGGCCCAGATCCTGGTCGAACAGTTCGGCGCCAATCTGATCGGCATCGGCGTCGGCACCGGGCCGGCCGATCCGCGCGCCGTGCTGCTGCCGGTTTCGGCGTTGCGGCTGATGGGGCTGGAGCCCGACGAGCTGCTGCTGCCGCAGGGCGAGATCGCCAGCACCGCCTATGCCGCGGTGCAGGAACATTTCGCCTATCCGCAGAAGCATCTGTTCATCGAAGTTTCGGGCCTGGCGGCGCGGACGCTCGACATCACCGGCGACCAGCTCGACCTGTTCTTCTACTTCGACCGCCTGTCACCCGACCTGGAGCGTGTCGTCCGCGGCGATGATTTCGAGCTGTTCGCCTGCCCGGCGATCAACCTGTTCGAGATGGAGGCGGAGCCGATCCAGATCGACCACAGCAGCATCGAATATCGCATCATCCCCGACAGCCGCCGCGAGGACGGGCTGGAGGTGCATTCGGTGCTGGCGGTGACGTTGCAGGACGGATCGGGGGAACGGCTGTCGGCGCCGCCGCTGCATGCCGTCGACCATGGCTCGGCGCGGATGGGGCGGATGTTCCACGCGACGACGCGGCGATCGAGCTTCGGGCCCGGCGGCGGCGACGATGTATTCCTGTCGATCGCCGATCTCGACGGCCGGCTGCTGAAGGACGATGCCACCGTCGCCGGCACCCGCATCCTCGTCACCAATCGCGACCTGCCGGTGCGGCTGCCGTTCGGCGGCGGCCGTCCGACGCTGCAACTGGCCGAAACCATGCCCGGCGTCGGCGGTGCGGCCGCGGTCACCAAGCCGACGCCGACGCGCCGGCCGGCCCGCCAGCGGGCGGCGGTGTGGAAGCTGCTGGGGCAATTGTCGCTCAATCACCTGAGCCTCGCCGGCGGCCCGCGCGGCGGCGCGGCGCTGCGCGAGGTGCTGGCGCTGTATGATGTCGCCGACAGTGCCGAATCGGGATCACTCCGGGAACGCCTGGTGTCGGTCAGCGCCACGCCGGGGGTCGCGCGCATGCGGCTGCGCGGCCATACCGCGATGTGCGCCGGCATCGATGTCAGCCTGGAAATCGACGACGAGCGGCTGTCGGGATCGGGGGCATTCCTGATGTGCACGGTGATCGAGCGCTTTCTGGCCACCGCCTGTGCGCTCAACAGCTTCGTGCGCGTCAGTGCGCGGCTGCGGCGCGAACAAGGGGCCTGGAAGACCTGGACGCCGCGGGTCGGCGATCGGCCGCTGATCTGATGGCGCCATCATGGGCCTGATCGACACGCTGCGCGCCCGGGTCGGGGCGGTGGCGTTCCCGCAGCTGGTGCGCATCGGCGAGCAGCTGGCGCAGCAGCGCGGCCCCGGGCCGGTGGAGGTCGGCGGTGACGTGCCGCCGGGCGAGGAAGCGGTGCATTTCACCGCATCGGACCGCATGTCGCTGGTCGCCAGCGACATCGCCGAGATCGGTGCGGCCGTCGGCGGGGGGCCGCTGCCGGTCACCACCAACCTGCTTGGCCTGGCGGGCGCCACGCCGGCGCTGCCGCCATTCTACAGCGAGGTGCAGCTGCAGCGGCGCCGGCTGCGCGACCGCTCGCTGGCCAGTTTCACCAACATCTTCGATCATCGCGCGCTGTCGTTCTTCTATCGCATTTTCCGCAAGTACAACTGGGTCGTTTCGGCGGAACGCAGCGCCGGATCGGGCGACGATCCGATCAGCCGGGCGGTGCTGGCGCTCGCCGGATTTGCGACGCCGTCGAGCCGCAACCGGCTGGGCATCGACGATGCCGTGCTGGCGCCATTGGCAGCGCAGCTCGGCGACCAGCGGCGCAGCGCGGCGGCGGTCGAGACGGTGTTGCACGCGCTGACCGGGTTCGACCTGCAGGTGCTGCAGGCCGAACCGGTATGGCTGGCGATCCCATTGTCCGAGCAGACGCGGCTCGGCAGCCCGGCGATGCGGCGATTTTCGCAGCTCGGCAGCAGCAGCGATGCGCCGGAACTCGGCAGCCTGGACGCCGCCATCATCGGCGCCGCGGTGCTCGACGTGCAGCACCATTATGTCGTGGCGATGGGGCCACTGAGCCATTCCGAGCTGGTCAGTTTCTGCCGCGATGACGGCCCGGCGCGGACGGTGGGGGAAGCGTGCCTGATCGCCGCCGGCCTGGAGCACCAGCCGATCCTGCGCCTCAGCATCGATGCCGGCGATATCCCGCCGCTGCAGCTGGGCAGCGCCGCCACGCCGGCGCTGCTGGCCCGCACGGCCTGGCTGGGCAGTCCGGGCGGTGCCGGAACGATCATGGCGGATTGCGAGATCCCGATCGACCGCAGCCAGATCGCTGCGGGATTTTAACATTGTGAGTAACCGCAAGGTGCGTTAAACATTGTAGAGGCATTGGGGCGAATCGTCGCTGTCCTTACTTGGACAACGGCTTTTGTTTCTTTGCCGTTGCGGGACCCGAGATAGCACGGGGGAGGCGAATAGCCTCCTGTCGATGTGCAGGGCGCCTGCGGGGGCGATCGGGGGACGGGCGTGGCGCAGATTAATCTGAAAAGCCTTGTCGCGAAGCTGGACGACACTTGTCGTTCGACTCTGGAAGGCGCTGCCGGCCTGGCGCTGTCGCGCACCAATTACGATGTCGAGATCGAACATTGGCTGCTGCGGCTGATCGATCGGCAGACATCCGATGTCGCGGTCATCCTGAGCCATTTCGAAGTCGATGCCGGGCGGTTGACGCAGGACATCAATCGCCAGATCGACCGGTTCAAGACCGGCAATGGTCGCGCCCCGGCGCTGGCCCCCAACATCGTCAAGCTGATCCGCGAAGCCTGGCTGCTGGCCTCGCTGGAGGATGGCGCATCCATGGTCCGATCGGGCCATCTGCTGCTGGCGCTGCTGACCGCCGACGACCTGGCCATCCTGGCGCGCGAGGCGAGCACCCATTTCGCCAGGATCCCGGTCGAGACCCTGCGCACGACGATGACGCAGATTGCCTCGCGGTCGGAGGAGGCCCGCGCCGCGGCCGATGCCGCGCCCGCGCCGGGCGGCGGTGGCGGCGGCGCCCCCGCAGCGGCCGGCGGTGCGCCGGCGGCGCGCGGCCAGGAAGCGCTCAACAAATACACAATCGACCTGACGGCGCAGGCCAAGGCCGGCAAGATCGACCCGATTTTCGGCCGTGATCCGGAAATCCGCCAGATCGTCGACATCCTGACGCGGCGCCGGCAGAACAACCCGATCCTGACCGGCGAGGCAGGGGTCGGCAAGACCGCGGTTGCGGAAGGGTTCGCGCTGCGCATCGTCCAGGGCGACGTGCCCGAGGCGCTGAAGAACGTCCGCCTGCTGTCGCTCGATCTTGGCCTGCTGCAGGCCGGTGCCGGCATCAAGGGTGAATTCGAGAACCGGCTAAAATCGGTCATCGACGAGGTCAAGGGCTCGGCGACGCCGATCATCGTGTTCATCGACGAGGCGCACACGCTGATCGGTGCCGGCGGCGCCGAAGGGCAGAACGACGCCGCCAACCTGCTGAAGCCGGCGCTGGCGCGCGGCGAGATGCGGACGATCGCGGCGACGACCTGGGCCGAGTACAAGAAGTATTTCGAGAAGGACCCGGCGCTGACCCGCCGCTTCCAGGTCGTCAAGGTCGAGGAGCCGCCCGAGGCGCTGGCCGTGGCGATGCTGCGCGGGCTCGTGCCGGTGCTCGAAAAGCATCACAATGTCCGCATCCTCGGCGAGGCGCTGGAGGCGGCCGCCGGGCTGTCACATCGCTATATTTCCGGGCGGCAACTGCCCGACAAGGCGATCTCGCTGCTCGATACCGCCTGCGCGCGGGTCGGCATCAGCCAGGCGGCGACGCCGCCGGCGGTGGAGAATCTGGAACGGCAGCTGGGCCTGCTGGCGTCGGAAGTCACGATGCTGGAGCGCGAGGGCCGTTCGGGCGTCGATGTGGCCGCCAAGCTGGCGGCGGGTGCCGAGCGCAAGGCCGCGCTGGAGGTCGAGCGCGCCGAATTGACCGAGCGCTGGACGATCGAGCGCGACGCGGTCAAGGCGGTCGCCGAGGCGCGGGTCGCGATCGACGCACTGCCCAAGGATTCGCCCGATGCGGAGGCGCTTACCGCGACGCTGCGCGCGGCGCAGGCCCGGGTTGCCGAGGTCCAGGGCCCGACGCCGATGGTCTATGACGTCGTCGACAGCAAGGTCGTCGCCGAGGTGCTGTCGGGCTGGACCGGCATTCCGGCCGGCAACATGGCGAGTGACGAGATCCGCGCCGTGATGGCGGTCAACGAGCGGCTGGGCAATCGCATCAAGGGCCAGCCCTATGCGCTCGACATCATCGGCCAGACGGTGCGCACCGCCCGCGCCGGCCTTGCCGATCCGCGCAAGCCGCTGGGTGTGTTCCTTTTCTGCGGCACGTCGGGCGTCGGCAAGACCGAGACCGCGCTGGCGCTGGCCGAGCTGCTGTACGGTGGCGAGCAGAACGTCACCACGATCAACATGAGCGAGTTCAAGGAGGAGCATAAGGTCTCCACCCTCGTCGGCGCCGCGCCGGGCTATGTCGGCTATGGCGAAGGCGGCGTGCTGACCGAGGCGGTGCGGCGCAAGCCCTATTCGGTGATCCTGCTCGACGAGATGGAAAAGGCCCATCCCGGCGTCCAGGACGTATTCTACCAGGTGTTCGACAAGGGCATGCTGAAGGACGGCCAGGGCCGCGACATCGATTTCAAGAACACGCTGATCATCATGACGTCGAACGCCGGCACCGAAAAGATCGAGGAATTGTGCCGCGGCAAGAAGAAGCTTCCCGATCCGGAAGAACTCGCCAAGGCGCTGCGGCCGTCGCTGCTCAAATATTTCAAGCCGGCGTTCCTGGGGCGGCTGGTCACCGTGCCCTATTTCCCGCTGCCACCGGAGATCCTGCGCGAGATCGTCGTCATCAGCCTGGTGCGCATCCGCAAGCGCGTCGAGGCCAATTACGGCGCTTCGTTCACCTGGGACGACAGCCTGCTCGACAAGCTGGTGGCCCGCTGCACCGAAGTCGAAAGCGGTGCGCGCAATATCGAGAACATCCTGAAGCGCGGCTTGCTCGCCGACCTGGCGGAGCGACTATTGGCCCTGCGCGCCGACGGCAACGAGGTGACCGCGGTCAAGGTCACGGCCGGCAAGACTGCCGATTACGAAATCGAGCTGGCATGAAGCGGGCCAGCGCGGGTGGACGGCGGGTCGACCGGGTCCATTAAAAGCAGCTTCGTTGCGGCGACATGGGGTCGTCAACGGTGAAAAGAGGAGAGTCACGTGGCAATCTACATGGAACTGGACAAGATCAAGGGCAGCTCGACCGACGACAAGTTCAAGGACATGATCGAGCTGAACAGCTTTCAATGGGGCGCCGGCATCGGCGTCGGCAGCCCGCGCGGCGGCGATCGCACGACGTCGGAGCCGAGCGTTTCGGAAATCACCGTGACCAAGCAGCTCGACAAGTCGTCGGAGCTGCTGTTCAAGCAGCTGCTGATGGGCGAGACCATTGCCAAGGGCAAGATCAACTTCGTCGTCGCCTCCAAGGGCGAATCGGTCGCCTATGCGGTGCTCGAGCTCGAAAAGGTCATCATTTCGGGCTTCAGCCAGTCGTCGGGCGGTGATTTCCCGAGCGAGTCGATTTCGCTGAACTTCTCGAAGTTCGACTGGATGTTCACCGGCCGCGACGGCGAACAGGCCGGTACCGCGACCCACCTGATCTACGATCTTGCCGCCAACAAGGTCGGCTGATCACGTCGACATGGTAGCCGGGGCAGGCGTGTCCTGCCCCGGCCGCCGAACATGCCGGCAATGACAGGAGTGGTGCCGATGTCGGTCTGGTCGCCTGGCGTCATGCCGGGAAGACGCGGAACAGCGCATCCTCGCGCCACCCGTTGCCGTGCCTGCCATTGCGGCGCACTCGATTGCCGTGCGGTTCTCGCCGGCATCGGCGCATAGACGGCCGCCATGGCCGGGACGCACCTGCTGAATCTCCGGGCTCTCGCCGATGCCACCATCGACGATTATGCCCTGGTGCGCTTCGATGGCCGCGAGGCCATTTCGGAACCCTTTGACTATCGCCTGGAACTGATCCCGGTCGAAGCCGGCGACGTGGCGCCCTGGATCGGCAAGCTGGCCGAATGGGACGTGACGCTGACCGACGGGCAGGAACGGGTATTCGCCGGCCGCATCTATGCCGTGCAGACGCTGGCCGACGGCGGCGTCGCCCGCATCGTCGTGCGCGTTCGCCCGGCCTATCACGCGCTGGCCTATGCGCGCGGCACGCATTTCATCCAGGACAAGACGAGCATCGACATCTTCGAGGCGATGACCGCCGATGTGCCCGGGCTGACGACGACGATCTCGGTTTCGCCGGCGCCGCCGGTGCGGACCTATTCGGTGCGCTACGACGAAGTCGAGATCGACTATCTCGCCCGCCTGCTGGCGCAGGACGGCCTCATGTATTTCTTCCGCTACGATCGTGGCGGCGGGTCGTTCCGGCACAAGATGACGGTGACCAACAAGGCCAGCGACTATTTCGACGTGCTCGAGGGCGCGGCGCTGGTCTATCATCCGTCGGGGTCGGATTCGACATTGAAATCGCTGTCGCGCGACCAGCGGGCGACGGCGCGGCTGCTCGATCACCATGCCTTCGACGTCAACAAGCTCGACACGCCATGGACGCATTCGGCGACGGCGTCGGAAAGCTGGGGCAAGGTCTATACCCACAAGTACGAGACCACCGGCGCCGAGGCCGGGGCCAATGCCGATTTGGGCACACGCAGCGCGGCGCATAACGAATATCGCGCGCAGCAGGCCGACACCGTCGTCGGCACCGCCGATTCGCCCGATTTTGCGGCCGGCGGCCGGATCACCATCGAAGTCGAGGGCGGCGGCTTTCCCGACCGGCTGTTGCTGACTGAGGTCACCCACAGCGCCTATGATCCCTGGATGCTGCGCGATGGCGGCAAGGCCAGCTATGGCAACAGTTTTTCGGCGATCGACGCGACGCGGGTGTTTCGCCCGGCGGTCAACGTGCCGCCGCGGATCGCGCCGGGGCCGCTGCTCGGCGTCATCGGCGACGACAGCAGCGATGCCGGCCAGGCGGTCGTCGATGCGCAGTGGCGGGTGCCGGTGAAGATCGCCCAGGCGCGGGATTACGAAGGCGCCAAGCCGCTGCCCAAGGTGGTGTGGCTGCCAGTGCAGCAGCAATGGGCGCATTCGACCCATGGTGCCCAGTTTTTCCCGCGCATGGGCACGCGGGTGATCATCGATTTCCTGTACGGCAACCCCGACCTGCCGTTCGTCGCCGGCACCGTCTACACGCCGTCGCAGGCCTATCCGTTCGATCCGGCCAGCAAGGTGACACAGAGCGGCTGGCGCTCGGTTTCGGACAAGAACGGCAGCATTTCGCAGGAATTCCATTTCGAGGACAAGCCGGGCGAGGAGGAGATCTACCTCTACACCGGCCGCGATTATCGCCGGCTGATCGACAATGACGACTGGGGCACGGTCAAGAACAACCAGACGCTGATCGTCGAGAAGGACCAGAGCCTGACGGTCAACAAGGACCGCACCGTCAAGATCGAGGGCCTGGAAAAGATCGACATCACCAAAACGCAGACGGTCACCGTGACCGACAAGGTGATCTATGAATCGAAGAAGGAGATCGAGATCAAGGTCGGCGGCTCGACGATCACGCTGAAGCCCGACGGTATCGAGATCAAGGCGGCGAAGATCGAGATCAAGGCCGATGCCACGCTCGACATGAAGGCCGGCGGCAAGGCCGACCTCGCGTCGCCGACGACAACGGTCAAGGGCGATGCCATGCTGACGCTGCAGGGCGGCCTGGTGAAGATCAACTGATCATGGCAACGCAATCTGCCATTGCCCTGCGTTATCAGCGCGCCGAACTGGACCAGAAGGCCGACCTGTCGCCATCGGGCAAGGCCTGTCTCGCCATGGCACGCGGGCCGCAGGACCTGCTCGGCGCGCTGTCGGGGCTGCCCAGTGCCGAAGACAGCGTGCGGGCACTGGCGCTGATGCTGCCGCACCGCCAGGTCGTCTGGTGGGCGTGCCTGTGCGTCCGGCTGCTGCCCGACCTGGCGCAGCGGCCGGCGGATCTGGCCGCGGTCGAACAGGCGGAGGCCTGGGTGCAGAGCGCGGCGGCGGCGGATGCGGAGCTTGCCGGCGAGCTTGCCGGGAATTGCGACCTGGGCAAGGCGCCGGGCTGGGCGGCGATGGCAGCGACCTGGAGCGGACCGTCGCTGGCGCCGCGCGGCCTGCAGGCGGTGCCACCGGCGCCGCATCTGCCCGGCGTCGCGGCACGCACCGCGTTGATCCTGCTGATCCATGATCCGGCGCTCGGCGGCAAGGTCGGCATGGCCGATCTGCTGGAAATCGGGCTGGCGCTGATGCAAGGTGACATCGGGCGCAAGGCGCAGACGGCGGTGATGGATCGTCTGCGCGGCGCGGCCTGACGGAACGCACCATGTGGACTTTCCTGCTTTCGCGGATAGGCGACGCGCCTGGCAGCTATGTCGATCGCCGGCAGTTCGACGGCGGCCAGATGAAGATCGGCCGCAATGCGCGCAGTTGCGACTGGGCGCTGCCCGATGACCAGGGCCATCTGTCGCGCGAACATTGCACGATCTCGGCGGTCGGTCTCGATCTGTTCGTCATCGATACCAGCACCAATGGCGTGATGCTGAACGCGCCTGGCCAGCGCATCGCGCCGCAGGTGCCGGTGGCGGTTCGGGTCAAGGACAAGCTGCTGCTCGGCGACTTCGTCATCGAGATCGCCACCGAAAGCGCCGGCGCCGGCGTGGCGCTGACCCCGGCGGCGGCGCCGCCGCTGCCGGGTGGCGGCTCGGCGGGTTTCGACGGCATGGCCCAGCCCGACGCCTGGTTCACGCCCGCCGCGGACCCGATCTGGGGCACCGGACCCGATCGCCATGCCGAGGTCCATGATTTCCTGGGCCATGCCATGCATGATTTCCTCGGTCCGGCACCGGGCAGCGGCGGCGGTGGTGCGCCGATCGATCCGGCCTGGGGTGGGCCGATGTCGGACGCCTTTTCGAAACCGATCATGGCGGCGATGACGCCGGTGGCGGCGGATTTCGGCATTCCGGAGGATTGGGCGGCGCCGCCGCGCGCGGCAGCGCCGGCTGCGCCTGCGGCGGCCGATCCGTTCGGTGATTTTGCCGCCCCGGCCCTGGCGCCGGCCGTCGACGATCCCTTCGCCGCCTTTGCGCCGGCGGCTGCCGATCCGTTCGGGGGGCCACCACCCAAGGCTTTCGGTGCGCTTGCCGATCCGTTTGCCGATGCCTTCGGTGATGCGGCGCCGGCGACGATGCCGGACGACCCCTTTGCCCTGCCCGGCAACGCCGTGTCGCCGGACGATGACCCGTTTGCGATGCCGGCGGCCGCGCCGCCGCCCCAGGTCTTCGCTGCGACGCCCGCCTCTGCTGCGCGCCCGGCGCCCGCCGCGGCCCACGGCGCGGCTCCCGCTGGCGACGGCTGGGCGGCATTTTGCGACGGCGCCGGGCTCGATCCCGACGATTTGCGGCTGGCGCCCGATGCGATGCGGCGGCTTGGCGTGCTCTACCGCCAGGTCGTGCTCGGCCTCAGCGATCTCATCCAGGATCGCGCCGCCTTCAAGGATGAATTCCGCGTCGAGCGCACCCAGCTCAGCATGGGCAAGAACAACCCGCTGAAGCATCTGCCACCGCTCGATTCGGCCAAGCTGCTGCTCGGCGACCCGCTGCCTGGCTTCATGCCGGCCGACGAGGCGCTGCGCACGGCCTTCGAGGATGTCAAGAAGCACCAGCTGGCGATGCTGGCGGGCGTCCAGCATGCGCTAAACGCGGTGTTCGAGCGGCTGTCGCCGGCGGAAATCGAGGCGTTGATGGCCAAGGCGTCGGGGGCGAAGCGTGGCCTGCCGTTCACGCGTGGCATCAATCCCTGGACGGTGTATCAAACAGTATTCGAAGCGTTGCGGCGCGATGCCGTGTCGAACGTCAACAGCGTGATGAGCATGGCCTTTCGTGACGGCTATGAAAAGTTTCTGAAGGCGGGGAAATAGCGGGCCGGATATCGCGGTCCGCTGGCGGGGAAGGGTGGTGGCGGGGTGACCTGGGAAAACAAGCCGGTCTGGTCGGAGGGCATGTTCCTGCGTCCCCAGCACTTCCAGCAATTCGAACGTTTCAGCACCGCCCAGCTGGAGGCGCGGGTGGCGCCGCTGCGCTCACACGCCAACGGCATCGCAGAATTGCGCATCGACGACGGCCTGTTGAAGACCGGCAAGCTGGCGATCGTGCGCTGCATCGGCATCTTCGACGACGGTACGCCGTTCTGCATCCCCGACGAGGCGGCGGCGCCGCTGCCGCTCGAAGTGTCGCGCGATCTGCGCGATACCGTCGTCCATCTGTGCGTGCCGCTGGCCCGGCCGGGTACCGCCGATGTCGCGCTCGACAAATCCGCCCAGGCGGAAACGCGCTTCCTCGCGCATGAATTCGAAGCCGCCGATGCCGTTTATGGCGCAGCGTCGCGGGTGCCGCTGAATGTCGGCCGGATGCAATTGTCGCTGCGCGCCGAAAGCGAGGGGCTCGACGGCTATGCGACGCTGCCGCTGGCGCGGGTCGTCGAACGCCGCGCCGACGATACGGTAACGCTCGACCAGGGCTTCATCCCCTGCGTGATCAGTGCGTCGGCGAGCCCGGCACTGACCGGGTTCCTGTCCGAACTGGAAGGGCTGCTGCACCAGCGCGGCGAGGCGATCGCCGGCCGGCTCGGCACGCCGGGGGCGAAAGGCGTCGCCGACATCACCGATTTCCTGATGCTGATGGCGGTCAACCGGGCGGAGGCGATGGTCAAGCACCTGGCGTCGCTGCCGGTCGTCCATCCGGCGGATTTCTATGGCACGCTGTGCGTCCTTGCCGCCGAAATCTCGACGATCACCGCCAGCGGCAACCGCCCGCAGTTCATGCCGCTCTATTCGCACCGTGAACAACGCGTCTGCTTCGATGCCGTTATGGGAGACCTCCGCCGCTCGCTGAGCGCGGTGTTCGAGCAATCGGCGGTGGCGATCCCGCTGGAAGATCGCGCCTATGGCATCCGCGTCGGCCAGATCAGCGACCGTTCGCTGTTCACCGGCGCCGCCTTCGTACTGGCGGCGCGGGCGGCGGTCGATACCGAATCGCTGCGCGCCAACCTGCCGCGGCGGGCCAAGATCGGCTCCGTCGAGCATATCCGCGATCTCGTGATGCGGCAGCTGCCCGGCGCCGACATCTTCCCGATGCCGTCGGAGCCGCGGCAGATCCCGTTCCGCGCCAATTCGGTGTATTTCAGCATCAACACTCGCCATGAACAATGGCAGACGGTGCGCACTTCCGGTGCCGTCGCGCTGCACGTGGCGGGCGACATTCCCGGGCTCGAACTCGAACTCTGGGCGATCAGGGGGAGCGCATCATGAGCGACAAGCCCGAAGATCCGGCATCGGAACGCACCGTGTTCCAGCCCGGGCGACCGATCGGCGGAGCAGCGCCCGTGCCGCCGGTTTCGCCAGCCCCGGGTGCCTATGTGCCGCCGGCGCCGCAGCCCGCCGCCGGCCAGGCGCAGCGCCAGTCGGGCGGGACCCCGGCCCGGCTCGACTTCGCCGCTGCCGAGCCCGACCTTTACGGACCCGAGCCGCTGGTCGCGGCCGCCGGCCGGCTGATCCACCTCGCCAGCCAGGTCCGCACCATGCCGGTCGGCCCCGATCTCGCCGGGCTGCGTCAGCTCGTCATCCGTGAACTCGACGCCTTCACGCCGCGTGTCCAGAAATTGGGGCTCGAGCCCAAGAGCGCGCAGCTGGCGCATTACATCCTCTGCGCCTTCATGGACGATGCGGTGATGTCGACGCCCTGGGGCGCCAACAGCCCCTGGTCGCAGCACAGTCTGCTCGCCGCCTATCACAACGACACCCAGGGCGGTGACCGCCTGTTTCAGTTCGCCGAGCGCATGGAGAGCGACCCGGCGCGCGAGCCGCGGTTGATGGAACTGCTCTACCAGTGCCTGTCGCTGGGCTTCGAGGGCCGCGCCGCGCTCGATCCGCGCGGGCAGTCGCTGCTGCAGCAGCGGCGGTCGCGGCTGGCCAGCGCCATTTCGGGTCGCGCCGGGCCGCCGCCGGGTGACCTGTCGCCGCAATGGCAGGGCGTTGCCGTGGCCGGCGGCAGCTATGCGCCGCGCATCCCGCTCTGGGCGATCCTCGCCGGGCTGGCGACGGTGGCGCTGGTGATTTTTTCGGCGCTGCTGTTCCGCCTGTCGAGCCAGTCCGATGCCGCCATGGCCTCGCTGAACCAGGCGGTCGGTACGTCCACGATCGTGCCGCCGCCGCCGGCGCCGGAAACCGCGACGCCGACATTCGATCGCATGAAGACCATCCTGGCGCCCGACATTTCAAGCGGCCGCGTCGCCGTGCTGCGCGAGGGCAACGAGATCGTGCTGCGGCTGGTCAACCAGGGGCTGTTCGGATCGGCCGCGGCGACGCCATCGTCGGAATGGAGCGATACCTTCGGTCGGCTGGCGGAGGCGGCGAACCTGAGCAAGGGACCGATCCGCATCGTCGGCCATACCGACAACCAGGGCATTCGTTCGCTGGAATTCCCGTCGAACCTGGCGCTTTCGGAAGCCCGGGCGCGGGCCGTCAGCAGCGCGCTGTCGAGCGCCGGCCTGTCCGACCCGAGCCGGACCGCGGCGAGCGGTGTCGGCGACGCCCAGCCGGTCGGCGACAACGGCAGCGAGGACGGCCGGCGCCAGAACCGCCGCGTCGAGCTGCGCGTCGCCAACGATGTCGCGTGGCGCTGAGGTGGCGGTGATGGGGGCGCATGACATGACCGACCGGGGGATTAGGCCGTGACCAAGATGAAGGCGCTGCTGCGCAATCCGTGGTTCTGGCGCGTCGTCGGCGCGCTGTTGTTCGGCATCATCGTCTGGTTCGTCGGGCCGCTCATCGCCATCGGCGGCTGGCGGCCGTTCGGCTGGTGGCCGGTGACGGCGCTTTTTGCGCTGCTGGCGCTGCTTGGCGTCGTCGGTTACTGGCTATGGGCGCGCGGCCGTGACAAGCGCCGCAACGCCGCGCTGATGGACGCGCTGGCGCCGACCAGCCGCGGCGATGGCGACGAATTGTCGGCCAAGCTCAACGAAGCGCTGACGATGCTGCGGTCGACGAAGCTCGGCACGCGCGGCACCTATGTCTATCAGCTGCCCTGGTACGCCATCATCGGGCCGTCGGGGGCGGGCAAGACGACGGCGCTGCTGAATTCCGGGCTGGGGTTCCCGACGGCGGTCGCCGGCGAATATCGCGCGCTGCGCGGCCAGCCCAAGACACCCAATTGCGACTGGTGGTTCACCGACGAAGCGGTGCTGATCGACACCGCCGGCCGCTATGTCACCCAGGACGACGACGCGACCGCCGATGCGGAAGGGTGGAAGGGTTTCCTCGCGCTGTTGAAACAGCATCGCCCGCTGCAGCCGCTGAACGGCGTCATCGTTGCCATTCCGGCGCCCGATTTCGCCGACGCCCGCAAGATGGCGTCGCATGCGGAGAATATCCGCGCCCGGCTCGCCGAGATCGGCACCTCGCTCGGCCAGGCGTTGCCGATCTATGTGCTGGTCACCAAGACCGATCTGCTCGCCGGATTCCGCGAGTATTTCGCCCGCGCCACCGATGCCGAATCGGACCAGGTGTTCGGCGCCACGGCGCCCGGCGAAGGCGCCGACAACGCGGCGGTGCTCCAGGGCTTCGACAAGCTGGTCAACAGCGTCGCGGCGCGGGTCGTCGATCGCATGCAGAACGAGGCCGAGCTGCCGCGTCGCGGCCAGATCGCCGCCTTTCCGGCGCAGTTGGCGTCGCTGCGCGCGCCACTTGCCGAACTGCTGTCGGCGCTCGGCCAGAAAAGCCGTTTCGACACGCCGGCCCGCGTCCGCGGCGTCTATCTTGCCTCGGGCACCCAGACCGGCAACCCGGTCGATCGCATCCTGCTGACCGTCGGCATGCCGGCGATGGCATCGACCAGCGCCGTCGGCCAGGGCCGCAGCTATTTCCTGAAGCGCTTTTTCTCGGACCTGGTGTTCCCCGAACAGGGCCTCGCCAGCCGCAATGCCGCGGCCGAGAAAAAGGCGCGGCAGCGATATCTCGTCGGCGTCGGCGGCGGTGTCGCGGCGCTGGTCATCGCCATCGGCGTCTGGGGCTGGGGCTATGTCCGCAATACCGCGCTGATCCGCGGCGTCTATGAAACCACCGCCGCCTATGCCCAGGCCGCCGGCATCGCGCGCGGCGGCACCGCCTCGGCTTCGGAGGACCTGGCGGCGCTCGGCGTGCTCGGCAAGGCGACCGGCGACATGGCGGCGGCGAGCGATTTCGGGCTCGGGCTGGGCCAGGGCGGGCGCCTCGGTGCCGAGCTGAAGGCAATCTATGGCCGCGACCTGCAGCGGCGGCTGACGCCGATCCTGGCCGGCCTGGCGGAGGACCGCATCGCCGCCGACAGCGCCAACCCGCCGCTGCTCTACGACGATCTCAAATCCTATCTCGTGCTCGGCGGCCGCGGGCCGTTGCTGCCCCAGCAGGTCACCGGCTGGGTGCAGCCGGCGTGGACGGCGCGCGGCGGCGGCGGCGATGTCGCCGCCGAGGCGAGCGAACTGGTCCGCCACACGGCGGCGCTGTTCGACGGCAATTTCAAGCCCGTCGCCGTCGATGCGACGCGCATCGATCGCGCCCGCGAGGTGTTGCGCGCCCAGCCGCCCGCCGTGCGCGTCTATGGCCGGCTGAAGAGCAAGGCGATGGAGGCCGGCGAGCCGATATGGACGGCGCGCGAGAATGCCGGGCCGCGGCCGGAGATATTCTTTGCCTCCAGCGGCGCCTTTGCGCCCGGATCCGGTATCCCGGCGCTGTTCACCCGCAAGGGGTATGACACCATCTTCCTGCCGATGCTCGCCAGCGGCCCCAAGCTGCTGGAGGAGGAGGCCTGGGTGGTCGGCGACAGTGGCGCGGCGACCGTGGTGCCCGACATGGCCGGGCTGAAGCGCGACCTGGAGCAATTGTACTTCGCCGAGTTCCTGCAGCGCTGGCGCGGCTATTTCGCCGGCATGCAGCCCCGCCCGGCAACGTCGCTGGCCGATAACGTCCAGCGGCTGCGCGACGGCAGCGGGCCGCTGTCACCCCTGCCGCCGCTGCTGAAGGCCGCGGCGCAGGCGTCGGACATGACCCCGTCCAAGGGCGCCGCCAAGGTCGGCGCGCTGGGCGGCGCGATGGGCGGCAAGCTGATGGGCGCCGTCGGCATGGGGCCGGGCGGCAACGACGCCCGCGAAGCGGTCACCGCCGCCTTCCTGCCACTGCGCATGTTCGTCGGCATCCCGCCCGGCGGCGGCCCGCCGGCGCCCAACGCGCCGCTCGACCTGATGCTGTCGGGAATGGGGCAGTTGGCCGACAAGCTGAACATCATCTCGGTGCTGCCGGGTGGCGGCGGCGAGACGGGATCGGCGGCGAGTCTCGAGGTGCGGGCGCTGATCAGCCAGCTCGACCAGACCGCCAATGCCATGCCGGAACCCGCCGGCGTCATCGCCAAGGCGATCGCCAGCGATGCCAATGTCGCGCTGGGCGGGGCGCGGACGGCGCAGATGGGCGCGGCGCTCGACGCCAGCTTCGGCAGCCAGTGTGCCGAGGTGGTCGCCAAGGCGTTCCCGGTGCAGCCGGCGGCGCAGGCGGAGATTTCGCTGCCCGATTTCAGCCGCTTCTTTGCCCCCCAGGGCACGCTCGCCAAGTTCGTGTCGCAGGAGCTGGCGGGCTATGTCGATACCAGCGGGCCGGAATGGCAGGCCAGGCCCAATGCCGGCGAAATCGGGCTGACCGAGGCCAATGTGCGGGCGCTGCAGGCCGCCAGCCTGGTGACACGGACGTTTTTCGCCAGCGACCCCCAGGCGCCGCGGCTGGTTTACCAGCTGGAGCCGGTGGCCCTTGCCGGCGCCAAGACAGTGAGCCTGAAGATCGACGGCCAGGTGCTGAAATACGACGGCAAGGCGGCGGTGCCCGCGACCTTCGAATGGCCCGGCGCCGGCGGCGCCGCGGTGGAATTCGGCGTGGAGGGCAGCAGCGTGCCGGCGGTGCGGACCTGGCCCGGGCAATGGGCGCTGTTCCGGCTGATGAAAGCCGCCGCCGTTCGCGCCGGCGCGACGCCTTCGGCAGGGGAAGGCAGCCTGACCGAAGGCGGCGCACGCTTCGATTTCCGGGTGCGGACGTTCGTCGCCGGCAATCCCTTCGTCGTCGACCCGTTCATCAAGATCGCCTGCCCGGCGCGGATCACCACCGGCGTCGGCACCACGCCGGTCGCCGGCTGAGGCACGCGCCGCAGCGCCGCTTCAGGCGACCAGGAATCCCGCCGCGGCCATCTGCTGCAGCGCCGCCTCGACATCGATCTCATGGCCATGGCCCGATGCCGCCCAGTCGGCGGCGAGTTGATCGCGGTCGCGGCTGCCGTCGAGCAGCGCCAGGAACGCCAACGGCCCGTCGACCGGCATGGCGACGACGTTATGGTCGAGCGAGAACAGGTTGCGGTGCCCGGCGGCGATCTGCGCGCGGACCACGGGGCTGGCCTGCGGCCTCGCACCGGCCGTGGTGACACCGGGCAGCGGCGTCGCATAAAGGCCAACGACCTCCGCGGTATAGAGCCGGAACATCGCTTCCAGCATGTCGGGCGTATCGGCGACGGCGCTCACCGGCAGGCGTTGCGGCCAGCGCGCCGACAGCGCGGCCAGCCGATCGGCGAGGACGGCATCACCGACGGTGAATTCATCCTCCTTGATCCTGAAGCGATCGGCACCGATCCGCACCGCCTGGCTCGACACGAACAGCGGTGCCAGTGACTCCGGATCGAGTCGGCGGGCCGGGCGCCGCCCGTCGCGGACCAGCAGGGTCTGGTGAAAAAAGGCAAGCGAGCCGAAATCGGTGGTCTGCGCCAGGCGCACCACGGCGGCATCGTTATCGTCGTTACCCGGCAGGCCGTCGAAGATCAGCACCGGCGCGGCATCGTTGAGAAAGGCGAGCCCTTCCGCATTGGCGGCGGCGATGACGTCGCTGAACAGCTGCGGATGCCATTCGCCGCTCAATTCGTCGTGGAACAAGGTTTCCGGGTGATGGCGCAGCATCGGCCGCGCCACCTCGCGCATGGCGGCGACGATGGCGCGCTCGTCGCTCCGCGGCCGGGCGAAATCCTCCAGCACCTCATAGGCGCGCTGCAGCCGGGCAGCGGGGTCGTCGATGCCCTGCAGGTGATGGAACATCAGGTCGCGGATGACCTGGCGCAGATGGCCGCCCGGCAGCGCATTATAGCTGATGAAGGCGACGCCGTCGGGGGCGAGGACGCGGCCGACGAGCCGCATCAATGCGGCACGTACCGGCGGCGGCACCCAGGCATAGACGCCATGGGCGATGATATAATCGAACGGCCCCTCCAGCGTATCGGCGGCGACCGTGATGTCGCCGACGCGATTGACGATGTTGGTCAGCCCGGCAGCGTGGATCAGGGCGTCGCCACGCGCGATCGCGACCGCCGACAGGTCGAAATTGTGGAACTGCGCCCGGGGGTAGGCAGCCGCCATGGCGATGACATTGACGCCGTCGCCGCCGCCGATTTCGAGAACGCGCGCGGTTTCGACGGCGGGGGCGTCGAGGCCGTGGAGCCGCGCGATGGCGGCGAGACGGCTGGGATGGGTGACCGAGAAGATCGTCGCCGGATAGGCGACGAGATCATAGCTTGTCGCGGTCACGGCCGGCGGACGCGGGGGTCAGTTGGCGCGCGAAAACTCGACACGACGGTTGACGGGTGCGGTCGGCGCGGTGCCGGGCCGGGCCTTGTCGAAGCCATAGCCGCGCGGCTCGATCCGGGTCGGCTCGATACCTTGCGCCACCAGGAAGTCGACGACCGACTTGGCGCGCTGCTTCGACAGCTCCAGATTGTAGTCGCGGTTGCCGACGGCATTGGTGTGGCCATCGACGCTGAATTTCATCGACGCCAGCGCCGGCGAACGCATCGCCTCGGCAAAGGCGCGGGCCTCGGCCTTGGCCTGGTCGGTCAGCTCGGCGGAGCCATTGGCAAAGGCGATCTGCATGTCGATGCCGCCCCTGGACGTGGCCGGCGCTGCGGCCGCGGGCCGGGGCCGGGCGCGGGCGGGCGTGGCAACGGCGACGCTGCGGGCGGCCGGGGCGGCGGTCGCGGTCGGAACCTTGATGGTGTTCGGGCGCGCCAGGCTGAAGGCGCGTTCGTCGCCGACCTTGATCTGCTGGTTGCTGTCGGGCTGTGCATCGCCGCAGCTGCCGCTCAACTTGCAGACGATGTCGTCGGGGGTGTTGCGCGCCTTGGCAGGTGCCTGGCCGGACGCGGCCGTTGCGGTCGCGACCGCAATCGTAAACCCGAGCAATGCAGCAACACGCATTGGAATTCCCCCGCCAGAGTCGCAACCTACCAGAATTCGTTAACTGTAGTGGTTCCGAGGGCGATTGACAATCGCCCGGGCAATCGCTTCGCTAACGTATTGACGTGTCCCTCAGGCAAACAGAGTCCATGATGCTTACACTCACGCCGCAGGGCGCCGGCGCCCCGCCGCCGGCCCGATTCGATGGTCGCGGTGGCACCATCGGCCGCGCCGCCGGCGTCGATCTGGTGCTGCCCGATCCGGCCAGCATCGTGTCGTCGAAACACTGCCGAATCGATTTCCAGGGCGGCCGCTATGTACTGGTCGACACCAGCACCAACGGCACCGCGATCAACGGTCGCCGCCTGACCGGGCCCTATCCGCTGGCCGAGGGCGATGTGCTGACGATCGGCCCCTGGCGGGTCGCGGTATCCCTGGCCGGTACCGGCGCCCCGACCCCGGCCATCGCGCCGGACTGGCATCGCGCGGCGCCGGCACCTGGCGGGGCAACCATGCAGCAGCCGGGCGGGCGGGACGGACTCGCGCCGTTGCTCGATGGTGCCGGCATTGCCCGATCCGCCATTGCCGCCGACGATGCCGTGGTGCTGGCCGCCGCCGGCGCGTTGCTGCGCCAATATACCGGCGGGCTGATGGCGATGGTCGCGGCGCGGGCCAAGGCGCGCGGCGAGCTTGGCATCAAGCCGCCGGCGCCGTCGAACAACCCGTTGAAGAAGCAGCCCAAGCCCGAACTGGCGCTGGCGCAGTTGTTGGGCGCGCCCAAGCCGGCCGAACAGGCGATCGCCGAGGCATTGGGCGAATTGGAGGCGCACCAGGCCGCAACCTTGCAGGCCATGAAGGGCGCCCTGCGCGCCACGCTCGATGAGCTCGCGCCCGCCGCCATCCGCGCGCACCATGCCAGGGCCAGCGATGCCCAGCTGTGGCAAGCCTATGAAAAGGCCTTTGCCGGGCAGGACGGGGACGCCTTCATCGACGTTTTCGCCCGCGAGCTGGCGGCGGCGTACGAGAAACTGGCGACGCCGGGAAAGCGCTGACCGCTATTCCTTCACCTCGTCGACCATCTTGAACCACACCATTTCGGCCTTCCAGCCGTGCGTCGCGGCGGCGGCGGCAAAGGCGGCCGGGTCCATCTTTTTCCCGGCGAAGATCGACGGGGTGAAGCCGCCATTGCCGGTCAGCAGCAGGATGCCCGACCAGCCGGTGTGATCGGCATCGATTTGCAGGCGATAACGGTCGCCGCCCAGGTCGGCGATCGGGGTGCCGTTCTTTTCGAGGCCGGCGAAGGTCTTGCGATCGGGGATGACCTCCGAGATCGCGCCGCTGGGTTCGATGCCGTAGAGGGCGAAATCCTGCGCCGGGTTGGCGATGTCGAGGTTGACGATGGCACGGGCGCCGATCTTGCCGGCATAGGGGCTGTCGGGCGGCAGCACGCTCATTTCGAACTTGCGCTGCGGTACCGACAGGTGCGGCGTGCCGCTGGCGCGGATGGCGCGGAACGCATCGATGGAGGCGCATTCCGACGCGTCGATCGGCGCCACGGCGCTGAAATCGGTGGCGCCGATCCGGGCGCCGCTGGCGGCGGCGGCGTCGGACAAGGCCTTTTCCGCCAGCGCCGGTGCACCGGCGACACCGGCAAAGGCCATGGTCACGCCGCCGGGGCCGTCGCTGGCGCCGAGCAGGTCGAGCCAGGTGCAGGACAGGCTGGGCAGGGCCGCGGCGACGGCGGCTTCTGCCCGGCCGGCGGCGGGCGCGGCGGTCGCGGTCGGCGCCGTGGCCACCACCGGCGGCGTGTCGGTGCCGCCAAAGGCCAGCCAGCCGCCCAGCCCAAGCAGCGCCACCAGCCCGACGCCGCCGCCGATCATCAGGCCGCGGTTGCCGCCGGGCTTGGCATCGGTGCCCGCCCTGGCGGCGACGGGCGCTGCCGCGGGCTTGGCCTTGGGGACAGGCTTGGCAGCGGGTGCCGGTGCCGGTGCCGGTGCGGGTGCCGCCAGCGCGGCGATCACCGCCTCCATCGATCGCAGCCGGGCCTGGGGATCGGGCGTCAGCATCCGGTCGAGCACCGGCCGCAGCGCGGCAGGCGCGGCGCTGGTGTCGGCGCCCTTGCGCCGCCGGTCGATGGCTTCGACGAACGACGCACCCATGTCGACATTCTTGCCCTGCGCCACCGCCAGCATGACGAGGCCGAGGCTGTAGACATCGCTCCACGGCCCGACTTCGCGATCGAAATCGCCGAGCTGTTCGGGCGCGACATAGCCGAGCTTGCCGGCAAAACCGTCGCCGATAATGGTCTTCGACCCGGGATCGAGATCCTTGGCGATGCCGAAATCGATGATCTTGGCGCGATCGAGGCGGCGATCCTCGAGCAGGACATTGTCGGGCGAGATGTCGCGATGGATGGCGCCGAGCATGTGCGCCGCGGCCAGCCCCTCGGCAAGGCGGCGGCACAGTGCGACGAGTTCGGCGGGTTCGGGCTTCAGCTCCGACAGCACGTCGGACAGGTTCACGCCATCGATGAATTCGGTGACGATGTAGAAAACGCCGAGCTGCGGTTCCTGTGCCAGCACGCGATACTGCACCAGCGCCGGGTGCGACAGCCGGGTGAGGGTGCGGGCTTCCTTGCGGAACATCGCCTGGACATTGGGATCGGCGGCGAGCGCCGGCAGGATCACCTTGATGGCGACGCGCTCGTCGCTGTTGACGTTGATGCCTTCGAACACCTCGCCCATGCCGCCGCGGGCGAGGAAGCGCTTCACCTCGAAGATGTGGTTGAGCACGTCGCCGACCTGGATGCGGTCGCCATCGGTGCGCGGCGCCATCGGCACGACGCCGCCGAGGACGGTTGCGGAAGGCGGGGGGGCGGACGACGGGGGCGCGCTCGAGGCGCCCGGCGCCATGATGGTGCGGTCGGCGGCGGGGGGCGGTGCAGCGGCCGGGGTGGGGGCGCCAGCCGGCCGGATGATCGTGCGATCGGATTCGGGGGTGTCGTCGGGCGGCTGGTCGCTCATGACATGCTGCCTGCGCTCAGGCTGCCGAAGTGCAGCAGCGTCGGTTCGGTAGCGACGACGGTGATCGCGGTGACATTGTCCGGGGCACCGCGTTCGAGGCAGTGCGCGACCATCGTGCCGATGGCATCGTCGGCGTCGATGCGTTTCAGCTCGGCGGCGATTTCCTGGTCGGACAGGCAGCCGTACAGCCCGTCGCTGCACAGCATGAAGACATCGTCGGGCAGCAGCACGTCGGTGACCATGTCGAGTTCGAGCGGCTCCGCGACGCCGACCGCGCGGGTCAGCACGTTGCGCAACGGATGGGTCGCGGCGCCTTCGAGCGTCAGCAGGTCGCGATCGACGAGTTCCTGCACCTGGCTATGGTCGCGGCTGAGGCGGTGCAGCGCGCCGTTGCGCAGCAGATAGGCGCGGCTGTCGCCGGCCCAGATCACGCCGAAACGGCGATCGCGGACGACCAGCGCGACGATCGTCGACCCCATCTGGGAACCCGTAGCGGCGGCTTCGGCGACGATCCGGCCGTTGGCGCTGCGGATGGTATCCGCCACCGTGGCCAGCAAGGCGTCGAAATCGTCGGTTGGGGCCATGGCGGCGAGGCTGTCGACGATCGCCGCCGCCGCCCAGTCGCCGCGAGCATGGCCGCCCATGCCATCGGCCACCGCCCACACGCCGGTCGCTTCGGACGCGAAGAATCGGTCCTCGTTGAGCTGCCGCACGAGGCCGGTGTCGGTCACCGCCTGCCATTCGGTGCGAAGCGGTATCATGCCCGCATGCCTGCCCCCAAAGTCACCCGCGCCGATGTAGCCTGCAAATGGCACTGGCCGCAATGATTCCGGCGCAATGATCGTGCAATCGGGCTGCGAACGGCGCTTTTCTCATAGGCTAGGCTTTGCCGCACGGGGTGGCCGCCGCTATACTGTGCCGGGGCGAGGCAGCAGGCGAGCCGGCCCGGGGGTATCGCGCCTTGAACGACGCAACGGGGCAATCCTGGGATCCGCGCAGCTGGGTGGCGGATTGGCAGCCAGGTGGCGGCGGCGCGCCGGCAGCATTGGCGCGGCCGGCATCGACCCCGTCGGCATCGGCGCGGGCATGGCGCGCCGGCGATCGCCGCATGCCGCTGGCCTTCGGTGCCGCTGCGGCGGTGCTGGCGATCGGCGCGCTGACGGCGCATTTTTCGCGGCAGGATGGCGGCGTGACGACCGCGGCGCCCGAAGCCGGCGGCGTGACGGCGGCGGCGCCGCAGGGCCCGGCGCAGATCAAGCGGACGCTGGTGTTGTCGGGGGTCGGCGACCTTGGCGAGACATTGCAGGCCAGCGGGTTGACGACCGCGGATGCCGAGGCGGCGGCGGCAGCGGCCCGGCCGTCGCTGGCGCCGGACGGGGAGATCCGGGCGATACTGACGCTGGAAAAGGCCGACGACGGCACGCGGCTGGTCCGGCTCGATGCCTCCAACCCCGACAGCTCGGGCGTCGTCGTGTCGCCGGTGGCACCGGGCGTTTTCACGGCGTCGAAGGTGGCGGCGCTGCTGACCGCCAGGATCATAGTGCGGCGCGGCACCATGGATGCCGACAGCTTTTACTCCTCGGCGGTCGCCGCCGGCGTCATCGACAGCCTGATTCCGGTCTTTGCCAAGGCGCTGGCCTTCGATTTCGATTTTCAGCGCGAAGTCCGCGCCGGCGATGCCTTCGAAGCGGCCTTTTCGCAGCCGGTCGATTCGGCGGGTAATCCGGTCGGCGCGCCGACCTTGCTGTATGCGGCGCTGTCGACCGCCACCAAATCGGCGGCGGTCTATCGTTTCGCCGTCGACGGCGGTGCACCGGAATGGTTCGACGGCAGCGGGCGCAGCATCGTTCGGGCACTGATGCGGACGCCGGTCGATGGCGCGAGGGTATCATCGAAATTCGGGTTCCGCATCCACCCGGTGCTGGGCTTTGCCAAGCTGCATCGCGGCACTGATTTCGCGGCGCCGACCGGCACGCCGATCTATGCCTCGGGCAACGGCGTCGTCACCTGGTCGGGCATGAAGGGCGCCAACGGCAACCTCGTCATCCTGCGCCACGACAATGGCTGGCAGACCTATTACCTGCACCAGAATCGCATTTTGCCGCAGATCAGCGTCGGTTCCCGGGTCGGGCAGGGGCAGCAGATCGGCGAGGTCGGCACCACCGGCCGATCGACGGGGCCGCACCTGCACTATGAAGTTCATGTCGATAACGAGCCGGTCGATCCGCTGAGCATTCGTACCGAAGGCGGCCGCATCCTGAGCGGTGAGGCCCTGATCGCGTTCGGCAAGGAGCGCGACCGGATCGATGTCAGCCGGGCGGGAGCGAGCTAGTCCGCCGCGCGTCCGCGCCAGGCAACTGCGGGGATGGCCAGCGCCACCAGGGCGAAGGTCATGGCGAGGCTGGCGTTGAGGCCTTCCGGCGAGCCGCCCCAGAGCACCGGGCCGGCGATGTCGATGTCGTGGATGGCGCCGAAGCTGCCGCCGCCGGGATTGGGGACAAGGCCGAGGCCGATGCTTTCGGCCCAGTTCCAGCCGAAATGCGCCGCGATCGACAGCATGATGCCGCCGCTGCGTTGCGCCAGCAGGCCGAACAGCAACCCGCCGAGCACCAGATTGACGATGGTCAGCAGCGACCGGTCGCCGCCGACCATGTGCAGGATCGAGAAAGCCGCAGCGGTGACCAGCAGCCCGGCGAGATCGCCCCAGGCGCGCGACAGCACCGGTTGCAGCCAGCCGCGGAAATAGATTTCTTCGACACCGGCCTGGAACAGGATCAGCAGCGTGCCGGCGAGCAGCGCGCCGGCGCCGGCGGCGCTCGTGCCGGGCAGCACCGGCGCGGCCAGGGCCGCCAGCCCGGCCGCCGCCAGCAGGCCGCCGACACCGCCGGCGAGGCCGATGCCGGCCATCGTCGCCACCGCCGGGCCGGCCAGTTGCCCCCAAGCCTTTTCGAGGGTCAGGCCGACCGCCGCGACGGCGAGCAGCGCGCCGAAGATGATCAGCGTGAAGACGGTTTCCTGCACAGCGGCGCTGGCGGCGGCGACGCCGGTGGCGGTCGCCAGCGCCTCGAACAGCCATTGCCCCATCGGCACGATCGCGGCGGCGGCGGCGGTGGCGACGACCAGCGTGACCGCCGGCCGGACATGCGCCGAGCCCCCGGCGATCCCGGCGCCTGCCGCCATCAGTTCGCCGACATGGCGGTGGCGACCGGGCCCGACAGCATCGATTTGCTGCCATCACCGACGAGGAAATAGGCACCCCAGAAATAGGGGTGGGAGACATTGGCCTGGGCGATGACCCCGCGCTGGGCGTCGCGCAGGGCAGCGCCGATCGTCTGATTGCGCCCGGATCGGTAGAAATCGGCGATCAGGTTCTCGGTCTGCACCGACGCCGGCACCTGCCAATAGGTGGCGATGACGGCGCGGGCATTGGCGGTGATGAAGGCGCGGACGAGGCCATCGAGCGTGGCCGCCGATTCGTCCTGGCCCGACAGGCGGCCGCCGACGCCGGATACGCCACTGGCCGTCTCGCAGGCCGACAGCACGACGAGATTGGCGTCGAGATCGAGCGCCGCGACTTCCGACAGGCTGAGCAGGCCGTCGGAAACCGGGCCGCCGGCGATGGGCGGTGCCAGCGTCGTCACCAGCGACGGCGGGATGCGGGTGCATTCGCCGGTGCGCGTCTCGGGTACGCCATGGGTAGCGAAGTGGACGACCTGGAACTTGCGGTAATCGCCGCGCGCGCTGTTCGCCAGCACGGCGACATCGCTGAAATCCTCGCGGGTCACCTCGGGCGCGCCGGGAAAGCCGAGCGCCGCCGCAGCGACGCCGAGCTCATGGGCGCTGACCGGCTTGTTGGCGTTCATGACCTCGGCGAGTGCCGCATAGCCGATGTCGCAGCCGGTGCCGACCGCGATGCGGGCGTTGGCGGGCACCTGCGCCAGCCGCGCCGGGGCGTTCTCGCCGAAACCGATGAACGGCCTTGGCGCCGTGGAGGCGGGCAGGTTGCGGGTGATCAGGAAGGATCGCGGCGACAGGGCATTCGAGACTTCGGTGCCGGCACCGAGGAAGGCGACCGCGCTGTAGTCATTGGGCCGCGATGCCTTGGTGGCGAGGTACCGCTTGACGCTGTCGATGGTGGTGACGAGCACGCCCGCCGGCAGGTTTTCCAGCGGCCCGGACGGATCGACGACGATGGCCTTGGCGGTTGCCAGCGTCGCTTCGGCGGGGCCGGCGATCAGGCGGAACAGCGCGTAGGAGGCGCCGACATCGAAGAACGGCAGGCGGCCGCTGTCGTCGCGGATCGACGCGCGCACCCGGCGGGCGATGCGGTCGACATCGGCGGCCGGCGCGTCGAGCGCATAGATGAAGCTTTTGTCGCGACCGATCACCATCGCATAGGCGCGGCTGCGCAGGCGCGTCACCTTCAGATAATATTCGCCGGAACGCAGCACGGCGCGCACATCCTCGATCGTCGTCGGCTGGTCGTCGACGGCGCGAAAGCGCGGATCGGCGGCGAGCGCGGCATTGGCCTCGAGCAGGGCGGCCTCGGCGGCGCTGCGATCGGCCTCCAGCCGGGCACGGCCGGCGGCATCGGCCGGGTCGAGCGCGGCGATCTCATAGCGCAGGCGGATGATCTGGCGCTCGATTTCGGCGCGGTCCCGGGCCTTTGCCCCGAGCGCGCTGTTGGATGTGACGATGGTCTGCAATTGCGCGACCTGGCGCGCGATGGCGGGTTCGCCGACCGCCTGGACGGCGCGGAAGAACCGCTGTTCGAGGTCGGCCGACGGCGCCTTGGCATGCAGCCGCGACAGCAGGTCGAGATAGGCTTCCATCGACGGCTGGACGATCCCGCCGGCGGCGCCGGACCGGATCAGCGAATCGACCGCGACGTCATATTCCTTCAGCACATCGGCATCGGCGATGCCGGGCGTGCGGGCGCGCAGGCTGGCACGTTCGAGCTGGGTTTCGGCGATCAGCGGCCCGGCGGCAAAGCTGACTTCGCCGCGGATGCGCGTGGCGACGTCGCTCTGCAATGGGCACGTCTTGCCGGGGATGTCGCGATCGCCCTGCAGCGTTGCGAGGGCGCAATCGAAATCATCGACGGCATCGCCGGCGCGACCGTCGCGTGCGGCGATACGGCCATATTGGCGCAGGATGCGCGACTTCAGCGCGGCGACGGCTTCGGGGCTGACGCTGCGTTGCAACTGGCCGACATAGGGCACGGTTTCATCGAGCGCGGCCCGGCTGCGGGTGGTTTCGCCGATCGCGAGATAGGCGACGCTGCGTGCCCAGTTGCGCTGTGCCTCGACGAGCAGCCGCGACAATTGCCGGCTGTCGGTCGACGACAGCGACGCCGCCGCGCCATCGGTGGCGGGCTGGTTCAGCGCGCTGAGCACCGCCGGGTCGGTGAGCGGCTGCTGGGCGAGGCCGGTGTCGCTGAGCGCGGTGATCGCTGCCGGCCAGTCGCGGCGATTGATGAGGTCGAGGCCGCGATAGGTCGCTGTCTTGCTTTGCAGGAAGGCGGCGCGGTCGAGGTCGGTGGCGCCCTTCAACAGCGTCGCCGCCTCGGCGAAATGTTCGTCGGCGGCGTCGAACTGGCTGATGTTGGAATCGGCCAGCGCCGCCTCCAGCTGCAATTCGGCCCGGGTCAGCGGTGCGGCGCCGGGGGGCAGCCGGCTGATCGCGTCGTTGAGCAGGCGCGATGCCTCCACATAGAGGCCGCGATAGTTGAGCGCGATGCCGCCCTGCAGCGCCGCCGCGGCGTCCAGTCGATCCTTGTCCTGCGTCGCGCGCTCCCGGTCCGGGGTGCCGGTCGGCGCCGGCAGTGCCGCCGTGTCGATCGAGCTGCCGATGGCGGCGTCGCGACTGGTCGGCGGCGCGGCGCGGCCGGCAAGCACGCGCAGCGCAACCTCCAGGGGCCCCAGCGCGGTGGCGACCGCGGCGCCGACATAGCGGTAGTTGCCGAGGCGGAAGCGGACCGACGTCACCGGCAGGCCGAGTGCCGGATCGAAGCAGGCCCGCGCCTCGACGGCGCCGATGCCGTTCATCTGCCGGGTGGCAGGGGCGCCGCACAGCGCCGCATCGGGGGCCGGCGCGGCGCCGGGAAAGGCGTAGACGATGCCCTGGCGCCGGCTGGCGGCGACGCCGCGGCAGGTGATGGCAAAGGCCCGCGCGAAGGGATCGGGGGCGCCGGGATCGTTCCAGCTGCGCGACGCAGTGCAGGGTTCGCCATTGGCATCGCGGCCGGTGATGAAGCCGTCGGGCAACGGCGCGCGTGCCGTGGCGGGCACGGTCAGTCCCAGGGTGGCGACCAGGGCGGCGAAAGCGGCGCGGGTCACGATCATTTCCGGGTTCCCTCGTCGGTGCAGCCGCTTCGATCGTCCGCCGTGCACACCGGTGGGTCGTTGGCCGGAATATCGATGCCGGCGATGTCGGAGAACAGCGCCTCGTTGCTGGTGCCGACCAGCGGATCGAACGGCAGCGCGAGATTGTCGCTGACCCGGAAGATTTCGGACTTGCTGTCGAACAGCACCAGCACCGGCTGGGCCAGCGACGCCGACAGGCAGCCGCCGCCCGACGAGCCGATCAGGCAGCCATTGGCGCGGGCATTGGCGCGGCTGACCGGGCCGGCAAGGGTGATGCCGTCGGGGCCGAGCAGCGAGGTGCCGGCGCCGTTGATGCCGTTGATGGTGCCGAAGATCGCAAAGGCATTGGGCACGGCCGCGGCGCTGGCGGTGATGGTCAATGCCGGCGGGTTGCCGCCCGCCCCCAGCGCGCCGAGGATGGCGCCGGCGTTGAGGCCGGCGGGGCCGCTGTTCTGGAACAGCGCGAACTGGCCATAGTTCACCGCCATCGCGCGGGCACTGATCACCAGCGTGTCGACATAAGGCGCCTGGCCGCCGAGGCTGCCAGTATAGAGCGCCGAATTGGCCTGCGACACGAAGCGGGCGGCGACATCGGCGGCGCCGACCGTCGCGGCACCCGGCGCGACACCGATGGCGGCGAGCAGATTGGCATCATAGCCGACGCCGATGCGATCGCCGTTGAGCGTGAGGATGGCGCCGTCGGTGAGCAGCCGGCCGCCGTCGCTAGCCGTTGTCGCGATGCGGATGACGCTGGCCTTGCCGTCGGCGCTGCCGTCACCGCCGAGCGTGAAGACGCGGGCGGGCGCGGAGCCCGTGGCAACCATGCGGCCGAGCACGTCGATGCGGCCGAGCGTGCGCAGGCTGAAGGTGCCGGATCCGCTGGCCGTCGCGATCGGCAGCGCGCCGACGACGATGTTGCGGCTGCGGCCATCGATGACCAGCGCGACGGTTTCCAGCCGGGCGACTTCGGCGCTCGACAGGTCGAAACGGGCGGTCGGCACGGCGCCGAACTCGGTGTCGTTGCCCGCCGGCGTGTCGCCGATGCGGACGGGGCCGGCGCCGCTGTCGACCAGCCTGATCTGCGCGGCGCGGATGGTGCCGCCGATGCCGGCATCGGCGCCGGTCAGCGTGACGTTGCGACCGGTGGCGGTGATGGCGCCGACATCGACTGCGCCGGTCGCCGACATGGCGATATCGTTGCCGGCGCTGACGCTGCTGCCGCTGCCGAGGCCGATGCGGCCCTCGCTGCCGAGCGCCGTCAGCGTCAGCGTGCGCCCGGCACCCGATGCGAGGGCAAGGCGGCTGCCGCCGGTGATGGCGCCGGTGCGCGCGGTGATCGCGACGGTGCCCGTTGCCGACTGGGTCGCTGTACCGGCGGCGGCGAGCGCCACGCTGGCCGCGGTCAGCGACAGGTCGCCGCCGATCGTGGCCGCGCGTTGCACCGCCGCCGCGCCGGATGCCGTCAGCGTGGCGTTGCCGCCGCTCGCGATGGTGCCGAGGACGAGGTTGCCGTTGGTCGCGGCGAGCGTCAGCGTGCCGCCGGCGGTGGTGCTGTCGCTGGCGATGCCGGCCGCCGTGGCGGTGATCGGCCCGTCGGCGCGCAAGGTCGTCGCGGTGATGTCGCCGGCGGCGGTCAGCGCCATCCGCCCGGCGCCGGCAAGGCTGCCGATGGCCAGGCTGGTGCCGGCAGCGAGGGTGGCGTCGCCGCCGCTGCTGGCGGTGCCGAGCCGGGTGCCGAGGCTGCTCGTCGTCGCGAGCACGCCGCGTGCGGTCAGGTCGGCGATGTCGATGGCGCCGCCGGTGACGGTGACGTCGCCGCCGACGAGTGTCGTGCCGATGACGGTGCCGGCGTCGAGGACGACATTGCCGGCGCTGCTCGTCATGCTGCCGAAATCGAGGCTGGGCGCGGCGGTGACGGCAATGTCGCCGGTGGTCGCGACGATTGTCAGCGTGGCGGCCGCCGTGCTGTCGGCGGTCAGGCTGGCGGCGGTGATGCTGCCGGCGGTGATGCCCGCCGCGGTCAGCGTGGTGGCACCGGCGCTGGCCAGCGTGCCGGCCGTGATGGCCCCGGCCGCGGTGGCGGTGAGCGTGCCCGCGCTGCTTGTCGCCGTGCCGATGGCGATGCCGCCCGCCGAGGTGACGGCAATGTCGCCATCGCTGCGCAAGCGGTCGATCGCGGCGCCGAGCGCGCCGGCGCCGGCGGTGAAGGCGCCGACATCGGCATCGCCGATGGTGATCTGGTCGGCAGCGACCGTCATCGGCCCGCCGGCGACGACGGTGTCGAACTGGGCGAGCGTGCCGGCGCTGGCATCGATGAAGCCGACAGCGCGGGTGTCGCTGGCGACGATGCTGCCGCCGGCGACGAGCGTGAGCGTGCCGCCGCTGGCAAGGCTGCCGCTGGCGATGCTGCCGGCGGCGTCGAGGCTGGTGTCGCCGCCGGCCGTGGCGGTGCTGCTGCCGATATCGCCGCTGGTCGCCGCCAGCGCCAGCGTGGTGCCGGCAGTGGTCGTGTCGAGGACGAGGCTGCTGCCGGTGCCGGCGATGCTGCCGGTCGCGGTCGTGGTGCCGCCGGTGACGGTGCCGCCGGCGACATAGCCGATGTCGGCGCCGCTGGTCAGGCCGCCGAAATCGAGCGTCGTGCCGGCCACCAGCGTCATGGTGCCGCCGGCCGTCCCGCTGCCGATCGCGGTGGCGCCGCCGGTCGTCGTGGTGAACGTCGTGGCGGCGCTGGCCAGGTCCAGCGCCAGGCTGCCGCTGTCGATGACGAGCGCGGTGCCGGCGGTGGCGCTGGTGCCGGTGGTGGCACCGGCGACCGTCAGCCGGATATCGCCCGCGGTGCTGGCCAGCGTGTCGAAATCGAGGCTGTCGGCGGTGATCACGACATTGCCGCCGGCCGTGCCGTTGCCGAGAGTCGTGGCACCGCTGGAGAAGGCGGTCAGCGTCGTGCCGGCGGTGACGCTGGCGATGTCGATGACGGCGGCATCCAGGTCGACGGCGCCGGCCGCCGCGAGCGTGGTGCCGGTCAGGCGGGTGCCGACCGTCGCGGTGAGGTCGCCGCCGGCGGTGAGGCTGCCGAAATCGAGCGAACTGCCGATGGCGAGCAGCATGTTGCCGCCGGCGCTGCCGCTGCCGATGCTGGCGGCATCGGCGATGGTGGCGGTGAAGTCGCCGCCGGCGGTCGCCGTGGCCAGCGTGAGGCTGCCGCTGTCGATGCTGATGGCGCCGCCGGCATCGAGCCCGGTGCCGGTGGTGGCGCTGGCAACCGTCAGCGCGATGTCGCCGGCGGTGCTGGCGATGGTGTCGAAGGCCAGGCTGGCCGCGGTGATCGTCGTGTCGCCGCCGCTGGTGGCACTGCCGAGCGTGGTGGCGCCGCTGCTGGTCGCGACGAGGCTGGTGCCGGCGGACAGCGTGGCGATGGCGATCGTCGCCGCGTCGAGCGCGACGGCGCCGGCGGCAATGAGGGTGGTTCCGGCCAGCGACGTCCCTGCGGAGGCGTTGATGTCAGCGCCGCTGGTCAGGCTGCCGAAATCGAGGCTGGTGCCGGCAGCGAACGTCATGTTGCCGCCGGCGGTGCCGGTGGTGATGCGGGTGGCGCCGCCGGTGGTGGTGGCAAGGGTCGTGCCGGCGCCGACGAGGTCGAGCGCCAGGCTGCCGCTGTCGATGGTGATCGCGGTCGCGGCATCGAGTGTCGTGCCGGTGGTGGCGTTGATGACGGTGATCTGGACGGCGCCGCCGCTGGTCAGGGTGCCGAAATCGAGGCTGTCGGCGGTGATGGTGGTGTTGTCGCCGCTGGTGGCGGTGCCGAGGACGGTGGCGCCGGTGCTGGCGATGGCGACCGTCGTCGCGGCGGTCAGCGAGCCGAGGTCGAGGCTGCCGGCGGTAATCGCGACGGCGGCCCCGGAAGCGAGATCGTTGCCGGTCATCGCGGCGCCGACGGTGGCCTGGAAGTCGCCGCCGCTGGCAAGTCGGTCGAAATCGAGCGCGCCGCCGGCCGTGATCGTCATCGTGCCGCCGGCGGTGGCGGTGCCGAAGCGGGTGGCGGCGGTGCTGGTCGAGGCGAGGGTGGTGCCCGCGGTCAGCGTTTCGACGTCGATACTGTCCGCGGCGAGGATGATCGCGGTCGCCGCATCGACGCTGGTGCCGGCCAGCGTGCCGCCGGCGCTGGCCTGGATGCCGCCGGCGCTGCTGGTCAGGCTGCCGAAATCGAGCGTCGTGACGGCGGCGAGCGTCATCGCGCCGACCGATGTGGCGGTGGTGATGCTGGTGGCGCCGCTCGTCGTGCTGGCAAAGGTGGTGCCCGCGGTGCCGAGGCCGAGCACCAGGCTGCCGCTGTCGATGATAACAGCGGTGCCGGCGGTGAGCGTGGTGCCGGTCGTGGCGCCGGCGACATCGAGCGTGACGCTGCCGCCGGTGCTGGCCACCGTTTCGAAATCGAGGCTGGCGGCGGTGACGGAAGCGTTGCCGCCGCTGGTGGCGCTGCCGACCTGCGTCGCGCCGCCGCTGGTGGTGGTAAGGGTGGTACCGGCGTCGATCGTCGCGATGTCGATGCTTGTGGCGCCGATGGAAACGGCGTTGGCGGCATCGAGGGACGTACCGGTGACATCGCCGGCGGTGATGGCGATGCTGCCACCGGTGCTGGCGAGGGTGGCGAACGTCAGCGTGCCGGCGTTGATGGTGGCATTGCCGCCCGCCGTGGCGCTGCCCAACTGCGTCAGTCCGGTGCTGATCGTGGTCAGCGTCGTGCCCGCGGTTAGCGTCGCGATCTCGATGGTGCCGCTGTCGATCAGAACCGAGGTGTCGGCGGTGAGGGTGGTGCCGAGGGTGGCGCCGGCGACATCGATGGCGATCCCGCCGCCGGTGCTGACGAGGGTGCCGAAGCCGAGGCTGGCCGCCGTCACCGAGGCGTTGCCGCCGCTGCTGGCGTCGCCGAAGACGGTCGCGCCGCTGCTGGTGGTGGTGAGCGTCGTGCCGGCGTCGACCGTCGCGATGTCGATGCCGGTGGCGCCGATGGTAACGGCCTGCGCCGCATCGAGGGTCGTGCCGGCGACGCCGCCGGCGGTGATGGCGACGCTGCCGCCGGTGCTGGCAAGCGTGGTGAAGGCCAGTGTGCCGGCATTGAGCGTGGCATTGCCGCCCGCCGTGGCGCTGCCCAGCTGCGTCAGCCCGGTGCTGGCGGTGGCCAGCGTCGTGCCGGCGGTGAGCGTCGCCACGTCGATGCTGGCGGCGGTGATCGACGCGGCGGTGCCGACGGTGGCGGTGCCGAACCGGGTCGGTCCGGTGCTGGTAGAGGCGAGCGTCGTGCCCGTCGTCAGCGCCGCGATGTCGACCGTGCCGCTGTCGATCACGACCGAGGTGTCGGCAGCAAGGGTGGTGCCCAGGGTGGCGCCGGCGACATCGATGGCGATGCCGCCGTCGGTGCTGGTCAGCGTGTCGAAGCCGAGGCTCGCCGCCGTGATGGCAGCGTTGCCGCCGCTGCTGGTGTCACCGAGCATGGTGGCGCCGCTGCTGGTGGATGTCAGCGTGGTGCCGACGGTGAGGGTCGCGATGTCGATGCTGCCGCTGTCGATGAGGACCGAGGTGTCGGCGGCGAGGGTGGTGCCGGTCGTGGCCCCGGCAACGTCGATGGCGATGCCGCCGCCGGTGCTGGTCAGCGTGCCGAAGGCGAGGCTGGCCGCTGTCAGTGACGCATTGCCGCCGCTGGTGGCGTCGCCGAGGATCGTCGCGCCGGTGCTGGTGGTGGCCAGCGTCGTGCCGGCGTCGAGCGTCGCAATGTCGATGCTGTCGGCGCCGATGGTGACGGCCTGCGCCGCATCGAGCGTCGTGCCGGTCACGTCGCCGGCGGTGATCGCGATGCTGCCGCCGGTGCTGGCGAGGGTGGTGAAGGCCAGCGAGCCGGCGGCGATGGTGGCATCGTCGCCTGCGGTGGCGCTGCCGAAGACGGTCGGCCCGGTGCTGGTGCTGGCGAGAGTCGCGCCGGCATCGAGCGTCGCCACGTCGATGCTGGCGGCATCGAGCGATACCGCGCCGGTGGCGCTCAGCGTCGTGCCCGCGAGCGCGGTCCCGGCCGCGGCGGACAGTGCCGCGCCGCTGGTCAGGCTGCCGAAATCGAGCGTCGTGCCGGCGACCAGCGCCATGGCCTCGCCCGAGCTGCCGGTGGTGATGGCGGTCGCACCTGTCGTGGTGGCGGCGAATGTCGTGCCGGCGGTGGCGAGGCCGAGCGCCAGGCTGCCGCTGTCGATCAGCAGCGCCGTGTCGGCCGCCAGCGTGTCGCCGATCGTCGCGCCGCCGACGGTGAGGCTGATCCCGGCGCCGGTGCTCGCCAGGCTGTCGAACGCCAGCGATCCGGCATTGACCGTCACGGCGCCGACGGCGCTGGCGGTCGTCAGCTGGGCAAGGCCGGTGCTGGTGAGGGCCAGCGTGCCGCCGGCGGTGGTGCCTTCGATGTCGAGGCTGGCGCCCGATAGCGCGATATTGCCGAATGCCGTCGCGGTGCCGCCGGTGATCGAACTGCCGGCGGTCAGGCTGATGTTGCCTGAAGTGCTTTCCAGGCTGTCATAGACGATCGTCGTGCCGGCGGTGGCGGTGATGCTGGCCGCGGTGACGAGAGTGGTGAAGACGGTGGCGCCGCCGGTGACGGTGGCAATGCCGTCGGCGGCGGAGATCGTGCCGATGGCGATGCTGTCGCCGCCGACCGAAACGGCGCCGAACGGTGCCGCCAGCGTGCTGCCGGTCATGGCGCCGGTGGCGAGCAAGGTGGCGTCGCCGCCCAGGCTGGTGATGGTGCCGAAATCGAGCGTCGAGCCGGCGGTGATGTCGATGTTGCCGCCGGCGGTCGCGGTGGTGAACTGGCTGGCGCCGCTGCTGACCGTCGTCAGTGTGGTGCCGGCTGTCGTGGTGCCGATGGCGATGCTGGCAGCGGTGATGTCGATGGCGCCGAGCGTCGCGGTGAGCGTCGTGCCGGTCAGCGCGCCGCCCGCGTTGAGCAGGATGTCACCGGCATCGGCGGTGATCGTGGTGAAATCGAGGCTGGTCCCGGCGGTGGCGGTGATCGCGCCGTCGGCCTGCAGCGACGCGAGCGTGCTGGCGCCGGTGCTGGCGGTGGTGATCGCGGCGGCATCGGCGGCAGTGACGATGATGGTGCCGGCGGCGACGTTCAGCGTGCCGGTGGCGGCCGTCGCGGCGGCGATGCGTGCCAGCGTGCCGGCGGTGACGCCGATGTTGCCCGCCGCCGTCAACGTGCTGCCGGTGCCGCCAAGGCCGGTGACGCTGCCGTCGAGGGCCGTGAGGGCGATGCTGCCGCCATCGGCGGTGCCGACCGCCAGGTTGCCGTTGGCGGCGGTGGGTGCGGCGCCGGTGCCGCGATTGCTGGTGAGCGCGATGGCGCCGCTGGCGGTGGCGCTGCCGATGGTGAGGCTGACCTCGTTCGCCGGGGCCAATTCGCGGGCGAGCAAGGTCATGCCGCCGGCGCCGACAGTGGCGCTGGTGATGTCGAGCTGGCGGCCGGTGATCGTCAGCCCGGTGCTCGCCGCGACGGTGCCGAGCGAGACCAGCCCGCCGCCGGTGCCGGTGGCGGTGATGCCGACGCTGCCGGCGCCGCTGGCGACATCGGCGCGGCCGAAGGTGCCGGGGCCGGTCGACAGCCCGGTGATGTCGCCGGCGGCGGTCAGCACGATGCTGCCGCTGCCGCCGGCACTGCCCAGGCGCAGGTCGCTGCCGGCCGCCAGGCGCGTGCTGGTGGTGCCGCTGCTGGTGCCGACGACGAGGGCGCCGGTCGTTTCCGCGTCGATCGTGGCGGCGCTGATGCTGCCGATGGCGGCACTCGCGCTGCGCGTCGTGATGCCGCCCGCCGCGGTGACGGCACCGGCGCCGGCATTGATCGCCCCCGATGACGCCAGCGCGACGTTACCGGCGGTGCTGGTGATGGCGTTGAAGGTCAGCTGGGCCGGCCGGCCGGCGAGGGTGCTGCCGATCGTCAGGTCGCCGGTGACGGTGATGGTGTCGGCGGTAATGCCGACGGCATTGTCGAGCGCGGTCGCCGCCAGCGCGGCGTCCCAGTTGACCAGCCGTGCCGCCGCGACGTTGCCGAGCAGGATCGGCGACCCCGCGCCCGCCCCGATACGGACGACCGATTGCCGGGCCGGCCCGCCGCGCAGCGTGGTGCCGGTCATGTCGACGCCGGTGCCGGCCCGCAGGATCAGGTCGCCGCCGCCGATGCCGTCGCTGTTCGATGTCAGCACCAGGCCGCTGGTGCCGAGGATGGCGCCGGTCGACACGATGGCGATCTCGGCACCGGCAGCCTGGCTGGCGGCGCCGAGGGTGACGGCCGGGCCGGTGACGCGATAGTCGCGGCCGGCGGTGACGGTGCCGCCGATGGTGACGGCGCTGGCACCGGTGACGAGGATGTCGCGCCCGGCCTGGAGATTGCCGAGCGTCAGCACGCCGCCGACGTCGACGAGCAGGTCGCGGCCCGCCGCGGGGGCGGCAAGGTTGGCGGTGAGGAAGCCGCCGAGGCCGTCGGAGAGCCCGGTCAGCGCGCCGGCGACGGTCAACGACAGGTCGCCGGTGACATTGGTCAGGCTGACGATGCGCGCATTGGTGCTGGTGTCGATCACCAGCGCGCCGGTGGCGCCGGGGTTGGTGTTGACGCTGAAGGCGCCGGAAATGACGAGGTCGCCGGTGGCGCCGGCCTTGGTCAGCGTCGCGCCGTCACCGGTCGTGCCGCCGCCGAGCGTCAGCGCGCCATTGGTCGCCGACAGGGCGAGGGTGGTGCCGATCTCGACGGTGCCGACATCGATGCTGGCGGCGGTGACGCTGGCCGACCGGTCGAGGGCCGCGGCGACGGTGCCGGATACGATGCCGGCGATGGTGGCGCTGGTCGCGGCGGTGGCGGTGACGTTGCCGCCGGCGGTCAGGTCGGCGGCGGTGATGCTGCCGGTGCCGGCGGTGACGCCGACATTGCCGCCGGTGCTGCTCACATCGGCGGCGGCGATGCTGCGGGCGGCGGCGAGCGTCACCGCGCCGGTGGCGCCGAGCAGGCCGGTGGCGGTGATGTCGGTGCCGGCGGCGAGCGTCGTCAGGCTCAGCGTCTGGTCGGTGCCGGTGATGCTGATGGCGCCGGTGGTGATGTTGCCGGCGCTGGTGCTGATATCGAGGCTTTCGACCAGGCTGGTCGTGGTGCCGAGGGTGATCGCCGCATCGTTGGTCAATTGCCCGATGACGGCATGGGCGGCATCGATGCCGCCGAGCTTGCGGGCGCTGACGCCGCCGAGCACCAGCGGCGTGCCGGGGGTGCCGAGGCGGATTCCGACATCCGATTGCCGCGCCGGGCCACCCTGGAGCTGGCTGCTGGCAGCAAAGGCAATGCCGCCGCCGGTGGCATCGAGGACGAGATATTCGCCGCCCGCGCCATTGCTGTTGGCGCGCAGCGTCAGGTTGGCGGCGCCGGTGATGGCGCCGGCGCCGGCGGTGATGTCGACGGTGCCGGCCGCGGCCTGCAACCGGGCGCTGCCGTCGCCGAGGGCCACCGAATCGGCGGTGATGACATAGTCGCCGCCGATGCCGGCGGCACCGGTGACGCTGGCGCTGGTCGCGGCATCGATGCGCAGGTCGCCGCCGGCGGTGCTGCCGCCGATCTGGACGGCGCCGGTGGTGGCGGTCAGCAGGACGTCGCCGGCGCTGGCATTGGCCTGGCCGATCGTGACGCTGGTGCCGGTGACGGTCAGGCCATCGGCACCAGCGAGCGTGGCGGCCGTGACACTGGTCGTCGGCGTGACCGACAGGGTGCCGCCGGCCAATACGCTGCCGCCGGTGAAGCTGCCGCCGGCGACCAGCGTGGCGTTGTTGGTGACGTTCAGCGTACCGGTGACGCGCAGGTCGTCATCGGCATCGATTGTTGCCGAGCGGACGGTGCCGCCGGCAACCTGGATGTCGCCGGTGCTGCTGGTCAGGCTGGCGTTGCCCGTGGCGGCGCCGATGGTGCCGATGGTGATCGTGGTGCCGGTGACGGTGAGGCCGTTGGCGCCGGTCAGATTCGTGGCGGTGACCGTCGTCGCCGGCGTGACCGACAGGGTACCGCCGGCAATGACGCTGCCGCCGGTGAAGCTGCCGCCGGCGACCAGCGTGGCGTTGTTGGTGACGTTCAGTGTGCCGGTGACGCGCAGGTCGCCATCGGCGTCGAACGCTGCCGAGCGGACGGTGCCGCCGGCAACCTGGATATCGCCGGTGCTACTGGTCAGGCTGGCGTTGCCCGTGGCGGCGCCGATCGTACCGATGGTGATCGTCGTGCCGGTGACGGTAAGGCCGTTGGCGCCGGTCAGGTTCGCGGCGTTGACGGTGGTTGCCGGGGTGACCGACAGGGAGCCGCCGGCGATGACGCTGCCGCCGGTGAAGCTGCCGCCGGCCACCAGCGTCGCGTCGTCGGTGACGTCGAGCGTGCCGGTGACGCCGAGGTTGGTGTCCGCATCGAACGCCGCCGAGCGGACGGTACCGCCGGTAACCTGGATGGCGCCGGTGCTGCTGGTCAGGCTCGCGGCGCCATTGGCGGCGCCGATGATGCCCGCGGTGATCGACGTGCCGGTCACGGTCAGCCCGGTGGCGCCGTCGAGGCCGGTGGCGGTGACGCTGCCCGCCGCGGTGATGGTCAGCGATGCGTCGCTGGCGATCGTCGTGGCGTCGACATCGGCGCCGGCGGTGGTGACGATGGTGAGCGCCTCGACGGTACTGACGGCGCCGCCGAACACCAGGTCGGTGCTTGTCGACAGGTTCGACACCACGGTGTGCGCGGCGTTGATCGCACCGAATTCGCGGGCGCTGACGGCGCCGAGCGCCAGTGTCGAGCCGGCCGTGCCGAGCCGGATGCCGACGTCGGACTGCCGCGCCGGGCCGCCCTGCAGCACGCTGGTGGCGGCGAACAGGATATCGCCGCCGGTGGCATCGAGCACCAGCCGGTCGCTGCCGCCGCTGGCATCGCTGTTGGCGCGCAGGGTGAGCAGCCCAGCGCCGGTGATGTCGCCGGCGCTGGTGGTGATGTCGATGTCGCCGCTGGCACTTTGCAGCCGCGCGGCGCCATCGCCGAGCGATACTTCGGTGCCGGTGATGACATAGTCGCCGCCCGCGGTGACAGCGCCGGTGACGCTGGCGCCGGTGGTGGCGTCGAGGGTCAGGCCGCCGCCGACCGTCGTTGCGCTGCCGAGCGCGATCGTCGTCGCGGTGCTGGTCAATTGCGCCGCGCCGGCCGTGGTGCCGACGCTGCCCAGCGTGATCGAACTGCCGCTGGCGGTGACCGCGGTGCCGGTGGCGCTGGTCGCTTGGAGCGCGCCGGTTGCCGTCAACTGGACGGCGCCGTCGCCGCCGATGGTGGTGGCGGTGATGCCGCCGGCGCTGGCGCCGAGGGTAACCGGGCCGGTCGTCGAGGTGACCGCGCCGACGGTGACGGCGGTGCCGCTGCCGGTCACTCCGGTGTTGCCGGCCAGCGAAGCGAGGGTGAGCGCGCCGGCATCGGCGATGACGCTGGCGCTGCCGCCGTTGCTCGACACGGTGCCGAGCGTGATGTCGCCGGCGGTGGTGCGGACGGCGAGCGCGCGCGCGGCCGTCAGGCTTGCCGGCACGGTGCCGCCGATGGCGTCGCCGCTGTTGACGGTGATGCCGCCGCCGACGCCGGTGGCGGTCAGGCTGCCCTGCAGCGTCGTCGAGATCACCCCGGCGGTGGTTGTGTCGGCGGTGATGGTGACCAGCGGATCGACGGGTGCGGTGGCGCCGGCGACGAGGACGACGCCGCGATCGGTGGCGACCGCGGTGGCGGCGGTGACGACGGCATTGATGTCGAGGACGGAATCGATCGCGCTGGCGGCGGCGAACACGACGTTCCTGCCGTTGATGGTGCCGCTGGCGACGATCGGCCCGGCGACCGGGCTGCCCTTGTTGATGGTGACCGACAACGGGCTGCCGGCGGCCATGTTGACGGTGACGTCGGTGGCGGCGACCAGCGCCAGGTCGCCCTTGGCAGTGAGCGTGCCGGCGCTGTCGAGGACGGCGCCGAGCAGCACGAGATTGCCCGGCCCGGTGGCGGTGGCGGTCGACAGCGCCGCGCCGCCGGTGACCTTTACCTCGGTCGTCGACGCCGGTGCCGTGGCATATTGCAGGCTGGTCGATCCGGTGAGGAACAGCGCCTGCTGCGCCGGGTCGAGATCGAGCGTGGAGGCGACCAGCCCCCCGGTGCTGACGCTCGCGTTCGGACCGAACAGCACGCCCGATGTGTTGAGCAGATAGACGTTGATGTTGCTGGCCGCGTTCAGCGTGCCGTTGATGACCGAGCCGGTGCCCGAGATGTCGCGGTTGACGACGGCGATGTTGCCGGTCGGGGTGACGCGCGTGTCGGTGAAACTGGCGGTGTTGCCGGTCGGGACGTTGAAGCCGGTCCAGTTGATGACCGTGGCGTTGGCGTTGAGGTCGACCTTGAGCGACGTCAGCGTCGGGTTGGTGACGACGGCATTGGCGGCGCCGACCTCGGCGCTGATCGCCACGGTGACGGCGTTGCCGGGCCCAGGCAGCACCTGGGCAAGCGCCGGCCGGGCGATCAGCGCGCCGCTGGCGACCAGCGCCGTCGAGGCGATCAGCGTTCGGCGCAGCGCGGGGCCGGCGGGCTGGCGACGCGGCAATTGGCGGCTGGCGATCATGGCGGCGGCTCCAGTGCGGTCAGCGTGCATTGGGGCTGAACTTCGTCGTGAGCGAAACGAGCAGTCGTCCCGGCGGCGGCGCCTTGTCGATCGACAGCGCCTTGTCGCGCGGCTTGGCATAAAGCATCTGGAAGACCATTCGGCCGGGCAGCGCGGCTTCGATGCCGCCGCCCCACGACGTCAGCCGCCGGCTGTCCTCCAGGGTGTTGTTGTCGAGGTTGTAGAGCCAGACGGCATCGAAGAAGCCGAGCGCGGTGATCGCCACCGGCAGGCCCAGCGGCAGCCGGGCCCGCGCCTCGCCGCGCAGGCCGATGATGCGGTCGCCCGAATTGGAGCCGGGGTCATAGCCCCGGCCGATGGTCAGGTTGCCGATCGAGTATTCCTCGAGATTGAGGAGCGCGTGGTTCGCCCACTGGCCGCGCGCGGTGCCGGCCAGGCTGAAGATCGGTCCCAGCCCGATATTGGCATCGAGTTCGCCGCGGACGACAAAGGCCTGGGGATCGCCGTCGAAGCGCGACAGCGTATAGCCGTCGGCGTCGGCGCCGGCCCCCGCCTTAGATGCCGACAGGATGTTCAGCCCCTTGCGCAGCTCCAGGCCGGCGTGGAGGAAGAAGCGGTCGTCGGCGCCGGGCCGCGGCGTGCGCAGGCTGCCGTCGATGCGGGCATAGACGATGCGGAGCTTGTCGCGGTTGAGCGGTGACGACGTGGGGCCGCCAAAGACGCGGGTGCGCTGTTCGAGCAGTTCGAAGCCGCCGGTGACGCCAAGGTTGCGGCGGACGCTGCGGATGAGGGGCCGCGACAGGTCGATGCCGGCGATGATCGATTGCGAGCGCAGGTCGAGCTGGTCGAGCGTCGGCCGCGACCAGGCGTAGACGAAGCGGCCGCCCAGCGTGGTGCCCGACTTGTCGAGCCAGGTCGAATAGCCGGCCTGGGCGACGAACTGTTCCTTGAAGTCGAGCGTCGTCGACCCGGCGACGTACAGCAGGTCGCTGCTGGTCAGCAGGCCATAGGTTTCGACACGGGCATAGGCGGTTTCGCGGCCGAGCTGGACCGAGCCATAGTTCTGGATGTTGCCGAACACGGCGAATTTCTGGGCGACGATGTTGAGGTCGCCGATGACATCGCCGGGCGCGGTGCCGGCCGGCCGCAGCGCCAGCTGGACATCGAGGCCGGGCACGTCGCCGGCAAGCAGCAGCAGCCGCTCGATATCGCGTTCATTGACGGGATCGAGCGCCTGAAGCTCGGTGATCCGCCTGGCGAGGCCGGGGCGGTGCGAGCCGGCCTCGCCGCGGACGCGGACTTCGGTGATGCGGGCGACGATCACCGCCAGCGTCAGCTCGCCGTTGGTGACCTCCTGCGGCGGGATCTGCACCGACGCGACATAGCCGGCACGGCGCAGCGCGGCATTGGCGGCATCACGGATGCCGCAGACGCCGCTGATCGGCTGGTCCCCCTTTACCGGCAGCGAGACGCCGTCGAGGATGGTCTTGATCGCAGGGGCGACGGCATCGCGGCCCAGCGGCACATAGCGCACGCGATCGATGCTGACGCGCAGGTCGGAGGTGCTGAGCGGGCAGGCTGGCGCGGTGATCGCCCGGCTCGAATCGACGCTGACATTGGGGGTTGCGGGCGGGGCCGCCTGGGGCTGCAGCTGCTGGAGCGTCGGCGCGACCGGTACCGGCGGCGGCGTGGGAGGCGGCGCGGCCTGGCCGAGCGCCATGGTGGCCGAATTAAGCGCCAATATGGCGGCCGCAATGCCCCCAAACGACCGCACACTGACCCCCACGCCCGGCCCCCCGCTGCCCGTTAATCTACGATGGTCGACCCGCGTTTCTTACGTTTCCGTACATGTTCGTCCGCCGGAGCGTCGGCGTCAAGCAAAAGCCGTTGCGGGGGCGGTCTAGTGCCTGAAGTGGCGCATCCCGGTATAGACCATCGTCAGCCCGCGCTCGTCTGCCGCCGCGATGACTTCGGCGTCGCGGATCGAGCCGCCCGGCTGGATGATCGCCGTCGCGCCGGCCTCGGCCGCGGCGATCAGCCCGTCGGCGAACGGGAAGAAGGCGTCCGACGCGACCGCCGAGCCGATGGTGCGCGGCTGCGGCCAGTGCGCCGCGGCAGCGGCGTCCTTCGCCTTCAGCGCGGCGATGCGCGAGCTGTCGAGCCGGCTCATCTGGCCGGCGCCGATGCCGGCGGTGCTGCCGCCCTTGGCATAGACGATGGCGTTCGACTTGACGTGGCGCGCCACGGTCCAGGCGAACAGCATGTCGGCCCATTCGGCCTCGGTCGGCTGGCGCTGCGTCACCACCTTGCAGTCGGCGCGGGTGACGGCGCCATTGTCGCGAGACTGGACGAGCATGCCGCCGCCGATCTGGCGCAGCGCCAGCCCCGGCCGGCGCGGATCGGGCAGGGCGCCGGTCAGCAGCAGGCGCAGGTTCTTCTTCGCGGCGAACACGGCCTGGGCATCGGCATCGGCATCCGGCGCGATGACGACTTCGGTAAAGATGCCGGCGATGGCCTCCGCGGTCGGGCCATCGAGGGCCTGGTTGACCGCGATGATGCCGCCGAAGGCCGAGACCGGGTCGCAGTCGAACGCGGCCGTGTACGCCTCCGCCAGGGTCGCGCCGGTGGCGACGCCGCAAGGGTTGGCGTGCTTGATGATGGCGCAGGCCGGGCCGGCGTCGCGGAATTCGGCGATCAGCTCCAGTGCCCCATCGGCGTCGTTGAGGTTGTTGTAGCTCAGCTCCTTGCCCTGCACCTGGCGGGCGGCGGCGACACCGCGGGCACCGGTTTGCGGCACATAAAGCGCTGCCTGCTGATGCGGGTTCTCGCCATAGCGCAGCGTGTCTTGCCGGGTCAGCGCCAGTGGCAGCAGCGGCGGGAACTGCTCGCCCTGGTCGGCAAAGGCGAACCAGCTGGCAACGGCGGCATCATAGGCGGCGGTATGGGCAAAGGCGGCGGCGGCGAGCTTGCGGCGCAGCGCGAGATCCGTGGCGCCGGCGTTGGCTTCGAGCGCCGCCAGCAGCGCGGCATATTGGTCGGGCGCGGTGACGATGGCGACATGGGCGTGGTTCTTGGCCGACGACCGCACCATCGCCGGGCCGCCGATGTCGATATTCTCGATGATATCGTCCCGGCCTGCGCCCTTCGCGACGGTGGCGGCAAAGGGGTAGAGGTTGATGATGGCGAGGTCGATCGGCAGGATGTCGTGCGCCGCCATCGCCGCGCGGTGATCGGCCAGGTCGCGGTCCGCCAGCAGGCCGCCGTGGACCTTGGGGTGGAGCGTCTTGACGCGGCCGTCCATCATCTCGGGAAATCCGGTCAGGTCGCTGACATCGCTGACGGTGAGGCCGGCCTCGCGCAGCGCCTTCGCCGTGCCGCCGGTGGAGACCAGCGCGATGCCGCGGGCGGCAAGCGCGGCCGCAAGCTCGACGATGCCGGACTTGTCGCTGACCGAGATGAGCGCGCGGGTGATGGGAACGAGATCGGGCATGTTGGTCCTTATTTCCCGGCGCGCTTGAAGCTCCAGCCAATGCTGGCATCTGCCTTGTCGGTGCGGCCGGTGATGACGAGTTGCTGGGTCTTGTGGAGGGTGCCGGCGGGGTCGATCCACAGCGATGGTTCGATGGAAACGGTGCCACCGCGCGCTTTCATGCCCCAGACGCGGCCCTGCGGCAGCTTCAATAGCGCGCCGGCGCCGTCGGCGGTCGGGGTGGCGGCGACGCCGGGGCCGAGGTGGAAACGGATGTCGAAATCGCGTTCCGGACGGCGCTTCAGAGGTGACTTGGCCGCGGGCTCGATGACATCCTCGCCGCGCAGGTCCTGGCCATCGGGCGACAGGAACAGCCGGCGGCGCACGAGCAGCCCGAAGCGCTTGGCATAGCCGTCGTGACTGGCCTCCAGCCATTGGCCCTGTTCGCTGCTGCGCGACTGCACGGTGACTTCCTCGACACCCAGGCCGAGTGCGCCATCGTCGCGGATGCGGGTGCTGTTGGTGTCGGCAATGGTCAGCGTCGAATGTGCGGCGGTCGTGCGCAGGCCGGCAGCCAGCGGGCCTGGCAGCGGCGTCGCCAGCCCGCGTTCGCCGCCGCAATTGGTGATGACGCGATCGGCGCCGTCGCTCAGTTCGAACGCCAGCGTGCCGGCATGGCCGCCGGCGGCGACGCGGGCGAGCGGCGGCGGCCCGGCGTCGATGACGAGCACGGTCTTGCCCGCCGACAGCCGGTAATAGCCCGACCAGCGTCCGGCCCTGGCCAGCGCCGTGCCGGTCGCGGTGCGCTTGGCGAGGCGCTCGAGCGGCACCGCGGGGATGGCGGCGCCGCCGTGCCAGGCGCCGATCATCGCATCGCCGAGGACGAGCCCGCGCAGGCTCGGCACCAGCCGTGCCAGCGTGTCGGCGAACAGCGGCGGCGGGCGCAGGCCGAGGGCCGGCCCGGTGCCGGCGGTGAACAGCAGCAGCTCCGCCAGCGCCAGCGCATCGACCGGCGCGCGGGTGGCAATGCCGCCATCGGGCAGCACCAGCACCGCCAGCAGGCGATCGAGCGCCGCCAGCGCGGCGGCGGCCCGCGCCTCCCCGCCCGGGATCAGCAGCCCGGCGGCATAAAGCCCGCACAGCGCCCTTGCCCGGGGCAGGCCATCGGGCAAGCGGAAGGCGGCGCGATCGAGGTGGCGGGCCCAGGTCGCCAGCGCCGACAGCACCGATGATCGATAGACCTGGTCCGTCGACGACAGCACCAGCGGCGCATGGCCGAGCGCAAACAGTAGCCGCGTGCCGGTGACATCGGCGCGCCAGGCCTGGGGGTCGTAGTCACCGAAATCGGCAAGCCAGCGTGCGATCAGCGGCTCCGCCAGTTTCGCGCCGTCCTTGTGGTCGGCAGCATGGCCGGCAATGTCGCGCAGCCATTCCCAGCCATGGGCCCAGTCGCGCCAGGCGGCAGGTGCGGCGGCGCGAAAATCCAGGTCGCGGGTCATCGCCGTATGTCCGGCGTGGATCAGCCGCCCGGCACGGATGCGTTCGCCGATGGCGCCGTCGCCAGGCACCGGATCCTCGGGCACGCCGAGCAGCTTCAGCGGATAGCGGCCGCGCAGCCGCAGCCGGTGCAGCGGCGTCTTGTAGAGCGACGTCGACACCCGTGCCGCGACCCGCTCGCTGAGCGACAGGCCGCGATCGCCGCCGACGCGCAGCAGCCGGCCGTCGCTGTCACCGATCTCGGCATCGCTGGCCGGCTCGGGCGCGGTCGGGGTGCGCGCCACCGGCGTCAGCCCCTCAATGCGGCGATGTTGGCGGCGTAAGCTGTCGGGCCGCCCTTGAAGGTCGCGGTGCCGGCGACGAGCACATCGGCGCCGGCGGCGATCGCGGCCGGCGCCGTCAGCGCGTCGATGCCGCCGTCGACCTGGAGGTCGATCTGGCGGCCGGTCTTGTCGATCATCTTGCGGATCGCCTCGATCTTTTTCAGCTGGGCGGTGATGAAGCTCTGGCCGCCAAAGCCCGGGTTGACGCTCATCACCAGCACGAGGTCGATATCCTCGATCAGATAGTCGAGCATCTTGGCCGGCGTGCCGGGATTGAGCGAGACGCCGGCCTTTTTTCCCAGCCCCTTGATGCGCTGGATCGACCGGTGGATGTGCGGCCCGGCTTCGGGATGGACGGTCAGGATGTCGGCGCCGGCCTCGGCAAAGGCATCGAGATAGGGGTCGGCCGGGGAAATCATCAGGTGGACGTCCATCACCAGCGTGGTGTGCGGCCGCAACGCCTTCACCACCATCGGCCCGATGGTGATGTTCGGCACGAAATGCCCGTCCATCACATCGACATGGACATAGTCGGCGCCGGCCGCGGCGATGGCGCGGACTTCCTCGCCGAGACGGGCGAAATCCGCCGAAAGAATCGACGGGGCGATGCGAACGGGACCCTGCATGGCGAGCCTCTAGCAGGCGTCGCCGGGCGCCGAAAGCACCGATGCGGCGCGACAATGACTGCGCTCGCGAAAATGGCGCGTCCCGTCGCCGGAACGCGCCATGATCCAGGTTCTTAAAGGCGGATGACGTGCCTCAGGTGGCGTCGTCCATCTTCTGCACCATGTCGAGGTGCATCTGGACCTTGGGCGCGGTCTTCGTCGCGAACGCCTTCAGCGCGGCGTTTTCGCCGTCGTCGACATAGCTGCGATGAAGGGTCAGCGCTTCCTTGTGAGCGGCAACCTGCTGGTCGACATAGACCTTGTCGAAATCCGCGGCCGATGCGGCCTTCAGATTGTCGACGAAGCCCTGGCGACGCGCGTCGAGGGCGGCGGGCGGCGTCACCGCCAGCTTGCCATCGGCAACGATCTTCTTCACCTCGGCGGTCGTCGCGGTGTGGTCCTTGATCATCTGGGCAGCAAATTTCTTGACCGCCGGCGACGTGGCCTTCTGTTCGGCAAGCTTGCTCGCTTCGATCTCGTACATGTCGCCGATGGCAGCATTGGTCACATAGCCGTCGACGCTGTTGGCCGCCGCAGCGCTGGCCTGGCCGACGACACCGCCGACGGCGTCCTGCACGGCGTTGACCGGCTCCGACTGGCCGATGTCGTTGGCGGTGTTGGAGATCGCATTGCCGGTGCTGTCGACGGCATTGCCGGCGGCATCGGTGGTTTCGGCGGTTGTCGTCGACACCGTCGTGTCGGTCTTCTTGTCGCACGCCGTCAGCGCGAGGGCGGTGGTGGCAATCAGCAGATATCGGATGGTCATGGGGTCGGTCCTCCTGGTTCCCCGGAACAACACCAGCGGCGCGGCTTCGTTCCCGCCTGGCCGAAGCGTAACGAAAACCGTGCGCCGGCTATCGCCCCGGCGTCGGCAGTAGTCGGCCTGCCGAAAGCGTCAGCGCCACCATCACGGCTGTCGCCACCCACAGGGCGCCTGCGCCCAGCGCCGCGTGCGCCAGCGCGCCCAAGGCTGCGCCGATCAACATGCCGAGGAACAGGGTCATCGGCGCGACCCAGCCCCAGCGGTCACCGCCATGGACTGCCGTCGTGATGCGCTTGCCGACCCTGACCAGGGCACCCGTCATGTAGGTCAGCCCGATCTTGACCTCGCCATCGGCGGCGAACACCGTGTTCTTGGCGCCCATGGCCGCGGCCAGCACCAGCACCGCCGGCACCACGATGCCGCTGCCCAGCAGCGTCGCCGCCACGGCGAGCATCGCCGTCACCAGCCACAGCACCGCGCCGCGCTGCCGGAGTCCCGCCGCCCGCCCGACCAGCGAGCCCAGGACGACGCCGCCGACGAACGACGTGATCAGCCCGGCCCCGAGCGCGACGCTATCGAGGTGCCCCGCCAGGCCGAGGCCGAGCTTGGTCACATTGCCGCTCATGAACGACACGAACAGGCCGCCCGAGGTCAGCCAGCCGACGGCATCGACGAACCCCGCCGTCGCCGACAGCGTCGCCGCGAACAGCCGGGTCCGCCGGTCCTCGGTCACGGGGAAATCTTCCGCATTCGGCCGATGAAGAACCCGTCCATGCCGCCGTCGGCCGCCAGCTGGCCGGGCAGCGTGCGGACCCAGCCATCGGCCGTCGGCTGCAGGCCCAGCGGCAGTTCCGCCGCCTCGAACGGCACGCGCGGCAGCGTCGCCACGACCCGCTCGGCGATGCGCTCGCCTTCGCGCGGGTCGAGCGAGCAGGTCGCATAGACCAGCGTGCCGCCGGGCTTCAGCCAGTTCGCCGCGCGCCGCAGCAGCGCCGCCTGCAACAACGTCAGCGGCGTCAGGTCACGCGCCCCCTTCAGGTGCAGCACGTCGGGGTGGCGGCGGAAGATGCCGGTGGCAGAGCAGGGGGCATCGAGGAGGATGCGGTCGTAAAGACCCTCGGGCTCCCAGCGCAGCGCGTCGCCGGCACTGAGCGTCGCCGACAGCCCGGTGCGGGCAAGGTTCTCGCGCACCCGCTCCAGCCGCGCGTCGGACACGTCGACCGCGGTGACGTCGCAGCCGAGAGCCGCCAGCTGCAGCGTCTTGCCGCCCGGCGCCGCGCACAGGTCGAGGACGCGTTCGCCCGGTTGCGCACCGAGCAGGCGGACCGGCAGCGAGGCGGCGATGTCCTGCACCCACCAGGCGCCTTCGGCGAACCCCGGCCATTCGGTCAGCGGACCCAGGTCCTTGCTGCGCGGCACGCGGACATGGCCGGGGAGCAGCGACACGCCGCCGAGCGCCGCCGCCCAGCGTTCGGTTTCGCGCCCGTCGCGCAGCGTCAGGTCGGTGGCGGGTTCATCGGCGAGGCTGGCAGCCGCGGCCTCGGCCGCTTCCGGGCCCCAGTCCATCGCCCAGCGGATGGCGAACAGGTCGGGCAGGTGCGGGATTTCGGGCAATTCGGCCGGGCGGCGGATGAGGCTGCCGAGCACGCCGTGGACGAGGCGGCGCGGGCCGCCCTCGACCAGCGGCAGCGCCGTCGACACCACGGCATGCGGCGGCGTGCCGAGCTTCAGCCAGCCGGCCAGCGCGATGCGCAACACCTGCCGCGCCCGGGCATCGTCGGGCAGCGGCTTGGGCGTCGCCGAATCGATGAGGGCGTCGAGATCGGGCAGCCAGCGCAGCACCGTCGCGGCAAGGTGCCGGGCGAGCGCGCGGTCATTGGCCATGGGAATGCCGTCGAGCGCCGATTCGAGCGCCAGCTCCAGGGGCGTGCCGCGGCCGAGCACGGCCATCAGCAGGCGCAGGGCACCGCGGCGCGCGGGGACGCCCTGTGTTGCTTGGACGGGCGGGGGGTCTTTTCTAGCGATTATTGCCTCCGAGGAATGCGCCGATGCGCCTGAAATAGGTAACCGGGAACAGCCGGGTCATCCAGTCGATGAAACGCGCGTCGTTGCCGATCAGCACGCGATGCTGGCGCCGTTCCATGCCGGCGATGATGATCGCGGCGGCCTGTTCCGGGGTCGTCTTTGCCGCCTTTTCGAATTCGGCGGCGAAATCGAGATCGGTGCGCTGGCCGGGCAGGGTGGCGATGCGCTTGGAATTACGGGCAACATTGGTCTTCACGCCGCCGGGATGGACGCGAATGACGCAGATATCGGGATCAGTGACGCCCAGTTCCAGGTACAGCGCCTCGGTCAGGCCGCGGACGGCGTATTTGGAGGCGTTATAGGCGCTTTGCGTCGGATAGCCCATCATCCCGAACACCGAGGAGATGTTGACCAGCCAGGCGGCGCCGGTGTCGGTGGCTTGCCTGCGCAAATGCGGCAGCGCGGCGCGGCAGCCCTCGACGACGCCGGTGAAGTTGACCGCCATGACCCGGTCGAAATCGGCGCGCGGGCAATCGGCAAAGGGTGCGACGACGCTGAGGCCGGCGTTGTTGACGATGCCGTCGAGGCGGCCGAATTCGGTAGCGGCACCATCGACCCAGGCGGTGAGTGCGGCGGTGTCGGTGACATCGAGCGTGGTGATGCTGGCGGGCCGGTTGCCGAGCAGGCGCTTCGTTTCCGCCAGCCCCTCGCCGTCCTTGTCGGCCAGCGCCAGCACGGCGCCGCGGTCGGCAAGGCCCAGTGCCAGCGCCCGCCCGATGCCGCTGCCGGCGCCGGTCAGTGCGATCACCCTGTCGTCGAATGTCCCGGCCATGTTGCCGCCGCCCCCTTTTCCACAGCGCAGCCAGCGCCTAGATGCGGCCTCGTAGCGTCAAAGCGCGCGTAACGGAAACCCAGCACGGAAGCCCAAGCAATGGCCGACGACCCGAAACCCCCTGAAGCGAAGCCGGAACCCGTAGCGTCGCCACCGCCGACGGAGAAGGAAGTCGGCGGCCGCGGCGGGCCCGACCCGGTGCGCTATGGCGACTGGGAAAAGGGCGGCATTGCGGTCGATTTCTAGACCGTGCACACCCGCGCCAGCCTCGCCGCCGACCTGTCGGCACTCGGCCTCGCCGCCGGCGACATGGTCATGGTGCACGCCGCCATGGCCAGTGTCGGCGAAATCCTCGGCGGCCCCGATGCGATGATCGCGGCGCTGCGCGACATCGTCGGGCCGGCGGGCACCATTGCCGCCTATGCGAGCTGCGACGGTACCTATGAGGATTTGCTGGACGATGACGGCCGGGAGCCCGACGCGTGGCGCGAGCATGTTCCGGCCTTTGATCCCGCCGCGTCGCGGGCGGTACGGATGAACGGCGTGTTGCCTGAGTTCCTGCGCACGACGCCCGGCGCGCTGCGCAGCGCCAACCCCGGTGCCTCGATCACCGCAATCGGTGCGCGGGCCGACTGGCTGACCGCCGATCACCGGCTCGATTACGGCTTTGGCCCCGGCACGCCGCTGGCGCGGCTGGTCGAGGCCGACGCCCGGGTGCTGATGCTCGGGGCTCCGCTCGACACGATGACGCTGATGCACCACGCCGAGCATCTGGCGGACATTCCCGACAAGGTCGTCCGCCGCTACGAGGTAAAGCTCGCCGACGGCTGGCATTGGCTGGAGGAATATGACACCGGCGATCCCTGCTCGCCGCGCCTGCCGGAGAATTTCATCGAGCAGATCGTGACGGCCTATCTGGCGACGGACCGGGGGCGGCAGGGGCGTGTCGGCGACGCGACCTCGGTGCTGGTTTCGGCCCGCGACATATGCGCCTTCGGCGTCGAATGGATCGAGCGGACCGCCGGCAGGCGTTGACAGTGACGGGCACGGACCCGTAACGGTCGCCCATCCTGTTCTATTCCGGCGGGCGTAACCGGTTCGCCCGCGTGCAATCTTCCCTCGATCTTATCGATGCCGTCATCACCTGGGTCGATGGCGCCGACCCCGCCCATGCCGCCAGGCGCGCGCGGCATATCGGCACCAATCTCCACGCCAACGGCATCAACCCGCACCGCTGGGCGTGCAGCGACGAGCTCGGCTATTGCCTGCGCTCGATCGCCAACCATGCGCCGTGGATCGGGCGGATCTTCATCGTCACCGATGCGCAGATGCCCGACCTGTCGCGGCTGCCGGCGTCGCTAACCGCCCGCATCACCATCGTCGACCATCTGGTGCTGTTCGCCGGCCACGAAGACGTGCTGCCGACGTTCAATTCGCTCGCCATCGAAAGCCTGTTGTGGCGCATCCCCGGCCTGGCCGAGCGCTTCGTCTATTTCAACGACGATGTCTTCCTGACCGGGCCGTTGCTGCCCGGCGATGTCTTTGCCGGACCGGCGCCGGTGCTGCGCGGCCGGTGGATCGATGACAGTGCGCTCGCCGCAGACACCGCCGGCCGCGGCGACCCGGCCCGGCTCAACGCCATCACCCAGATCAATGCGGCGGCGCTGCTCGGTTTCGGGCCCACGCGGCTGTTTGCCGGCGCCCATGTCGTCCACCCGATGCGACGGTCGGTGCTGGCAGCGCTGTTCGACAGTCATCGCGCGGCCTTCGTCGCCAATATCGGCCACCGGTTTCGCGACGTGTCGCAGTTCCTGCCCCAGGCGCTGCACAATCATGCCTGCATCCGCGACGGCCTGGCGGTGCTGGACGGCGCCGACGATCACCTGCACCTGCGCACCGGCGCGGTCATCGATTATCCGCTGCCGGCGGTGCGCGCCTATCTCGCCCGCGCGTTGCAGCCGCAGTTCAAGTTCCTGTGCGTCAACGACCTGCCGCAGGTCGAGGCGGCGATCCCCGACACCCGCGCCTGGATCGAGCGCGCCATCGGCGGGCAGCAGCTGGCGGCGTAGCTATTCGGTCTTCAGCGGCCGGGACAGCAGCGCGGCGATGGTTTCCTTGAGCGGTGCCCCGCCGATCAGCGCGGCGACCGCGTTGCAGATCGGCATGTCGACGCCGGCGGCGGCGGCCGCGGCCACCAGCACCGGCGCGGTTGCCGCCCCCTCGGCCACCGTGCGGGTGTCGAGAAGGTCGGCGGCGCGTTCACCGCGGCCGATGCCGAGGCCGAGCGTGAAATTGCGGCTGTTGGCCGATGAGCAGGTCAGCACCAGGTCGCCGAGGCCCGACAGGCCGGCCAGGGTTTCGATGCGGCCGCCGCGCGCCAGGCCGAAGCGCGTCATTTCGGCAAAGCCGCGGGCGATCAACGCGGCGCGGGCGTTGAGGCCGAGGTCGGCGCCCTCCACAACCCCGCAGGCGATGGCGAGGACGTTCTTGACCGCGCCGCCGATCTCCGCACCCGTCACATCGTCGGACAGATAAGGCCGGAACGCCGGCCGGGCGAGCCGGGCGACCAGCGTTTCGCCAAGCGCCGCATCGGCACAGGCAAGGGTGACGGCGGTGGGCAGCCCGCGCGCGACCTCGCCGGCGAACGTGGGCCCCGACAGCACCGCGAACGGCAGGTCGGCGCCGGCGACATCGGCGACGACCTCGGCCATGAGGAGATGCGTGCCGGCCTCGATACCCTTGGCGCACAGCACCAGCGTCGGGCGCTGGCCGAGCGGTGCGGCGGCGAGGACGCGGCGCAGATGCTGGGCCGGGGCGACGACGAGCCAGGTGGCGACGCCGGCGAGATCGGCCATGTCGCCGGTGGCGTGAATGCGCGGCGACAGCGCGACGCCGGGCAGGAAATCGCGATTTTCATGGGTCGCATTGATGCCGGCGACAACCTCGGGTTCGCGCGCCCAGAGCAGGACGTGCTCGGTTTCGGCCATGACCTGAGCGAGGGCCGTGCCCCAGGCGCCGCCGCCGATGACACCGACGGTCATGCCCTGACACCAGCCCCGCGGACGGCCTCGGCCCCCGGATCGAGCGGCCAGCGCGGGCGGGCGGGGGCATCGAGGCCATCGACGAGGTCGAGCTTGAAGCGCTCCGCAGGGCTCAGTGTCAGTCGCTCCGCAGGGCTCAGTGTCAGTCGCTCCGCAGGGCTCAGTGTCAGTCGCTCCGCTCCGGCCCAGGCGATCATCGCGGCATTGTCGGTGCACAGCCACAGCGGCGGCGCGACGAAGGGCAGGCCGTTGGCGGTGGCGAGGCCCGAGAGCGCGGCGCGGATGGCCTGGTTCGAGGCGACGCCGCCGGCGACGACCAGCGCCGTTGCCTGCGGGAAGGCCGCGATGGCGCGGGCGGTACGGTCGACGAGGCAATCGGTGGCGGCAAGCTGGAAGGCGGCGGCGAGGTCGTCGCGGTCGGTGTCGGTCTTGTCGGGGAGCGCCTGCCACTGCCGCAGCACCGCCGATTTCAGCCCGGCAAAGGAGAAATGCGGCTCGTCGCTGCCCAGCAGAGGCCGCGGCAGTGCAAAGCGCCGGGCATTGCCGCGCGCCGCGGCTTGTTCCACCCGCGGTCCGCCGGGAAAGCCCAGCCCGAGGATCTTCGCCGTCTTGTCGAACGCTTCCCCGATCGCATCGTCGATCGTCGTCGCCAGCCGACGGTAGCGGCCGACGCCCTCGACGCCGAGCAGCTGGCAATGGCCGCCCGACACCAGCAGCAGCAGATAGGGGAATTGCAGCGAAGCATCGGCCAGCCGCGGGCTGAGGGCATGGCCCTCGAGGTGGTTGATGGCGAGCAGCGGCTTGCCGGCGCCCCAGGCCAGCGCCTTGCCGGTGACCAACCCGACCATGACGCCGCCGATCAGCCCTGGCCCGGCGGTGGCGGCGACGGCATCGACATCGGCAAGGGTGACGCCGGCTTCGCCCAGCACCTCCGCCACCATCGGTGTCAGCCGGTCGACATGGGCGCGCGCCGCGAGTTCGGGCACGACGCCGCCGAACGGGCGATGCTCGGCGTCCTGGCTGGCGATACGCTGCGCGACGATGGTGCGGTCGCCGCGCACCAGCGCGACGGCGGTTTCATCGCAGGAGGATTCGATGCCGAGGATGAGGGGGTTGGACACCTGCCCCCCATAGGCGCTGCACCGCGGCGGGTCTATTCCCCGGCGGTGAGCGCCTTCAGCTCGGCAAGCAGGTCGAGCGCCTCGCGCGGCGTGATCGCATCAGGGTCGATCGCCGCCAGCCGGGTGCGCAGCACATCGCCCACCGGCTCGGGCGGCGCAGCGCCGAACAGCGGCAGGTCGCCGAGGCCGGCAGCGATGCCGCCGGTCTTGTCGCGATTGGCCTCCAGCCGCGACAGCACGCCCCGCGCCCGCGCCAGCACCGGGCCGGGCACCCCGGCGAGGCGGGCGACGGCGAGGCCATAGCTCTTGTCGGCGGCGCCGGGGCGGACTTCGTGGAGGAAGACCAGTTCGCCCTTCCATTCGCGCGCCGTGACATTGACGGTGGCGAGGCAGCGCAGCTTGTCCTTCAGCTGGACGAGCTCGTGATAATGGGTGGCGAACAGACAGCGGCACTTGAGGTCGTCGTGCACCGCCTCCAGCACCGCCCAGGCGATGGCGAGGCCGTCATAGGTGCTGGTGCCGCGCCCGACTTCATCGAGGATGACGAGGCTGCGATCAGTGGCGCCGCCGAGGATGGCGGCGGTCTCGACCATCTCGACCATGAAGGTGCTGCGGCCCTGCGCCAGGTCGTCGGCGGCGCCGACACGGCTGAACAGCCGGTCGACGACGCCGATATGGGCGGCTCGTGCGGGCACGAAGCTGCCGGCCTGGGCGAGGACGGCAATCAGCGCATTCTGGCGCAGGAAGGTCGATTTGCCCGCCATGTTGGGGCCGGTGACGAGCCATAGCCTGGCATCGGCGGACAGGTCGCAGTCATTTGCGACGAACTGGCCCCTGTTTGCCTTGACCGCCGCCTCGACCACCGGATGCCGGCCGCCTTCAATATGGAAGGCGGCGGTGCCGTCGACGCGCGGCCGCGCCCAGTTTTCGGTCGCTGCCAGCTCCGCCAGCGCCGCCGCGACGTCGAGCCGGGCGAGCGCCGCGGCGGTTTCGGCGATGGCCTGGCTGTCGGCGAGGACGAGGCTGCGCAGTTCCTCCAGATGCGCCGCCTCGGCGGCCAGCGCATGGTCGCCGGCCTGGGCGATCGTCGTCGCCAGTGCCGCCAGGTCGACGCTGCCGAAGCGGACGACGCCGGCGAGCGTCTGGCGGTGGATCAGCCCCGAATCGGCGCGCAGCAGCGGGTCGGCGAATTTGGCGGCGACCTCGATATGATAGCCGAGGACGCCGTTGTGGCGGATTTTGAGCGCCGCGACGCCGGTTTCGCCGCGCAGCCGGGTTTCCAGCGCGATCACCGCGCTGCGGCCGTCGCGGGCGGTCTCGCGTAGCGCGTCGAGGGCGGCGTCATGGCCGGGCGCGATGCTGCCGCCGGCAGCGGCGTCGATCGGCGGTTCCGGGACCAGCGCGCGGCGCAATGCCTCGACCAGCCCGCCATGGGCGCCGATGCGGGCCAGCGTTGCCGTCAGCAGGGCGGGCGTCGTCAGGCTTGGCGTGCCGAGCGCGGCCTTCAGCGCCAGCGCCAGCGCCAGCCCGTCGCGCATCTGGGCGAGGTCGCGCGGCCCCCAGCGGCCGACCGCCAGCCGGCCGAGCGCGCGTGCCACATCGGGCATGGCGCCCAGCGCCTCGCGGGTCCGCATCCGCCGCACGCCGCCTTCGCAGAACCAGGCGACGAGTTCGAGGCGGTCGGCGATCGCCGCGGCATCGGTCAGCGGCGCGGCGAGATCCCCGGCGAGCAGCCGCCCACCGCCGGCGGTGACGGTTCGGTCGATGCACGCCTCCAGACTGCCGGCGCGGCCGCCGCCGGCGCCGCGGGCGAGTTCGAGGCTGGTGCGCGTCGCGGCGTCGATGGCCATGGTGCTGCCGGGCAGTTCGGGTCGCGGTGGCGCCAATAGCGGCACCGCGCCTTTGGCCGTCGCCTCGACATAGGCGAGCAGGGCGCCGGCGGCGGCGATCTCCGGGGCCGAAAAACTGCCGAAGCCGTCGAGCGTCACGACGCCGAAGCGCGCCTTCAGCCGGGCCTCGCCGCGGGCATGGGTGAATTCGAGCGGCGAGCGCAGGGTTGCCGGCGCGCCGTCCCAGCCTTCGGGGGCAATCAGCTCCGCAGGGTTCAGGCGCGCCAGTTCGGCGGCAAGTTCGGCGGCCGGGCAGGCGCGGGTGGCGAAGGCGCCGGTCGACAGGTCGCACCAGGCGAGACCCATCGTATTGCCTGGGGCGACGGCCGCCAGCCAGTTGGCGCGCTTGGGCTCGAGGAGGTTGGCCTCGGTCAGCGTGCCGGGCGTGACGACACGGGTGATGGCGCGGGCGACAATGCTCTTGCCGGGGCGCTTCCGGGCTTCCGCCGGGTCCTCGATCTGCTCGGCGATGGCGACGCGGTGGCCGCCCTTGATCAGCCGCGCCAGGTAACCGTCGGCACTATGGACCGGCACGCCGCACATCGGGATCGGTACGCCGGCATGTTCGCCGCGTTTCGTTAGTGCGATGTCGAGCGTCGCGGCGGCGGCGGCGGCATCGTCGAAGAACAGTTCGTAGAAATCGCCCATACGAAAGAACAGCAGGCAATCGGGCGCCTCGTCCTTCAACGCCAGATATTGCGCGATCATTGGAGACGGCGGGTTCATCGGCCCTGCAACTAGCCGGTATGCCCGCCATAGGGAACCGGGCGGGACGCGACGGATGGCCCGTCACGGGGGTTTCGCTTGCCCGAGGGGATAACGAACCCCTATCAAGGTGCCCACAAGGAGAGCCGCTGGTGCCCGACGACATTACCGACGATTTCGGCGACCGCGAGGCGCTTGCCTTTCACCGCATGGGTGGCAAGGCCGGCAAGATCGAGATCATCGCGTCGAAACCGATGGCGACCCAGCGCGACCTGAGCCTCGCCTATTCGCCAGGCGTCGCCGCCCCGGTGCGCGCCATCGCCGCCGATCCCGATGCCGCCTATGACTACACGATCAAGGGCAATCTCGTCGCCGTCATCTCCAACGGCACCGCGATCCTGGGGCTCGGCAATCTGGGCGCGCTGGCGTCGAAGCCGGTGATGGAGGGCAAGGCGGTGCTGTTCAAGCGCTTTGCCGACATCGATTCGATCGACATCGAGCTTGCCACCGAAGACGTCACCCGCTTCATCGACGCCGTCGAGCTGATGGAGCCGAGTTTCGGCGGCATCAATCTTGAAGACATCAAGGCGCCCGAATGCTTCATCATCGAAACGACGCTGAAGGAACGGATGAACATCCCGGTCTTTCACGATGACCAGCACGGCACCGCCATCGTTGCCGCCGCCGGCGTCATCAACGCGCTGCACCTGACCGGGCGCAACGCCGCCGATGTCCGGATGGTGGTCAATGGCGCCGGCGCCTCGGCGATCGCCTGCACCGAATTGATCAAGGCCTATGGCGTCAAGCACGTCATCATGTGCGACACCAGCGGAGTCATCTACCAGGGCCGCGAAAAGGGCATGAACCAGTGGAAGTCGGCGCACGCCGCCGTCACCGACGCCCGCACGCTGGAGGAGGCGATGGTCGGCGCCGATCTGCTGCTCGGCCTGTCGCAAAAGGGCGCCGTCAGCGCTGCCATGGTGGCGACGATGGCGAAGAACCCGATCATCTTTGCGATGGCCAACCCCGATCCCGAGATCACGCCCGAGGAAGTCGCCACGGTGCGCGACGACGCCATCGTCGCCACCGGGCGCAGCGATTATCCGAACCAGGTCAACAACGTCCTCTGCTTCCCCTACCTGTTCCGCGGCGCGCTCGACGTGAGGGCGACGGCGATCAACGAGGAGATGAAGCTCGCCGCCGCCAATGCCATCGCGGCGCTGGCCCGCATGCAGGTGCCCGACGAGGTCGCCGCAGCCTATGGCGGCAAGGCGCGCACCTTCGGCCGCGAATACATCATCCCGGCGCCATTCGACCCGCGGCTGATCGAGGAGATCCCGACCGCGGTCGCCAAGGCGGCGATGGCGTCCGGCGTCGCCAAAAAGCCGTTCTTCGACGAGGCGGCCTATCGCACCGAGCTGCGCAGCCGATTGAACCCGACGACATCGATCCTCGCCGGCACCGTCGAGGCCGCCAAGGCCAGGCCGCGCCGTTGCGTGTTCGCCGAGGCCGAGCAGGAAGTGGTGCTGCGCGCCGCCGTCAATTACCGCAATTCGGGCTATGGCGAGCCCGTGCTCGTAGGCCGCGAGACCCCGGTCCGCGAAGGCCTGGCGCGGATCGGCGTGCCCGATGTCGAGGCCTACGAAATCCACAACAGCAGCATCAGCCCGCTGGTGCCGCGCATGGTGGAGCGGCTGTATAACCGGCTGCAGCGCCGCGGCCATCTGCTCCGCGACGTCCAGCGCATGGTCAATCACGAGCGCAACATCTTCGGCGCGATGCTGGTCGAGCTGGGCGAGGCCGACATCATGATCACCGGCGTCACGAGGAATTTCGCGACCACATTCCGCCAGGTCCGCCAGGTCATCGACCCGTCGGAGGGGCATCGCCCGTTCGGCATCCACATGCTGGTCGGCAAGTCGGAAACGATCTTCATTGCCGACACGACGGTCAACGAGCGGCCCGATGCCGGCCAGCTCGCCGATATCGCCGAACAGACGGCGGCGGTGGCGCGGCGGCTGGGCCAGGAACCCCGCGTCGCCTTTGTCAGCTATTCCAATTTCGGCAACCCGCCGGGCGAATTTGTCGGCAATCTGCGCGGCGCGGTGAAACTGCTCGACGAACGCGGCGTCGGCTTCGAATATGAAGGCGAGATGTCGGCCGATGTCGCGCTCAACCCGGCGATGCGCAGCCTGTATCCGTTCAGCCGGCTGTCGGGGCCTGCCAATGTGCTGATCATGCCGGGGCTGCATTCGGCCAACATCGCCGCCAAGCTGCTGAAGGAAGTCGCCGGTGGCCGGGTCATCGGGCCGTTGCTGGTTAACATGAGCCGGCCGATCCAGATCGCGCCGATGACGGCGACGGCGTCGGACCTGGTGACGATGGCGGTGCTGGCCTCCACCGGCGTCTGCCGTTGATGAAGCCGCCGCTGTTCCTCATCCACGGCTATTGGTCGACACCGGCGACGTTTGCCCGGCTGAAATCGCGCTTCGAGGCGCTGGGACATGAGGTTCACGCGCCGGCACTGCCCTATCACGACCGCGACCCGTCACTGGCGCCGGCGGCGGAGATCGGCACGCTGACGGTCGAGGATTATGCGCGCTTCCTGGTGGCGGAGATCGTGAAACTGGCGGCACCGCCGGTGATCATCGGCCATTCGATGGGCGGCATGCTGGCACAGATCGTCGCCGCTCGGGTGCCGCATGCCGGGCTGGTGCTGCTGTCGACGGCGGCGACCGCGGCGACGCTGGTGCCGTCGCTGGCGACGGTGCGGACGATGGGCGGGGTGATGATCCGCTGGGGCTGGTGGCGGTCGCCGACGCAGATTTCGCCGGAGGCGGCGATGTGGGGCATCTACAACAATGTCCCCGATGCCATCGCCCGCGCCGAATATGCGGCGCACGTCTGGGATTCGGGCCGGGTGCTGGCGGAAATGACGCTGCCCGGCGTGTCGGCAACCGGCGCCACCAAGGTCGATTACCGCCGGCTCGACCGGCCGGCGCTGGTCATCGTCGGCACCGAGGATCGCATCACCGTGCCGGGCATCAGCCGCGCCACGGCGCGCAAGCTGGCGGGCACGGTCGATTATCACGAGATCGCTGGATCGGGACACTGGCTGTTCTGGGGCGCGTTCGAGATGCGCGTCGGGGACTATATCGCCGATTGGCTGGGGCAGTTCGATACCTCGATCCCGGCGGAGGCCGGGACCCATGAATCCACATCTCCGGCATAAGCGGGCAATCCGCAGTAACCCCGGCGCAGGCCGGGGCCCATACACCACGAATTCGCCCGCGAGCAGCGCCGCCCGCGGTATGTGCGTTCGCGGGCCAACCTGTGGTTTATGGGCCCCGGCCTTCGCCGGGGTGACTGTTTTGCGTACCGACGCACCATGACCGACCCCGCCACCCTCCGCGCTGCGCTTGCCGCCGAGGCGGCCCGCCTGGGCTTCGTCGCGTTCGGCGTAGCGCCCGCCGACGCCGCACCCCTCGCCGGCGCCCGGCTACGGCAATGGCTGGCGGATGGCTGCCACGGCGACATGATCTGGATGGCGGACACCGCCGACCGCCGTGCCTCGGCGCCGGGGCTGTGGCCCGAGGTGCGCTCGGTCATCATGCTCGGCACCAGCTATGCCCCGGCGCTCGATCCGCGGCGCCATGCCGACCATCCCGACACCGGGGTCATCTCGGTCTATGCCCAGGGGTCGGATTATCACGACACGATCAAGAAGCGGTTGAAGGCGCTGGCGCGCTGGTTGGTGGCGCAGGCGCCCGGCGCGCCGCTGAAGGTCTTCGTCGACACTGCGCCGGTGATGGAAAAGCCGCTGGCGGAGGCGGCCGGGCTCGGCTGGCAGGGCAAGCACACCAACCTCGTCAGCCGGGCGCATGGCTCCTGGCTGTTCCTCGGCGCGCTGATGACGACGCTGGAGCTGCCGACCGACGCCGCCCATGGCGACCGCTGCGGGTCGTGCAATCGCTGCCAGGTCGCCTGTCCCACGGACGCGTTTCCGGCGCCCTATCGGCTCGATGCGCGGCGCTGCATTTCCTACCTGACAATCGAGCACAAGGGGCCGGTGCCGGTGGAATTCCGGACGGCGCTCGGCAACCGCATCTATGGCTGCGACGATTGCCTGGCCGCCTGCCCGTGGAACCGCTTTGCCCGGGCAGCGCGGGACCTCGCCTTCCAGCCGCGCGCCGAGCTGACCGCGCCGGCGCTCGCCGATTTGCTGCAACTTGATGATGCCGGCTTCCGCCAGGTCTTCGCCGGCTCGCCGATCAAGCGGATCGGCCGCGACCGGCTGGTGCGCAACTGCCTCTATGCCGCCGGCAACAGCGGCAATGCGGGGTTGCGGCCGATCGTGGCGCGTCTTTGCGATGATGCCGACGCGGCGGTCGCCGATGCGGCGCGCTGGGCGCTGGCACGCCTCGCGTAACGCCTTTTACTGCGGCGGCGGCCCGTCGTTCAGGGTCCGGTCGAGCCATTCGTCGCTCAACTGCGGCGTGTCGCCATTGGCCGGCGGCGGCGCCTGGGTGGGTTCGGCATAGGGCGATTCGGGCAGCGGTTGCTGGACGTTGCGCGGGATCGGCCGACCCATGCTGTCGACTTCGGTCGCTTCCGGGGCTTCACCTTCGCTAAGGCCATAGACCTGGTCGTCGGGCTCGAGGAAGGTCTCGCCGGTGTCGATGTCGGTGACCAGCGGCGCCGGCGGAGTGCCGCCAACGGCGCGCGCCATGAACTGGGCAAAGGCGCGCGCCGGGGCGCGGCCGCCGGCAAGGCCCGACACGGCGCGGGCATCGTCGCGACCCATCCAGACGCCGGTGGTCAGCTCGCTGGTGAAGCCGAGGAACCAGCCGTCCTTGTTGGAGCTGGTGGTGCCGGTCTTGCCCGCCAGCGGCCGGCCGATCTGCGCCGCCTTGCCGGTGCCCGTCTCGACCGCGGCCTGCATCAATTCGGTCATCTTGGCGGCGACGAACGGCGCCACGATCACCCGCGCCGGCTCGGGCTCGCGCTCGTACAGCACCTTGCCCGACCCGGTGACGATGCGGGTGACCGCATAGGGCCGCGCCTCGACCCCGCCGGCGGCGACGGTCGCATAGGCCTGGGTCATTTCGAGCAGCGTCACGTCCGACGAGCCGAGCGCCATCGCCGGCTGGCGGCTGATCGGCGTGGTGATGCCGAAGCGTCGCGCCATGTCGGCAACGGTATCGAAGCCGACCCGCGCCGCCAGCTCTACGGCAACGGTGTTCACCGACAGCGCAAAGGCGTCGCGCACGCTGATCGGCCCCAGAAAGCGGCCGTTGCTGTTGCGCGGGCTCCATTTGCCGATCGACACCGGCTGGTCGACCATCTGATCGTCGGGGGTGACGCCATCCTCGATCGCCGCGGCATAGACGAAGAACTTGAACGCCGACCCGGGCTGGCGCCGCGCCGCGACGGCACGGTTGTAGTTCGACTGCACATAGTCGCGGCCGCCGACCATCGCCTTGACCGCGCCGTCGCGCGCCAGCGACACCAGCGCGCCTTGCGCGCCCTTGGGCGTTTCGGCGGCGAGCGCGACCTCGGCATAGCGCTGGGCCTTGGGATCGAGCGTCGTCGTCACCTGCAGCGGCTCGATGGCTTCGTCGGTCAGGTTCTCGACTTCCGACAGCACCCAGTCGGTGAAATAGCGCACGCTTGCCTTGCGCTCCTGGGGGACGAAGGCGACCGTGGCCATGTCGGCGGTGGCGGCTTCCCCCGGCGTGACGGTGCCCGAATCGACCATCGTCGCGATGACGGTGGCGGCGCGGCGGCGGGCGGCATCGGCATCGGCGGACGGGGCATAACGCGACGGCGCCTTGACGAGACCGGCGATGACCGCTGCCTCGGGCAGGCTGAGCGCGGTTGCCGAATGGCCGAAGAACTTGCGCGACGCGGCGTCGATGCCATAGGCGCCGCCGCCGAAATAGACGCGATTGAGGTACAGCTCGAGCAGCGCTTCCTTGGTGAACTTGCGCTCCAGCGCCAGCGCCAGGATGATCTCGCGGGCCTTGCGGCCGAAGGTCTTGGTCGACGTCAGGAAGACGTTGCGCGCCAGCTGCTGGGTGATCGTCGATGCGCCCTGGACGTTGCGGCCGGCCCTGAAATTGACGACGGCGGCGCGGACCATGCCCAGGGGGTCGATGCCTGGATGGCCCATGAACCGGCGGTCCTCGACGGCGATCATCGCGCCGGTCATCGTGCGCGGGATGCGGCCATAGGGCAGCCATTCGCCATAGCTCGGCCCCAGCGAGACGAGGACGGTGCCGTCGGCTCCGCGCAGCTCCACCGATTGGCCGTTTGGCGAGCGCATCATCTCGTCGAAGCTCGGCAGCGTCGAATAGGTTATGGCGACCGCGGCGGCGAGCATGATCACGCCGATCAGGCCCGCGATGACGCCGGCCTTGAGCGTGAGCGTGAAGAACCGTGCGATGCCGCTCGGCTGCCGTCGGGATGAGGGGGAGCGGGCCACGGAGCGCGCAGATAGGCGGCAATTGCGGCGGTTACAAGGAAGCCCTGGCCGATCGTGGTCCACAGCCGGGACAGTCCGGGTCCTTGGGCAGGCGCACGGTGCGCATGCGGGCGCCGAGCGCATCGTAAAGCAACAAGCGGCCGGCGAGACTGTCGCCGAAACCGGTGATCTCGCGGATGACTTCGAGCGCCATCAGCGAACCGATGATGCCGGTCAGCGCGCCGATGATGCCGGTGTCCGCACAGCTTTGCGCGTCGCGGTCATGAGCGGCGCCGACGAGGCAACGATAGCAGGGCAGGGCAGGATCATGGCCCCTAAAGGTCGCGACTTGGCCGTCGAACGACCCGACGGCGCCGGAGACGAGTGGCAGTTTCAGGGCGACCGCCGCGTCGGACACGGCGAGGCGGGTCGCAAAGCTGTCGCAGCCGTCGGCGACGACGTCTTGCCCGGCCAGCAGGGCAGCGGCATTGCCGGCGTCGATGCGGGTGGCGACCGGCGCGACGGCGACGTGCGGATTGAGCGCGTGGAGATGTTCGGCGGCGGCCTCCACCTTGGCCCGGCCCTGGTCGGCGGTGGTAAACAGCACCTGGCGCTGCAGGTTGCTGAGCGCGACGCTGTCGTCATCGATGACGGTAATGCGGCCGACCCCGGCGGCGGCGAGGTAGAGCAGGCACGGGCTGCCGAGCCCGCCGGCGCCGATGACGGCAACATTGGCGGCGTTGAGCAAGGCCTGGCCGCGGCCCCCGACCTCGCGCAGCACAAGGTGCCGGGCGTAGCGGTCGAGTTCGGCGTCGGAGAGCATGGCTCCTAGCGGCCGGTCGAGCCGAAGCCGCCAGTGCCGCGAGCGGTGTCATCGAGCGAGTCCACCACGACCAGCCGCGCGCGGGTGACGGCGGTGGGCACCAGCTGTGCGATGCGCATGCCGCGTTCGATGGTGACGGGTTCGGTGCCGAGATTGACCAGCAGCACCTTCACTTCGCCGCGATAGTCGCTGTCGATCGTGCCCGGCGCATTGGCCACCGTCAGGCCATGCTTGAAGGCCAAGCCGGAGCGCGGGCGGACCTGGATTTCGAAGCCGTCGGGGATCGCCATGGCGAGGCCGGTCGGCACGGCGGCGCGAACGCCCGGCGCCAGCACCAGCGGCTCGGTGACGGCGGCGACTGCATCCATGCCGGCGGCACCCGCGGTCGCATAGGCGGGCAGGTCGAGGTCGCGGCCGTGCGGCAGCACTTCGATGGCAATGGCGATATCACTTGTCACGGTTGAACTCGGCGGAGATGCGGCCCGTCAGGCGATAGGCGACCGTCAGTTTCGACGCCGGCCCCCAATCCTCGCTGCCCTGTCGGGTGACCAGATGGACGTGGGTGTCTTCCGACCCGAACACGCCCGCCGAAACATCGTTGGCGACAATCCAGTCGGCGCCCTTCTTGGCGAGTTTGGCGGTGGCATTGGCCAGCAGGTCGCCGGTTTCGGCGGCAAAGCCGATGACCAGCCGCGGTCGGTTGGCGCCATGGCCGGTGGTGGCAAGGATGTCGGGATTTTCGACAAGGGTCAGCGGCGGCGGGCCGCCATCGCCCTTTTTCAACTTGCCTTCGGCGGCGTCCACCCGCCAGTCGGCGACGGCGGCGACCATGACGGCGATGTCGGGCACCATGAACTTGGCAACGGCGTCGGCCATCTCGCGCGCGCTGGTGACGTTGACACGATAGACGCCATCGGGCGTTTCCAGCGCAACCGGCCCGGCGACCAGCGTCACATCTGCCCCGGCGGCGGCGAGCGACGCGGCGATGGCAAAGCCCTGCTTCCCCGACGAGCGGTTGCCGAGATAGCGGACCGGGTCGATGGCCTCGTGCGTGGGACCCGCGGTCACGATCGCCCGGCGGCCGGCGAGCGGCAGCGGCGTCGGGTCCAGCAGGTCGGCGATGCTTTCCATGATGGCCGGCACCTGGGGCAGGCGGCCGGGGCCGAATTCACCGCACGCCATCTCGCCGACATCGGGCTCCATGACAGTCACGCCGTCGTGGCGCAGCGTTGCAACGTTCCGCACCGTCGCCCGATGCTGCCACATGCGGACATTCATCGCCGGCACCATCAGCACCGGCGTGTCGGTGGCGAGCAGCAGCGTCGCCGCCAGGTCGTTGGCCTCGCCGGTCGCGGCGCGCGCCATCAGGTCGGCGGTGGCGGGGCAGACGACGATCAGGTCGGCGGAGCGGCTGAGCTGGATATGGCCCATGCCGGCTTCGGCCTCGAGATCCCAAAGCGAGGTCCGCACCGGCGCTTCGGCAAGCGCGGCGAGCGACAGCGGGGTGACGAAGCGGGCGCCGTTCTCGGTCAGCACCGGCGTAACGCGGGCGCCCGCGCGGCGCAGTTCGCGGACCAGCTCGAGCGATTTGAACGCTGCGATGCCGCCGCCGACGATGAGGAGGATGGTCTTGCCGTGCACGGCGGCGGGTTTAGCCCGGGACGGGCACGGTTGTCGAATGGTAGCAGGCCCGCGACGGGCCCGTGTTTACTGATCCGAAAAACCCGGCTAGCCTTTTGTCCTGAGTTGTTTTGTCGCGGGCCGAACACGGCGCAGACCGGCGTCGACCGCCCGCAGCCAAGGGGAGGTAACCAGGATGGATGAAGATTGGGCAGCCGACGTTCGGAAACATGCGCCGGGCGCCGATGAAGGCGCCATTGCCGGGATCGTGCGCTATTGCGGCATCGCGTTGCGCAATCGCGATTCGGCGCTGGTGTCGTTCAGCGATCCCGCCGAAACCGGCCGGGTCCGCGAGAACTATCTAAAGAAAAAGCTCGGGTTGACCGATCCGGACAGCGATCTCGACGCTGCCATCGCCGGTGTCGGCGCGCACATGGGCGACGATCCGACGCGCAACCGGGTGACGGTCTATTATCTGCTCGCCGATCGGTTCGGAAAGCTCGGCCTGTTCGGCGGCGGTGCGGCGGCACCCGTTGCCACCGCCGCACCGGCCGGCGCCGTGCCGTTGATGGCCGTGCCTGCCGCTGCCGTCCCCGCCGCCACTCCCGCCACGGCCAAGCGCCGCGTCGGCGCCGGGCTGTGGCCGGCGGTGCCGCTGCTGCTGCTGCTGCTGTCCGCCATCGGCCTGTTCTGGATAATTTCGCGCGGCCATCCCGGCCCGGCGGCCGCCCCTGCGGCGGCCGACTCCGTGGTGGCGCCAGCCGCGGCGCCGGCTGCGCCGGCGATCCCCGTCGGCATGGGCCTGACACAGGAGGAAATCGACGGCGTGCCGTCGGCGTCGGTGTATTTCGACACCGCCAAGACCGATGTCAGCCCGGAAATCGTCGGCGTCGCCGCCAGGTTCAAGGCCTATCTGGCCGATCATGCCGGGGCCAAGCTGGCAGTGTCGGGCTATAACGACCCGCGCGGTGATGCGGCGATGAACGCCGAGCTGTCGAAGAACCGGGCGATGGCGGTTCGCGACGCCCTTGTCGCCAACGGCATCGCGGTCGAAGCGATCGACCTCGTCAAACCCGAAGCCACCAGCGACACGACGACCAGCCTCGAGAACGCCCGGCGCGTCGACATCAACGTGGTGTAACAGGCGGGGTTCGGCCCAGGGGTGACAGTGAAGGACTAGTGCAGCAGCCATACCGCCGCGGCGCCCAGCCCCGATGCCAGCACCACCCACCCCGTCGACCAGCGCGCCACGCGGCGGACGGGGAGCGGGGGCAGCGGCGGGCCTTCGGGGGCGGCGCCGGGGATGGGGTTGGCAGCCACCCACTGGCGCAGGATGCGCGGCAGTTGCGCCAGGGCACGGCTGTTCTCGACGATGGCATCGGCGATGATCGCCTCGGGCCCCATCTCGTCGCGCACCCAGTCGCGGACATAGGGTTCGGCGACCTCCCACATGTTGACCTGGGGGTCGAGCGTCAGCGCCACGCCCTCGACCATCACCATCGTCTTTTGCAGCAACAGGAGATGCGGCTGCACCGCCATGTCGAAGCTGCGGGTGATGCCGAACAGCCCGTCGAGTAGCTGTGTGATGTTGACGTCCTTGGCGCGCTTGCCGCGGATCGGTTCGCCGACGGCGCGCAGTGCCGTCGCAAAGGCGCCGACGCTGTGGTGCGGCGGCACATAACCCGCCTCGAAGTGGATTTCGGCGACGCGTTTGTAGTTGCCGGTGACGAGGCCGTAGAGGATTTCGGCGAGGTACATGCGGGCGCGGCGATTGATGCGGCCCATGATGCCGAAATCGATGACGCCGAGCCGCGCGCCGTGATGCTCTGTCGGCGGGATGACGAACAGATTGCCCTGGTGCATGTCGGCGTGGAAGAAGCCGTTGGCGATGGCCTGGGCGAGGAAGCCGTGGACAAGCACTTCGGCGAGCTTGCGGCGATCGAAGTCGAGTGCGGCGAGGGCGGCGGTGTCGCCCATCTTGATGCCGTCGATCCAGTCGATGACCAGCACCCGGCGTGACGACCGGGCCCAGTCGATGCCGGGGACGACGAAATCGGGCTCCCCCAGCACCGCCTCGGCCAGTTCCGACGCGTTGGACGCTTCGCGGCGCAGGTCGAGCTCGGCCTCGGTCCAGCCCTTGAAGGTGGCGATGACGGCGCGCGGCCGCAGCCGGGCAAATTCGCCGCCGAGCAGCTCGATATGCCCCGCCGCCCATTCATAGGTGTCGATGGCCTCCACAAGCTGGGCCTCGATGCCCGGACGCAGCATCTTGATGGCGACCTGGCGGCCATCGGTGGTGACGCCGCGGTGGACCTGCGCCATCGAGGCGGCGCCGACCGGCGTTTCGTCGATGGAGGCGAAGCGATCGCGCCAGGTGCCGTTGGCATAGCTGGCGTTGAGCACCGCCTCCATCTCGGCGAAGGGCAGCGGCGGCAGTGAATCCTGCAGGCGAACCAGGTCCATCGCGGCTTCGAGGCCGATGAGATCGGGGCGGGTGGCAAGCGCCTGGCCGAGCTTGACCGCCGCCGGACCGACCGCCGCCAGCCCGGATGCGAAGTCGGGCCTGGCCGGCGCACCGGTGCCGATGCGGGCGACGCGAGCGACAGCCCGGATGGCAAAGGGCGCCCTGGGGCTTTCGAACGGCCGCAGCGCACCATGGCGGGCGAGGCGGCGCCCCCAGACGAGCATCCGCCAGAGATGGGTGACAGTCGCGGTCATGCGGGCGCTAGATCTTCCAGCCCGAATGCATGGCGACGGCCCCGCCCAGGATGGGGCGGTACTTGACGTTCTTGAACCCTGCGGCTTCGATCATCGCGGCGAAATCGGGCATCTTCGGAAAGCGCCGGATCGATTCGATCAGGTAGCGATAGCTGGCCTCGTCGCGGGCCACATATTTGCCGATCTGCGGCACGAGCTTGTCCGAATAGATGTCGTAGAGCTCGCCGAAGCCCGGCCATTCGGTGGTCGAGAATTCGAGGCAGAAGAAGCGACCGCCGAACTTCAGCACGCGATGGGCTTCCTTCAGCGCCGCGGGGATATCGGTGACGTTGCGAATGCCGAAGGCGATGGTGTAGCCGTCGAAGCTGCGATCGGGGAAGGACAGGACCTCGGCATTTTCCTCGCGCCAGATCATCGAAGTGATGCCCTTTTTCGCGGCGCGCTCGATGCCCACGCCGAGCATGTCGGGGTTGATGTCGGCAACGGTGACATCAGCGCCCGATTTTTCGATGCGAAAGGCGATGTCGCCGGTGCCGCCCGCCATGTCGAGGATATGCTCGCCGGCGCGGGGTTTGAGCGCACGGACGAAATCGTCCTTCCACACCCGGTGCATGCCCGCCGACATCAGGTCGTTCATGATGTCGTAGCGCTTGGCGACCGACGCGAAGACCTCGCCGACGCGGCGGGTCTTCTCGGCGGGCGCCACGTCTTCATAGCCGAAGCTGACGGTTTCTGCTGTGCTGTCGTTCATGTGGTGCGTCCTAGCCTCCCCTTGGCGGCACCGCAAACCCGCCGTATGTCGCGCCCATGCCCGAATTGCCCGAAGTCGAAACCGTGATGCGCGGGCTGAGCCCCGTCTGGCTCGGTGAGCGTTTCACGCGGGTGACGCTGCATCGCGGCGACCTCAGGCGGCCGTTCCCCGACGGCCTCGGCCAGCGGCTGACCGGCGCTATTGTGACTGGCTGCCGGCGGCGGGCGAAATATGGCTTGGTGGACACCGACCGCGGCGACACGATGATCCTGCATCTCGGCATGTCGGGGCGGATGCGGGTCGATCCCGACGAAATCGGCAAGCATGACCATGTCGTGTTCGAAACCGGCAACGGCCGGGTGGTGGCGTTCAACGATGCGCGGCGCTTCGGCTCGCTCGATCTGGTCGCCACCGCCGATGTCGACGCCCATCCGCTGCTCGCCGGCATCGGGCCGGAGCCCCTGGGCCCGGATTTCGGTGCGGCCATGCTGGCCGTCGCCTTCAAGGGCCGGCTGGCGCCCGCCAAGGCGCTGCTGCTCGACCAGCGCATCGTCGCCGGGCTGGGCAACATCTATGTCTGCGAGGCGCTGTTCAAGGCCGGCATCCATCCGGCGCGGGCCGGCGGCACGGTGCCGGCGATAAAGCTGAAGCGACTTGCAGAGGCGGTGCCGGCGGTACTGATGGACGCGATCAGCGCCGGCGGATCGTCCTTGCGCGACCATGCGGCGCCCGACGGCACGCTCGGCTATTTCCAGAAGACCTTCTGCGTGTATGGGCGGGAAGGGGAGGCGTGCCCCAAATGCGGGACGACGATCGCGCGAATCGTCCAGTCCGGGCGGTCGAGCTTCTTTTGTCCCAAGGACCAGCGCTAGGTCTTGAGCTCATGAGTGCCCTGCGGTTGGCGTCAGACGGCGAAATGGCGTCGTTGCACGAGCTTGCCGGGGACCGCAGGCCCGCCTGCGCTCGCGCGCCCAGCCATTGCGCCGCCTGACACCATGACGGGGCATCACACGCATGAGTTCAAGACCTGGTTGACCGAATCTCCTGTCACGGCTATGCGGCACGGCTTCCGGCGCTGGGTTTCCCGACGCCGTTCCGGTCATGTGCCGGGAAACCGACACGCAACCGAAGCTGTTTCATAGGACGACCATGGCCAATACGCCCCAGGCTGAAAAGCGCATCCGCCGCAACGACCGCCGCGCCGAGATCAACAAGGCGCGCGTCAGCCGCATCCGCACCTTTGTGAAGAAGGTCGAATCGACCATCGCCGGCGGCGACGCCGCCGCCGCTGCCGCCGCGCTCGCCGCGGCCCAGCCCGAGATGATGCGCGGCGTGTCGAAGGGCGTGCTCCACAAGAATACCGTTGCTCGTAAGATCTCGCGTCTCGCCAAGCGTGCCAAGGCGCTCAGCCCCGCCTGATTGCGACCCGGCGCTCGCGGGCGCCTGGGAGATCGAACGACATGATCCGGCGCAGGCGGCAAGCCTGCGCCGGATTGCGTTTTGACGTCAGCGAGAATGGCCCGCCGACACGCCGCCGTCGTTGCTGGCCGATTCGCGACTGCCCGCGCCGGCAATCGGTGCCGCAATACCGCACCTCGCCTCGCGTGGTGCGCAAGAATGCGCGATACCCGCGGCGCTTTGTAACGGGTTGCCAACGACCATGGCCGAATCGTCGGCCCGCGTTAACTATTTGGCATCTTGCGAATCAAGGGGTTGGTTCAGATTCCCGCGCGCCCGTCACATTGCCGTAATGAAGATGTCATACAATTTCAGCGCCTTGCCAGAGGTCGATGATGGCCTTGGGTCGAATTGGCCGTAATGCGTGTCAACGGAAATATTTCAGTTTTGCGGTAATTCTGACGCTTGCTTGGCGGCGCCGCGATTGCTTATCTGGCCCCGGTTTCGTGGCTTCGGCGCAGCTCTTGCGTCCATCGGCCCGATCGACAGACCTGTTCAGCCTCGCGCGTGGCATCCGCCGCGCCCGGGAGAGATTTTGCCCTTTGCACGGGCCTGTCGAACGGACCGAGGGATACCGGCTGCCCGGGGTGCGATCTGCACCGGGGGCGGTGACGTGTCACGTGTTTCCAGTTCGATCCGGGTTTCCCGCGGCCGGACGGGATCTGTCATCAGCCTGCCGGAGACCGGCGAGGCGATTGGGGAGGTAGCGGTTCGTGGCTTCATCGGCATTTTCGGCAGCATCGACGGCACCTGCGCATCGGCCTGCCGATCGCGGCGGCGTCTGGTCGCCGACGGGCCCGCGCGGCCCGGTCGCGGCCGCCGAGGATGTCGCGGCCTGGACGCGCGTCCGCGAGGCGCTGCGCATCGAGGCCGGCACCCGCAATTTCGATACCTGGCTGGCGCCGCTGGCGCTGATCGCCGGCGATGGTGACCAGGTTCGCCTGGCCGCGCCCAGCGCCTTTCTCGCGGACTGGATCGGATCCAATTATGCCGATCGGCTGCGCGCTCATTGGGCTGCCCAGCGCCCGGGCACCCGCCAGGTTGCGGTCATCGTCCAGCCCAGCCTGGGGGCCGGCGGCGTAGCCGGCACGCCCGCGGCGATGCCGATGGCGCCGACGCCGCAGCCGGTCGGCACGGCGATCAGCCTGCCGGTCGAAAACCGCTACACCTTCGACAGCTTCATCGTCGGCAAGTCGAACGAGCTCGCCTACAATGCCGCCCAGGCCGTTGCCGAGCCTGGCCCCATCGGCTTCAACCCGCTGTTCCTCCACGGCACCACCGGGCTGGGCAAGACCCATCTGATGCACGCCATCGGCAACGCCTTTCTGCAGGGCCAGCCCGATGCGCGGGTCGCCTATATGTCGGCCGAGAAATTCATGGTGGAGTTCCTCGCCGCGCTCCGGGCCAAGGACACCATCGCCTTCAAGCAGCGGCTGCGCTCCGTCGACCTGCTGATGATCGACGATGTCCAGTTCATCGCCGGCAAGGAATCGACCCAGGAAGAGTTCTTCCACACGATGAACGAGATCATCAGCGCCGGTAAGCGCCTGGTGATCACCGCCGATCGCAGCCCGCAGAACCTCGAGGGCATCCAGGAACGCATCCTCAGCCGCATGGCCTGGGGCCTGGTCGCCGACATCAACCCCGCCGATTACGAGCTGCGGCTCAACATCCTTCACGCCAAGCTGGCCGGGATGACGCAGAACATCGCCGTGCCGGACGAGGTGGTCGAGTTCCTGGCGCGCAAGATCACCGCCAATGTCCGCGAGCTGGAAGGCGCGCTCAATCGCGTCGTTGCCTATGCGGCGCTGGTCAACGTGGCCGTGACGCTCGAATTCACGCGCGAGACGCTCGCCGACCTGCTCCGCTGCCACGAGAAAAAGCTCACCATCGACGAGATCCAGCGCAAGGTCGCCGACTATTACCATCTGAAGCTGTCGGACCTGCTGTCCGCCCGCCGGGCCCGCGAAGTCGCGCGTCCGCGTCAGGTGGCGATGTACCTCGCCAAGAAGCTGACGCCGCGGTCGCTGCCCGAGATCGGGCGCCGCTTCGGGGGCCGCGACCACACGACGGTGATGCACGCCGTCAAGCGCATCGACGAACTGCGCGCGGCCGATCGCGAGATCGACGCCGATGTGGTCCACCTGACCCGGCTGCTCGACGCCTGAAGGCGATCCTGCGCCGATCGCCCCTTTTCGCCGGGCGCGCTTCGCTCTAACCGCAGGGGCGTGGCAGCTTCCCCCAAAAGTGGCGTCTTCTGGATGATCGTGTCCTGCCTCGCCTTCGGGTCGATGTGGGTGCTGATCCGCTATGCCTCGCGCGACGTCCATGCCTTCGAGATCGTGTTCTTCCGCAACGCCATCGGCACGGCGGTGCTGCTGCCGATGATGCTGCGCAACAAGGGGCTGATGCGGCTGGATCGGGTGCGCGCCAACCTGCGCCGCGCGACATCGGGCTTCATTGCCACCACCGGCACCTTCTATGCCGTCGCCCATGCGCCGCTGGCGACGGCGCTCAGCATCAACTACACGGCGCCGCTGTTCGCCACCGTCGGCGCGGTGCTGTTCCTGGGCGAAACGATCCATGCCCGGCGGGTGGCGGCGCTGGTCGCGGGCTTTGCCGGCATGCTGATCGTCGTGCGGCCGGGCGCGCTGCCGATGACGGCGGGGGTACTCGCGGCGGTGATCTCGGCAGTGTCGACAGCGTTTTCGATCATCGCGATCCGCCAGCTGGTGGCAACCGACGACAGCCGCTCGGTGGCGGCCTGGACCTTCATCCTGATGACCCCGCCCAGCCTCCTCGTGGCGCTGACTGTGTGGGAATGGCCGCCGGCGCACGTCTGGCCGCTGCTGGTGGCGATCGGCTGTGTCGCCGCGGTGGGCCAGCTGTCGATGAACCGCGCCTTTGCGCTCGCCGAGGCGTCGGCGATCATGCCCTATGATTTCGTGCGCTTCGGAATCGTTACCCTGGCCGGGATTACGCTGTTCGGCGAACGGCTCGATGCGTTGACGATCGTCGGCGGTGTCGTGATCTTCGGTGCGACGGTTTACCTGGCGGTGCGCGAGCGGCAACTGGCAAGGAACGCGATTGCGGCGCTGCCGGAGCGGCCGGACTAAGCGGTGACAGGTGGGGCCCCTCCCTTTCTAAATCGGTTGCGCCGTGCCGTGCCGCTTCGCATAAGCGGGCAAATCTTGGGGAGTTCGAGACATGAAGCTTGCAGGTTGTTCGGCCGTCGTCACCGGCGGCGCATCGGGACTGGGTGAAGCCACCGCCCGCGCGCTGGCCGCCGAGGGCGTCAAGGTCGCCATCTTCGACATGAATGCGGAGAAGGGCGAGAAGGTCGCGGCCGACATCGGCGGCGTGTTCTGCCATGTGAACGTCACCAATGATGAATCGGTCGATGCCGGCTTTGCCAAGGCGCGCGCCGCGATCGGCCAGGAACGCATCCTGATCAACTGCGCCGGCACCGGCAACGCCGCCAAGACCGCCAGCCGCGCCAAGGAAACCGGCGAGATCCGGCATTTCCCGCTGGATGCCTTCAACATGATCATCCAGATCAACCTCGTCGGCACCTTCCGCTGCATCGCCAAGTCGGCGGCCGGCATGCTGACGCTGGAGCCGATGGAAGACGGCGAGCGCGGCGCCATCGTCAACACCGCCTCGGTCGCCGCCGAGGACGGTCAGATGGGCCAGGCGGCGTACAGCGCGTCCAAGGGCGGCGTGGTCGGCATGACCCTGCCGATCGCCCGCGACCTGATGAGCGAGGGCATCCGCGTCAACACCATCCTGCCCGGCATCTTCAACACGCCGCTGCTGCAGGGCGCACCCGACAATGTGAAGGCGGCGCTGTCGGCTTCGGTGCCATTCCCCAAGCGCCTCGGCGCGCCGGCGGAATATGCGTCGCTGGCGGTGGAGATGTGCCGGAACAGCTATTTCAACGGCGAGGATGTCCGGTTGGATGGGGCGATCCGGATGGCGCCTCGCTGAAGCGCCGCGCGCGTATAACGGACGATTTGCGCAGCAAATCGCTGTTATGCGCCGACAGGCGCGAAGCCGATGGGCCGGGCGGTCGGAGACCCCGACCGGCGGCGACGTCGCCAGCATGGGCTTTGCCCATGCCCTGCCCCTCCGGCCCGGAGAGCGCGACGCCCTGACGATTGACGGACCGCGCCGCTGCCCATAGCATCGCTCCCGAAACGACCCGGGGAGAGGCCGCGTGGCGCACAAGTTCGAGATCTACAAGGACAAGAAGGGCGAGTTCCGCGTCCGCTTCAAGTACAACAGCGAGCCGATGTTTTCGACCGAGGGTTATGCGTCCAAGGCGTCGGCGATGAATGCCATCGCGTCGATCCAGAAGAACGGCCCCGGCGCGCCGACGGAAGACAATAGCGACGCATAGCACGCACTCCCTTCCGGGGGGGGGAGGCAGTCTTCAGCCGTCGATCGCCTTTGCCAGCGCAAAATCGCGAGTCGACAGCCCGCCGGCGTCGTGCGTCGTCAGCCTGATGTCGACCTTGTTCCAGACGTTCGACCATTCGGGATGGTGGTCGGCCTTTTCGGCGAGCAGCGCGACCCGCGCCATGAAGCCGAAGGCGGCGGTGAAGTCCTTGAAGACATAGCGGCGGTCGATGCCGTCACCATTGCGCGTCCAGCCCGGAACATCGATCAGTGCCGCGGTGATCGCGGCATCGTCCAGTTTATCGACCATCTTCATCCCTCGCATTGCGGCTGCGCATCGCCTATCTCGCGGCGATGACCGATCGTCAAACATTCGCCCCCAGCCTCGCCGATTTCGAGGCGCTCGCCCAGCGCGCCGTCGAGCGGCTGCCGCCGCTGTTCCGCGACCATCTCGGCACCGTCCTGCTCCGCGTCGAGGATTTCCCCGATGCCGAGGTCATGGCGGCGATGGAACTGGAGACCGAATGGGACATCCTCGGGCTCTACTGGGGCCGGCATGTCGGTATGAAGGGCGACGAGCCGTCGGGCGCGCTGCCCGACATGATCTTTCTCTATCGTCGGCCGCTGCTGGAGGAATGGTGCGAGGGCGAGGACAGCCTGGAGGCGCTGGTAACGCATGTGCTGGTGCACGAGGTCGGGCACCATTTCGGGCTGAGCGACGAGGCGATGGAAGCGATCGAGGCGCAGGCCGCCTAGCGCGGGAAGGGCCGCGGCAAAGCCGCGGCTGACGTCAGGCGAGATCGGCAGCGAAGCTGTCCGCCTCGCTGGCCGGTCTTGCGCCTGTCGGCGCATGACAGGGATTTGCGTGGCAAATCGTCCGTCATGCGCGCGCGGCGCTGCGCCTTAAAAGTTGACCCTGCCGGTCACGCCGAAATAGCGGTCGGCCTCGCGCGGGATCAGGTAGCGCAGGCTGCCGCCCGGGCCGCCGTTGGTGATCTGCGCCGGGAAGCTGGTGTCGAACAGGTTCTTGGCGACGAAGCTGATGCGGAAGGCGTCGTCGCTGGAGACGATGCCGATCTGCGCGTCGACGAGGCTATAGGCATCGATCAGGCCGGCGGCGCGGATCGCGGCGCTGGCGTCGAACAGCGACAGCTGGCTCGACTGGGTCGACCCCTGGGCGCCGAAGGTGACATCGATCGGCCCGCCGGTGCGCAGGCGATAGTCGACGGTCAGCGAACCCTTCCACTTCGGGGCAAAGGCGAGCTGGGTGCCGGCGGGGACCGCGGCGCCGCCGGCCGGGGCATTGAACGAGTCGACGCGGGCATCGGTATAGGCAACGCCGCCGCCAAAGCTCAGGTCGGGCACCGGCCGCCAAGCGAAATCGAGCTCGCCGCCGCGGGTCGACACGTCGCCGGCGTTGGTGAAACGGGTAACGACGACGCCGGCAACCAGGTCGGGATTATTGGCCTGAAAATTCTTGTACTTGGCGTAATAGCCGGCGAGGTTGACGATCAGCGCGCCGTCGAACAGCGCGTTCTTCAGGCCGATCTCGAACGAGTCGGCTGTCTCGGGGGCGATGACGTTGGTGCCATTGCCGTTCAGGTTGAAGAACATGTTGTAGGCGGGGCCCTTGTAGCCGCGCGAGTAGGTGCCATAGGCCATCACATCGTCGCTGACGTCGAACTGCAGGCCGGCCTTGCCCGACAGGTTGTCCGCATTGGTCTGCGCGCGGAACGGCACGCCATTCGTTGCCGCCGGGTTGCCGTTCAGGTTGGCCGGGGTCGAGGTTGCGAAGACACCGGCGTCGAAGTTGCGGTTAACGCCCGGGATGTTGGCGATATTCGGCGTGGCGACGCGGCTGTGGAACACCGACAGGTTGTCGATGGTATAGCGCAGGCCGAAGATGCCGCGGAAACGATCCGAGAAGTTCAGCGTCGACTGGCCGAACAGCGCGACGTTGTCGAACACCGAACCGAACGTGGCGGTGCCGCTGGCGACGTCGCTGGGGGGTGCGCCGGGGCTGCCGCAGGCGACGAGAGAGGTCGGCGCCAGCGCCGTGTCGCAGCGCAGGACGGTGCGCGTGAACGTCCGTTCCGATTCGGCGCGGCTGTAGAAGGCGCCGACAACATAGCTGAGGAACTGGTCGGCGGGCGAGGTCAGCCGCAGTTCCTGGCTGAACGTGTTGCCGGTCTGCGGGCCATCGTCGTGCAGCTGGTTGAGGCCGAGCCGGCCCGGGTTCACCGCCTTGTCGGAAAAGGCCTGGCCAAGCCAGTCGCCATCGCGGATCTCGCGGTTGTCATAGCGGCGATAGGCGGTGATCGAGGTGACGGTCAGGCCACCGAGCTCGGCATCGAGCTGCGCGGACAGGCCCCAGCTGGTTTCCTTGGTCTGGGTGATCAGGTCCTGCCGGATGGTCCGGGTCCTGTCGCCCTTCAGCGCGATGCCCGCCAGGGCGCCGGCAGCGATGCCGGCCGGCGTCGTGCCGATGACTTCCGCGCAGCAATCGTCGTCGGCGCGGCGCCAGTCGGCGATCACGGTCAGCGTGACGGTATCGCTGACATCGGCCTCCAGGATGCCGCGGACGCCATAGCGCTCATAGCCGTTGACGCGGCGGTTCACGTTCGGCGCATCGTTGAAGATGTTGCCGTCGTACTTGCCGTAGAACCCCGTCAGGCGGGTGCGGACATTGTCGCCGAGCGGCATGTCGAGTGCGCCGCGGATACGATATTCGTTGCCGTTGTCGAAGAAGAAGCCGCCATCGACATAGCCGCCGAAATCATTGCCCGGCCGCTTCGACACGATGTTGACCACGCCGGCCGACGAGTTCTTGCCGAACAGCGTGCCCTGGGGGCCGCGCAGCACTTCGATGCGCTCGATATCGACGAGGTCGCTGAACGCTTCGCCGGCGCGGGCGAGGACGACGCCGTCGAGGACGGTCGAAACCGACGGCTCGCCGGCGATCGAGAAGGTCGCGGTGCCGACGCCGCGCAGGTAGAGCGACTGGTTGATGCTGGTGCCCGACTTGCGGAAATTGAGGCTGGGGACGAGGTACTGCGCGCCCTCCAGATTGACGGCGCCCTGGCGCGCCAGTACGTCGCCCGAGACGACCGACACGGCGAGCGGCACGTCCTGCAGACGCTCGCTGCGCTTTTGCGCGGTGACGACGATCTCGGTCGGCTCGCCGGTGGGTGCGTCGGAAGCGGCGCCTGCTGCAGCGGTCGCAGTCTGGGCGGCGGCCGGTGCCATCGCGGCGACGGCGAACAGCGCGGCTGTGCAAAGCAAGGTCGGACGGATCATGTCTCTCTCCCCAATTCGGGCGGCAGGCCATATGGCCACTTGGTTGCTGGGATTTGCCCCAGTGCCGTTACGCGGTGCAAGATAGCGGTTCTTGCCCGTCGTCAAGCCGGACGCTGCCCGAATGGCGCGAGGCTGTTGCGCAGCGGCAACAGACATTGCCGCCTTCGTACGGCCGCCTACAGCCCCAGTTCGCTCATCGCGACGACGCGGTGTTCGCGGGCGCTGGTTTCCGCGGCCACGCCCATGGCGACGGCGCGCAGGCCGTCGTCGGCCGACACGATGATCGGCCCGGCGCCGCGCACCGCCGCTGCAAAGGCCTGGTGCTGGAAGAAGGTCGAGCCGTGATGCTGCCCCGCCTTCAGCGCCGCCGCCGGGGTCTCGACATGGGCGCGGCTGGCGTTCTTGGGGTTCATGAAGCCGACGCGCGGGGAATAGACGATGTCGCCGGCGGGGATCAGCACGTCGAGCCGGGCCTCGCTGCCGACCGCGACGATCTCCTCCTGCTGCTCGGCGCCATCGGCGAACATGCACAGGTCGAGCATGGCGCGGACGCCATTGGCGAAATCGACGGTGGTGAAGCTGTTGTCGATGATGTCGGGCTTCTGCCCGTCATAGCGTTCATCCTGGTGGTTGACGTCCATGGCGCCCGAACAGAAGACCCGCACCGGCTCGGCGCCGACGATCAGCCGCATCATGTCGAAGAAATGGCAGCACTTTTCGACCATGGTGCCGCCGGTGTTGGCCGAAAAGCGGTTCCAGTCGCCGACCTTGACGAGGAACGGAAAGCGATGCTCGCGGATCGACAGCATCTGCAGCTTGCCGGTGCGGCCGTCATGGACCTGGCGCACGAATTCGGCGACCGGCGGCATGAAGCGATATTCCATCGCCGTCCAGAACACGGGCGCATAGCCGGTCGCGGCCATGGCGACGGCACGGGCATCGTCGATCGTCGTCGCCAGCGGCTTTTCGCACAGGGTGTGCAGCCCGGCATCCATCAGCGGCGGCAACACGTCGACATGGGTGAAATTGGGCGAGGCGACGACAACGGCATCGCAGAGGCCCGACGCCGCCAGCGCCGCCGCATCGCCGAAGCGGGCGACGTCGGTGCCCACCGCCGCCGCGGCCCGATCGAGCGACGATGCCACCGGATCGGCAAGCGCCGTCACCACCGCATTTTCGGTCAAGCCGATGTTGGCGATATGCTCGATCGCCATCATTCCCGACCCGACGATGCCCCACCGGATGGTATCGCTGCTTTTCATTTTGGCCGGCTCCGGGCATTGGGGGGACATGGATCAGATCGCCCTTTCCCCCGAACGCCGCCCGCTCGGCAAGTCCGATATGCAGGTCTCGCCGATGGCCTGGGGCATGTGGCGTTTCGGCGGCAGCGATGTGACGGCGGCGCGGGCCAGGGTGGAGGCGGCGCTGGCCGCCGGCATCAATTTCTTCGACACCGCCGACATCTATGGCCCCGACAACGACGAACCCTTCGGCGCATCGGAATTGCTGCTCGGCAAGGTGTTTGCCGAGGCGCCCGCCTTGCGCGACCGGATCGTGCTGGCGTCGAAGGGCGGCATCCGCATGGGCGTGCCCTATGATTCGTCGCCCGCGTACCTGCGCGAAGCCGTCGAGGCGTCGTTGACCCGGCTCGGCGTCGAACGGCTCGACCTGTGGCAGATCCATCGCCCCGACATGCTGGCGCATCCGGCCGAGACCGCCGCGACGCTCGACGCGCTGGTGGCGGAGGGCAAGATCGCCGCCGTCGGCGTGTCCAACCACACGCCGGCGCAGACAGCGGCGCTGGCTGCGCATCTGAAGGCCGGCGTGCTGACCACCCAACCCGAATTTTCGCCGCTGGCGACGGCGCCGCTGTTCGACGGCACATTGGACCGCGCCGTCGAGCATGGCACCGCCGTGCTGGCCTGGTCGCCGCTGGGGCAGGGCCGGCTGGGCGATGGCGACCCGCGGCCAAGGCGCAAAGTCGCCGAGGACGCCCGCATCGCCGCGACCAAGGCGGCGCTGCAGGCGCAGGGACAGAAATACGGCGTCGGTATCGCGGCCGCCGCCTATGCCTGGATCATGGCGCATCCTGCCGGCATCATCCCGATCGTCGGTACGCAGTCGCCCGCAAGGATCGCGGAGAGCGCCGACGCCTACAAGGTGCAGTGGACGCGCGCCGAATGGTATGCGGTACTGGTCGCGTCGCTTGGGGAGAACCTGCCGTGAGCGCATGCGAAGTCAGCTGGTTTTCGGCGCTCTGCGACGATGATTACGAATTCCTGGGCCAGCCCGACCCGGCGCTGAAATCATCGTGGGAGCATTGCCGCAACATCGTCCTCGCGGCCGAAAAGGGCGGCTTCGACAACATCCTTTTGCCGTCGGGCTATGCGCTCGGCATCGACACGACGGTGTTCGCCGGGGCCATCGCGGCGCTGGTGCGACGCATCCGGCTGCTGATGGCGGTGCGGGTCGGCGAAACCTGGCCGCCGCAACTGGCGCGCCAGATCGCGACCCTCGATCGCATCCTCGAGGGCCGGTTGACGGTCAACATCATCTCGTCGGACATGCCCGGGGAGACCATGGCCTCGGCGCCGCGCTATGCCCGCACCGTCGAGGTCATGCAGATCCTGAAGACCATACTCAACGGCCAGCCGCTCGACCATCAGGGCGAGCACTACAAGCTCAAGCTCGATCCGCCCGGCGTCACGACGGTCAGCGGCAAATGCCCGCCGCTGTATTTCGGCGGCCTCAGCGAGGACGCCCGCGAGGCGTCGGCCAAGGCGGCTGATGTCTATCTGATGTGGCCCGACACGATGCCGGCGGTGCAGGCGATCGTCGACGACATGTCCGCGCGGGCGGCGAAACACGGTCGTACGCTCAAGTTCGGCTACCGGGTCCATGTGGTTGTCCGTGAAACGGAAGAGGCGGCCCGCGCCGCTGCCGACCGGCTGCTGTCGCACCTCGATGCCAAGACCGGCGATGCGATCCGCGCGAAATCGCTCGATGCCACCAGCGTCGGCGTGCTGCGCCAGGCCGAGCTGCGCGACACGGCCAAGGACGGCTATGTCGAGGACAATTTGTGGACCGGTATCGGCCGCGCCCGCTCCGGCTGCGGCGCCGCGATCGTCGGCGATCCCGACCAGGTGCTGGCCAAGCTGCAGGCCTATCAGGCGATCGGCATGCAGGCGTTCATCCTGTCGGGCTATCCGCACGCGGCAGAGGCCGACCTGTTCGCCCGCCATGTGCTGCCGCGCATGAGCCACGGGCCTTTGGTGCTGTAAATCCTGTCATCCCGGCTTGCGCGATGACGGCGAGGCAGTCGCTACCCCAGCCCCTCGCCGGCTCTTGGCACCGGCGCTTCGTCCAGCACCATTTCCTCCACGCTTTCGGTCGGGTCGCCAAGGTAATTGCTGCGCATCCAGCCGGTCGCCACCGGCGCGCCGTTCTGCAGCACGGTAACCTCCAGCCAGTCGCCGTCGCGGCGCAGTGGGCGCACCTGGGTGCCGCGGGCAAACGCTGCCTCGCGCACCTTGGCGTGGCTGACATCGGGCCCGGCGCGCAGGAACAGCCCGGCGTCGGGCAGCACGATCTTCACATTGTCGCCATCCTCGCGGCGACCGCCGAAAACGCGCTCGCGGAAGGCCGCCATGTTCCACGCCGGGCCGGGGTCGCATTTGCGCACCGGGGCGATGTCGTCGTGCCCGACGACTTCGCTGACCCCGCGGGCGACGAGCAGCGCCATCAGTTCATGCGTCGCGTCGATCTGGGCGGCGGGGTAGGGCTCCCAGCCGATCGGATGGCGGCTGCCGTCGGGGTTGCCGTTGCGGTGGATCGCGAGCAGCGGATTGGCGACGACGCGGTCGCTGGGGCCGGCCCAGGCGCCGCCGATGGCGCGCAGATTGCCGTAGTTGGCCAGCTCGATGCCGATCGAGTGGCCGTTCAGCCCGACCAGCCCGCGCCACGACGAGCGCCCGGCGTGCCAGGCGACACGATCGAGCGCCACGCACTGGACGATGCTGCCGTCGCGATCGATGACGACATGCGCCGACGATCCGCTCGCCGGCGGGCGGCTGCGGTCGGCAAACCAGTTGGCACTCGACATGGCGGTGCCGCCGCCGGTGAAATGGATGACGGCGATGCGCGGCGGGTTGGCAAAGCCACCACCGATGAACGGCGAGGCGACGAACTTGACCGGCTTGCCATCCCGCACCAGCCGGCCGTCCTTGACGGTGAATGCCATCGCCGCAGTCCTCCCGCTTGTTACGGTAGGGAGATTAACCTTTTTCCGGTGCTTCCGCCATCGTATCGCGACCGCCCGGCGACTAGCTAATTCATTGGCTGGTTGGTTGCCGGCCACCGCCTAGACTGTCGATCGAGTGGTCCGGGTTTGGAATTCGACAATGCCAGTGACATCGGAATCGCGCCGGACCCTGCGTTGCCGGATGACCGATGCGGCGCGAAAGGCCGGGCGATGACCGAAGTGCGCGTGCCGCTCGACCTGTGGGACGAGGCCGACAAGACCGGATCGATCGTCGTCTGGCTATGCCCCGACGGCGCCGCGGTCACCGAGGGCGACCTGATCGCCGAGATCCTGGTCGAAAAAACGACGCTCGAGCTGCTGGCACCGGCGACCGGCACGCTGCGCATCTGCGTCCAGCCCGAAACCGAGATCGATCGCGGGCAACTGGTGGCGAATATCGTCTGAGCTGGGGCAGGGCCGATACCAGCCCGTCATCCCGGTAAGGGCGGGGATCCGTCGCCAGCGCGTCATTCCGAAGGTGACGCGAGCTCGGGCGTATCGCGCCCGCCCAAGCTGGAGGCAGTTTAGCCTTGCATTTTATCACCATATAGGTTAGTGACGGGCTATGCGCCCCGACTTCGCCCCAAATCCCGTACCACCGCCAAGATATATCTTGGCTCGCCAAGTGAGTGACTTTCGAGACTTTCGGGGCCTCCGCCGCCGGTTATTTTCCGGTAAATCGCGGAATCCGCTTGTCGCGGTAGCTGCCGAACGCCTCGCGAAAATCCGCCGTGCCGGTCGCCAGTTCCTGTTCATGGTCGGCATAGGCAAAGCCGACGTCGTAGCTGTCGTCGATCGCCGTCCAGATCTGCGCCTTCATCGCCGCCAGTGCCCGCGGCGCCGAGAACTGCGCGATATTGCGGGCATATTCCGTAACATGCGGCATCAGCGCCTTGTCGTCGAGCACGGCGTTGACGATGCCCAGCCGCTCCGCCTCCGCCCCGTCGAAACGGCGGGCGGTGTAGAGCAGGTCGGCGGCGCGGGCGGTGCCGACCAGCCGCGACAACAGCCAGGCCGACCCCTTTTCGCCCGGCACGCCGATACGGGCGAAGGTGGCGTTGAGCAGCGCCGAGCGGCCGGCAAAGCGGATGTCGCAATGCAGCGCCAGGATGAAGCCCCAGCCGAAGGCCGGGCCGTTGATCGCGGCGATCGTCGGCTTGCGGCAGGTGATCAGCGTGTTCCAGCCGCCGGCGAAGAAGCGCTGCATTTCGGGGCCGATGTCGTCACCCCATTGCGGCGCGATGCCGGGATCGGTGGTGACGCCGCCGCTGGCGCCGCTGCCGATCAGGCCGAGATCGAGCCCCGCCGAAAAACCGCGGCCGGCGCCGGTCAGCACGATGACTCGCACCGCCGGATCGGCGCCGGCCTCCGCGACGTGGCGGAAGACGGCGCTCAGCATGTCGGGCGTCAGCGCATTGAGCTTGTCCGGCCGGTTGAAGGTGATCGTCGCGACCCCGTCGTCGACGGCATAAAGCACATCGCTCATGCCGCGAACCGGGCCAGCCGATCGCTGATGATCGCGTGCGCATCGGCCATGATGCCGTCGATCAGTTGCTTGCAGGTCGGGATGTCGTGAATGAGGCCGACCACCATGCCGCACGACCAGGCGCCGGCCTCCATGGTGCCGTCGGTCATGATCCTGGGATAGACGCCGGCGACTTCGGGCAGGATGTCCTGGATGGTGATGGTGTCGCCGAGCTCCTTTTCCTTGGCGAGCAGGCGTTCGACCGCAGCATTGTTGAGCACGCGCTCGGTATTGCGCAGCGGCCGCATGACCAGCCTTGTGTCGAGCTCGCTGGCGGCGACGATGGCGTTCTTGACGTTGATGTGCACCGGCGCTTCCTGGGTGGCGATGAAGCGGGTGCCCATGTTGACACCCTCGGCGCCCATCGCCAGCGCGGCGACGAGCTGCTTGCCGTTGGCGACGCCGCCCGAGGCGACGAACGGGATCGTCAGCTCCTCGGCGGCGCGCGGCAGCAGGATGAAATTGGGCACGTCATCCTCGCCGGGGTGGCCGCCGCATTCGAAGCCATCGACCGAGACGGCGTCGCAGCCGATGCTTTCGGCCTTCAGCGAGTGACGGACCGAAGTGCATTTGTGGATGACCTTGATGCCGTTTTCCTTGAGGACCGGCAGCCATTTCACCGGGTTGTTGCCGGCGGTTTCGACGATCTTGACGCCGCCGTCGATGATCGCCTGGATATAGCCGGGGTAATCGGGGCTCGCGAGGCCGGGCAGGAAGGTCAGGTTCACGCCGAACGGCTTGTCGGTCATCGTCCGGCAACGCGCGATCTCGGCGGCGAGTTTTTCGGCGGTCGGCTGGGTCAGGCCGGTGATGATGCCGAGCCCGCCGGCGTTGGAGACGGCGGCCGCCATTTCGGCGAAGCCGACATAGTGCATGCCGCCCTGGATGATCGGATGCTCGATGCCGAACAATTCGGTGATGCGTGTCTTCATGCCAAGGCTCCCAAGTCTGTCCGGCCAAGGGCTAGACGTTACGATGGGCGGCGGCAATCGATAGCCCGGCTACCCAGCAGTTTTGAGGGCAAAGCCGCGGAGGTAATCATAGTCGGCGCGGCAGGCGGCAGCGACGGCGGCGGCCTCGGCATGGAGGGCGGGCGTTGCGGCGTCCGCGGGTCCGAAGCCGGTGGACGCCTCGACGCTGGCATACCAGTGGCTGGCCCAGATGCCGTCGGTGGCGCGGCGGCCGGGCGGCCAGGCGAGCATCGCCGGGTCCCAGGAAATGTCGAGCGCGGCACAAAGGCTGGCGAGCATCGTCGCCGGGTCGGCAAGGATGTCGGCGGAATCGATGACGGGTGGCGCGGTGCCGGTGCGGTCGGCCTCGGCATCGAAATAGGCGCGCTGGCGGCCGATGCCGAGATGTTCGGGCCGCACCGCGACGCGCTTGGCGGCATAGCTGGCGACGACGCGTTCCGGGGCGCGGATCAGGAAGGCGTGGCGGTGCGCGGGCATGTCGGCGATGCCGACGGGCCCTTCCATGTGATGGGCCATGTGCTTCTGGTACCAGATCGGCCGTGGTTCGGGCGGCGGGCCGGACATGCTGGCGGCGACGCTCGTCCAGTCGCAGTCCATGTCGGCGATGACGGCGTCCTTCATCGGCTGGTCGTCGCCGGTATGGCGGAGATAGGCGCCGTAAAAGGGTTCATCGGAAATGACGGTGTCGGGCCGGGCGCCAAAGCTGCGCATCATTGCGGTCGACAGGTTGCGTGGTCCGGACCACATCGCGATGCGAACTGTCATGCTGACCTCAGGCGATCACGGGCGGTCGCGGCCGGCGCAGTCGCTGGCGATCAGGTCCTTGTAGAGGCCCTGCAGTCGCTCGACCATCGGGCCACGGGCGGGCGTCAGGTCGCGGCCGTCGACCCGGGTCACCGGCACGACGCCGGCAAAGGTGCCGGTCACGAACGCCTCGTCGGCGCCATAGACATCGGTCAGCGAGAAATTGCGCTCGAACACCGGTATGCCGTTGGCCCTGCACAGCGCCACGACATTGCCGCGCGTGATGCCGCCGAGGCAGTAGTCGCCCGTCGACGTCCAGACCTCGCCGCGCCGCACGATGAAGAAATGCGTCGAATTGCAGGTCGCGACGAAGCCGTGCGGATCGAGCATCAGCGCCTCGTCGGCGCCGGCCTGGGTCGCCTGGATGCAGGCGGTGATGCAGTTGAGCTTGGAATGCGAATTGAGCTTGGGGTCCTGCACATCGGGGAAGCCGCGGCGGACATGGACGGTGAACAGCGTGATGCCGCGCTCGATGGTGGCGGGCAGCGGGTCCTTGTGCTCGGCGATGATGACGATGGTGGCGGGCGAGACGACGACGCGCGGGTCCTGGTACGGTGTCGAGCGGACGCCGCGGGTGGTCATCAGCCGGATATGGCAGCCGGCGCCCATGTCGTTGGCGTCGATGGTGTCGTAGAGGCGCTGCTCCATCTCGGCGCGGGTGACACCGAGGTCCATGAAGATCGCCTTGGCGCCCTCCCACAGCCGGTCGAGATGCTGGTCGAGGAAGGCGATGCGGCCGGCATGGACGCGCAGCCCCTCCCAGACGCCGTCACCGAGCATGAAGCCCGAATCGAACACCGAGACCATGGCCTCTGCCCGGGGTGTCAGCGTGCCGTTGACGTTGATGAGGATCGACGCATTGCGCGGATCGGGGGTGAAATCGTGGGTGCCTTGGGCCATTGGGCAACGTTATCGGGTCATCGGCGCCCGTACCAGCGGTTTGGAGCGGGTGAAGGGAATCGAACCCTCAGCGCGGAGCGCGCCGCAAAGATCGAGGGTTCGGAGGCGCCATGGAAAATGGAGCGGGTGAAGGGAATCGAACCCTCGTCACTTGCTTGGGAAGCAAAAGCTCTGCCATTGAGCTACACCCGCTTGCGCGGCCTGCCGATTGCCACGGCAGGCCGGCTGCGGTCAACGCAAATGCGCTATTTCTTCGCTCGGGCGGCGGTGACCTCGATCTCGATGAGGAAGTTCGGGCCGGCGAGCCCCGCGACCTGGACGGTCGAACGTGCGACCTTGTTGGGGTTTTCGGCGGTGCCGAAGAATTCGCCGTAACCGGCGTTGAAGCCGGCAAAATCCATCTTGCCGTCCATGCCGGGCGCCGCGGTGACGAACACCGTCATCTTGAAGATGTCCGACATGGCATAGCCCTGGGCCGCCAGGATGCCCTTGATCTTGTTGAAGATGCTGACCGTCTGGGTCTTGGTGTCGCCGAATGCCTCGACCGTCGTCGCCGGCTTCGACGGATCGATCGGGGACGCGAGCTGCCCCGACAGATGGAAGATTTCGGCACCCGGCGCGACGATGGCCCCGGTCAGGATGCGCGCCTGGGGCGTGTTGCCGATCCGGTTGACGACCTGGGCATCGACGGCCGCGGGGACCGCTGCGGCCAGCAGGGCAGCGCTGATTGCGAGGATCTTCACCCGAGTTCTCCTTTGTTGGAAACAGCAAGACGGGCGACAGCTTAACCCTGCCGCCCGCTTGCGCAATGATCGTTACCCTAGAATTTGGCAGTGCCGCGGACGTACCAGAAGCCACCCATGTAGCTGAGCGGCGAGGCATCGTTGTAGATGCGTCCGTTCACCGCCGCGCCGGTCTGCGCATAGATGTTGCGCAGGTCCTTTTCCGGATAGCGGTCGAAGATGTTCTCCCCGCCGACGGCGAGGCGGAAGCGTTCGGCAAAGGTGATGCCGACTTCAAGGTCGAGGCTCCAGTCGGCGCGGAAGGACTGGATGGTCGCCGGCGCCAGGCTGACGTTGTTGAACGAGGTGATGCCGCCGAAGTAGTTCAACCGGCCGGTGGCATCGAACATGCCGCTCGACCAGCTTTCGGACAGCACGGCACGCCAGCGCGGGGTCAGGCCCTCGATGTTGCCGATGCGCTGGACGTCGATGGCGCCCGCTGCCGTGACTTCGAGCACCTTGGTCTTGTTGTAGTTGACCGCCAGCGCCGTCGCGAAGCTGCCGGCGCCGGTGTCGGCGCGATGCGACAGCACCGCGTCGAAGCCCTGGGTCCGCGTCGTGAAGCCGTTGGTGAAGTAATTCACCTGGCCGAGATCGAAGGCGTTGGCGACGCCCAGGTCGAACAGCTGCTGCTGCTGGGCCGGGGTGACGTTGATCGACGACCGGATGCTGATGCGGTCTTTTACGCGGATATTGTAGTAATCGAAGGTGGCGGTGAAGCCGCTGCCCGGGGTGAGCACGAAGCCGCCCGAGAAGCTCAATGACTTTTCAGGCGTCAGTGGCACCGAGCCGAGCGTGGTGCCGGTGATGCTGCTCGCGGTGACCGTCGCGGTCGCGACCGGAACGACGCTGCCGTTCGGGAAGCCGGTCTGGACGTTGGAGGTGAACAGCTGGCCGGGTGTCGGCGCCCGGAAGCCCGTGCTGGCGGCACCGCGCAGCGCGATCGCATCGTTGATCGCCCAGCGTGCGCTGACCTTGCCGTTCACCGTCGTGCCGAAATCGCTGAAGTGATCGTAGCGACCGGCGATCCCCAGCGAAAAGCTTTCGACGATGTCGGTTTCGAAATCGATATAGGCCGAATAGCTGTTACGCGAGCCGTCGGCCGTGGAGTCGGGACCGTAGCCCGGGAAGCCGTTGGCGCCGACCGCCGCCGTGGACTGGAACCGCGTGCCGTCGGCGCGCTGGACGGTCTGCGTGGCATAGGGACCGATGGCGTACGATGCGGGGTCGCCCAGGCCGACGATATAGGATTCACGGCGGAACTCGGCACCCGCGGCGATGTTGAGCGGGCTGAAGAAGCCGACCTCCACCGGGTAGCTGACGTCGAGGTTGAAGTTGGTCTCGCGCTGCTCGAGATAGCCCAGATAGAAGGTCGTCGGCGATTGTGGGCCGAGCGACGGGTTCAGCGTTTCGGGCATGTTGTAGCGGATGCGATCGCGGCCCGATGCGGCGCTGAAATCGAACTTCATGCCGAACGACGTTTCGCCGCGATAGCCGATGACGCCCGACCAGTCCTCGTTGCGGCTCTTGAACAGTGGCACAAAGCCATCGGGGAATACCGAACTCGCCTCGAACGTCCGTCCGGTTGCGCTGTAAACCGGCCGGCCGCCGGCGGTGAACACGCCCGGGATGGTGTCGAGATAGACGGTGCCGATCGATTTGCCGAAGGTCTGGGGGCCCGCCTGCGGCAGACCCGGAGCCGCGATCGCGCCGGGAACCGTGACGGCGATCGGCCGGCGATAGTTGAAGTCGACTTCCTGCTTGGCATAACCGTAGTTGCCGAAGAAATAGACCTCGTCCTTGTCACCGACCGGCACCGCCGAATTGATCACGAAGCGATAGCTCTGGCTTTCGGGCTGGCCATAGCGGGTCGGCGGGAACGGCACGTCGACGCCGAGCGCCCGCAGGGCGGCCGAATCCGGTCGGTCGAGGGCGCGGTTGAACTGGCCCTGGTCGTTGAATTCGCCCGAGATATTCACAAAGCCTTCGCCGAGCTGGAAGCCGGCGTTACCCGACACCTGGATGTCCTTGCCGTCGCCGGCATAGGTCTGGCCGTAGCGGGCATTCAGTTCATAGCCGCTGTCGTTGGTGCGCAGCCCCAGGTTGATGACGCCGGCGATGGCGTCCGACCCGTATTGGGCCGCGGCGCCGTCGCGCAGAACTTCGATCCGGCCGAGCGAAACCGACGGGATCTGCGACAGGTCGGGACCTTGCGAGCCCGCCGACAGCGAGTCACCGGCGACCTGGACGAGCGCGGAGCGATGCATGCGCTTGCCGTTGATGAGGACGAGGATCTGATCGGGCGGCAGGCCGCGCAGCGTCGGCGGGCGGACGAAGGCGGAGCCGTCGGCGCCGGCGTTGCGCTGCTGGTTGAACGACGGCACGAGATTTTTCAGGATCGTCTGCAGGCTCGGGCTGGCTTGGGTGGACAGGTCCTTTGTCGTGAACACGTCGACCGGTACCGCCGATTCGGCCACCGTGCGGTCGGTGCGGCGTGTGCCGGTAACGATGATCGTGTCGCCCGGTGCGGCGGCGTCAGCGGCCACATCGGCGGCGGCCATGGCCGTCTGAGTGGTCTGGGCATCGGCGGATGCAGCCAGGCCGGCCAGCGCCAGCGCCGACAGCGATGCGGCGCAACGCAGCTTCCAGCTATTGATATTCGAAGTCATGATCGGCCTCCTCCTTTTATTAAAGAGCGATAGGCCTCCCCCGGGTAACGACTAGCCGATCTGCGTCGGCTGTATGATGCGCCCGCAACAAACTGAGAACATGAAAATGACACGGCTTGTCTGTAAACAGAAAGAAATATCAGCAATATTTACTATGAATTTCCGAGTCTACCGCCTGCATCTAGTTGCAGATATTTCAGGACGTCGCGCAATAGGGTATTGTGGATCGAGAGAATATTATATCCACGCCGTATCAAAAATGTGACACCCCCATGACCATCGTCGCCCCTGCAACCGCTGACAGTCGCGCGATTTTGCCCGGGACCGACAATACGTCATTCGACCACGACGGCCGACGGCGGCGCCTGACATGCGGAACGGTTGACCGCGGGGTGCCTGCCATCGACAAGCGGTCGCGATGGCCAAGCTCTACTTCTACTATGCCTCGATGAACGCCGGAAAGTCGGCGATCCTGCTGCAATCGAGTTTCAACTATCGCGAGCGCGGCATGCGGACGCTGCTGTTTACCGCCGCCATCGACGATCGCTCTGCCGCTGGCGCGATCACCTCCCGGATCGGACTGCAGGCGCCGGCGACGCCATTCGATGCCGACACCGACATCCACGCGATCGTCGCCGCCGAACATGCCCGCAGCGCCGTCCACTGCGTGCTGGTCGACGAGGCGCAATTCCTGGCGCGCGATCAGGTGTGGCAGCTGGCACGCATCTGCGATGACCTCGGAATCCCCGTGCTCGCCTACGGCCTGCGCACCGATTTCCAGGCCAATCTGTTTCCCGGCAGCCAGTGGCTGCTGGCGATCGCCGATGTGCTGAGCGAAATCAAGGCGGTGTGCGCCTGTGGCCGCAAGGCGACGATGAACCTGCGCATCGATGGCGACGGACGCGCCGTCGCCGCCGGCGCGCAAACCGAAATCGGCGGCAATGATCGTTATGTGGCGCTATGCCGACGCCACTTCACGGCGGCGCTCGCCGGGGCTACCGTCGCGCAAGGGGAATCAGCATGACCGGCATCTACGACATCGACGCCAAGGCCATCGACGGTAGTACCGTTTCGATCGGCGATTACCGCGACAAGGTGCTCCTTATCGTCAACACTGCGAGTAAATGTGGCTTCACGCCGCAATACGAAGGGCTTGAGGCGTTGCAGAAGCAATATGCCGGCAAGGGCTTCAGCGTGCTGGGCTTTCCCTGCAACCAGTTCGGTGCCCAGGAGCCCGGAGACGAGGCCGAAATCGCCAACTTCTGCAAGCTGAGTTACGACGTCGATTTCCCGATGTTCGCCAAGGTCGACGTGAATGGGGACAATGCCCATCCGCTGTTCAAGGCTCTGAAGAAGGCGGTGCCGGGTTTCCTCGGCAGTGAAAGCATCAAGTGGAACTTCACCAAGTTCCTGGTCGACCGCCGCGGCGAGGTGGTCGAACGCTTTGCGCCGACCACCAAGCCCGAGGCGATTGCATCGGATATCGAAAAGCTGCTGTAGCGCAGCCGTTTGCTATGCGGCCTTGCGACGGCGCGGATTGGCCGCCGCGGCCTGGTCTTCTTCCTCGTCGCTCTGCGCTTCGCCTGCGTCGCTCAGCGCTTCGCCGAGCGTCTTCAGCTTGTCGCCATTGGTTTCGGCGCGGCCGGCGATCTTGGTGACCGCATCGCCGAGCCGGGCGAGTAGGGCTGTCACGCGCTCGCCATCCGGCTCCTTCGCTTCGAACTGCTTGCGCAGCGCGGCGAGGTCGCGGGCGATACCCTTGGTCCCCGGGGTGTCGATGTCGGCGAGCGCCGTTTCCCAATCCTCGATCATCGTCGCCGCAGTGCTGGGGCGGGTCGATTCGATCCCGCGATTGAAGGCATTGAGGGTCGCTGCAAAACGAATTGCCATGTATCGGATCCTTCCCGGATAGCCCGGCATCGGTGCCGGGTCTGGGGGTAAAAGCCGAGGCGCAAGCGTGCGGTTCCAGGCAGTTTCTCGCCCGGCCAAACTGTCGCAGGCGTGAGTTGCATGCGGCGGCGCAGCATGCTTTGTCACGCCGACAGTGCGTTCCTGTTGCGAGGCCGACCATGTTGCAGAACCCGCCGAACGACCTCGATGCCTTCTGGATGCCGTTCTCCGACAACCGCTATTTCAAGGCCAATCCGCGGCTGCTCGCGTCGGCCAGCGGCATGTATTACCAGACGCCCGAGGGGCGGCAGCTGCTCGACGGTACTGCCGGCTTGTGGTGCGTCAACGCCGGCCATGGTCGCGACGCGATCGTCGCGGCGATCCGCGACCAGGCCGGCCGCATGGATTTCGCGCCGACGTTCCAGCTCGGCCATCCGCTCGCCTTCCAGGTCGCGGCCCAGGTCGGCGCGCTGATGCCGGGCGATCTCGATCGCATCTTCTTCGCCAATTCGGGGTCGGAAGCGGTCGATACCGCGCTGAAGATCGCGCTCGCCTACCAGCGAGTGCGCGGGCAGGGCACGCGGACGCGGCTGATCGGCCGGGAACGCGGCTATCACGGCGTCGGTTTCGGCGGCATCTCCGTCGGCGGCATCGTATCCAATCGCCGCACTTTCGGGCCCGGCTTGCCCGGCACCGATCACCTGCCGCACACCCATGACCTTGCCCGCAACGCCTTCAGCCGCGGCCAGCCGGCGCACGGTGCGGAACTTGCCGACGCCCTGGAGGGCCTGGTGGCGCTGCACGGTGCCGACACGATCGCCGCCGTGATCGTCGAGCCGATGGCCGGCTCCACCGGCGTGCTGGTGCCGCCGCAGGGGTATCTGCAGCGGCTGCGCGACATTTGCGACAGGCATGGCATCCTGCTGATCTTCGACGAAGTCATCACGGCGTTCGGGCGCCTGGGTGCGGCGACCGCGGCGGAACGCTTCGGCGTCATCCCCGACATGATCACCATGGCCAAGGCCATCACCAACGCCGCGGTGCCGATGGGCGCCGTCGCCTGCCGCCGCGGCATCTATGACACGGTGACCGGCGGCATGGCGGAGGCGGCAGGGATCGAGCTGTTCCACGGCTATACCTATTCGGCGCACCCGCTGGCCTGTGCGGCTTCGCTGGCGACGCTCGGCCTGTACCGGGACGAGGGGCTGTTCGCGCGCGCACGCAGCCTGGAGCCGATGTGGGAAAACGCGGTCCATTCGCTGGCCGGGCGCCGGCACGTCATCGACATCCGCAACATGGGCCTGGTGGCGGGGATCGAGCTGCAGCCGCGCACCGGGGCGCCGGGGGCGCGGGCGATGGAGGTGTTCCGCAAGCTGTTCGATACCGGGCTGCTGGTCCGCGCCACGGCCGACATATTGGCGCTGTCGCCGCCATTGATCATCGAGGAAGAACAGGTCGAAACCATGGTGGCGATGATCGGCGCGGTGCTCGACGCCACCGATTGACGCGCCTTTTCGCCTAGGCTGCGTTATAGCCGGACATTATCGATTCCGGAGAGCATGCCATGGCCGACGACACACGCATCATGAACCACCAGGCCCGCAGCATCGGCAATCGCAAGCTGAAGCCGGCGACGATGATGATGGGCCACGGCTATGATCCGCGCCTGTCCGAAGGGTCGCTGAAGCCGCCGATCTTCCTGACTTCGACCTTCGTTTTCGAAAGCGCCGCCGACGGCAAGCGCTTCTTTGAAGGCGTCACCGGCGTGCGGCCGGGCGGCGCCGAGGGTTTGGTCTATGGCCGTTTCAACGGTCCCGACCAGGAGATCCTCGAGGACCGGCTGTCGCTGTGGGAAGACGCCGAGGAGTCGCTGACCTTTTCCAGCGGCATGTCGGCGATCGCCACGACGTTCCTGGCGCTGGTCAAGCCGGGTGACGTCATCGTCCATTCGGCGCCGCTCTATGCGGCCACCGAAACGCTGATCAACCGCATCCTCGGCAAGCTGGGCGTGACCTGGCTCGATTTCCCTGCCGGTGCGACCCAGCCCGAGATCGAGGCGGTAATCGAGGCGGCGAAGGCGAAAGGCCGCATCGCCGCCATCTATCTCGAAAGCCCGGCCAATCCGACCAATGCGCTGGTCGATGTCGAGGCGGTCCACGCCGCCCGTGCCGCGGTGCTTGGCGAAGCGGAACTGCCGCCGATCGTCATCGACAATACCTTCCTGGGGCCGTTGTGGGCGCAGCCGCTGGCGCAGGGTGCCGATGTCACCATCTATTCGCTGACCAAATATGTCGGCGGCCACAGCGACCTGGTCGCCGGTGCCTGTGTCGGGGCCAAGTCGGTGCTGACGCCGATCCGGATGATGCGCAACACCATCGGCACGATCACCGATCCGCACACCGCGTGGATGCTGCTGCGCTCGCTGGAAACGCTGGAGCTGCGGATGAGCCGGGCCGGCGAGAACGCCGCCAAGGTCTGTGCTTTCCTGCGCGACCATCCCAAGGTCGAGCGGGTCGGCTATCTCGGTTTTCTCGAGCCCGGATCGCGCCAGGCCGACATCTATGCCCGGCATTGCTCGGGCGCCGGCTCGACCTTTTCGCTGATCGTCAAGGGCGGTGAGGCCGAGGCTTTCCGGCTACTCGACAATCTGCGGCTGGTGAAGCTGGCCGTCAGCCTCGGCGGGACCGAAAGCCTGGCGTCGCATCCCGCGGCGATGACGCACCTGTCGGTGTCGCGGGAGCGCAAGGCCGACCTCGGCATCACCGACAATCTGGTGCGGGTGTCGATCGGCGTGGAGGACGCCGACGACCTGATCGCGGATTTCGAGCAGGCGCTTGCTGCGGTCTAGGCGCGCACCGGCCATTCAGGATATGAAATATCACGCCTGCCCTTGAAGATGACAAACCGGCAACCCAACATGGGACCGCCGGCGAAATGGACCGGGCGAATTCGGGGACACAATGGCCGGCAGCGACCAACAGCCCATCCGCCTGCGCGATGTCTTTCGCTGGGTCGGCCCGATCCTTGGGCCGGAGCGGAACTTCTTCTGGTTGGCGATCGTCTATGGCCTCGGCATCGGCGTCCTGACGCTGGCGACGCCGATATCGGTGCAATTGCTCATCAACAGTATCGCCAACACGGCCCTGCCGGCGCCGCTGTTCACGCTGGCGACGGTGCTGTGCGTGCTGTTGCTGATCTCGGGCGGGCTCGGGCTGCTGCGCAATCACCTGCTGGAGCTGTTCCGGCGACGCTTTGTCGCAAGGCTGGTCGCCGATGTCACCGTGCGGACGATCAACGCCGCGGACCCGTTCTTCCAGGATGACCGCCGCATCGACCTGTTCAACCGCTATTTCGAGCTGATCAATGTCCAGAAGGCCATCCCGTCGCTACTGATCGGCGGCTTCACCATCCTGCTGACGGCGGCGGTCGGCTTCATCGTCACCGCTTTCTACCATCCGTTTTTTCTGGCCTTCAACATCATCGTCATCGTGCTGATCTGGGTCATCTGGCTGGTCTGGGCACGGCCGGCGATGCTGAGCTCGATCACGCTCAGCCACCAGAAATACTATGCCGCGCACTGGCTCGAAAGCGTCGGTGCGTCGAACGGCTTCTACAAATCGGCGCAGCATCTCGACTATGCGATCGAACGTTCCGAAGAGGTTTCGGCGCGCTATGTCGCCGCCCACAAGCTCAACTATCGCCACACGCTGCCGCAGAATATCGCCCTGGTGGTACTGTATGCGGTCGCCAGCGCCGGGCTGCTGGCGCTGGGCGGCTGGCTGGTCATCCGCGAACAGCTGTCCATCGGACAGCTTGTGGCCGCCGAGCTCATCCTGTCGGGCGCGCTGTTCGGCGTCTCGCAGCTTGGGACCTATCTGGAAAGCTTCTACACGCTGGTCGCCAGCGTCGAGGAGCTGTCGCTGCTCTACGGCATCCCGCAGGAACCGCTGCCCGACAAGCGCCAGGGCGCGCAGGCACCACGTCATTCCGCGCTTTTGCTCAACAGCGTCCGTTTCCTCCATATGGGCGGCCCGGTGCGCATGGACCTCGAGATACCCGCCGGGTCGCGACTGCTTGCCCAGGGCGATCCGGGCATGGAACGGGCCTTTTCCAACCTGCTGAAGCGCCTGCAGGTATCCTATACCGGCCTGATTTCCATCGGCGGCGTCGACATCGGCAGCATCGATGCCCTGGCGCTGCGCCGCGATGTCATCGTGCTCGACCGGCCCTTCATCGTCGAAAGCAGCATCATCGATTATCTTCGGCTGTCGAGCACCGATGAAGACCCCGCCGCGATCATGAATGCGCTGCGCCTCGTGGGGCTGGAAGGCCGGCTGGCGATGCTGCCGCAGGGCCTGCAGACCAGCCTGTCATCGACGGGCTGGCCCTTGTCGCTGGCCAAGACGATGCAGCTGAAACTGGCCGCTGCGGTGCTGTCGAAGCCGCGCATCCTCGTGCTGTCACCGCTTTATGACATCGTCGCCACCAACCGGCTGCAGGCGGTGCTCGATCATTTTGCCGGCAGCGAGACGACGCTCATCTATTTCAGCAACCGGCCCGAGGACGTGGCTCTCGATCGATATCTCTGGATGGGCCGGGAATCCCAGGCGATCGTCGACAGTCGCGACGAGTTCGACGCGCTTCGGTCCGGGCGGGAGGTGTTCAATGCCCATCCGTAGCGATGATCCCACGGCGTTTCCGACGCTCGCCCGCATCCGGCCGCCGCGGCTGTTGCGCGCCATCGGCATATCGCTGATCGTCACCACCGTCGGCCTGATCGTCTTTGCGCTGACAGTGCCCTGGGTGCAGACCGCCGCCGGCACCGGCAGCGTCATCGCGCTCGATCCACGAGACCGTCAGCAGAACATCACCGCGATGGTGCCGGGCCGCATCGAGCGCTGGTACGTGACCGACGGTAGCGCGGTGAAGGCCGGTGACCCGATCGCCCGGGTCGTCGACATCGATCCGCAGCTGCTCGACCGGCTGGACAGCCAACGCAGCCAGTTGCGCGCCGAGATCGACGCGGCGCGGGAGGCGATGGCCGTTGCAGCGCGCGACGTCGATCGGACCGGGACATTGTTCCGCGAAGGCCTCGCGTCGCGCCGCGATTGGGAACTGGCGCAGATCAAGGTCGCCGACTATCGCGCCAAGATCGCCAAGTCGCAGGCCGACATCAACACCATCGAGGTGAGCCGCAATCGCCAGTCGGTCCAATTAATCAGCGCGCCGCGGGCCGGGCGCATCATGCGAGTCACCGCCTATGACACGGCAACGATGGTCAAGCAGGGCGATGTGCTGGCGACCTTTGTGCCCGAGGATTCGAAGCGGGTGGTCGAGCTGTACGTCGATGGCCGCGACGTGCCGCTGATCCGCGTCGGCCGCCGGGTGCGGCTGGAATTCGAAGGCTGGCCGGCGATCCAGTTCAGCGGCTGGCCGTCGGTGGCGCGCGGACTGTTCGATGGCCGGGTGGTGGCGCTCGACGTCGCCGCCTCGCAGAACGGGCTGTTCCGCATCCTCGTCGAACCGTCCCCCGACCGGCCGCCCTGGCCCGGCGAGCCTGCCGTCAGGCTGGGGGCCAAGGTGCGCGGCTGGGTGCTGATGGACACCGTCAAGGTGTGGTTCGAGCTGTGGCGCGTGCTCAACGATTTCCCGCTGCAGTTTACCCGGCCCGGCGCCCAGCCGACGGCCAATGGCCAGGCGCCGGCGGGCGGTAGTGGCGGCGGCGGCGACGCAAGTGGCGGCAATGCGAAGTAGCGTCATCGCGCTGCTGCTGCTGTTTGCTGCCCCATCGGCAGCGGCGCCGCTGACGCTGCCCGAGGTGCTTGCGTCCTCGCGCTTCCACGCCCCGCAGGTGCTGGAGGCGCTGGCCCGCGTCCGCGGTGCGGAAGGCAAGCTGCTCAGTGCGCAGGCGGCATTCGACACGGTGTTCAGCGCGCAGGGCGATACCCGCTTGTCGGGCTATTACGACGGTCGCGACATCGAGGCCAAGGTCACCCAGCCGCTCGGCACGCTCGGCGGCCAGGCCTATGCCGGCTATCGGGTTTCGGGGGGGCGTTTCCCGATCTACGAGGACAAGCGCTATACCAACCAGCTCGGCGAGATAAAGGCCGGTGCCGTATTCTCGCTGCTGCGTGACCGCATGATCGACGATCGCCGCTTTGCGCTGACGTTGGCGGAGGGCGACATCGCGCTCGCTGATGCCGACCGTCTGATGGTGGCGATCGGCGTGCAGACCCGTGCCATCCAGGCCTATAACCTGTGGGTCGCCGCGGGCCTGCGCTTGCGCGTCTATCGCGACCTGCTGGAACTGGCGGAAGGTCGGCAAAAGGCGTTTCGCCGCCAGGTCGAGGAGGGGGCCCGGCCGACCATCCTGCTGACCGAGAACGAACAGAATATCCTGCGCCGTCGGACGCTGGTCGTGCAGTCCGAACAGGCGCTGGCGCAGGCGCGACAGACGCTTTCGCTGTATCTTCGCGATGCCGATGGCCGGCCGCTGCTGGTCGGCGACGATCGCCTGCCGGCGACGTTGGCGCCGCCGTTGCCGCGTGCCGCCGATCCGCGCGGACTGGTGGCGGCGCGGCCCGACCTGCGCACCATCGACATCCGCATGCGCCAGGCCGGGCAGCGGCTGGCGCTCGATCGCAACGCCTTCCTACCCAAACTCGACCTGATGGTGGAGGCATCGCAGGATATCGGCGATCCGGGTGTTGGCGGCTCGTCGCGCAGCGGCACCGACAGCCGTATCGGGTTCACCTTCACCGTGCCGTTGCAGCAGCGTGCGGCGCGCGGTCGCCTCGCCCAGACCAATGCCGAGATCGACGCCTTTCGCCAGCGCCGGCGGTTTGCCGAGGAACAGATCATTGCCGATATCGAAAGCCTGGGCATCGCCGCCACGCAGACGGCCCGGCTGACGGTGCTGGCGGCCGAGGAGGCGCAGCGGGCCGACGCCATGGCCGTCGCCGAACGCCGACGCTTCGGACTCGGCGCCAGCGACTTTTTCCTCGTCAACGTCCGCGAGGAGGCCGCCGCCGATGCCCAGGTGCGCCGCCTCGACGCCGCGGTGCGCCAGGTTACGGCCCATGCCGACCTGGCGGCGGCCACCGCCGATCTCGACGCGCTGGCGCTTTAGGCCTTCAGCAAGGCCGAATCGAACGGCAGCGACCTGAGCCTGACGCCGGTCGCGGCGAAGATGGCGTTGCCGAGCGCCGGCGCCACGGCCGGATAGCCCGGCTCGCCGAGCCCGGTCGGGTTATTGTCGCTGAGCACGAAGGCAACCTCCACCGGCGGGGCGTCGGCCATGCGCAGAATCGGGTAGTCGCCGAAATTGCGCTGCTCGACCGCGCCGTCGCGGAAGGTCACGCTGAGGCCCTGGGCGGCGCCGAGCGCGTCGAGCACGGAACCCTGGACCTGGTGGAGGGCGCCCGACGGGTTGACGATCTGCCGGCCGACATCGGCGGCGACCCAGATGCGGTCGATCCTGACGGTGCCATCCGCCGCCACGCCGGCCTCCACGACATTGGCGAAATAGCCGAGGTGGCTGAAGTGAAAGGCGATGCCGAGGCCATGGCGCGCCGGCAGTTTGCGGCCCCATTTCGCCATCGTCGCCACCTTGTCGAGCACGCCCAGGGCCCGCTTGCCGTTAAAGCTTTCAGGGCTCTTGGGATCGCCGACGATATGCCCGTCGGCGAGCAGGGTGCGGCGGAAGGCGAGGGGGTCCTGCCCGGCGGCATGGGCGAGTTCGTCGATGAAACCCTGCATGACAAAGCCGAAGGCATTGTTCTCGGGCGCGCGCAGCCACCAGGTCGGGGTATCGAGCGCCATCGCCGAACCGCCGACCTGAAAGTTGGCGACAAAGCCGGCCGGGAACTGCGCTTCGTCGATGCCGGCGGCGCGGGCAAATTTCTGGGGCGTGCCGAAGCTGACGAAGTGATTGCGCCAGGCGGTGACCCGGCCGGCGTCGTCGAGCCCTGCTTCGAAATGGTGGAAGCCGCCGGGGCGATAATAGCCCCCGGTCAGGTCGTCCTCCCGGCTCCAGGTCAGCTTGACGGGCACGCCGGCTTCGCGCGCGATCCAGGCCGCCTCGACCATGAAATCGCTCGCCAGGCGCCGGCCGAAGCCGCCGCCGCTGCGCAGCATGTGGATGGTGATGTCGCTGCCGGCGATGCCCAGTGCCTTGGCGACCTTGGCGCGGCCGTCCTCGGGCAATTGCGTCGGCGCCCAGATCTCGACCTTGCCATCGGTGACGTGCGCCGTGCAGTTCATCGGCTCCATCGTCGCATGGGCGAGGAACGGGTAGCTGTAGTCGGCGCTGACCCGCTTGGCGGCGCCGGCGAGCGCGGCGTCGGCATCACCGTGGCTGGTGATGGTGCGCTGCGGCGGCTGGGTGGCGAGGCGGGTGGCTTCTGCCAGGAAGTGCGCGGTCGACTGGTGCGTGGTCGCGGGCTGCTTCCATTCGATCTGCAGCGCGTTGCGGGCGCGGTTGGCAGCCCAGCTGTTGTCGGCGACGACGGCGACGCCGGCGGCGAGGCCGTCGGTGCCGGGAACGACGAACACCTTGCGAACACCGGGCATCGCCAACGCCGCCGCCATGTCGACCTTGGCGACAGTGCCGCCATAGGCGGGGCATTTCTGATAGGCGGCGAACTTCATGCCGGGCACCTGGGCGTCGATGCCGAACAGCGGTTCGCCGGTCACGATGGCCCGGTTGTCGACGCCGGGGATGAACCTGCCGACGATGCGAAAGGTCTTGGGATCCTTAAGGACCAGCTTGGCGGCGTCGGGTGCCGGCAAGGTGGCGGCGAGGGCCACCAGCGTGCCATAGCCGGCGCTGCGGCCGGTCGCGGCATGGACGACCTTGCCCGATGCGGTGGTCAGGCTGTCGACGGGCACCTGCCACATCTTTGCGGCAGCAGCGACGAGCATGGCGCGTGCGCCGGCGCCGACGCGGCGCATCGGCTCGTACTGCGTCGGTGTCGCCATGCTGCCGCCGGCATATTGCTCGCCGTAGCGGGCGGCATCGGCAAGGCCCTGTTCGACGCGCACCTGGCGCCAGTCGACGTCGAGCTCCTCGGCGATCAACATCGGCAGCGACGTCTTCACGCCCTGGCCGATCTCGGGATTATGGGCAATGATCGTTACCGTGCCATCGGTGCCGATGCGCACCCAGGGGTTGAGGCTGCCGGGCGCGTTCGCGGTTGCATTGGCGGGCGGTGCATAGCCGAGCCACAGGCCGCCGCCGGCGACGGCGCCGGCAACCAGCATGGTGCGGCGGCTGATCCTTGTGTGGGCGTTCATGCCGTCACCCCCGCGGCTTGCTTGATGGCCGCGCGGATGCGCGTGTAGGTGGCGCAGCGGCACAGATTGCCGTTCATCGCGGCGTCGATCGCGGCATCGTCGGGCCGTGGTGTCTCGCGCAGCAGCGCGGTGGCCGCCATCAGCTGGCCGGCCTGGCAATAGCCGCATTGCGGCACGTCGAGGGCCACCCAAGCGTCCTGCAGCTTGCGGCCGATCGGGTCGGCCGACAGCCCCTCGATGGTGGTGATGCGCGCGGTGCCGACACTGGCGAGCGTCGTCTGGCAGGACCGCACGGGCTGGCCATCGACATGGACGGTGCAGGCGCCGCAATAGGCTGCGCCGCAGCCGAACTTGGTACCGGTCATGCCGAGCAGGTCGCGCAAGGCCCAGAGCAGGGGCATCTCGGGATCGGCGCTGACGGTGTGAACCGTGCCGTTGATCGTGAGTTTCGTCGCCATGCTGCCCTCCGTTGCGGACCGGACAATAGCGCCTTCGCGATATCGGCGGGAGAGGCTATTTACCCCATGCCGCCGGTGCCGGTCAGCGCTGCAGCGTCGCCTTGTGCATCAGGAATTCGGGGATGCCTTCGGCGCCGAAGCCGACGAAGCTTTCCCCTTCGTCGCGATCGCGGCGGTCGTCACGCCGCGGCTCGTCGCGCCGGCCGCCGCGATAGTCGCGGATCGGATCGCGGGCGATGCGGGCGGGCGGCGTCGCGCGGCGGGTTTCGTCGCGGCGCGGCTCTTCACGACGTGCCTCATCCCGGCGCGGTTCGTCACGGCGGGGCTCCCCGCGACGCGCTTCCTCGCGTCGGGGCGCCTCGGCGCGTGGTGCTTCGCGGGGTTCCGCGCGGCGGGGTGCCGGCTCGGCAGCAAGTGGCGCAGCGGTGGCGTCGATCGTGGCTTCGCCGCCTTCGCGCTTGCGGCCGCGGCCACCGCGACGGCGGCGCCGCGCGCGGTCATCGCCGGCTTCGGCGTCACCCGCGGGTGATTCGGCTGGGACGATATCGTCGGCGACGATGTCATCCGCGGCGATGTTGTCGGGTACCAGCACGACCGCGGCGGGCGGGGCGGTCGTGACGACCTCGGCAGCGCCGTAGCGCGGGATTTTCTGGTGGATCAGCTTTTCGACTTCGGCGAGATTTTCGGCCTCGGCTTCGGTCGCCAGCGTGTAGGCGATACCGGTCCGCCCGGCGCGGCCGGTGCGACCGATGCGGTGGACATAGTCCTCGGCGTGATGTGGCACGTCATAGTTGACGACATGGCTGACGCCCGGGATGTCGAGACCGCGGGCGGCAACGTCCGACGCGACGATGATGTTGATGTCGCCCGACTTGAAGCGGTCGAGCTCCTTGATCCGGTCGGACTGGTCCATGTCGCCGTGGATCTGGCTGACCGCGAAATCGGCGCGGCGCAGCGCGTCGACCAGTTCCTTGATGTCGCGCTTGCGATTGCAGAAGATGATGGCGTTGCGCACCTCGGGGTCGCGCAGCAACGTGCGGAGCGCCTCGCGCTTGCCGCGCGGCGTCGTTTCCACGACATATTGCGCGATCGAGGTGTTGGTGGAGGCCGGGCGCGCCACTTCGATGAGGCGGGGCGAATCCATGAACTTGTCGGCCAGTTTCTTGATCGGCGGCGGCATGGTCGCGGAAAACAACAGGGTCTGGCGCGGCGCCGGCAGCTTGGTGCAGATTTCCTCGATATCGGGAATGAACCCCATGTCGAGCATGCGGTCGGCCTCATCGATGACGAGCAGGCTGCACTGGTTGAGCATGATCTTGCCGCGGCCGAACAGGTCCATCAGCCGGCCTGGCGTGGCGATGAGGACATCGACGCCCTTTTCGAGCGCCGCGAGCTGGTCGCCCATGCTGACGCCGCCGATGAGCAGGGCCATCGAAAGCTTGTGATACTTCCCGTACTTGTCGAAATTCTCGCTGACCTGCTGGGCGAGTTCGCGCGTCGGCTCCAGTATCAGCGAGCGTGGCATGCGGGCGCGGCTGCGGCCTTCGGCGAGGATGTCGATCATCGGGAGGACGAACGACGCCGTCTTGCCGGTGCCGGTCTGTGCGACGCCGATGATGTCGCGGCCCATCAATACGGGCGGGATCGCCTGGCGCTGGATGGGCGTCGGGTCGTTGTAGCCACTATCGGCGACCGCACGGAGAAGTTCCTCCGACAGGCCCAGTTCTGCAAAGCTCATGCAATTCCTTGGAACGCGATTGCCGAACGTCCGGGAACCTGCGTCGCCTGCGCCATGCGCTGCAAATGCGGCAAAAGTCAATGCGGCGCAGCGGTGATCATGGCGTTCGGTGTGCGCGCTACCAAAGAAAACGGGCGGAGCTTGCACCCCGCCCGCCAGTTTGTCGTCGAGCCGACTAGAAGCGGAAGCCGATGGCGCCGCCGTAACGGCGCGGTTCGAGCGTGAAGATGTTGGTAAACAGGCCCGACGACTGGTCGGTGACGTAAAGCCCGGTGGTGGCGCTGTTGTTGGTCAGGTTCTGGACATAGGCGCGGGCGTACCAGCGGTCGTCCTTGCCGTTGAGCTGGACCTGGGCATTGATGACCGAATAGCTCGGGATCCGGTTGACATAGCCGTTGAAGATATTGCCCGAGCTGGTGCCGGTGACGGCAAGATCGACACGCGGCACCATCGACATGCCGTTGGCGAATTCCAGCGTGTACTGCGCGCCTGCGGAGAACTTGAAGTCCGGCGCCTGTGGCAGCTGGTTGCCCTTGATGTTCACCTCGACCCCGGCGAACAGCACGTCGAGACCGGCAGCGGCAGCCGAGGCACCGTTGGCGCCCGACAGGACGCTGCAGATACCGAACGCGCCGGTCGCGGTCAGGCCGCTGTCCGACGGAAAGGCGGTCGGCGCCTGCAGCCCGAGCGCCGCGTTGACGGCGGCGACATAGCCGTTGGCCCCGGCAGCGTTGCCGGCCACCCGCGGGACGACGGCGCAGTTGGAGCCGTTGGTGATGTCCTTGACGATGACGGTATCGCTGCGGCCGCCCGACGGGTCACGCGGGTTGGACAGGAACTTGTCCTGCGAAACCTTGGTGTGGAGATAGCTGGCGCCGAAGTTCAGTGCCAGCTCGCGGGTCGGCTGGATAATGAATTCGCCTTCCACGCCATAGACTTCGGCGTCGACATTGTCGTTGACCGAGGTGCGGGCAACGATGCGGCTGAGCTGCAGGGCCGAATATTTATAGTAGAATGCCGTGATGTTGGCGCGCAGCGTGCCGTCGAGGAACGTGTTCTTGGTGCCGATTTCGAAGGAGTCGATGAATTCCGGTGCGAAGGATTCGGGCACCGAGAAGATCGGCTGCAGCGGCGGGTTGATACCACCCGATTTGTAGCCGCGGGAGTAGGAAGCGTAGATCAGATTGTCTTCGGTGATGTTCCAGTCGACCACGAAACGGCCGGTGAATTCACCAAAGCTGACTTCCCGCACCTGAAATGCTTCGCAGCCGGCGACCGTGCCGATCTTGCCGGGTACGGCAGACCCGGCCGTGGCGCAGACCGAACCCGGATCGGCGTCGAAGCCTGCCGCATAGGGCGAATCGAACGGATCGGCGACACCGAACGGCACATAGAAGCTGGCGAGCGTCGAACGGGCGCGCACCGTCTTCTTGTCGTTGTTGTAGCGCAGGCCGGCGGTGACCTTGATGTTGTCGGTGATGTTCCAATAGAGCTCACCGAAGATGCCATAGGACTTCAGCGTCGTCTCGTCGGTGTTGTTGCGGAAGAACGGCGTGCCGAGATAGCCCGGGGGTAGGCCGCCGCCGAGGCCGGTGGCGCCGCCGAGCACGCCGGTGACGTAATCGATGCCGAACCCGTTCACGAAATAGCTGTTTTCCGGCAGCTTCGAGTCGAGATAGATGCCGCCGAGCAGGAAGTTGAACGGCCCGTCGAACTGGGTGCTGATGATACCTTCCACCGACCAGGTCCGGCGTTCCTCGTTCGACCGGTCGAAGTTGAGCGGCACCGCGCTGCAGATCTTGCTGCCGTCATAGGCACCATTGCCGGTCAGGTCGGTGTTCGACGTGCAATAGGGGCCGTTGACGCCGGTCGGGAAGATTGCCGGCTGGATCTTGTTGAAATAGGCGCCGATGCCGGGCGCCGACGCCAGGCCCTGGAGGCCGGCCAGGCCCGGCTTGAAGACGTTCGGGTCCTGGATGCCGAGGTTGTAGTCGACGCGGCTGTCGACGCTGGTCTTTTGATAAAGACCGGTGATCTGCGCCTTCACGGCGCCGAAGTCATGCTCGATGCGCGCCTGGTACTGCTGTTCTTCGGCGGCATATTCGGGCGTGAACGCGGTGTTGACCTGGCGGACGTTGCGCGGCTCCTGGAAGTTCGCATAGGAATCGGGGCCATAGAGGCTGCCGAGACCGGCGGTCGACAACGGCCCGCCAAAGCCGGCGCCGCCCTGGATGCGCAGAAGTTCGCGTGACGACAGGACGCCGACAAAGGTCGAGTTGCCGTTCAGCTTGCCATAGTCGAGGCGGCCGGGAAGGCAGCCCAGCACGCCGGTCGGGTCGCGCTGGCAGAGCTGCTTCTGGATGCGCGAGCGGTCGTCGTCTTCCTTGAAGTAATAACCCATCAGGTCGATGCGGGTATTCTCGGTCGGCTCCCACCGCACCGAGCCGCGGATGCCGTACATGTCGCGGCCGTCGATCTGTTCGCCGTTGAACAGGTTCTCGGTAAAGCCGTCGCGCTTCAGATAGAAGCCGGCGAGGCGTACGCCAAGCGTCTCGGTGATCGGCAGGTTGAACATGCCGCGCACGCGCAGCGATTCATAGTTGCCGTAATCGACTTCGCCGGCGGCGCCGATGGCCGACAGGTTCGGCTTGGCGGTGACGAAGTTGATGACGCCCGAGGTCGCGTTGCGGCCGAACAGCGTGCCCTGCGGCCCGCGCAGCACTTCGACGCGCTCCAGGTCGAAGAATTCGGATTCGAACAACCGCGTCGCGATCAAGGGGCTGCCGTTGATGTGGATGGCGGTGGCGCTGTCGCAGGTGACGCCGACGCAAAGATCGCCGATGCCGCGAATGGTGAAGCTCGACCCGGTGAAATTGCCCTTGGTGAAGGTGATGTTGGGCAGGGTCAGCTGCAGATCCGACGAATTCTGGATCTGCTGGCGCTGCAGGGCTTCGCTCGAAAAGGCGGTGATGGCGATCGGCACGTCCTGCAGGCTCTGCGCAGTGCGCTGGGCGGTGACGACGATTTCCTCGATCCCGCTGTCGACCGGCGCGGCGGCGCTGCTGGACTGCGCAAAGGCGGGCGCGCCAGCCATACCAAGAAGCGACACGCCGGCGATCAGGCCGGCACGGATTTGCGACGATGTCTTCATGTTTTCCTCCCCAGGTGCCCATTCGCGGCGCCCCCGTTTTGGCCGGGGTGTCACCACGATCACGCAGGCGTCATGCGCCGTCGTGATTGACCGCGAGTGTGGCGGGGGATTGACGCCTTTGTCCAGCGATCTCGCGTTTTTGCCGCGTTCCTCGGCAACCGGCTAAAAACTGTGGCAGAATCGCAACAGAACAAGGCTCTCAAGAGCGTCAGCCGCCCTCACTATTTCGCTAGCACTGCGACATTTCTGCGGCATATCATCGTGGGGACCGCCGCCGCTTTCCGGGTTTGCGCACTTCGATGATGCTGGCGATCGGGCACTCCCCGCCCGACCGCGCCCCGATGGCATCGCGACCGGCGCACAGCTGCCCGGCCTTTTCGCGGCGATAGTAAAAGCCCTGGTAGAAGGTCAGTGCCTGGCATTCCCGCGCAAAGAACAGCCGGTAGCGGCGGCCATCGCGCATGCTCAGTTCGAGCGCGCTGTCGCCGAACATCTGCGCTCCGGCCATGGCCGTCATCGGGATACAGCGGCTGCGTCCCTGGCGGGGCGGAAAGGGACGCATCTCGACAGGTCCACCCGGCGTCGCCGGCACACGCGTCCACGGCGCACCGAACGCCGGTTCGGATCCGGGCGGCGACGAGCGCTGCGACCGGTCGGCGCCATTGGCCGGCCAGGGTACCAGCGCCGCGGCCATCACGAGGGCCAGCGCCAGGTAAAGCCGGGCGGCTGCGAAGCTGCGCCACGCTGGCCCGGTCAAGACGACACTCCCCCTCATCGCGGCCCGCTTTTATCCCGTTGATCGTCCATGCGTTGCGTGGGTGCAATTGAACGCGGCATGAACCCTGCGCAACCCCGCCACGCCTTTCGCGGGCAGCTGTGTCGCGCCGGCAACGCTTTGCCGACGGCATTCACAAGGGCTATGCAGCCGCCGTGCCGACCGCAATTCCCTCGCCCGCTGCGCTGGCCGCTCTCAAGACGGCGGCGGGCGACGGCAATTGGACCGACGCGCCCGATGTGCTGGCGCCGCGGCTGGTGGACTGGCGCGGGCGGTATCGCGGCGCGACGCCGCTGCTGCTGTTGCCGCGCACGGTCGAACAGGTGGCGGCGATCGTAAAGGCGGCGGGACGGCACGACGTGGCGCTGGTCCCGCAGGGTGGCAATACCGGACTGGTCGGCGGCGGCATCCCGGCGGCCGATGGCAGCGGCGTGCTGGTCGGGCTGAACCGGATGGCGACCATCCGGGCTGTCGACGCCGGCGGCCTGACGTTGACGGTGGAGGCCGGCGCCATCCTGTCCGACGTCCATGACGCGGCTTCGGCGGCCGATTGCGCTTTCCCACTGACGCTCGGGGCCAAGGGGAGCGCCACCATCGGCGGCCTGATCGCGACCAACGCCGGCGGCATGCAGGTATTGCGCCACGGTACGATGCGCGCGCTGGTCATGGGCCTGGAGGCGGTGCTGCCCGACGGGTCGGTGCTGCACCAGTTGACGGGCCTCGCCAAGGACAACAGCGGCTATGATATCAAGCAGCTGATGATCGGCGGCGAGGGCACGCTGGGCATCATCACCGCGGCGGCGCTGCGGCTGGTGCCGAGGCCCCGGCATCGTGCTGTCGCCTGGTTGGGGTTCGGCGCCGCGGGCGACGGCCCGCAGCGCGCCCTGGCCGTGCTGGCACGGCTGCGCGCGGCTTCGGGCGGGCAGGTCGAAAGCTTCGAGCTGATGCCCCACTTCGGCCTGCAATTGCTCGATCGGCAGCTGGGCTTGCGGGCGCCGCTGGCGGGCACGCATGGCTGGCATGCGCTGGTCGAGCTGGCGGGGCAGGAGCCGCTCGATACGCTGCTGGTCGACACGCTGGCCGCGGCGTCTGCCGCCGGTGAGATCGCGGACGCGGCCGTGGCAGCATCGGACGCACAGGCGGCCGCGCTCTGGCGGCTGCGCGAGGAACTGCCGGCGGCCGAGCGGCGCGACGGGCCGGCGGTGCATCATGACATCTCGGTCGCGGTCGCGGCGATGCCGCGGTTCGCCGTGTCGGCGGCGCGCGCCGTCGAAGCGGCGTTTCCCGGCGCTCGCGTCATCGCCTTTGGACACCTCGGCGACGGCAATCTGCACTTCAACGTCAAGGCGCCGGACGGACCCGACGCCGCGGCTTACCTGGGCACACACGGCAGTGCGATCACCGACCTCGTCTATGCGCTCGTGACGGCGGCCGGCGGCTCCATCTCGGCCGAACACGGTATAGGTGTTCTGAAGCGTGCGGCGCTGGCCCGGCTCGGCGACCCCGCCAAGCTGGCCGCAGTCCGGGCGATAAAGGCCGCCCTCGATCCCCGGGGGATAATGAACCCCGGCAAGATGATCTGAGCCTCGCCCGCGCTTGCGATGGCTTGCACGATGCGTGGCGCGACCCTAGAGAACGCCACCTTCAAAAGATTCGTTACCCCACAGGAAAGACGATCAGCCATGGCCAGCACGCCCGCCAATGCCCAGACCTTGCCACTGTTCTACAAGTCGTTGGCTCCGCTGTCGTCGCAGCTGCATCCGACGCACGGGCTGAAGCCGCGCGACAACCTGGCATTCACGCGCAACACCCATGCCGTGCCGGTGACCGTCGATGAATTCGCATTGGTGCAGCGCCATTATCCGATCGTCTTCGGCCTCGGCGACAACCCGGCGCCGCTCGCCCTGATCGGCCTCAACGAGGGGCAGAATCTTTACCTCGGCGCCGATGACCAGTGGGAAAAGGGCCAGTATGTTCCGGCCTTCATCCGTCGCTACCCGTTCATGCTGGCACGCCTGACCCCCGAATCGGACGATCTGTCGCTGTGTTTCGATGACACCGATCCGCAGCTCGCCGCCGGCGAGGGCGAGGCGCTGTTCAATGGCACCGAGCCCACCGATGTGACGAAGAACGTGCTGGCGTTCTGCGAGCAGTTCGAACAGGCGGTGTTCCGCACCCGGTCCTTCATGGAGGAGCTGTCCAAGCTCGACCTGCTGATGGACGGCGAAGTCACCATCCAGCGCGAAGGGCTTGCGGAACCCGCCGTGTACCGCGGCTTCCGCATGGTTTCCGAAGAAAAGCTGCAGGGCCTGCGCGGTGACCAGGCCCGCAAGCTGGTCCAGTCGGGTCTGCTCGGCCTCGTCTATGCCCATCTGTTCTCGCTGTCGCTGATCTCGGGCCTGTTCGAAAAGCAGATGGCGGCCGCCAACGCCTGAGATTGACGGCAAAAGCTGCGGGCAGTCGGCGGCCGCGGCCGCCGACGTGCTGCGCAGTCTGCCGGCAGGGTTCGTGCCATGACCGCTGTCGAATACCCCGGCCGCTATTCGACCGTAGCGATCTTGCTGCACTGGATCACGGCCGTGCTCGTCATCGGCAACCTGGTCGGCGGTCTCGGCAATGACTGTTGGTTCGACAGTCCCGATCCGGCGACACAGCAGGCGGGCGCCACGCTGGTCGCCCTGCACAAGAGCATCGGCCTGACCATCCTGGTCCTGACGCTGGTGCGGCTGGCATGGCGATTGACCAATCCGCCGCCGCCGTTGCCGACCCACATGACCCGTGGCGAGGTCGTACTCGCCCGCACCACCCATGTTGCGTTCTACTTGCTGTTACTGCTGATGCCGCTCAGCGGCTGGGCGATGGTGTCGACAGGCAGGCACATCGGCCCGGTGTCATGGTTCGGACTGTTCGACGTGCCGCCGCTGCCGTTGCCGACAAGCCTTGGCGGGCTGTTTCACGAGAGCCACGAAACGATCGGCTTGATCATGATGTTGACGCTGGTTCTGCATGTCGCGGGCGCGCTGAAGCACCACCTGTTCGACCGTGACAATGTGCTGGCGCGGATCCTGCCGCGGGTGCGCCGGCGAGCGCCCTGACCACCGCCCGACACCGCCCCGGGCAAATGTCTCTTCGCCCGGTTGACACGATATAGTATCACATCTAGGCAATTTCCGTACCGTCGTTTCAAGGTCCGGCTCATGCGCTCCAATCTGTCCGCGCCCGTGCGCGGTTGCATCTCCCTTGGCCTCTTGCTGGCTGGTTCGGGGCCGGTCCTGGCCGTCGAAACCGTTACCGGCGACGCGGCTGCGCCGGCGGATTCGACGCTGCACGCGCCGCCGTCGCCGGAGATTGTCGTCACCGCGCCTTATGAACGCGATCGCGCCACCGTGCTGTCAGGGGTCACCGTCCTGCAGGGCACCGAGCTGACCCGCCAGCTGCGCTCGACGATCGGCGAAACGCTGGCACGCCAGCCGGGCGTCAGCGCGACCAGCTTTGGCCCGAACGCCTCGCGGCCGATCCTGCGCGGCTTCCAGGGTGAACGCGTCCGTGTGTTGACCGATGGCATCGGCAGCTTCGACGTTTCGAACACCTCCGTCGATCACGCGGTCGTCATCAACCCGCAGTTCGCCGACCGCATCGAGGTCCTGCGCGGGCCGGCGTCGTTGCTGTTCGGTTCCTCGGCCATCGGCGGCGTGGTCAATGTCGTCGACAAACGGATCCCGCGCGAGGTGCCGAGCGAGGCCGTCCATCTCGACCTGCTCGGCACCTATGGCTCGGCCGCCAGCGAACGGACCGGCGCCGGCGTCGTCGAGGTGCCGCTTACGGACCGGATCGTCGTCCATGCCGATGGCAGCTATTCGCGCACCGACGACCTGAAGATCGGCGGCTTCGTGCTGTCCGGCCCGGCACGTGCAGCGGCGCTGGCCAGCGACGAACCTGCCGCCAACGACCTGGCCGGCCTGCGTCGGCGCCTGCCCAACACCGCCAGCGAAACCTGGAATGCCGGTGCGGGCATCGCCTTCATCGACGCCGGCGGCGAACTCGGCCTCGGCTATGGCCATTACGACAGCCTGTACGGCGTCCCGGCACGGTTCGACACGGCGACCGGCGAAGGCGAGTTCGTACGTCTGAAGGTCAAGCAGGATCGCATCGATGTGCGCGGCCAGGTCAACGTCAGCGGCGACATCGTCGACGCGATCAAGGTGCGGGCCGGCTATGCCGACTATCAGCATTCCGAACTGTCGGAAGAAGGCGAGATCGGCACCACCTTCTTCAATCGCGGCCTCGAAGGCCGGCTCGAGATCAGCCAGGCGAAGCGCGACCTCGGCGGCGGCACCTGGCGCGGTGCGACGGGTGTCCAGGTCTTCACGCGCGATTTCAACGTCATCGGCGACGAGGCCTTCATCCCGCGCAACCAGAGCAGCCAGATCGGCCTGTTCACGCTGCAGGAATTCGATTTCGGCACCATCAAGAGCGAATTCGGTGCCCGCTACGAAAAGGCCAAGGTGCGTGCCGCAGTCGATGATTTCCGGGGCGAGCCGGTGTTCGTCGACCGCAGCTTCGACCTGTTTTCGGGCTCGGCCGGGGCGAGCGTCGGGCTGTTCCAGGGTTGGCGCGTCGGGGTCAACCTGTCGCACACCGAACGCGGCCCGGCCGCCGAGGAACTGCTGGCCAATGGCCCGCATGCCGGGACCCAGGCGTTCGAGATCGGCAATCCCGACTTCGGCAAGGAACGCGCCAATGGTGCCGAGATCGTGCTGCGCGGCCGGGGCGAGAGCTACAGTTTCGAAGCTTCGGTCTACTATAACCGCTTCCACAACTATATCTACGAAAGCCAGACCGGCGATATCGCGGATGACCTGCCGGTCTTCGTCTATCGCCAGGCCGACGCGCGCTATCTCGGCGTCGAGGTGCAGGGCGAGCTGACACTGGCCCGTTTTGGCGAAAGCCAGCTCAAGGTCGATGCCTTGCTCGATTACACCGATGCCAAGCTGCTCGACGGGCTGGGCCGGGTGCCACGCATTCCGCCGCTTCGGGTGCTCGGCGGTGTTTCGGTCACCGGGCCGATGTGGGATGCCCGCGCCGAGGTCGAGCGTGCGTCGTCGCAAACCAAGGTCGCGGCTTTCGAGACGCCGACTGCCGGCTATACCATGGTCAATGCGTCGGTCAGCCTGCGCCCCTTCGCCGATCGTCCGAACACGTCGCTGGTGCTGTCGGCAAACAACATCTTCGACGTCGATGCCCGACGGCATGCTTCGTTCCTGAAGGATTTCGCGCCGATGGCTGGTCGCGACATTCGCCTGTCGCTGCGCTTTGCCATCTGACGCGCGCCGGCCCGGGCGCGGCAACTTGTCCATTTAAACCATATTGAAGGAAACCCGACGATTCCTATCTTGGGGGTGCGCGTCGGCGTTGCCCCCCTTTCACCGGCGCGCACCTACCGGGCCTTGCCCGGCTTCCTCCGTGAAGATCGGCCGCCTCGCTCCCCCCGCGAGGCGGCCTTTTTCATTCCGCGGCTTCGCGCTGCTGCGGCCCGAGGCCGAGCAGCGGGGACGAGGCCAGCAACAGCCGGGCCAGCCCGGCCATCTGCGCCGCCACCCCGTCGAAGCCGTCGTGGCGCACCAGGCGACTTGCATCCATGTAGAGGGTGCGATCGATCTCGATCTGCACGGCGTGGACCCCGGCCAGGGGCGCGCCGTGAAAATCGGTGGTATAGCCGCCGGCATAAGGGGCATTGCGCGCGACGCGCCAGCCGGCCTGGCGGAAATGCTGCTCGATCAGCGCCACCAGGGCCGGCGCCGCACTGCCGCCGAAGCGATCGCCGACGACGACCTGCGGCGGCATCACCCCGGCGGGCCTGGGCATCGAATGACAGTCGATCAGGATGGCATAGCCGTGGCGAGCGCGGGCGCGGTCGAGCAGTTCGGTGATGCGCTTGTGCCAGGGCCGGTGCAGCGCCGCCAGCCGCGCCTCGGCCTCAAAGGCCGTTACCCGGCGGCGATAGATGTCGAGGCCCTGGGCGGCAACCCTGGGCAGCACGCCGAGTCCGGCAGCGACGCGATCGGTAAGGTGCGGCGTCACCGCCATAGGCCCGTCGATCATGACCGGATCGATCTCGTTTTCGGCGCGGTTGAGGTCTAGGAAAGCGCGGCCGTGGCGGGCACGCAGCACGGGGACGCCATGGACGCCGTCGAGCAGGCTGTCGACATGGGCGTCCTCGGCGCGGCGCAACTGCGCCAGCGTCAGCCGCGAGGCTGCTAGGAAGGCGGCGGGATAGTCGCGGCCGCTATGCGGCGAGGCCATGACCAGCGGCCAGCGACCATCGCTGTCGCCGCTGACGCTGAATCCCGGAACAAGCGAATCGTGCACGGCGGGGACGTTAGGGGAGGCGCGGACGGCTCGCCAGCCCGGCGTTGTCGCAAAAGCGTCGCATCGGGGTTGCATCGGCGCCCGGGTCCGACTAACAGCCTCCCGGCGTGGGCGCGTAGCTCAGTGGTAGAGCACTGTGTTGACATCGCAGGGGTCACAAGTTCAATCCTTGTCGTGCCCACCATTTCATTCAAAAGCCCCGGCGAACTTGTCGTTCGCCGGGGCTTTTTTATCGGCTGCTGAAAAGGTTCAGACGCGTTCGATGATGATCGCCGGGGCCATGCCGCCGGCGGCGCACATCGTCACCAGGCCGCGCTTCAGGCCGCGGCGTTCCAGCTCGTCGAGCACGGTGCCGATGAGGATCGAGCCGGTGGCGCCGATCGGGTGGCCGAGCGCACAGGCGCCACCGTTGACGTTGACCTTGTCGCGGTCGAGCCTGAGGTCGCGGATGAACTTTTCGGCGACGACGGCAAAGGCCTCGTTGATCTCCCACAAGTCGATGTCGTCGACGGTGAGTCCGGCCTTGGCGAGGACCTTGCGGGCAGCCGGGACGGGGGCGTTGAGCATCAGCGTCGGGCAGTCGCCGATGTTGGCGGTGGCGACGATGCGGGCCCGCGGTTTCAGGCCATGGGCATCGGCATAGGCCTTCGACGTGATCAGGATGGCGGCGGCGCCGTCGACGACCCCCGACGAATTGCCTGCGTGGTGGACGCCCGAGAATTCGAGATCGGGATATTTGGCGTTGATCGACTGGCGGAAGGTCTGGCCATCGGGCTGGATCGAGGCATCGGCGACGGCATCGAACGATGCCTTCAGCGCAGCCAGGCCTTCGGCGGTCGTTTGCGGCCGCGGGAACTCCTCATAGTCGAGCGCAACGCTGCCGTCCTCGTTGTAGACGGTGACCAGGCTCTTGGCGAAGCGGCCTTCCTTGATGGCGATATCGGCGCGGCGCTGGCTTTCGAGGCCAAGCGCATCGACGGCTTCGCGGCTGATGCCTTCCATGGCGGCAATCGCGTCGCCGCAGACGCCCTGGTGCGACTGGGGATGGATCTTCTGCAGCGCGGCGTTGCCCGATCCCATGCCCATCGGCTTGATGCCGGCGGCATATTCCTCGGCGCCCATGGTCGTCGTGTAGCTCATCATCTCGGTACCGCCGGCGATGACACAGTCTTCCATACCCGACATGACCTGCGCCGCCGCCAGGTTGACGCTGGTGATGCCGCCGCCGCAGAACCGGTCCAGCGTCATGCCGCTCGCCTTGATGTCATAGCCCGCGGCCAGCGCCGACATGCGGCCGAGATCGCCGCCCTGCTTGCCCTTTTGCGTGCTGGTGCTCCAGATGATGTCGTCGACCGTGGCGGTATCGAGGCTGTTGCGGTCCTTCAGCGCCTTGAGGACGGTCGCCGCAAGATGCTGGGGATGAAGGTGCGACAGGGCGCCCTTGCCGGGCTTGCCGATGCCGCGCGGGGTGCGGACGGCGTCGATGATATAGGCGTCGGGCATGGATCTATCCTTGGTTCGAAGGTCGTCTTGCCCTGTTCGATTGCGCCACGTCGTCGGCGTTGCCAAGCTGACAATATGCGAGGGTTTGCAAATTGGCTTTGTCGCGGGTGATGGCGCAATGTTCCCGGATGGCATCGATGACGGCAGCGGTTGCACCGACCCCGATGGTGGATATTCCCGCCGGCCGGTTCCGCATGGGCGCCGACGACGGATATCCCGAGGAAGCGCCGGCGCATCTTGTCGACGTCGATGCCTTTCGCATCGATGTCCAAGCCGTTACCAATGCCCAGTTCGCCGCCTTTGTCGCCGCCACTGGCCATGTCACGGTGTCGGAACGAGTGCCGCTCGCTGCGGACTATCCGAACGCCCGGCCGGACATGATGTTCGCCGGCAGCCTGGTATTCAGAAAGACCAGCACCCCGGTCGATACACGCGACTGGTCACAATGGTGGGAACTTCGCCAGGGCGCATCGTGGCGGCATCCCTATGGCCCGCAATCGAGCATTGATGGTCATGACAACCATCCCGTGGTCCATGTCGCCTATGCCGATGCGCTCGCCTATGCGCACTGGGTCGGCAAGGACCTGCCGACCGAGGCCGAGTTCGAATATGCGGCGCGCGGCGGGCTCGACGGCAAGACCTATGCCTGGGGCGACGTCTTCCGCCCCGGTGGCAAGCATATGGCCAACACCTGGCAGGGCAAGTTCCCGTACCGGAACTCCATGGAGGACGGCTGGGAGGCGACCGCGCCGGTCGGCAGCTACCCCGCCAACGGCTATGGCCTGTACGACATGATCGGCAACACCTGGGAATGGACGCAGGACTGGTATGCGCCGCAGCACAATGCCGACCCGGCCAAGGCCTGCTGTATTCCGAAAAACCCGCGCGGGCCCCTGGCCGGCACGCTCGATCCGGCGGCGCCGATCCCGCAGAAGGTGCTCAAGGGTGGCAGCTTCCTGTGCGCCCCCAGCTACTGCAAGCGCTACCGACCCGCTGCGCGGCACGCCGAAACGATCGACACTGCCACCTGCCACATCGGGTTTCGCTGCGTCGTGCGCGCAAATGTGTCGCCATGACCGGTTTCTTTGCCGTCGCCGTGCCCCTATATCTCACCCATGAGCAATCTTGATCCCGCCACCATCTTCTATGCCGACACCGGGCTCGATCCCGGTCGCACCGAAAGGCTCGTCGCCGACGCGCTGAACGGCTGCGATGATGGCGAGCTGTATCTCCAGTATGCGGTCAGCGAGAGCTTTTCGTTCGATGATGGCCGGCTGAAGGCCGCGACCTTCGACACGCAGAAGGGCTTTGGCCTGCGCGGCGTCGCCGGCGAGATGACGGCCTTTGCCCATGCCAACGAACTGTCGGACGCGGCGATCACCCGCGCCGCCGATACCATCCGCGTCGTCCGCGACGGCCATGGCGGCACCATGGCGCTGGCGCCGCAGCGCACCAACGCCCGGCGCTACACCGATGCCAATCCGCTCGACGGCATCAGCTTTGCCGACAAGGTCGCGCTGATGCAGACCATCGACGCCGCCGCCCGCGCCCGCGACCCCCGTGTCGTCCAGGTGTCGGCGAGCCTGCTCGGGTCGTGGAGCGTCGTGGAGATCATCCGCGCCGATGGCCACCGGGTCCGCGACGTGCGGCCGCTGGTGCGGCTCAACGTCCAGGTCGTCGCCGAAAAGGACGGCCGCCGCGAGACCGGCTTCCATGGGCTGGGCGGTCGCTACCTCTACGACGAGCTCATCACCGCCGAGAATTGGAACGGCGCCATCGACATCGCGCTGGCCAATGCGCTGGTCAACCTCGACGCCGTCGCCGCGCCGGCCGGCGAAATGACCGTCGTGCTCGGCCCCGGCTGGCCCGGCATCCTGCTGCACGAGGCCATCGGCCATGGGCTGGAGGGTGATTTCAACCGCAAGGGCACCTCGGCCTTCTCGGGCCGCATCGGCGAGCGCGTTGCCGCCAAGGGTGTCACCGTCGTCGACGACGGCAGCCTCGACAACCGTCGCGGCAGCCTGACCGTCGATGACGAGGGTACGCCGACCGAGCGCACCGTGCTGATCGAGGACGGCATCCTCAAGGGTTACATGCAGGACCGCCTCAATGCCCGGCTGATGGGAGTCGCCCCCACCGGCAACGGTCGCCGCGAGAGCTTTGCCCATGCCCCGATGCCGCGGATGACCAACACCTTCATGACCAACGGCACCGAGGATCCGGGCGAGATCCTGCGCTCCGCCAAGTCGGGCATCTATGCCAAGAGCTTCGGCGGCGGCCAGGTCGACATCACCAGCGGCAAGTTCGTGTTTTCCTGCACCGAGGCCTATCGCATCGAGAACGGCAAGCTCGGCGCGCCGATCAAGGGCGCGACGCTGATCGGCAACGGCCCCGACGTGCTGACCCGGGTGCGTGCCATCGGCAACGACTTCGCGCTCGATGAAGGCGTCGGCGTTTGCGGCAAGGGCGGGCAGAGCGTGCCGGCCGGGGTGGGTCAGCCGACGCTGCTGATCGAAGGGCTGACGGTCGGCGGCACGGCGGCGTAGCGGCATAAGGGGGGACGACATTGGAATTCTTCGACCACATCACGGACGCGCATGCCGATTTCGTGGCGCGCCAGCCGGTGTTCTTCGTCGCCACCGCCGCCGCCGAGGCGCGGATCAACCTCAGCCCCAAGGGCATGGATTGTTTCCGCGTGCTGTCGCCGAAACGCGTCGCGTACCTCGATTATGGCGGCTCGGGCAACGAGACCAACGCGCATCTGGCGGCCGATGGCCGCATCACGATCATGTTCTGCGCCTTCGACCGGCCGGCGCTGATCTATCGCATCTATGGCCGCGGCCGCGCCGTGCTGCCCCAGGACGCCGACTGGGACGCACTGGCGGCACGGTTCAGCATCGAGCGCGGCGTGCGCCAGATCTTCGACATCGCCATCGAATCCACCCAGTCGTCTTGCGGCTGGGGTGTGCCTGAAATGGCGCTGAAGGCCGAGCGGCAGACGCTGCGCAAGTTCCATGCCCAGGAAGAACCCGCCGCGCGCCTGGCAAAATATGCGGTGCGCGACCGCAGCATCGACGGCCTGCCGGTGCGATCGCCCAGCCGACTGCCCTACACTTGACCGCAAACGGGCCGGCGCTGGCGGCCGACCTGGTGGTGGTGGCGCATCTGGCGTTCATCCTGTTCGCGGTGTTCGGGTCACTGGCCGCACTGCGTTGGCCGCAGGTTGCCTGGTTCCACCTGCCGGCCCTGGCCTGGGCAGGCGGTATCATGATCGTCGGCGGCATCTGCCCGCTGACCCCGATCGAAAACCGCTTCCGCGAGGCCGCGCAAGGCCCGACCTATGCAGGCGGCTTCATCGATCACTACGTCGTGCCGCTGATCTATCCACCCGGCCTGACCCATCGCACCCAGCTTGCCGGCGCCGCCCTGCTGTTCGGGCTGAACGCGGTCGTCTATGGCATTGTCTGGCGCAGGCGGCAGCGCCGTCGCAGGATCGCAACGTCATGAGCCTCGTGACCCTCGAAACCCTCTTCGACCCCATTGTCGCCGAGATCATGCGGATGCGGCTGGAAACCGCCGGCATCGAGGCGGTGTTGTTCGATGCCGGCGTCGCCTCGATGTTCGGCCCCGGCGTGTCGGGCGTGCGGCTGATGGTCCTTGATGAAGACGAGGCCGCGGCGCGTTCCCTGCTCGACGCCGCCGGCGAGCCATGATGCGCCCGGCAACCCGATGAGGCTGGCACTGGCGCTCGGCGGTGGAGCCGGGCTCGGCTGGGCCCATATCGGCATCCTCCACGAGCTGCAGGCACGCGGCGTCACCGTCGACGCCGTCAGCGGCACCTCGATCGGTGCCGTCGCCGCGGTGTGCCTCGGTGCCAACCGCGTCAATGTGCTGGAAGTTATCGCCCGGTCGGTGAACGCCCGGCGGATGATGGGCTTCATCGACATCGATCCGCGCCGCGGCTCTATTTTGGGCGGCCGCGCCGTCGACCGGCAGTTGCGGCTGCATTTCGGGCATGGCCAACTCGAGCATCTGTTCATGCCCGTGGCGATCGTCGCTGCCGACCTGGTGTCGGGCGAGGAAGTCTCGATCACCCGGGGGCCCATTGTCGAGGCGGTGCGCGCCTCCATCGCCATTCCGGGCGTGTTCCCGCCGGTGCGATCGGATGGGCGCATCCTCGTCGACGGCGGTGTGCTGGCGCCGGTGCCGGTGCGTGCCGTGCGGGCGTTGTCCAAGGCGCCGGTGCTCGCTGTCAACCTGCAGGGCGACTACCTGCGCCGGGCCGCGACCGGCCTGCCGATGGACAAGCGGATGATGACGCCGTTCCGCGTCGGCCGAGCCGGGCTCTCGCTGCTGATGGCGCATATCGCCCGGCAAAGCCTGGCGCTCGACCCGCCCGATATCGAGATCGCGCCCGCCATCGGCCATATCGACGTGCGCAATTTCACCCGTGCCGACGAACTGATCACACTCGGCGCCGCGGCGATCCGGGACAACTGGCACAGGATCGAGCAACTGGGCTGATCGCTGCGCCTGATCGCTGCGCCTGGTCGCCCGGACGTTCGCACCTGCACAAAAAATGCGCCGCCGGCGGCGACCTGCCGCCGAATCGGGCAATGGTCGAGGCGTTAACGGCTGGTAACGGCTTCGTGACGTAGTTGTGACGATTTGGCACGATCCATGCATGGTCATTCTCGAACGCGGCTCGTCGCGTCAGGGAGGGGCCATGAAACTCGTCATTGCAGTCATCAAGCCGTTCAAGCTCGACGATGTGCGCGAGGCGCTATCGGCCGCCGGCGTACAGGGGATGACCGTCAGCGAGGTCAAGGGTTTCGGACGCCAGAAGGGTCAGACCGAAATCTATCGCGGCGCCGAATACACGACGAACATGGTGCCCAAGATCAAGATCGAGGTCGTCGTCGACGACGCCGAGTGCGCCAAGGTGGTCGAGACCATCCAGCAGGCGGCGCATACCGGATCGATCGGCGACGGCAAGATCTTCGTCGCCGAGATCGGCCAGGCGGTGCGCATCCGCACCGGCGAAACCAACGAAACCGCACTCTGAAGACCGGAGGGGGACATATGAATTTCGATCTGAAGACACTTGGCAAGGGGGTCGCCTTCGCCGCCTTGTTCGCCGCGGCACCGGCCTTTGCGCAGGAAGCCGCGACCGTCGCCACTGCCGTTGCCGATGCAGCGCCCGCTGTCGCGGCCGCCGCGCCGGCTGCTCCGGTCCCTGACAAGGGCGATACCGCCTGGATGCTGACCGCCACCGCGCTGGTGCTGATGATGTCTGTTCCGGGCCTGGCGCTGTTCTATGGCGGTCTCGTTCGCACCAAGAACATGCTGAGCGTACTCACCCAAGTCTTCATGATCGTCGCGATCGCCTCGCTTTTGTGGGTCACCTACGGCTATTCGATGGCCTTCACCGGCGGCTCGCCGTTCGTCGGCGGCTTCGGCAAGGCGCTGCTGATGGGTGTCGACGCGACGACGCTCGCCGCGACCTTCTCCACCGGCGTCTATATCCCTGAATACATCTACATCGCCTTCCAGATGACCTTTGCCTGCATCACGCCGGCGCTGTTCATCGGGTCGTTTGCGGAACGCATCAAGTTCAGCGGGCTGATGGTCTTTGTGGTCCTCTGGCTGACCGCAGTCTACTTTCCGATCGCGCACATGGTCTGGTTCTGGGATGGGCCGGATGCGTTCGTCGCCGCCGGCCTGAAGGGACAGGATGCGCTGACCGCCGCCAACGCCGCCGCGGGCTACATCTTCGCCCTGGGGGCGCTCGATTTTGCCGGCGGCACCGTCGTCCACATCAACGCAGGCATCGCCGGCCTCGTCGGCTGCATCATGCTGGGCAAGCGTACCGGCTATGGCAAGGAATCGATGCCTCCGCACTCGCTGACCATGACGATGATCGGCGCTGCCCTGCTGTGGGTAGGCTGGTTCGGCTTCAACGCCGGCTCCAATCTCGAATCGAACGGCGTCACGGCGGTTGCATTCATCAACACCTTCGTGGCGACGGCGGCGGCCGCAGTCTCCTGGGTGATCGTGGAGCAGGTCGCCAAGGGCAAGCCGTCGCTGCTGGGTGCCGTGACCGGCGCCGTCGCCGGCCTTGTCGCCGTAACGCCGGCGTCGGGCTTTGCCGGCCCCATGGGCTCCATCGTTCTCGGCCTTGTCGTCTCGCCGGTGTGCTTCTTCTTCTGCACCACCATCAAAAACAAGTTCGGCTATGACGATGCGCTCGATGTCTTCGGAGTCCACTGCGTTGGTGGCATCATCGGCGCGCTGGCGACCGGCATCCTGGTCGACCCGGCGCTCGGCGGCCAGGGCATTGCCGACTACATCACCACCCCGGGCACGATCAGCTTCGTCTACCCCGGCGCCGCGACCCAGTTGCTGATCCAGGCCAAGGCCGTGCTGATCACGCTCGCCTGGTCGGGCATCGGCTCGGCAATCCTGTTCTTCATCGTCGACAAGACCATCGGGATGCGCCCGAGCGTCGAAGCCGAGCGCGAAGGCCTCGATATCACCGAACACGGCGAACGCGCCTACAACTATTGATGCCGGCCTGCCCATAAGGGCCGCATCTCAACAGGTTCCTCCCCAAGGAAACCGACTGGCCCGGAAGGCGACTTCCGGGCCATTTTTTTGCGTTCGGTTGTCGACGCGCGCCGCCGCCCGATCTGTGGTAGCGCTGACCGCGTCCGCTCCAGGGTGGCCGCACATTTCCAGGCAATTCAGGCAGACGCATGGCCCGCAGGAACGCAAGATACGATGGCTATGGCGACGCGGACCGGGAGGCGGCGGCGGCTCCGGCGGTCGTCTGCTGGCTGTGTGGACGACCCATGGGCAAGACCGTCGTGCAGCACCATCCGGTGCCCAAGAGCCGGGGCGGGCGCGACACGGTGGCGATGCATCCGATCTGCCAGCAGACGCTGATGGCCAACTTCACCAATTCCGAATTGCAGCGCCACGGCATGGACGTCGAGGCACTGCTGGCGGAGCCCAGCGTGCGCAAATTCGTCGACTGGGTGGCGAACAAGGATCCGGACTTCACCGCGACCATCACCAAGAAGCAGCGCTGAGGCAGGCCCGGTTCAGGGTTCGCGGGCGACCACGATCTCGATCAGCGTTGGTGCCTTGCTGGCCAGGGCCGCCTCGAAGGCTGTGCGGACATCATCGAGCGTTTCGGCACGGACGCCGGCCACGCCATGCGCCGTCGCCAGCGCCATGAAGTCGATGGCGGGGGCTTCGATGTCCATCGCGACATAGGTGTCGGTGCGGGCGCTGTGGTCGCCGATCGCACGCGTGCGTTGCTTGAGGATGCGGTAGCCCTGGTTGTTGAAGATAACCGCGACCACCGGCAGCTTGTAGTGGGCCAGCGTCCACAGCGCGGCGGCGGAATACATGGCGCTGCCGTCGCCGCTCAGCACGACGACAGGGCGCTCGGGATTGGCGAGTTGCATGCCGACGGCCTGGGGCAGGGCCACGCCGATGCCGCCGCCGCGCATACCGAACCAGCTGTCGGGCGCCACGGCGGGCACCAGGTGGCGAACGGTGTTCATGCCGCTCGACAGCAATTCCTCGATAACGATGGCGTCGGCGGGCAGCAGTTCGCCGATCAGCTTCAGCGCCGGCATCGGCTGCAGGGGCAGGTCGCCGGCCATCGCGTCGGCGCGGGCCAGCAACGCGGCGCGGCTGCCGGCGAGGACGGTGGCGATGGCGTTGCTGCGCTGGGCGCCGCAGTTGTCGACCAGCGCGGTCAGTTCGGGCAGCGTCGCCTTGGCGTCGCCCTGGATGGCGGCGGTTGCGGTGAAGTTCTTGCCGATCTGCCAGGGCTCGTCGTCGAGATGGACGACCTTGGCCCCTGGCGCCAGCGCCTCCATTCCGGTCGCCTGGCTTTGCGTCAGCAGGTCGGCGCCGATCGACACCAGCAGGTCGTGCTTGTCCATCACGGCGCGCAGCGCCGGGGTCATGCGCGCGACGGTGCCGGCATACAGCCGATGGTTGGACGGGAAGGCAGCGGTGTTGGCCATGCCCTCCAGATAGACCGGCGCGCCGATGGCTTCGGCGAGCGCCGCCAGCTCGGCATGGGCGCCCGACCGCGCGACATGATCGCCGGCAAAGATCACCGGGCTTTGCGCCGCGCGGATCAGGTCGGCGGCAGCGGCGATGGCATCGGCGTCGCCGCGCATCCGGGCGCCGATGCGGGTGGGGCTGAGCATGTCGAGATCGTCGGGCGCTTCGCTGGTCAGGATATCGCCCGGGATCGACAGGAACACCGGGCCGGTCGGCGCGGTCAGCGCGACCTTGGCGGCGCGGCGGATGGCGCGCGGCAGCTCGGCCAGCGACGCCACTTCGAACGACCATTTGCACAGCGGTCGCGCCATGGTGGCGAGATCGTCCCACAGCAGCGGCTCGGTCAGCCGGATGCTCATGTCCTGCTGGCCGGCGGTGACCAGCACCGGCGCACCGGCGCGGGCGGCATTGTACAGCATCCCCATGGCATTGCCGAGGCCGGGGGCGGCGTGGAGGTTGCACACCGCCAGCTCGCCCGTCGCCTGGGCATAGCCATCGGCCATGCCCATCACGACGACCTCGTTGAGGCCGAGAATGTAGCGGATGCGATTTTCCACCACCATCGCGTCCATCAGCGGCAGCTCGGTGGTGCCGGGATTGCCGAAGATGAACTCCACGCCTTCGGAGGCGAGGAGATCAAGGAGGACGTGTTTGCCCTGCGTCACGGAATCAGCTCGCTGGTCACCACCGGCGGCAGGCGGAAGCTGCCGTCGAGGAAGGGCGCGCGGGGCAGGTAGCCGCGGAAGACGAGGATGAACTTGCCCTTGGGTGCCGGCAGCCAGTTGACGACCCGCTCGCCCGACGGCTTCGACGCCTGGACGAAGATTTCATAGCTGCCATCGCGGTTCGATCGCAGCTGGGGCGACTGGTCGCTGACGGCAAAACGCCCGATCTCGTTGGGTACGAAGAACAGCCGGCCGTCGGCTTCCTGTTGGTACATGGTCACCGACCAGAAGGCGCCGGTCGGCACGCCGCGCGGGATGGTGACGCTATAGGCCTTGCTGCCGTCGAGCGGCGCGCCGTCCTTGTCGGCGCGGGCAGTCAGGTACATCGCCTCGACCCGCGGCAGCGCGCCGAGGCCGCCGAGCGCGACGCGGGCGCGCAGCAGGTCGTTGTCGCCATATTCTCCGATGGCGAAATCGGGGTAGGACCAGCCGTCGGTCGTGGTGCCGGCCTCCACGAGCCCGTTGCGCAGTTCGGCGCGCAGAGCCGGCAGCGATCGGGTCCACAGCGCCCTGGTTTCGGGGCTCAGCGCCTCCCAGTCCGTCCCGACGCCGAGCGTGCCGAAGCCGTTGGCCTTGACCGCCAGCGCCGAATTTGCCGCCGAGCGGGCCAGCGCCTCGTTGACCACGGCGAGGAAGGTCTTGCCGTCGGGTGCCGGCGGCACGGTGGCGATCGTCGGCACCGGCGCGGCGCGGCCGTCGGCGAGGGCGACGTCGAACCCCTGCAGCAGCTCGCCCGCCGCCTTCAGGTCGTCGGGGCCCTTGACCAGGACGCGCACCAACAGCCAGGCGTCGTTGGTCGTGCTGCGGATGGTCTGGGTGCCGGCCGGAACCGGGCCGTTGTAGCCCGGGCCGACAATCGCATAACGGCCGCCGTCGCCGCCGGTGCGGGAGCCGATAATCGACGTGACATCGGTGGTCAGCGAATAGAGCGCCGCCGAATGGTAGCGGCCGGCGCCAGGCGGGACGGTGACGACGACCGGCCCGGCGGCGAGATCGAGCCACAGGCTGCCGTACAGCGTGTCGTTGTTGGGGGTCGTCACGTCGCGGCTGGTGGCATCGGCCAGCTTCAGGCGCGGCAGGATGAAATTGACGGGCTCGGGCACGCCGGCGGCCCGGGCCTGGGCGAGCTGCAGCGACCGGGTGCGCATGATCTCGTAGATCGGAAAGGCGAAATGGAAGGCGCGGCGTAGCGCGGCGACCTCCTCCGTATCGGGCAGCGGCGCGATCTTGGCGGGCGCGGCGACGGGTTTGGAAACGGGCCGGGCCGCCGCCTTTTTCGCCGCGGGCCGTGCCGGCGCGGCGGTGCCGGTGACGCTGGTGGACAGCAGCAGCGCCGCCATGATCAGGTTGATGTGCCGCATGGTGGGACCCCCAGGAAACCGGTCGGAGGTACGCGCCCCCTCTCAATTTGCTCTCATTGCCGGGCGGCGGCTTTGGCGTAAAGTCCGCGGGCACAGAAACCTTCGGGAGATTGACGATGAGCGAAGCCTATATCGTTGCCGCGGCGCGGACCGCCGGCGGCCGGCGCGGCGGCATGCTGCGCGACTGGCATCCGGCGGACCTCGCCGGCCAGGTGCTGAACGCGCTGGTCGACCGCTCGGGCGCGGATCCGGCGCTGATCGAGGATGTCATCATGGGATGCGTCGGGCAGTTCGCCCAGCAATCGGCCAACGTCGCGCGCAACGCCGTGCTGTCGTCGAAACTGCCCGAATCCGTGCCCGGCACCAGCGTCGACCGGCAGTGCGGATCGTCGCAACAGGCGGTGCATTTCGCCGCCGCGACGGTGATGAGCGGGCAGATGGACATCGTCATCGCCGCCGGGGTCGAATCGATGACCCGCATCCCGATGTCGACCCCGGCCAAGCTGGCGCACGAGAATGGCCTCGGCTCGCCGTTCGGCAGCGCCGGCATCAAGGACCGCTATCCCGGCATCCAGTTCAGCCAGTTCGCCGGCGCCGAGATGATCGCCAAGAAGTATAATCTTTCCAAGGATGAGCTCGACACCTTCGGTTATGAAAGCCAGCGGCGCGGCGCGGCGGCGGCCAACAGCGGCGCCTTCGACAAGGAGATCGTGCCGATCGAGGTGACGACCCATGAGGGTGCGGCGCACACCCACACCGTCGACGAGGGCATCCGGTTCGATGCCAGCCTGGAGGCCATCCGCGGCGTCAAGCTGATCATGGAGGGCGGCCGGTTGACCGCCGCCACGTCATCCCAGATCTGTGATGGCGCGTCGGGGATGCTGATCGTCAACGAGCGCGGGCTGAAGGCACTGGGGGTGAAACCCATGGCGCGAATCCATCACATGACGGTGGTGGGCGAGGACCCGGTGATCATGCTGGAGGCGCCGATCGGTGCCACCCAGCGGGCGATGGCGCGGTCGGGGATGAAGCTGGAGGATATCGACCTGTACGAGGTCAACGAGGCATTCGCCTCGGTGCCGGCGGCGTGGCTGCAGGTGCTGGGGGCGGATCCGGCCCGGCTCAACGTCAATGGCGGGGCGATCGCGCTCGGGCATCCGCTGGGGGCGTCGGGTACCAAGCTGATGACGACTTTGGTGCATGTGCTCCATGCCCGCGGCAAGCGCTGGGGGCTGCAGACGATGTGCGAGGGCGGTGGCCTCGCCAATGTGACGATCATCGAGGCGCTGTGATGGCTGATTTCACCCAGATCGCCCTCGACATCGATGGGCCTGTTGCCACCATCACCCTCGATCGCGAGGCCAAGCTGAATGCCTTTACCGGCACTATGATGGATGAGCTGATCGCGGCGTTCGATGTGACCGACGCCGATGACTCGGTGCGCGCCGTCATCGTCACCGGGCGCGGTCGGGCGTTTTGCGCCGGGGCGGACCTGAGCGCCGGGGCGGCGACCTTCGATTATGAGAAGCTGGGCGGCAAGCGCAGTGGGCCGGTGCGCGAGGACGGCAGCATCGATTACAGCGACGAGGCGGTGCGCGACGGCGGCGGCCGGGTAACCTTGCGCATTTTCAAGTCGTTGAAGCCGGTGATCGCCGCGGTCAACGGCCCGGCAGTGGGTATCGGGGTGACCATGCAGCTGGCGATGGACGTGCGCATGGCGTCCGAAACGGCGCGATTCGGCTTCGTTTTCGCCCGGCGCGGCATCGTGCCGGAGGCGGGGTCGAGCTGGTTCCTGTCGAAGCTCGTCGGCCTGCCGCAGGCACTGGAATGGTGCATGACCGGGCGGGTGTTCGGGGCCGACGAGGCGCTGAAGGGCGGGCTGGTGCGGTCGGTGCATGCGCCCGATGACCTGCTGCCGGCGGCGCGGGCGCTGGCGCTGGAAATTGCCGAAAATACGGCGCCGGTGTCGGTGGCGCTGACCCGGCAGATGCTGTGGCGGATGGCCGGGGCGGAAAGTCCCTGGGACGCGCATCGCCTTGATTCCAGGGCGATTTATGCTCGCGGGCGGGCCGGGGATGCGAAGGAGGGGGTGGTGTCGTTCCTGGAGAAGCGGGCGCCAATTTACCCCGACAAGGTCAGCACCGACATGCCGGATTTCTATCCCTGGTGGGACGAGGAGGTTTATCGGTAGCCCGGCTACCCTCCCTTGAAAGGGAGGGTAGATGTGTCATAACCTATCTGGCACTTTATGCTTGACAAGCGCAACGCTTTTGGTTAGAGATTCGGCACGCTTCAGAAATCCGCCGACAGACAGGGCGCTCCGCAACCGCGGGGCGCCTTTTTTGTCGGCCCTGTGGGAGACGCCGCGCATGGAACACAGCATTCGCCCCTGGCTGGTCAAGGATCGCAAGCGCTTTATCGCCACGCTGGCGGAGACCGGCAATCCGGCGACGGCGGCGCGGGCGATCGGGCAGACGCTGGCGGCGGCATACGACATGCGCGAGCGCTGGCCGCTGCTGGCCGACGAATGGCGCAAGGCACTGGGGGTCGCCTGGGAACAGGTGGAAATGCGGCTGCTGGCGACGCTGCTGGAAGGCGAGGCCGAGGACATCGATGCCAAGGTGGCGCTGGAGATGCTGAAGCGCCGCCCGGTGGCGCCGGCGCGGCCGCTGGTGACGGTCGATGCGGCCAAAATCGCCCGGGTGCGTGACCAGATCCGGGCGCTGGCGGGGGAATGACCCGGCGGCCCGCCCGAGCCTGATCGACCTTCGGCGCTTCCCCGAAAACAACGAAAGGCGGTACGATGGCAGACCGCCTCGCGGCTGACGATCCGCGATCCGTCTCGGAAATCTGGGGCGATGCCGACCCGGCCCGGCAGCGTGCAGTCATCGCCGACAATGGCGACGATGCGGTGCAGGTGGCGCTCGGCGGGCAGGGTACGCTGCGCCCGGCGCAGCTGCCGCCGCCGGGGGACTGGGCGATCTGGGCCATTCTTGCCGGGCGCGGGTTCGGCAAGACACGGGCGGGGGCCGAATGGATCCATGCGCTGGCGGCGGCGCCGGGACGGCGCTTTGCCCTTGTCGGGCCGACGCTGGACACGGCGCGGGCGGTGATGGTGGAGGGCGAATCCGGTCTGCTGGCGCGGGTCCCGCCGGGCGGCGATGTCAGCTATGTGCCCAGCTTGCGCCAGCTGACCTGGCCGAACGGGTCGCAGGCGCGGCTGTTTTCGGGCGGGGAGCCCGATGCGCTGCGCGGCGGCCAGTTCGATTTCGCCTGGGGCGATGAATTCGCGCACTGGCCGCGGGCCGAGGCGACGCTGACCAATTTGCGGCTGGCGACGCGGCTGGGGCTGCATCCGCAATTGTTGCTGACGACGACACCGCTGCCCTATGCCTGGTTGAAGGCACTGCTCGCCGAGCCGGGTGTGGTGGTGACGCGGGGGCGGATGGACGACAATCGCGCCAATCTGCCGACCTCGCTGATCGCCGGGCTGAAGCGGCGCTATGGCGGTTCGGCGATCGGTCGCCAAGAGCTCGACGGCGAGATCGTCGATGACCTGGAGGGGGCATTGTGGACCCGCGCGCTGATCGAGCGGCAGCGGGTGCCGAAGGCGCCGGCGCTGATGCGGGTGGTGATCGGCGTCGATCCGCCGGCCGGCGGCGCCAATGGTGTCTGCGGTATCGTCGCGGCCGGGCTGGGCCATGACGGGATCGGCTATGTGCTCGGCGACGAAAGCGTGGAAGGTGTGCCGCCGGAGGCCTGGGCCCGCGCCGTGGTCGCCGCATCCGACAAATGGAATGCCGACAAGATCATCGCGGAAATCAACAACGGCGGCGACATGGTGCCGTCGCTGCTGATCGCCGCGGATTCGGCGCTGCCGGTGGACACGGTGCGGGCATCACGCGGCAAGGTGGCCCGTGCCGAGCCGGTTGCGAGCCTATATGGTCATTCGCGGGTTCGCCACGCCGGCGCCTTTCCGGCGTTGGAGGACCAGCTGTGCGGACTGTTGTCGAGCGGCGTCTATGCGGGGCCGGGGGCGTCGCCGGACCGGGCCGATGCCCTCGTCTGGGCGCTGACGGCGCTGATGCTGGGCGTGAAGCGCGGCAAGCCGAAGGTGCGGGGGTTGTAGTTCGCCCCGTGCCGTCATCCCCGCCTGCGCGGGGATGACGATCGAAGCGTGCGGGCGCAAAATCAGGAGACCGACATGAAACTGCCATTCTGGCGGACCAAGTCTGCTGCGCAGCCGCTGCGCATCCCGAGCTGGGCGACGGCGTACAGCGGTGGTGAGGCGCCGCGGAGCTACGAGGCGCAGGTGCGGGCGTCGTACCTGGCCAATCCGGTGGCGGCGCGGGCGATCCGCCTGGTCAGTGAGGGCGCCGGCGGGGCGCCGGTGGTGGCGAATCCACCGGGGCACCAGGCGCTGGGGTTGCTGGCGAGCGCCGGTTTTGGGGCGTCGGGGCCGGGGCTCGTCGAGATGCTGGCGGCGCAGTTGCTGTTGCACGGCAATGCCTATGTCGAGGCGGCGTGTGGCCCCGATGGCCTGCCGGCGGCGCTGTTCGCGTTGCGGCCGGAGCGGGTGACGGTCGAGTCCGACAGTCGCGGCTGGCCGACGGGGTACATGTACCGGGCTGGTGACATGGTGACGCGCTATCCGGCCGACACCGTCGGCGATCGGGCGGGGCTGCTGCACATTCGCAGCTATCATCCGCTCGATGACCATTATGGCGCCGGCTGCCTGGGCGCTGCGGCGGGGGCGTTAGAGGTTCATAACGCCGCGGCGAAGTGGAACCGGGCGCTGCTCGACAATGCGGCGCGCCCGTCGGGGGCGCTGGTGTACCAGCCGGGTGACGGGTCGAGCCTGACGCCCGAGCAGTTCGAGCGGTTGAAGGCCGAGATGGAGGCGGGCTATGCCGGCGCCGCCAATGCCGGGCGGCCACTGCTGCTTGAGGGTGGGCTGAGCTGGCAGGCGATGAGCCTGACGCCGGCGGAGATGGACTTTGCCCGGGCCCGCGACGCGGCCTCTCGGGAGATCGCGCTGGCTTTCGGGGTGCCGCCGCTGCTGCTCGGCCTGCCGGGGGATTCGACCTATGCCAATTACAAGGAAGCCAATGTGGCGCTGTGGCGGTTGACGCTGCTGCCGCTGACCGGGCGCATCCTGGTGGCATTGTCGGCGCATCTGCAGAACTGGTGGCCGGGGCTGGAACTGCGCGTCGATCGCGACGCGGTGCCGGCGCTGTCGGAGGATCGCGAGCGGCTGTGGGCGCAGGTCAGCGGCGCGAGCTTCCTCACCGATATGGAGAAGCGCAACATTCTCGGGCTGGAGGCGGGGCGATGACGGCGATGCTGGAGGGGCTGGTGGCCCAGGCCGAGGCGCAGGGCGCGGCGCGGGTGACGCTGCGCGCGCTGGTCGAGGAGGCAAGCGAGGTCGGCGCGGCGCGGGCGCTGCGGACTTTGGGGTTGATGGACGACAAGGCCGGGCCGGACATTATCGAGTTGCGCCAGCTGATCCAGGGCTGGCGCGATGCCAAAAGGTCGGCGCTGTCGGCGGTGGTGGCCTGGGTGGTGCGGACGGCGGTGGCGCTGCTGTTGATCGGGTTGGCGTTCAAGATGGGGATTGTGGAGCGGGTGCGGGGGTAGATCGCGCTCGGTGCCAGTCATCCCGGCGAAGGCCGGGACCCATGAACCACAAGTGTCGGCGCAGGCAGCACCCGTGTGTCCACGGCCGGTGGGCCATGGGTCCCGGCCTTCGCGGGGATGACAGTAACGGGGGCCCTTAGTCATGACCGATCTGCGTTTCGCTGGTTACGCCAGCGTCTTTGGCGTGCCCGACAGCGGTGGCGACGTCGTGCTGCCGGGCGCCTTCCAGGGCGCCAGGCCCGGTGTGCCGCTGCTCTGGCAGCATGACAGCAAGGAACCCATCGGGTTCATCGAGAGCCTGGTCGAGGACCAGCGTGGCTTGCGGGTGACGGCCCGGGTCGTCGGCAGCGGGCGTGGCGCCCAAGCGGTGGAACTGCTCCGTGCCGGTGCCATCGACGGGCTGTCCTTTGGCTATCGCGTGAAATCGGCGCGTCCGGACCGGGCGCGCGGTGTGCGGCAGCTGGCGAGCCTCGACCTGATCGAGGTGTCGCTGGTGACCTTTCCGATGCAGCCGCTGGCGCGGGTGCTCGGCCTTTCGACTTTGCAGCAGGAGACGGTGAATGAGCTATGAAATGAAGGCCGATGCGCTCGACGCGGTGTTCGAGACCGCGGCCGAGAATATCGAGATCGCGGCGCTGAAGGCCGAGATGGCGCGGCTGGGCAATCTGGTCACGGCGCGCAGCATCACCCGGCCGGCGCTGGGCGAGGTCAAGGCGGGTGATGCCGTGGAGACGGGCAGCGTCGCCGCCTATCTCCGCAAGGGGGACCTGTCGGGCCATGAACTGAAGCAGGCGACGATCGGCGTCGGTCCCAAGGGCGGGGTCGCGGTGCCCGAGCAGATCGACGCCGTCATCGACCGCGTGCTGCGCGCCGGATCGCCGATCCGTTCGCTGGCGCGGGTCGTCGATGTCGGCACGTCGATCTATTCGAAGCTGATCACGACGAGCGGCGTCATTTCGGGCTGGGTGAGCGAGACCGCTGCCCGCCCCGACACCGAAACCCCCGATTTCGCCGAGATCGTGCCGCCGATGGGCGAGCTTTACGCCAATCCGTCGGCGAGCCAGCAGATGCTCGACGATGCCATGTTCAATGTCGAAACCTGGCTGGGCGAGGAGGTCGGCCGCGAATTCGCCCGTGCCGAAGGGGTGGCGTTCGTGACCGGCGACGGTGTCAACAAGCCGCGGGGCTTCCTCGCCGCCGCCAACAGCGCGCTCGGCGATGCGACGCGGCCGTTCGGCACGCTGCAGTTCGTCACTTCCGGCGCCGCCGGCGCCTTTGCCGCGACCAATCCGCAGGATCGGCTGATCGATCTCGTCCATGCGTTGGCGGCGCCGTATCGCCAGGGCGCGAGCTGGGTGATGAACTCGGCGACGCTGGCGCGCATCAGGAAGATGAAGGACGGGCAGGGCGCCTTCCTGTGGCAGCCGGCGCTGTCGGCCGACCAGCCGCAGACGCTGCTCGGCTATCCGGTCGTCGAGGTCGACGCGATGCCCGATGTCGCCGCCGACAGCCTGTCGATCGCATTCGGCAATTTCGAGGCGGGTTACCTCGTCGTCCAGCGCCGCGAGACGGTGGTGCTGCGCGACCCGTTCACCAACAAGCCGTTCGTGCAATTCTATGCGACGAAGCGGGTGGGCGGCACCGTCATCGACAGCCGCGCCATCAAGCTGATGCGGTTCAGCGTCTGATGCGCCGCGCCTGACGCACCTCGGCGGCGCCGGCACCCCCGGCGCCGCCGCTTTTCCTGCAACAACGATGAGGGGCGCCCCATGGCGATCACTGCCGCTTCGGTGGAAACCAACGGCTGGGTGCTGCGGCTGGTCGTCACCGGCGGCCTCGGCAGCTTTGCGAGCTATGCGCTCGATCCCGACGGCACGCCGCGGGTTGGCCTGTCGGCGGGCCATGCCGGCTTCATGGCATCGGGCGGTGTCGCGATCCCAAGCGTCCACAGCCGCACGCTGATCGGCACCAAGCCGCTGCGCAAGCCGGCGAACTGGAACGGCACCGGGCTCGATCCGTCGGTCATCGACGAGGTCGATCTGGGCGGCGGCAGCATCGCGGTGCGGATCGCGCTGTCGGAATATGCCTATGCGACCGACACGCTCGGTCCGCTGGCGGTGCTTGCCGGGTGGCGCAGCGGCGAGGCGGCGGCGAGCGGCATCGCGGTCGCCAACAACAGCAGCATCGCGGCGCCGTTGCCGATCATGCGCTGGGCGCGCCCCTCCTATGACATCGTCAACGGCAGTTTCCGGCTGTCGCTGCTGGTCGCGTCGCATCATCCGCTGGGGTTCACACCGGTGGCGGCGGTGAAGTTCACGGCGACCGACGGTACGAACACCAAAACAGTGTGGACGACGGCGCTCGACACCGACCACGACCATGGCGACAATCTGCGCTGCTATACGGTGACCATCGACCCGGCGACGGCGACGGCGTTGACAGCCGGGCTGCTCCGCTGCGATGCCGAGGTCTACCCGTGGCTCGGCGCGATGCGGTCGACCGATCCGGCCGGCACGCGGTCGATGGCGGCGCTGGGCACGGCGGGCATCGGCGCGGCGGCAGCGATACCCTTTGTCATCGGCTATGATCCGGCGGGAACGCGCTACGGCGGGCGCTTCATCTATGTGAACCCGGCGTCGACGCAGACGACCAGCAACGCGACGATGGTCAAGTCGTCGCTGGCGGCGGCGAAGGCCGAACCGCTATCGAACCAGCCGGGCAATCTGCAGACCGCGTTCAACGCCATCTACAATCTTAATCGCAGCCAGGCCGCGGCCAATGGCCAGGCGGCATCGGCGCGCGCCGGCGATGGCATCACCATCGTGCTGGCGGCCGGCATCAATGTGTCGTCGACATCGAACGCGGTGCTGGGCGTCACCACCGCCGATGTGCCGATCCGCGTCATCGGTGATCCCGACAATGCCAACCCGAGGGACAATTGCATCCTGCGTGGCCCGGGTGCGTCGAACGGCGGCCGGGTGGGCAGCGGGCTGAAGGTCAGGCTGGCCAATCTCACCGTGCAGGGCACCGCCCTGGGCGTGGTCAGCGGCGGTACCGGCAGCAATTTCTGGTACGATAACGTGATTTTCAAGGCCGCGCCGGGCTATGAGGGCACGACCGGCTCGCCGACCACCGCGGTTACCCATGTCGCGATGACGAGGGTGAAATCGAGCCAGAACAGCTGGCGCCCCTATGTTTCGATGCTGATGCGCAGTTGCGCCTTTTCGAGCCAGATCGCCTGCCCGGCGATCATCCGCCAACGCTACATCAGTGCCGAGGAAGACGGCTATATCAGCACGTCGCGCACCGAGGCGGCGATGGTGGCGCATGCCACGGGCACGAACCCCGCCGGGCTTTCGGAAGACACGATCGTGGCCTTCAGCGACTTTCGTTCGTTGCGGGGTCGCGGCCGGCAGGGCAACCCGACCGCCAGCGCCGCGGCGGCCGGCACGCCCAACCCGTCGCTGCGCCGGATGCTGTGGCTGAACAACATCTTCGAAAAGATCGGGCCGACTCCCGACGCGCCCTTTTATGCGCTGGGCGAGGACGAGAGCCTGACGATGAGCTACAACATCATCGAGGGAAACACCTTCGTCGGCGACCGCTGCAACAGTTTCTATTCCGATCCGCTGCCGACGACGGTGGCGGAGACGAACAGCCAGCGCAACCAGGCCTATGTCAATCGGTTCGCCAACAACTACCTCAACTGGCAACCATCGAAACACGATACATTCCAGGACGGCACCACGGCCGGACTGCGCGGCAACGGCGATGGCTATCGCCCGCAGATGGTCGAGGCCTGGTCCTATCTCTACGCGGTCAACCATGAAGCGACCGCCGAGGGCAGTGCGGCCGGTTCGGCGTTCGGCATGGAATTCTACGGGCTGAGGGCGCTGAAGGACGCGGTCGTTCCGGCAACCTGGTTCACGCTCGACCGGTCGGCCAACACCGGCGGCAGCGGCGGTGGCGACTATCGACCGCCGGCGGGAAGCCCGCTGCTTGGCCGCATCATGGGCGCCAACAGCGATCGCGATTTCGCCGACGCGCCACGCGTGCCCAGCGGTGCCTCCGGCGCGCTGGAAGCGATCGGTGGCGCGGTCGGGCTCGTCCCCGCCGGCAGCCTGCACGATCATCGGGCGGCGGCGGCCTTGGCCGGCTGGAACGGTGCGCTGGCGCCCGCCGACGGCCATCATGCGGTGCGCGCCGGCAGCCCCGGGCTGTCGTGGTCGGCGATGCTGCAGGCTGGCGCCGCACGATCGACATTTGGTGGCGCCGGGCCGGCGCTGTCGAGCGGGCCAGTGCTGCTGTCGCCCGATGCGAGCTGGCTCGACTTCGGCGATCTGCCGGCGGTGCTGCTGGTTCCTGCCGGCATCCCGGGCACGATCCGCACGCTCCGGGTGGGCGGCGACGAGCGCACGATCGTGGTGAAGTTCAACTGAAGGGAGTTCCGACATGGCGAAATTTGCAAGCAACGACGTGCTCGACGGCAGCCTCAACATCGTCAGGGCCGCGACCCGGATGGTCGCGGTCAGCGGCCAGCCGGCAAGCTATGCTGCCGCCGACAGCGGCCGCCTGGCCGAGGCCCCGCTGACGACCGGCGACTTCACGCTGGCCCCCGGCGACATCTCGGGCCGCAAGGTCGGCATCGCGCCGAAATCCGGGCTGGCGGTCATCGCGGCAGGCACCGCCGACCATGTCGCGCTGCTCGATGCCGCCACCGCGCGGCTGCTGTATGTGACGACCTGCCCGGCCCAGGCGCTGGCGCCCGGCGGCACAGTCAACATCGCCGCCTGGAGCGTCGAAATCGGCGCGCCGGCCTGATCGCAGCCTGATGAAGCCCCGGCTGCCGCTGGCGACAGCGGCGGCCGGCCCCATCCGAGGGAGGGCAGCATGACGATTTTCCTGAAGGATCCCGGCGCCACGCTCGACTATGCGGTCGACTGGTCGGCGGGCTATCTGTCCGACCCCGCCGTCACCATCGCGACGTCGACCTGGCGGGTCGATCCCGCCGACGCCGGCGGGTTGCTCGCCACGGACGGACGGATCGAGGCGGGGCGCACGATTGTCACGCTGGCCGCTGGCGTGCCGGGACGGCTTTACCAGATCACCAACAAGGTGACATTTTCCGACGGCGGCAGCGATGAACGCCTGCTTGCCGTGCGCGTGGAGGACCGCTGATGACGGGCGAAACGGCCCCGGGGCCGATGGCGGTGAGCCTGGCCGAGTGCAAGGCGCAGCTGCGACTGGAGCGGGATGACGAGGACGGCACGATTGCCGGCTTCATCCGCACCGCGATGGCGCTGTGCGAGGCGTTTACCGGCCAATGGCTGATCACGCGGGACGGTCGCCAGCGGCTGGTCTGCAACGGCGGCTGGCAACGGATAACGGCGTGCCCGGTGGTGGCTTTCGACGGTGTCGAAAGTGCCGGCGTGGCGCTGGCGAGCGACACCTATGAGCCCGACGTCGACGCCGCCGGCAACGGCTGGATACGGTTGCTTGCCGATGTCGAGGCGCCGGTGGCGCTGTTCCGCGCCGGGCTCGGGGACGACTGGAACGCCGTGCCCGAGCCGCTGCGGCAGGGCCTGGTCCGGCTCGTCGTGCATTTGTTCACCCACCGCGATGCCGCCGACGCCGGCCCGCCGCCGGCGGCGGTCACGGCGATGTGGCGCCCCTGGCGCCGGATGCGGCTCAACTAAAGGGTTTTTATCATGGTCGACGAACTGGCCGGCGCGCTCAACCAGCGCGTCGCGATCGAGACATGGGTTGCGGCCCGCGACGATGCCGGCGCCGATGCCGGCCATTGGCAGGCGCGGGGCCCGGCCTATGCGGCGGTGGTACCCGACGGCGGCGGCGGCGTCGCCGGCGAGGCGCGACGCTCGCTGCGACGCTGGCAGGTGACGCTGCGGGCGCCGGCGGTCGTGTCGCTGACCTCGCGGCTTATCTGGAACGGCCGCTATCTGGCGGTGCTGGCGATCGAGACCGATCCGCGCCTGCCGGACCGGGTGCGGCTGCGCTGCGAAGGTCGGGACGCATGAGCGAGCCCACCTGGCGCGCGGCGGCGGCGGTGGCTGGCGCAGCGGGGACGCAGTTGGCGCGAGCGCGGGCAACGGCGCTGGCGGCCGAGATTGCCGCAGTGTTTCCGGAGATTGCAGCGATCGCCGCCGACGACCGGGTCGAATTGCGCGCGCCGGCCTTGCGGGCGCGGCTGTTCGGCACGCGGCGGCAGCCGCCGGACCTGCGGCTGGCAATCATGGTCACGGAAGGGAGTCGGCGATGAGCGCGAGCCTGGCAGTCCAGCGCATGGTGGCGGCGGCGCTGGCGGCGGTGCCGGGCATCACCGGGGTCCATGACGGCCCGCCGGTCGATGCCGTCTCGCCCTATCTGGTCATCGGGGCCGATGTCGTCACCGACTGGAGCACCAAGACCGAGACCGGGCACGAGCATCGCATCGGGGTGACAGCCTGGGTCGAGGGACCGGCCGCGGCATCGGCGAAGGCGATCATCGGCGCTGTCGAAACCGCGTTGGCGGGGCTGGCGGGGACACGCGACGGCCATCGGCTGGTGTCGGTGCGGCTGCTGCGCAGCCTGGTGCTGACCGATCCCGAGGGCTGGTCGCAGGGCATCATCGAGTTTCGGCTGCGGACGGTCGCTGCCTGATTTCAATCTGTTGAAAGGATTTCGACATGGCCATGGAAAAGGGCAGCGCCTTCCTGTTGAAGATCGGCGACGGCGCGGCGCCACCGGTGTTCACCACCGTCGCCGGGCTGCGCACGACGCAGATGACAGTGAATGCCGAAACGGTGGTCGTGACCAACCAGGGCAGCGGTGGCTGGCGCGAGCTGCTGTCGGGCGCCGGGGTGCGGTCGGTCTCGCTGAGCGGGGCGGGGGTGTTCACCGGATCGGCAGCCGAGGCGCGGATCAAGGCCAATGCGCTGGCCGGACAGGTCGACGATTATCGCATCAGTTTCGAAAGCGGCGACACGGTGACGGGGCGCTTCCTGATCACCCGGCTGGATTATGCCGGCGATTTCAATGGCGAACGCACCTACACGCTGGCGCTGGAAAGCTCCGGCGCCGTGGTGACGGCGTGACGGCGAACGCTGTGCGCGGCGAGGCGACGCTGGTCATCGGCGGCGCGACGCTGCGGCTGCGGCCGAGCTTTGCCGCGCTGGTCGCTGCCGAGGCCGAGCTGGGGCCATTGTTCGCGCTGGTCGAGCGGGCCGCCGCCGGTGGGCTGACGCTGACCGAGCTCGCCGGGCTGTTCTGGCATTGCCTCGACGCGGTGCCGGCGACGCTGAGCCGTGCGGAGTTCAGCGACGCGCTGGTCGCCGGCGGGCTGGCGACGGCAACGCCGGCGCTGCGGGTTTTGCTCGGCCAGGTGCTGGCGGGGCGATGAATTTTGCGCTGGCGGCGCTGCGCGCGGCGCGGATCGCGGCGGGCGCGCTCGGCTGGCGACCCGATGATTTCTGGGCGGCGACGCCGGCGGACCTGCGCAACGCGCTCGGGCTCGATGATGTCGGGGAGCCGGCGGACGGCAGCCTGTTGTCGCAATTGATGGAGAGTTTCCCCGATGATCGGTGATGAAACCAATCTGGATACGCTGGTGATCGGCGTACGCGCCGACACCAGCGGCTTTCTCGCCGGTGTCGCCGAGATGCGGCGCGAGCTCGACGGCCCGCTGGCGCAGGGGGCGGAGCGTGCCGGCGGCAGCATCGAACGCGCGCTGGCGCGAGCGGCGATCACCGGCAAGTTCGGTTTCGAGGATCTGCGCCGGGTGGCGCTGAATGCGCTCGCCGACATCGCCACGAGCGCGCTGCGCAGCGACATCGGCGCGCTGTTCGGCGGCGGCAGCGGCGGCAGCGGCCTGTTCGGGGCGATCGGTGCCGGGATCGGCAGCCTGTTCGGCGCGCCGGGCCGCGCCATCGGTGGCCCGGTCAGCGGCGGCCGGCCCTATCTGGTCGGCGAACGCGGACCCGAGCTGTTCGTGCCGGCCGGCGCCGGCCGGGTCGAAACCGGGGTACCCGGACGCGGCGCCGTCAACGTGACCGTCAACGTTGCGGCACCGCGCGAGGCGTCGCCGGCGCTGATGCGGCAGACCGGCGCCCAGGTCGCGCGCGCCGTGCGCCAGGCGATGGCAAGGGTCGACGCATGATGCGGCACTGGCTGGCGACCGCCGCCGACCAGCAGCGGCACCAATGGATCAAGCGCTTCGATCCGCGCTATTGGACGGTCGACTTCCCGCGGCCGATGATGGCGGCGGTGACGACGGTCGGCGCCGATGCGGTCGCGGTCGATGTCACCTTCCTGCGCCGCAACGACCTCGCCGGGCTGATCTGGGAATCGGCGGACCGCTGGAGCCATCCGCTGCTCGCCTATGAGACGGCGCGGGATTATCGCGGCACGACGCTGGCGTTTCGCTGGCAGTCGACGGGGGCGGTGCAGCCGCTCGACGCGGTCGACGGCCCGGTGCTGACCATCGAGGGCGAGGATGCGGGCGGCGTGGCGCGCAGCTGGTATGTGCGGCTGTGGAACCATGCGGTCGGGATCGGCAGCGATGCCGCGGTGCGGCTGGATTTCGACGCGCTGGCGGGCGGGTTCCTGTTGCCGGACGAGGCCGATCCGGTGTGGCCGCGGGCGATCGAGCGGATGTTCATCTCGCTGGTCCCGCCGGGCCATGACGGCAGCGATGCGCCGCTGGCGGAGCCGGTTTCGGGCCGGGTGACGATCAGCGATATCCGCTGCGACGGGCCGAGATCGATGCTGCGCGCCGGTGACGCGCTGCTGCCGCCGCATGCCTTGCGGATCTGCAGCGGCTATGACGACAGCTACAACCAGACGCCCGAGCGGCTGGTCGAGGCGATGTTCGCGCTCGGCTATCGCGGCTCGCTTGTGCACTACGTCGGCATGAGCCACTTCCCGGGGCTGCGGTGGGATGCGGGGGAAGCGGCCTATCTTGCCGACCCGGCGGTGCCGGTCTGCGCACCGGCGGCGGCGTGGCATGCGGATTTCATCGCGCGGGCGGTGGCGCTCGGCTTTGCGCCGATCATGTCGCTGTCGTTCGAGCTGCTCGACCAGCATTGCCCGGCGGCGTGGGCGCAGCGCAGCACAGGGGGCACGCGGGCGCTGACCGGCTATGTGCCGCCGTCGACGCTGCTGTCGCCCGCCAACGGCACGGCGATGGCCTGGCTGCATTCGGCGGCGGTGGCGCTGGTCGGCATTGCCGTAGCGGCCGGGGCGGCGCCGCGCTTCCAGATCGGCGAGCCATGGTGGTGGGTCGGGCCCGACCATGTGCCATGCCTTTACGATGCGGCGACCAAGGCACGCTACCTTGCCGATAGGGGCGAGGTGCCGCCGGCGATCACGGACATTCGCGCGGTCGCGACAGCGGCGGAGCGCAATTGGCTGGACTGGTGCGGCGCGCTGCTCGGCACGGCGACGCTGGCGCTGCGCGATGCGGTGACGGCCGCCGCGCCTGGGGCCGAGACGCTACTGTTGTTCTATGCGCCACAGGTGCTGAATGCCGCGGCGCCGGAGCTGATCCGGGCCAATCTGCCACTGGCTTGGGCCTCACCGGCCTTCGATGTGCTGCAGTTGGAAGACTATGATTTCGTCACCTCGGGCGACTTCGGCGGCCAGGCGCGGGCGCGATCGGTGGTGCAGGACCGGCTCGGCTATCCGGTGGCGCAGCAGCATTATTTTTCCGGCTTCGCGACCGCCGCCGGTGACTGGCCGGCCATCGCCGATGCGGCAGCGGTCGCGATGGCGCGCGGTGTCGCCGAAACTTTCGTCTGGGCTTGGCCGCAGGTCGCCCGCTTCGGCTTCACGGCCTTTCGCATCGACAGCGACGGAGATATCGCGATGATCGCCTTTCACGACGTGCTGTTTCCGCTCGAGCTCGGCTATGGCGCCACCGGCGGGCCGGAGTTTTCGACCCAGGTCGTCGTCACCGGCTCCGGCCATGAACAGCGCAACAGCCAGTGGAGCAACGCCCGGCAATATTATGACGCGGGGCTCGGCATAAGGTCGGAGGCCGACCTGAGCGCCCTGATCGCGTTCTTTCGCGCGCGACGCGGGCAGGCGCATGGCTTTCGCTTCACCGACCCGCTCGACAACAGCACGGCGTCAGGTGGTGAGGGGGTGTCGGCGCTCGACCAGGTGATCGGCACCGGAGACGGCGGCAGGACACGCTTTGCACTGATGAAGACGTATGGCGACACTGACACGCTGCAGTCCCGCCGCATCAGCCGGCCGCTGGCCGAGAGCGTGCGTATCGCGGTCGACGGCAACGTCCGGTTCAGCGGTTGGACACTCGCACCCGGCGGCAATGTCGATTTCGAGGCGGCGCCGGCCGCCGGGGCGGTCATCACCGCGGGATTCCGCTTCGATGTGCCGGTGCGCTTTGCGACCGATCGCATCGATGTGTCGATCGCCGGCTGGCGCGCCGGCGAGCTGCCGTCGGTACCGCTTGTCGAAATGCGGGAGGATTGAACGATGCCTGATGCAGGACTCGGCGCGCGGCTGGCTGCGGAGCTGACCGCCCTGGCGCTGTGCTGGCGGATCGTGCGGCCGGATGGGGTGGCGCTGGGCTTCACGACACATGACCGGCCACTCGCGATCGGCGGGATGATTTACGACAGTGCGCCGGGCATGGCGCCGTCGGCGGTGGCGAGCAGCGACGGGCTCGACATCGATACGATGGACGTCGCCGGCGCCCTGAGCGCCGATGCGATCACCGCGGCGGACCTGGCCGCGGGTCGCTTCGACGGTGCCGCGGTCGAGCTGTTCCTCATCGACTGGCAGGCGCCTGACGAAGGTCGGCAGCTGCTGGCGCGCGGCACGCTGGGCACGATCGAGACCGGCACCGGGCCCGACCGGGGCTTTTCGGCGACCCTGCGCGGTCCGACGGCGGCACTGGCGAGCACGCGCATCGAAAGCTGTTCGCCCGAGTGCCGTGCCGAACTGGGCGATCGGCGCTGCCGGGTCGACATGCGCGGGCGGTGGGTGCGGTGGGTGGTCCTCGAGGGTGACGGCGAGCGGGTGCGCTTCGACGGGATCGATGCCGTTCGGGCCGGGGACTTCATCGAGGGACGGGTGCGCGTGGTATCGGGGGATGGTGCCGGCATCGAGCGCCGGGCGATTGCTGCCGATGACGACTGGCTGGTCCTGGACGAGGCGCTGATGCTGGCGCCAGGGACCGCAGTCGCGTTGCGGGAAGGCTGTGACAAGCGCTTTGTCACCTGCGTCGAACGCTTCGCCAACGCCGCCAATTTTCGTGGCGAACCGCATGTGCCCGGCGGGGACGTGCTGACCCGGTTTCCGGGCCTGTGACCTCGGCACCCGCATCGGCCGTCGTGGCTGCGGCCCGGGCCTGCGTCGGCACGCGCTTTCGGCCGCAGGGGCGGACGCCGGGGCTCGGGCTGGATTGCGTCGGGGTCGTGCTCCATGCGGCGCGGGCCGCCGGGGTCGTGCCGGTGGCGGTGCCGGCCTATGCCTTGTCAGGCGAGACGGCCGGCATGCTTGTTGCGGCGCTGGCCGATGCCGGCTGCCGTGTCGTGCCGTGTGCAGCGGCGGGCGACATCCTGGTGCTCGCCCCGGCGGCGCGGCAGCGCCATCTCGCCATCGTGACGCCGGCTGGTGCCGTCCATGCCCATGCCGGCCTTGGCCGCGTCGTCGAGGGCCCGATCGATGCCGGCTGGACGCTGATCGGCGTCTGGCGCCTGCCTGGAGACTGTTGATGGCGACACTCGTTCTCGGCACTGTCGGCCGCATCTTCGGCGGACCGCTCGGCGGCCTGATCGGCACCTTCGTCGGCGGCGCGGTTGACCGCGCCGTATTCGGCGGCGGCGGCAAGGCGCGCGAGGTCGGCCGCATCGGCAATCTGGCCATCCAGAGCGCCGCCTATGGTGAACCTATCCCGTTCATCGCCGGCCGCATGCGCAGCGCCGGCAACCTGGTCTGGACCAGCGGCGTCGCCGAGACCGCGACCCGCAGCGGTGGCGGCAAGCGTGGGCCGTCGACGACCAACTACAGCTATTCGGCATCCTTTGCCGTGGCGCTGGCCGGCCGCGAGATCGTCGGCGTCGAGCGCATCTGGGCCGATGGCAAGTTGATCCGCGATGCCGCCGGCGTCTTCACCACGCCGATCATCATGCGCCTGCACTGCGGCAGCGAGGGCCAGGACGTGGACCCGCTTATCGCTGCTGCCGAAGGCGCGGGCGGCACTCCGGCCTATCGCGGCACCGCCTATGCCGTGTTCGAGGACCTGCCGCTCGGCGACTACGGCAACCGCATTCCCAACCTGACCTTTGAAATCGTCGCTGACGCCGCCGGCGGGTCGGTCGCCGCGACGGCGATCACGGCGCTCGGCACTGTCGACGGGCGACCGCGGGTCGGCGTTTCGGGGGAATTGCCCGATATCGCCGGGTTCCATGCCGGCCGCAGCGGCAGCAGCGCCGACGCGCTGGCGCCGCTGGTCGAGATGGCATCGGCGACCCTTGCCGCCGGTCAGGCCATGGAGGTCCGTGGCGCGGGAGGCGGGGTGACCGAAATCCCGGCAGCCGATTGCGACAGTTCCGGTGCATTGGGGACGTCGGCGCGCGAGCGGCGCCGGCGGCTGGGCGGCGAAGGCCTGGTCGGCGCCGTCGAGGTGGCATTCTACGACACCAGCCGCGATTACCAGATCGGCCTGCAACGCAGCCGCCGCGATGTCGCGGGCCGCCTGGAGCAGCAGTCGTTCGCTGCCGCAATGGCGCCGCAAGAGGCCAAGGCGCTGGCGGCACGACTGCTGACCGCCAATCGGGCCGCGCGGGTGCGCGCCACGGTGCGGCTGCCCTGGCGCCATCTGGGGCTCGGCGCCGGTGACCTGGTTCGGATCGACGACGACGCGACGGTCTGGCGGGTCCGCGAGTTGCGGTTCGAGCAGTTCGTGATGGCGCTCGACCTCGAGCGGGTCGAGGCGCTGACGCAGCCGGTGCGGGCCGTCGATGGCGGGCGCGTGCTGGTTTTTGACGATGGGGCAAGCGGCCCGACCGAGCTCCAGCTGCTCGACCTGCCCGGCCTTCCGGGCGAAGTGCCCGTGCTGCCGCGCTTATGGGTCGCCGCGGCGGGTGTAGCACCGGGCTGGCGGCGTGCGGGCATCGAGGCGAGCGGCGACGATGGTGCCAGCTATGCGGCCATCGGCGTGGTGGAGGGCGGGGTGCCGATGGGTGTCGCGATCGGCGCGCTGACGCCCGGCCCGGCGCAGCGCTGGGACCGATTTTCGAGCGTCGACGTGCGCCTGCTGTCCGAACGCGATTGGCTCGAACCCCGTTCGCAACTGTCGGTCCTCGCCGGCAGCAACCTTGCACTGATAGGCGACGAGATCATCCAGTTTTCCGAGGTCGAGCCGCTGCCGGACCGCGTGTTCCGACTGTCGGGACTGTTGCGCGGCCGCCGCGGCACAGAGGCAGCCATCGGAGGCCATACCGCGGGCGAGCGCTTCGTGCTGCTCGATGCGGCGGCGCTGCTGCCCTTCGATCCGCCGCTGGAGGCGATCGGCCGGCGCTATGCCGTCAGGCCCATCGGTGCCGGCGACGGCGAGACGCCGCCGACCAGCGGCGGCGCCGCCGGGCGGGCGCTACTGCCGCTGGCGCCGGTGCATCTGCGACTGGTCGCAGCAGGCGACGCGGTGCATGCAACCTGGATTCGCCGCAGCCGCGCCGGGTTCGGCTGGTCGGACTGTGTCGACGCGCCGCTCGGCGAGGCAATCGAGGCCTATGCTGTGGCCGTCTCGCTCGATGGCCGCCCCGTCCGCGACATCGTCACCGGGGTGCCGACCTACACCTATGGCGCCGCCGATCGGATTGCGGACGGCGGCGGGGCTGTCGTCACGATCGCCGTCCGGCAGTTGAGCAGCAGCGTCGGACCCGGACCCGCAGCGACCGCGACAATCCTCTGACATCGGAGACCATCGACATGGACGAGACCCCCCGCCATCGGCTGCCGTTGCTCAGTGCCGGCCAGGCCCAGAAGGAAATCACCCATAATGAGGCGCTGACCGTTATCGATCGACTGTTGCAGGTCGGTGTCGCGACGCGCGGCCTTGGTTCCCCGCCGGGGAGCCCGACACCGGGACTGAGCTACATCGTCGACAGTCCGGCATCGGGGATCTGGACAGGGCAGGAGGGCAAGCTTGCCAGCCATGACGGCTTCGGCTGGATTTTCACGGATCCGGTTCGCGGCTGCCTTGCCTGGATCGTCGACGAGGGTGTGTTTTCGGTGTTCGACGGCGCCTGGTCGACAGGGGGCTGGCCGGCATCCGGCCTTGCCATCGGCGGTCGGCAGGTGCTGGCGGCGCCGGCCGTGGTGGTTGCGCCGCCGACCGGTGGCGCCGTCGTCGATGCCGAAGCGCGCGCGGCGCTTGCGGCATTGATCGCGGCGCTGCAAGGTCAGGCTATCATCCTCTGAAGGCTGAAGGAGCGCACCTTTCCCCTTTCGACTGTTGCTCAGGGGTCACACCTTGTCGCAATCGCCTCTTGCACCTGTCCGATTGGCTGGGGTAGAGCGTTCAGGCAGTTCGAGAGAAACACGGAGTTGAAAGGGGATGACAATGCGTAAGATTGCTGTCGCAGTGGCGCTTGCCACTACAGCGCTTGCTGGGCCGGCCTTGGCCCGAGATAAGTCTTGGTACGTTGGTGCCGAAGCTGGTGCCACTCTGGTCCAGAACGAGCTTTTCGACATCACCCGTCCGGGTGCAGGCGGGACCGTCGTCGAAGACGGCATTCGTGCCCGCCACGAGATCGGCTATGATGTCGGTGGCAATATCGGTTATGATTTCGGCTTCTTCCGCGCCGAATTCGAAGTTGCGTACAAGGACACCAACCTTGACGTCGTGACGATCGAGCAAGCCATTCCCGCCATCCGCCTGTCGCAGGGCAACATCGCCGTCCCCGCGCTCGGCGTGAACACCGACGCCGCAGACGGCAACGCTCGCGTGCTTTCGTTCATGGCCAACGGCCTGTTCGATTTCGGCGGCCAGGGCAGCGACGTCGGCGGCTTCATCGGCGGTGGTGCCGGTATCGCTCGTGTCCAGCACGCGCAGTACCAGACCGCGAAGTTCGGCAACACGTTCATCGACGACAGCGACACGGGCTTTGCCTGGCAGGTCCTGGCCGGCGTCTACAAGCCGATCACCGACCATGTCGACATTGGCTTGAAGTATCGTTTCTTCAACGTGCCCAACGTGAACACCTTCACGACCAATGGCCTGGAGACCGAAACGCGTTATCGCAGCCACAGCCTCATGCTGACGCTGGCGTATAACTTCTTCGAACCCGAAGCGCCGCCGCCGCCGCCGCCGGCTCCCACGCCTGCTCCGGCCCCTGCGCCGCTGCCGCCGTGCCCGCCTGCTGCGGTCACGCCGGGTCCGTTCCTGGTCTTCTTCGATTGGGATCGTTCGCTGATCACGGCTGAAGCCGCCCAGATCCTCGACCGGGCTGCCGAGCAGTATGCCGCGACTGGCCAGACCAGCGTTGCGCTTGCCGGTCACGCCGACAAGTCGGGCAAGGACGACTACAACGTTCGCCTGTCGCAGCGTCGCGCCGACGCCGTTAAGGCTTATCTGGCCACCAAGGGTGTGCCCGATACGTCGATCGTCACCGAAGCCTTCGGCGAAAGCCGTCCGCTGGTCGATACCGCCGATGGTGTGCGCGAACCGCAGAACCGTCGCGTGGAAATCACCTTCAGCGGTGCTCCGGCACAGTCGACCGGCCCCTGCACTCCGCAGTAAGGCTGGCCAACGTCAGGAATTGGGGCCGCTCCTTCGGGAGCGGCCCTTTTTCTTTGTCCGAACGACATCGCGGCTTGGCTTCGGCTCCGCCCGACACGAAAAACCCGCCTGTGGTAACAGGCGGGTCGGTCGTGTCAGTTGTCATGTGGCGCCCGCGAGCACCAGGGAGCCGTCAGGGCTCCGTGATCGGGTCGATGACCAGCAGTTCCATCGGCACCAGGGCCAGCGCCGGGGACAACGGCTGTTCGTTCAGTGCACTGCGGGTTTCCCCGCTGAGCCGCAACGCCGCAGCGCCCAGTTTCCCCCTCGGGATCGCAAGCGCCTCGCGGCCCACCCGGCCGGCGGCCTCGCAGAACTTGTACTGCGCATCGAGCGTCGAATAGCTGTTGTAGGTCCGTGTCGTATATTGATCGAAGCTGTTGGCCGCACGCGCACCGTCGTAGCGACGGAAATGCGCCACCATCGTGGCCTGCGCCCGGGTCAGTTCCTCGCCATGGTGCCGCAACAGGTCGTTATAGTTCTTGACGGTCGAAAGGAACGGCGAGAACTGGCACTGCAATGCGGCGACGTTCAAGGCGGCGCGGACGTTCCAAACCGCATTGGCCTCGGTTTCCACGGGTGTCGGGTTGCGGAGCACAACGACCTTCGGAACCATGAAGCCCATCGGCTTCGGCGGCTCGACCGGCACTGGCACAGGGGGCTTGGCTGCCGGTTTCACGGTGGGCCGGCTTGCCTTTGCCGGCGACTTTTTCGGGGCGGCAAGGGCCGGCTGGCCGCCGGCCAGTACGACGAGGGCGATCGTAAGCGGTAAGCGACGCATCATGCTTTCCCCAGGGACAGGGTGACGGGCGCACCGGGCACGGCATGGCCATGCCCGGTGCGGTTGATCAGGTCACATCTGTCCCACGAATTGTTCAGCCCAGGATGCTGCCGAGCTGCAGCGCGACCGACATGTCGCCGTCGATCTTCAGCTTGCCCATCATGAATGCCATCTGGGCATTCTGCTTGCCGCTGGCGATGTCCATGAAATCGGCCATCGAAACCTTGACGGTGCAATCGACCGGCGCATCCTCGTTATCGACGATGGCGGGCGAGACCTTGTCGTCGATCCGGACCAGGCCGTCGTCGCCGAAATCGAATTTCACCGACTTCTTGAAATTGCCGCCGGCACCGATGCGGCTCTTCATCTGCTCGGTAATCGCTTCCAGGCTCATTATCGTTCCTTCCCCAACTTCAACAAAAAAAGGGCCGCCTCGCGGCGGCCCTTTCCTAACTTACGCAGCGACGATGTCGAGCTTACTTCTGCTCGGTCGTCGAGGTTTCCGTCGTCGTCGTCGTCGTCGACGTGGCGTCGACGGCGGGAGCGGCGGCGTCGGCAGCGCCGGCGGCCGGAGCAGTCGCCATGGCGTCCGAAGTGGTGGCATCGGCGGCAGGAGCCATGGTGTCGGCCGGAGCAACCGTCTCGGTGGTCGTCGAGGTTTCGGTCGTGGTGCTGGTTTCAGCAGCCTTTTCGCCGCAGGCAGCGACGAACATGGCAACGCCGGCAACGAGGGCGGCGGTCTTCAGCTTCGAAACGATATCAGCCATTGTAAAACTCCTTTTGGTGAATCCCGGGACCCAGGACGAGTTGGGTCGGTTCAGCCCTTATCCCCCAACCGAGGTAGACATTAGCAGAATTTCCGTTCCCCTCAAGCGCCATGATGACTTTGCTGTCACGAAGATGAAATCGAGCGGTTTTCGGGTGCAAGCGCGGCCAACATCGACGGCAGGTGCGCCCCCAAGGCACGGTCGATGGTGGCCAGATTGCCGCTGCGGCCGAGCGCCGTGAGGCTGATCACCGGTTCCGCCAGCCCGCACGGGACGATGCCGTTGAAATGCGCCAGGTCGGGCGCGACGTTGATCGCCAGCCCATGGTAGCTGACCCAGCGGCGCACCCTGACCCCGATGGCGGCGATCTTCGCCGCTCCGGCGGCGGTGTCGACCCAGACGCCGACCTTGCCGTCGATGGTCCGGCCCGTGGCCCCATGATCGGCGAGAGCGGCGATGATCCAGCCCTCCAGTGCCGCGATGAAACGCCGGATGTCGCGCCCGCGCCGATCGAGGTCGAGCATGACATAGACCACCCGCTGGCCGGGGCCGTGGTAGGTGTAGCGCCCGCCGCGGCCGGTGGCGAAGACCGGGAAGCGATCCGGGGCCAGCAGGTCGGCGGCTTCGGCGCTGGTGCCGGCAGTGTAGAGCGGCGGATGCTCGACCAGCCAGACCAGTTCCCGCGCGGTGCCGGTACGGATCGCGGCGACGCGCGCCTCCATCGCGGCGACGGCCTCGGGGTAATCGAGCAGCCCCGGCTCGACCCGCCATTCGGGCGTGGCATCGATCACAAGCCGGCGACAAAGGCCCTGAGGTCGGCCAGGAACAGCTCGGGTTCCTCCATGCTGGCGAAATGGCCGCCGCGCGGCATGTCGGTCCAATGGACGACATTGTAGCCGCGCTCGACCATCGCCCGCGGCGGAAACGCCAGCAGGTCACGCGGGAAGGCGGCGACCCCCGTCGGTGTCTCGATGCGCCGGCCCTCGGGGATCGCGAAGCCACCTTCGAGAAACATGCCGCGATAAATCCATGTCGCCGTCAGGAAACTGCGGGTCGTCAGATAGATCATGATGTTGGTCAGCATCTGGTCATGGCTGAACGGTGGATCGTCGGACTGGCCCGGCACGTCGGACCAGCCGACGAACTTCTCGGCGAACCAGGCGGCGACCCCCATCGGCGAATCCATCATGGCGAAACCCAGGCTCTGCGGCTTGGTGCCTTGCAGTTGCAGGTAGGCGGTTTCGGTATCGCGGGTGACCAGCGCTTTCTGCAGCCAGGCACCGTCCTCGGGCGTCCGGGGGCTCATGTCCGCCGGGCGCAGTCCAAAGCCGCTGAGGTGGATCGCCGATACCGTGCTGCTGTCCAGCCCGATCCAGCCGCCGATGACACAGCCCCAGTCGCCGCCCTGATAGACATAATCGTCATAGCCGAGCCGGGACATCAGCGTGTCGTACAGCCCGGCAACGGCGCGCGGCCCCATCGGGTTCTTTGGCCGGTCCGACCAGGCATAGCCCGGCAGCGATGGCGCCACGACATGGAACGCCGGCTGCGTCGGGTCTTCGGGCTCGGCCAGCCGCTCGATGATCGCGTCGAACTCCAGGATCGACCCCGGCCAGCCATGAGCGATCAGCAGCGGCCGCGCGTCGACCCGAGACGAGCGCCGATGGATCGCATGCAGCCGGTAACCGTCGCCGACATCGACCCGCACCTGGGGATGGCGATTGAGCCGGGCGACAGCGGCCGGCCAGTCGAAGCTGTCGAGCCAGTAGCGGCGCAACGTTTCCATATAGGCGCGATTGGCGCCATGCGCCCAACCGGCGTTCTCGGGCTCCTCGAAAAACCGGAACGCCTCGACCCGATCCCGAATCCACGCGACTTCGGCCTCGTTGACCGGAATCTCGAACGGCGTGGCGGTCACGCCGCCAGCCCCAGCTTGCGTTCGAGCGTACGGCGCTCGGCGATCAGGTCGGCCGCCTTTTCGGCGATCATGATCGTCGGGGCATTGGTGTTGCCCGAAACGAGATAGGGCATGACCGAGGCGTCGACGACGCGCAGTCCCTCGACGCCGTTGACGCGCAGCCGGCCGTCGACCACCGCCGCCTCATCGGCGCCCATCCGGCAGGTGCCGACCGGGTGGTAGATGGTTTCGCCCCATTCGCGCATCGCGGCGACGACGGCGTCGCGTCCGGTCACCGCGGCGCCGGGCCAGACCTCGGACTTGCGATAGGCATCGAAGGCGGGCTGGGCACCGATCCGCCGGGCCATCTCGACGCCGCGGTACAGCGTCTCGACATCTTCCGGCGCCGTCAGATAGCGCGGGTCGATCGCCGGAAAGGCCAGCGGATCGGGGGACGTCAGCCGCACGGTGCCGCGGCTTTCGGGCCGCAACTGGCAGATGTGCATCTGATAGCCATGGACCGGGCTCATCTTGCCGCGCCCGTGCGGCTGGCCGCGATACGGCATGAAATGGATCTGCAGGTCGGGCGCCGCCAGGCCCTCGCGGCTCGACAGGAAGGCCCCGCTCGGCGTCGGCATGTGTGCGCCATTGCCGGTCTTGCCGAACACCCAGCCGCTGAGGGCCCGCATCTTGGCAACAAAGCTGGCATTGCCGTTGAGGGTCACCGCCTGGGTGCAATCCCATTGCACGATCATGTCGAGGTGATCCTGCAGATTGCCGCCGACATCGGCGCTGTCGTGAACGACCGGGATGCCCATCGCCTGCAGATGCGCGGCCGGGCCGATGCCCGACAGCATCAGCAGCTGCGGGGAATTGACCGCGCCGCCGCACAGGATGGTTTCGCGAGCCCGCGCGGTTTCGGTGCGACCGGCGCGCCGATAGCTGATGCCTATGGCGCGGCGCCCTTCGAAATCGACCTTGTCGACCTGGATGCCGGTGCGGATTTCGAGGTTCGGCCGTGCCTTCACCGCCGCCGTCAGATAGCCCTTGGCGGCCGAAAAACGGCTGCCCTCCTTGATCGTCGCATCATAGAAACCGGCGCCTTCGAACTGCGGGCCGTTGAAGTCGTCGGTGCGCGGATAGCCGGCCTGGCTCGCCGCCTCGAGGAAAGTGGCGTTGAGCGGATTGGGCAACGCGCCTTTGCGCGACGTGTGCAGCGGTCCGCCGACGCCGTGGAATTCGTCCGACCCGCGCTCGCTGTCCTCCGCCTTGCGGAAATAGGGCAGCACGTCCTGCCAGCCCCAGCCGGTCAGCCCCAGTTGCGCCCAGCGGTCGTAATCGCTCGAATGGCCGCGGATATAGACCATGCCGTTGATCGACGACGAGCCGCCGAGCACCCGGCCGCGCGGCCAGTACAGCGGTCGGTTGTTCATCTCGGTCTGCGGCACCGTCCAGAAACCCCAGTCGAACGGGCTGGTCTTTTCGGGCGGGATGATCTGGGCGATGCCGCCGGGCATCTGGATCATCATGCTGTTGTCCTTGCCGCCGGCCTCGATCAACAGCACCCTTGTGCCGGGATCGGCCGACAGCCGGTTGGCGAGCACGCAGCCCGCCGATCCGGCGCCGACGATGATGAAGTCCCATTGCTCCGTGCCAGCTCTTGCCACCGGCATTCTCCCCAATTGACGTTTGCGTCAGCCTAGCCGAGCCAAGCTCCCGCGCAAACCGGGCAATATGTCAGGCGCGTGTCAGACGGGCACGATCAGCCAGCGGAATACCGCCCCGTTCCAGGTGAAATTGCTGCTGTCGCCGATGACGACGTCGCGTGTGCCGGGATGCGAGCGGATGCAGCGTTCCCAGAATGCGCGTGCAGCGACGTTCTCGCGCATCACCGCCGCCTCCCAGCGGCCGGGCCAGCGGTCGAAGATCGCATGCGCCGCAGCGGTGCCGACGCCGGCCCGGCGATATTTCCGCACGACGAAATATTCGGCGATGTTGCGGTCGACCGGTGCGCGGCCGTGGGGGCTGGCGTTGAGCAAGGCGAAACCCGCCAGCCGGCCATCGACGCGCAGCAGCAGCGGTACATGGTCGGGCATGCCGTCCCACCAGCGATCGAGCGGGATATCGACGACATAGCGGCCGTCGCCGGCGAGATCGCTGCGCGGCGTGCCGGCGTAAAGCTCCGAAAAGTCGTGGATATAGAGCTGGACCAGATTGTCGACGACCGGGCGTTCGGCCGCTGTCGCGATGTCGACCGACAGCCCGCGCATGGTCAGGCGGGGTGCCAGGTCTTCAACGGCACGGCGGTATCGGCGAGCGCCACCGGGCCAACCGCGACGCCCTTTTCGACCAGCACCTTGCCCTGGACGTAATCCTTGACCGCATTGACGCAATCGAGCGCGATGACCTTGCCGTTGCGCAGATAAACGACGCTGAAGCTGCGCGCCCCAGGGTCGCCGCGCAGCACGGTCGCGTCATGGCCGATCGACAGCCCCATCGTCTGCAGCCGCAGGTCGTACTGGTTCGACCAGAACCACGGCACCGCGTGATAGGGTTTCGGCGCGCCGGTCAGCAATTTTGCCACCACCGCCGCCATGTCGTGGGCATTCTGTACCGATTCGAGACGGATATGCGCGCCGCCGGAAAAAGCATTGTCGTGCGCGGCGCAGTCGCCGATGGCAAAGACATGGGGCAGGGACGTGCGGCAATGGTCGTCGACATCGACGCCGTTGCTGCCCGCGGCACCGGCGTCGGTCAGCGGCGCCACCGCCGGCACGATGCCGATGCCGACGACGACCATGTCGGCATCGATGCTGCCGCCGTCGGCCAGCCGCACCCCGGCGGCGCGGCCGTCCTTGCCGATGATGCCGGTCACCATGACGCCGGTGCGGATCTCGACGCCATGGGCGTGGTGCTCGGCCTCGTAGAACGCCGACAGCGCCGGCCCCGCCACCCGCGCCAGCACGCGATCGAGCGCTTCGAGCACCACCACCTGCTTGCCGAGCTTGGCCAGCACCGCCGCCGCCTCCAGCCCGATATAGCCGCCGCCGACGATCGCCACCCGGCGCGTCGTCGCCAGCTCGGTCTTCAACAGGTCGACATCGGCGCGGGTGCGGATGGCGTGGATGCCGGCCAGGTCATGGCCCTCGCAGGTCAGCCGCCGCGGCGCGCCGCCCGCGGCCCAGACCAGGTCACCATAGCCCAGCGCCTCGCGATCGTCGGTGTTGACCAGCCGCGCGTCGGGATCGATGCTGATCACCCGCTGCCCGGTCAGCATCGTCACGTTGCGCTCGGCCCAGAACGCCGCCGGGCGGATCAGCATCCGCTCGAAATCCTTGTCGCCCGAGAGATATTCCTTCGACAGGGGCGGGCGTTCATAGGGCAACTCGGGTTCGTCGCCGATCATCGCCATGCTGCCGGCAAAGCCGAGTTGCCGCAGCTGCACCGCGGCCTGGGCGCCGCCATGGCCGGCGCCGACGATGACGATGTCGAAATGCTGCATGGCGATCGCCCCGATTGGTTGCCGCCGGGGCTAAACCAGATGCCTTGGGCGGGCAACCGCGGGCTTTTGCGAGGCTGCAGGCTTTAAATTGCCGGCGGGGCCTGCCACATGTCGGCCATGGACCTGTCAGCCCACCCCGATGCTGCCGCCTGGGGCCGGCTGGTTCCGCGGTCGCCGCTGGTGCGCCGGCTGCTGGCGCACAACCCGTCGCCGTTCACCTATACCGGCACGGGGACGTTCGTCGTCGGCACCGGAACCGTAGCGGTAATCGATCCCGGCCCGGCCGATCCCGACCATGTCGGCGCGCTGATCGCCAGCCTGGCCAGCGAAACGGTCAGCCATATCGTCATCACCCACACGCACATGGACCATAGCCCGGCCGCCCCCGCGCTGCAGGCGGCGACGGGTGCGAAAATCATCGGCTGCGCGCCGCTGGTCCTATCCGACGACGGCCCGCGCGCCGATGCCGGCTTCGACCCGAGCTATGCCCCCGATGCGATCATGGCGGATGGCGACAGCATCTCGGGGCCGGGCTGGACGCTGACCGCGCTGGCCACGCCGGGGCATACCTCCAATCACCTGTGCTTCGCATTGCCCGAGGAAAAGGCGCTGTTCACCGGCGACCATGTCATGGGCTGGAGCACCACCGTCGTCGCGCCGCCAGACGGCGACATGGCGGCATACATGGCGTCGCTGAAGAAACTCATCGACCGTGACGACGTCATCTACCATCCGACCCACGGCGAGCCGGTCACCGATCCGCAGCGTTTCGTGCGCGGCCTCATCACCCACCGGAAGCAGCGCGAGACGCAGATATTGAAGCTGCTCGCCGACGGCCCGCAGACCATCCCCGCCATGGTCGCGGTGATGTACGCCATGGTCGACAAGCGGCTGCACCCCGCCGCCGGCCGCTCGGTGCTCGCCCATCTCATCGACCTGCGCAATCGCGCCGTCGTCGCCGCCACCGCCGATCGTTGGCAGCTGGCATGAGGCGGCTCGGCTGGCTGGTCGTCGCGCTTGTCGCCGGGCTGCTGCTCGGCGCTGCTGCGGTCGTGCTGACGGGCAATAGCCTCGCCCGCTGGCTGGGCCGCGGCCCCGATCCCGAAACCATCGCCGAGGCGTCGCTGAAATCGGTCAAGCGCCAGGCGACGCTGACCGTGCTGACGGCGCGGTTTTCGGCGGTCATCACGTCGGAACAGACGCGATTGGCCGGACTGTTCTCGGCGAAAAAGACACTGATCGTGCCCGGCAACGTCCGCTATGAAATCGACTGGAACCGCGTCGGCCCCGGCGACCTCACCTGGAATGCGGCGACCCAGACGCTGGCGATCACCGTCCCCGCGCCGCGCGTCGCCGGGCCGGAAATCGATCTCGGCGCCATGCGCGAGTACAAGGACGGCGCCGTGCTGTTCGCGCTGACCGATGCCGAAAACGCCCTCGACAGCGCCAATCGTGCCCGCGTCGCCGGCGCGCTGCTTGCGGAGGCGCGCGCCCCGGCCCTGACCGAACTCGCCCGCGACGCCGCGACCAAGGCAGTGCAACGCACTTTCGTACTGCCGCTGAACGCCGCCGGCTTCGATACGGCCAAGGTCACGGTCAGCTTCCGCTGAGCCGGCAGGTGACGCGCCGGTTTCGGCCCCCTATATCCCGATCACGACGCTGTTGCAGGAATACCCGATGGACGCACGCTTGAACCCGCTTGGTGGTGCCGGAGGGCTGACCGGCCTCGACCTGAAAGCCGAGATCAACCGGCTGCGCATCGAGAAAAACGCCGTCATCCTCGCGCATTACTACCAGGACCCGGCGCTGCAGGACATCGCCGATTTCGTCGGCGACAGCCTCGATCTCAGCCGCAAGGCCGCGGAAACCAATGCCGACGTCATCGCCTTTTGCGGCGTCAAGTTCATGGCCGAGGTCGCCAAGATCCTGAGCCCGCAAAAGACCGTCGTGCTGCCCGATCTCAAGGCCGGCTGCAGCCTCGAGGACTCATGCCCGCCCGAGGAGTTCGCGCGTTTCCGCCGTGCCCACCCCGATCACATCAGCCTGACCTACATCAACTGCTCGGCGGCGGTGAAGGCGGAGAGCGACATCATCGTCACCTCGTCCTCGGCCGAAAAGATCATCAACCAGCTGCCGCGCGACCAGAAAATCCTGTTCGCCCCCGACAAGCACCTCGGCGCCTGGCTCAACCGCAAGACCGGCCGCGACATGCTGCTGTGGGACGGCACCTGCATCGTCCACGAACGCTTTTCGGTGACGGAACTGCTGAAGCTGAAGGCGCAGCACCCCGCCGCCCCGGTGCTTGCCCATCCCGAATGCCCGGCGGCGATCCTCGACCTGGCGCATTACATTGGCGCCACCAGCGGCATCCTGAATTACGCGCTGAACAGCTCCGAACCGGTCGTCATCGTCGCCACCGAGCCCAATATCATCCACCAGATGCAGCTGAAGGCGCCGCACAAGACCTTCATCGGCGCGCCCGGCGCCGACGGCAATTGCGGCTGCAACATGTGCCCGTTCATGGCCATGAACACGATGGAAAAGCTGTACATCGCGCTGCGCGACCTGCAGCCGCAGATCGAAGTGCCCGAGGATGTGCGCGTCAAGGCCAAGGTTTCGCTCGACCGCATGCTCCAGATGGCGGGGTCGGTGACGCCGGTGCGGGTGACGGGTGATTGACGGTTTCGACACTGCCGCCTTCGTCGCCGCGACGCTGGCCGAGGACATGGGCGCGGGCGGCGATCGAACCTCCGCCGCCGTCATCCCGGCCGATGCGATACTGACCGCGGTAATGGACAGCCGTGACCCGGTGACGGTCGCCGGGCTGCCGCTCGCCGCCGCCTTCTTCCGCGCGCTCGATCAGGATTGCACGATCGAGACGCTGGTGACGGAGGGCGAGGCCGTGCCCGCCGGCACCGACCTGATGCGCATCCGCGGCAATGCCCGCGCACTGCTGACGGCCGAACGCTCGGCGCTCAACACCGTGCAGCACCTGACCGGCATCGCGACGATGACCCGCACCTATGTCGATGCCATCGCCGGCACCGGCGCCATCCTGCTCGACACGCGCAAGACCTTGCCGGGGCTTCGCGTGCTCGAAAAATACGCCACCCGCATGGGCGGCGCGACCAACCACCGGATGCGCCTCGACGATGGCGTGATGATCAAGGACAACCACATCGCCGTCGCCGGCGGCGTCGAAGCGGCGGTGCGCGCCGCCAAGGCCGCAGGCTTGCGCGACGTGGTTGTGGAGGTCGACACGCTCGACCAGATCCCGCCGGCGCTTGCCGCCGGGGCCGATCGGCTGCTGCTCGACAATATGGGGCCGGCCATGCTGCGCGAGGCCATTGCGCGGGTCGCCGGCCGCGTGCCCACCGAGGCGTCGGGCGGCGTCAACCTGTCGACCATCCGCGCCATCGCCGAAACCGGCATCACCTATATCAGCGTCGGCCGCATCACCCAGAGCGCGCCGGCAGCGGATATCGGTCTGGATTTTGCCTGACGGCGGTGCGCCGGTGCGTCTGCATCAGCCCAAAGGCATAGGCGCAGGCGCAGGCCATGGCGACCAGTTCGCCACCATCCTCCAGAAAGCCGATCGCCCCGGCAAGCGGCGTGCGCGACAGGATCATGTGGATCATGTCGGACACCACCGCCGACGTCACCAGCGCGACGAAGCAGAACAGCAGGACATTGCCGTGGCGCCATACGGCCAACGGGCTCTTCCAATGGTAGAAGGCGACGGCCGGCAGCAGCACGGCAGCGGCCGCCCAGCTCGCCGGTATCCTGGGGCGCAACCCGGGCGCGGCCGGCAGGTTCAGGCCGGCCACGAGCATCCGTCCGACGGTTTCATGGTATTTGAGTGAATCGTCCAGGACGATGAACAGGAACAACAGGCCCCAGGCAAGGTACAGCGGCCGACGCGATGCCAGGCTCGTCGCAATCAGGAACGCGGCAGCCAGTACCGTCTGGAAATAGTTCAGGACTTCAAGGGCGCCGCCGTCGCGCTCGATCGACAGCCATGGCGGAAATTCGATGATCTGCAGTCCCGCAGCCCGTCGGGCCAGAAAATAGCCGCCGAGTGCCAGTGCGTTGGCGGTGAACACTGCGGTGGCGAAGCGACGACTGACGGGATCGCCTGCGACCGTCCGGCGAAGCAATGTCGGATATTGCCGCAGCTCGGCGCCGATGGCACCCACCCGACTGGAATCCATGAAGCACCTCGAACGCCCGCGTTCTGCCCCCCGAGGCACAAAGATGACAAAGGATGACAGGCTGGCAATTGCAGAATGACGGCATGTTGCCGCCCGACCATCGGAGCGCGGGCCGGTCAGTAACCAGGGTCTTCGAACTAGTTCAGCGTGAACGGTTCATTGTCGCTGCGGCGCGACAGGTGCGTACGTTGCACACCGAGCGCTGCCGTTTCCGCCGTCATCAGCGTGTCACGCAGCCGCTCGGCCCGGGCGCCGACCTTCTCGACTGTCGTGACCGCGTCGTCGAGCAGCGCCCGCGCCTCCGCTGAGGTCGCAAGATCGAGCTTGCTCAGCGCCTCGTCGACATGTTCCGGAATCCGCTTGCGGATGAGGATGGCGAGTTCCGCGGCTTCGCTGTGCAGCGGCGCCCGGTCGGCGAGCTGCAGGAACCGATCGCAACTGGCCCGCGCCACGGCCACCCGGCTCCGCGCCCAATCGGCGTGGCCGGCGAGCGCGTTCCAGGCATCGGCGAGTGCGGGGTCGGTGGTGCGCGGCGCCGCTTCGGCGACGCGCCGGCGGGGCGCGGGAGCCGCGGCAGGCTCCGCCCGGCGCTGCCAGGGCGGCAGCGGCCGCTTGCGGCGCCGGGTCATCAGCCAGGCGAGCGTGGCCAGGCCGGCGACGATGGCGAAGGTCGAACTGCTGCCGCCGAACATCAGGGCAAACAGCACCGCAAGTACCGCAATCAGCACGGCAAAGCCGATCAATTGCAGCATCGCCGCCATCACGACGGCGAAGATCAGCATGGCGACCACGGCGAAGACGACGAAAAACATCCTGTGCCCTCAAAAGCCTGTGCCGCCCACCCGCGGCGTGGGGGTCAACGCGCGTCGATGACCGATGTGCCGGGGTGATGCTTGTCGAGATGCCGCTTGATCAGCCGCAGGTTCTTTGAATTCGACCGGAACAGGAAGTCGAAGACGTCGCCGACCAGCGGCACCGCGCCGACGGCGGTATCGAAGCCGACATTCGCCAGCATGCGCGCCACGGTCCGTTTCGGCATGCCGAGGTTGCGCGCTTCCCAGACCAGGTACAGGCCCACGATCCCCGCGAGCGCGTCGCCGGCGATCGGCAGCACGCCCATGATGGCGTCGAGTCCGACCGGACGGTTGATGCCGGGGATGACAAAGGCGCGTTCGAGAACCCGCTCCAGCATCTCGACCCGCAAGCGCGCGGCGGCGGGATCGGAACCGATCAGTCGGCGGGCGGCGTCACGATCAAAGGCGTATGTGGCGGCCATCGGGCAGGGCGTACTCCGGCGGCAGGATGCCGCCGGGATGATGTGGCCCGGGTTGGGGGGATTTCAAGATTGCGGGTGTTTGGTGGTGTCATCCCGGCGAGGGGCAGGACCCATGAATCAGCAGTTCACCCGGGCGAGTTCTGCCCGTGGCGAAGATCGTGGTTCATGGGTCTGGGCCCGCGCCGGGATGACGCGCTAAAGTTCGCCTTTCAGCAGCGCTGGCAGCGCGCCTTCGTAAGCAGTGCGGAGGTCATCGAGCGGCACCACGGCGGCGCCCAGATGCAAGCTCGATCCGCCGGTCACGCCAATCCGGCGCAGCCGATCCAGCTGAGCGCCATCGAGTGTCTCCTGACGATTTGCCCAACCTTCCAGTGCAGCCGGATCAGCAACGGTAACGACATATCGGCCTTGGTCTTCGCCGAACCACCATCCTTCGGGGATGAAGTCGTGGCGGGCGGAGACCGCTGCACCGATGCCCGATACGAGCGCCATTTCGGCCAGCGCCACGGCCAAGCCGCCATCGGCAATATCGTGAACCGCCGTCGCAATGCCCTCGTCGATCAGCTGCTTGACTACCCAGCCACTCCAAAGCTCAGCGTTGAGATCGACAGGCGGCGGCGGTCCTTCCTCGCGGCCGAGACATTCCCGCAACCAAATCGACTGCCCGAGCTCTCCTGAGCCGGCACCGACGACGAAAATGCTTTCGCCCTCGGCTTTGAACCCCAAAGTCATTTGCCGATTATAATCGGCAATCACTCCGACCCCGCCGATCGCCGGCGTCGGCAGTATGCCCACGCCATTGGTTTCATTGTACAAACTCACATTCCCCGACACGACCGGGAAATCCAGCGCGCGGCAGGCCTCGGCCATGCCCTCGATGCAGCCGACGAACTGCCCCATGATCTCGGGCCGTGTCGGTGCGCCGAAATTCATGCAGTCGGTGATCGCCAGCGGCTTCGCCCCCACCGCGATCAGGTTTCGCCACGCCTCCGCCACCGCCTGCTTGCCGCCCTCCACCGGGTCGGCGAAGCAATAGCGCGGCGTGCAATCGGTGGTGATCGCCAGCGCCTTTTTGGTGCCATGCACGCGCACCACCGCGGCGTCGCCGCCCGGCCGCTGCACCGTGTCGGCGCCGACCATGTGGTCATATTGTTCCCAGATCCAGCGCTTCGACGCGAGGTCGGGGCAGGCCATCAGCGTCAGCAGGTCGGCGCCGATATCGGCGCTTTCCGGCACGTCCACCAGCGCCGCGCGCTTCGGCGTCGGCACCCAGGGGCGATCATATTTCGGCGCGGCATCGGCGAGCGGCGCCAGCGGGATGTCGCCGACCTTTTCGCCATGGAACATCAGCGTCAGGTTGCCGCCTTCGACGACTTCGCCGATCACCGCGAAATCCAGCTCCCATTTGCGGAAGATCTTTTCCGCAAAACCCTCGCGGCCGGGCTTCAGGACCATGAGCATCCGCTCCTGGCTCTCCGACAGCATCATCTCGTACGGTGTCATGCGCTCCTCGCGCACCGGCACCTTGTCGAGGTCGAGCCGTAGCCCGACGCCGCCCTTCGACGCCATCTCGACGCTCGACGAGGTGAGGCCGGCGGCGCCCATGTCCTGGATGGCGACGATGGCATCCGACGCCATCAGCTCGAGGCACGCCTCGATCAGCAATTTCTCGGTGAACGGGTCGCCGACCTGCACCGTCGGCCGCTTGTCCTCGCTCGCGTCGTCGAATTCGGCGCTGGCCATGGTGGCGCCATGGATGCCGTCGCGCCCGGTCTTCGACCCGACATAGACGACAGGATTGCCGATGCCGGCGGCGGCGCTGTAGAAAATCTTGTCCTGCCTGGCGATGCCGACCGTCATCGCGTTGACGATGATGTTGCCGTTGTACGCCCTGTGGAAATTGGTCTCGCCGCCGACGGTCGGCACGCCGACGCAATTGCCATAGCCGCCGATCCCGGCGACGACGCCCTTGATCAGGTGCTTCATCTTGGGCGCGTCGATCTCCCCGAACCGCAGCGCGTTCATGTTGGCGACCGGCCGCGCGCCCATGGTGAACACGTCGCGCAGGATGCCCCCGACCCCGGTCGCGGCGCCCTGGTAGGGCTCGATGAAGCTCGGGTGGTTGTGACTTTCCATCTTGAAGATGGCGGCGTCGCCGTCGCCGATATCGATGACGCCGGCGTTCTCGCCGGGGCCGCAGATGACCCAGGGCGCCTTGGTCGGCAGCTTGGCGAGGTGCAGCCGCGACGACTTGTAGGAGCAATGTTCCGACCACATCACCGAAAAGATGCCGAGTTCGAGCATGTTGGGCACCCGCCCCATCGACGCGACGACGCGGTCGTACTCGTGGGGGGTAAAGCCGTGCTCGGCGACGATCTGCGGTGTGATCTCGGTCATCCGCGGGCGATAGCGAAGCCGGGCGTGCAAGTCGAATCTCGTCGGCCTTGGCATATGGTCGAAAATGTGTTCCTATTATGTTCCGAATCGCGCAAGGAACCGGATGATGGATACCAAGGCAATCGCCGCCGACGTCGTCGCCATGGCCAAGGCGGGCAATCTGGACGGCATCGGCGAGAAATACTGGTCCGACGACATCGTCAGCATGGAGGCTATGGACGGTCCGATGGCGCGGCTGCAAGGCCATGCGGCGGTGCATGAAAAGGGCGTCTGGTGGAACGGTGCGCACGAGGTTCACAGCGTCGAAACCCGCGGACCCTGGGTCAACGGCGACCAGTTCGCCATCCACTGGGCCATGGACGTGACGCAAAAGGAAAGCGGCCAGCGCATCCAGATGGAGGAGATCGCCCTCTACACGGTGCGCGACGGCAGGATCGTCGAGGAAAAGTTCCTGATGTGACCGCTGGCCCCCACGTCAGCCCATGGTCCGTCGAAACGCTGGCGGCGCCGGAGGGCTGGCTAGCCCGGCGCGCCGTTCCATGAATCCTGCATCGCGGCGCCGACCCGCGCCTCGGGCAGCGACGGCGTGATCCTGATCGCGCGCTCTTCCGCCGCAATCCGCGCCTTGGCCGCCGCAAAACCCGTCGCGAGCGAGACGCCCGGCCGCCCGAGTTCGCCGATCAGCGCCTCGCCGAACAGCGTCAGGTCGCGGGAATCATCGCAGCCGAACGAGGTGCGGTCCGCCGCCGCCGCGGCGACCACGATCGTCGTCGGGCTGGCCAGCGCCGGTATCCAGCTGGCGCCATAACAGGCCGACACGATGACGATGCGGCGGCGGAAGCCGGCGGCGTCCAGCGCCCGCGCCAGGTCCACCGCGGTCATCGGCGCGAATTCGATATAGGGCGCGTCCATTGCGATGCTGCCGTCGGGGCCGCCGTGCGAGGTCAGGTAGACGACCAGAGTGTCCCCCGGCCGCGCGCGCCGGCCGAGTGCCGCCGCCGCCAGCGCCATCGTCCGCCGCGAGGCGAGCAGCCCCGACACCACCTGTTCCGGCGTGTTGCTCAGCACCAGCGCCGGGCCGCCGCCGCGTGCCGCCAGCACCTTTGCCGCCCGCCGCGCCTCGCGATCGAACAGCGCCAGATAGCCCTGGCCGCCGATGGCCAGCACCGGCATTTCAGCGCCGACGGCATGAGCGGGCAACGCGGCCACCGCGGCGGTGATGCGCGCCTGCTGGTCGATCAGCGCATCCTCGATCGCCAGCGGCTCGAACCGCTTGATCATCGCCGCTTCGGCACGCTCGGCGGCGGTCGGCTGCCGCGCCGGACGCGCCGATCCGGGCAGCGCCAGCAAAAGGGCAAGGACGGTCATTGTCAGGGCGCGGCGCATGCCTGCGGTTCTGCCCCACCAGCCCGTTGCTGTCATCATCGCTGCACCGCGGCATTTCCGCTTTGAGAAACGCCCCCGACCTCGCTACTTAGAGAGCGGACGAGCAGGGGGCCCGATGCCGCGCACAAGACCAGACGGCAAGAAGACCCAGATCGTCGTCGTCGGCGGCGGCGCCGGCGGGCTGGAGCTCGTCGCCAAGCTCGGCGGCCATCTGTCGCGCGAGGATTTCGACATCATCCTCGTCGATCGCAATTCGACGCACATCTGGAAACCGCTGCTGCACGAGGTCGCTGCGGGGTCGCTCGACGCCAATCTCGATGAAGTCGGCTATCGCGGCCACGCCTATCGCTGGGGCTATCGCTATTTCGACGGCGCGCTCGAAACGATCGATCGCGAGGCGCAGCAGATCGTCGTCGCGCCGATCAGGGACGAGGACGGCAGCGAGGTCATCGGGCGCCACCGCATCCGCTACGACTATCTCGTCATGGCGGTGGGCTCGGTGTCCAATGATTTCGGCACGCCGGGCGTGCGTGAACATTGCCTGTCGCTCGACACCCGCGCCGATGCCGATCGCTTCCGCCGGCGCCTGCTCAACCAGTGCCTGCGCGTGTCGCGGACGATGACCCAGGACCCGACCGCCGATGCCTATGCCCGGGTCGCCATCGTCGGCGGCGGCGCCACCGGGGTGGAACTGGCCGCGGAACTCTATTCGGCGGCGACGGCGCTGGGCTTCTACGGCCTCGAGGTCTTCGATGAAAAGCGCCTGCAGGTGACGCTGATCGAGGCCGGGCCGCGCATCCTGCCGGCGCTGCCCGAAAAGCTTGCCGGCGCGGCCACCGAAGAACTGGAAGCCCTCGGCGTCCGCGTGCTGACCGGCACCCAGGTCACGTCGGCGACGGCGGAAGCCATCATCACCAGGGACGGCGAGACGATCCCCGCCGACCTGAAGGTCTGGGCCGCCGGGGTGAAGGGCGCCGACTTCCTGAAGGCCATCGGCGGTCTCGAAACCACTCGCAACAACCAGCTCGTCGTCGGTGCAACGCTGCAGACGACGCTCGACGATCGTATCTTCGCCATCGGCGACTGCGCCTATTATGTGCCGGAAGGGGAGGGCAAGCCGATCCCGCCGCGCGCCCAGGCCGCCCACCAGATGGCGACGACCGCCTATCACAACATCCGCGCGCTGATCGACGGCAAGCCGCTTCGCCATTTCGTCTACCAGGACAAGGGCTCGCTGGTCAGCCTCGCCCGCTACACGACGGTCGGCAGCCTGATGGGCAATCTCGTCGGGGGCCGCATGGCCATCGAGGGCCGGCTGGCGCGGCTGGTCTACACCTCGCTCTACCGCATGCACCTGATCGCCATCCACGGCTGGCTGAAGGGCCTGTCGCTGCTGCTCGTCGGCCATGTCAACCAGGTCGTCCGGCCGAAACTGAAGCTGCACTGATGCTCACCGGCAGCTGTCACTGCGGCGGCGCCGGCTGGACCCTCGAGGGCGATCCCGGCTCGATCACCGCCTGCAACTGCACGCTGTGCCGCCAATATGGCGCGCTCTGGGCCTATGACCATGAAGGCGGGCGCATCGTGCTGACCGGCGCCAGTTCGCGCTACACCCGCATCGGCAAGTCCGACCCGAGCCTCGAAATCCGCTTCTGCCCGGTCTGTGCCGCCGTCATCGCCTGGCGCGGGCTGCGGCTGGAGCCCGATGGCCGGCGCCGCATCGCCGTCAACGTCCGGCTGGCCCCGCCCGAAGCGGTCGCCGATCTCGCCATCGACCGCTTCGATGGCCTCGACAGTTTCGAGGACCTGCCCGCCGATGGCCGCTGCGTCCGCGACCTGTGGTTCTAGCGGGACTCGGCACGGGCGATTAAGGTCGCGCGATGGCCGAATATACCACCCCCGGCGTCTATATCGCGGAAACCGGCGGGCCACCGCCGCCGATCGCCGCGCTCGACGCCGCCGTCGCGGGTTTCGTCGGTATCGCCGAGCCGGTGCCGGGTGCCGTTCCGCCCGCACACGGCATCACCGCGGCGGCAGAATTCGGGCGCTATTGGTCGACGGCGCCGGTGCTGGCCGACGGCACCGCCAACGTGTTGTGGGCCGCGGTGCGGGGCTTCTACGCCAATGGCGGCGACCGGCTGCATGTCGCTGCGGTCCCACCTGACGGTGACCCGGCCGCGCCGGTCGCCGGCCTCGCCGATACCGACGCGGCGCTGATCGCTGCCCCCGATGTCCAGGCGCTGCGCCCGGCGGCGGCCGGGGCGACGATGGAGGCCCTCGTTGCGCTGGCGGCGGTGCCGCTGTCCAATCGCATGGCGCTGCTCGACGCGCCGGCCGGGCTATCGATCGCCGCGCTGCGCGACTGGCGCCGGCGGTTCGATACCCCGGCCGCGGCGCTCTATTGGCCCTGGCTGCGCACCACGGGCGGCACCATGCTACCGCCCTCGGCCATCGTCGCCGGCGCCATCGCCCGCACCGACAGCGAGCGCGGCGTCTGGAAGGCGCCGGCCAATATCGCGCTCATGGATGTCACCGCGGCCAGCGTCGTCACCACCCGTGAGCAGGAGTTGCTCAACCCCGTGGGCATCAACGCCATCCGCACCTTCACCGGCAAGGGCCCGCTGGTCTGGGGGGCGCGTACCCTGTCGAGCGACCCCGACTGGAAATACATCCCCGTCCGCCGCTTTGCCGCCATGCTCGCCGCTTCCATCACGCGCGGCCTCGCATGGGTGGTCTTCGAACCCAATGGCCCGGTGCTCTGGGCCCGGGTCCGCGAGGCTGCCGACACTTTCCTCACCGACCTGTGGCGGCAGGGCGCGCTGGCCGGCGACCGACCCGACGCGGCATTCTTCGTCAGATGCGACACGACCACGATGACCGCGGCCGATATCGCGAATGGTCGGCTGGTCATCCGGATCGGCCATGCCCCGCTCCGCCCCGCCGAATTCATCATCACGCACCTGGCGCTGGCGACCGCCACCTGATGCCCAGCCTGTTCGACAAGCTCTGGTCCGCCCATGCCATCGCCGAAACCCCCGGCGGCGCGACCATCGTCGCTATCGACCGCATCTTCCTCCACGAACGCACCGGCGCCGCGGCGCTGAACAGCCTTGCCGCCGCCGGGCGGACGGTCGCCGATCCGGCGCGGGCCTTTGTCGCCATGGACCATATCGTCGATACCCGGCCCGGCCGCGGCGACGCGACGACGATGCCCGGCGGCACCGCCTTCATCACCGAAACCCGCGCCGCTGCCCGGGCCGCGGGCATCACCGTCTTCGATATCGGCGATCCCGACCAAGGCATCGTCCATGTCGTCTCGCCGGAACTCGGCATCGTGCTGCCCGGCCTGACGCTGGTTGCCCCCGACAGCCACAGCTGCACGCAAGGCGCCGTCGGCGCGCTCGCCTGGGGCATCGGCTCGACCGAGGCGGAGCATGCGCTCGCCACCGGCACGCTGCGCGTCGACCGCCCGCCGACCATGCGGGTCAGCTTCGACGGTGCGCTGCGGCCCGGCGTCACCGCCAAGGACATGGCGCTCGCGCTGATCGCCCGCCACGGCGCCGCCGGCGGCCAGGGCCATGCCATCGAATTCGCCGGCAGCGCGGTGACGGCGCTGCCGATGGAGGCGCGCATGACCCTGTGCAACATGGCGACCGAATTTGCCGCCTTTTCGGCGGTCATCGCACCCGACGCCACCACCTTCGCCTGGCTCGCAGGGCGCCGCTATGCACCGACAGGCGCGCTCTGGGACCGTGCCCTCGCCGAATGGCCGCAGCTGCACAGCGATGCCGACGCAATCTTCGACCGCGAGATCGCCATCGACGCCGCGACGATCGCGCCGATGGTCAGCTGGGGCACCTCGCCGGCGCAATCGGTGCCCCTCGATGGCGCCGTGCCCGCCGACGCCGCGCCGCAATCGCTCGCCTATATGGGGTTGCGGCCGGGCCAGCCGCTCGCCGGCCTGGCCATCGACGGCGCCTTCATCGGCAGCTGCACCAACAGCCGGTTGTCGGACCTGCAGCGCGCCGCCGCCATCGTCGCCGGCCGCCAGGTCGCGCCGGGCGTGCGCGCCATCGTCGTGCCCGGATCATCAGCGGTCAAGCGCGCCGCGGAAGCCGAGGGGCTCCACACCGTCTTCACCGCCGCCGGTTTCGAATGGCGCGAATCGGGCTGCTCGATGTGCTTCTTCGCCGGCGGCGAAAGCTTCGGCGCCGGGCAGCGCGTCATCTCCAGCACCAACCGCAACTTCGAAAGCCGCCAGGGCCCCGGCACCCGCACCCATATCGCCAGCCCCGAAGTCGTCGCCGCCAGCGCCATCGCCGGGCGGATCGCGGCACCGTGAGCACGCCCTTCACCACGCTCGCCTCGCGCGCCGCGCCGCTGCTCGAGGACAATATCGACACCGACATCATCATCCCGTCGCGCGAGATGAAGACAACCGGCAAGACCGGCCTTGCCGCCGGGCTCTTCGCCGGTCGCCGTTACACCGAAGGCCGTACCGAAAACCCCGGTTTCGTCCTTAATCGCGCACGCTATCGCGATGCCGCCATCCTGCTCGCCGGCGCCAATTTCGGCTGCGGGTCGAGCCGCGAGCACGCCGTCTGGGCGCTCGCCGAACACGGCATCCGGGCGGTCATCGCGCCGAGTTTCAGCCCGATCTTCGCCGGCAATGCGGTGCGCGGCGGCGTGCTGCCCCTGGTGCTGCCCCGCGCCGCCGTCGACGTCATCGCGGCGCACGACGCCCCCGTCCATATCGACCTGCCGGCGCAGTTCGTCACCGCCGGTGCCACGATATTCCGTTTCGAAATCAATGCGGAGGCCAAGGCCATGCTGGTCGGCGGCCTCGATGCCATCGACCTCACCCTGCAATCTGCCGCGACCATCGCCGCCTGGCACGACCGGAACCGCTCGTTGCGGCCATGGGTTTACCTCGGGACCCGCCGAGCGGACACCCAAGGAGATTCCCGATGACCACCGATACGCTCGAGGCCCTGCCGCCGACCAGCCATGCTTCGCCGCTGACGCAGCCGCCGCTGCCTTTCGCCCGCGATGCGCTGGCGCCGACGATCTCGGCCGAAACGCTCGGCTTTCACTATGACAAGCATCACAAGGGCTATTTCGACACCCTCAACAAGCTGGTCGCCGACACGCCGCTCGCCGGCGCGACGCTGGAGGAAATCATCCTCGAAACGTCGGGCGACGCTGCCGCCAGGAAGATATTCAACAATGCGGCGCAGTGCTGGAATCATAATTTCTACTGGAACAGCCTCAGCCCCGAAGCGCAGACGCCGTCGGGCGCGCTTGCCGAGGCGATCGACCGCGATTTCGGCAGCCTCGACGCGCTGAAGGAAGCGTTGGTCAAGTCGAGCGTCGAACAGTTCGGTACCGGCTGGGGCTGGCTGGTGCTTGTCGACGGCACGTTGAAAACCGTCAGCACCGACGATGCCGAGGTGCCGTTCACCGATGGCGCGACGCCGTTGTTGACCGTCGATGTCTGGGAACACGCCTATTATCTGGACTATCAGAACCGCCGGCCCGACCATGTGAAGGCGGTGGTCGACGATCACCTCAATTGGGAATTTGCCGCTCGCAACTTTGCCGGGTGACAGTTGTTCGAGTCGTCGAAATCATTGTTAATAAAAGATTACTTTGTCATTAACCAAGTCTGGCCTATTTCCGTTGCGCTAACGGTCTGATAGTATCTTCCGAGCGACGGGGGGCCAGGCGTGACAATCGAGATCGTGATCTTTGCAGCAGTGCTCATCGGCGTCATGGGCGGATTGGGGCTCGAGCGCTTTCGGATCCATTACGAGGCCGTCGAAGACCAGAAGCATGTCGCGAGCGGCGGCGCGCTGGCGCTCGGCCGGCCGCGGTCCGAGGCGCAATTGCCGGCGCTGACGCGCAGTGCGACCTCCCAGTTGCAGCATGTCACCGACGCGCGCTTCGCGCCGAAGCGATTGATCAGCAACAACGAGGAGCAGATTTTCCAGGCGCTCGAGGTCATCATCCATGATCTCGACCTGGACTGGCGGGTGATGGCACAGGTCAACCTCGCCGAAATCGTCGATTCCAGCGATCCCGACGCGCTGCTGGCGATCGGCGACCAGCGCGTCGCCATGCTGATCGTGTCGTCGGCCCAGATGCCACTGGCGGCCGTCGAATATCAGGCGCTCGGCCAGGTCCGCGACGAAGGCACGTTGCGCGCCGCGATTCGCCGCGAGGCGCTGCGCCGGGCCGACATCGACTATATCGAAATCCGTTCCAACGACACGCCCGAGATGCTGCGCGACCAGATCCGCCGGCTGGCGGCACGGTTGACCGCGGTCAGCAGCATGCAGCCGATCATCTCGCCGGCTTCCGCCAGCCTGCCCGAGCCGCCGAGTCAGGCCGCGGCGCGAAAGCCCAGGGGCAAGCCGGCATCGGGCACGAAGCCGTAAAGCGGCTCGCCGGGCAGCGCGGCGCGCAGCACGTCGCGCACCCGCAGCAGGCGACCGAGGTCGATACCCGTCGACAGGCCCATCGCCTCCAGCATGAACACCAGGTCCTCGGTAACGATATTGCCGCTGGCACCCGGCGCGAACGGACAGCCACCGAGCCCGCCGAGCGACGCATCGAAGGTGGTGATGCCGACCTCGAGCCCGGCGACGACATTGGCGAGGCCCAGCCCGCGCGTGTTGTGCAGGTGCAGCCCGGTCAGCCGATCGTCACCGATCGCCGCGCGCACCGCCCGCACCAGCGCCCGCACCTGCGCCGGATTGGCATAGCCGGACGTATCCGACAGCCCGACCTCGTCGACGCCGGCGGCCATCAGCGCCTCGGCCAGCGCGACGACCCTGGCCTCGGGCACCTCGCCCTCGATGGTGCAGCCGAACGCCGTCGACACGCTGCCCTCGAAATGCGGGCGGGTTGCCGCCGGCTGGGCGGCGACCAGCGCCACCACCGCACGGACCTCGTCGATCACTTGGGCATGGCTGCGGCGCAGGTTCTTCAGGCTGTGCGTCTCGCTCGCCGACAGCGGCAGGGTCAGCTTATGGGCACCGGCGGCGATGGCGGCGGCGGCCCCCCTGGCATTGGGCACCAGGACCGCAACGGTCAGTCCCGGGTGCGTGCGCGCATGGGCGACGACGGCGGCGGTGTCGGCCAGTTGCGGCAGCAGGCCGGCGGGGACGAAGCTGCCGACCTCGATCTCGCGCACGCCGGCGGCGACCTCGGCATCGATCCAGGCGCATTTGACCGCTGTCGGCAGGATCGCCGCAATCGACTGCAGCCCGTCGCGCGGGCCGACTTCGCTGATCAGGATGTCGGGCATCGGCTTGCTCCGCCAGTTGTCCGGACATATGCAACGCTTCTCCACGGGCTTTCAAGGGACGCGCGCGCGATGCTGCCACTCAGCGGGATCAGGGTCGTCGAGTTCACCCATATGGTCATGGGCCCGGCCGTCGGTGCCATCCTCGTCGAACTCGGCGCGGAGGTCATCAAGGTGGAGGCGATCGGCGGCGATGCCACACGGCGCCTGCTCGGCTCGGGCGCCGGCTATTTCCCGATGTACAATCGCGGCAAGGCGAGCATCTGCATCGACCTGAAATCGGCGGATGGCGTCGCGGTGGCGCGGCGGCTGGCGGCATCGGCCGATATCGTCGTCGAAAATTTCCGCCCCGGCGCGATGGACCGGCTCGGCCTCGGCCCCGATGCGCTGCGCGCCGAAAACCCGCGGCTGATCTATTGCAGCGAGAAAGGCTTTCTCGCCGGGCCCTACGAGGACCGCACCGCGCTCGACGAGGTCGCGCAGATGATGGGCGGCCTCGCCTATATGACCGGCCCGCCGGGGCGCCCCTTGCGCGCCGGCGCCTCGGTCATCGATGTTGCCGGCGGCATGTTCGGCGTCATCGGCGTGCTGGCGGCGCTGGAGGCGCGGCATCGCACGGGGCAGGGCATGCACGTGCAGAGCGCTCTGTTCGAAACCACGGCCTATCTCGTCGGCCAGCACATGGCGCAGATGGCGGTCACCGGCCAGGCCGCGGCACCGATGCCGGCGCGGGTGTCGGCCTGGGCGATCTATGACGTGTTCGACACCGCCGATGGACAACAGTTATTCGTCGGCGTCGTCACCGATGCGCTGTGGCAGAAATTCTGCGCGCTGTTCGGCCTCGACGACCTGTGGGCCGACCTGTCCCTGCGCGCCAACAACGCCCGGGTGCAGGCGCGGGATACGCTGATGCCGCGGGTGCGGGCCGAACTGGCGCGCTTCACCCGGGCGGAACTGCTGGCGCGGCTCGACGGCTCCGGGCTGCCGTTCGCGCCGATCGGCCGGCCCGAGGACCTGTTCACCGATCCGCATCTGCTGGCGGGGCAGGGGCTGGCCCCGGTGACGCTCGACGACGGCACACACACGCTGCTGCCGGTGGTGCCGATCGCGCTCGACGGCGCCAGGCTCGGCGGCGGCGCGCTGCCGGCGGCGGGGGCGGACACGGCGGCGGTGCTGGCCGGGCTCGGCTATGACGCCGATGCCATCGCGGCGCTGTCGGCGTCGGGCGCGGTGGGCCCTTCCAATCTCCCGGCAACACCCTAGGCTGGCGCCGAGGGGACAATAGCATGGTGCAGATACTGCTGGCGGTCATCGCCGCAACGGCGATCGGCTTTGCCATCCTGCTGTTCGTGACGGCGCGGCGGCGCGGCGCACTCGGCGTCACCGGCGAAGGCCTGGTGCTGGGCGCGGTGACCAACTTCTTCGACACCCTCGGCATCGGCTCGTTCGCGCCGACGACGGCCTGGATCAAGCTGCGCAAGCTGGTGCCCGACAGCCATATCCCCGCGGTGCTGATTACCGGCCAGGCGCTGCCCACCATCACCCAGGGGCTGATCTTCATCAGCCTCGTCGAGGTCGACCCGACATTGCTCATCGTCTGCATCGCCGCCAGCGTCGCCGGCGCGCTGGCGGGGGCGCCGCTGGTGCTCCGGCTGCCGATCCGCACGGTGCAGCTGATCGTCGGCATCGCGCTGCTGCTCGCTGCGATCCTGTTCGCCGCCGCCAATCTCGACCTGCTGCCGGCCGGCGGCACCGCCCTCGCGCTGCCGGCGGCCAAGTTCGGCGTCGCGGCGGTCGGCTGCTTCATCCTCGGCGCGCTGATGACGGCGGGGATCGGTTTCTATGGCCCGATGCTGGCGATGTTCAGCCTGCTCGGCCTGAATCCCGCCGCGGTGTTCCCGATCATGGCCGGCGCCGGCGCGCTGATGATGCCCGCCAGTGGCCTGCGGTTTGCCCGTTCCGATCGCATCGACCTGAAACTCGTGCTGTCGCTCGCCATCGGCGGCATCCCGGCGGTGCTGCTCGCCGCCTATGTCGTCAAGTCGCTGCCGCTGGAGATCCTGCGCTGGCTGGTCGCCGCGGTGGTGCTGTACACGGCGGTCGTGATGCTGCGCAGCGCACGCCGGGCGCCGGTGGCCTGAACCGCTCGCATCGTCGCACGCCGGCTTGCCCGCGCTCGCTCGTCCGTGTTCAAGCACGCCCAGACCGACGGGAGCAGCCGCACAGATGAACAGGCCGGGAAAGACGCGACGACGCCCTTGGCTGGCGGCAACCCTGGTCCTGGTCCTGGTTCCGGTGATTGCCGCGGCAAGCCTCGCCGTGCTCGCCATCTCCCGAACCTGGGCGATGCAAGGCGAGACCGTTACCGTCGAGCTCACCGCGGCGCCGCCCGCCGCCGCCTACAGCGGCGCGCCGATCGACTATGCCCGGCTGGAGGCACGCATCGCGCTGCTGATGCAGCAGCCCGACATGGTCGGCCTGGCGATCGGCACCATCGAAAACGGCCGGGTCCGCTTCATCAAGGGCTATGGCGAAACCCGCGCCAATTCCGGCGATCGAGTGACGCCCGATACCGTGTTCCGCTGGGCATCGCTGTCCAAATCCGTGGCCTCGGCTGTCGTCGTCGGGCTGGCGCAGGACGGCAAGCTGTCGCTGGCCGCGCCGTTGTCACGCTTCGGCACGACATTGACCTTGCCCGGCGGCGCCACCGCCCGGGTCTCCGTCGCCGATCTTCTATCCCACCGGCTCGGCCTGCCCCGCAACGCCTGGGACGATCGGCTCGAAGCGGGGGAGGCGCCCCAGCTGATCCGCGCCGGGCTTGGCAGCCTGGCGCCGGCCTGCGCGCCGGGGAGCTGCTACGCCTATCAGAACATCGCCTATGATACCGCCAGCGAGATCGTCGAGCGCGTCAGCGGCACCGCCTACGCCAATGTCGCCCGCGACCGGCTGTTCCTGCCGCTCGGCATGACCAGCGCCACCATCGGCCGCGCCGGCCTCGAAGCCTCGCCAAGCTGGGCCCGCCCGCATCGCGGCCGGCGCGAGGTCACCGTCGGCGAACCCTATTATCGCGTGCCGGCCGCCGGCGGTGTCAACAGCTCGATCCGCGACCTGCTGCGCTGGATGGACGCCCAGATGGGCGACAGGCCCGACGTGGTATCGCCGACCGAACTCGCGATCATGCACGTGCCGCGCGTGTCGACACCGCCGCATGGCCGCCGCGGGGCGATGGACCGGGCCCTGCAGCACGCTTCCTATGGCCTTGGCTGGCGCACCTATGAGTATGCCGGCCACCAGCTCGTCGGGCATCGCGGCTCGGTCGACGGCTATGGCGCGCTGATCCTGTTCGATCCGGCGCTGCGCAGCGGCATCGTCATGCTGTGGAACAGCAACCATTCCCGCGCCGCGTCGCTGCAGCTCGAATTCTTCGACCAGCTCTATGGCCTGCCCGCGACGGACTGGCTGGCCTTGCCGGTCGCGCCGCCGGTGATTGCTGGCGCGGGTCCCGAAGCCACGCTGCAGCAGGCCCCCTAATTCGCCTTCGTCCGCAGCGGCCGGTCGTCGCTCGCCGCCAGCCAGATCGCCGCCGCCCAGGCCGCGACGTTCTGGTCGAGCTGGGCCTTCTCGACCTTGTCGAAGGTGTCGTCGGGCGTGTGGTGCAGGTCGAAATAGCGGGTGCCGTCCTGCTCCAGCTCCAGGATGCCGGCACCGAGCGCCCCCAGCGGTGCCACGTCGGCACCGCCGCCGGCGCCATTTTCGCGTGTCGGCGCCACGCCCAGCGGCGCCAGCGCACGGTTGATCTCGGCGATCAGCGGCAGCCCGGTCTCGGCGACCTTGGACGACACCCGCCACACCCGGTCGGCGCCGAAATCGCTTTCCGCCGCCAGCACGATATTCTCGGCCTTGTGCGCCTCGGCATAGGCGCGGCCGCCCCAGATGCCGGCCTCCTCGGCGCCCCAGAACACGACGCGGATGGTGCGGCGCGGCTTCAGCCCGGCATCCTTTATCGCCCGCGCGGCGGACAGGGTGATCGCCATGCCGGCGCCGTCGTCGATGGTGCCGGTCGCCAGGTCCCAGCTGTCGAGATGGCCGCCGATGACGATGACTTCGCGGCGCGCACCGCTGCCCGGGATCTCGCCGCTGACATTGGCGGACTGGCCGTCGGGGTTGAAGGTCGGCGTGATGACCAGCTTCAGCGTTACCGGGCCCCTGGCGACCAGCCGCGCCAGCTGCTCGGCATCCGGCACCGACAGGGCGGCGGCGGCGGTCAGCGCCTTGCGATCCTGCCAGACGGTTCCGCCGGTGTGCGGATTGCGATGATCGTCGGTGCCGAGGCTGCGGATCAGCGTCGCGACAGCGCCCTTCGACGCCGCCAGCGCCGGGCCGGTCCGGCGCACGGCGCCATTGGTGCCATAGCTGCTGCCGTCCTGCGCCCGCATCATATGGTGGTCGATGAAGGCGATCTTGCCGGCGAGACTCCCGGGTGCCGCAGCCTCCAGCGCCGCATAATCGGCGAAATAGGCGACCGGCGCGGTGATGCCCGCGGCCGGCGTCGCGCCGCTATAGCCGAGCGCCGCGATGGTGAGCTTTTGCGGGTGGGAGCCGACGACCTCGGCAGTCTCGATCCCGCGCTCCCACACCGGCATCGGGAACGGCTCGACCTTGATGTTGACGAGGCCCGCCGCCTTCATCGCCTTCACCGCCCAGTCGCGGCCGCGCTGCTCCGCCGGCGTCGCGGCGAGGCGCTGGCCGACGGTGGTGGTCAGGTCCTCGAGCAGCGCATAGGCGCCGGTGTCGAGCGCCTTGTCGCGCAGCGTGGCGGCCACGGCGATCCGGTCGGGCGCCGCCAGGGCAGGGGCGGCGGCGAGCAGCAGGGCGGGCACGAGAGTGGCGGCGATGGTATGGCGCATGGAATCGATCTCCGGTCGGTACCGGTCCGGCATAAGGTGTTGACGGCCCCGCGCAAGTGACCGCTTCACCACCATGGCCCGGCCTGTATAGTCACGCCCATGCACCCCATCATCCTCGCGCTGCTGCTCGCTGCGGAACCGCCAGCGGCGGCGCCGGTACCGGGCGCCAGCGTCTGCGCCGCCCTGCCCGAAACCGGCCCTGTCGCCCGGCCCGGCCCGCCCGAGATCGTCGCGCCGAAACCGACCGCCGACCGCAAGCTGTCATGTCCTGACGATTTCCGCCTCGACGTCACCGGCCGGATGCCGATGTGCCTGCGCGCCGGCATTCGGGTCGTCGACGGCAGCCCGCGCAACGCCTGCTACGCCGCGCTGCCGTTCGGGCCGATTGCGGCCATCGCGCCGCGCCACAAGCCGACGCACAGCTGCCCGACGTCGAGGCTCACCACCATCGTCCGCATCGACGGCGCCAACGCCGGCGTTGCCGACGCCGCGGTCAGCGTCGTGCCGCCTGACGGCATCACCGTCACGTCGCTCACCGCCAGCGGCGCCGACGTCGACCGGAACGAAAACCCGGTCCTCCAGGGCTGCTTCGCCTTCGCCTGCCGGCTGGTGAAGCTGGAGATCGGCCCGCGGGCGGCCGCCCGCGTCGAGCTGCGATTGACGCTGCCCGGCCGCGACCCCATCTCCCAAGCCGTCCGGCTCGCCGACGACTGCCCGCATTGAGCATCATTGAAGGCAGCCGCCGCATCCGCTAGACGGCTGCACATTCCCGCTTCCCAATCTTTGAAAGCCCCCGCCCGTGGCCTATCAATACGCCTATGTCATGAAGGGTCTGTCGAAGACCTATCCCGGTGCGCCCAAGCCGGCGTTCAAGGACGTCACCTTGAGCTTCCTGCCCGGGGCCAAGATCGCCATCATCGGGCCCAACGGCGCCGGCAAGTCGACGCTGATGAAGGTCATCGCCGGCATCGACAAGGAATATGTCGGCGAAGCCTGGGCCGCCGAAGGCATCACCGTCGGCTATCTGCCGCAGGAACCCCAGCTCGACCCGACCAAGGACGTGCGCGGCAACGTCATGGACGGCGTGCGCCCGGTCGCCGAGATGATGGACCGCTTCAACGCCATCTCCGCCGAAATGGCCGATCCCAGGGACGACACCGACTTCGACAAGCTGATGGAGGAAATGGGCGAGCTGCAGGAAAAGATCGATGCCGTCGACGGCTGGACGCTCGACAACCAGCTCGAGATCGCCATGGACGCGCTGCGCTGCCCGCCGGCCGACGCCACCGTCGACAATCTGTCGGGCGGTGAAAAGCGCCGCGTCGCGCTGTGCAAGCTGCTGCTCGAAAAGCCCGACATCCTGCTGCTCGATGAGCCGACCAACCATCTGGACGCGGAAAGCGTGCAATGGCTTGAGAACCACCTCAAGGAATACAAGGGGATGGCGATCCTCGTCACCCATGACCGCTACTTCCTCGACAATGTCGTGAAGTGGGTGCTGGAGCTCGATCGCGGTCGCGCCATCCCGTTCGAGGGCAATTATTCCGACTGGCTGGAAGCGAAATCCAAGCGCATGGCGCAGGAAGACCGCGAGGACGAAAGCCGCGAAAAGGCCATCAAGGACGAGCTGCAGTGGATCCGCTCGAGCGCCAAGGCGCGCCAGACCAAGTCCAAGGCGCGCATCAAGGCGTTCGACGAGCTCGTCGAGAAACAGGCCAATCGCCGTCTGGGCTCGGCGCAGATCCTCATCCAGATCCCCGAACGGCTCGGCAACACCGTCATCGAGGCCAACAACCTCACCAAGTCATACGGCGACAAGCTGCTGTTCGAGAATCTGAGCTTCAGCCTGCCGCCAGGCGGCATCGTCGGTATCATCGGCCCCAACGGCGCCGGCAAGACGACGCTGTTCCGCATGATCACCGGCCAGGAAGTCCCCGACAGCGGCAGCATCCGCATCGGCGACACGGTCAAGCTGGCCTATGTCGACCAGTCGCGCGACGCGCTCGCCGCCGGCAAGAACGTCTGGGAGGAAATTTCCCAAGGGCAGGACAAATTCTATTTCGGCAAGAACGAGGTGCTGACCCGCGCCTATGTCGGCGCCTTCAACTTCAAGGGCGCCGACCAGCAGAAGAAGGTCGGGCAGCTGTCGGGCGGGGAACGCAACCGCGTCCACATGGCCAAGATGCTGGTCAAGGGCGGCAACGTGCTGCTGCTCGACGAGCCGACCAACGACCTCGACGTCGAGACGCTGCGCGCGCTCGAGGAAGCGCTGGAGAGCTTTGCCGGCTGCGCCGTGGTCATCAGCCACGATCGCTTCTTCCTCGATCGCCTGGCGACCCACATCCTCGCCTTCGAAGGCAACAGCCATGTCGAATGGTTCGAAGGCAACTTCGAAGCCTATGAGGAAGACAAGCGCCGCCGCCTGGGCGATGCCGCGGATCGCCCGCACGCGCTGACCTACAAGAAGCTGACGCGTTGATCGCCGCAAGGCGATGCGGCCACCGTTGACACTCGTTCGCCGATCCGGGAGACAATAGCACAGAGGCGGCAAGTATAGCCGCCGGTTGTTTCGGGGCGGGGGCGTGGCATGCGAGGGACGGGTCAAGCGGTTTCGGCCGCGCTGCTGCTGATGCTTGCGGCCTGCGGCGGCGGCTCGTCGCCGGCCACGCCGGCACCGACACCCACGCCTACGCCGACACCGACACCGACACCGACACCAACGCCGACACCCACCCCCACCGCCGTGACCTATCAGGTCGAATCGGCCAGCCCGACGATATCGCAACTGACCTTCCTCAATGGCCCGGTCGGCACGCCGATCAGCAATGACGTCGCCTGGCTCGACTTCACCAACCGCCAGGGCATCTATGTCGGCGGCCAGCGCGACGGGGTCGCACCAGGCGGCGCCGGCGGCATCGTCTTCGATCGCAATCGGCCGATCTACAACATCACCGCCGGCGGCATCGACCGTGTCTCCGGCGAGTACGTCTTCACGGGCGCCCCCATCGGTGCCACGACCATCTCGGTCGTCAACGAACTGCTGAAGCTTGTCGGCGACCAGGCCCGCGTGAAGCGTGCACTCCGCCTCGACAGCTCGGTGCTCGGCCTCCTGCAGGACCGCGACCTGCCGACCTTTTCGGCCACGGCGGCACTCGCGTCGGCGGACACGCAGCTTCGTGCCGATGGCGCCCGGATGGCCAGCGCCAATATCCGGCTGATCGCGCTGCAGGTCGCCGCGTACGAATACTCGCTCGGCCCGCGCACCGACCAGGTCATCCCCGATTCGATCGTCGCCGCCGGGAACAGCCAACGCACCGTCGCCGACTATCTCATCGCCAACGACCGTGTGCAGCTGTTCTTCGGAAATACCGAGCCGCTGCTGCGCGCCGCTCGCGCCGCCTCGGGCTTCCAGGGGCCCGCCTTTCGCGACGATGTCACCGCCGCCTTTGCGCATCTTGTCGATCAATACGCCCTCGCCGCGGGCGTCGCGCTGTTCGATGACGCCTTGCGCGCCCGCTACATGCTCGGCATCCGGGGCTGGCTGGTGCCGCGCCTGCTCGAGCTCCAGGCTGCCAACAGCGCCGATGCAGCCGCGCGGGCGCTGGCTATCAGCGTTCCGACCATCGTCGCCGAAACCGAAGTCTTCGGGACCGCGCCGCCGCCGCTTCCCGCGTCGGGCGCCTTCTTTCCGGTTCCCGACTTCCTGCAACTCGCACCCGGGGCGACGGCGCGCATCGCCGTGCTGACCAACGACCCGTCCCGCGTGCCGGCGCTCGGCTCGAATGACATCATCATCGGGTTCGCCGACGGCAATCGGCCGCCGTCCCAGATCGTCTCGGTCACCGTTCCCCCCGAAAATGCCGGCGCCGTCGGCACTGTGCTCAACGCCGACCAAAGTGTCAGCGTCACGGTTGCACCGGCATTTCGCGGCGTCACCTGGTTCGATTATCGCATCCGCGAAGGTCGCGGGGCGGAGGCGACAGGCCGCGCCTATGTGCTGGTCCGCTGATCCTTCAGGGGACGCACCAGCCGGCCGCCCAGCCGCCATCGCCAAGCGTGAACAGCGCGCGCCGGTGACCGTCCTGGGCCAGGTGCAGCCAGTCGATCTCCCCGATGTCCAGCATCACCAGAGCGAAGTTGGCCCGTGCCGGCACCAGCTCGGGCGCCTCCGGCTTGCGGCCGTCGACACCCGCCGGCAGCCCTGAGCCGGGGCCGGGCAGCGGCGTTCCAGGCGCTGCCTCCACCAGATAGGCGCGCCGCGCGAAATCTGTCGCCGCCGCCCAGATCCGATCGACCTCGGCACCGTCCGTCACCACGCGCGCGGCGCCGGCCAACCGCAGCTGGATCGCTTCGCCGGGGTGATACAGCGTCACCGCCACCGCCGCGCCGTCGAGTTCCGCGCATTTCGGCGACCTGGCGTCGGTGTGGAACCGCAAGCGCGCCGTCGCCCGATCGGCAGCACGCAGCACCATCACCCGGGCCTGCGGCCGGCCGTCTGCATCGACGCTGGCGACCACCGGCGTGTGCATCGGGCTGCGCCGGTCGGCCGCGCCGCGCCCCAGCAGCCGCCAGCAGGTATCGAGCACGTCGGCGAGTTCGGCATCCATCCCCGGCTGATGGCGGCCCGCCGGACTTGCCGCAAGCGGTCGCGACACTTTACCGTGCCCGGATCGAACGGGGAGAAACGCGATGGCAAGAACACTGGTGCTGCGGTTGCTGCCTTTCGGGCTGCTCGCCGGCGCCGCCACGGCCCAGATACCACCGCCGAACGCCGCCGACAGCGACCCTGCAAAACGCGGCTGGATGCAGGGCTCGCCGCCCGCCGTCGACAAGCAGGTGCGTTTCGACGACGCCAGCATGTGGTTCTTCCCGCGCACGCGCTGGAGCTTTTCGCACTGGCGTGAACTCGTCCCCACCGTCGCCATTCCCCGCGCCGGCGCGCCGTCGGTGCTGCCCCGCGCCGAACGCCGCGACCTCGACGCGATCCGCTTCACGCCGCTCGGCGCCACCGCACCGATGACCTGGGAACAATCGCTCGCCGCCAACTACACCGATGGCATCGTCGTGCTGCATCGCGGCCGCATCGTCTATGAACGCTATGCCGGCGCCGGCGGCCCGGCCAACCAGCACATAACCTTTTCGGTCACCAAGAGCTTCGTCGGCACGCTCGCCGAAACGCTGATCGCCGAGGGTCGCCTCGATCCGGCGCGCACCATTGCCAGCTATGTCCCCGAGCTGGCGACCAGCGGCTTTGGCGACGCCAGCGTCCGCCAGGCGCTCGACATGCGCACCGGTATCGCCTTCGTCGAGGATTACGTCGCCCGCGGCAGCGAACTCACCGATCCGACCCGCATGTCGATCGCCGGTGGCGCGGTGCCGGCACCCCCGGGCTACCAGGGCGCCACGACAACCCCCGCCTTCCTCGCCGGCATCGGCAAGCGCGGCGATCATGGCGGCGATTTCGCCTATCTGACCCCCAACACCCAGGCCGTCGCCTGGGTGATCGAACGCGTTACCGGCCAGAGCATCGCCGCGCAGATCTCGGCGCGCTATTGGCAGCCGCTCGGCATGGAGCAGGACGCCGCCCTCCAGGTCGATCGCGTCGGCACCGGCTTTGCCGGCGGCGGCATGACCGCGGCGCTGCGTGACATGGCACGGTTCGGCGAGATGATCCGGCGCGGCGGCAAATGGCAGGGCCGGCAGGTCGTGCCGCCGGCGGCGATCCGCGCGATCATGGCGCCCGGCGACGCGGCGGCCTTTGCGGCCGCGAGATATCCGGGGTTGGAGGGCGGCAGCTACACCAGCTTCTGGTGGCACCGCGCGTCGGGCCAGACGATGGCGGTCGGCATCCACGGCCAGGGTATCTATATCGATCCGAAGGCCGAAATGGTCATCGCCCGCTTTGGGTCATTCCCGGTCGCGACCAACCGCGTCATCAACCCGACAACCTTGCCGGCCTATGACGCCATGGCGGCGGCGCTGACGGCCAGATAGCGGGCTTGCATTGCCGCCACCGATCGGTAACGCGTGCCTGCCGTCCCAGCCAAGGCCGATCATGCTCGCCCGTATCCTCCCGCTTGCGCCGCCCGCCGACTGGCAGGCGGATTATCGGGCCGCCCGGCTGACGGCGGCCGATTTGCTCGATCGCGTCGGGCTGACGGGGGCGGACCTGCCCTATGGCCTCGCCCCGGCGCCCGATTTCGCGCTGAAGGTGCCGCCGCATTTCCTGTCGCTCATTCGGCGCGGCGATCCCCATGATCCGCTGCTGCTGCAGGTGCTGGCGCGCGCCGACGAACTGGTCGACGACCCGGCACTGCTGACCGATCCGCTCGAGGAGGCGGGCTTTACCCCGGCGCGCGGCATCCTGCGCAAATATGGCAGCCGGGCGCTGCTGCTTGCCGCCGGCAGCTGCGCCATCCATTGCCGCTACTGCTTCCGCCGCCACACCGATTATGGCGCCATGGTGCTGCCCGCCGGCGGCCATGCCGCGGCGGTCGCGATGCTCGCCGCCGATCCGGCGGTGGAGGAGGTCATATTGTCGGGCGGCGACCCGCTGACGCTGGCGGACGACCGGCTGGCGGCGCTGCTAGGCGCGCTCGCCGCCATCCCGCACCTGTCGATGATCCGCATCCACACCCGCACGCTGACGGCGGTGCCGGCCCGGGTGACGCCGGCGCTGCTGGCGCTGCTCGCCGGGCTCGGCAAGCCGGTGGTCGTCGTCACCCACACCAACCATGCCAACGAGATCGACGATGTCGTGGCCGCGGCGCTGGGGCGGTTGCGCGGGGCCGGCGTGACGCTGCTCAACCAGTCGGTGCTGCTGCGCGGCGTCAACGACAGCGCCGCCGCGATCCGCGCCCATGCCCTGCGCCTGTTCGCCGCCGGCGTGCTGCCCTACTACATGCACCTGCTCGATCCCGTCGCCGGCGCCGGCCATTTCGACGTCGGCCGCACCGAGGCGCTCGGCCTCGAACAGGCGCTGCGCGACACGCTCCCCGGCTATCTCGTGCCGCGCTTTGTCCGCGAGGTGCCGGGGCGGCTGGCCAAGACGCCGATCTGGCAGCTGGCGGGGTAGCGCATCCATACGCTGGCAAATATTCGATTGCCTGTATCGTTACGTTGGCGCTTCATGTCGCGGATGTAACGCGGCAGGGGACAGCCATGTTCGGATGTTTCAGGAAATCATCGAAAAAGATCACGCCGGCTGAACTGAAGCCATTGACCTACCAGGAGTTCCTGCAGATCGAGGGCGACTACAAGATGATGTGCGCCCGCGCCAAGGAAACTTTCGCCGACAAGGAAGCGGCGTTGAAGGAGGTCTTGAAGCTGATCGGTTCGATCTCGGCGGGCGAGAACAAGAGCTGCGATTTCATCGTCCATCGCGGCAATCACCCGTGCATCTGCGTCGCCGTTGTCAGCATGACCGAGGCCAAGGGCGTCGCGACGCTGCGCTATCTGCTCTCCGACGGCATCGAAAAGGGATCCGGCGTCACCATGATTGGCGATGTAATGAGCTGGTCGGAAAAACAGGGCTGCGGCGGCAAGGTCCGCCTGGTGCCCGATACCGACTTTCTCGAAAAATATTACCTCAAACTGGGGTTCGTGGAGGTCGAGAACAACTTCCTCGGCAAGATCCTGGAACTTGATCCGGCGAAATCGAACCTGTGGCACAAGCAAAAGGGCCGATGGACGTCGGTTCGCGACAACATCTGAACGATCATTCGAGCCAGCGGCGCACCACGGCCAGATCGTCCACCACCGCCAGCGCCATCGCGCGCATCTCGTCGGTCGGCGGCAGCAGATCGGGCACCATGATGACGGGCACGCCGGCGGCATGGGCGGCGCGGACGCCGTTGTAGCTGTCCTCGAGCGCCAGACAGGCGGCGGGCGACACGCCGAGCGCGGCGGTCGCGGCGAGATACAGGTCGGGAAACGGCTTGCCGCGGGCGACATCGTCGCGGGTCACGACGATATCGAAGGCGTCGATCAGCCCGCTATGCGTCAGGTGCGAGATCGCCTTGATGCGCTCGGTGGAGGTCGCGACGGCGCGCGGCAAACCCAGGGCAACGACGGTATCGATGATTTCCCGCGCGCCGGGCCGCAACGGCCGCGCCAGGCCATAGCGACGGTTGTTGAGATCGAGCTGCCGCGCGCGCATCAGGTCGTAGTCGAAACCGGGGCCGAAGCGATCGTCGAGCTGCTTGCGGTTGGCGTCCTTGGGCAAGCCGACCAGCGGCGCAAAATCGGCTTCGGTCATGGGAAAGCCCATCGCATTGACGACCTCGATCATCGACGTGCGACTGATCCGCTCGGTATCGAGCAGCAGCCCGTCCATGTCGAAGATGACGGCAGCAGGACGGGTGGGGATCATACGCGCCGAAGTGGCGGCTGGCCGCGCCGACTGTCAACGCTATGGGTGGTGCGATGGGTCATCCGCATCGAACGCTCTGGCGACGCTGCGGTGCCATGCACCGGATCGCGGGTCAGGCCGCGTGCTCGACCGGCGCCGGGCGGTAACGCGGCTCCGGGATGGTGTCGCCGTGTTCGACTGCGCTCTCCAGCCAGATCTCCATCGCGATCTCGATCTCGTGCGCCGCCTCGGCAACAGTGGCGCCATGCGCACTGCAATATTTCAGGTCGGGGACGTCGGCGATCCAGCAGCCGTCACGATCCGACCAGAAGATGTTGACGTGATAGTGCGGCATGTCAGTCATCCAAGTGCAGGCCTTCTTCGGCGACAATAGCGCGAAGCTGGTCGCACTGATAGGCTTTGGCATCCTTGCCACTCGGCTGCAGGTTCAGCTGCCGACCCGTCGCGGCATGGCGGTAGATGCGATGGCTGCCCTTTTGACGGGCGAGAGCGAAGCCGAGCGCTTCGGCCAGATAGACGAGTTCGGCGAAAGTGAGGGTACTGCCAGCGTTGAAGCGGGCAAGCAGTTTGGCGGCGCGGGACATTATGGACTCCGAATTTGACGTGGAGCCATCCGGCCTTTCTCAACGCTTCATTAGCATTTTTCGGCCGTGCTTTTCAAGCCGTCTCCAGCGCCTTCATCGCCGCGATCTTCTCCCGCCATACCATCGGCCCGGTCGCATGGACGCTTTCCCCCGTCGCATCGACCGCCACCGTCACCGGCATGTTCTCCACGGTGAATTCGTAGATGGCCTCCATGCCCAGGTCCTCGAAGGCCAGCACCCGCGACGCCTTGATCGCCTTCGACACGAGGTAGGCGGCGCCCCCGACCGCCATCAGATAGGCGGCCTTGTGCTTCTTGATCGCGGCGATGCCGGCGGGCCCGCGCTCGGCCTTGCCGACCATGGCGATGAGGCCGGTCTGCGCGAGCATGTCTTCGGTGAACTTGTCCATGCGGGTGGCGGTGGTTGGCCCGGCCGGGCCGACGACTTCATCGCGGACCGGGTCGACCGGGCCGACGTAATAGATGACGCGGTTGGTGAAATCGACCGGCAGCGGCTCGCCGCGGGCCAACATGTCGGTCATCCGCTTGTGGGCGGCATCGCGGCCGGTCAGCATCTTGCCGTTGAGCAGTAGCCGGTCGCCGGGCTTCCACGACGCCACGGTCGCAGGCGTCAGCGTGTCGAGGTCGACGGGGATCGCCGCGCGCGACGGCTTCCATTCGACCTGCGGCCATGCGGCGAGGTTGGGCGCCTCCAGATAGGCCGGGCCGCTGCCGTCGAGCACGAAATGCGCGTGGCGGGTGGCGGCGCAATTGGGGATCATGGCGATCGGCTTCGACGCGGCATGGGTCGGCGTATCGAGGATCTTGACGTCGAGAATCGTCGACAGGCCGCCCAGGCCCTGGGCCCCGATGCCGAGGTCGTTGACGGCGTCGTAGAGCTCGATGCGCAATTCCTCGATCCGGGAATTAGGCCCCCGCGCTTTCAGCTCCGCCATGTCGATCGGCAGCATCAGCGATTCCTTGGCCAGCAGCATCGCCTTTTCCGCCGTGCCGCCGATGCCGATGCCGAGCATGCCCGGCGGGCACCAGCCGGCACCCATCAGCGGCACCGTGTTGACCACCCAGTCGCGGATCGAATCGCTGGGGTTGAGCATCGCGAACTTCGACTTGTTCTCGCTGCCGCCGCCCTTGGCCGCGACGGTGATCTCCACCGTGTCACCGGGCACCAGCTGGACATGGGTGACGGCGGGCGTGTTGTCGCGGGTGCTGGTGCGGCCGAACGCCGGGTCGGCGACGATCGAGGCACGCAGGCGATTTTCGGGATTGAGATAGGCGCGGCGCACGCCTTCGTCGATCATTTCCTCAAGCGTCAAAGTGGCTTGCCAGCGAACGTTCATACCGACTTTCACGAACGCGACGACGATGCCGGTGTCCTGGCAGATCGGCCGGTGCCCTTCCGCGCACATGCGGCTGTTGGTCAGGATCTGGGCGATCGCATCCTTCGCCGCCGGGCCAGCTTCCGCCTCGTAAGCGCGGCCCAGCGCCCTTATATAGTCCATGGGATGAAAATAGCTGATGTACTGCAGCGCATCGGCGACGGACGTGATCACGTCGTCCTGGTTTATTACCGTCATGGCGGTCCTTTGGCGGGTCGTATCGGCCGGCGTGTAGCGCCGCTGCGACCATCGGTCCACACGGCGTTTCAACCATGGACTGCAAGCCGTTGACGATGTTCGGGCCACCGGAAAACGACCCGATCGGATGAAATGACTCTTGCCAAAAACCGGGACTTAGGCACAATCTGTAGCCCGGGGACGATGCCACCGACACGATATGTGGTGGCTGCGGACGTGGGAGGGCAAACTGTCGGTGAATAACCGGCTGTGGATATCGGGGATAACTGCTGCTGAATCCATTCGGCGCGTGACCCCTTTTTGTTCTCCTCCTATGCTGCCCCCGGCAAGGTGCGCGATCGCCGGCAAGGCGAGTCGCAGGACATAACGGCTACGACAGCGGCCGGGGAATTGGGAGTGATCGGGTGAGCGAATTTCGGAACGGCAGCGACGGCGGCGATACGCTGATGCTCGATCCCGTGGAGCCGGCGACCGTGGCGGCCCCGGGTCAGGCTGGGCCCGCCCCGGCGGCCAAGGCGCCCAAGCGCGGCTCCAACGAGGTCATGCCGTGGAAATTCCCGATCACCGTCGATCGCTCGCGCGACGCGCTGCTCACCGATTTCGGCCGCCAGACGCTCGACGACCGCTACCTGCTGCCGGGCGAATCCTACCAGGACCTGTTCGCCCGCGTCGCCGCCGCCTATGCCGATGACGCCGGCCACGCCCAGCGCCTGTACGACCACATGTCGCAACTGTGGTTCATGCCCTCCACGCCGGTGCTGTCGAACGGCGGCACCGGGCGCGGCCTGCCGATCTCCTGCTACCTCAACTCGGTCGGCGACAGCCTCGAAGCCATCGTCAACACCTGGAACGAGAATGTCTGGCTCGCGTCGCGCGGCGGCGGCATCGGCACCTATTGGGGCAATGTCCGCGGCATCGGCGAACCCGTCGGCCTCAACGGCAAGACCAGCGGCATCATCCCGTTCGTCCGCGTCATGGACAGCCTCACCCTCGCCATCAGCCAGGGCTCGCTGCGCCGCGGTTCGGCGGCCGTCTATCTCGACATCAACCATCCGGAGATCGAGGAATTCCTCGAAATCCGCAAACCCTCGGGCGACTTCAACAGGAAGGCGCTCAACCTCCATCACGGCGTGCTGGTGACGGACGCCTTCATGCAGGCGGTCCGCGACGGCACCGATTTCGACCTGATCAGCCCCAAGACCGGGGAAAAGCGCGGCAATGTCGATGCCCGCGGCCTGTTCACCAAGCTCGTCGAGACGCGGCTGGCGACCGGCGAGCCCTACATCATCTTCGTCGACGAGGTGAACCGCACGATGCCCAAGCATCAGCGCGACCTCGGCCTCAAGGTGACGACGTCGAACCTCTGCTCCGAAATCACGCTGCCCACCGGGCCGGACCATCTCGGCAACGATCGCACCGCGGTCTGCTGCCTGTCGTCGCTGAACCTCGAAACCTGGGACCAGTGGCACGGCGACACCGGCTTCATCGAGGATTGCATGCGCTTCCTCGACAATGTCCTCCAGGATTACATCGATCGCGCCGAACCCGAGATGGGTCGCGCCAGATACGCCGCCGAGCGTGAACGCTCGGTCGGCCTCGGCGTCATGGGCCTCCACAGCTTCTACCAGGCGCGCGGCATCGCCTTTGAAGGCGCCATGGCCAAATCGTGGAACCTCAAGATGTTCAAGCACATCCGCGCCCAGGTCGACCAGGCGTCGATGAACCTCGCCGCCGAACGCGGGCCCTGCCCCGATGCCGCCGACATGGGCGTCATGGAGCGCTTCAGCTGCAAGATGGCGATCGCGCCGACCGCCAGCATCAGCATCATCGCCGGCGGCACCAGCGCCTGCGTGGAGCCGATCCCCGCCAACATCTACACCCACAAGACGCTGTCGGGCAGCTTCTCGATCCGCAACCCGTATCTCGAAAAGCTGCTGATCGCGAAGTCCAAGAACAGCGACAGCGTCTGGAACTCGATCCTCGAACAGGGCGGCTCGGTCGGCCATCTCGACTTCCTGACCACCGATGAAAAGGCCGTGTTCCGCACCGCCTTCGAAATCGACCAGCGCTGGCTCCTCGAACTCGCCGGCGATCGCACGCCCTATATCGACCAGGCCCAGTCGCTGAACCTGTTCATCCCCGCCGATGTCGAGAAGTGGGACCTGCTCATGCTTCACTATCGCGCGTGGGAACTCGGCATCAAGTCGCTCTACTATCTCCGCTCGATGTCGATCCAGCGCGCCGGTTTCGCCGGCGGGGTGGAGGCGGACAACACCGCCGCCGCACCGGTGCTCAGTTTCGAGCGCAAGGATTATGACGAGTGTCTGGCGTGTCAGTAGCCAAGCCGGCTGCAAGCAGCGCGAAGCGCAGCGCGCAGACTCGGCGCAGTGCTCGGACGGCGGGGCGCCGCCAAGCCGTCGGCACGGCTTTGCCGGGCCAGAGGCTTGGTGGCGAGCCCGTCCGACGTCACGCAAGGACAGCTTCAGGAATGCCGTGCCTGTCAGCAGGGCATGTCCGCGCGGCAACGCGCGGCACCCGGTCGGTGACAGCCGACAGGGAAGGTGAGGGGGCCGCGGCGTGGACTTCCACGACTTCGCGCCACGGCCCCCTCCCAATCGCTGACGCGTTCAGAATTTAAGCTCCCAACCGAACACCCCAAAGGACCAACCCCATGTCGCTCCTCAAGGCCTCCAAGTCGTACAAGCCCTTCGAATATCCCTGGGCCTATGATTTCTGGAAACGCCAGCAGCAGATCCACTGGATGCCGGAGGAAGTGCCGCTCGGCGAGGATTGCCGCGACTGGGCGCAGAAGCTGACCGAGCACGAGCGCAACCTGCTGACGCAGATTTTCCGCTTCTTCACCCAGGCCGATGTCGAGGTGCAGGACTGCTATCATGAAAAATACGGCCGGGTGTTCAAGCCGACCGAAGTGAAGATGATGCTGGCGGCGTTCAGCAACATGGAGACGGTGCACATCGCCGCCTACAGCCACCTGCTCGACACCATCGGCATGCCCGAAAGCGAATACAGCGCCTTCCTCAACTACAAGGAAATGCGCGACAAGCACGACTATCTGGCCGATTTCAACGTCGATACCGACACCGATATCGCCCGCACGCTGGCCATGTTCGGCGGCTTCACCGAAGGCCTGCAGCTGTTCGCCAGCTTCGCCATGCTGATGAACTTCCCGCGCTTCAACAAGATGAAGGGCATGGGCCAGATCGTCACCTGGTCGGTGCGCGACGAAAGCCTGCACTGCGAAGGCATCATCAAGCTGTTCCACGCCTTTTGCGCGGAAACCGGCGTGCTGACCCACAAGCTGCGCGACGAGATCGCCGACATCTGCCAACGCACCGTCCGGCTGGAAGACAATTTCGTCGACCTCGCCTTCGAAATGGGCCCGGTCAACGGCATGACCGCATCGGACATCAAGAAATACGTCCGCTTCACCGCCGACTGGCGCATGAAACAATTGGGCATGAAGCCGATCTACATGATCGACGAACACCCGCTGCCCTGGCTGACGCCGCTGCTCAACGGCGTCGAACACGCCAACTTCTTCGAGGCGCGCGCGACGGAATATTCCAAGGCGGCGACGAAGGGGAATTGGAACGAGGTCTGGGACGCATTCGACAGCCGCAAGGGCGCCAAGGCGGCGGCCGAGGGTGGGGCTGCGAACGAGGTGGATGACCGGCAGGGCGGGTTGTTGGGCGTGGCGGCGGAGTAAGGCCAACACCCCAGCAACCTTTTAAAGTTAAAAACGCTAATACACTATAAAAGGTGAAAAAATTGATCGCGATTACTAAATTCGATGATTTCACCGTTCGTAGGCTGTTTGGCTCAGAAGATGCTGAAAGTGAGGACCCTGAACGATTTAAAGAGTATTTCTTAAAAAATGGCGCCTACGAAGACTTGGTTTCTCCGCTCCCTCTTCGGATTGTCGTTGGACACAAAGGTGTAGGAAAAAGCGCTTTATTGCGTAGGTCATATCTTGAGGACGTAGAGAACAACGTTCTGGCTGTTGAAATACAGCCGAACGATATTTCTGAATTAATGAGCAACAAGAACACAGAGTCCTTTATTCAGCAAATAGAGAGATGGAAGACGGGTATAAAGAGAATTGTTGCACAAAAGGCTATCAACCAGCTTCTCGAAGATGGATTCGACCGAATTCAGTACGACTCGGTTTCTCATATTGGTCGAGGGATCGCTTCGTTCATCCAAAAGTCCGTCGCGGCTCTCAGGCCGAGCATCTCTGACGGAGTTAATGGCGCGCTTGCAGACTCTTTCTTGAAAAAAAGCGTAATCCGCGTTTACATCGACGATATCGATAGAGGCTGGTCTGCAAGCCGGTCCGATATTTCAAATATATCGGCACTCCTTAATGCAGTTAGAGACTTATGTAAGTCCGAACACAACTTTCAGTGTCGTATCGCATTGCGCACTGACGTGTATTTTTTGGTGAGAACTGCAGACGAATCAACGGATAAAATTGAACAGGACATCATCAGCCTGCAGTGGACAAATGACGAAATTCTTAGAATGATTTCTGTTAGAGTCGCTACCTATTTTAAACTGTTGCTTCATAATGATTTATCTACGCTCTCGCAGGCGCGTATTTGTAAAGAAATATTAGTTTATGCCATGGATCCGATATATAGTGGGCGTGGGCTTTGGGAAGACGTTCCTGTTTCGATCCCGCTAATGTCTCTTTGCAGGAAAAGACCGAGGGATCTTGTAAAGCTTCTTCACGGGGCAGCGAGGTCGGCCGGTAAGGCCAAACGCAACCTCATAGCTAGTCAAGACCTGACAGACGCCTTTGCAGCCTATTCTGATGAGAGACTCCAAGATCTAGTGAATGAATTTCGTACTGAATTGCCTATGATCGAGACTGTTCTACTAAAGTTTAAACCGTCGAAAATTGAAAAGAGGGCCTCTATAAATTACCGTTTCACGACGGACCAACTTATTGTAAAACTGAAAAACATCCGACAGCAGGTTAATGTAAGTTTCACGAGTAAGAAACCGATGACGGATAAGACCCTGTTGGCATTTCTTTACAAGATCGATTTCATAATTGCACGGAGCGATGTTGACGGTAAAGCGGTGTGGACCTATTTTGATCAAAGGCGTTTTCTGGCCAATGATGCGATAGACTTTGGCTTCCAGTGGGAAATCCATCCAGCCTATCGTTGGGCGATCCAGCCGAATGATATTCAAAATGTAATTGATTCTCTAACTCATTAGTCCGCGCAGTGCAACTGCGGAAGCGTCGCTTGCATAGGTAACTATTTCGGCTATTACTTATCTGTTTGTGTCGTCATGGATTTGCCGAGGAATTTCTATTCTTGCCGATCTTGCGGCCCGAGAAGCTATGAGCAGCGCCCTCGTCAAAGATGTCGCTCGGCACCCATGCTCGACTAGCACGCACACTATGCGCGCCGCGTTGGCGCACGCTGGATATGTGATGATGTGCACCCCGACGTTGCGGCAGCGCGGCTTTCGGCATGTTCGATGCCGAACGTGGCCGTTCCGTGCCGGTTGATGCAACCGAGGTCGGCGAGCGGCTCGCGTGAATTCAAGCCTTGGCATCGCGGTGGCGGTGCCTGATCTCCTCGAAAACACTCTCGATCGATTGCTCGACAAAGCCGCTGGCGAAGCCCTCGTCTATCGCGGCATCGAGTGCGGCGCGGCGCTCTGCAGCTTCGCGATCCCGCGCGACCAGGTCGTTGAGATAGGTCTCCGCATCCGGCCAGGCGCCGGTGGCGACGCGGTCGGCGATCCATTCGCGGGCCGGTTCGGCGAGGGCGGGGGGCTTGTCGGCCATGGGCGGAGTCTGTTGGGCGCGGGTGCGAATGTCAACAAATTGGGTTCGGGGCGGGGCGTCGGCCAAGAACTGTCACCCCGGCGTAGGCCGGGGCCATGAACCACAGGCTTTGCCGTTGTGCAGCACCCGTGTGGCGGCGGCCGGTGGACCATGGGTCCCGGCCTACGCCGGGATGACAGAAGGACAGCCGGACGACGGGCGAGCCCCTTGCCGCCCTCGCCGCTCCCGACGGCGGGAGCGGGTCGGCACCCTATGATGCGTCGGCGCGATACCGCGCGGGCGCGCTGGCGTTGCGGCGGCGCAGGGCCGCCCCGACAAGGCCGAAGCCGGCGATCATCAGCGCCCAGGATGCCGGCTCGGGCACGCCGGTAACGGGGCTGCCGGCCGCCATGGTGAAGACGCCGCGGGGCGACCGCGTCTCGCCAAGGCCGAAGACATCGTCGCAAAAATCCTGGGCCAGGAACGATCCGCCCCCGGCCTTCGTCCATGACACGCTGCCGGTGTAGCAGAAGATCCCACCCCTGGCGGCAAACGCCGTCACCTCGCCATTGTCGATCGTGGCGCTGAAGATCGAGAAGGCTGCATCGCCGCCGGCCAACTGGTGATCGAAGTTGAGCGATGGCACCTGGGGCGACATGACATTGGCAAGGCGCATGTTTCCGAATGCCTCGAAAACGTCGTTGTTCAGATATTCGAGCTCGACAAGCCCGACATCCGGGACCGGCGTGTCGAGGACCCATCGGCCGGAGATCGTGACGGGCGCCCCCACGGCCGGCCAGATCCCGGGCTGGTCGCCCACGTCTGCCGCAGTGACCAGGCCGTTGCCGAAGAAGCGGATTTCGCGGATCAGCGCAGCCTGCGCCGCGGACGGCAGGGCCGATCCGACGATGAGGCACGCCGCAAGAACCAGCTTTGCCGTGTTGATCGTAATGGCCAACCTGCAATAAAACGCGAAGCCGATACCGATCATATGCCTTTCGGCAGACAGGAAAAAGGCGGCCGGGGCCAAGGCCCCGGCCGCCGGAGGCCCTGCTGACGTCCTGAACATCGCCGCTGTCCTACACGCCGGCGATATGCAACACCCCTGTCGTCTTGAGCGCATTGAAATCGTTGGAGATCGTGTTGGATTCGCGCCTCGGGAGCCCGATCTCCGGCGCATGGCAAGTGAGTGACTTTCGAGACCTTTGATGGAAATGGGCTAGCCGGCGGGGCAGACGGGGCGACACGTTACTCCCAACGAAGGGTCGGCCCATGGTGGAAGGGGGTGGTGGAGATTATCCGGTGAGCCGCCCGCCGGCTGCGACGGGCTTCAACGCGGCGTAACGATGTGGCAGGTTTTGGGGTCTAGGTCTTGGCGGGCAACCCTGGGGGACAGAATGGCAACGATCAACGGCACGTCGCGAACCGAGACCCTTTACGGCACCAGCGCTACCGACCGCATTTTCGGCCTCGGCGGCGACGACCTGATCTTCGGCGGCGGCGGTGACGATTATATCGACGGCGGCATCGGGAATGACCGGCTCGACGGCAGCATCGGCCGCGACACGCTGATCGGCGGTCTTGGCAACGACACGCTTGATGGCGGTGCCGACAACGACCGGCTAGAGGGCGGCGACGGCGACGATGCGCTGCTCGGGGAGGACGGCAACGACACGCTGCTCGGCGGCGCCGGGCGCGACTATCTCGATGGCGGGGTGGGCGACGACATCATCTATGCCGGCGACGGCGACGACGGCTTCCTCAACGAGATCAACCCGGCGACCGGGCTGTTGACCACCCAGGCGGTCGGCGGCGGCGCGGGCAACGACACCATCTATGGCGAAGGCGGGGACGACAAGCTGAAGGGGCAATCGGGCAACGACCGGGTGTACGGCGGCATCGGCAACGATCGCGTCGATGGCGGCGACGGCGACAATTACCTCGACGGCGGCGACGGCAACGACATCATCGTTTCGGAATGGGGCATCGACACGCTGGTCGGCGGCGCCGGCGCGGACCAGATGTCGGCGGGATCGGGCAACGACCTGCTCTATGGCGACGCCGGCATCGACTGGATGAGCGGGGAGGACGGCAACGACCGCCTGTTCGGCGGCAACGACAACGACCTGCTGTTCGGCGGCGCCGGCGACGACCTGCTGCACGGCGACGCGGGTACGGACAAGCTGTTCGGCGAACTGGGCAACGACCGGTTGTGGGGCGGTGCCGGGCCGGACTGGTTCGTGTTCAAGGGCGCCGCGGCGCTGACAGGGACCGACCGGATCGAGGATTATGCCGATGGTTCGGACAAGATCGTCCTGGAGAAGCTGGGGGTGACCCGCTTTGCCGCAGGCGGCGGTCCCGGCACGGTGTTCGCGACCGATGTCGCCGGCGGGGAGGTCTCGCTGGACGTCACGACAGCGGCGGGGGCACGCTTTTCGGTGCTGGTCGCCGACCCGGGCAACATCCTTGGCGCTGCGAGTTTCACGGCGACGGACTTCATTTTCGCCTAGTTGTGGGACGGCAGCCGCAGACAGGCGTTCCCTCCGCGACCCCGGTCCGCTAACCAAAGCACCGGGATAGAGGGAGCAATGGGTGGCGACGGGTCTGATTGCGTTGCTCGACGATGTCGCGGCCATCGCCAAGGTGGCGGCGTCGTCGCTCGACGATACGATCGCGGCGGCGGGCAAGGCGAGCGCCAAGGCGGCAGGCGTGGTGATCGACGACGCCGCGGTGACGCCGCGGTACGTCCATGGTTTCGAGCCGGCGCGGGAATTGCCGATCGTCGGCAAGATCGCGCTGGGATCGCTGAAAAACAAGCTGGTGTTCCTGCTGCCCGGCGCGCTGCTGCTGAGCTGGCTGGCGCCCTGGGCGATCACGCCGCTGCTGATGATGGGCGGCGCCTATCTCTGCTATGAAGGCGCCGAGAAGGTGTACGAGATTTTCCGGCCCCATGCCGCGGCGGCCGATGCGGCGGTGGACGATGACCCGGCGGCGATCGAAAAGGCGATGGTCGGCGGCGCCATCCGCACCGACCTGATCCTGTCGGGCGAGATCATGGCGATCAGCCTGGCCAGCGTTGCCGACGCGCCGATCGTGGAGCAGGGCGTCGTGCTCGCCGTCGTCGGCATCGGCATCACGGTGCTGGTCTATGGCGCGGTCGCGTTCATTGTGAAGGCCGACGACATCGGCGTGAAGCTGGCGCGGTCGGGGCAGGGCGCCATCGCGGCACTGGGCCGGGGGCTGGTGATCGGCATGCCGCCGTTCCTGCGGCTGCTCGCCGGCATCGGCACCGCGGCGATGCTGTGGGTCGGCGGCGGCATCGTCGTCCACGGCCTGGAGGGCTATGGCGTCGCGGAGCCCGGCCACAGCATCGCGGCGTTGGCGGCCAGCGCCGGCGCGGCGACGGGGGCGGCAGCGCCGCTGGTGACCTGGCTGGTCGGCGCCATCGGTTCCGGCCTGGTCGGACTGGCGCTGGGCGGGGTCATCGTCGCGGCAATGCACCTGATTCCCCGCAAGGACGTTGACGTGGCGGGCCACTAGCGTATTATATCGGCAACACACATGGAGTGCCGAGCGATGAAGACGATCCCGATGCTGCTGGCCGCAGCGGCGCTGTTGGCGACGGCCGGTTGCGACCGCGCCGAAAAGGCCGACGACGGCTCCAGTGTTGTCATCAACGAAGTCGCCGAGGGCGATGGCGGTGACGGCCGCATGGAGCTGAAGCTGCCGGGCGGATTCGAAGCCAAGATCAACGTGCCGGGTGGCATGTCGGACATGACCAAGTTCGATATCGACGGCGTCGGGCTTTATCCGGGCGCAAAGGTGCGCAGCATCAAGGTCAACGCCCAGGGCAAGGACAGCGAGCAGGCCGCGACGGTGGAGATGGGATTTCGGGCGCCGGCCGATGCGGCGGCGGTGGCGGACTGGTACCAGAATCAGTTCGAGGCGAAGAAGATCGCTGTCAGCCGCAGCGGCGAAACGCTGACCGGCAAGACCGACGGCGGCGATGACTTCACGCTGGCCCTGGCGGCGCGCGGCGAAGGCGGCAGCCAGGGCACGCTGACGATCCGGGACGTGAAGAAGGGCTAGATCTCGCTGGCGGCGAAGGTATCGCAGGCCTTGATGGTGCCGCCCTGCATGCCCCGCTGGAACCAGCGGGTGCGCTGCGCGGCCGAACCATGGGTGAAGCTTTCGGGCACGACCATACCCTGCGCCGCTTTTTGCAGCGTGTCGTCGCCGATGGCGGTCGCGGCGCGCATCGCTTCGTCGACATCGCCGGGCTCGAGCAGCGTGCTGTTGGCCTTGGCCCAGACCCCGGCGAGGCAATCGGCCTGCAGCTCGACGCGCACCGAAATGGCGTTGCCGCGGGTTTTCGACGACCGGCTTTGCGCCTCCTGCGCCTGCTGGGAGATGCCGAGCAGGTTCTGGACGTGATGGCCGACCTCATGGGCGATGACATACGCCGCAGCAAAATCGCCCGGGGCGCCGAAGCGGCGCGACAGCCCGTCGAAGAAGCTCTGGTCGAGATAGACCTTGCGATCGGCGGGGCAGTAGAACGGGCCCATAGCCGATTCAGCCGCGCCGCAGCCGGAGCGGACGCCGCCGCTGAACAGCACCAGCTTGGGCGGCTGGTAGGGCTCACCAACCTCGCGTTCGAACTGCGCTGCCCAACTGTCTTCCGTCGTCGCCAGCACCTTGGCGACGAAGCGGTCCATGTCGCTGGCGTCGCGGCCGACGGGTGCGCCGGCCTGGGGCTGGCCGATCTGTTCGGTCGGCGGTGCGATCTGGCCGCCGCCGCCGCCGAGCAGGGTCAGCGGGTTGATGCCGAAAACGAGCGCCAGGATGCCGATGACGACGATGCTGCCGCAGCCCATTCGGCCACCGCCGAGCGAAAAGCCGCCGCCACCGCCGCCCAGGCCGGGAAAGCCGAACCCGCCGCCGCCTTCGCCGCGCCGGTCCTCGATGTTGCTGCTTTCGCGTTCGTCGTCGAGCCGCATCGCTGTCTCCCCTTGGATGCGGGTCTAACGCGCGAAGGCGCCGTTGAGAAGCATCGCCAGCCGCACCCCGGCGCGCTCGACCTGCAGCCGGACGGTGTCGCGCGCCGCGGCCACATACGCCTCGTCGATAGTGGCGCGGATCTCGGACGTGGCCGGGCAGGTGTCGGGATAGTTCTTGAGCTCGGGGTAGGCGACGGTTCGCGACAAATCCCAGCTTTCGCGCGCCCAGTCGGCGACGCCGCCACGGGCCCTGTCGCGGCGTTCCGCCAGGCTGGGCGAGCGTGGGCCGATTGCCGGCGGTTCGGTCAGCGCGCGCTCGGCAAGGTCGGAATCCCAGATGCGGTGCAGGTTCATGCGGTCGGGCGCCTTGGCACCATAAGCGGCGCGGACATCGTTGCCGCCCTTGTCGTGCTTCTCGCCGATGTGCAGCGGCTGGTGCATGTCGCCGACGAAATGCGCGACGAACGCCAGCGCCTGGGCACGTTCGGCGGCACCCTTTCTGCGATCGGCAGCGATGGCGAGCTGGCGGGTGATCTGTGCCGTGACGCAGTTGCCGTCGGGGCATTTGGCATCGGCGTCGAACGGCACGCAGACGTCGATGTTCTGATAATGCCAGGGAAAGCTGAAGGCGAAGCGATCGGGCAGCGAGCGCACGCAATCGGGCCAGGCAGCGGCGTCGGCCAGCGTGCCGATCGGGCAGGCCGGGGTGTCGACCGCCGCGCCGCGGGCGAGGATGTGGCGCACCTCGGCACGGGCCGTCGGCGTCAGCTCGGCAAGCGCGATGTTCGCAATCAGGCGATGGGCATAATCACCCCAGGCCAGCGCCGGGGCCGGCGCGGCGACAAGAGAAAGGGCGAGAATCAGGCGCTTGATCATGCCGTGCCTATGCCGGAGCGGCGCGATGGTGGCGATGGGGGAAAACACGCGCTATGGTCCCCCTTGAACCGGGCGGGTCTGTTGCACATCTGCAACGCGACTGTGACATGACAGGATGACGATGCGCGATCCCTACCAGGTACTGGGCGTCGGAAAGGGTGCGAGCGACGCTGACATCAAGAAGGCGTATCGCAAGCTGGCGAAAGAAAACCACCCCGACCGCAACGCCGACAACGCCAAGAAGCTGGAAGCCTTCAAGGAGGCCAATTCGGCCTATGAGCTATTGTCGGACCCCGACAAGAAGGCACGGTTCGACCGTGGCGAGATCGGCCCCGACGGCAATCCGACCTCGCCGTTCGGCGGCGGCTTCCGGCCAGGCGCGCGACCAGGTGGCGGCGATCCTTTCGGACGCGCCGCCCGTCCCGGCGCTGCCCCCGGCGGTTTCGAGTTCGGCGGCGGTGGTCCCGAGGACCTGTTCTCCGAACTTTTTGGCCGTGGCAGCCCGTTCGGCAACGATCGCGGCGGCGGCTTTCGCAGTGCCCCGCAAAAGGGTGCCGATGTCGCATACCGCCTGACCGTGCCGTTCGAGGATGCCGCAGCGCTGCGGCCGCAGCGGGTGACGCTGCGGTCGGGCAAGACGGTCGAGTTGAAGCTGCCGCCCGGCGTCGAGTCCGGGCGCCAGATGCGCATGGCCGGGCAGGGCGAGGCGGGGCCCGGCGGCAACGGCGATGCGCTGGTGACGATCGACATCGGGCGACATAAGCTGTTCGAGCGGGACGGCGACGATATCCGCCTCGACCTGCCAGTAACGCTGACGGAGGCGGTGCAGGGCGCCAAGGTGCGGATGCCGACGGTCGAGGGCCCGGTTACCCTGACCATCCCGCCCGGCACCAGCTCGGGCAAGGTTTTCCGGCTGAAGGGCCGCGGCTTTTCACGCGTTGACGGCAGCCGCGGCGACCAGCTGGTGACAGTGCTCGTCGACCTGCCGGCGAGCGATGCGGCACTGGAAGCCTTTGTCGCAGGCTGGCATGATCCACGCGAGGTTCGGCGCGATCTCGGCGTCTGAACGTTTGCCGGGCATGAACTTTTTCAGCCGCTTCCTGATGCGCAACCGGCGTGTCTGGATGATCTTGCGCGACACGGTATCGGGGGTCTGGGCCGATGGCTTCACCCACGCCGGCAACCTTGCCTTTCTGTCGTTGCTGACGCTGTTTCCGTTCTTCATCGTGCTGGCAACGGTCGCCGGCACGCTCGGGCGAACCGCCGACGGTCTGCGGGCCGTCGACGCCTTTCTGCGGACCCTGCCGCCCGATGTGGCGGCGCTGGTGGCAAAGCCGATCGCCGATGTCATCGGCGTGCGGGCCTCGAACGGCCTGCTGACCTTCGGTATCCTGGTCACGCTGTGGACCGTCAGCGGCTTCATGGAGACGGTGCGGGCGATCATCCGCGAAGCCTATAAATCGCCGACCAGCCTGCCGCTGTGGCGTTATCGGCTCGGCTCGGTCGCAGTCATCTTCATCGCCGTCATCGTCATGCTGGTGGCGCTCGCCAGCCAGGTGGTGCTGACCGGTGTCGAGACCTTCGTGGCCCGGCTGATGCCCTTTGCCGACGATGTGTTCACCACGCTGGGGCTCAGCCGCCTGGTGCCTGCGGTGCTGCTGTTCGGCGCCTTGTACGCCGTGTTTTTCGTACTGACGCCGAAACGCTATCGCGTCATGGGCTGTCCGATGTGGCCGGGCGCCCTGGTGACGGTCGCGACCTGGATCGGCACGACGATGGGCATGCCCTGGGCGCTCGGCCTTTTCGGCGGTTACACGCTGACCTATGGCTCGCTCGCCGGCGTCATCGTCGCGCTGCTGTTCTTCTATATCATTGGATTGGGGCTGGTCGCCGGCGCCAACCTGAACGCTGCCCTCGCCAAGGCCCGGCAAAGGCGGCTAAAGGCAGTTTCAATACGTCGAGAATGAGTTGGAGACCTATGGCGGGAATCATGCACGGCAAGCGCGGCCTGATCATGGGCGTCGCCAATGATCGCAGCCTCGCCTGGGGCATCGCCAAGGCGATCGCCGAACAGGGCGGTGAAATCGCCTTTTCCTATCAGGGCGAAGCGCTTGAAAAGCGCGTGCGTCCGCTCGCCGAGAGCCTGGGCGTTGCGCGCCTGTACGAATGCGACGTGACGAGCGCCGAGGCGATGGACGCCTGCTTCGCAGCGCTCGCGGCCGACTGGCCGACGATCGATTTCGTTGTCCACGCCATCGGGTTTTCCGACAAGAACGAACTGCGTGGCCGCTATGTCGATACCAGCCGCGACAACTTCACCCAGACGATGGACATCAGCGTGTACAGCTTCACCGCCGTCTGCCAGCGCGCGCTGCCGCTGATGCCGAACGGCGGCTCGCTGCTGACGCTGAGCTATTATGGTGCCGAGAAAGTCATCCCGCACTATAATGTCATGGGCGTCGCCAAGGCGGCGCTGGAGGCCAGCGTCAAATATCTGGCGATGGACCTGGGGCCACAAAACGTCCGCGTCAACGCCATCTCGGCCGGCCCGATCAAGACGCTGGCGGCCAGCGGCATCGGCGATTTTCGCTACATCCTCAAATGGAACGAGTATAACTCGCCGCTGCGCCGCAACGTGACGATCGAGGATGTCGGCGGCGCCGGCGTCTACCTGCTCAGCGACCTGGCCAGCGGCGTGACCGGCGAAATCCACCATGTCGACGCCGGCTACAACGTCATCGGCATGAAGGCCGAGGACGCGCCGGATATCAGCGTTGCCTGAATCCCCTCACCCTCCCACCCGCGAAGGCGCGGGCGGGTCCCTCGCTCTCCCCCGGGGGGAGAGGGGGCGATGAGCAATTCCTTCGGCCAGCTGTTCCGCTTCACCACCTGGGGCGAATCCCATGGGCCGGCGATCGGTGCGGTGGTCGACGGCTGTCCTCCCGGGCTGGCGCTGTCCGAAACCGATATCCAGCCCTGGCTCGACAAGCGGCGGCCCGGCACCTCGCGCTTTACCACGCAGCGGCAGGAGCCCGACCAGGTCCGTATCCTGTCCGGCGTCTATGAGGGGCTGACCACCGGCACGCCGATCAGCCTGATGATCGAGAATGTCGACCAGCGGTCCAAGGACTATTCGGAGGTGTCGAAGGCCTATCGCCCCGGCCATGCCGACTATGCCTATGACGCCAAATACGGCCATCGCGACCCGCGCGGCGGCGGCCGATCGTCGGCACGCGAGACCGCCAGCCGGGTGGCGGCGGGCGCCGTGGCGCGCGCGGTCATCCCCGAGGTGCGGCTGCGCGCCTATCTCGTCGAACTCGGCGGCATCGCCATCGATTACGGCCGCTTCGACGACGCCGAGATCGATCGCAACCCGTTCTTCTGCCCCGATGCCGTTGTGGCCGCCGAATGGGAAACGGCGCTCGACGCGGCGCGCAAGGCCGGCTCGTCATTGGGTGCCATCGTCGAATGCACCGCGACCGGCGTGCCCGCCGGCTGGGGCTCGCCGCTCTACATGAAGCTCGACAGCCAGCTGGCGGCGGCGTGCATGGGCATCAATGCCGTCAAGGGCGTCGAAATCGGCGACGGCTTCGGTGCTGCCCGGCTGCGCGGCGAGGCCAATGCCGACCGCATGCGGCCCGGCGGCGACGGCCCGCAGTTCCTCGCCAATCACAGCGGCGGCACCGCCGGCGGCATCTCCACCGGCCAGCCGATCGTCGTCCGCATGGCGCTCAAACCCACTTCGTCGATCCTGACGCCGGTCGAGACCATCACGCGCGACGGCACCGCCACCGAGATCGTCACCAAGGGACGCCACGACCCCTGTGTCGGCATCCGTGCCGCGCCGGTCATGGAGGCGATGGTCGCGCTGGTGCTCGCCGACGCCAAGCTGATGCACCGGGGCCAGACCGGTCGCTGAGCCGATTGACGTTCTCCAAATAGGCATTTAGCGTCCCGATCAGAAAATATCGGGAGATTCGGATATGCTGGCTACACGTCGTTGGGCCCTGCGCGCGGCCGTGGCCAGCACCGCCAGCCTGGTCGCCGCGCCCTATCTCGCACGCGCCGCCTTCCCGATCAGCCCCTACAGCAAGCGCGCCTATTCGAAGCGGGCGATCGAGGTGGTGCAGCGTGCGACGGTCGTCGACATGCTGGCACCGATCAAGATCGAATTCTCGCCGGAATTCTATGCCAGTCCGATGACCGACAAGGACGCCGCGGATTTTCGCGCCAGCGGCATCGACGCCATCCATCATGCCATCGGCATCGGCGGCCCGGACGCGCGCGAACAGGCGCTGACCTTCTTTGCGATCTACGGCAACTATGTCGCCCGCAACAGCCATGTGCTGACCGCGGTCGGCAAGTTCGCCGACATCGACCGCGCCAAGCGCGACAAGCGCTGCGCCGTCATCATGGGCCTGCAGAACAGCGAGCATTTCAACGATGCCGCCGATGTGAAATTCTTCCACGACTTGGGCCAGCGCTGCTCGCAGCTGACGTACAACTCGCAGAACCGCATCGGATCCGGCTCGACCGACCGGGTCGACGGCGGCGTCAGCGATTTCGGCGTCGGCATCATCGAGGCGATGAACAAGGTCGGCATGCTCGTCGATGTCTCGCACAGCGGCGACCGGACGACGCTGGACGCCATCGCCATCTCGAAGAAACCGATCGCCATCACCCACAGCAACTGCCGCGCGCTGGTCGATCACCCGCGGGTGAAGACCGACGAAGCGATCAAGGCGCTGGCGGCCAAGGGCGGCGTGATGGGCATCACCGGCGTCCGCATGTTCGTCAGCAAGACCGACCCGACGACGATCGTCAACATCGGCGCCCATATCGACCATGTCGTGAAGCTGGTCGGCATCGATCATGTCGGCATCGGCACCGACAGCGACCTCAACGGCTATGACGATACGACGCCGGAAATGAACAAGATGCTCCGCGGCGCCTATAAGGACAGCTATGCCTTTCGCGACAAGATCGACGTCGACGGCTTCGATCACCCGCTGAAGATGTACGACCTGGCCGAGGAGTTGATCCGCCGGTCCTATACCGATGCGCATATCGAGGCGGTCCTTGGCGGCAACTTCCGTCGCCTGCTGACCGCGACCTGGGGCGGCTGAGACGATGTCCGGAGCGTTCTCCCGCGCCGTCCTGGCTGTCCTGCTCGCCACCGCTGCGCCGGTCGCGGCGGCCACTCCCGTTACGGCCTCGCAGCAGCGGCTCGCAGGCCTTGCCGATTTCGTGGATGGCGTCATGGCCCAGCAGATCGCCACCCGCGAAGTCGCCGGCGCGGTGGTAACCGTCGTCCATGATGGCCGGGTGCTGTTCACCCGCGGCTATGGCTTTGCCGATGTCGGCAAGGGCATCGCCGTCGACGGTGCGGCCACGCTGTTCCGCCCCGGTTCGGTGTCCAAGATGTTCACCTGGGCGGCTTTGCTTCAGCAGATCGAGCTTGGCCGCGTCGACCTCGATGCCGACGTCAATGCCTATCTCGACTTCAAGATTCCACCGTTCGAGGGCAAGCCGATTCTGGTGCGGCACCTGCTGTCGCACACGCCGGGGATAAGCGACGTGTCGGGCATCACAGCCCCGACGGTCGACAAGCTGACGCCCTATGGCGACTGGATCAAGACGCATATCCCCGAGCGGCGCTGGCCGGCCGGCACCGAGGTCTCCTATTCCAACTATGGCGCCGCGCTGGCCGGCTACATCGTCGAACGGGTGTCGGGCGAGCCGTTCGCCGACTATGCCGACCGCCACATCTTCAAGCCGCTCGGCATGACTTCGACGACCTTCCGCGAGCCGCTGCCGGCGGCGCTGGCCCCGCGCATGGCCAGCGGCTATCGCCTTGAAGAGGGTCGGTTGACGCCCAAGCCGTTCGAGCTGTTCAGTTCGATCATGCCGGCCGGCTCGGCGACCAGCAGCGCCCCCGACATGAACCGCTTCATGCTGGCGCTGCTGAACGGCGGCGGCGCCATTCTCAAGCCGGCGTCCGTCCGCCTGCTGGAGTCGGATTCGATCGCCAATGCCCCCGACCTGCCCGGCATGGCGCACGGCTTTTTCGTGCTGCGAGCGGCGGCACCGCGCATCGTCGGCCACGGCGGCAATACCGGCGATTTCCATTCCAACATGATCCTGGTGCCCGAGGCCCGGCTCGGCTTCTTCATCTCCGAAACCGGCGGACAGGGCAGCTATGGCGGCCGCACCGAACTGACCGAGGCACTGATCGGCCGGCTGTTCCCGCAGGCCCCGTCGCCCCGTGTCGCCGCTGCGGCTGGCGAGGCCATTCCCGCCGGCGCCTATCGCATGAACCGCCGCGACTACAGCCGGCCTGCCAATCCTGCCTATGACCTGGCGGTCAGCGCCGATGGCAACAACGCACTCACCGTGGTCAACGATGGCCAGACGACGCGTTGGAACCGTATCGGGCCCATGCTGTACGAAAAAGCGACCGGCGCAAGGGCCGGCGGACCCTATGAACGACTGCGCTTCTTTGGCGACGAAGGGCGACGCCGCCTATCGTTCAGCTCGCTGCCGCACGTCACCTATCACCTCGTCACGCCCTGAAGCTTCGGAGACGCCCGCGATGAAATTTCTGCTTGCGCTCGGGCTGTTCGCCCTGTCGTTGCCGGCCGCCGCCCAGACCGTGGCAACCGTGGACACCCAGGGCCGCACGCCGGCCGGTGTGCAATATGTCCAGCCCAAGGACTGGTCGGCGGTCACCGCCGGCAAGGCGCTGGCCTTCGTCGCGCCGGAAGGCGACCTGAAGCTGACGGTGGTCGCCGTCGGCGCCGCCGCCGATGCGCGTGCCGCCGCCGAAGCGGCCTGGCGCGTCGTCCGTCCCGCCGCGGTTCCCTCGCCGCGGCTGGTGACGGCGGCAGCGCCGGGCGAAGGCTGGGACGAGCGCGCCGGCCTCGGCTATGAAACCGCGCCGAGCGAGCGCGCTGTCCGCTCGGCGCTGGCGTTGCGCAAGGGCACGGACTGGACGGTGCTCGTCGTCGACGGCGCCGCCGGCACCGCCGCCAAGCGCTCGGCGGCGCTGGCGGTCGTGCAGGCCGGGCTGCACCCCGCTGGCTATGCCAAGGAAAGCTTCGCCGGCCGCACCGCGCACCGGCTGACGCCCGATCGGATCCAGGCGCTGCGCGACTTCGTGGCGCAAAGTGCCCAGCAGCTGGGCGTCCCCGGCGTTGGCCTGGCGTTGATCGACCAGGGCAAGGTCGTGTGGCAGGGCGGCGTCGGCGTCAGGGCGCTGGGCTCGCCCGAACGCGTCGATGCCGACACCAAGTTCATGATCGCGTCGAATACCAAGGGCATGGCAACGCTGCTGCTGTCGGTGCTCGCCGATGAAGGCAAGCTGCGCTGGGACCAGCCGGTCGTCGATGTCTATCCGGGCTTCAAGCTCGGCAGTGACGCGACGACCAGGGCCACCCAGGTCCGTCACCTTGTCTGTGCCTGCACCGGCCTGCCGCGGAAGGATTATTCCTTCATCCTCGCCGATCCGGGCGCACCGGCGTCCGACACGTTTCGCCAGCTCGCCGTGACCCAGCCGACCAGCGCCTTCGGGGAGCTGTTCCAGTACAACAACCTCATGGCCTCGGCCGCCGGCTATCTCGGCGGTTCGCTCGCCTATCCCGGCATGGAACTCGGCGCGGCCTTCGACAAGGCGATGCAAAGCCGGATCTTCGGACCGCTCGGCATGACCGACACCGGCTTCGACTTCGCCAACGGCGAGGCGGGCAACTGGGCGCCGCCGCACGGCCTCGACATCGATGGCCGGATGGTGCGGATGACCAACGATTTCAACCACACCGTCTATCCGCACCGGCCCGCCGGCGGCGCCTTTTCGACCGCATCCGACATGGCGCGCTATGTCCAGCTCGAACTGACCAAGGGTCTGAACCGGGACGGCAAGCGCGTCGTCAGCGAGGCGAACCTGCTCGAACGCCGCAAGCGCGGCGTGCAGGTGTCGGACGACAGCTGGTACGGCATGGGCCTGTTCGAACGCAGCGCCTGGGGCATTCCCGTCGTCACCCATGGCGGCACGCTGCTCGGCTATCACAGCAACTGGTACGCGCTGCCGGACACCGGCGTCGGCGCCGTCATCCTGACCAATGCCGATCCCGGCGCGGCGATGCTGGCGCCGTTCCTGCGACGACTGTTGGAGGTGATGTACGACGGCCAGCCCGAAGCGGCCGGCGATGTGACCGCCGCCGCCGCCCGCATCAATGCGCAGGCCAAGGCGCGCCGCGACCGCGTCACCTATCCGGGTGACCCGGCGGTGCTCGCCAGCCTCGCCGCGCGCTATCGCGATGCGGAGGTCGGTTCGATCACCATCAGCGAGCGCAATGGCGCCAAATGGATCAAGGCCGGCTTTGTCGAAGGTCCGATCGCCACCCGCACCAACGCCGATGGCAGCACGTCCATCGTCTCGGTCGGCGCCGGCGCAATTGGCGTCGACGCGCAGGTCGGCACCGCCAACGGCGCCCGCACGCTGACGATCAGCGATGGCCAGCAGCACCAATATGTCTATGTGGAGCAGCGCTGAGGCCAGCGGGAGCACGATGTGAAGGGCTATTTCGATCCCCGGCAACTGGCCCACGCCCCGGCGCGCGAACTGCACAACGGGGATTGGGTGGCCTATGCCGAAAGCCCCGACCGGGCTCTGGCGATCAAGCGTGCTGTGCCAGACTGGGAGGCCCCACGGGATTTCGGCATGGCGCCATTGCTGGCGGTCCACAGCCAGGCCTATCTCGATTTCCTCGCCGGGGCGCATGCGGCGTGGCTGGCGGCCGGGCGCAGCGGCGACGCCATCGGCTATGCCTTCCCGATCGTCCGCCGCCGGCCGCTGACGCTCGATCGCATTGACGCAGCGCTCGGCGCGTACAGCTATGACGCCGGCACGCCGGTGGCGGCAGGCACCTGGGACGCCGCCTATTGGGGGGCGCAATGCGCACTGGCGGCGCTCGACCGGCTGGCGACGGGTGAGGACACCTCCGCCTTCGCCCTGTGCCGCCCGCCCGGCCATCACGCCGGCGCCGATTACATGGGAGGCTATTGCTACCTCAACAACGCCGCCATCGCAGCGCGCGAGGCGCAGCGCCGCGGCCTCGGCCCCGTCGCCATCCTCGACATCGACTATCACCACGGCAACGGCACCCAGGATATCTTCTACCGCGACCCGGACGTGTTCTTCTGTTCGATCCACGCCGATCCGCGCACCGATTATCCGTTCTACTGGGGCCACGCCGACGAAAGCGGGGAGGGCGCCGGCGTCGGCACCACGCTCAACCTGCCGCTGCCGCGCGGCACAGGTATCGAGGATTATGCTCCTGCGCTGCAATCCGGCCTCGCCGCCATCGTCGACTGGGGCGCACGGCTGCTCGTCGTGTCGTTCGGCGCCGATACCTTTGAAGGCGACCCGATCTCGCACTTCAAGCTGCGGCAGGCCGATTACGCGCAACTCGGCGCCAGCATTGCCGCCCTGGACGTGCCGGTTCTGGTCATCATGGAGGGCGGCTATGCCGTCGACGCGCTCGGCGGCAACGTGGCGGCCTTCCTCCGCGGCCTGAACGCCGCCTGAGGCCGGCTGCAAGACGGCGTGTCCCCAAAAGCACGACCTGTTCCAAATCGAGCTTGCATATGCGTCATTGGATCGTGATGTCCTGATTGGGATTGATTTCTCATTTCAGACGTGTTTGCATGGACCATCACGGGGATTACGGACGGGGAGCCTAACTTGATCAAATCGCAGCTGCTGAGCACCATCGCCATAGCGTCGCTCGCCTTCGTCACCCCGGCCCTCGCCGAGGGCCAGAGCGCCGAGGCCCAGATCTCGGCCAACGAGATTGTCGTCACCGCGCAGCGCCGTACGCAGACGCTTGCCGAGGTGCCGCAATCGATCTCGGTCGTCAGCGGCGAAGCGCTCGAGCGCCAGCGGGCGACGAGCTTTCTCGATTTCGCGGCGCTGGTCCCGGGGTTCACGGTCACCCAGACCAACCCCGGCGAATCGCGGCTGATCCTGCGCGGCGTCAACACCGGCTCGGTCGGCTCGACGGTTGCGGTCTATGTCGATGACATTCCGTTCGGTTCGAGCGGCAGCCTCGCGAATGGCGGTGTGCTGGCCGGGGATTTCGACACGTTCGACATTGCGCGTGTCGAGGTGCTGCGCGGGCCGCAGGGCACGCTTTACGGCTCGAACGCGCTGGGTGGCGTGCTCAAATATGTGACCGCCCTGCCTGATTTCGGCGGCGTCGAGGTGCGCGGCCAGGCCGGCGTCGAGGACACCAGGGGCGCGGGCATCGGCTATCTGGCGAATGCGATGGTCAATGTGCCGCTGGGGGACAAACTGGCGTTTCGCGCCAGCGGATTCTACCGCAAGAACAAGGGCGTGGTCGACGCGATCGGCCTTGCCGGCGAAGGCGTCGATGACAATGCCAGCTATGGCGGCCGCGCCTCGCTGCTGCTGAAGGCGAGCGACCGGCTGTCGATCCGGCTGTCGGCGCTGCTGCAGAACATCGAGGTCGACTCGCCATCGAGCTTCACGGTCGATCCGCTGACCCTGAAGCCGGTCAACCCGATCACCGGCGGCTCGACCGGCGGCCAGCGCCAGCGCTATCAGCGTTATCCCGAAACCAACAATATCGACTATCGCCTGTACAGCGGCACGATCGATTGGGATCTCGATTTCGCCAGCCTGACCTCGGTCACCAGCTATGCAACGCAGGACCAGGTGCAGATCAACGATTTCAGCACCCAGGCGGCCCGCGGCACGGCGCAGGCGGTTTATGGCCCCGGCGCCACCAATACCGTCGGCCTCGCCTTCCAGAGCGACGTGGCGGTCGAGAAATTCACCCAGGAAGTGCGGCTCGCCTCGGCCGACAGTGAAACCTTCGAATGGCTGATCGGCGCCTACTACACCCGTGAAAAGACCGGGCTGTTCCAGCGCTTCCTGCCGTTCAATTTCGCCAGCGGCGCACTGATCCCGCGCGCCGGCACCTTTGGGCCGTTCACCTTCAATGAATTCGTCGTCGCGACCATCGACGCCAACTACGAGGAAATCGCCGGCTTCGGCAGCGCCACCCTCCACCTTGGCGACCGTTTCGAAATCACCGCCGGCGGCCGCTACAGCCACAACAAGCAGGATTCGGTCCAGGCCATCGTCCAGCTCGGCAATGGCGATCCGCAGCTGGGTGATTCTTCTCAGGGGGTTTTCACCTGGTCGGTCGCGCCGCGCTTCGAGCTCAGCGAACACGCCTCGGTCTACGCGCGCGTCGCCAAGGGCTTCCGTCCCGGCGGACCGAACTTTGTCCCGCTGGGCGCCCCGGCCAATTTCCCGACGGCGTTCAACGCCGACACCCTGATCAGCTATGAGGCCGGTGTCCGCGCCGAAACCGCCGACGGGACCTTCTCGCTCGATGCCTCGGTCTACCACATCGACTGGAGCGACATCCTGATCCTGACGACGGTCCAGACCCCCGTCGGTCCGGTCGGTGTCAACGGCAATGGCAAGCGGGCGCGCACCAGCGGTGTCGAAGCGACGGCAACGCTGCGCCCGATCCGCGGCCTCTCGTTCGTCGTCAACGGTGCCTATACCGACGCCAAGCTGCTCGACGACACCGTGTCGGGTGGCGGGATGAACCTGACCGGTGGCATCGCCGGCGACCAGCTGCCCTACACGCCGAAATGGTCGGCCAACATCAGCAGCGACTATGAATGGTCGATCGGCAACGATGCCGTTGCCTATGTCGGTGCCAATATCCGGATGATGGGTGACCAGACGGCCGGGTTCAATGCCGCCTACACGGCCGCCTTCAACCGGCGCATCAACATCGACAGCTATTCGGTCGTCGATCTGCGTGCCGGGGTGAATATCGGCAGGGTCTCGCTCGCCGTTTATGCCCGCAACGTTACCGACGCCTATGGGGTCGTGGCTGCCGGTGACTATCCTTTCGCCGTCCCGCCGGCCCTCGGCGGCGCCGGCATCCCGCTGCTTACCGCCTCGACCATCCGCCCGCGCACCATCGGCGGTACGGTGGGCTTCCGCTTCTGACAAAAAGGGGCGGCCACGCGGGCCGCCCCTCATATCGGCAATGGACGCCGCGCTGCCCCCGGGCAGTCGCGGCGCTCAGCGTTCCTGGGCAGCCGCCAGGATGCGCAGCACGTTGCCGCCCCACATCTTGCCGATGTCGGCATCGCTGTAGCCGGCGTCCTGCAGCCGCGCCGTCAGCCGCACTTGTGCGGCGATGTCATCGAAATCGGGCAGGCCGCCGCCGCCGTCCCAATCGGCGCCGAAGCAGATGTGATCGACGCCGGCGACTTCGATCGCGCGCAGCACCATCGCCGCATATTTGTCGAAACCCACGTCCCACATCGGCTCGGTGGCATCGAGCGCCCGCCACTGCCGGCCAAGCTCGCGCTGCGCGGCGGCATCGAGCTTGCTGCCGTCCTCGTACTTGGCAAAGATCGCGGCGCGCGCCGGCGACATCTTCATGTCGCCAAGGAAGATCGTCGACACGCACATCGCGCCGCCCCTGGCCGCCAGCTGCCGCAGCCGGCCTTCATCGAGGTTGCGCGGATGGTCGTTGGCCGACCGCAGGCTCGAATGCGACAGCAGGATCGGCGTCTTCGACAGCGCCAGCATCTGGTCGAATGTCGCGTCGGAAGCATGGCTGGCATCGATCACCAGGCCGAGCCGGTTCATCTCGGCCACCCATTGCCGGCCGAGCGGGCTGAGCCCGCCCCAGCGCGGGGCATCGGTGGCGGAATCGGCGAACTGGTTGTTCTTGCCGTGTACCGGGCTGGCCAGGCGCACGCCGCGCGCCTTGAACTCGGCCAGCAGCGCCAGCTTCTCGCCGATCGGATAACTGTTCTCGATCGACTTGAAGGCGATCAGCTTGCCGCGCGCATTCAGCCGGCGGGCATCGGCCGCGGTCAACGCCGGCGCGATGGCATCGGCATGGGCGGCGATGGTGCGGTCGATCAGGTCCGAACGCGCCCGCGCAAAGGCCAGCGCGTCGGCATAGCCCTGCGCCGTCAACGGCCCCTGGTCGGTGTAAATGGCGAAAAAGCCGCCATCGAGGGCGCCCGCCCGCATGCGCGGGATGTCGAGTTGCGAAAAATCGCTGTCGCGCGGGTGGACGGCGGCGAAGTCCCAGCCGGCCCGCGCGAAATGCAGCGCGGTATCGAGATGCGTGTCGAGCGTCAGCAGCCGCTTATGCAACTCGGCCGGCGGAGTTTTAGCCTGGGCAGTGCTGGCGAGCAGTGCCGCCCCCAGCAGCATCGCAACCCGCAGCGAGCGCCGCATCACTTGGTCTCCACGACGGGCCTGAGATCGAGATCCTGGTAATCCCAGCTGAAGTCCGAGATCGGGTTGACCGGCTTCATGGTGACGCCGGTCACCTTGCCGTCGCTGTCGAGCGCGAAGGTGACATAGGGTTTTTCGATCGCCTTGTCGTCGAAATCGGCGATGAAGCTGTCGTACTGCCAATGCCGCAACCGAGCCTTCATCCGCGGTGTCGAGGTGAAATCGATGCTGAGCCCGTCGGCCGCCGGCGTCACGACGACATCGCCATACCAGGCGTCGCGATAGCGCCCGGCATAGCGCGCCAGGTCGAGCGACGGCCCGACCTTGACCGCCTTGGCCTGCGTCGCCGCCAGCGCATTCTTGCCCCCCGCCAGCCGGGCCTGGTACCAGCTTTCCCACTTGGCGATCCAGCCATTGTCCGGCAGCCCGAGATAGTGATCGACCAGCGCATAGGTCAGCCCGAGCAGCATGCCGCTGTCCTCGGAATTCAGCATGATGGCAAAGCCGACCTTCTGGTCGGGCAGCATGACGACGCGGGTGATCGACCCGAACACGCCGCCGCCATGGGAGATCATGCGGTGGCCGCGATAATCCTGCACCTGCCAACCAAGCGCATAGCTCTGGTAGGTCGGCTGGGCGAGCTTCAGACTGTCGGGCAGGTTGGATACCGGCATCGGCGTCACGGGCTTCCACATCTCGCGGGCCTGCGCCGCGCTGAACAGCCGCTTGCCGTCAGGCAGGGCGCCCTGCGCCAACTGGATATGCAGCCACGCCGCCATGTCGTTGGCGCTGAGCGCCAGGCCGCCGGCCGGGGCGGCAGTGCGGCCGAGCTCGTCGCGTTCATCCAGGAGCTGCTGCGGCCCCAGCCCACGCAGCACGCCCGACAGCCGCGCGTGCGGGAATGAGCGATTGGCGTGCGAAAAGCGTTCCTCGCTGTCGCTGGTGGCGTCGAGCATGCCACCGGGGCGCAGCACGCGTTCACGAATGAAATCCTCCCAGCGCTTGCCCGACACCTCCTCGACCAGCTGCCCGGCCACCGAATAGAGCACATTGTCATAGGCATAGGACGACCGGAAACTGGTACGGGGCTTGAGGAAAGCCACCCGCTCGACAGTCTGCTTGCGTGTCAGATTGGTGCGCGGCACGAACATCAGGTCGCCCTGGCCCAACCCCAGCCCGCTGCGGTGGACGAGCAGGTCGCGAATGGTCATCTCGCGCGTTACCCAGGCGTCGTACATGCGGAACCAGGGCATGTGCCTGATGACCGGATCGTCCCAGCCGATCTTGCCGTCATCGACGAGCACCGCCAGCGCCGCCGCGGTCATCGCCTTGCCGGTCGACCCGGTCTGGAAGATCGTTGCCGCGTCGACAGGCGTCGGGTCGCCGAGCTTGCGCACCCCCCAGCCGCGCGAGACAGTCGTCTTCTCACCCTCGACAATGGCGATCGACACGCCGGCGGCGCCGACCGACTTGCGAAGCGTCTCGACCATCGTGTCGAGGTTCCTCGGCGGCGCAGCGGCGGCGGGCAGGGGCGCCGCCAGAACCAGCAGCAGGGCGAGCGTGCGGACTGACGTCATGACGAAATCTCCGGGGCAGGCAGCGGGCGGAACAGCCGATAGACGCCGATCGTCAGGAGCGGCGCGATGTAGACGATGAGAAACAGCACCGCGAGGAAGCGGTAGCCGCTGGCGATCAGCGTGATCAGGCCGATGCGGACGGCGACGACCATGCAGCCGGCCAGGATGACGGCACCCGTCAGCGCCCGCACCCCCGCCCCGGGAACGGCCTTGCCGCGCGCCGTCATGGCGGCGGCGATGCGTTCGTTGATGGCATGGACGGCGCCGACGCCGCTTTCGAGCAGCGCGACGAAGATCATCAGCTGGAACAGCAGCGCAAAGCCCGGAACCGCCATCTGGCGCAGCAGGAAATCCGACGGCAGCGTGGCATCGGCGACGGCGGGATAGAAACCGATCATCGCGACGAGGAACAGGATGGCTGGCAGCATCGCCAGCGGCCCGGCGATGATGCCGGCGATCGCGGCGTCGCGCGTGCTGCGCTGGTGGCGCAGGACCGGCAGGATGACGACGGCACCGACGATGTTGTAGGCGGCATAGGTCATGCCGCCGGCGACCCAGCCCGGCTCCGGTGGCGGCGACGCGGCGAAATTGCTGCCGATCAGGCCGCCGAAGCGTGCCAGGGCGATGGCCAGGAACAGTGCATAGACGACATAGATGATGATCGAGGCATATTTGAACAATTGCTCGACCGCGGTCGCGCCCAGGGCCGTCGTCAGCAATATGGCCAGCGCCAGCACCGCCGACCCGGCGAATTCGGGCCAGCCGAAGGTCGCCGTGCCGATTGCCCCCGCCGCAGCGCTGAACACGGCGAGGATCAGCACGGTGAAGATCAGGAAAGCAATCTCGAAGACAATCCATCCGGGACCTAGCAGGCGCTGGAAGAAGCTGCGATAATCGTAAGTGCCGAACCTGTGCGCCAGCGCAAAGGTGATGGCCGCCACCAGGCTCCAGATCAGCATCGCCAGCACCATGCCGGCAAGGCCACCCCAGGGGCCGGCGGGCAGAAAATATTCGGCAAGCTCGCGCCCGGTGGCATAACCGCCGCCGATGATCACCGCCTTCATGGCAAAGCCGGGCAGCAGAAAGCGCTGGAACCAGCTGCCGCCCGGTTCGGCAGCCCTCATGCCAGGCAGGCGTCGACCAGCGCCTCGAATGCGGGGCCACCGCGGATCGGATCGGCAACCGGCAGCGCCAGCCGCTTGCGCTCCGCCGCCATCAGCGCTTCCGCCGCATCGGCATCGAGGCCCGAGGTGTTGAGACTGATGCCGCCGCAGCGAATCGCCGGGTTGGTGCGGCGGCCGAGGCGGATCGTCATGTCGATGACCTCGTCGACCGTCGGCAGGGCGAAATCCTCGAGGCCGAGGATGACCGTGCGGGTCGGATCATGGCAAACAACGAACACATCGGGCTGGCTGCCGTGGAGCAGCCCCAGCGATACCGCAGCATAGGCCGGGTTGAACAGCGAGCCCTGGCCTTCGATGACATCCCAATGATCGGAGGCGGCATCGGGACTGAGCAGTTCGGCGGCACCGGCCTCGAAATCCGAAACCACGGCGTCCATCGGGATGCCGCCGCCGGCGATCATGATGCCGGTTTGGCCCGAAGCGCGGAAATCCGACGCGATGCCACGACCGGCAAAGGCGCGGTGCAGCGCCAGCGCGGTGTATTTCTTGCCGAGCGCGCAATCGGTGCCGACGGTCAGCAGCCGATTGCCGCTGCGCTTGCGGCCGGTGCCGACCGGGATGCCGGCGGGCGGCGTGCGGATGTCGATCAGGCGCCGTCCGTTGCGGACGGCGGCCTCGGCGAGCGGCGCCACCGAGCCGAGGCGCGCGTGCATGCCGCTGATGATGTCGAGCCCGGCGTCGAGCGCTTCGACCAGCGCCGCCACCCAGCTCTCGGCGATGACGCCACCCGTATTGGCGACGCCGATGACCAAGGCGCGGGCGCCCGCGCCATGGGCCTCGGCCGGCGTCATGAACGGCAGGCCGGTCGAAACCGTGCAGCCGGCAACGCCATATTCGGCGATGCAACGCTCGGGCGCCCAATCGACCAGTCCCAGCGCCGTCTTGGCATAGCTCGGTTCATCGGTGTCACCGAGAAACAGCAGATAGGGCTGTGGCAGCGCCAGCGTGTTGACCAGGCGGCCAGAAGGGGCATTCATGCAGTCGTCTCCACGTGCAGCCGTTTGGCCCTGCATCCTGGCCGTTGAAAAGCCCAATCGACTATTGTCCTGAACAGAGAAAAGTCAACCCAAATAGGACTAATCATCCCCAAATTTCGCTGCTGCATTCTATACAACCGTTCCGATAGACCACCCCCGGCACCCGGTCGCTGGCCAGGAAGGTCGGCCCATCGAGATCGACGACGTCGCAAAGCTGGCCGAGCACGAACGACGGCGCCATCGACAGGCTGCTGCCCATCATGTTGCCGACCATGACGTCGAGGCCGAGATCGCGGGCGCGGCGGACAATCGCCAGCCCCTCCGTCAGCCCGCCGCATTTGTCGAGCTTGATGTTGACCACGTCGAACCGCCCGACCAAGGCATCGGTTTCGGCCAGGGTCACGGCACTTTCGTCGGCAGCAAAGGGCAGCGGCCGCGCCACGCCGTCGAGATCGGCCTCGCGTCCCCGCGCCAGCGGCTGTTCCAGCAGCGCGACGCCGTTCGCCATCAGCATGTCGACCAGCGCCGGCAGTCCGGCGAGGTCATAGCCCTGGTTCGCATCGACGCCGATCCAGGCGCCGGGCCGGGCGGCGCGGATGGCGTCGACCCGCGCCGTGTCGATGGCGATTTCGCCGGTCAGCTTGATCTTGACCGGCGCCGCCGGGTCGAGCTGCGCCGCAGCGGCCGCCATTACCGCAGGCGCATCGGCGCCCAGCGTCAGCGTCGACCGCAGCGGCCGCGGCGCCGGGACGCCGGCCAGCTGCCAGACCGGCAGTTGGCGCTGCCGGGCTTCCAGCTCCCAGAACGCGCAATCGATCGCGTTGCGGGCGCCGCCGGCCGGCAGCAGCTGCTGCAGCGCCGCGCGGTCGGCACCCGCCTCGATGGCGGCGCGCACCCGCTCGGCCTCGGCGCGCATATGGGCGATGTCGTCGCCGAGGTAATAGACCCCGGCGCCTTCGCCGCGCCCGACATGCACGCCGTCGGACAGTTCCGCGACCAGGACCGCCGTGTCGTTGAAGACATGTCCCGAGATGCGGAACGGCTGTCGATAGGCGAAGTTTTCGACCCTGAGCGTCAGCTTCATCAATACACCATGCCAAAGCCGTAGAGGTTGAAGCGGAAGGTGACCCAGCACAACACCAGTGCTGCCAGCACCAGCAGCACCGCGCCGATCCGCATCCCCCAGGACCGGGCGCCCCGCAGGCTGAGCATGAGGTGCCAGCCGGCGGTAACCAGCAGGCCCAGCGCCGCAACCGGCGTCAGCACTCGCAGTGGCACGATCAACCAGTCGAGCGGACCACCCAGGTTGCCGATGTCCCTGGAGAACATCGTCACCAGCAGCATCCAGCCGGCGAGCGCCACCAGCACCAGCACCGCGAACAGCCGGCTGAGCCGCCAGGCGAGCAGCGCCCGGCCGGTCAGCACGAACGGCGCCTTGAAGTGGCGCCGGACCAGCGTCCGCACCGGCCAAAGCACCACCGCCAGCACCACGATCAGCAGCGCCGCCAGCAGCGCCGGCAGCAGCCAGGCGGTATTTTCGCCGGCAGGGGCCGGCAGATAGACGGTGAAGGGCGAAATCGCATCGGTGCTGATCCGTATGACGCGGCCGTCCTTCACCTCTGCCGCCAGCCGTTCGCCGGTCGCGGTGTCGCGCCAGACGAACGGCGCCACCTCGACCCAGTCGAGCGGTCCGGCGCTGAGGCCGGCAAGCGAGGGGAACTGCAGCTTGCCATCGGGGCCGGCGACGATCTGCGCCTGGCCGAACAGCCCGAGCACGCTCATGAAGTTGGTGAAGGCGCCTCGGCTGCTGATGTAGTGCCCGGCGAGCAACGCCGCATGCTGGCGCGCCGTCGCGTCGTCGACCTTGCCGGTTGGCTCGGGCCCCGGCAGGTAACGATCGGCAAAGGCATGGAACAGCGCGGCGCGCACGGCTCCCGAGGCGCCTTCCTGGCCGCCGCTGTTCATCGAGATGTACAGGCCGACGCCATCGCTGGGAAACAGCCACAGGTCGCTGTGGAACAGCGTCGTGTCGCCGCCATGCGCGATGGCGCGGCGGCCGTTGACCCATTGCTCGTAAAAGCCCAGCGCCATGGTGTTGAGCGGGCCGATGCCCGGCACATGAGAATCATGCATCAGCCGGGTGGTTTCGGGCTTCAGCAGCCCGCCGCCCTGGTTGAGATGGGCGATCATGAACTTGCCCATGTCGCTGCCCGTCGACGACAGCGAACCGGCCGGGGCGGGCAGCACCATCTCGAACGGCTTGGCGTCTTCGGTTGCCGAGGGATAGCCGCTCGACATCAGCGGCTGCAGGGTGGCCGGCAGCGGTTGGCGAAAGCTCGACCGCGCCATGCCGAGCGGCGTGAAGATCCGCTGCTCCACATAGTCGTCGAACTTCATGCCGCTGACCCGTTCGACGATATAGCCGGCGAGGGCGGTCGCATAGTTGGAATAGGCCGGCGTCGTCCCGGGCGCGAACACCCGCTCGGGCAGTGACGCCTTGACCAGCCGCTCCAGCGGCATCACCGCCTTGGGATTGCTGGTGATCAGGTAGCGGATCGACTCCTCGAAACCGGCGCTGTGGGTCATGATGTTGCGCAGCGTGATCGGCTTGCCGTCGAATGGCGGGATCTTGAAATCGATGTAGCTGTTGACGTCCTTGTCGAGATCGAGCTTGCCGGCTTCGACCTGCTGCATGACGGCGGTCCAGGTGAACAGCTTCGATACCGAGCCGGGGCGGAAGAGCGTCGCGTCGGGCAGCACCGGCTTGCGCGCCTTCAGGTCGGCAAAGCCATAACCCTTTTCGAGCAGCGGGCCGTCGCGGGTGACGACGACGACGACGGCGCCGGGAATGTGTCCACGGGCGAGCGCATAGGGCATGTAACCGTCGAGAAACGCTTCGACATCCGCCGCGGTCAGCCGTGCCGGCGGCGTCGGCACGCCCGGCGCCGGGGCCGCCGCTGCCGCCGCGGTCGCCGGCTGCGGCGCCGGGCCCTGCGCTGCCGCCGGCATGGCCGCCAGCGACGCCAGCAACAGCATCAGCTTTCCGAACACGCGCATCCCTGTCTCCCTGATCGATCCGTGCTGCCAACTTGCAGCACAGCGCCCAACCGCCTAGGTATATGCCAGCGGCGTTAGCTTATTCCGGACATAGTGATCCTGATCAGAGAATTGTCAATCGCCGAATGGGAGCCTTGATGCCCGAACACTCGACACCGCCGACGCTGGGCGCCCTCTTGCGTGGCATCCGCGCCCGCCATGGCTGGACGCTGAAGGAAATGAGCGGCAAGTCGGGGATCCCGGTTTCGACCCTGTCCAAGGTCGAGCACGACCGGTTGACGTTGACCTATGACAAGCTGCAGCAGCTCAGCCGGCGGCTCGACATCCGCATGTCGGAACTGTTCGCCGAAGGCGGCGAGGAGAGCACGCCCCAAGTCACCGGCCGTCGCAGCATCGGCACGATGGACCGCGCGGTCCGCGTCGTCACGCCCAACTACGACTACAGCTATCTCTGCACCGACCTGCGCAACAAGCGGATGATCCCGATCATCACCCGCATCCGCGCCAAGAGTGCCAGCGAGTTCGGCGACCTCGTCCGCCACCAGGGCGAGGAATTCATCTATGTCATCGAAGGCAAGATCGAGGTCCATTCCGAATTCTACGATCCCGTCGTGCTCGACGCCGGCGAGGGCATCTACCTCGATTCGTCGATGGGCCATGCCTATGTCGTCGCCGACGGCTTTCGCGAGGCGTTGGTGCTCGGTGTCTGCTCGAGCGCTGACGAAGGCCTCATCGATTCGCTGATGAGCTTGCACGCCTGAGGGTTCGTCGGGCCGGCACCAGCGCCCGACGCTAACCGATCGGCAGCGCCGTCGTCGCCTTGATCTCTGACAGCGCCACCGTGGAATTGATTTCCTGGATGCCCGGCACCCGGCTCAGCCGGTCGAAGAAGAAGCGTTCATAGGCCTCGATGTCGGCCGCCACGATGCGGAGCAGGAAATCGACCGAACCCATCATGACATAGGCTTCCAGTACCTCGGGGAAATCGCGGATCGCGGCGCTGAATTCGTCGAGATGCTGGCGGCCATGGGCGTTGAGCTTGACCTGGGCAAAGACCTGGGCATTCAGCCCGATCATCCGCCGGTCGAGCAGCACGACCTGCTGACGGATGACGCCGATCTCGCGCAGCCGCTGCACCCGCCGCCAGCATGGCGTCGGCGACAGGCCGACCTGCTCGGCGAGCTCAGCATTTGACAGCCCGGCATCGGCCTGCAGCAGCTGGAGGATGCGCCGTTCGTGACGGTCGAGCTTCACGGCGGGTAATTTGTTGCTCATGGCGGCTAATGTTGAGGCAATTCTGCCGCAAATACCAGCCATGGCTGTAAAGATAGGAAAGTTTCCGCGCCCTCGACGCCTTAGAACCGCGCGTACACGGAGCCTGTCATGATCATCACCGCCCCCATCACCATGCTGCACCTCGAAAGCGACCTCGACGCCGGCATTGCCGCCCGACTGCTCGACCTGCTGACGGTGCAGCGCCGGCTGCCCGAGCGGCTGGTGATCGACTGGCTTGCGCACGGCATTCGCTTCACCCTCGACTTCAAGGTCGATACCGACTTGTCGGCCAGCCTGCTCGCCCGCCTGCGCCAGCTGCCCGGCATGCGCGCCGTCAGCCTGGGGCCGCGACTGTGACCGCAGCCGCGCTCGCGCCGTTGCCCATGCAGTCCGGTGCCGACCATCTGCTAGCGATCCTTGCCGACGCCGGCGTCGATACCGTGTTCGGCTACCCCGGCGGCGCGGTGCTGCCGCTCTACGATGCCCTTCACCGGCAGGACCGTATCCGCCACATCCTCGTCCGCCACGAACAGGCGGCTGTGCACGCCGCCGAAGGCTATGCCCGCGCCTCCGGGCGGCTCGGCGTGGTCTTCGCCACTTCGGGCCCGGGCGTCACCAACTGCCTGACCGGGCTCGCCGATGCGCTCGCCGATTCGATTCCGGTGCTGTGTATCGCCGGTCAGGTGGCGCGGCCGCTGCAGGGAACCGACGCGTTCCAGGAGGCCAATATCCTGTCGATGTCGCGCGCCGCCACCAAGTACAATGTCGGGATCGACAGCCCCGGCGCGCTGGGGCCGCTGCTGCGCCGCGCGATCGCCATAGCCACTGGGGGCCGCCCCGGCCCGGTGCTGGTCGACCTGCCCAAGGACATCCAGTCGGCCACCGGCGATGCCGGCTGCTTCGAGGCGCCGGTCCCCCGCTTCACCATGCCGCCGCACCCGCATGTCGACCCGTCCGCCATCGCCGCGGCGGCCCGGCTCCTCGCCGGCGCCGAGCGTCCGATCGTCTATTCAGGCGGCGGCGTGATCAGCTCCGGCCCCGGCGCCAGCCTGGCACTGCAACGGCTGGCCCGGCTTACCGGTGCGCCCGTTACCTCGACGCTGCTGGGCCTAGGCGCCTTTCCGGCCAGCGCCCCGCAATGGCTCGGCATGCCGGGCATGCACGGCACGCTCGAGGCCAATCTCGCCATGCACGGTTGCGATGTCATGCTTTGCGTCGGCTCGCGCTTCGACGATCGCGTCACCGGTCGCGTCGACGGTTTTGCGCCGGGCGCGCGCATCATCCACATCGACATCGATCCCGGGCAGATCGGCAAGATCATCCCGGTCGAGGTCGCCATCCCCGGCGACTGCGCGGCGGCCCTCGAAGCCCTGTGCGATGCGCTGGCTGGACAGGCCGCCCCGGCGCTCGGGGACTGGTGGCGCCGGATCGCCGGCTGGCGCGCCGAAAACTGCCTTGCCTATCAGGAGCGTGCCGACGCCATCTTGCCCCAGCACGCGATCAGCCGGCTATTCGAGTTGGCGCGGCCGCATGATCCGATCATCGCAACCGAGGTCGGCCAGCACCAGATGTGGGCGGCGCAGTATTGCGGATTCGACGCGCCGGGCCGCTGGCTGACCTCGGGCGGCCTCGGCACCATGGGTTATGGCCTGCCCGCCGCCATCGGCGCCCAGATTGCGCATCCCGATGCCCTCGTCATCGACATCGCCGGCGAGGCAAGCATCCAGATGAACATCCAGGAGCTCGCCACTGCCAGCCAGTACCGGCTGCCGGTCAAGCTGTTCATCGTCAACAACGAGCGGATGGGCATGGTCCGGCAATGGCAAGACCGTCACCACGGCGGACGGCATTCGCACAGCTATGCCGAGTCGCTGCCCGATTTCGTCATGCTCGCCAGGGCTTATGGCTGGACGGGCCTGCGCATCGACACGCCCGACGCCCTCGATGCCGGGATCCGCACCATGCTCGAGACGCCCGGCCCGGTGCTCGTGGACTGCCGCGTCGTACAAGATGAAAACTGCTTCCCGATGATGCCGGCCGGGGCCGCCCACAACGAGATCGTTCACCGCTGATTTTAAAAAGAACGATGGTGGACGCACCAGGGTTCGAACCTGGGACCCGCTGATTAAGAGTCAGCTGCTCTACCGACTGAGCTATACGTCCGTGCGCAGCAAACTGCGTGGAGGCGGGCTGTTAGCAGTGGGGGGAGGAGGTGTCCAGCGCTTTTGCGACCGCGGCACGCGTCAATTGCGCGGCAGCGTGTTCTCGCGGGCGATGCCCATGATGAGGCCGAACAGGATCAGCACCGTCATCATCGCCGATCCGCCATAGCTGATCAGCGGCAGCGGGATGCCGACGACGGGGGCCAGGCCCATCACCATCATCATGTTGATGGCGAGATAGAAGAACAGCGTCGACGTCAGCCCCAGCGCCAGCAGCCGCTGGAACTGGCCGCGCGCCTTCAGCGCCACCATCATGCCCCAGCCCAGCACGACGCCGAACATCACGATGATGAACATGCCACCGATCAGCCCCCATTCCTCGGCCATCGTCGCAAAGGCGAAATCGGTCTGCAACTCCGGCAGATAGTCGAGGTGGCTCTGGGTGCCGTTGAGGAAGCCCTTCCCCGACAGGCCGCCCGACCCGATGGCGATCTTGGACTGGGTGATGTGATAGCCGGCGCCGCGCGGATCGGTGGCGGGATCGAGGAAGATCAGGACGCGTTTGCGCTGATATTCGTGGAGCATCGACCAGACCAGCGGCATCGCCGCCACCGTCGCCAACCCAGCACTGGCGAACAGCCAGATCCGCACCCCGGCGAGGAACATCACCACGACGCCGCCAAAGGTGATCGACAGGGCGGTGCCGAGATCGGGCTGCAGCATGACCAGCGCCGCCGGCAGCGCGATCAGCGCCAGCGCCGGCAGCAGGGCGTTCCACCGCGTTTCAAAGCCCTTGGGCAGGAAATGATAATAGCGCGCCAGCACGAGAACGACAGCGATCTTCATGAACTCCGACGGCTGCAGCTGGATGAACCCCAGGTCGAGCCAGCGCTGGCTGCCGCCGCCGATGCGGCCGAGCAGCTCCACGCCGATCAGCCCGACCAGGACGGCGCCATAGATCGGCCAGGCCAGCCGCAGCCAGACATCGGGCCTGACCATCGCAATGCCCAGCGCCACGCTCATCAGGACGGCAAAGCGGATGCCCTGTTTCAGCGCCCAGGGCGTCAACGAGCCGCCGGCGGCCGAATAGAGCACGACGAGCCCAAAGCCGGTGATCGCCGTCACCACCAGCACGATGCCCCAGGGCAGCCGGCTCAGTTCCCGTAGCCACGGGCCGTTCAGCATCAGATCTCGTCCCGGGGCAGCTGCGGCTCGTCGGCCGGGCCGATCTCGTACTCCGGCGGCACGATGTCGTCGGTGCGCAGCCACGACGGCATCATCTCGGCCTGCACCGCCGCCGTCGCCTCCGCCTGCTGCTCGCGCTCCGCGGCGGCGCGCTCGGCGGCGAGCTGCGCCTCGATCGGGCCCAGAATTTTCAGCGCCCGCTCAGGATCGTACATGAAGGTCAGCACGTCGCGGGCGATCGGCGCCGCATAACGGCCTCCGGCGATGCCGTGCTCGATGATCACCGATACCGCGTAGCGCGGCTGCTCGGTGGGCGCGAAGGCGACGAACAGGGCATGGTCGCGCTGCTTCCAGGGCAGCGATTCATTCTTCTTGACGCCGCGCCGGCGCTCCTCGGCAGAAATCCGGCGGACCTGCGCGGTGCCGGTCTTGCCGGCGAAATGCACGCCGTCGATCGGCGACCGGGCGCCGCGCGCCGTGCCGATGCCGGCGTTGACGACATCGTACATGCCCTGCCGGACGATGGCGAGATGCTCCTCGGGAATGCCGAGCGAGGCGAACTGTGGCGGCGGCGCATCGTCGGCGGGCGCCAGCAGGCGCGGCACCACGGCGCGGCCGCTCGCCACCCGCGCCGTCATCACCGCCAACTGCAGCGGATTGAGCGCCAGATAGCCCTGGCCGATCGACGAGTTCAGCGTTTCGCCGATGCTCCATGATTTCTTGTAGCGTTTCTGCTTCCACGCCTGGTCGGGCACGATGCCGCCGGCCTGGCCGGGCAACGGCAGCGGGTATTTCTCGCCAAGTCCCAGCCGCCGCGCCATCGCCGCAATGGCATCGATGCCGATACGGCGGCCATATTCGTAGAACCAGACGTCGCAGCTTTTCGGCAGCGCGCCGTGCATGTCGACAAAGCCGTGGCCGCGCCGGCTGTGGCAGTGCCAGGTGTTGTTGCCGAGCTTGTAGCGGCCGGTGCAGCGCACCCCCTGGTCGGGCGTGGCCCCGGCCTTCAGCGCCGCCAGCGCCGTTACCATCTTGAAGGTCGACCCCGGCGGATAAAGTCCCATCGCGCTCTTGTTGAGCAGCGGATTGTGGTCGTTTTCCTGCAGATCCTTCCACAATGCCGCCGGGACCCGCGACGAAAAGATGTTGGGGTCATAGGCCGGCATCGAAACCATGGTCAGCACGTCGCCGGTCAGGCAGTCGATGACGATGACGCTGGCGCTGTTGTTGCCGAGCCGGCGCGCGGTGAAATTCTGCAGGTCGCGATCGATGGTCAGCCGCAGCGTCGCCCCCGGCACGTCGCCGCGGGTGTCGAGTTCACGCACCACCTTGCCGCGTGCCGTCACCTCCACCCGCTGCGCGCCGGCGCGGCCCCTCAGCGCCCGGTCCTCGTGCCGCTCGATGCCGTCCTTGCCGATGCGAAAGCCCGGAAAGATCAGCAGCGGGTCCTTCTGGTCCTTGTACTGGGCCGGCGTCGGGGCGCCGACATAGCCGAGCAGATGGGCGAACTGGTCGGCATCGGGATAGACCCGGCTGAACGCCCGCACCGGCTGCAGGCCCGGCACATCGGCGACCTGGACGTTGAGCGCGGCGAATTTCGGCCAGTCGAGGTCGCGCGCCACCTCGACCGGCATGTACGACGGCTGGATGGCGATATCGGCGCGGATGCGCAGTTCATCGGCAAAGCTGAGGCCGAGGATCTTGCCGAGCTGGGCGAGCACGCGGTCGAGGTCGGTGATCTGTTCGGGGATCAATTCGAGCCGGTAATCGGGCTTGTTGAGCGCCAGCGGCTTGCCATTGCGGTCGACGATCCAGCCGCGGCGCGGCGGAATCAGCCGCAATTGCACGCGGTTTTCCTCCGAAGCGAGGCGATATTCCTCGCCCTCGAAGATCGAAAGATATGTCATCCGCGCCGTCAGCATGGCGCCGACCAGCCCCATGCCGCCGCCCAGCACCAGCGCGCGGCGGGTGAAGCTCTGTTCGCGAATAGCCTCCGAACTCACGTGCGTTCGTCCCCGAAGGCGCGGCGCTGGACCCAGGCGCACAAGGCGACGACGAGCGGATAGGCGACGATGCTGGTCAGCACCTGCCAGGCCAGCGGCAGCAGCGGCACCGGCCGTCCCGCCAGCGCCATCAGCTGCCAGGTCAGCAGCTCGAAGACGACGACAAGCACCGCTGCGACCGCCCAGTCGAAGCCATGGGCGTGATGGCCGTAGCGCGTCTCGAACACCCGGACAAAGCCGGCGGCGGCGGCGAACAGCGTGGCGTTGATGCCCAGCGGCTGGGCGAACAGCAGGTCGGCGACAAGCCCGATCAGGAACGCCACCCAAGGGGTCATCAGCCCCGGTTGGAATGTCGCCCACACAAAGATGCCGATCAGCGCCAGTTGCGGCAACACCGGCACCGGCACCACCAGCGGTACCGTCATGGCGAACACCAGGCCGAGTGTCGTCGCCGCCGGCACGCCAAGCCGCCAGTGCCCCCACCAGTAGCGGCGACGCTCGGCGGCGTTCATCAGCCGCCAGGGCGGTGCGTTGCGGGTCATCAGGGCAGCGGCGCCGCGGGCTTGGCGGTGGGGGCACCGCTGCGGCGGGCCTCGATCGGCACCGGTGCCCCTGTCGGCGTGATCGGCGCCGTCTCGGGCAGCGGCAGATAGGCGGCTTCGACCGTCACATAGGCGGCACCGACCGGGCTGGCGGCGGGTCGCACCGCCGGCGGCTCCGCGGGATCGATGATGATGCCGACAGGAATACCGGGCGGGAACACGCCGCCGTCGCCCGACGTGACCAGCCGGTCGCCGGCCTGCAGCGGCACATCGGCACCACCGCGGTCCTGCAGCGTCAGCGAGGGGCGATTGGTGCCGACGACCAGCGCCGGTTGCCCGGTGCGGACGACGGTGACCGGGATGCGGCTGGCCGGATCGGTGAGCAGCAGCACCCGCGCGGCATGGCTGCCGGCCTCCACGGTGCGCCCGATCAGTCCGTCGGCGCCGATCACCGGCAACCCCGGCACGACGCCGTCGCCACGGCCGGCGGCAATCATCGCCGACCGCACGACGGAACCCGAAGTTGCCGACACGATGCGCGCCGTGCCGATGACCCGGCGCCCGGGCTCGCGCACGCGCTGCAACCGCTTCAGCGCCGCCAGCGCGGCGCGATCGGCGGCGGCGCGCTGCACTTCGGCACGGGCGGCGGCGAGTTCGGCGGTCAGCGCGCGGTTGCGATCGACGGCACCCAGATAGTCGCCGCCCCAGCCGAGCGCGCGCCCGACCCCGTCGAACGGCGCGCGGGCGACACTCCACACCGGCGTCACGATATCGAGCATCACGCCGCGCATGCGGGCAGCGCCATCGGGGTTGACGCGCGCGACCAGCACCAGCAGCAGCCCGGTGGCGATCACCGCACCCGACACGACCGCCCCCACGAGCGCGAGATTCTGCTCGCGGCGCATGGCGCTCGATCGGCGAGGCGCGGGCGTCCAGTCCATGTTCAACTCTCTGGCCCCGGCACGGCAACCCGCGCCGCGGCCCCGTTCACCCTGTTAATCAAATTATGACCGGACGTAACCTGCGAAAGCGCGGTGGCGTGAGGGCGCGGCAATCAGGCCGTCGTCAGCACGCCGCGGTACATCGGGTCCTCGAGCGCGCGGCCGGTGCCGATGGCGACACAGGTCAGCGGATCGTCGGCGATGGTCACCGGCAGCCCGGTCGCCTCGCGCAGCACGACATCGATGTCCTGCAGTAGCGCCCCGCCACCGGTCAGCACGATGCCCTGGTCGACGATGTCGGCGGCGAGTTCGGGCTGGGTGTTTTCCAGCGCCATGCGCACACCCTCGACGATGGCGGCGACGGGTTCGGACAATGCATCGGCGATCTGCGCCTGGTTGATGGTGATTTCCTTGGGCACGCCGTTCATCAGGTCGCGGCCCTTGATCTCCAGCGTCAGGCCGATGCCGTCGGCGGGCGGCTTGGCGGTGCCGATTTCCTTCTTGATGCGCTCGGCGGTCATTTCGCCGATCAGCAGATTGTGGTTGCGGCGGACATAGCTGACGATCGCTTCGTCCATCTTGTCGCCGCCGACACGGACGCTGGTGGTATAGGCGAGACCGCGCAGCGACAGCACGGCGACTTCGGTCGTGCCGCCGCCGATATCGACGACCATGCTGCCGATCGGCTCGGTCACCGGCATGCCGGCGCCGATCGCCGCCGCCATCGGTTCCTCGATCAGATAGACCTGGCTCGCCCCGGCGTTGTTGGCGGCGTCGCGGATGGCGCGCTTTTCAACGCTGGTCGAACCCGACGGCACGCAGATGACGATTTCGGGAAAGCGCGGCAGCTTCGACGTGTGCACCTTGGCGATGAAATACTTGATCATCTGCTCGGCGACATCGATGTCGGCGATGACACCATCGCGCAGTGGCCGGATGCATTCTACGTTGCCCGGCGTCTTGCCCATCATCACCTTGGCTTCATACCCCACAGCCTTCACCGTCTTGGTACCGCGGATGGTTTCGATGGCAACGACCGAGGGTTCGTTGAGGACGATGCCGCGGCCGCGGACGTAGACGAGGGTGTTGGCAGTGCCGAGATCGATCGCCATGTCCTGGCTGAGAAACGAGAACATCCGGCTGAACAGCGACATGGGGCGGGGGACCAAATCTAGGCGTGAGGAAAACGGGACAGGCCGCGCTGGCGCGACTCGTCGGCTTTAGTCGCTTGTCAGGCTGTTTTGCAAGGCGAGCCCCCTTGTTTCGAAGGCGATTAAACCGCTCGCCGCTCTCCGTTCACCGCAAGCCGGCACGGGTTGAACCGGGCGGTTTCGGCGGTGCGGGACCGGTCGGCACGATGCCGTCGGGCGCCGCGTCCGTTGCCCCCTGCCGCCCCGCCGCAAAGAAATCGCCCAAGTATCGAAACGAGCGGAACAAATTTTCGCGGTCGTGTCGCAAGCTGAGGCGCCGTTTGTGCTGACGCCGTCGTATCTCCGATACGACGCCGCGCCTGTCGCGCCCGCTGGTCAAAAGACTAATGGCGCGTTAAGCTGGCGTTGAGCTTGGCAGGCGTGGCGATTTTCCGTCCCGCCGACAGTCGGGACGCAGAATGATGACCACGCGAAGTGGCGTTTGGGGCGGGTTGCACTGGTCGACGGCAGCAAATGTCGGTGTCGCGACGGCGATGCTCGTGCTCGCGGCGCTGCTGTCGGCTGCGCCTGCCGCCGCGACCCTCCCGGTCGCCCCGCAGAGCGGCGATGCCGCCGAGGCCGCGGCGCCGCCGGCGCCACCACCGCCCGACGCGCCGTTCGTGCCGCCCGACAACAAGCCGGCAACCCTGCCGTCATCGCTGGCCGACGGCGTCGCGGCGCTGTCGCAGCCGTTGCCGAACGAGAGCTGGCAGGCCGCCTGGGCCCGGCGCGGCATGTCGATCAGCGATATCGGCCGGGCCGCGTCGCGCGAGCCGCTGCTGCTGCCGATCGCCGCGGCCGGCGTCGTCATGATCATGCTGGCCAGCTATCTTCGGCGCCGCCGTCGCCGCCAGGTCGGATGGGGCGTGCTGCCCGAACGCAGCATCCGCCGGGATCGCGACGCGCCCTAGGTTGCTTGCGAGCATGGAGCGTCGGCCGGTGCCGCCTGCCCAGGACCAGCGGGCTGGTACCATTTCGGCAGCGTCGGCGTGACTCGCGTCCGGCCGCCGCGTAGAACCCGTGCGTGCCCGTGATCCGCCGCCTTCCCGACAATCTCGTCAACCAGATCGCGGCCGGCGAAGTCGTCGAGCGACCGGCGGCGGCGCTGAAGGAGCTTGTCGAAAACGCCCTCGACGCCGGGGCGCGGCGCATCGCCATCGATCTCCAGGCCGGGGGCATCGACCATCTGTCGGTCGACGACGACGGCTGCGGCATGGCGCCCGCCGAGATGCGGCTGGCGGTCGAGCGCCACGCGACGTCGAAACTGCCGGACGGCGACCTGTCGACCATCGCCACCATGGGCTTTCGCGGCGAGGCGCTGCCGTCGATCGCCAGCGTGGCCACGCTGACGCTGACCAGCCGGGCGCGGACAAGACCGGGGGCCGGTGGCGACGGTTGGCAGCTGGTCATCGACAATGGCCGCATTGTCGCCGACGGACCGGCGCCGGCGACATTCGGCACCCGGGTCGCCGTCGATGCGCTGTTCGCCGCGGTGCCGGCGCGGCGCAAGTTCCTGAAATCCGAACGCTCCGAACTGTCCGCCTGCATCGATGTCGTGCGCCGCCTGGCGATGGCGCGACCCGATGTGGCGTTCGAGCTCCGGCATGGCAGCGGCGATGGCGGCAGCCGCCGGCTGCTGTCGGTCGCCGCCGCCGCAGACGCCGGACCGGCGGCGCTGGTGGCGCGGCTCGCGGCGCTGCTGGGCGCCGATTTCGCCGACAATGCCGTGCCGATCGATCTGGATCGCGAGGGCGTTGGCCTCGGCGGCCTCGCCGGCATCCCGACCTACAACCGTGGCATCGCCGACCATCAGTATCTGTTCGTCAACCGCCGCCCGGTAAAGGACCGCATGTTGATCGGTGCCTTGCGCGGTGCCTATCAGGACCTGCTGGCCCGCGACCGCCATCCGGTCGTCGCGCTGTTCCTCGACGTGCCGAGCGACTTCGTCGACGTCAACGTCCACCCGGCCAAGACCGAGGTGCGCTTTCGCGACGCCGCGATGGTGCGCGGGCTGATCGTGTCGGGCCTGCGCCGCGCCCTCGATGCCGCCGGCCACCGCGCCTCGACCCAGGTCAGCGCCACCGCACTCGGCGCCTTTACCGTGCCGGCGCCGGGCGTATCGCGGGTCGGTGATGCCCCGATGACCTGGTCGAACGGCGCGCCGCTCGCCGAGCCGCCGCGGCTGTTCAGCGATTTCCCGCCCGTGTTCGTCGCCCCCGATGCCGGGCTTGCCGCGGCGCCGCCGCCAGCGGCGCCCGCCGCCAACCACCCGCTCGGCGCCGCCAGGGGCCAGATCGCCAACACCTATATCGTCGCCGAAACCGATGATGCGCTGATCCTCGTCGATCAGCACGCCGCCCATGAACGCCTGACGCTCGAGCGGATGAACGCCGCGCTGGGGCAGGGCGGTGTCGCCGCCCAGGCGCTGCTGATGCCGCAGGTCGTCGAGCTCGACGAGATCGCCGCCGGCCGCATCGCCGACCGCGCCGCCGAACTCGCCGAACTGGGGCTGGAGGTCGAAGCCTTCGGGCCGACGGCAGTGCTGGTCCGTGCGACGCCGGCCTTGCTCGGCAGCACCGATGTCGAGGGCCTGGTCCGCGATCTTGCCGACGACCTGTCGGCCTGGGGGTGGGCGGTGACGCTGAAGGAACGGCTCGACGGCATCGCCGCGACGATGGCCTGCCACGGATCGGTGCGCGCCGGCCGGGCGCTGTCGATCGCCGAGATGAACGCGCTGCTGCGCGAGATGGAAATCACCCCCCATAGCGGCCAGTGCAACCACGGCCGCCCGACCTGGGTCAGGCTCGCCCGCACCGACATCGAAAAGCTGTTCGGGCGGCGCTGATAAGTGTTATTCCTTAATGCGAGGCGCTTGCATTAGCATCGCGAATCGGTGATAACGCGTCGCAACAACGCTGTTTTGCGAGGCCTGCCTTGATCGTCTGCGTCTGCAATGCCCTTCGCGAGAACCAGGTCCGCGAGGCCGCCCGCGTCACCCGCAGCGATTGTCCCGTCACCGCCTATGCCAAGCTCGGCTGCAAGCCGAAATGCGGCCAGTGCCTGCCGTTCGCCCGCGAAGTCCTGGCTCGCGAAAGCAGCTTCGCCTGATCGCGAATGCGACCGCTTTGCAGTCGCAATTTACTGATAACATTGGATAATTTGGCTGCGAGATTGACCACGGTCCGGCCTTGCGCCACAGTCCGTCGTGTTATCACGAAAGGCACGACATCATGCGCGGCGATACCAAGGTCATCGAATATCTGAATGCCGTGCTCAAGGGCGAGCTGACCGCCGTCAATCAGTACTGGCTGCATTACCGCCTGCTCGACAATCTCGGCATTAAGCGGCTCGCCGACTATGAGCGCCACGAATCGATCGACGAGATGAAGCACGCCGACCGGTTGATGGAGCGGATCTTCTTCCTCGACGGCCTGCCCGGCATGCAGGCGCTCAATCGCCTGCGCATCGGCGAGGATGTGCCCGAGGTTCTCGCCGCCGACCTGGCGCTGGAGCACGAGGCCTGCGCGCTGCTCAAGGACGCCATCGCCCATTGCGAGACGGTGCGCGACTACCCAAGCCGCGACCTGTTCGCCGAAATCCTCGCCGCCGAGGAAGAGCATGTCGATTTCATCGAGACCCAGCAGACGATGATCACCCAGATGGGCCTGCACAATTACCTGCAGCTGCAGTCGAAGCCCGCCGGCGAATAAGCGCCGACAGCGCGCATGAAAAAGGGCGCCATCCCGGCCGGGGTGGCGCCCTTTTCCTTTGGGTCAGGTCGGCTCAGGCAGCCTTGGGCGCCGCTGCCGCCGGGGCGCTGATGCCGCTATGGGTCGCAGCGTAGAGGCCCCAGAGATTGGCGATGTCCTTCATGCCGGTCTTCTCGCCGACGGCGGCAAAGCTCGTCCGCGCCAGTCCGGCATTGCCCGCCTTCATCGCGGCGATGCCCTTGAACACCTTGGCCTGGTCGGCATCGCTGCCGTTGGCGGCGATGGCCCGGTCATAGGCGGCAATGGCCGGCCCGAACTGGTTGATGCCGAAATAGGCGTTGCCGCCGCGCACCGCCGTCGCCGGATTGGCGGCGAGCTTGGGCGCTTCGGCGCCCGCCTTGGCCGCCATGCCGGTCGCCGCCTGCGCCAGCTTTTGCGCCATGGCGTCGCCGCCGGCACCGCCCTTGGCCAGCGCCGTGGCCGCCACACCGGCCTGGTTCGACACCAGCGCCAGCTTGGCGAATTCCTGGTAATCGACCGGGCGGTCGATGGTGCCGGTCGCGCTCATCAGATGGTACAGCGCCAGCTTGGCCTCGGGGCGCATCTGTTCCTGCTGGAAATTGACCAGCAGCGTCTTCCAGCGCGCCGGCGAGCCGTCGACGCGAACCAGCTTTTCGGTGGTGGCGAGATAGCCCCGCTTGTCGCCGGACTTGTACTGGGCGGCGGCGAGATTCTCGAGATAGGCGGCCTTGGGGCCATTGGCCTTGATCAGGTTGTTGTAGGCGGTGACCGCCTCGCCATATTTGCCCTGCTTGACCGACGCCTGGGCGATCAGGATCTGCATGTCCTCGCCGCCGGCCTGGCGAGCGAGGCCGACCGCCTTCCCATAGTTGCCGGCGCGATAATAGAGCGGTGCGAGCTGACGGGCGCCGGCACCGGCGCTTTCCAGCGCGGCGGCGGCATCGCCATAGCGACCGGCGCGGGTGTAGACATAGCCGGCCATCTGCGCCGACTTCTGCTTTTCCTCGGCGGTGGAGGCGGCATTGCGCGCCGCGTTGACGGCGCTGATCGCGGCGGCGGTATTGCCGGTCTTGGCGGCATTGGCGGCCTGGTTCAGCGCCTTGCCGACGGCCGGAGAAACGGCGGCCTGGGCGGGCATCGCGACGGCGAGGGCGAGTGCGGCGGCACCAAAGAGAGCCGAACGGTGAAAAGCATTGGCGGTCGGTGGCATGAACTTCCTCTTCGAACGGGAAAACAAGGGCGAGCTGTCGTCGGTATCTTCGTCCATCATGCTGCGCACCATGGCACGGCATGACTGGCCCGGGGATGAACGTGTCGATCCGGCAGGATCGATCGGTCACCATGGCCGCAGGTGCCTTACACTTATCGAATCCATCGCCCGGTGCAACGGGGATAAATGTCCACCCGCGCGCCTGTGGCGGCACTTTTGTTGCGCGCAGCTTTGTTGCACCTTGGCCGCGAACGGCTTAAGCGCCCAGCTTTCAGCCTGGGGAGGCCATCATCCGCGCTTTCATCTTTCCGGGGCAGGGCAGCCAGTCCATCGGCATGGGCCGTGGCCTCGCCGATGCCAGCCCGATCGCCCGCGCCGTGTTCCAGGAAGTCGACGATGCGCTCGGCCAGCATCTGTCGCGGCTGATGTGGGAGGGGCCCGAGGACCAGCTGACGCTGACCGAAAATGCCCAGCCGGCGATCATGGCGGTGTCGATCGCGGCGCTGCGCGTGCTCGAATCGGAAGGCAACATCAATCTCGCTGAAAAAGCCGCCTATGTCGCCGGCCACAGCCTGGGCGAATATACCGCGCTGGCGGCGGCGGGCTCGCTCGGCCTCGCCGAAACCGGCCGGCTGCTGCGGCTGCGCGGCTCCGCCATGCAGGCAGCGGTGCCGGTCGGCGAAGGCGCGATGGCGGCATTGCTCGGCCTCGGCTTCGACGCGGTGCAAGCCATTGCCGAAGAGGCTGCGCGCGAAGTCGGGCAGGGCCAGGTCTGCGCCGCCGCCAACGACAACGCCCCCGGCCAGGTCGTCGTCTCGGGCCATGTCGAGGCTGTGGCGCGGGCGATGGCGCTGGCCAAGACCCGCGGCGCCCGCCATTCGGTGCTGCTGCCGGTGTCGGCCCCGTTCCATTGCGCGCTGATGCAGCCCGCCGCCGATGCCATGGCCGAGGCGCTGGCGAACATCGGCATCCAGGCGCCTTTCGTGCCGCTGGTCGCCAATGTCACCGCGGCGCCGGTCACCGATCCCGACACCATCCGCCGCCTGCTCGTCGAACAGGTCACCGGCACGGTGCGCTGGCGCGAATCGGTGCTGGCAATGGCGGCATTGGGCGTCACCGGCTTTGTCGAGATCGGCGGCAAGGTGCTGGGGCCGATGGTTCGCCGCATCACCCCCGATGCAACGATGCAGAGCGCCGGCGACATGGCCGGCGTCGAGGCGCTGGCAAAGGATCTCTAGATGTTCGATCTTTCAGGCATGACGGCGCTGGTCACCGGGGCCAGCGGCGGCATCGGCAGCGCGGTGGCGGCGGCGCTGGCCGCGCAGGGCGCTCGCGTCGCGCTGTCGGGCACCCGCGCCGATGCGCTCGAAGCCGTGCGCGCGCGCCTCGGCGGCGACACCGTCGTCCTGCCCTGCAACCTGTCCGATCCCGCTGCCGTCGACGCACTGGTGCCGCAGGCGCTGGAGGCGCTCGGCGGTCGGCTCGACATCCTCGTCAACAACGCCGGCGTGACCCGCGACAACCTCGCGCTGCGCATGAAGGACGAGGAATGGGACACGGTCATCCGCGTCAACCTCGAAGCCGCCTTCCGCCTCGCCCGCGCCGCGCTGAAGCCGATGATGATGAAGCAGCGCTTCGGCCGCATCATCTCGGTCACCTCGGTGGTCGGCGTCACCGGCAATCCCGGCCAGGCCAATTATGCGGCGTCGAAGGCCGGCCTGATCGGCATGTCCAAGGCGCTGGCGCAGGAGGTCGCGTCGCGGAACGTCACCGTCAACTGCATCGCGCCGGGCTTCATTGCCTCAGCCATGACCGATGCGTTGCCCGATGCGCAGAAGACCGCGCTGACCGGCCGCATCCCGGCCGGCCGGCTGGGCGATGGCGCCGATATCGCCGCCGGCGTCGTCTATCTGGCGTCGCGGGAGGCGGGCTATGTCACCGGCCAAACCCTCCACGTCAACGGCGGGATGGCGATGATCTGAGCCGTCCTTGCTGAACGCCCGTTCACCGCGAGGCCTTGTCACGCCAAGCGCGGGCGGCTATCGCCAATCGTCATACAAACCCGCCAAAGCGCATATCGAAAGAGGGATCCCATGAGCGACGTCGCCGACCGCGTGAAGAAGATCGTCGTTGAGCATCTGGGCGTCGAAGCCGACAAGGTGACCGACGATGCCAGCTTCATCGACGACCTGGGCGCCGACAGCCTCGACACCGTCGAGCTGGTGATGGCGTTCGAGGAAGAATTCGGTGTCGAGATTCCCGACGATGCCGCCGAGAAGATCCTGACCGTGAAGGACGCCATCGGCTTCATCGCGGCCAATCAGAAGGGCTGAGCCGGGCGCGCCCGGCCGCCGGCACCCCGGCGTAATGCCATCAACCGACACTGGAACGGCCTTTCGCGGATATGCGGAGGGCCGTTTCGCGTATAATGACCTGCCAAGGCGCCTGCCGGCGAACAGCGGCGGGCCGAATTGGGGAAGGATGAAGTGCCGATGCGGCGCGTTGTAATTACCGGAGTTGGCATGGTGACCCCGCTGGGCGCCAATGTCGAAACAGTCTGGGCCAATATCCTGGCGTCGAAATCGGGCGCCGCCACCATCACGCGCTTCGATGCGACCGATTATGTCTGCCGCATCGCCTGCGAGGTCATCCGCGGCGACGGCTCCGGCGAAACCTTCAAAGCCGACACCCGTGTCGACTACAAGGTCCAGCGCCAGGTCGATCCGTTCATCACCTATGGCATCGATGCCGCGGGCCAGGCGCTCGAGGATGCCGGGCTGACCGACATGACCGAGGAACAGCGCTTCCGCGCCGGCTGCTCGATCGGCAGTGGCATCGGCGGCCTGCCGGGCATCGAATCGGAATCGATCGTGCTGCACGAAAAGGGCCCGCGCCGGGTGTCGCCGCACTTCGTCCATGGCCGGCTGATCAACCTCATTTCGGGCCAGGTCAGCATCAAATACGGCCTGATGGGCCCGAACCACGCCGTCGTCACCGCCTGTTCGACCGGCGCCCATGCCATTGGCGATGCGGCGCGGATGATCGCGCTCGACGATGCCGATGTCATGCTCGCCGGCGGCGCCGAAAGCGCCATCTGCCCGCTGGGCATCGCCGGTTTCAGCCAGGCCAAGGCGCTGTCGACGCATTTCAACGACGAACCGACCCGGGGCAGCCGGCCCTATGACCGCGACCGCGACGGCTTCGTCATGGGCGAAGGCGCCGGCGTCGTCTGCCTGGAGGAATATGAACATGCCAAGGCGCGCGGCGCCAAGATCTATGGCGAAGTCATCGGCTATGGCCTGACCGGCGATGCCTATCATGTCACCGCGCCGCATCCGGAGGGCTCGGGCGCCTTCCGGTCGATGCAGATGGCGCTGAAAAGGGCCGGGCTCGACCCGTCCGACATCGACTATATCAACGCCCATGGTACCTCGACGCCGATGGGCGACGAGCTCGAGCTGGGCGCTGTCCGCCGCCTGTTCGGCAATGCCATCGAGACCGTGTCGATGTCCTCGACCAAATCGGCGATCGGGCACCTGCTCGGCGGCGCCGGCGCGGTGGAGGCGATCTTCTGCCTGCTCGCCATCCGCGACCAGGTGGCGCCGCCGACGCTCAACCTCGATAATCCGTCGGAGGCCTGCACCGGCGTCGACCTGGTGCCGCATGTGGCGAAACAGCGCCCGATCAAGGCCGTGCTCAACAACAGCTTCGGGTTCGGCGGCACGAACGCGACGCTGGTGATGCGCGGCGTCTGATCGTGACCTGATGCGGCGCACCGTTACCGCCTTTGTCGGCCTGCTGCTGGTCGTCGGCGGCCCGCTGCTCGTTGCGCCCTGGTATGGCTGGGGCGCCACGCCCGGCGCGCCGGTGACGATCACCGTCGCCAAGGGCGCCAGCCTGACCGGCGTCGCCAACGACCTCGAGGAGGCGCGGCTGGTCGACAGCCAGCGCCATTTCCGGCTGCTCGCCCGGCTGCTCGGGTCCGACCGGCCGGTGCAGGCGGGCAGTTACACGCTGGAACCCGGCGTCGGCTGGCGCCGCTATCTGGAGGCGATGCAGCAGGGCCGCGTCACCCGCTACACCTTGACGATCCCTGAAGGGCTGCCGTCGGTGGTGATCGCCGACAAGCTGAACGCCGAACCGCGGCTGATCGGCCGGGCGCGGGTGCCCGACGAAGGCTCGGTGCTGCCCGACACCTATGATTTCCAGCCCGGCGAACCGCGCGGCCGGGTGCTCCGGCGCATGCAGGCGGCGATGACGAAAACGCTCGCCGAACTCTGGCCGAAACGCAGCAAGACGACCGTGGTGAAGACGCCGGAGGAAGCCATCATCCTCGCGTCGATCGTCGAAAAGGAAACCGGCAAGCCATCGGAACGCCGCAAGGTCGCCGGCGTCTATTCGAACCGGCTGAGGCAGGGCATCAAGCTCGATGCCGACCCGACGGTCATCTATCCGGTCACCAAGGGGCGCCCGCTCGGCCGCCGCATCCTGCGGTCGGAACTCAACGCCGACACCGGCTACAACACCTATCTGAAACCCGGGCTGCCCAAGGGGCCGATCGCCAATCCGGGCCGCGCCAGCATCGCCGCAGTGCTCGACCCGGAGCCGACGGACGCACTGTACTTCGTCGCCGACGGCAGCGGCGGCCATGTCTTTGCCGCCACGCTGCCCGAGCATAATGCCAATGTCGCCAAATGGTTCGCGATCCGCCGCCAGCGCGGCGAGATGTGAGCCGACGTCCCGCCCAGCGCCGGCCCGCCCCGCGCCCCGCAGCTGCCTCTCGCGGGCGCGGCGCGCCGCAGCGTACCGGCCTTATCGGCGCCATCGGCCGCATCGTGGCGTTGCTGGTGCTTGTCTGGATCGGTGGCTTCCTGTGGTTCAGCCTGACCCTGCGCGACCCGGCGCCGCTCGGCACGCGCACCGATGCCGTCGTCGTGCTGACCGGCGGTGCCGGCCGCCTGTCGCGCGGGCTGGCGGTGATCGAGGCCGGCAGTGCCCGCCGCATGCTGGTCTCGGGCGTCGGCCGCCAGACGACGCGCAAGCAGCTTGCCGCCGCCGCCGGCGTCGATGTCGACCGGCTGCGCCACACCGATCTCGGCTATGAAGCGGTCGACACCCGCTCCAATGCCGAGGAAACCGCGCGCTGGGTGCAGCGCAACGGCTATGGCTCGATCCGGCTGGTGACCTCGGCCGGGCACATGCGCCGGGCCCGGCTGGAACTCGCCCGCGTGCTGCCGGCGGGCGTCCGCGTGGTGCCCGATTCCGTGCCGGTCGAACCCCAGGCGCCGACGATCGCCACGGAATATACCAAGTATCTTGTCCGCCGCTTTGCCCTCGCCACCGGGGCGACGAGCTGATGGCGGCCCTGCGCTACGCCATCGCCCTGCTGCGCTCGCTGTTGTTCGCCATCGCCTTCTACGGCGGCTCGCTGATCATCGTGCCGCTTGTGCTGCTGACCGGGCGGCTGTCGCCCCGGCTGCTCTTCATCGGCCCCAAACTCTGGGCGGGCTGGTTCTGCTGGTGCGCGCGCTGGCTCGCCGGCATCCGGCTGCAGATCGATGGCCGCATTCCCGACGGCCCGCACCTGTTCGCGCTGAAGCATGAATCGGCGTACGAGGCGATCATGACCCTGTGGTGGTTCGCCCGCCCGGCGGTGGTGATGAAGGCCGAACTGCGCAAGATCCCGATCTGGGGCGCCGCGTCCGATCGCCAGGGCTCGATCTGGGTCGATCGCGAGGGTTCGGCGACGATGCTGCGGGCGATGATGAAGGCGGCGCAGGCAGCGGTGAAGGCCGGCCGGCCGGTGGTGATCTTTCCGGAAGGCACGCGGGTCGGCGTCGGCCAGACACCGGCGCTCGCCTCGGGCTTTGCCGGGCTCTACAAGATGCTGAAGCTGCCGGTGGTCCCGATCGCGCTCGACAGCGGCACCGTCTGGCCCAAGGCGTTCGTCAAATATCCGGGGACTGTCCACATGAAGGTCGGTGCGCCGATCCCCCCCGGCCTCGACCGCGCCGGTGTCGAGGAGCGCGTCCATGCCGCCATCAACGCCCTCCAGGCGTGACGGCATGAGGCGCATCCCGCTCTGGCTGACGCTGGTGCCGCTGGTCGTCGGCATCGCCATCTATGGCTGGCTGTGGTCGGGCTGGGCGCGCGAGTTCCGGGCGACGATCGAGGACTGGCTTCCCGGCGCGACGGTCAGCATCTCGGGCTTCCCCTATCGCATGGAGGCCGATGTCGCGGCGCCGCGCCTCGCCGGCGGCGATGTCGTCCGGCTGACCGCGGCCGCCGATCGCGCCCGAATCAATCGCGGCCCCTGGCAGCCCGAGCTGACGGTGATCGGCACCGATCGCCCGCGCTTTTCGGTGACGGTCGGCTCGCTGCTCAGCGCGACGATCGCCGGCAAGAGCGCGGCAAGCAGCGTCAAGGTCGTCAGCGAAGGCGGCGCCACGCGGCTGGTCCGGCTGTCGTCGGTCATCGAGGCGGCGACGGCGCGGCTCGGCTTCACGCCGGTGGCGATCGCCGCCGATTCGCTGGAACTGCACCTGCGCGAACGCCGCGACGAGGTTGCCATTCCGGGCAGTCCCGCCGGCGCGCCGCGCGGCCAGCTGGTGCTTGCCGGTGAACGGCTGCGCTTCGGCACCGGCGACGCGCTGACCTTCGCCGCCGACATGCTCGTCACCGGCGACACCCGGCTGACCGGCTATGACGCCTGGGCGCGATCGGGGACGATCGAGCTGACCAGCCTGACCCTTTCCGACGCCAGTGGCGAAATCGCCAGCGTCAAGGCGACACTGGCGCCCCAGGGGCGGACCGGGCTGCGGGTGGCGGGCACGATCACCACAGTCTGCCCCGCCAGCATCGCCGCCGCGCTCGCTGCCGCTCCGTCACCATCCGAGAAACGCCTGCGCGCGCCGGTGCGGCTGAGCTTCGAAGGCGTCGCCGGCGCGGTGACGCTGGGCGGGCTGCCGGCGGACCTGGCGACCCGGCCGACACGCGGGCAATTGCCGGCCTGCCCGGTGATCCGCCGCTAGGCGGACCAGGCCGCGGGATCGTCCTCCTCGCCGATCAACGCCAGCCCGTGCGCGATCGACGTCAGTTCCCCACCCGTCGCGATCCGATCCACCCCGAAGCGATGAGTGAAGATGCGCGCGATCCGCGGGATCAGCGACGATCCGCCGGTCAGGAATACCCGGTCGATGGCCTCGCCCGCCACGCCGGCGCTCGCCAGGGCGCGATCGACCGCGGCCTCGATCGCCACGATGTCGGGCGCAATCCACGCCTCGAACGCCGCCCGCGTCACGTCGGCGGCGATCTCCAGCCCAGCGCCATTGAAGCGGAACGTCGCCGCCTCCGCCGTCGACAGGTCGCGCTTCACCTGGCCCACCGCCTCGTGCAGGCGAAAGCCCTGCTCCTGCTCGATCACCGCGATCATGCGCCCGATGGCGGCAGGGTCGAGCGCGCTGCGCTGCAGCTTGTGCAATTCCGCCATCGTCCGCCGGTTGCGCATCAATGCCAGCCGCGACCAATCGGCGAAATCGGCGAAATAGCCGCCCGGAATTTCCAGCGTCTTGTCGAACGACCGGTAATGCCCGCCCTTGCCGAGCAGCGGCATCACCAGCGCCTCGACGATCCGCGCATCGAAACGATCCCCCGCGATACCGACGCCGGCATGGCCAAGCGGCTGGCAGCGTCGTGCGGCACCCCGGGCGGCAATGCGCACCACCGAAAAATCGCTGGTGCCGCCGCCGAAATCGGCCACCAGGATGGTCGCCGGCGCATCGATCCGCGACGCATAGCTGAACGCCGCGCCCAGCGGTTCATAGACGTAATGGACGTCGGCCCCCAGCGGCCCGAACATCGCGGCATAGCGCTGCCGCGCCAGCGCCTCGTCGGGGGCGTGGCCGGCATAGACCACCGGCCGGCCGACGATGACCCGCGCCGGCGCGTCGAGCGCGCCGTTGCTGCGCGCGACAAGGCTGTCGAGGAACAGGCGACCCAAGTCCTCGAAGCGGTAGCGCCGCTCGAAGATCGTGGCGTGCTCGAAACCGGCGTTGGCGGCGACCGACTTGAACGACTGCAGGAAGCGGCTGCCTTCCGGGAACGCCAGATATTCGGCGATCGCCCAGGGCCCGGCCTCGGCCGCGATGCCGCCGCGGACCGCCTCGTCCTCCCAGAAACACAGCGCCGACCGGAAGGCCGGCTCCATCCCGGCCGGGGCGTCGAGGTCGACAAGCGTCGACACGCCGCCACGCGCGATCGCCGCGACGGAATTGGTCGTGCCGAAATCGAGGCCGACGGCGTGGGACGGGATCATCATGGGGCCGGCGTCGCTACACGCAACCGGCGCGCAAGCAAAGCCTTCAGCCGCTGTGCGACCGCATCAGCGCGATGCCGGCGAGGTTCTGCGTCCGCTTGATCGTCCGGATATTGGGCATCACCGCGCCGGCGACTTCGCGGAACGCCGCCATATGCGCCACGCTGTTGCCGCGGCACTTCACCTTGCCGTTGGCCTGGGCGACGACCGCCGCCGAATCGCCGAGCAGCACGAAGTCACCCCCCAGCGATTGCCCGATGCGTAGCGCCGCGATCAGCGCCAGCCATTCGGCGTCCATGCTCGATCCGGACCCGAGATCGTGGCGGATATGGACCTGGCCCGCGGCGACGACGGCATATTCCATCGCGCCGGGATTGGGGCGGCAGCCACCGTCGAAGAAGATTTTCGTGCGTGTGGTCATGCTGGATACTTTCTGTAACGGGTCGGCGGTTGTGAAGGCATGGGCAAAGCCCATGCCGACGTCAGACGAGTTCGGGCGTAAGGCTCGCCCGCCCCGCTGGCCGGCCTGGCGCGGGTCCGCGCGCAGCAGGCGATTGCTGCACAATCGCTCCGCTGCTTCCGGCCGCGCTGCGGCTAGTGTTTCCGCCCGAAATCGGGCTCCTCGGTGTCCTGGCCCTCATCGATGATCGACCGACGGATGGCGCGGGTCCGCGTGAACAATGCTTCCAGCGTCTCGCCCTCGCCCCAGCGGATGGCGCGTTGCAGCGCCACCAGGTCCTCGGTGAAACGGCCCAAAGTTTCCAGCACCGCCTCGCGATTGTTGAGGAAGACATCGCGCCACATCACCGGGTCGCTGGCGGCGATGCGGGTGAAATCGCGAAAGCCGCCGGCCGAATATTTGATGACTTCGCCGCGCGTCACGGTCTCCAGGTCGCTCGCCGTGCCGACGATCGAATAGGCGATCAGATGGGGCAGGTGGCTGGTCACCGCCAGCACGCGGTCGTGGTGCGCGGCGTCCATCGTCTCGACGCGGGCGCCGAGCAGCCGCCAGAAATCGCCCAGCCGCGTCACCTGCCAGGCCTCGGCATCGGCCGGCGGCGTCAATATGCACCAGCGGTCCTTGAACAGGCTGGCAAAGCCTGCATCCGGCCCGGATTTCTCGGTGCCCGCCACCGGATGCGCCGGGATGACGATGACACCGGGCAGCGCCGCGACGAGGTCGATGAGCACCTTTTCCTTGACAGAACCGACGTCGGACACAATGGCCCCCGGCGCCAGCTCCGCGGCGATCTCGGCGCCGATCGCCCCCATCGCGCCGACCGGCACGGCGAGGATGACCAGTTCCGCATCGACGACAGCTGCGCCGGCATTTTCGGTGACATCGTCGGCAAGGTCGAGCGCCAGCACCCGTTCCCGCACGGCCGCGTCACCATCCGACACCGTCAGCCGCACCGTCGGCATCGCCTTGCGCACCGCGCGCGCCAGCGACGACCCGATCAGCCCCATGCCGATGATGGCAACCCGAGAAAACGGCAGCATCAGCCGGTGGCGCCGGCAACAAAGGCGCGGAGCGACGCCGCCGCCGCCCGCGTCTCCGCCTCGGTGCCGATCGAGATGCGGATGCAGCGCGGCATCGCCTGGACGGCGAGATAGCGTGCGATGATGCCGTCCTCCAGCAGCGCCGCATTGGCGGCAGCGGCATTCACCGGGCCGTCTTCCGGAAACTCGACCAGCACGAAATTCGCCGCCGAAGGAATGGCGCGCAGCCCGGCATTGCCGAGCGCAGTGATCTCGCCGGCCAGCCAGTTGCGCCACTGCAGGGTATGCGCACGGGTCTTTTCCACCCAGTCGGTATCGGCGAGCGCCGCGATGGCGCCGGCCTGCCCGGTCGCCGGCACGTTGAACGGCGCCCGGATGCGGTGCATCGCGCCGACCAGCGATTCCTGGGCATAGGCCCAGCCGATGCGCTGGGCGGCGAGGCCGTAGATCTTCGAAAAGGTCCGCAGCGCCACGACATTGGCGTGGGCGCGGGCCAGCGCGATGCCGTCCTCGTATTCACCTTCGGCGAACTCGGCATAGGCGGCGTCGAGCGCAAACACGATGTCGGGGCGCAGCCCGGCGTGCAGGCGGCGTACCTCGGCGGCCGAAATGATCGTGCCGGTCGGGTTGTTGGGATTGGCGAGGAACACGACGCGGGTGCGATCGGTGACCGCCGCCAGCACCGCATCGACGTCGCAGGTATAGTCGACATCGTCCGCCACCACCGGCGTCGCGCCGACCCGGCGCGCGGCAATGTCGTAGACGGCAAAGCCGTGGCGGACATAGACGATCTCGTCGCCCGGCCCGGCAAAGGCGCCGGCGACGAGGTGGATCAGTTCGTCGGATCCGGTGCCGCAGATGATGCGCCCGGCCTCGATGCCGTGCAGGGCGGCCAGCGCCTCGCGCAGCGCGGTCGAGGCCGGATCGGGGTAGAGATGGCTGGCGCCAAGCACCGCCGTCATCGCCGCGACGGCGTGCGGCGACGGCCCGAACGGGTTTTCGTTCGACGACAATTTGGCGACGACCGGCCGGGCATCGAGCTTGGCCTTGCCGGGCACATAGGCATGGATCGCATCGATCCAAGGCTTCATCTGGGGGGCGCTGTTCATGGCCCGGCCTTACGGGCAATCGCCCCGAAACAAAAGGGGCCGCGGCGTCAGCCACGGCCCCCGACTGTCGGCTGCTGCCGCGGTTACATCTTGTAGCTGATGCGCAGGTAACCGAACTGGCCCGGCACGTCATAGGTGGTCGGGTCGTAATTGGGGCCGGTGCAGCTGAAGCAGGCTGGCGGATCCTGGTTGAACACGTTGTTGACGCCGATCGCAAAGGCCATGCGGCGATCGAGGAACGACGGCGTGTAGACGACCTGGACGTCGCCGTAGAAGGTACCGTCGAGCTGGCGATTGTCGAACTCGCGCACCGCCTTGATGTAGCGGCCGGTGAACGAGGCGCCGATATCGCCGATCGTCCAGTCGACGACGCCGGTGCCCTTGAACTTGGGATAGGACTGGTCGGGGAAGCCGCGGGTCACGCCTTCGTAGCTCGTCGTCGTGAAGCCGGTGCTCGACGGCACGGTTTCCGAATAGTCGAACAGGAAGTTGCCGTTCAGCGACAGGCCGAAGGTACCGGCCGAGGTCGCCTGGCTGCGATAGTTGAAGGTCACGTCGAGGCCGCGGGTGGTGATTTCCCCGATGTTCTGGAGCAGGCCGTTGACGCGGATGATGTTTCCACCCGGCGACCGCGAGATGGAGTTGCAGCTGAGCGGATCGGCGGTGTTGACGCAGCGCGCCAGCGTGATGTCGGCGCCGATCGGGGCGATCGCGCCTTCGACCTTGATGTCGTAATAGTTGACTTCAAGGCTGAGGTTGCTGGCAAAGCCGCTTTCGCGGGCCCAGGCCGGGGCATAGACGCCGCCGAACAGCAGCGTGCGCGAGGTTTCCGGCATCAGCGCCAGGTTGCCGCCGGTGGTGATCGAAACCTGGCCGCCCAGCGGTTCCTGGTAGCTGCCGTTGGCCGGCACGCCGTTGGCCGTGCAGTTGGCGCGGACGGTTGCCGACGTCTGGTACGGCGAGCCCGGCACGTTGGTGCAGGGATCGTCGATCGGTGCGTCGGACCGCGAGGCGGCACCGAACAGCTCGCCGATGGCGGGGGCGCGGAAGCCCGTCGCGTACGAACCGCGCAGCAGCAGGTCGCTGAACGGCTTCCACTGGGCGCTGCCGGTGTAGGTGGTGTTGCTGCCGCTGGTCGAATAATTGACGTGGCGGACGGCACCATCGACTTCGAGCAGCTGGAAGAAGGGCACGTCCTTCAACAGCGGGATGCGGATTTCGCCATAGACTTCGTCGGAATTGAAGCCACCGCGCGACGGCTGCGCCGGGATGTCGGAACCGAGGCCGGCCGTGATGATCGGATCGGGATCGAAGCTGCCGCGCTGGACGCGGTGTTCATAGCCGACGGCGAAGCCGACCGCGCCGCCGGGCAGGTCGAACAGGTCACCCGACAGGTTGGCGGTATAGTCGTTCAGGGACTGGCTGCTGCGGCTGCGCTCGTCGAAGCCGACGAAGGCGAGCATCGCCGGGGTGACGGAGCCGACGCCGCCGAAAATGTTGAAGGGCACGCATTCGCCGGTGCAGTTGGCGACCGGGCCGAGCGCCTGTGCCAGCTTTTGTGCATTGACGTTGCCGGTGAACAGCTGGCGGGCGTTGTTGTAGCCGAACACCGCATTGGCATCCCAATACCATTTGCGCGCGCCGACGTTGAACGAGCCGTCGAGGCCCATGGTCAGCGACATGGTGTCGACATTCTGGGTATAGGTGCGCTGGCCGGCCTCGACGAGGCGGCGGCGGATCGTCGAATAATTCGCCGGGGCTTCACCGGGCTTGCCGGCCGACAGGGTGAAGCCGAACGGGTTGAACGGGTTGGTCGCATCGACCGAGATGATGTCGAGCAGGTTGCCGTTGCCGGCGTCGGGGCCGACGAACAGCGGCAGGAAGGCCGCCTGGTTCTGCGAATTGCGCCGGTTCCACAGCGCCTTGACGCGGAAGTTGATGGTGTCGGTCAGCTCCTGCTTGGCGCTTATCCAGGCACCATAGCGTTCGGACGGGGTGAGGAAATAGTTGAACGGCGCGAAGTTGAAGGCATCGGCCGACGTGAACGACTTGAAATCGCTGTTGGGGCCGGTGGGATTCAGCGGATCGAAACGCGGGCGCCCGCTGACCGGCGCCTTCAGCGTCAGGTTGCCGAAGTTGCCGACGGTGACGCGGCCGTTGGGAATGGCGCTTGAGCAGCCGCCGATGGGATCGGCGCAGCTCGTCTGGCCGGGATTGGGGAATTGCGAGGTGTCACGGTCGGCGGTGCGGACTTCGTCCTGCTTCACATAGCTGCCGCCGAAGACGATGCTCGTCGTCGGCCCCTGGATGCCATAGCTGGCCTGGTAATCCTGGGTGTGGCCATCGCCCTGCCGGAACGTGCCGAACTGCCCCGAAACCTGCAGGCCTTCCTGCTGCTGGCGGGTGATGATGTTGACGACACCCGAGATGGCGTCGGAACCATAAAGCGGCGACTGGCCCGACTGCAGCACCTCGATGCGTTCGATCATATTGGCGGGAATGGTGTTGAGGTCGACGTTGGCCGGGATGCCGCTGGCCGAGGAGCCGTTGACGAAGCGCAGGCCGTCGACGAGCACCAGCGTGCGCTTCGAACCGAGGTAGCGCAGGTTGATTTCGGCCGAGCCGGCGCCGACACCGCCGCCATCGGGCGGGTTGCCGATGTTGCCGCTGTTGTTGACGCGGGTGTTGAGGCCGCCGGCGGAGCTCGGCAGGCGCTGCAGGATGTCGGCGATCGACGAGATGCCGGTGCGCTGCAGCGACGCGGTATCGAGGGTGACGACGGGCGCGCGCTGCGACAGCGGATCCTGGCGGATGCGCGAGCCGGTAACGATGATCGCCTCGGCTTCATCGGGTACGGCGACCGGCGAGGTGCTCTGCGCCAGAGCGTTGCCGGTCTGCATGAGCGCGGCGAGCGTCACGCCACAGGCAAGCATCGATCGTACCGTCATGTCAGTCTCCCGCTGTATTCAATTCGCAACACAGTCTCCCGCGCCATTACGCCTGACAACCCCGAAACATTACAATTCTGTCACAAGCGTTGCCTTTATGTCCTGTTGTTGCCGAACCGACACACAAGGTTTCATGTCGGTGAAGGCGCAGGCTGGCGGCCGCAGGCGTGACATCGCGGCGATTAGCCCGTAACCGGCGGTCATCATGCCTGCGACCGCGTCCGCACCTTCCGACAGCCGCTTCGGTCTCGACCGGCGCGTGGCGCTGCCGGGCCCGTTCGCGCTGGCGTCCGGCCAAAGCCTCGCCGGCCTCGACATCGCCTATGAAACCTATGGCACGCTGGCGCCGGACGGCGGCAACGCCATCCTCGTCTGCCACGCCCTGACCGGCGACCAGCATGTCGCCAGTGTCCACCCGCGCACCGGAAAGCCCGGCTGGTGGGCGCGCCTCGTCGGCCCCGGCCAGCCGATCGACCCGGCGCGGCACTTCGTCATCTGCGCCAATGTGCTCGGCGGCTGCGGCGGCAGTTCCGGCCCCGGCAGCCGCGACCCCGCCACGGGGCTGCATTATGGCATGGCCTTCCCGGTCATCACCATCCGCGACATGGTCAACGCCCAGGCGGCGCTGCTCGATCATCTCGGCGTCGGCGTGCTGCAGGCGGTGGTCGGCGGCTCGATGGGCGGCATGCAGGCGCTCGACTGGGCGGTGGCGCATCCGGGCCGGGTGCGCAGCGTCGTCGCCATCGCCACCGCCGCCCGCCATTCGGCGCAGAACATCGCCTTTCACGAGGTCGGTCGCCAGGCGATCATGGCCGATCCGATGTGGCTTGGCGGCAACTACCCGGAACGGCAGCCCCCCGCCGCCGGCCTTGCCGTGGCGCGCATGGCGGCACACATCACCTATCTGTCGGAAGAAGGGCTGACCGAGAAATTCGGCCGCCGGCTGCAGGATCGCGAGGCGCTGGGCTTCGGCTTCGACGCCGAATTCCAGGTCGAATCCTATCTGCGCCACCAGGGCCTCGCTTTCGTCGAGCGCTTCGACGCGAACTCCTACCTCTACATCACCCGCGCCATGGACTATTTCGACCTCGCCGCCCCCCATGACGGCGTGCTTGCCAAGGCGTTCGCCGCCACGAAAGCCCGCTTTGCGCTGGTCAGCTTCACCAGCGACTGGCTCTACCCGACGGCGGAATCGCGCCGCATCGTCCGCGCCCTCAACGCCGCCGGCGCGGCGGTCAGCTTCGTCGAGCTCGAAAGCCCGTTCGGCCACGACGCCTTCCTGCTCGACGCCCCGGAAATGAACCGGGTGGTCGACGGGTTTTTGAGGGCAGGGGCTTGAGCCTCCGCCCCGACCTCGCCGCCATCGCCGATGCGGTGCCGCCGGGCGCGCGCGTCCTCGACATCGGCTGCGGCGACGGCGCGCTGCTGTCGTACTTGCGTGACACCAAGGGAGTCGACGCCCGCGGCATCGATGTGTCGGCCGCCAATGTCGCCGGCGCCGTCGCGCGCGGGCTTTCGGTCGTGCAGGGCGATGCCGATGCCGACCTGCCGGATTACCCCGACGATGCCTTCGACATGGCGATCCTGTCCGACACGCTGCAGGCCATGCGCCGGCCGGGGGCAGTGCTCGACCAGCTCGTCCGCATCGCCAGCCGGGCGGTCGTCAGCTTTCCCAATTTCGGCCATTGGCGGGTGCGCGGATCCTTGCTGTTCGGCGGCCATATGCCGGTGACGCGATCGCTGCCGGTCAGCTGGCACGAGACCCCCAACATCCATTTCTGCACCATCGACGACTTCCGCGACCTCGTCGCCCAACGGGGCTTGCGCGTCGAAAGCGCCGCCTTCCTGTCCGGCGGCACCCGGCGCGGCGCCGGCCTCGCCAACCTCCTCGCCGAACAGGCGGTCTTCGTGCTGGCGCGCTGACGTGAAGGACGGACCGACCGACCCGGAGCTGATCCGCTTCCTGCAGGAAGAGCTCGGCGAGGCGCTGCCGGCGGGCGGCCGCTGGACCTTCACCGGACCGCTGTGGCTGTGGCGCGGCAAGGCCAAGGACGGGTCACCGACCAGCACGGCCTGGCATTTCGTCACCATCAACGGCGCCGTCGCCGACGCCATCCGCGCCGCCGCGCCGGGGCGCAGCGCCGCCTGGGGCTCGGTCTATGTGTCGGTAACGGTCGGCACCACGGGCTGGCAGACCTCGGTGTTCCCTAGCAAGGACGTCAGCGGCTATCTGCTGCCGGTCAAGGCCAGCGTGCGAAAGGCCGAAAAGCTGATCGAAGGCGATATGGTGACGATCGAACTGACGATCTAGAGCACCATCTGCGTCTGCGTCGTCAGGCTGATCAGCTTGCCGCCGTCCGTCTCCACCCGCGTCGTCCACACCGATGTCCGCCGCCCGGCATGGACCAGCGTCGATGTCGCCACCAGCCGCGATCCGACCGGCGCCGCGCCGATCATGTTGGTCTTGCTGTCGATCGTCGTCGTGCCCTTCGCCCCTTCGGGCAGCACCTGCATCGCCCCCGCGGCGCCGGCAAAATCGGCCAGCGTCATCAGGAAACCACCATGCGCCGTGCCCCCGGCGGTGCAATATTCCGCCCGCAACAGCACCGAAACCACGACTTTTTCGCGTTCACACACCTCAAGATCGAACCCGAGATGCGCCGAAAACGGCACCATTTGCACCACTGCCGCCCGGGTTTCCGCGTCCATTTCCGCCTCCGTCACGCCGTTGCCGGCACGATTTCCTCCACCACCCGCCCGATCAGCGCCGGCTTCAACCCGTCGCGCTTCGACACCAGCACCAGGTGATGGCGGTCGGGCAGGGTCTCCACCTGCCAGTCGAGCACCTCGAACATGCCATCCTCGAGCACCGGTTCCAGCGCCTCGCGCACCCAGCCGGGCGCCGCCCATTGCCACGCGCGCCGCGCCTTCACCACCAGCAACGCCATGCCGGCGGGGGCGAGAACGCGCCACAATTCGCGCAATTGTGCCTTGGCTTCGACCTCCGGCAGCGGCGATGTCACCAGGGCCTTGTCGAACAACGCCTCGGCAAAGGGCAGGTGGAGGGTGTCCGCCACCACCGCGCCCGTCGCCGGTTGCCCCGGCCAGGCCAGCCAGGCGACCCGTTCAAAACCATCGGTGTCGGGAATAATCAGCGCCGACGGAGTCCGCCCGGCAATCAGCAGCCGGTGCTGGTCGCCGCCGGTGAACAGCCGCGCCATCGGGCTGTTGTCGATGTGGCGGTAGGGGGTCATTGGAATGGTGCTGCCCGGGGGTGCCGCGGCAAAGCCGCGTCACACGTCAGACGGGTTCGGCGGCGGTGCGCCGCCGCCCCGCTGGCCGCGCTGGCGCGAGTCGGTGCGCTGGTCGGCAATTGCTGCGCAATTCCCTCGCTACGCACCGCCGCGCTCAGCGCTCCACACAAATCGCAATCCCCATGCCGCCGCCGATGCACAGCGTCGCCAGCCCGCGCTTCACATCCCGCCGCACCATCTCGTGCAGCAACGTCGTCAGCACCCGCGCCCCCGACGCACCGATCGGATGGCCGATGGCAATAGCGCCGCCGTTGACGTTGACCTTGGTCGGGTCCAGCCCCAATTCCTGCCCGACGGCCAGTGCCTGCGCCGCGAATGCCTCGTTGGCCTCGATCAGGTCGAGGTCGGCGACCGTCCAGCCGGCCTTTTCCAGCGCCTTCTTCGATGCCGGCACCGGGCCGATGCCCATGACAGCGGGGTCGACGCCCACCGATGCCCAGCTGGCGATGCGCGCGATCACCGGGCTGTTGCGCCGGCTGGCCTCGGCCTCGCTCATCACCACCAGTGCCGCGGCGCCGTCGTTGAGGCCCGATGCATTGGCCGCCGTCACGCTGCCGTCCTTCTTGAAGGCGCCGCGCAGCCCCGAAATGCTGTCGATCGTCACGCCGTCACGGATATATTCGTCGGTATCGACGACCGTGTCGCCCTTGCGGCCCTTGATCGTCACCGGGGCGATCTGGCCCTTGAAGCGCCCTTCCGCCCGCGCCGCGCTCGCCTTGTTCTGGCTCGCAACGGCGAATTCGTCCTGCGCGGCGCGCCCGATCTGATAGCGTTCCGCCACATTTTCGGCGGTGATGCCCATGTGATAGCCGTTGAAGGCGTCCCACAACCCGTCCTTGATCATCGTGTCGACCAGCTCCAGCGCGCCCATCTTGGTGCCGGCGCGTAACGCCTGGGCATGCGGGCTCAGGCTCATCGATTCCTGGCCGCCGGCGATCATGATGCGGGCATCGCCGGACTGGATGGCCTGGCTCGCCAGCGCCACCGCGCGCAACCCCGATCCGCAGACCTGGTTGACCCCCCAGGCCGGGGTTTCCTGCGCGATTCCCGCCGCCATCGCGGCCTGGCGCGCCGGGTTCTGGCCCTGGCCGGCGGTCAGCACCTGGCCCAGGATGACCTCGTCGATCTCCCCGGCATCCACGCCGGCATCGGCCATCGCCGCCATGATCGCCGCCTTGCCCAGTTCATGCGCCGGGGTGCTGCCGAACGCCCCCATGAAACTGCCGACGGCGGTACGGCGGGCGGCGGTGATTACGGTTCCGGTCATGGCGCGATCCTCGAACATTGTGCGATTCGACTGGCGCGGACGCTAGGACCAGTGCTCGCAAAACGCCAGATGCGCGCCGATTATCGCCCCGTCATTGCGCGCCGGCGGGCACTTCGCCCATCGGCATCACCTCGTAACGCGGGTTCCCGGCCCGCCGCCGGATCAGGCTGCCCACCGGAGTCCGATAATCCGCCGTCAGCGAATAGCGTTCGATGCGGTAATGCCCGGTCTTGCCGCGGCTGGGCGTATAGCGCCGCGCCGCGATCCAGCGCGTCAGCGGCGCGGTCCATGCGCGGGTGCGCGAGCCGCGCAGCACGCTGATGTCGTCGACGCTGCCGTCGGGCCTGATCCAATAGCCGATGTCGGCCCAGCGCAACCCGGTCAGCGCTGCGCCATTGGCACCGCGATCCTGCCCGATGGGGTCGCTGGGGTCATCGGTGTCGCCGCGCCCGGGCTTCGGCTGTTCGGTCTGCGACAGCAATTGCGGCACATCGCCGTCGGGAATGGTCTCGAATTGCGCCAGATAGCGCCCGGCCAGCGCCTCGTCCCCGGCATCGGTCGCCAGCCGCACCGCTGTCGCCAGCGCCGCGCGCTGCACCTGCGCCGCATCGCCCGCGGTCCGCCCCGGTGCCACCGGGCGCGCCGCCAGGCTGTCGAGCAACGCAAAGGCCGCGGGCCGACGCTTCAGCCACGCCAGCACCTGCGCCCGTTGCAGCACCGCTGCATCCGCCAGCTCGGCATGGCCGGCCGCGGCGGCCGTCTCGGCAATCTCCGCCAGATGACGCTCCGCCATCGCGGCGCGGCCGACACGGACCTCCCATACGGCCCGGCGATAGGCGGCGCTCAGCGTCGGCAGCGCCGTCCGCCCCAGCCCGTCGCGCAGCACCAGGTAACCTGCATTGGTCGCGCGCTCGGTGATGCGCTGGTCACCCTCGTGCGCCGACAGCGTTGCCTGGGCGGTATAGACCTGCGCAACGGCGATCGGCTCCTGCGTGGCGGCGCGCTTGACCCGTGATACCGCCGCGCCGAGCGTCTGCTTGGCCTCGTGATAGCGGCCCTCGTCGAACAGCGCCGATGCATAGGCGACCGAAACCGCCGCATCCTGACGCGTCGGGCAGGGTCTCGCCACACAGGCCGCCGCTGCGGCGGCCAGGTCCGACAGCCGCGTCGCCGTCACCGTGATGGTGCCATCGTCGGCGATCACCGCGCCGGGCGGCGGCGTTGCGGCCTGCAGCAGAACCATCACGACCGGCAGCATCACGGTTTTCCCTGACCGTTGGTAGCAGGCGCAGAATTACCATCGCGAAACCGGCCCGGCAAACCGCGGCGCCGTGACAAAACCGCGCCGCCAAAGCGACCGGGCGGCCTATTCCCGCAACCACCGTGCCAGCGGATCCCACAGGATCTGCGGCGCCCGGCCCCCGACCACCATGCCGACATGGCCGGCATCGAGCGGCAGGGCGGTGCCGATCCCGCACATCGACAGCGCCGCGCCCGGCGGCACGATGCGGTCGCGACCCGCGATGATGTCGAGGATCGGCAGGCGCAGCGCCGCGGCATCGACGCCGGCGCCACCGACGCACCAGGCGCCGCGGCCCGGCCGGTCGTCGCGGAACAGGTCCTCGGCCAGCCCCCGCGCCGCCGCCAGTGATAGCGGCTGGCCGGTGTTCGACCAGTCTTCCAGCGTCACAAAGGCGTCGGCGGCTGGGCCGTCGGGCAGGTCCGCGAACCTTTCGTACTTCGCCGCCAGCGCCGCACTGTCCAGTTCCCAGAATGCCGGCTGCAGCAACTCCATCGGCAACGCCCCCAGACCCGTCGCCAGTGGCCCGGCGCCGGCCCACCAATCGGCCATCGCCGCGCGCGCCGCGGCCTCATAGCCGCCGAAATGCCAGGGCGTCGCCAGCAGCGCCAGCCGCCGCACCCGGTCGCCGAGCAGCGCCGCCGCCGCCACCGCGAGCGTACCGCCCAGGCAATAGCCGGCCAATGACACCGGCGCACCCAGCCCGGCCAGCAGCGGGACCAGCCGATCTTCGACGAGTTCCGCCAGTCCCAGCGGCTCGGTCACGCCCCAATCCACCGAAAACACCTGCAGGCCGCGCGCCGCCAGCCCGTCGAGCAGCGAGTTGCCGGGCGCCAGGTCGAGCACCGAGGGCGGGTTGATCAGCGACGGCACCACCACCACGACCGGCCCGGCGCTGCCATGGTCGCGCCCGGCCCCGCCATGGCCTCGCAACGTCACGTTGCCGGTCTGCGCCACGACCGCCCGCAGTGCCCGCGCCGGCGCCGGTGGCGCCTCCTGATAGCGTCGCAGCCCCGCCAGAATGCGCGCCAGCCGCTCCCGATCACCGGCACAGGCCCGCGTGGCATGGGCAAGGAACAACGGCAGCGGATGCGGACCGCGCGCCCGGCCGCCGGCGCCGGCATGCTGCAGCGATTCCGCGCCCTCTGCTGCGCCGTGTTGCGGCGCAACATCACTCTGTGATAGGCCCATGCTTTCGCTGCCTTCAGGAAATCCCATGGCCGATGCTCCCCGTTCGCATGACCCCAAGGAGCCGGTGGTCATCAAGAAATACGCCAACCGTCGGCTGTATAACACCGAAACGAGCAGCTATATCACGCTGGAACATCTCGCGACGATGACCCGCGAGGGCCGCGACTTCCAGGTTTTCGATGCCCGCAGCGGGGAAGACATTACCCGGTCGGTGCTGACGCAGATCGTCATGGAGGAGGAATCGACCGGCCAGACCATGTTGCCGGTGCCGTTCCTGCGCCAGATCATCGCCATGTACGGCGATTCCATGCAGTCGATGGTGCCGCATTACCTCGAAGCGTCTATGGCGGCCTTTGCCGAGAACCAGAACAAGTTCCGCGATGCCGCGCTGAAACCCTTCGAACAGCTCGCCAAGCAGAACATGGCGCTGTTTCATGCCGCCACCGAGATGCTGACTGGTGGCCGCGGCGTGGCAGCTAAGGGCAAGCCGATGGCAGGTCCTGCCCCCGCCGCGTCTGTCGCCGGCCGTGACGACGAGATGACCGCGCTCAAGGCACAGCTCGCCGCGCTGCAGGCACGCCTCGACAGCATCGCCAAGGGCTGACCCCGATACAGCGTCGTAACCTCAATATTTCGTACGCTTTCCCACCCGTTGCCCGCTTGCCCGCCGTCGCCGCCATCGCTATGAGCCGGGCCGGGGAACGGGTGTCCGCTTCTGGACAGCCGGATCGGTCTTGCCGCGGTGCTGGCCGGGGGGTCGGCGGCACCTGAGCGACCGTAGGGTGGAGTCGTTTGAATGGATTCGTCGGCACCAGTGCGGGACACCAATGACAGCGAGGCCGCGGGCGATATCGCCGGCGCCAGCGATGTTGTCCTGCCGCTCGGCTATCGTCCCAGCGCGGACGAAGCTTTCATGAACCCGCGCCAGCTCGCCTACTTCCGGCGCAAGTTGCTCGATTGGAAGGATTCGATCCTGCGGGAAGCCGCCGGCACGCTCGAAACCCTGAAGGCCGAGCCGATGCGGGAGCCCGATGTCAACGATCGCGCCTCGAGCGAGACCGACTGGGGCATCGAACTGCGCACCCGCGACCGCCAGCGCAAGGTCATCTCCAAGATCGACTCCGCGCTCCGCCGCATCGAAACCGGCGACTATGGCTATTGCGAAGTCACCGGCGAGCCGATTTCCCTGCAGCGCCTGGAAGCCCGGCCGATCGCCACGATGACGCTGGAGGCGCAGGAGCGGCATGAGCGGGATGAGAAGATAACGAGGGATGAGTGAAGCGCCGCGGAGCGTAACGCCGCCGATTGCGTAGCGATCGGTGCGTTGCGCGCCGACAGGCGCAAGCTCGGCCGGCGGGGCGCCGCCGCCTTCCCGCGGCGAACCCGTCCGACGTCACGGCGTGGCTTTGCCACGACGCTCTTGCTTCTGCCTAAATCCTTGAGCGCCCAAGCCGCCGCGGCAAAACCGCGTCGTGACGCAGACGGGTTCGGCCGGCGGAGGACCGGCCGCCCCGCTGGCCGCGCGGCCGCGCCTTGCCTAATGCAACCGCTCAATCTCTTCCTTCAGCTTCAGCTTCTCCCGCTTCAACCGCGCCAGCCGGACCTGGTCGGGCAGGGGGCGGCGCGTTTCGGCGTCGACCGACGCGTCGAGCGCGGCATGGCGGGCGTTGAGGCTGGCGAGATGGGCATTGGCCATCATGTTCTCCCGTTGAAGTTACCGGACATTTTGCCGGTGCCCTTGGGGAAGGGACGGCAATAGAAACATAGACGGCAGGGGTTGTCCAAGCTTGATTCGGGCGTCGGGGCGGGGCGGTATCTAGTTGCGTCGGGGCGGCATCTACCGCCAGATATGGTGTGGCTGGGCAGCGTCGAAACCAGTGGTTAAACCGTCTTTCGATACAGCGAAGACGACTCGGGGCAGCACAGGAGGCCGGCGACTTGGAGGAGCAGGAAATCCGGGCGCGTATCGAGATCGCGCGGCGCGACCACCGGGATCTGGACACCGCAATCGAGGCTTTGCGCCTGATGCCGACGGTCGACATGATCCAGTTGCAACGCTTCAAGAAGCGCAAGCTGCGGCTGCGGGATGAAATCGCCATGCTCGAGGACATGCTGATCCCCGACATCATTGCCTGATCGTTCCGTGTCGATCGACTCGGTGGTAGAACACACCATGATTCGTGGGGATTTTAACAGTGCTCGGGGCGTTGCGGCGCTGGCGGCGATGCTGTTGCTTTCGGGATGCATGACCATGACCGCAACCGGCGGGCCGAACGGCGCTGTCAACGCCGGCCGGTGCCTGGCGGCGGCACAGCGCACCCCGGCGCCACGCCGGGCGCTCCAGCCGTGCAATGCCGCGCTCGGCGATGCAGCGCTGTCGGCGGGGGACCGGGCTGCGACGTTGATCAACCGCGGTATCGTCCATATGCACCTGAACAATCTGCCCGCCGCGATCGCCGATTTCGACGCCTCCATTGGCAGCCGGCCCGAGGTACCCGAGGCCTATGTCAACAAGGGCATAGCGCTGGTCAACATGGGCGAGCGCGACGCGGAGGCAATCGCCGTGCTCAACGCGGCGCTGGAACGCAACCCGGCGCGACCGGCGCTGGTCTATTACTCCCGCGCCGTCGCCAACGAACAGCTCGGCCGTGCCCGCGCCGCCTATGAGGACTACAGCCGCGCGGCACAGCTGGATCCCACCTGGACCGAGCCGGCGACGCAGCTGCAGCGCTTCCGTGTCGTGCGCGGCAAGACGGCTTCGGGGTAAGAAAAAGGCCCCCTTCCGGCGGGAAGGGGGCCTCACGTCTGGCCGCCGGATGCCGTTATTCGGCGGCGAGCTGCGTCACCTGCGACGGGGCCAGGTCGACGCGCGGGGTGGCATCCACCGGTGCACCGATTTCGACCTTGCGCGGCTTCTTGTGCTCGGGGATTTCGCGCACCAGCTCGATGTTGAGCAGGCCGTGCTCATAGCTGGCACCCGTCACCTTGATGGTGTCGGCGAGCTGGAACCGGCGCTCGAACGCGCGCTTGGCGATGCCGCGATGCAGGAACGTGCGCTCGTCGGCCTCGGCTTCCGCCTTGGCGATACCGGTGACGATCAGGGTGTTCTCCTGAACGGTCAGGTCGAGCTCGTCCTGGCCGAACCCGGCAACGGCCATCGCGATGCGATAGGCGCCGTCGCCCAGCTTTTCGATATTGTACGGGGGATAGGCGGTTTCGCCGCCATCGACGCGGCCGGCAAATTCGACGAGGCGGTTGAGGTTTTCATAGCCGATCGACGAACGCAGCAGCGGAGAGATGTCGAATGCACGCATGGCATGTCCTTTCACAAGCGAGTTGCCAAATTGCTCCGCCCGTAGGGCCGGAGTCGCCGCCATCCCGTTCGGCGATGGCGACAGCAGGGATTTCGGAATCGCCGAGGCGGAGTTCAAGGGGGTAGCGCGATATCGTGGCGTCGGGCAGAACGCCGCTATGGTCGAGCCAAGGCGCCAGGAACTCGAAAGGCTGTATCGCGAAGCCGTGACGGTCGCCGACCGGGCGCGGGGCTGGTTCGACGGCCCGGGTGCCCGCTGGCGGGCTGGCCTGTCCCCGGACAACCAGGCGCTCGTCGCCACCGAGAGCCTGGCCGCGACGTCGCGGCTGATGGCATCAATGTCGTGGCTGCTCGATCCGTCCCATGCCGTCGAAGGGGCACCGCTGCCACCGTTCAGCGGCGATACCGGCGGCACGGTGCCGGCGCTGTTCACCGGCACGCCGGGAGAGGCCATCATCATCGCCTCACGCCACATCGCTGCCCGCATCGCGGCTCTGTCCCAGGAGAGTGCATGATCGCACCGTTTCACCTCGCCATTCCCGTCGACGACCTTGCCGCCGCGCGGCATTTTTATGGCGAGGTGCTCGGCTGTGCCGAGGGGCGATCGTCCGAAACCTGGGTCGATTTCGATTTCCAGGGGCATCAGCTGGTCATCCACCGTGCGCCGCGCGCCGCCATCGTGCGCAATCCCGTCGACGGAGACGCCGTGCCGGTCCCGCATTTCGGCCTCGTGCTGGCCTGGGACGACTGGCAGGCGCTTGGCGACCGCATCGCCGCCAGTGGCACCGCATTCGAATTGCCGCCGCATGTGCGCTTTGCCGGCAAGCCGGGGGAGCAAGGCACCTTTTTCCTATTCGATCCGGCCGGCAACGCGCTCGAGTTCAAGGCAATGCGCAACCCCGCCAACCTGTTCGCCAAACAGTAGCTAAAGCGACCGCACCAGCTGGCGCACGACGGCGATCCACGGCGCATCGAGCACCAGTTGCCGCGCCCCCGATGCCGCCGGCAGCAATTGCACCCGGCCGCCTTCGGTGGCCACCAGCCGGCCGAAGGCAAAACGTCCCACCGGGCGCGGCACCAGCACATCGCGGTTGATCGCCCGACCAAATGTCTCTGGCTCCAGACGTTCGGCCCATAGCGCGTCGCCGGCGCGATAATCGCCCTGGGTGACCTCGACGATGATGCCGACCATCGTGCTGGCCGGCGTCGGCGGCAGCAGCGTGATCGGCTTGCGCGGCGCCGCGGCACCGTCGGCACTGATCAATGCCGCCACCGGCAGCTCGAAGCGATCGGGCAGCGTCACCAGGTCGGCCGCTTCGACCCCGAGGGCGGCCGCGATGCGGTTCAGCCAGCCGACCGACACCGTGCGGGTGCCGGTTTCCAGGCGCCCGATGGTCTGCGCCGTCGTCGGCGGCGTGCAGCGCGCAGCCACATCGTGGAGCGTCAGCCCCTTGGCCTTGCGCACTTCACGGATACGCGTGAGCATCGTCGCCTCTATCTATTTGAACCGTTCAGGTTCTCTCTGTCCTACACTTTGCAATTCGTGGCAAGACTTTCCGTGTGCGATGCCCGTGCGCAGAAGGAGGATCACGAACCATGAAGGCTCAAAAGACCGTCAAGCAGCCCACCGACGTTGCGCCGCCGACGATGAACCGGATGTTGGCCCAGCGCCGACTCGCCCCTGGTGATGCCATCGACCGGCTGGATGTTACCGTGAACCTGGCCGAATCGCCCCTTGCCTGGCTGGTCCGGCGCGGCATGGTCACGCCGGCCCAGTTCGCCGCCAGCGAGCGGCTGCGCCACGATTTCATGGTCGCCGGCCGTGCACCGCGCGTCACCATGCGCTGGGATCCGGCTCCGGGTGGCCACGGTGGCGGTGCCGGCCATGATCCGACGACGGCACAGATCAGTGCCCGGCAGCGGTTCGATGCGGCGGTCACCGCCGTCGGACCCGGGCTGACCGATGTCCTGTGGCGCGTGATCTGCCTCGGGGAGGGGCTCGAAACCGCCGAGCGGGCGCTGGGCTGGCCCAATCGCGCCGGAAAACTTGTACTCAAGCTGGCACTCGATCGTCTGGTCGCGCATTACGGCCTCGCATGATGCTGCCATGGGAGACGAAAATGCGCCTGCTGCCACTGTTGCCGTTGTTGATGATGCCGGTCCTTGCCGCGTGCGGCGCGCAGGGCGAATCGATGGGCCGCATGGGCGGCGCCGCGCCGCGGCTGATGATCAATACCCAGCTGCTTGGGCCGGGCGGGGAGCAGCTTGGTACGGCGACGCTGGCGCAGGAGTCCGACGGGGTGAAGGTGACTGCGGCGATGACCGGCCTGCCGGCCGGCAACTATGCCATTCATCTGCACGCCGTCGGCAAGTGCGAAGGCCCCGCCTTCACCACCGCCGGCGGTCATTTCAACCCGGCGATGAAGCAGCACGGCAACATGAACCCCGCCGGCGAACATGCCGGTGACCTGCCCAACATCACCGTCGGCGCCGATCGCCGCGGCACGCTCGACGCCATGCGGCCCGGACTGCGGCTGGCCGACGGCGATGCGCCGCTGCTCGATGCCGATGGCGCCGCCATCGTGCTGCACGCGGCGCCCGATGATTACCGCACCGATCCGTCGGGCAACAGCGGCGCGCGCATCGCCTGCGGGGTCATCACCCGCAGCAGCGCCGCACCGTCCTGACTGGGGTTTCGCTGGGGCGACCGACGGGGATTGAACCCGCAACCTCCGGTACCACAAACCGGCGCTCTAACCAATTGAGCTACGGTCGCCACGCGAGCGGCTGCCGATAGCGGAGGCAGCCGCCGCGTGCAAGTCCGCGCGCCTGTGCCATTTACACTTTCGCCGGCGGCTGAGTTCATTTATTGCGCAATGGCGTAATTTTCTAGCCGCGAGACCGCCATGCTTTTCGACGCCGCCGATTTCGATGCCCATGAAGCCGTGCATTTCGTGCACGATGCCGCCACCGGGCTGCGCGCCATCATTGCCGTGCACTCGACTCATCTGGGCCCCGCCGCCGGCGGCTGCCGCTGGTGGTTCTATGAGGATGACGTGGCGGCGCTCACCGACGCGCTGCGCCTGTCGCGTGGCATGAGCTACAAGAACGCCATGGCGGGGCTGCCGATGGGCGGCGGCAAGTCGGTCATCCTGCGATCCGACGCGGCACCCAAGTCGGAAGCGCTGCTCGAAGCATTCGGCGCCGCTGTCGACAGCCTTGGCGGGCGTTATGTCACCGCGGAGGACGTCGGCATTTCCGTCGCCGACATGCAGATTGCAGCACGCCGCACCCGCCATGTCACCGGGCTGCCGGTCGCTGGTGGCGCGGCCGGCGGCAATCCGGGGCCGTTGACGGCCGAGGGCGTCTTCGTCGGCATGCGCGCCGCCGTGGCACACAAGCTCGGCAAATCGGACTTTGCCGGCGTTCATGTCGCCATCCAGGGCCTTGGCAGCGTCGGCGGAGCGCTCGCCGAAAAGCTGGCGGTCGGCGGCGCGGTGCTGACGCTGGCCGACATCGACGCCGATCGCGCCCGCGCCTTTGCTGCCCGGCTGGGTGCCACCGCCGTACCCGTCGACGCCATCGCCGGGGTCGCGGCCGATGTGTTCAGCCCCAATGCGCTCGGCGCCGGGCTCGATGAAGCGACCATCGCCGCCCTCCAGGTCGCCGTCGTCGCAGGTGCCGCCAACAATCAGCTCGCCACCCCTGCCGATGGCGCGCGCCTCGCCGCGCGCGGCATCCTTTATGCTCCCGATTACGTCATCAATGCCGGCGGCATCATCAACGTCGTCGCCGAATATCTGGGGCAGGGCGACGCCGCCTCGGTGGCCCGGGCCATCGCCCGCATCGAGGAACGGTTGGCCGATATCTTCGTCCAGGCCGATCGCAGCGCCACCCCGACCGATGTCGTCGCCGATACGCTGGCGCGGGCCCTGATCGGGCGCTGACCGGGCGCCGATCGGGCCGGCGCAACGCCGGTTCAATAATCCCGCTTCCACCGCAGGTTGGCGCTCGTCCCGCCCAGCGTCGCGACTTCCGAAAGGATCGACAGCGAGCGCGTCAGCGACACCTCGATGTTGGTGGCGGTATAGCCCTGGGCATCGGTCGCCAGCTCGACATAGACATTGCGGCCGATGTACTGGCCCGCCGCCACCGCGGTCTTGCGGCCGTTGGCTGTATCGGCGGGCAGGATACGCAGCCGATCGATGCCAAGGCCCTTCCGCACCGCGTTGATCGGGTTGAGCCCGCCGCCACCGCCGCGCAACGAGGCAAGCGCGCCGGCGAGCTGGATGGCTTCGGGTGCCGACAGGTTCGTCACCGAACTGCCGAACAAGACCCGGCTCAGCACCTCGTCCTCGGGCAGCGACGGTACCGAGCTGAACTTGATCTCGGGCCGTGTCGCGGTGCCATCGATATCGAGCTGCGCCGTGAAGCCCGACGTCGTGCTCGTCGCCGACACATCGATGATCGGATCGGGCGGATAGCCGCCGGCAAAGCGCAGCGCGCCCTTGGTCAGGTTGAAGCGCTTGCCGGCGAAATCATAGTCGCCGCGCACCAGATCGACCCGGCCGATGACCTCCGGCGTGCGCGCGCCGCCCTTGATCTTCACATTGGCGCTCCATTCCGACTCGACACCCATGCCCGACACCATGAGCCGCCGGTCACCGCGGACATCGAGGCTGAGCAGCCAACGCTGCGGCGGCAGATAGGTGGCGGCCCGGCGCCCGAGCACGCGGGTGTTGCGTTCGGTCACCTGCAGCACTGGTACCTCCACCGCCGCGGCCCGGCCGAGCCGGAACGATGCCTTTTCGACCGTCAGCTTCCCCGACACGACGCCGCCATAAGGGTCGGTCGCGATGCGAACGCTGCCGCTGGCGGTGCCGGTATAATCGTCGCGATTGAGCAGCTGGGCGTTCTTCAGCGCCAGGCGAATGTCCATCGGAAAGGCGCGTTCCGCCGACAGATCGATGCCGCCGGTACCGGTGATGGTGCCGTCGCGCCCGGCCCGGCCCGAAAAGCGCGTCAGCTCCAGCCGCGAAGCGGTGAAGCGGCTGTCGAGCGAGACCTGGTCGACGACGGCGCCGAGCAGCGTCGATTCGACCCGCGCGCCCTCTGCCCGGGCCGTGCCGGTGATCTGCGGGTCACCCAATTGCCCGCGCACATCGGCCGCGACGGCAATCGGCCCGCGCACATCGAGCGCCTCGATCCCCGAAAGCCCCCACAGCGACTGCGCCGGGCCATTGTAGCGCGCCTGGGCGAACACCGGGCTGGCAAGCAGCCGCGCCATGACCGTGCCGGCGCCGCCCTGGATCGGGCCGATCCGGGCCTGGGCGCGCCCCTCGACCTTGCCGCCGCGGACGATGACGGCGCGGGCGATGATGCCGGCCTGAGATAGTTCGGCGTTGAGGCCGACGTCGATCGGCGTCGATGCGGATGCCAGGCCGGCGCGCGACAGGCTGTTGAGCCGCAGCGTCGCGGTGCCCGACGGGACGTTGCCGGGATCGAAGGCAAGATCGACATTGCCCGAAATGCGCCCGCTGAAGTCGAGCGTCGGCCAGGCGGTGGTCAGCAGCGCCAGCGACACCTTGTCGAAACGCGCATGCAGGTCCTTTCGGGCGCCGAACAGCCCCGACAATTCGGCGCTGCCATCGGCCGTCACGATGCTGACCGGTGCCAGCGCCCAGCCGGCGGCGCTGCGGCTGAGCACCGCGGGGCCGCTGAGGCGTACCGGTTTGTTGTCGAGTTTGCCGCTGGCGGTGACGGTCACCCGGTCCGGCGTGAAATCGACCGACGTGTCGAGCGCAAAGTTCGCGCTGGTGGTGCCGCTGACCGTCGCCGTGGCGCGGCCGCGGCCGCCGGCATAGGCGATGTTGCCGGCACCCTTGTCGATGCGCAGCCCGTCGCGTTCGATGCCGGCCACGTTGAAGCTGCCGGTGGCGCTGGGCCCGCCAGGCGGCAACAGCACCGACAGACGCAGGCTACCCCGGTCGATCGTCACCGGCACATCGAGTGCCAGCTGGGCATTGTCGGCGGTAACGTCGATGTCGGCCCGCTGCACGGCACCGGCGGCGGCCAGCAGCGCGGTACCGTCCAGCCCCGGGCCGGTAAAGCCGATGCGCCCGGCAAAGGGCCCGGCGGCGGTCTGCGCGATGCGGCCCTGGCCGGTCAGCCCGGCGATTGTCGCACTCGCGACCTCGATGGTCACGGGCGAGGTCGCGGTGCGGATCAGCCCGCGGCCGGTGACCGGGCCGTAGGTCGAGGCGCCATTGGCGACAAAGCGCCAGCCTTCCGGCGCCGGCGCCACATTGGCGGCAAGGTTGGCAAGGCCGATGCCGAAGCCGGGCCGGACCAGCACGACATCGACGACGGGCGCATTGATCGGCCCCTTCAACGCCAGCGTCAGCGGTCCATAATCCCGCGAATTGCCGCTGCCGCGCGCCGTCACCAGCCCCGCCGGCGTGCGCGTGCCCGCCGCTATCAGCGCAATGCCGGGCGATGTCAGCCGGGCATTGCTGAACGCCAGCGACAGGTCGCCGAGCACATCGATATCGGCGACGATGCGCGGCAGGCCGCCGGTAAGCGCTGCAAAGAAGCCATTGTCGAGGCGCGTCACCCTGATATCGGTGCGTCCCGTGACACGCGCACCACCCGGCGCCGGCACGACGCGCAGGTCGGCCAGGATGTCGGTGAGGCCGAGGCCTTGCACCAGGTAGCGCGGCAGGCCGCCCTTCACAGTCAGCAGGAAGCGCTGGCCGTCGATGACATCGGCAGTCGCGGTGCCGTTCAGCCGATCGGAGCGGAAGGCGAGCGCCTTCGACACCAGCCGCCCGCCGGCGAGGGTCAGCGGCCCGTCGATGCGAATGTTGGTCAGCAGCGGGGCAGCCACATCGCCAAGGCCGGTCAGGCGCGCCGCCGACAGGCTGACCGGGATGACCAGCGGCCGCCGGCCGCCGTGGACGATGCCGGCGGCGCGGATGTCGGTGGCGACGGCCTGGCGCCAGCCGGCGCTGGCGGCGGTCAGGCGATAGTCGATCAGCGGGTCGGCGAAGGTGCCGGCGAGCCTTGCGGACAGCTGCATGTTGCGCGCCGAGACCGCCGGATTGATGGCGCGCGGGTCAAGCAGCCGCGCGCTGACGACCACATTCTCGATCGATTCCGTGCTGAAATCGATATTGCCGCGTGCGTCGGCGGTCACCGCAGCGGTCACCGCGCGCAATGCCAGCTGCGCCTTGCTGCCTTCGACCCGCGCGCTGCCGTCGATGTTCAGCACCGGCCCCGCCAGCCGCCCGGCGACACCGCGCAGCAGACGCGCCGGCGTGGCCGTGCCGCGTGCCGTGAACAGCCCCGATCGCGCCGTGATGGCGACATCGGCCAGCGGCGTGCCCCCTAGCCGGGCATTGAGCCGGCCCTGCCAGACCTGCCAGCTGCCATCACCGCCCAGCGCGATATCGAGCGGCTGGGCAAGGCCGAGGACCCCGGCGATGGCACCGCCAAGGGGTGCGGTGACCAGGGCATCGACATCGAAGACATTGCGATCGGGTTCCGAATCCAGCGACAGCCGGACCGTATCGCCTGCGCCGGTCACCCCGGGCTGGGCCAATGTCAGCGCCACCAGCTGCAAGCGGGCGCGACCGGCCCGGATATCGGCGCTGCCGCCGACGCCGAGCACGCGCAGCCGCCCGCTGACTGGCGGTTCGAGCACCAGCCGGTCGATCTTCAACCGGGCGATGTCGAAGTCGAAATCGGGCAGGATGCGGTCGCTGCCGCTCGGCCGCAGCGCCGGCTTGCGCAGGATGCGGACCTCGGGCGCCAGCAGATAGCGAGCGGTGAAGCGTTTCTGGACCAGATCAAGCGGCCGCCAGTCGATCGAAAGCAGCGGGATCGTCGCGAAAGCGCCGGCCGGATCGCCGATGACGATATCGTGGATCGTCGCCTGGCCGAACAGCGAGCCGTCGATGCGGCCGGCGCGGATCGTCAGGCCCGACGCCGGCTTGTAGCCCGGGAGCTGCCGGACAATGAAGGCGCGGCCGCTTTCGGTGTCGATCCAGCGCGTCGCGCCATAGACGAGCCCGGCCAGCAGCACGACGACGAGCACCACCAGCAGCAGGATGCGGGCGATGCCGTTGCCGCCGGCACGGCGCAAAGGGGCGTCGTCGGCCATCAGAAGGCCTGGCCGATCGATACATAGAAGGCGACGCGGGGGTCGCCGGTGCGCCGGGTCACCGGCGTCGCCACGTCGATGCGCACCGGGCCGAAGGCAGTGTAGTAGCGCAGGCCGATGCCGGCGCCGATGCGCAGGCTGTCGAGCTTGGGCAGCGTCGAGGCATAGACCTGGCCGGCATCGACGAAGCCGACGACGCCGAGATCGTTGCCGAACGCCTGGAAGCGGTAACGGACTTCGGCCGAAGCCTCGGTCAGGCTGTTGCCGCCGGTCGGCGTGCCGTCGGCATTCTGCGGGCCGACGCCCTGGAAGTCGAAGCCGCGCACCGAGCCGCCGCCGCCGGCATAGAAGCGCCGGTCGGGCGCGATGCGGCCGCGGCTGGCACCGGCGATGCCACCGAAGTGAATGCGCCCGGCCAGAACGATGGAGTCACCAAGCGGCCGATAGACAGAGCCTTCGACCTGCAGCTTCACATAATTGAGGTAGGAGCCGCTGCGGAGGGTGAATTCGGGCGAGACGCGCCCGGTCAGCCGGAAACCGCGGGTCGGATCGAGCAGATTGTCGGACTGGTCCCAGGTCACGTTGCCGGGGAAAGCCAGGATGAAATAGGTGTTGTTGGGGTCATTGGGGGCCGATCGATCGCGCTGGCGCGTCACCAGCAGCTCGCCGCCGATCGAATAGGTGATCGGCTTTTGCCAGATGATGTTCGATTCCCGCGCCACCGCGCCACCGATGGCAAAGGTCGATGCGTCGAAAGCGTTCTGCTGTTCGGCCGACAGGCCCATGCGCAGCGACAGCGTCTGGTCGCGCTTCTTCCAGTTGCGCCGCTGGATCTCGCCGGCGAGCACCTGCTGGCGCTCGGCGGCGACCGTACGGACCGTCAACGCGCCTTCGGGCGGGAACAGGTTACGGTGCGTCCAGCTCGCCTCCACGCGCAGGCCCTGGCCGGTCGAATAGCCGCCGGTAGCGGCGACGGTGCGCACCGGTGCCGCTTCGGTGGTGACGACCAGGTCGACGACCTGGGCACCATCGGCGTTGATGCGGCCACCCGGCACCGGCTTGACGATGACGCCGCCGAACAGCCCGGTCTGGATGAGCGCGCGGCGGAGGTCGTCGCGGCCGGCCTCGGTATAGGGCTGGCCGGGCTTGAAGCGCGCCAGCACGGCGAGATGCTCGTCGTCGAACTTCTGGGTTTCGCCCTCGATATGCAGGCTGCCGAAGACGCCGCGCGCGCCGAGGTCGATGGTCTGCGCCAGTGTGGCGGTGCGGGTGGCATGGTCGACGACGATGTCGGGCTTGCCGATGACGGGGAACGGGTAGCCGGCGTCGGCGAGCTTGGCGGGCAGCGTGTCCTGCGCTGTCGTCACCCGGGTGGCATTGATCGGGTCGCCGGCGGCAATGCCGAGCAGCGGGGTAACCACGGCGGTCACCTGCGCGGCGCTGCCGGCGGCATCGGCGGGCGGCGACACGATGACGCTGTCGAAGCGGTACTGCGGGCCGGGATCGACCGTCAGCGTCACGCTGGTGGTCGCCCCAGGGTCGGTCGGGGTCGCTACGACGACCTGGGTGTTGCCGCCATAGCGGCCGATCGAGCGCAGCAACTGGTCGATCAGGTCGCGATCTTCGGCGATGCGGCGGTTGATCTGGGCCAGGTTGGACACTTCCCCCTTGCGCGTCCACAGCGACGACAGCGCCCGCCATTCGTCGTCGAGGCCGGTTTCCGCGAGGCCGGTCAGGGCCACGGTGTAGCGGACGTCGCCGGCGGGGGCCACGGCCTCGCCGGCGGTGGTGGTCTCCACGGTCGGCCAGGGCACATTGCCCGGCAGCGGCGCGAATTCGTCGAGCGATGGTTCCCCGGTCGGCAGGGGTACGGCGGTGGGCGGTGCCAGGTCGGCCGGCTGCGCCGCAGCGGCCATCGGCAGCAGGGCCAGCAGCGAGACGCCGAGCGCCCGGCCCAGCAGCCGCCTTTTGGTCCATTCCCGCGCTTCCACGCCAGCGGTCCTAGCCCAGCCCGGGCAAAGCGCAAAGCCGTCGCGGGTCCGCAAGGGACTGGCGGCCCACCGATGGGCGTGTCAAAGCACCCTCATGCCGACTACGCCACCCGAACCGCCCGCGTCCCGCCGCCCAGTCCAGGGTGGTGGCTGCCTGATTGCCGCCGGGCTGATCATCGGCCCGATCGTCGGAATGCTGTTCGGAGAGACGTCGATGGGGCTGGTCGGCGGGCTCGTTTTGGGCGTTATCGGGGCCATTGCCGTCGCCGTGATCGACCGGCGGCGCTAGGTCGCAGGCGCCAGTTCACGACCTAGTTGAGGCGCCGGCCGACCCACACCACCCGCCCGATCACCGTTACCCCGGCCGGATCGCAGTCGTCCCAGCTCGGATAGGCGTCGTTGTCGCTGCGGATCGTCAGCCGGCGGGTCGCCGGATGCACCGACAGCCGCTTGACGAGCAGGGCATCGTCGGTGCGCAGCACATAGATACCGTCGCGCAGCCGCTCGCGATCATCGGTGTCGACGAGGATCTGGTCGCCATCGGCGAGCGTCGGCAGCATGGAATCGCCTTCGACATTGATCACCGACAGCGCCTCCGGCCGGCCATTGGCGACGCTGCGCACCCAGCTCGCCTGGAAGGCGAGGGTCGCGAGCGGGGTCTCCTCGCCCGGCTCCACACCCGGACCCGCCGATGCGCCGATGGCGAGCTGCGGGATGAGCACATAATCCTCGCTGCGCTGCACGAGACCGGGCCGGGCGACCACGGCCCTGGCGGTGCTGTCGTCGGGACCGCCGAGCAGACGTTCGGCGATGCCGAAATGCTGGGCAAGCACGCGCCGGTCGTTTTCCGACAGACGGCGGGGCACGCCGCGTTTGACGAATTGCTGGATATAGGTGGGATTGCGGCCGAGACGCCGGGACAACGAGGCATAATCCTCTCCACGCGACGCAATCAGCCCGTCCAACCGCTTGCGGATGGCGAAACTGTCCATAACTCGCGGAACCTCCTCTCCCGGTCCGCTTGAATCGAACTCTACCATAGTTTTTTACCTAGACTAGTAGGATTTTGCAGGCGATGTTTTGTCGAACCTGCCGAATCGGACGTGATTTGGCGCCATTGGGGAGGTAAGCTGATGTCTTTGCTCGTAACTGTCGAACGCCATCTCCGGCGCCGGGCGATACCACCGTCGCGATTCGGCCGCGACGTGGTCGGCGATCCGCGATTCGTCTTCGACCTGCGCCGCGGCCGCGAGCCGCGCCCGGCCATGGCCGATCGGGTGCTATCCTTCATCGCGCGCGAAGTCGGCGATACAGACCGAAAGGGTGCCGCATAATGCAACATGGGGGCAACCACATCGCGCTGGCCATCGTGCGAGGGATCAGCGAACTGAGCAGCTTGGCGATTGCGGATAGGCAAAAACCGACTGTCGTAGTCGAACACGTCAGCTCGACCGATTGGGCGAGCGCAACCTTCATCGGCGCCACCCATGAAATCGCACTGCAGATCGTGGGCAACGACGACGCCGTTCGGGCGGCCTTGGCCGCGATCAGCGCCGGGTTGCCCGATCACGAGTTCACCATAGCCGGACATATCGTGGCGGAAATCGCCGTACTCCCAGGATGCGAGGCTGCAGTTGCTGACCATATGATTTCTAAATCATTAACAGTCAATGCGCTCACGATCAGTGATTAACGCACTGTTCGCAGATAAGGTGCCAAAGCCCACAGTCCGCCTCTGCGACAAAGTTGAGCGCTGCTCAAAAAAGCGGTTGCGCAACAATCTCCCGGCCCTATTGATATGAGTCGCAATCAAATTCGGTTGTCGAGACGGGCGGGCGAGCGATGCAGCGGGGGCAGGAGCGATCCATCGGACTGGGGCTGGTGTTCACCCTTGTCGCCGGGTGCCAGGCCTCCACGCCGCCGCCTGCGGCCGCCACCGGCGATGCCTTGCCGGTGGCCGTCACGCCCGCCGTGCCGGCGACCGGCACCGCCAGCCTGGAGCTCAGCGGCACTGTCAGGCTGAAGCGGGAGACGGCGCTGGGCTTCAACACTGCCGGCCGCATCGCCGCGATCATGGTGCGCGAAGGCGACAGTGTGGCGCGCGGCCAGGTGCTTGCCCGGCTCGATCCCACCAGCCTCGATGCGGCATCTGCTTCGGCCGGCGCCGAAGTCACGCGGGCCGACGCCGATTATCGTCGGCTGGCAGCGCTGTTCGACAAGGGTTGGGTGACCGCGCCCCGCGTCGAGACAGCACGTGCCGCGGCTGCCGCCGCGCGCGCCCGGGCCTCGCAGACCGGTTTCGACGTCGGACTCGCCACCATACGCTCTCCGTCGGCCGGTATCGTTCTGCGCCGCCCCGCGGAACCTGGCCAGATCACCACGCCCGGCCAGGTGGTGCTGATCGTGGGTGAACGCTCCTCGGGCTATGTGCTTCGCGTGCCGCTGGCCGACGCCGACCTCGCGCGGGTCAGGCGCGGGCAATTGGCCGCCGTTACCCTGCCGGCGCTCGGCCCCGAGCCATTGGCGGCGACCGTCAGCGAGATCGGCGCGCGCGGCGACGACACCACCGGCACCTTTCGCGTCGAACTGACGCTGCCCCCGCGGGACGACATGCGGTCGGGCCTGATCGGCACGGCGCGGCTGCGCTTTGGTGGGGTCGGGCCGGTGGACGGCGATGTCACGGTGCCGGCAACGGCGATCTTTGCCGCCCGCGCCGATGAAGGCTTTGTCTATGTGCTGGACGGCGCCGGTTCGACGGTACGGCTGCGCCAGGTTGCCCTTGGACCGCTGGGCGACACCGCCGTTACCGTCACCTCCGGCCTCAAACCCGGAGAGCGGGTGGTGACATCGGGTGCCGACCGGCTGCGCGACGGCATGCGCGTCAAGGTTGCGCAAGCCGCCGTGACCACGGCCGCCCGGCCTGCAGCAAGACCCGCCGCCTGACATGGGCTTCATCGCCTTTGCGGTCCAGCGCTGGCAGATCACGCTGGTGGCGTTCGCGCTGCTCGCCGCGATCGGCATTTCCGCCTTCCTGACCATCCCGCGCTCGGTCGACCCGCATTTTCCGTCGCCGTTCGTCAACGTCGTCGCCACCGTCCCCGGCGCCGAGCCGTCCGATATGGAAACGACGATCGCCAAGCCGATCGAGGATGTCATCCAGGGCCTCGACGGGATCGTCCGCGTCCAGTCGCGATCGACCGACGGCACTGCCGTCATCACCGCCGAATTCAGCTGGAACGGCGACCCCGAGAAGAATTACGACGAGGTCGTCCGCGAGGTGAACGCCATCCGCGGCACGCTGCCGTCGGCCCTGCAGCGGCTGGAATTCCAGAAGACGCGGACCACCGAGGCGGCCGTCGTCCAGTTCGCGCTGGTCAGCGACACCGCCAGCTACCGCCGCCTCGAAAAGCTCGCCAAGGACCTGCGCGAGCGGATGAACCGGGTGTCGGGAGTGCGCAACAGCCGGGCCTGGGCGATCCCGACGCCGGAGGTGCGCGTCGCCATCGATGCCGGCCGCATGGCGCAACTCGGCCTGCCGGTGACGGCGCTGACAGATGCGCTGCGCCAGGGTTCCACCGACCTGCCGCCGGGCAGCGTCCACATCGGCGACCAGCGATTGAACGTCCAGGCCGGCGGCGCCTTTCGCAGCATTGCGGAAATCGCCGACGAACCGGTCCGCGCCAGCGACGGCCGCGTCGTCAGGGTCCGCGATGTCGCCGCCGTCGGCTGGAATTACGAGGAACAGCCGCATTACGCCCGCTACAACGGCAAGCGCGCCGTCTGGGTAACGATGACGCAAAAGGACAATCTCAACGTCCTCGATATCCGCGATGCGGCTGTGAAATCGGCGGAAGAGTATCGCAAGCTGCTGCCGCCCGATGTGCAGCTGGAAATCGCCTTCGACCAGTCGCTCGACATTTCGCGCAAGCTGGACCAGCTCGGCCGCGATTTCGCCATCGCGCTCGGCCTGGTGCTGATCACGCTGCTGCCGCTCGGCTGGCGGGCATCGCTCGTCGTCATGGTGTCGGTGCCGCTGTCGCTGGCGATCGGCTGCGCGGTGCTGGCGTTTTCGGGCTTCACGCTCAACCAGCTGGCGATCTCGGGCTTCATCATCGCGCTGGGGTTGCTGGTCGACGATTCGATCGTCGTGACCGAGAACATCGCCCGCCATTTGCGCGAGGGCGAGAGCCGGGAGGCGGCGGCGCTGACGGGCACGCGCGAGATCGCCGTTGCGGTCATCGGCTGCACCTTCGTGTTGCTGTTCGCTTTCCTGCCGCTTGCCTTCCTGCCCGAAGGCGCCGGCAAGTTCACCCGGTCGTTGCCGGTCGCCGTGCTCGGCACCGTCGCCGCCTCGCTGCTGGTGTCGCTGACCATCGTGCCGTTCCTCGCCAGCCGCATCATGCCGCGCACCGAAAGTGAGCATGGCAACCGGTTCCTGCAGACCATCCAGGGCGGCATCCAGCGCTTCTATGCGCCGACGCTGCACTGGTCGCTGACCAACCCCTGGAAGGCGATGGCGGCGGCAAGCGTGCTGGTGTTTTCGGGCTGTGCGCTGGTGCCGTTTATCGGGTCGAGCCTGTTTCCGCCCGCCGATGCGCCCTATTTCCTGGTCAGCGTCACTGCCCCCGAAGGCGCCGCCATCGCCCAGACCGAGCGCGCCGTGCGCCATGTCGAGGCCGCGACACGCGGCGAACCCGACGTCGTCGCGGTGATGGCCAATGTCGGCCGCGGCAACCCGCAGATTTTCTATAACCAGCGCAATTTCGACCAGCGCAGCAACGTCGGCGAAGTGCTGGTGACCCTGAAGGGCTGGGACCCGATCGCCGGCCCGGCGCTGGTCGCGCGGCTGCGCCAGCGTTTCGAAACCAACCCCGATGCGCAATTCGTGCTGAAGATCTTCCAGAACGGCCCGCCGATCGATTCGCCGATCTCGGTCAAGATCGTCGGGCCCGAGCTCGACGTGCTGAAGCGGCTGGCGGCGGAAACCGAGGCGGTGATGCGCAAGGTTCCCGGCACCCGTGACGTCGTCAATCCGGTGGCGGTCGATCAGCAGCGGCTCGATCTGGGGCTCGACGCCTCCAAGGCGGCGCTGCTCGGCGTCGTCCCCGGGGCGCCGCGCCGGGCATTGCGGCTGGCGCTGTCGGGTGAAAATGCCGGCCGGCTGCGCGACCGCGAGGGTGACAGCTATAATGTCGTCGTGCGGCTGCCGCTCGATGTCCGCCACGAACTGTCTGAACTCGACAGGATCTATGTGCCGACGGCCGGCGGTGCCATCCCGTTGCGCCAGATCGCAACGCCGCAGCTCGACAGCGCGCCGCCGCGGATCAACCGTGAACGCCAGCAGCGCATCGTCTCGGTCCAGTCGCAGATCGTCGATGGTTTCCTGACCGCAAAGGTCAACAGCGCCGTCTATGAGGCGATCAAGGCGGTGAAGCTGCCCGCCGGCTACAGCTTCGACCAGGGCGGCGAGGCCGAAGTCGCGGCGCGCAGCTTTGGCGGGTTGGGGCCGATCATCGCGATCGCGGTATTCGGCATCCTGGGCGTGCTGGTCATCGAGTTCGGCCGCTTCCGCGAGACCGCGGTGGTGGCGGGCGTCATTCCGCTCGGGCTGTTCGGCGGGCTGGTGGCGCTGTTCCTGACGGGCAACTCCTTGAGTTATACCGCCGTCATCGGCTTCGTCGCGCTGATCGGCATCGAGATCAAGAATTCGATCCTTCTCGTCGATTTCACCACCCAGTTGCGGCAGAAGGGCATGGGCCTGCGCGACGCCATCGAGCGCGCCGGAGAGGTGCGTTTCCTGCCCGTGCTGCTGACCAGCGTGACGGCGATCGGCGGCCTGCTGCCGCTGGCGCTGTCGGGATCGGGACTCTATGGCCCGCTCGCCTGGGTGATCATCGGCGGGCTGATCTCGTCGACATTGCTCAGCCGCATCGTGACGCCGGTGATGTACCTGCTGATCGTGCGCGGGCATGAACCGATGCCGGTGGCGACGGCCTGATGCGGGGCCAGCCGGCTGCCGTTGCGCTGCTTATCGGGCTGATGTGCGTCGTGCGTTTCGGGCTGGCGGCCTATGGCTATCTGCTGCCGGCGGCGCTGATGGAACAGCTCGCAGCGCCGGCCGCGGATAACTTGCAGATGCCCTATATCATCCGGGTCTGGGCGGTGCGTGACATGGTCATCGCCGTGCTGGTGGCGAGCGCAGGGCCGGCGATGATCCGCACGCTGCTGATCGCCTGCATCGCCATCGATGCCAGCGATATCCTGTCGGCCTGGCTCGGCGGCCGGGCCGGGCTGTTCGATCCGGGGGCGACCCTGTCGCTGATGACCACCGCTATCGCCGCACTGGTGCCCGAGAGCCTGGCATTGCTGCTGATCGCGCGGCGTCGCTAGCCATCCTCCCCAATGCAAGCGGTGTCACCGCGCCGGCGGCGTGCTAGGCTGCTGATATTGGGAGAGTGACATGGCAGATTATGACCTGGTGATCCGGGGCGGCGAGATTCACGATGGGCTCGGCAATGCGGGCGTTGTGGGGGATGTCGCGATCAGCGGTGACCGCATCGTCGCCATCGGCACCGTCACCGGCAGCGGCATCGAAGAGATCGACGCGACCGGCAGGATCGTCACCCCGGGTTTTGTCGACGTGCACACCCATTATGACGGCCAGGCGACCTGGGAACACCGGATGACGCCGTCGTCGGGGCACGGCGTCACCTCGGTGGTGATGGGCAATTGCGGGGTCGGTTTCGCGCCGTGCAAGCCCGACCAGCACGGCATGCTTATCGGGCTGATGGAGGGCGTAGAGGACATCCCCGAGGTGGTGATGACCGCCGGGCTGCCGTGGAACTGGGAGACGTTTCCGCAATATCTCGATGCCCTGGCGGCGCGCCAGCTCGACATCGACGTCGCGGCGCAGCTGCCGCATTCGGCGCTGCGCGTCTATGTGATGGGCGAACGCGGCGCCAACCGCGAAGCGCCGACGGACGCCGATCTCGCCGAAATGCGCCGCCTGACGACCGAGGCGATCCACGCCGGCGCGCTCGGCGTCACCACGTCGCGCAACATGCTGCACCGGACGCGGGCGGGCGAGCTGGCACCAAGTCTCAATTCGCCCGAGGACGAGCTGCTGGCGCTGGCGGCCGGGCTGCGCGATGCCGGCGCCGGTGTGTACCAGCTGATCCCCGACATCCATGGTGAGGCCAGCGACGAGTTCGCGCTGATGCGCCGGGTGGCGGCGGCTTCGGGGCGGCCACTGTCGTTCTCCCTGCTGCAGATGGCGACCGGCGACGAGGACGGCTGGCGCCAGTATCTGAGCGCGCTCGAAGCCTCCCATGCCGAGGGCGTTACCATTCGCGGCCAGGTCTATCCGCGGCCGGTCGGGCTGTTGTTCGGCCTCGACCTGTCGTTCCATCCGTTCTCGCTGCACCCGAGCTTCCGCCCGCTCGCCGAGTTGCCGCTGGCCGAAAAGGTCGCGGCGCTGCGCGATCCGGCCCTGCGCGCGCAGCTGCTGTCGGAGGAGCCGAGCGACACCAATCCCTTCTACATGGCGATCGTCCAGGCTTCGACCGCGACCTATGTGATGGGCGAGCCGCCGGTCTATGACCCGGCGCCGGAGGATCGTATCGACCGCATCGCCAAGCGCGAGCAGCGTACGGCGGCCGAAGTCGCCTATGAGCTGCTGATCGCTAACGACGGCCGCAACATCCTGTTCCTGCCGGGCGCCAATTATCGTGACGGCAATCTGGCGGCCGCGCGGGAGATGTGCACCCACCCCGACACGATCATCGGGCTGGGCGACGGCGGCGCGCATTATGGCGTCATCTGCGACGCCAGCTTCACGACCTATTATCTGCAGCGTTTCGTCCGCGATGCCGCGCCCGGGCAGGCGGTGCCGTTGGCCGCGGCGATACGATCGCTGACGTCGGTGCCGGCAACGGCCGTCGGTCTCGACGATCGCGGCCGGCTGGCGCCGGGCTACAGGGCCGACATCAATGTCATCGACATGGCTGCGTTGACGTTGCACGCGCCGACCATGGCGCGCGACCTGCCCGCCGGCGGCAAGCGCCTGCGCCAGCTCGCCGACGGTTATGCGGTGACGATCAAGAGCGGCGTCGTCACCTATCGCGATGGCGTGCCGAGCGGCGCGCTGCCGGGCCGGCTGGTGCGCGGCGCGCAGGTCGCTGCCTGACGCCGCGCTGCGGGATCAGGCGTCGGCGTGTGAATGGCCGTGGGCGTCCATGTATTTCTTGACCTGCGCCGCATAACGCTGGCTTACCGGCTTGAAATCATTGGCGGCTTCGTCATAGGCATAGACCTCGCCGTCCTTGATGTCATAGACCCAGCCGTGGAGCTGCAGCGTCCCCATCGCCAGCGCCACCGCTACCGTGGGGTGCGTCTTCAGGTGGTTGAGCTGCAGGATGACATTCTGTTCGAGCAGCAACAGCATGCGGGCATGGTCGTCGAGATCGCCGCCGATCGCCGCCACGATATCGACGGCCGCACGCGAATAGCCCAGCCAGTCGCGGACATGCGGCAGCGCGTCGAGTTTTTCAGGCGCCACCGCGCCCTTCATGGCGCCGCAATCGGTGTGGCCGCAGATGACGATGTGCGGCACCTTCAGCCCGCCGACGGCGAATTCGATCGCCGCGGTCGTCGCCCCGGTGGAATTGGAGTGCGGCGGCACGATGTTGCCGGCGTTGCGCACGACGAACAGGTCGCCAGGCTCGGTCTGGGTCAGCATGCCGAGCTCGATGCGCGAATCGGAGCAGGTGATGAACAGCGCCTCGGGCGATTGGCCCTTGCTCAGCGTTTCGAACAGCGGCTTCTTCTCTGGGTAGACGTCGCGCTGAAAACGCACGACGCCGGCGGCAAACTTGGGCACGGGCTACTCCTGTGATGGCAGCCGCTTCTACAACCAACATTACAAAAGAGCAATGTTGGACCGTGGTGCCCCCTCGTCAGTCGTATGCGAGGCGCGGATACCAGCTGGCCAAGCGGCCGCGCGGCGTCTTGTCGAGCAGGTTCCACAAGGGCGCGATGTCGGGTGCGCCGCGCGGATCCTGGCCGGGATCGGCGGTGTTGCCGCCCAGTTCCTCGGCCCAGAAATGCCGGACGACGCCGTCTTGGCGGACGAACACATTGAGCGCCGCCGGGTCGTCGCCGCCGGTTTCATAGCCGGCATAGTCGCGCAAGTACGCGTCGTTGTCGTCCTGGTAGAGCGGGATCGGGGCCCAGCCGCGTTCCCGGGCAAAGGCCGCCAGCCGCTCGTAGGGCGACCGCGCGACGACCGCCAATGCCGCCTGCTGGCCGATATCGGCGGCGTTGGCGGCCAGCGGCCCGATGAAATTGGTGCACATCGGGCAGGGCCGCGCGCGTTCCGGCCCGAACATGAAGCTGTAGACGATCAGCGTGTCATGGTCGCCGAACAGCCCGGCAAAATCGCTCGCGCCATTGTTGCCGATGAAACGATAATCGCCGCGCACCTCGCCACCCGGCGGCAGCGCCTGCCGCGCTTCGGCAACGCGCGCCAGCCGGCGGCGCAGTTCGATCTCCTCGGCCAAAAGCGCGGTGCGGGCGGTGCGATATTCGGCGCTCTCGTTAGGAAAGCGGATCGGCGTTGCTTCGGCAAGCTGCCGTGCTGGAACGAGGGTCATTCGGTCCTCCTGTCGGGCATGGTGTCGAAAACCGTGATATCGGGCGGCAGCGGCACCCACGCCGGGCGGTCGCGCGCGAAGATACCGATGCGGGGGGTGAACGCTGCCGGGTCATCGAGCGAGCCCGCATAAATGGTGTGGTCGGTGTCGATCCCGATGATGCCGCCGAACACCAGGCCCCCGCACGTCGGGCAAAAATTGCGCACGGAATCGGTACCACGCGCCGCGCGCCCGACGTGCTGCCGGGCCGCGCCACTGAAGCGCAATGCCGCCGCGTCGAAATTCATGAACGGCATGAACCCCGATCCCGATGCCTTGCGGCAATCGGCACAGAAGCAATAGCCGGCCATTGCCGGCGCGGCCGAAGCCGCATAGCGCAGGGCGCCGCACAGGCAGCCGCCGGCAATCGCCGCGCGGCTGCCTGTCATCGGGCGTCCAGCCGCTCGGCGACCTCGGCCAGCTGGACGGCAACGGCGCCCCAGCCGGTTGCGAAGCCCATCGCCTCATGGGTCTGCTTCGTCGCCTCATCCCAATGCCGGGCGGTGGCGCGGTAATCGGTACCGCCATCGGCAGCCGGTGCGAATTCGAAGATGCCGACCATCTTGAAGTCTTCCTGGGGTTGCCAGCCGGGGGCGAGCGCGCTGGTGAAGACGAAGCGTCGCTCCGGCGTCACCTCGAGCACCACACCGGCGCCGCCACCGCCCTCGCCGTCGGGACCCTTCATCGCGATGTCGAAGGCGCCGCCCGGCCGCCATTCGAGCGCGCGGATCTCGCTCGTCCAGGGTCGCGGACACCACCATTCGGTGAGATGTTCGGTGAAGGCACGCCAGACCACCGCCGGCGGGGCGGCGATATGGTGGCTGACCGACAGTTCATGTGCTTCCGCCAAGTTCATTCTCCATCAAAGGCGCGCTGCAGCGCCGCCATGTCGAGTTTCACCATGCCCATCATCGCCTGCATCAGGCGGCCAACCTGTTCCGGCGTGCCGTTGCGCTGCAGGTCGGACATCATGCGCGGCGCCACCTGCCAGGACACGCCGAAGCGATCCTTCAGCCAGCCGCACTGCACCGCCTGGCCGCCGCCATCGATCAGGCCGTTCCAGTAGTGGTCGATCTCATCCTGGGTCTCGCAATCCACCGACAGCGAGATCGCATCGGTGAAGGGCACGCCGGGACCACCGTTGAGCGCCATGAACGGCTGGCCGCGCAGGGTGAATTCGACGACCAGCACGGTGCCGGCCGGGCGCGGCATGTTCTCGCCATAGCGCGAGATGGTGCCGATCGCGGCCCTGTCGAAGAGGCCGACATAATGGCGGGCGGCGTCCTCGGCCTCGGTATCGAACCACAGGCAGGGTGTTATGCTGCCCATGGCTCAGGCCTCTGCCAGCGCGGCGGCGAGTTCCGCGCTCGACTTCGGCGGTCCCATCGGCGTCGCGATCGACCAGACATGGCCGAACGGATCGGTGACCATGCCGTAGAGATCGCCCCAAAACATCGGCTGGGCCGGCATCGTCACCGTGGCGCCGGCCGCCTCGGCCCGGGCGATCGCGGCGGTCGCGTCGGGCGAATAGAGGTGCAGGGTGACCGGCGAGCCCTTCAGCGTCAGCGGCGACAGGCCGCCCATTTCCGGAAACTCGTCCGCCAGCATGACGACGCCGCCGTTGATCGTCAGCGCGGCGTGCATCAACCGGCCGTCCTTGCCGGGCAGGCGCACCATCTCCTCGGCGCCGAACGCCGCCTTGTAGAATTCGATCGCCGCCGCTGCATCCTTGCAGACGAGATGCGGGGTCACGCCGGGCAGCGGCAGTGTCTGGTTCGGCTCGGTCATCACTGGTCTCCTTCCCCAAAAAGCAACACGAGATAGCGGCGCAGGTGATCGATACTGGCGAGCGCCGGCACCGTATCGCCGCTCGCCTTCGAAAGGATGAAGCCGCCCTGCAGCACCGCCTGGGTGTGCAGCGCCAACCCTTCGGCGGTCACGCCGGTGACGCCGCGTGCCGCGATGGCCGCTGCAAGATCCGCCTCCAGCGTCGCGGCATGGCCATAGATGCTGGCGCGGCAGGCATCGCGGATAGCCGGGCTCGTCTCGTGAAGTTCCTGCACCATCGTGCCGGCAAGGCAGGTGAATTCGGCCGGCGACCCGACGATCAGGTCGCGCCGGAAATCGACATAGCCGAGCACCCGCGCCACCGGATCGGGGTCTGCGTGCCAGGCGCCGGCGCCGAACAGCGCGGCGGCATGGTCGGTCCAATGCTGCGCGGCGGCGACGCCGAGCGCCTCCTTCGAGGCAAAATGGTGGAAGAACGCGCCCTTGGTGACCGCGGCGTGCGCACATAGCGCATCGACCGAGGTGCCCCCGAACCCCTGGCGACGGACCAGGTCGGTGGCGGCGTCGAGGAGGCGATCGCGGGCTGACATGAAACGAACGTACCGACTGGTTGGTATGTTGGCAAGTTGAATGGTGGGGAGGGGAGGGCATGGGCAAAGCCCATGCTGGCGCCGGACGGGTTCGGTCGGGGTTTCCGACCGCCCCGCCGATCGGTCTTGCGCCTGTCGGCGCGCAGCGCTTCGCTGCGCGCGCGCGGCGCTGGGACGTTGCTTACCGGCGCGCCCCCGCCTATTCCTGCCGACATGAAACGTTTTGCCGGCCAGGATCGCAGCATCACCGACGCCTGGCGGCCGGCGACGCTCGCCGTGCGCGGCGGCACGGCGCGGTCGGATTTCGGCGAAACGTCCGAGGCGATCTTCATGACCTCGGGCTATGCCTACGACAATGCCGAGGAAGCTGCCGCGCGCTTCCGTGGCGAACGTCCGGGCATGACCTATTCGCGGCTGCAGAACCCGACAACGGACATGCTGGAAAAGCGGCTGGCATTGCTGGAAGGTGCCGAGGCGGCACGGGCGACGACAACCGGCATGGCGGCAATGACCGCGGCGCTGCTCTGCCAGCTTTCGGCCGGCGACCATCTTGTTGCCGGGCGGGCGCTGTTCGGTTCCTGCCGCGTGCTCGTCGATACCATCCTGCCGCGCTTCGGCATCCAGACGACGACGGTCGATGCCGCCGATGTCGACGCCTGGGCGCGGGCCCGCCAGCCCAATACCAGGGCGTTCTTCCTCGAAACGCCGTCCAATCCCGGCCTCGAAGTCTCCGACATCCGCGCTATCGCCGATATCGGCCATGATGCCGGCGCCGTCGTCGTCGTCGACAATGCCTTTGCCTCCCCGATCGTCCAGCGGCCGCTGGATCTCGGCGCCGATGTCGTCGCCTATTCGGCGACGAAGCTGATGGACGGGCAGGGGCGGGTGCTCGCCGGCGCCGTGCTCGGCACCGAAAAGTGGATGAACGACGTCTATCTGGCGTATGCCCGCCACACCGGGCCGAACCTTTCGCCGTTCAACGCCTGGGTGGTGTTGAAAAGCCTGGAGACGCTCGACCTGCGCGTCCGCCGCTCGTGCGAGAATGCGCTGAAGGTCGCGACCTTCCTCGAAGGCCGGGTGCCGCGCGCGCTCTACCCCGGCCTCGCCTCCCATCCCCAGCACGCGCTGGCGATGCGCCAGATGACCGCCGGCGGCACCATCATCGCGCTGTTCCTCGACGGCGGCCGGCCGCAGGCGCATGGCCTGCTCGACGGGCTGGCCCTGATCGACATTTCCAACAACCTCGGCGATTCGCGCACATTGATGACGCATCCGGCCTCCACCACCCACGCCAGCGTCAGTCCCGAGGTGCGTGAGCAGATGGGCATCACCGAAGGCATGCTGCGCCTTTCGGTCGGCCTTGAGGATCCGCAGGACCTGATCGACGATCTCGACCAGGCGCTGCGGGGGGTCGGCCTGTAGATGGTCATCAACCTGATGTTCCCCTACCAGGCGACGACGCGGCGGATCACCGTGCGCGTGGCGCCGCGCTATTTGCCCGACCAGTCCGACGCCCAGGCGCCGCGGCACGTCTGGAGCTATCACGTCCGCATCGAGAACCACGGTCTCGAAACCGTGCAGCTGCTGGCGCGGCACTGGGCGATCACCGACGGCGACGGCCGGATCGAGCATGTCGACGGGCCCGGCGTCATCGGTCAGCAGCCGCTGATCGAACCGGGCGGCGCCTTCGACTATGTCTCTGGCTGCCCGCTGGCAACGCCGAGCGGCACCATGCAGGGCCATTACGAGATGCGCGGCGAAAGCGGCGCCTTCGATGTCATGATCCCGGCCTTTGCGCTGGAGCATCCGACGTTGAAGCCGAGCGTCAACTGACCGGATGAAGCGCACGCACCTGCCGCTGAATGCGCTTCGCGTGTTCGACGCCGCCGCCCGGCACCTGTCGTTCACCAAGGCGGCGGACGAGCTTGCGGTCACGCCCGCCGCCGTCGGCCAGCAGATCCGTGCGCTCGAAGACACGCTCGGCGTTGTGCTGTTCAAGCGCATGACCCGCAACTTGGAGCTGACGGCGGAGGCCGAACGCTCGCTGCCGGCGCTGCGGGCGGGGTTCCTCAATTTCGAGGAAAGCGTCCGCATCCTCCAGGACGGGCAGGGTTCGAAGGTGCTGACGATCGCGGCGCCGCGCGATTTCACGGCGAAGTGGCTGAATGCCCGGCTGGCGCATTATGCTGCGCAGCATCCCGACATCCGCTTCGTCATCGCCGGCAGCGACGGCGTGCCCGATTTCACCCAGGCCAACCTCGATCTGGCCATCGTCTATTCGGGCGAGCCGGAGGCGGAGGGCATCCATGGCCGCACGCTGACGCCCGAGACGCTGGTGCTGGTCGGCCCGCCCGATACTGGAGAGCTGCCGCGCATCGCGCATCCGGGCGATCCGCAGGCGCCGGGATTGACGGTCGCCGATGCCGGGCTGGCGATCGATGCCGCAGCATCGGGGCTGGGGCAGGCGCTGGTGCCGGCGACGCTGGCGGCGGCCGACCTGGAGGCGGGCCGCGTAGTGGCGCTGGGCGAACCGCAGGCGGCAAGCGCGGCGTATTGGCTGATCGCGCCGACGCCGCAGTGGCGGCAGGCCAAGGTTCGAAGCCTCGTCGAACATCTGCTGACCTGAGCTTGTGCAGCCCCGCGACTTTCCGACCGATTGTTAACGTTTCCAGCGTCGTCTAGAAATTGCGACGCCCGCTGAAACCGTCTATTGGGCATTTTCCACGAAACCCGAGAGGCCGCATGACCAAGATTGCTTTCGCCACGATCGCCGCTGCCGCGGTGTCGGTTGCCACCATGTCGACCCCCGCCGCCGCCGCCGGCGACCCCGTCAAGGGTGCCGCCGTGTTCAACCAGTGCAAGGTCTGCCATGTCACCGACAAGGGCGTGAACCGCGTCGGCCCGTCGCTGTTCGGCGTCGTCGGTCGCAAGGCCGGCACCGTTCCGGGCTACACCTATTCGGCCGCCAACAAGAACAGCGGGCTGACCTGGACCGTAGCTCAGCTCGACGCCTACCTTGCCGCACCGCAGAAGGTCGTCAAGGGCACCAAGATGGCGTTCGCCGGGCTGAAGAAGCCGGAAGATCGCGCCAACGTGATCGCGTTCCTCGCGACGAAGAAGTAAGGCGCAGCGCCACGCGCGCATAACGGCAGATTTGCATAGCAAATCGCTGTGATGCGCCGACAGGCGCAAGCCCGGCCGGCGGGGCGGTTGGCCAGAAGGCCGACCGAACCCGCCCGACGCCAGCATGGGCTTTGCCCATGCCCTTCCTAGAGAAAACGGCCAGCAGGGACTCCCCCTCGCTGGCCGTTTTCACGAGCGCAGCAAGAGCGTGGCAAAGCCCATGCCGACGTCATACGGGTTCGGCGCGTCTCGCCCGCGCCGCCCCGCTGGCCGGTGTCGCGCCTGTCCGCGCCCTGCGCTGCGCGCTGGTCGACGGCTGCACTTCGCCATGCTACCTGCTCCGCATGCTGACCATGAACGCCGTCACCGTCCGCCTCGGCGGCCGGACCATCCTCGACAATGCGACCGCGACTTTGCCGCCGCGGGGCCGCATCGGGCTGATCGGCCGCAATGGCGCCGGCAAGTCGACGCTGATGAAGGTCATCGCGGGTACGCTCGATCCCGACAGCGGCAGCGTCGAAATGCCGAAGAGCGCGCGGCTCGGTTATGTCGCGCAGGAGGCGCCGGCGGGGCAGGGCACGCCGTTCGAAACCGTGCTCGCCGCCGATGTCGAGCGCGCCGCCCTGATGGCCGAGGAGGAGGCTGGGCATGTCGAGCCCGGCCGCCTTGCCGAGATCCACGACCGCCTGATCGCCATCGATGCCTATACCGCCGCGGCCCGCGCCAGCCGCATCCTCGTCGGCCTCGGTTTCGACGAGGCGGCGCAGCATCGCCCGCTCGACAGCTATTCGGGCGGCTGGCGGATGCGTGTCGCGCTGGCGGCGCTGCTCTTTTCGCAGCCCGACCTGCTGCTGCTCGACGAGCCGTCGAACCACCTCGATCTCGAAGCGACGATGTGGCTGGAAAGCTTCCTCAAGACCTATCGCGCCACCATCGTCGTCATCAGCCACGAACGCGATCTGCTGAATAACGTCGTCGACTGCATCCTGCATCTCGAACAGGGCAAGATCACGCTCTACCCCGGCGGCTATGACGATTTCGAGCGGCAGCGTGCCGAGCGCCTGGCCCAGCTGGCCAGCGCCCGCGAGGCCCAGGCGGCGCAGCGTGCCAAGCTGCAGGATTATGTCGCCCGCAACAGCGCCCGTGCGTCGACCGCCAAGCAGGCGCAGTCGCGGCAGAAGGCGCTGGCCAGGATGCAGCCGATCGCCGAGGCGGTAACCGATCCTACCCTCGTCTTCAACTTCCCGTCGCCACAACCGCTGAAGCCGCCGCTGGTCCAGCTCGACCATGCCGCGGTCGGTTATGACGGCCGCGCCATCCTGCAGCAGATCGACCTCAGGCTCGATCCCGACGACCGGCTGGCGCTGCTGGGGCGCAACGGCAACGGCAAGACGACGCTGGCACGGCTGCTGTCGGGGCAATTGCCGCCGATGGAGGGCACCAAGCACGCCCCGGGCAAGCTGCGCGTCGGCTATTTCACCCAATATCAGGTCGAGGAGCTCGACAGCGACGACAGCCCGCTCGAGCATATGAGCCGGCTGATGCGCGGGGCCAACCCGAGCCAGGTGCGCGCGCAACTGGGGCGTTTCGGCTTTTCGGGGGCGATGGCGGAACAGAAGGTCGGAAAGATGTCGGGCGGCGAAAAGGCGCGACTGGCACTGGCGCTGATTACCCGCGACGCGCCGCACCTGCTCATCCTCGACGAGCCGACCAACCACCTCGACGTCGATACGCGTGAGGCGCTGGTCCAGGCGCTCAACGATTATGAAGGCGCGGTCGTGGTGGTCAGCCACGATCGCCACATGATCGAGGCGAGCGCCGACCGGCTGGTGCTGGTCGACGCCGGGCGGGCGACCGAGTTCGCCGGGAGCCTGGACGATTATACCGACACCATCCTGGGCAAGGGCCCGGCGTCGCCCGAAGGCAGCAAGGGCAAGAGTTCGGGCGGCAACAAAAAGGACGATCGCAAGGCGGCCGCCGCGGCGCGCGAGGCGGCATCGGGCCTGCGCAAGACGGTGAAGGACGCCGAGGCCGAGACCGCCCGGCTGACGGCGCGGATCGCCGAGATCGACCGCGCGCTGGCAGACCCGAAATCGGCCAATGCGTCGGACATGCATCGGCCGGCCAAGGACCTGATGCGCCTGCGTGGCGAGGCCGAGAAGGCGCTGGCCCAGAGCGAGGCCAATTGGCTGGCGGCGAGCGAGGCGCTGGAAGCCGCGATGGCCTGAGGCCGGGGCCAGGAGCAACTGTCACCCCGGCGAGCCGAAGCCGACCGAAGGTCAACGCCGGGGCCCATGAACCACGATCTCCGCTAGGCTGGCGCACGTTTCCCGCCATCGCGTCACAGGCTGGAACCAAGCGTCTTCTCTGGCGGGCAAGGACAGGCGCGGGGTCTCGGGCAGCGCCGGGATGACGTTCTTCGGTGGCCGAGTTGGTGGGTTATGGGGCCCCGGCCTTCGCCTTCGGTCGCCTTCGGCTCGCCGGGGTGACAGGTTTGCTAGGCAGCGCTGCGCAATTGCCTCCCAGCCCCGCCGCCATCGCCGCAGCGAAATTTCTCCATTGCGCTATTGTCCCGACTTGGCTTTGCTGCGTGTAACGACGCCGCCCAAGGGAGAACCATCGATGCGCATGATGATGTTGCTGCTCGCCGCCACCGTTGCCGCCGCACCGGCGATTGCCGCCGATCCCATCGCCGAACGCCAGGCGATCATGAAGCAGAACGGCAAAGATACCAAGGCGCTGGTCGGTTACATGAAGGGTGAGACGCCGTATGATGCGGCGGCGGTCACGGCGCTGTTCACCAGCATGAATGCGGGTGCCAAGGCCTTTGGCACCAAGTTCCCGCCGACATCGAAGACCGGCGGCAAGACCGAGGCCGCTCCGGCGATCTGGGAAAAGCCCGCCGACTTCAAGGCCGCGGTGGCCAAGTTCCAGACCGATACCGGTGCTGCAGCGGCGGCGAGGCCGGCCAGCCTCGATGCGATGAAGCCGTTGTTCGGCCAGGTCACGGCGAACTGCAAGAGCTGCCACGAGGCGTTCCGCGTCAAGGAACAATAGCCGCGATGCGGCGGGCCGCCATCGCCGTCGCCGCCGTCATCGTGGCGGCAGCGGCGCTGTTCTGGGTGCTGACGATCCCTCCGCGGCTGCCGGCGGACGCCATCGCGGCCGAAGCCAGCGGTGATGCCGGGCGCGGTGCCCGCATCTTCTGGGCCGGTGGCTGCGCCTCGTGCCATGCTGCAGCCGGGGCGCGGGGTGACGATCGGCTGCGGCTGGGCGGTCGCCCGCTGGCAACGCCGTTCGGGCAGTTCCAGGCGCCCAATATCTCGCCCGATCCGGATGCCGGCATCGGCGGCTGGCGGATCGCCGACTTCGCCAATGCCATGCAGCGTGGCGTCGATCCCGACGGGCGGCACCTTTATCCGGCGTTTCCGTACAACAGCTATATCAAGATGACGAAGGGCGATATCGCCGACCTGTTCGCCTATTTGCGGACCTTGCCGCCGGTGGCCACGCGCACCCCCGACACCGCGCTCGGCTTTCCCTACAGCATCCGCCGCGGCGTCGGCCTGTGGAAGCTGATGTATCTCGGCGACGAGAGCCCGATCGTGGCGCTGCCCGCCGGCGCGTCGGCCGCCGTCGTCCGCGGGCGCTATCTGGTCGAGGGGCCCGGCCATTGCGGCCAATGCCACACGCCGCGCATGCTGCAGGGTCTGGGCGGTCTCGATACGGCGCGCTGGCTCGGCGGGGCTGCGAACCCAGAGGGCAAGGGCCGCATCCCCAATATCACCCCGGCGAAATCCGGCATCGGCGCCTGGTCGGCCGCCGAGATCGAAACCTATCTCGAAACCGGTTTCACGCCCGATTACGACAGCGTCGGCGGCAGCATGGTGGAGGTCCAGCAGAACCTGGCGAAGTTGCCCAAGGCCGATCGCGCCGCCATCGCGGCTTATCTCAAATCGGTGCCAGCGGTCGGCTGATCGGGCCGGTCGCCGATCATTTCCCGGGCCGCCGCGACGATCGCCGTCGGCAGGAACGGCTTTTTGAAGAAGCGCGCATCCTTGACCAGCTTGACGGCGTCGGGCGCGTAGCCGGTGGCATAGATGACCGCCAAATCGGGTCGCATCGCGCGCGCCCGTTCGGCGATCGTCCAGCCGTCGATGCTGTCGCGCAGGCTGATATCGGTGAACAGCAGGTCGATGTCGGGACGGCTGGCGACATAGGCCAGCGCCTCGTCGCCATCCGCAGCGGCAAGAACATCAAAGCCTGCATCCTCGAATTCCATCGCGCTGACCTCGCGCAGCAGCGCCTCGTCTTCGACGATCAGGATCACGGGCAGTCGGGTAGCGTCATATGCAATGACCATCATGTCCTTTCCAGCGATTGCTCGGCACCCGGCAGGCGCAACGACACGGTCGTGCCGGCCTCGGGGGTCGAGATGATGTCGACTTCGCCGCCCGACTGGCTGGCAAAACCATAGACCTGGCTCAATCCCAGGCCACTGCCGCGGCCGATTGCCTTGGTCGTGAAAAACGGTTCGAAGGCGCGCGCCACGACGTCTGGCAGCATCCCTGTGCCGGTGTCGATCACCTGCAACTCGACAGCGGCCTCACCATCGATATTGGCGGTGCGAATGGTCAGCGTGCCGCCGTCGGGCATCGCGTCACGGGCGTTGACGATCAGGTTCAGCACGGCGTTCTCGCACTGGCCCTGGTCGATGCACACCGGCCACAAGTCGGGTGCCAGCTCGATCTGCAAGCGGATCGACGGATCGAGCGTGCGCCCGAACAGCGCCATGCTGTCTTCGACAATGGCATTCAGGTCGTGTCTCTCCGGTTGCAGGGGCTGGCGACGGGCAAAGGACAGCAGCTGGTCAGTCAACCGCGCAGCGCGGTCAGCACCATTCTGTGCAGCATCGAGCGCCCCGACAATGCGCGGATTGTCGCTGCCGAAACGCCGGGCCCGATCGACATTGGCGACGACGATGGTCAACAGATTGTTGAAATCATGCGCAATACCGCCGGTCAGCTGGCCAAGCGACTCCATCTTCTGCGCCTGCGCCAGCATCGCCTCGGCACGTTCGCGGGTGGCATTGGCAGTGTGCAGGGCATCGAGCGCGGCGTCGCGCTCGGCGATGCGCAGCATCAGATCGTCGTTCGCCTGCTGCAGCATCTGCGGCGACGGCAGCGCCAGCGCCCGCGGCAGCAGCGGCCACAGCATCACCGCGGTCGCGACGGAAATCACCGCGGTGACCAGCTTGACCAGCGCCTCGGGACCATAGTCGGGGTTCCACAGCGTCCAGATCGACAGGAAATGCGTGGCGCCACACGCAATGATGAAGGCGACGAACAGCCAGGCGACGGCGCGAAAGCGAATGTCGGGGCGGCGGGTCAGGAACACCGCCATGGCGAACGGTATCGAGAAATAGGCCAGCCCCGTGGCGGCATCGGCGACGACATGGGTCCAGATCAGCGCCGGGTCCCACAACAGGCACACGCCGTGGGGTGCCAGGCCTGACTGGCCCAGCAGCTTCTGCAGATACTCGATCATCCCCCGGCTCCCGATGCGGGGATCTGACGCCGCGCAACGCTGCGATTAACGTTCATCATTGCAGCGGGTTCCCTAATGGCCGGCGGGCGCCATCATCTCGTCTTCGATGAGCGCCACCGGCAGGATGCCCGCCGCCATCACGCGCGCGAAGAAGTCGCGCATCACGAATGGGCGACCGGCAATATCGTCGGCATGGGATTGCGCCGCCATCAGGGAATCGAGCTGGATCTTGCCGATGATATAGCTGGGCCCGTAACCCGGCTGGCGGGCATAGAGCAGCTGTTCGAATCCGACGAGTTTGGAGCTGGGATCGGACCAGCCGCGCGGCGTCCAGGTGGCGTGGTACTTGCCGGCGGCGTCGAGATCGAACTCATTGGCCTGGACGCGCAGCGAGGCGATGCCGCGCGCCGCGCGGTTGGCGAGCATGATCCACACCAGTTCACGCCCGCGTGGCAGGTCGTCGTACAGACCCGCCTGCATGGCGACTTCCTCGAACGCCGTCGCAAAGCCTTCGGACCGGTCGGCGTACATGTTGAACGCCGGCGCAAGCTGGCGGATCGGGCTGGCATGCGGCGCCGCGCGCAGCCGCGCCAGGTCCATCCAATGGGTGAAGTGCGAGATCAGCGGCAGCGGATCGTGCATCGTGACATGGCTGAAGAAATTGCGGCTGCCCTCGGGCGCGAACTCCACCGACTGGGCGGCGATGGCAGCGGCGAGATAGGGCTCGCTGGTCGACAGGCCGGTGTCGGCAAAGAAGGCACTGAACTTCGTCTGGCGATCGGCGACCATGCGGGCATAGGCGGCGGCATCGGTCATCGGCACCAGCGGCGGCAGCTTGCGATTGCGCACCTCCTCCAGCCGCAGGCCGGCAAGCGAGCGATCGAGCTCGCGCTGCAGCAGCGTCATCTGCGCGTCCCAGTCATAGGGCGACAGCATCACATTCTTGGCGTGCCAGTTGTAATCGGCCTTGCCGACGCCCGTCGGGCCGGTGCGCTTCGGCGCCTCGGCAGCGATCCAGGCGGCGAAATCGTCGGTGGCGGACTTGGCGGCGGCGATCGCCTTGCGCAGCGCCGGGCTGGCGCCCTTCATGTCGGCGAGGACGGGGCCATCGAGCGTCCGCAGCTTCAGCGTGCCGGCGCCGAGCGCTGCAAGCGTCGCCGACTGGTCCTTGAATGCGGCGCTGCCATAGGACCAGAGATCGTGCGCCGTGCTGGGTGCGAGGTTGCTGCGCGCCGCGGCCAGCGTCGCTGGCACCGATGCCAGCGCCGCCGTCAATGCCTTGTCGTCGGCCGGCTTCAGCGGCCATTGCCAGGCATAGAGATCGATGTTGGGCAGCAGCGTCTGGCCTTCATGGGCCGGCACGTCGCTCCAGTCGGCGGCGATGTTGGCATAGAAACCGGGATCGCGAGCCCAAGGCTTCAGCACGCGCAGGTTGAAATCGAACGCGTTCAGCTCTGCGGCGACGATGCGATGGTCGTTCTTCGCGGCCACGCTCCAGCCGGACGTGTCGATCGCCGCCAGCCGCGCGCGCCACGCCGGCAGCGCGGCCGCCTGGCGGGCGATGCCGGCGGCACTGTAGTCGGCGACGCCGTTGGTCACCGGGGGCGCGACAAACGCCCGCCATTCGGCAAAGAAGCTCGCCAACTGGCTGTAATTGGCCGGCATCGTCGTGCCGGGCACGCCAGGCGCGGCCAGTACGGGAGCGGCAAGTGCAATCGCCAGCGGAAGCGCGCAGCGCAGCAGGATGTTCATCATTCGACCCCTCGTTTCGTTGCTGCGATTAGGTAGCCGAATGACGAAGGGGTCAAGCCCCGCCGCGCGGGACGTCAGGCGTCGAGCGCCTCGGCATCGACCGCATCGGCGTGCGCCTGGATGAAGGCAAAGCGGTGTTCCGGGTTGCGGCCCATCAGCCGTTCGACAAGGTCGGCGACGGCGGCCTTCGCATCGACGCCATCGGGCAGCACGACGCGCAGCAGGGTGCGTTTCGCCGGGTCCATCGTGGTTTCCTTCAACTGCGACGGCGCCATTTCGCCGAGGCCCTTGAAGCGGCCGACCTCGATCTTCGTCTTGCCGGCGAACACCGTCTTCAGCAGCTCGAGCCGATGGGCATCGTCGCGGGCATAGGCGACGGTGCCGCCCGCCGCGAGCCGGTACAGCGGCGGCAGCGCCAGGTAGAGCCGGCCGTCGCGGACGAGCCCGGGCATCTCCTGGAAGAAGAAGGTCATCAGTAGCGTCGCGATATGGGCGCCGTCTACATCGGCGTCGGTCATGATGACGATGCGTTCATAGCGCAGCGCCTCGGGCGAATATTGCCCGCGCGTGCCGCAGCCGAGCGCCTGGATCAGGTCGGCCACTTCGCTGTTGGCGCCGATCTTGGCGGCATTGGCGCTGGCGACATTGAGGATCTTGCCGCGGATCGGCAGGATTGCCTGGGTCATGCGATCGCGCGCCTGCTTGGCCGACCCGCCGGCGCTATCGCCTTCGACGATGAACAATTCGGTGCCGGCGCTGTCGTTGCGGGCGCAATCGGTCAGCTTGCCTGGCAGCCGGAGGTTGCGCTTGCTGGTCGCGGTCTTGCGCTTGACGAGCAGTTCGGCGCGGCGGCGCAGGCGATCGTCCATGCGTTCGATAACAAAGGCCAGCAGCGCCTTGCCGCGTTCGCCCGAGCCGGTGAGCCAGTGATCGAAATGGTCCTTGATGGCGTTCTCGACGAGCCGTGTCGCCTCGGGGCTGGTCAGGCGATCCTTGGTCTGGCTCTGGAATTGCGGGTCGCGGATGAACAGCGACAGCATGATCTCGGCGCCGGTGAACACGTCCTCGCCGGACAGCTCGCCGGCCTTCTTGTTGCCGGTCAGTGCCGCATAGTTCCTGAGGCCGCGGGTCAGCGCCGTCCTGAGCCCGGTTTCATGGGTGCCGCCATCGGGCGTCGGGATTGTGTTGCAGTAAAAGCTTGCGGCGCCTTCGCCATATTGCGGCCAGGCGCAGGCCCATTCGACCGCGCCCTTGCCGTCGGCGAGATCGGCGCGGCCGGCGAACAGCTCGGGTGTCACCAGCTCGCGATCGGCGACGCGTTCCTTCAGATGATCGGCGAGGCCGCCGGGAAACTGGAACACCGCCGCCTCGGGCGTATCACCGTCGAGCAAGGCGGCGGCACCCTTCCAGCGGATTTCGACACCGCCGAACAGATACGCCTTCGATCGCGCCAGCTTGTACAGCCGCGACGCGCGGAACCGCGCTTCCTCGCCGAAGATCTGGGTGTCGGGCAGGAAGCGGATCGTGGTGCCGCGGCGATTGGGCACCGCGCCCATCCGTTCCAGCTTCGACGTCGGGAAGCCGCGCGAAAAGCCCTGGCGGAACAACTCGCGGTTGCGCGCCACCTCGACCGTCATATCGGACGACAGCGCGTTGACGACGGAAATGCCGACGCCGTGCAGGCCGCCCGACGTGGCATAGGCCTTGCCACTGAACTTGCCGCCCGAATGCAGCATGGTCATGATGACTTCGAGCGCCGATTTGTCGGGAAAGCGCGGGTGCGGATCGATCGGGATGCCGCGGCCATTATCGCTTATCGTCAGGCTGCCATCGGACTCCAACGTCACCTCGATGCGGCTGGCATGGCCGGCGACCGCCTCGTCCATGGCATTGTCGAGCACTTCGGCAGCAAGATGGTGGAGGGCGCGTTCGTCGGTGCCGCCGATATACATGCCGGGCCGGCGACGGACCGGTTCCAGCCCTTCCAGCACCTCGATATGGCTGGCATCATAATCGGAAGGCGCCGCGGTCGCGGCGAACAGGTCGCTCATGTCGAACGTTATAGGGGGATGCGCGGCGGCGGAACAGGGTAGGAACGCCACCGGAGCAGGGCATCCGAAAATAATTCGCCCGGGTGTCGTCTTTTCCGTTGCAATCGGCTTTGTTGCAGTGCACAAAGGCGGGGCCAATATGGCGATCCTCCCCAAGGATAGACTTTAGGGCTGGTGCGAAAGCGCCGGCCCTTTTTTCTTGTTTTGCAGGAGGAAATGGGGTAGCGGGTCGCAGGCGGGGCAGCGTTTGCAGAATATGGTGCGCTGCGGCAATGATATGCTTTCGGCTATTCCCGACATAGAAAAGCCCCGGCAAAGCCGGGGCTGACGTCGGACGGGTTCGGACGGCAAAGCCGCCCGCCCCGCCGGCCGAGCTCTTCGCGAGTCTGCGCCTAAGCGCCGGTTCGTGAAGAACGAACCGGCGCTTAGGCGGCAGCCGCTACGAACTGTAATACATATCGAACTCGCACGGCGCCGGGGTCATCTCCCAGCGCATCACGTCATGCATCTTCAGTTCGATATAGGAATCGATCTGGTCGTCGGTGAACACACCGCCCTTGGTGAACACCGCGCGGCTGCGGTCGAGTGCATTCAGCGCTTCGCGGAGCGACGCGCAGACGGTCGGCACCTTCTTCAGTTCCTTGGGCGGCAGGTCATAGAGGTTCTTGTCCATCGGCGCGCCCGGGTGGATGCGGTTCTCGATGCCGTCGAGGCCAGCCATCAGCAGCGCCGTATAGCAGAGATAGGGGTTGGCCATCGCATCGGGGAAGCGGACTTCGACGCGCTTGGCCTTGCCGCCGCTGCCATAGGGGATGCGGCACGATGCCGAGCGGTTGCGCGACGAATAGGCGAGCAGCACCGGTGCCTCGAACCCCGGGACCAGGCGCTTGTAGCTGTTGGTCGACGGGTTGGTGAAGGCGTTGCAGGCCTTGGCGTGCTTGATGATGCCGCCGATGAAGAACAGCGCCATTTCACTGAGGCCGGCATAGCCGTCGCCGGCGAACAGCGGCGTCTTGCCGTTCCAGATCGACAGATGGGTGTGCATGCCGCTGCCGTTGTCGTCCTTGATCGGCTTGGGCATGAATGTCGCGGTCTTGCCATAGGCATGGGCGACCTGGTGGACGACGTACTTGTAGACCTGCATGCGGTCGGCAGTCGTCGTCAACGTGCCGAAGGTCAGGCCCAGCTCGTGCTGGGCAGCGGCGACCTCGTGATGGTGCTTGTCGCACGGCAGGCCCATTTCGAGCATCGTCGAGACCATTTCACCACGCAGGTCGACCGCCGAATCGACTGGGGCGACGGGGAAATAGCCGCCCTTGACGCGCGGGCGGTGGCCCATGTTGCCGACGTCGTACTCACGGCCGGTGTTGGTCGGCAGCTCGATGTCGTCGAGGTGGAAAAAGCCTTCGTTATAGCCGGTGCCGTAGCGGACATCGTCGAATACGAAGAATTCGGCCTCGGGCCCGATGTAGATGGTGTCGCCGATGCCGCTGGCCTTGAGATACGCCTCGCCGCGCTTGGCGGTGGAGCGTGGATCGCGACTGTACAGCTGGCCGGTCGACGGCTCGACGATGTCGCAGATCAGGATCAGCATCGGCGTCGCCGAGAACGGATCGATATAAGTCGCGTCGAGATCCGGCATCAGGATCATGTCGCTCTCGTTGATCGCCTTCCAGCCGTCGATCGACGAACCGTCGAACATGAAGCCGTCGGTCAGCATGTCCTCGTCGATGACCCCGGCCACCATGGTCAGGTGCTGCCACTTGCCCTTGGGGTCGGTGAAACGGAGATCGACCCATTCGATCTCCTTCTCCTTGATCATGTCGAGGATGCCGGCGGCGTTCGTTGCCATGTGTTTCTGACCCTTTGTTGCGTGTTGGCTGGTACTGGAAAAACTCAGATCGCGTCCGAATCGCGCTCCCCGGTGCGGATGCGCACGGCGCTTTCGATGGCGGACACGAAGATCTTGCCGTCCCCGATGCGACCGGTGCGCGCGGCATTGGCGATCGCTTCCACGACGCGTTCGACCTGGTCGTCGTCGACGACGACTTCCAGCCGCACCTTGGGCAGGAAATCGACGACATATTCGGCGCCGCGGTACAGTTCGGTATGCCCCTTCTGGCGGCCAAAGCCCTTGGCTTCGGTCACCGTGATGCCCGACACGCCGACTTCGTGGAGCGCTTCCTTCACTTCATCAAGCTTGAATGGCTTGATAACTGCCTCGATCTTTTTCACCGCGCACCCCATGGATTTGCCGTTGGCCAAGCAATTATCATGCCAGAACCGGTCTGGACTGGAAATGACGGGAAAACCGCCGGAATCGCAAGCCCGCCCGGCATTTTCATGTCGAAACTGTGCCGAAACCACCATCACCTGCCCGAAAATGGGGCAATCGACGGCCTAGACGGTCGTTGCGTAGCCGCCGTCGACGGTCACCACCGACCCGCACAGGAACGCCGACGCCGCCGATCCCAGGAACAGCGCGACGCCGGCCATGTCGTCCGGCGTGCCCCGGCGCTGCATCGGCGTCGCCGCCAGCGACTCCGCGGCAAATTCCTCGGCGATCCCTGCCGTCATCTTCGACGGGAAATAGCCCGGCGCGATGGCGTTGACGGCGATGTGCCGGCCGGCAAGATTCTTTGCCATCATCCGCGTCAGATGCAGGACTGCCGCCTTCGATGCCGCATAGCTGTAGGTTTCGATGCCCGAGACATGCTGGCCGTCGATCGAGCCGATGTTGATGACGCGGGCGTAGCTGTCAGGCGTGGCGGCGGCCTCGAGCAGCTTGATCAGCCGCTGCGTCAGGAAGAACACCGACTTGACGTTGATGTCCATGACCTTGTCCCAGCCGACTTCCGGGAAGCTGTCGAACTCCGCGCCCCAGGACGCGCCGGCGTTGTTGAACAGCACGTCGACCTTGGGCGTCAGCTTCGCGACCTCGGCGGCAAAGCGCTCGATTTCCGCCATCTGCGACAGGTCGGCGGGGATGGCGTGCGCGGCGCTGCCCAGTTCGGCGGCCAGCCCCTCGACATCGCTTGCCTTGCGGCTGGTCAGGATGACGGTGGCGCCGTTTTCGACATAGGCGCGGGCGATCATCTCGCCGATGCCGCGGCTGCCGCCGGTGATGACAACGGTCTTGCCGGCGACAGAGAACAGGTCCTGGATTTTCATGGGTCGGCCTTTCGAAAGGGTCAGATCGGTTCGCCGGCAGCGCGCGCCCGTTCGATGCGGGTCGCTTCGGCGGCGGGCAGCTTGCGATAGACAAGGTACAGGCAGACCAGCGTGAGCGGCGCCATCAGCAGCAGTGCCAGCACGCCGGTTGCCAGGCTGCCGGTGACCTTGGAAACGGCGCCAGTGAAATACGGCCCCAGCCCCAGGCCGAGCAATGTCGTGCCGATGAAATAGGTCGCGGTGGCGGCGCCGCGCATGCGGGGCAGCACCAGGTCCTGCGTCGTCGCCGCGGCGATGCCGACGTACATGCTGCCGAAGGCGAGCGGGATGTTGTAAAGCAGGAACAGCCCCAGGCCGTCGGTGGTGTACATCAGCCAGATGAAGGGCGCCGGCACCAGAACCGCCAGCCCGGCGACGAGGATGCGGCCGCCCGGATTGCGCTTTTTCACCCAGTCGGACACAAAGCCGCCGGTGACGACGCCGATGAAGCCGCCGGCGGCACCCCAGCCACCCAGCGTCAGCGCGACGATTTCCTTGCTCGCATACCAGGGCAGGGCGGCGCCGCTCGCCGCCATCGGCACGACAAAGGTGCGGATGGCATAAGGCGCCGCCCAGAAACCGATCGAATAGCCGACGAACGAGATCGACCCGAAGCCGACCAGCGCCAGCAGGAAGGTTGGCGTGCCCCAGATCAGCGCATAGGTCGGCCGGTCGCGTTCCTTCAGCGATTGCGCCCAGCTGGTCACCGCATAGCCGCCGAGGCAGATCGCCACCCATTGGGGTATGTCACCGGTGACCCGTATCAGCAGCGCCGCCAGCAACGCAAAGGCCGCCGCGACGGCGATGTTGGTGGCCAGCACGCGCGCACCGAACGGTGCCAGGTGGAACAGCGTCAGCGGTGGGATAACGCTCGAAATATCCTCCCACAGCTTGCGTCCGACATTCGGCACCTTCGCCGGTTCCGGCAGCGCTTCGGCGCGGCCGCGGATCGGCTCCTTCAGCGTGGCAACCCACATCGACAGCAGCAGCCCGGGAAAGCCGACCGCGAGAAACGCCGCCTGCCAGCCAACGAGGCCCATCGGGCCACCGGCAGGGTAGGCGGTGTTCCAGGCGCGGACGACGACGGCGCCGATCAGCAGCGAAACGCCGCCGCCGAGGTAAAGCCCGGCCGAATAGATGGCGAGCGCGGTGGCGCGCTTTTCGCGTGGAAACCAGTCCGACAGCATCGAGAACGCCGATGGCGCCGCCGAGGCCTCGCCGATGCCGACGCCGACGCGGGCAAAGCTCAGCTGCAGGAAGTTCGTCGACAGGCCTGACAGTGCCGTCATCGACGACCAGACGAACAGCCCGATGCTGAGCAGCCGGGTCCGCACCCAATTGTCGGCCAGCCGCCCGAGCGGAATGCCGAACAGCGCGTAGAAAACGGCAAAGGCGGTGCCATACAGGAAACCGAGGTCGGCATCCGACAGGCCCAGGTCGCGCTTGATGTCCTCCGCCAGGATCGCGAGAATCTGCCGGTCGATGAAGTTCATCGCATAGACGAGCACCAGCAGGCCGAGCACATATTTGGCGTAAGCGCCGCCCACAGGCGGGAAGTTCGGGTCAACCGGCGCTGCCGGTGACGGCGCCGGTGACGGCGCCGGTGCTGCGTCGCTGCTTGCCATTGGGCTCCCCGCGGTGACGGCGCCGACGCCGTTCGATTCGCTGTCGGTAGCAGGCGATTGTCCTGGGTGAAAGTCGCGACGCAGGCGATTTTATAGATTTGCGCGCGTGGCGGGGTTCAGCGACTCCCGGCGGCGACCGCGGCCGTCGGCGCGGCGTTGTCGTGCGGCATGGCCGGCGCCTGGGCGGCACCGACGCTGATCGCGACCGTTGCCCCGGTGGCGCCGATGACAAGCAGCGGCTTGCGATAGCGGCGCACCAGCCCGCGGCACCAAGCGCCGACGCGTGCCAGGACATTGGGCAATGTCACTTCATAGGGATTCATCGTGCGGCCCGTCTTTTTATCGCCCGATGGTGCCACCGGCCACCGGGATCATCGCTGCGCCATGCTGCGCCGCCATGCCCCCGCATCGCCGACTCTTCCCCCGAGTCGGTCCTGTGGATAACATTTTTTCGCAGCCGCCACCATTGTGGAGGCGATTGTTGCGGCAGGCCGTGCCTTTTGCCGCATCGACTTGCCCTTACAACGGTGCGCGCAAGACCCTAGATTGTCCCCATCCAAAGGTAAAAGGCAGGATGAACATGGCGATCGCAACGCTGGCGGGTGGATGCTTCTGGTGCACGGAAGCGGTGTTCAACGAATTGAAAGGCGTCGACACCGTGGTGTCGGGCTATATCGGCGGCAGCGTCCCCGATCCGAGCTATGAGGCCGTCTGCTCGGGCCGCACCGGCCATGCCGAGGCGGTGCGCATAAGCTTCGATCCGAACGTGGTGTCCTATGCCGAGCTGCTCGACATCTTTTTCCACACCCACGACCCGACGACGCTGAACCGCCAGGGCGCCGACACCGGCACCCAGTATCGATCGGCGATCTTTCCGCACGACGCGGAACAGCGCGCCGAGGCCGAGGCGGCGATCGCCCGCAACCAGGACGTCTGGGACAATCCGATCGTCACCAGCATCGAGCCCGACACGACCTGGTATCCGGCCGAGGATTATCACCAGCGCTATTTCGAGCGGAACGGGACGGCGAACGGCTATTGCGCCGCGGTGGTGGCACCCAAGCTGGCGAAGTTCCGCAAGGGCTATGCGGCGAGGCTGAAGAGCGCAGCGTAGCGATTGCGGAGCATTCGGGTGTAGCGCGCGGACTCGCGCAAGCTGGGCCGGCGTGGCGGCGGGGACTTCCCCCGCCGTCCGGTCACTTCACCAAATATCTGTTGTACCAGTCCACCACGACGAGGTTGGTCTGCAGCCACTGGCTCGGCCGCCCCATGCCGTGGCCGGCCTCCGGCAGTCGCACCATTCGGGTATCGATGCCGCGCCATTTCAGCGCTTGGTAATAGGCCTCGCTCTGGCCGATGGGCGTGCGCCAGTCGGCTTCGCCATCGATGAGGATGGTCGGGGTCTTGACCTTGCCGACCATGCTCAGCGTCGATCGCCGCCAATAATCATCGTGATTGTCCCAAGGGGTGCCCGGCACCCAGTTCTGCAGCGTCACGGCCACGATGTCCGACGTCAGCCCCTGGACCGTCCAGTCGGTCACCGGGCGCAGCGCGGCGGCGGCGCGGAAACGGTCGGTCTGGGCGATGGCATAGGTGGTCAGCACGCCGCCGCCCGAACCGCCGCCGATGAACAGGTTGCGCGCATCGACATAGGGTCGCTTCACCAATTCATCGACGCCCGACATCAGGTCGGCATGGTCGTCGCCGGGATAGGCCTTGTCGATGGCATTGCCGAACTTCTCGCCATAGCCGATCGACCCGCGCGGGTTCGAAAACAGCACGATATAGCCGGCGGCGGCATAGACCTGGTGGGTGATCGAGAAATACGGGCCATAGTCGGTGTTGGGCCCGCCATGGATCTCCAGCGCCAGCGGATATTTCTTCTCGGGCGCGAAATTCGGCGGATACTGCACCCAGCCCTCGATCGGCAGCGCGTCCTTGGATGATGTCCAGGTGACCCGCTCCAGCTTGCCGATCGTCTTGCCGGCGCGCCACTCGCTGTTGAAATCGATCTTCGCAATCTCGCGGCCGCCACGCTGGATGCCAAGCGCCGCCGGCCGGTCGGCCTCGACGGTCGTATAGGCAAAGGTGCCGCCGCCTTCCGACCAGTTGCCGCCCGCCGACGGCAGGTACAGCCGGGTGCCGCCGATGGCATCGACGACCTTGCGCGGCTTGCCGCCCGACAGCGGCACCAGCGCCACCCGCGTCAGCCCGGCGTCGTTGTAGAAGACATGGACGCCCTTGCCGTCCTTCGCCCATTTCGCCTCGATGATCGGCCGGTCTAGCCCGGTGGTCAGCATCCGCGCCGGGCCACCCATAGCCGGCATCACCCACAGCTCCGACTGGCGATAGAATTGCGTGCCGGTCAGCATGCCGGTGAAGGCGATCGACTTGCCATCGGGCGACACCTGCGGATCGTCCTCGACGCCGTCGATGCTGCTCAGCCGCTCGGGCGTGCCGCCGGTTGCGGCGATGCGATACAGGTCGCTTTCGACCGGCAGCCGCTCGTTGCCCGGGCGCACCCGGTTGGAATAGACGATGGCCGTGCCGTCGGGCGTCCAGTCGAAACCGCTGCCGATCTGGTCGGCGTCGCCCTTGGTCAATTGCGTCACCCCGCCGCCGGCGAAATCGAGGACGAACAGCTGGTCGGCGCCCGCGGTGCCATAGCCGGCGCCGTCGAAGCGATAGCGGAAGCTGTCGATAATCTTGGGCGCTGCCGCCCAGGTCGCGCCCTCGGGCTTTTCGGGCATGCTGCCGATCTTGACCGGCGGTGCCTCGACGCGGGCGACAAAGCCGATGCGGGTGCCGTCGGGCGACCAGACGAAGCCGCGCGGCGCGATCTTGCCGCTGGTCACCGGCTTGCCGATGCCCTGCGCCACATCCATCACCCACAGTTGCGGCTTGCCGAGCACGGGCGCGACATAGGCGATGCGGCGGCCATCGGGCGACCATTCCGGCGCCCCGGCCTTGACGCCGGCGGGGATCAGCAGCCGCTTGTCGACGGTCTTGCCGCTTATGGTTGCCAGCCAGATCTCGCCCAGGCGGGTGTCGGTGTCGATGTCGAACGTTGCGCGGTTGAACAGCACGCGATTGCCATCGGGCGCCACTTTGGGATCGGTGACCATCGACAGCTTGTAGAGGTCGCCGGGTTCGAACGGAGTGGCAGCAAGGGCAGGGGTGGTGGCGAGCAGCAGGGCGACGAACAGCGACTTCATGAAGGATCCTTCGGCAAGATGCGGCACCCTACTTCTTCTCCCCTCCCTTTCAAGGGAGGGAAGCGGAGCCGCACCCGCCTCGCTATCATTCCGGCATGACCACCCAATTCGACCAGTGGCGCGCCCGCTCCCCCTATTATGACGACAGCCACGAGGCGGTGGCGCAATCCGTCCGCCGCTTCATGGCGCAGGAGGTGCTGCCCAACATCGATCGCTGGGAGGCCGAGGGCGAACTGCCGCGATCGCTCCACAAGAAAGCCGCCGAAGCCGGCATCCTGGGCCTCAACTATCCGGAGGAATATGGCGGGCATTCCGAAGGCTTCGACATCTTCCATTCGCTGACGCAAAGCGAGGAAATGGCCGCCGCCGGTGCCGGTGGCCTCGGCGCCAGCCTGATGACGCACGGCATCGGCCTGCCGCCCATCCTGGCGCTGGGCAGCGAGGAGATGAAGCGCCGCATCGCCCCCGAAGTTCTGTCCGGCGACAAGATCATCGGCCTCGCCATCACCGAGCCGTCGGGCGGCAGCGACGTCGCGCAACTGAAGACCAAGGCGACGCTGACCGGCAACAAATACATCCTCAACGGCAGCAAGATGTTCATTACCAGCGGCATGCGCGCCGATTACCTGACCGTCGCGGTGCGCACCGGCGGGCCCGGCATGGCCGGCATCTCGCTGATGCTGGTCGAAATGGACCGGCCCGGCATCGGCCGCACCCGGCTCGACAAGATGGGCTGGCGCTGTTCGGACACCGCCGCCATCCATTTCGACGATGTCGAAATCCCGCCTGAAAACCTGATCGGCCCCGAAAACGGCGGCTTTGCCGGCATCATGCGCAACTTCAACGGCGAACGGCTGGGCATGGCGCACGGCTGCTGCGCGATGGCGCGGGTGGCGCTGGCCGAAGCGGTCGAATGGGCGACGACGCGCGAAACCTTCGGCAAGCGGCTGGCCCAGCACCAGTCGATCCGCATCAAGCTCGCAGACTGCGCCCGGCATATCGCCGCGACACAAGCCTGGGTCGATCTCTGCGCCTGGCAATCGAAGACCGGCACCGGCCAGCCGGCGGACTATGCGATGCTCAAGGTCCAGGCGACGCGGATGCTCGAGCATGTCGCGCGCGAGGCGGCGCAGGTGCTCGGCGGTGCCAGCTACATCACCGGGTCGAAGGTGGAGCGCATCTACCGCGAGGTCCGCGTCAACGCCATCGGCGGCGGCAGCGAGGAAATCATGCTCGACCTGGCGGGGCGGCAGTTGGGGTACAGCTGACCCTGCGGCGCTGCCAAGGGTTAACAGGATTGCCCCAAGCCTGCTAAAGCCCCGCCATGCTCGCCCGCCGCTTCCTCTGGATCGTCGCGATCCTCACCATGCTCGTCATCGCCGCGGCGGTGTCCTACGCGCTGTTCGGTGACCGGCTGATTCGCGCCGCGTTGGTGCCGAGCGCCGAATTCACCCCACCGCTACCGGCCGACACGCCCGATTACGCGCTGGTGAAGAACTGGACGGCGCACCCCGACTTGCCGACTGACCCGGCGCGCTGGGTGCCGGCGGGCTATACCGCCGCGCCCCGCCCCGGCGCCGCGGTGTTCTTCGTGCTGCCGACCAGCGTCTTCGATCGCAACAAGTGGAATGCGACGATGACCGACCCCGAAGTCGGCAAGCGCATGGCGATGTTCCTGCGCGGCGAGGCAAGTATCTTCAACGGCATCGCCAGCATCTGGGCGCCGCGCTATCGCCAGGCGACCTTCGGCGCGTTCCTGACCGACAAACCCGAGGCGCAGCGCGCGTTGCAGGTCGCCTATGGCGATGTGCTCGCTGCCTTCGATACCTTTGTCGCCGCCCAGCCCGCCGACCGCCCGATCATCCTCGCCGGCCACAGCCAGGGGTCGCTGCATATCCTGCGGCTGCTGAAGGAACGCGTCGCGGGCACGCCGCTCGCGGCTCGCATCGTCGCGGTCTATGCGCCGGGCTGGCCGATCTCGATCACCGCCGACCTGCCGGCGCTCGGCCTGCCGCTATGCACCATCGCCGACCAGACCGGCTGCATCCTCAGCTGGCAGAGCTTTGCACGGCCCGCAAACTACAAGGAGGTTCGCGACAGCTTCGACAAGAGCAGGGGGCTGACCGGGGCCAACCGGCTGGCTACCGCCATTGCCTGCACCAATCCGCTGTCGGGGATCAGTGATCGAAAGCCGGTGCCGGCAAGCGGCAACTTCGGCGCGCTGGTGCCGAACAGTGACTTCACCGGCGGGACGCTCGCCGCCAAGACCATCGGCGCACAATGCCTCGCCACCGGCATCCTCGACATCGGTGAGCCGCCGGCGGGCTTTACCGCCTATGTGCTGCCCGGAAACAACTACCATGTCTATGATTTCCCGCTGTTCTGGGCAAATCTGCGCGCCGACGCCGAACGCCGGCTCGATCGTTTCGTGCAGCCTGTCGTCGTGCCCAAGCCGCGCCGGATGCGGATGGCCAAGGCCTGACCCCTGGCATTGCTCGCCCTCGCCGGATTTGCCGCGGCGCTGCCCGATGGCGGCCGGCTGGCGGGCCTCGATGCCGGCACCAAGACCATCGGCCTCGCCACCTGCGACGCCGGCTGGACGTTCGCCAGCCCGCATTCGACCATCGCCCGCACAAAGTTCACCGCCGACCTGGCGCACCTCCGCCGCTTCGTCGCCGCCGAACGCATCCGCGGCCTGGTGCTCGGCCTGCCGCTCAACATGGACGGCAGCGACAGCCCCCGCACCCAGTCGGTGCGCCAGCTGGCGAAAAACCTAGGCATTCTCGATCTGCCGCTGCTGCTCTGGGACGAACGCTGGAGCACCCAAGCCGTCGAGCGCGCCATGATCGCCGAGGACCTGTCGCGAAAAACCCGCGCCGAACGCGTCGACCGGCTGGCGGCAAGCTATATCCTGCAGGGGGCGATTGATGCGCTGACCCGGACTCCGATGCCGCAGCCCCACGAATAGGCCTTGGCAAACAGCTCCGCCGCCCCGATTTTGGCAGCAAGCAAGACCGATCTGGGAAGGACCGCCATGACGACCACCCGCGACCTCACCGAGGCGCAGCACGCCGTGCTGCGCGAACACGCCACTGAACGGCCGTTCACCAGCCCGCTCAACGATGAAAAGCGCGCCGGCGACTTTCGCTGCGCCGGCTGCGGCGCGCTACTCTATGTGTCCGACACCAAGTACGAGAGCGGCTCCGGCTGGCCGAGCTTCTACGACGCCGTGCCCGACGCCGTCGCCACGACCACCGACACCAGCCATGGCATGACCCGCACCGAGGTCCATTGCGCCACCTGCGAGGGGCATCTCGGCCATGTCTTCCCCGATGGCCCGCGCCCGACGGGGTTGCGGCACTGCATCAACGGGCTGGCGCTGGAGTTCGAACCGAAGGACTAAGCGCCCTGTTGGTCATCCCGGCGAAGGCCGGGACCCACAAGCTTCGCTACGTGAGCGCCATCCTTGCCAACAGCCTGTGGGTCATGGGTCCCGGTCTGCGCCGGGATGACAGGGCAGCACTTGCCCTCGTGCACCCACCGCGCCATCGTATCGGCCATGATCCTCATCGCCGCGCTCCTCGCTGCCGCTACCCCGGCCCCGCCATCTCCCGCCGACATCGCTGCCGCCGCCCCGGCAAGCGCCTGGCGGCCGATCGCGCCCGACAACCTGATGCTGCTCGAAACCGCGCGCGGCACGCTGGCGATCGAACTCGCCCTCGATTTCGCCCCCGCGCACATTGCCGCCATCCGCGCGCTGGTCACCACCGGGCGCTTCGACGGTGGTGCCATCACCCGCGTCCAGGACAATTACGTCGTGCAATGGGCGGCGAAACCCGATGCGAACAAGACGCTGACCGCCAGCGGCGCCAAGGCGGTGGCCGCCGGCAGCACCGCGACCCCCGGCGGCGTGCCGGTCGGCACCGGGCCGGGCACCGGCCATGCCGCCGTGCTGCCGGCGGAATATGAACGTCCGATCAAGGGCCTGTCCATCACGCCACTCGGTTCCGCCGACACCTATGCGCCGTCGGGCTTCTGGAGCGGCTGGCCGGTGGCGACCGACCCCAAGGCCGGCACCGCTTGGCTCGCCCATTGCTATGGTGCCGTCGGCGTCGGCCGCGACGATCCCCCCGATACGGGTGACGGCAGCGAACTCTACACCGTCATCGGCCATGGCCCGCGCCACCTCGACCGCAACATCACCCTTGTCGGCCGCGTCGTTGCCGGCATCGAAGGCTATGCCGCCCTGCCGCGCGGTACCGGGCCGCTCGGCTTCTACAAGACCCCCGAGGAGCAGACGCCGATCACCCGTGTCCGCTTCGCCGGTGCCGGCGATCCGCGCTACGAGGTGCTCGACAGCGCCAGCCCGGCCTTTGCCGCCTATCTGAAGGCCCGCACCAATCGCACCGGGTTCTTCGTCCGCCCGGCAGGGGCCACCGACCTGTGCAACGTGCAAGTGCCGGTGCGCGTCGCCCGATGATCGTCACCAAGCTGCTGCGCGCCGCCGAATGGGCGCAGTTCCAGGCCGATGGCGTCTTTGCCGGATCGGCGGACGACCTGCGCGACGGCTATATCCACCTGTCGCCACCCGCCGAGGTCGCCGCCACCGCCGCCAAATGGTTTGCCGGCGAGCCCGGGCTGATGGCAGTGACTTTCGATGCCGATGCGCTGGGTGATGCCCTGCGCTGGGAACCGGCGCGCGGCGGGGTGCTGTTCCCGCACCTCTACCGACCGTTGCGGCTGGACGAGGTGATCAACGCTGCTTCCCTCCCGCTTGCGGGAGGGGTCGGGGGTGGGGGAGCCGGGACGCAATCCTGACCCACGCTTACGGCACTTCCCCACCCCCAGCCCCTCCCGTAAGCGGAGGGGAGCGGTCAGGCCTGTGCCGTCTTCGCCCGCTTGAACCCGTCGCGCTCTTGCAGCCGCTCCCAATAGGCTTGCAGGTTCGGACCCAGCTCGCCCAGATGCCCCAGCGTCTCGGCAAATTGCAGCGCATAGGCGACCGAGATGTCCGCGACGGTGAAACGCCCCGCGCACAGATAGTCCCGCCCGTCGGCCAGCGTGCGTTCCGCCAGCACCGTCCGCGCGACGAACCATTTGCGGTAATCGCCCGCCACCTTGGGGTTGCGATTCTCCTCGCGCTCCAGTGTCAGATATCGAAACACCAAGGTCTGCGGAAAGGTCAGCGTCGCCTCGCCATGGTGCAGCCAGTTGAGCCAGGCGCCGAAATCGTCCTCTTCCGCCCGCACCGCCAGGTCACCGCCGTATTTCACCGCCAGATACTCGCAGATCGCGGCGCTTTCGGTCATCTTCGCGGGCCCATCCTCAAAATAAGGGATGGTGCCGAGCGGGTTGGTTTCCAGATATGCCGGCTCTCGCCAGCGCGGCGGAAACGGCAGCGAGACCAGCTCGTATTCGAGCTGCAACTCCTCGAGCGTCCACAGCACCCGAAAAGATCGCGCATCGCGGCAATGCCAGAGCTTCATTTTTGTCCGACCCATCCCATATCGCCGTTCATCACGGCTTCACGCGATCCGGGCAATTGGGCAATTCGCTAGCAACAATCAATTCAGGGCAGTGCATGGCGACGACTATGGCAAGGACTCGGGCAAAGACGGGGATCGGCATCTTGATCGGCGCCGCTGCCGGCGTGGCGCTGGCGCTGGGGGTCAACCAGGTCACCGATCACGCCAGCGTGTCGGCACAGGTGCCACCCGTCGACACCACGCCGCTGACCCGCGTCGCACCCAGCGGCCCGCTGCAAACCATGTCGTTCGCGCCGATCGTCAAGGCGACCGCGCCGGCCGTCGTCAACATCTACACCGCCACCGTGGACCGCAGCCGGCCGTCGCTGATGCAGCAGTTCCTGCAACGCCAGATGGGCGCCGGGCCGGCCCAGCCGCGGGTGCAGCAGTCGCTCGGCTCGGGCGTCATCGTGGCGCCGAACGGCCTCGTCATCACCAACAACCATGTCGTCGCCGGCGCCGACCAGATCCTCGTGGCGCTCGCCGATCGCCGGCAATATCCGGCCAAGCTGGTGTTCGCCGACGCCCGGCTCGATCTCGCGCTGCTGCGCGTCGACACCCAGGGTGCGGCGCTGCCGACGATCCGCATGGGCGACAGCGACCGCGCCGAAGTCGGCGATGTCACCATCGCCATCGGCAACCCGTTCGGTGTCGGCCAGACGGTGACCACCGGCATCGTGTCGGCCGTCGCCCGTACCGGCATCGGCGTCAGCGACTGGCAGTTCTTCATCCAGACCGATGCCGCTATCAATCCGGGCAATTCCGGCGGCGCGCTGCTCGATGGCCAGGGCCGGCTGATCGGCATCAACAGCGCCATCTATTCGCGCGACGGCGGCTCCAACGGCATCGGCTTCGCCATCCCGTCCAAGATCGTCCAGGTGTTCCTGCGCGCCGCCGATACCGGCAAGCTCGTTTCGGGCTGGATCGGCATTGAAGGCGAGCCGCTGACGGCGGAAAGCGCGCGGCTGGCCGGCCTCGACCGCCCCGGCGGATTGCTGGTCACCGCCGTCGCCCCGGGCAGCCCCGGTGCCGCTGCCGGCATCAGGGTGGGCGACGTGCTGCGCAGCGTCGATGGCAAGGAAGTCGCCGATGGCGGCCAGCTGCGCTACAGTCTCGCCACCGAAGGCGTCGGCCGGTCGTTGAGCGTGGTGCTGATGCGCGGCGGCCAGCAGCAGCAGGTGTCCGTCACGCTCGCGGCGCCGCCCGAAAATCCGCCGCGCCAGATCACCCCGATCGCCGGCCAGACCATCCTCAACGGCGTTACTGTCGCCAATTTGTCGCCGGCCTATGCCCAGGAACTCGGCGCCGGCCTGCCCGAACAGGGCGTGGTCGTCGTCCAGATGCAGGCGGCGTCACTGGCGGCGCGGCTTGGCCTGCGGCCGGGCTATCTCATCGAAAGCGTCGGTGGCCAGCCGGTTCGCACCGTCGCCGATGTGGTGGCGCTGTCGCAAAAGGGCGCCGCGTCTGTGCGCTTCAACCACGACGGCCAGCGCACCGAATGCGGCGTTACCAGCGGGCAACTGGTCTGCCGGAGCTGACCGTCTCCTCTCCCTGAAAGGCAGGGGCCGGTGGAGGGTGACTCGGTCCCGTAAAGCCGTCCTTCGGGCCGAAGACACACCCACCCCAGCCCCTCCCTTGAACGGGAGGGGAGCATTGGTGTCCGAAAACCGCCAGACTTGCGCTTCAGGCGGCGCTACACCAGCGCCATGACCATCCCCGACCCCGACACCTGCCGCGCCGCGATGCTCCGCCGCGACCGCGGCTATGACGGCGTCTTCTTCACCTGTGTGAAGACCACCGGCATCTACTGCCGCCCGATCTGCCCGGCGCGGCCGCCGCTGGCACAGAACTGCACCTTCGTCGCCAGCGCAGCCGCGGCCGTGGCGCTCGGCTTTCGCGCCTGCAAGCGTTGCCGCCCCGACAGCGCGCCGGGCTCGCCGGCGTGGAATGGCACCGCTGCCAGCGTCCGCCGCGCGCTCATTCTTATCGACGGCGGCGCCCTCGACGCCGGCGACGCCCCGGCGCCCGTGGAGTTGCTCGGCGACAAGCTCGGCGTCGGCGCGCGCCAAGTGCGCAGGCTGTTCGCCAAGCATCTCGGCGTCTCGCCGGTCGCCGTCGCCCAGGCCAAGCGGCTGGCGGCCGCGGTCCGCCTGATCGACGAGGGGCACATGCCGATGACCGAGATCGCCGCCGCCGCGGGCTTCGGCAGCGTCCGCCGCTTCAACGAAGTCTTTGCCGCCGTCCATGGCGAAACCCCCGCCACCCGCCGCAAACGCACCGCAGGAGCACAGCTGATGCAATTGACCCTCAGCCGCTACCGGGCGCCGGCCTTTGAAATCCTGGTCGTCAGCGATGGCGACGGCGTGCTGCGCGCGCTCGATTTCAGCGACTTCGAGGAACGCATGCATCGGCTGCTGGCGCGCCACTATGGCAGCTATGCGCTGGTTGACGGCGACGCGCCGCCGGCGATCGTGGCGGCGCTCGATGCCTATTTCGCCGGTGACCTGACCGCTCTCGATGCCTTGCCCGTCGCGACCGGCGGCACCCCGTTCCAGAAAAGCGTCTGGGCGGCGCTGCGCGCCATCCCGGCCGGTCGGACCAGCGGCTATGGCGCGCTGGCGGCGCAGCTCGGGCGGCCCGGCGCCGCCCGCGCCGTCGGCCTTGCCAATGGCAGCAACCCCATCGGCATCGTCATCCCCTGCCATCGGGTCATCGGCGCCTCCGGAGCGCTGACCGGCTATGCCGGCGGCGTGACGCGCAAAGCCTGGCTGCTGGCCCATGAAGGCGCGATCGGCGGCTGACGCAGCGGCCCCAAGCCGACCAGCGGCCGCAGCCAGCGCCAGCGCCGCCCGACCAGGTAGAACAGCGTGCAGCCGGCCATCGTCGCCGCCAGCAGCACGACAAATTCCGGCAGCGGCGACCACCCCAGCGGCCGCAGCCAGTACATCACGACGATGAGCACGGTCTGATGCGCGATATAGGCAGGGAACACCGCCTCCACCAACGTCGCGCGCCAGCGGTGATCACGCTGCCAATGCGCCTGGGCAAGACCTATCAGCCCGATGATGAACCCCCAGGCCTGGACCGCCCGCGCGACGCGCAGCGCCGCCAGTGGCCCGCCGGACAGCACGGTATCGGCCGCCAGCGACCAGTTGACGCCGGCAACGATGCCGCCGCCGATGATGCCGGCGACAAGGCACGGCCGCCACACTCGCGCAATGACCGCCCATGGCGCGCCGCCGGGGCCAAGGCCGAACCCGAACAGGAATGCCGCGCCATAGATCAGGTGCGCGCACCAGTCGTCGGTCAGGCCATGCGTTTCGGGAAAGCGATCGGCCAGGCCGATGCGGACCGTGGCGATGTAGACGGTGGGCACCGCCACCAGCCACCAGCCGCCGAACAGCCGGTCGAAACCGCGCTGGGCCGCGGCCCGCATTGCCGCGGGCAGCATGAGCAACAGCGCCAGCAGCAGCGTATAGACCCACAGATAGGCGACGAACCACAGATGGTTCCAGGTCGGCAGCGCGACGCCCAGGGCTTCGTCGAAGCGGAAATAGTCGTGCGTCCAGAACCAGCCGAAGCCGGCGCGATAGCCATGGTTGACCGTGATATCGACCCAGGCCTGCGGCGGCACCCACAGCATCATGCCCGCCACCAGCGGCACCGCCAGTCGCGCGGTACGGCCGCGCGCGAAACGGCCGGGGCCCGGGTCGCGCGCCAGCATGGCCCGCGAGGCGACTCCCGAGATCAGGAACAGAAGCGACAGCCGCCAGGCGTTCGACAGCATCATCACCGGCTCCAGCCAGCGTTGCGGCGCCGCGGTCTTGATATGGAATTCCCACGGCACGAAGACCATGCCGATATGGTAGAGGATCAGCAGCCCGAAGGCGCCGATCCGCAGCCAGTCGAGATCGTAGCGTCGTCCCGTCGTCACAGGCGTCATCGTCGCGTTCCTGCATTTCATGCGTGTCGAAACAACGCTAGGAAAGCGTGGGGCCGGCGTCGCGCGCCGCGTTGCCGGCGGCAGGCCCGGCGGGACAGACGGTGGATGGCTGGGATGGGCGGCGGGGCAGGCGGGACAGACGGCTGGCGACTGGATCGCGGTGACGCGATGATCCTGCTTGCCGTCACCGGACTGACGCTGCTGTTCGCCGTCGTCAATGCGCTGACCGTCGGCGACGACCTGGCCGAAGCCGGTGCCGTCGTCGCGGCCTGGGAACCCTGGGCCTGGGAACTGACCAGCGCCGCCTTCTGGATCGCCATCGCCATCCCGCTGATCCGGCTGCTGCGCCGGCTGCGACCGCCGCGGCTCGACTGGCCACGGGCGGCGCTGGCGATCGGCCTGCTGTCGCTGCCGCTTTGTGCCGCGCACCTCGGCTGGTTGGCCGTCAGCCGCGGCCTCGTCTATGCGGCGATGGGCAGTCGTTATGGCTATGACTGGGGCCCGGCCGGTCTTGTCTATGAATGGCGCAAAGACCTGTTGTCACTGGTCATGTTCGGCGTGATCGGCCTCTTGCTCGACCGGCCGGAAACGCCGGCGCCGGCGGCGGCCCCGGCGCCGCCCGGGCCTTTCCGCCTGGCAGTCCGCGACGGTGCCAGCATGCGCTGGTTCACCGCCACGGAGATCGAGCGGATCGAGGCGGCGGGCAATTATGTCGAGCTGCACACCGCCCGGGGCCCGGTGCTCCACCGCGCCACCCTGGCCGTCGTCGCCCATGCGCTGGCGCCGCACGGCTTTGTCCGCATCCACCGCTCGCGACTGGTGCGGCGCGATGCGGTGCTGGCGGTAACGGCTACTCCTGCGGGCGATTTCGAGGCGCGGCTGGCCAGCGGCGCCACCGTTGCCGGCAGTCGGCGGTTTCGCGGCAACCTTGTCTGAACGTTGCGTGTTGTGGTGGGCAGGAGGATGCCGCCATGGTCGATAAATGGTCGCAGGAGGTGACGGAGCACAGCGATGCGCTGGATGTCGAGCCCGGGCTGTTCAAGCAGGACGATCCCGCCGCCATCGCGCGCGGCCTGAAGAAAGCCGCCGAGGCAAGCACCCGGAAAAAGGGCACGCCGTTGCAATCGGCGATGGGCATGCTGACCTTCTACATCAACCGTGCCGGGCATAATCTGCCCAAAAAGCAGCTCAAGGTGCTGGAGGACGCCAAGGACGAGCTGCACAAGCTGTTCGGGCGGGATTAGTCCACCACCCGCGCCGGGCGGTGGGTCAGGCCGCAAACTCCAGGATCACCGCATCCACCGCGAGCGAATCCCCCGCCTTTGCCAGTACCTTGCCGATCGTGCCGGATTTTTCGGCGCGCAGGATATTTTCCATCTTCATCGCCTCGACCGTCGCCAGCTGCTGCCCGGCCTCGACCTTGTCGCCCTCGGCCACCGCGATGCTGACGACAAGTCCCGGCATCGGGCAGAGCAGATAACGGCTCATGTCCGGCGCCACCTTGGGAATCATGAAGCCGGCGAGCGCCGCCGCGCGCGGCGTCAGCACGCGGACGCGATGGGCGGCGCCGCGCGTGGTCACCTTCAGCCCGCTGCCCTGCTTCTCGATGCTCAGCGTGCGGGTGGCACCGTCGATCTCGGCTTCGAACAGCGGCGACCCGACGCGCCAATCGGTCGCCAGCCGGACCTCACGATCGCCAATCTCGATGCCGAACGACGCACCGTCACCCATGACCGCCACCGGGATCTGCTCGCCGGCGAGCTCGACTACCCAGTCCTCGCCATATTCGGCGCCATGGCCCGACAGCTGACCGTCGATCAGCTGCGCCCGCTCGGCCTCGATCGCCTGGACGACCGCGCTGGCCGCGGCGATGGCGTCGCGCGTCGCGGCATCGACCGGCGCGCCGTGGAAACCGTCGGGATATTCCTCGGCGATGAAGCCGGTGGTGACATTGTCTCCGGCCTGGAAACGCGGATGCGCCATGATGGCGCTCAGGAAATCGATATTGTGGCTGATGCCGCGGATGTAATAGCGGTCGAGCGCATCGGCCTGCGCCTTGATCGCCTGCGCCCGCGTCGGCGCCCAGGTGATCAGCTTGGCGATCATCGGGTCGTAGAACATGCTGATCTCGGCGCCTTCGACGACGCCGGTGTCGATGCGCACCAGCGCGGGGCCTTCGCGCCCGGCCTCGGGCGGCCGGCACGCAGACAGCCGGCCGATGCTGGGCAGGAAGCCGCGATACGGGTCCTCGGCATAGACGCGGGTCTCGATCGCCCAGCCGTTCAACTGGACATCGGCTTGGCCGAACGGCAGCGCCTCGCCGGCGGCGACGCGGATCATCAGCTCGACGAGATCGAGCCCGGTGATGCATTCGGTGACCGGATGCTCGACCTGCAGCCGGGTGTTCATTTCAAGGAAGTAGAAGCTGCGATCGGCGCCGGCGATGAACTCGACCGTGCCGGCGCTGGTGTAGCCGACGTTCTTGGCCAGCGCGACCGCCTGCTCGCCCATCGCGCGGCGCATCTCGGGCGTCACGAAGGGGGAGGGGGCTTCCTCGACGACCTTCTGGTGGCGGCGCTGGATCGAACAGTCGCGCTCGTTCAAATAAATGACGTTGCCGTGGCTGTCGCCGATCAGCTGGATCTCGATATGCCGCGGCTGCTCGACAAACTTTTCGATGAAGACCCGGTCGTCGCCGAAGCTTGCCAGCGCCTCGCGCTTGACGCTTTCAAAGCCTTCGCGGACATCGCCTTCGTTCCAGGCCAGCCGCATGCCCTTGCCGCCGCCGCCCGCCGATGCCTTCATCATCACCGGATAGCCGATGCCGCCGGCGATCTCGACCGCATGGTCTGTGCCATCGATTTCCCCGACGAAACCCGGCACCACCGACACACCCGCCGCCTTGGCGCGGCGCTTCGACTCGATCTTGTCGCCCATCGCCGCGATGGCGGGCGCCGGCGGGCCGATGAAGGCAATGCCGGCGGCGGTCAGCGCCTCGACGAAGCTGGCGCGTTCGCTGAGGAACCCATAGCCCGGATGTACCGCCTCGGCGCCGGTCGCCTTGCAGGCGGCGATGATCTTGTCAGCGACGAGGTAGGAATCGGCTGCAGCGGACGGCCCGATATGCACCGCCTCGTCGGCCTGCTGCACATGCAGCGCATTGGCGTCGGCATCCGAATAGACGGCAACCGTCGCGATGCCCATGGCACGGGCGGTGCGGATGACCCGGCAGGCGATTTCGCCGCGATTGGCGATAAGGATCTTCTTGAACATCGGCGCTCCCTGACGCCCGCTGTTCAAGCGGCGATGCGGGCTGGCGTCAAGCCGTCAGAAAGCGTCGGCGCGCGCCAAAAGGGCGCGTAGCTGCGGGGCCACCGCGGCGCGACGTTCCTCCCGGCAGGCGCGCAGCTCCGCCTCTTCATCCAGCGTGCCGAACACCGGCGCGCCGCAGACCGCCTTGACCGCGCGCTCGACCCGGCGCTCGAGCGCCTGGCGGCCGGTTTCCGACCCCAGGTCGATGTTGCTGGTGTCGATGCGGATGCTGTCCTGGTCGGCAACCGGCGTCGCGACAGCCGGCGCGGCCATGCCCAGCAGGGTGATGGCGAGCAGCGGCAGCAGGCGATCGTAGATCATGGTCCGTCTCCCTCACCGGGCCAGGAATGGCCCGTTCCCTCGGTGATAATGGAAAGCGTGCGCCGGGTTTTCGGCGCGATCAAGACGCCCTTGTCATCACAGTGTCACATAAGCGCCCTATGATCGGTTGTCCGAGTTGTGCGCTCGACGAGTTTTCATGACCCGTCAAGGCCTTGCCGCGTCGCAGCATCGAATGAATTTTTTTTTGCATCGGTCTAATTGCGTCACGCCGGCCCTGCGTTCCGCCCGTCACCCCGGCGAAGGCCGGGGCCCATCGACCACGAACTCCGGCACGCGACTAATCCTTGCCCGATCGCGTCGACTCGATCGCCCGCAAGGTGCGCTGCCGCGCTGAAAACCGCGACCTCAGACCGGCTTGGCCACCATCAGCCAGGTCACGGCGATCAGCGGCAGGGTCGCCACCAGACCCCAGACGATCCAGCGGCGGCTGTCGCGTCGATAAGCTTCGGGGATGACGCCGGTGCCCTCGAATGCGCGCGCCGCCCGGGCCTGGCGGATCTGGATCGGCACCAGCAGCCCCAGCCAGATCAGGCCGGCGACGAGGAACAGCCCCTGGCTCCACAGCAGCCAGCGGTCGCCGACGAGGTCGTATCGCCCGAGCCAGGCGGCACCATAGCCGCCACCGATGGTCAGCACGACCCCCCACAATGTCAGCATCCAGTCGGTATAGGTGACGAGCCTTTGCGCAAAGCCGACCACCCGGGCGTCGCCGGTGCGATCGGCAAAGAATTTCCAGATTGCCGTCGCGGTGATGTTGCCCATCAGCATGATGATGCCGGTGATGTGCAGGAACTTGCATATGTCGTAGAGCGTGGGAGTCATTCCTGCCGCATAGCGGTTGCGCGGCGGCCACGGTAGGGCCCGAAGCATCCAGGCTGAGCGCCGAGACGCGACGTTCGGCCGCCACTGTCGGATTCCCGTCGCGGACGCACTGAACCACCGTCATCTTATCGCGTTTACCGAGCATACCGCCGCGGGCTGCGGCCCTGCCGGGCAACAACATGTACCTCGATACCGCGTGCCAACCGAGTCCCGGCACAACCGGTGTCGCCCCGCCGAAGTACCGCCAGGGCACAATTCCCTTGCCGGCAGTCAATGCCGGCATCGTCAGACTTTGGGCAGCAGGGCTCAGGCCGCGCCCGGTTCTCGATGCGGAGCATCTGGTTGCGCGGGCCATGCGACGTATGCAGCTAACCGATTTCGGAAAGGGCAGGCATTGGCGGCCGCTGCTCGACTGTCTTGTCGCGGCCCTGCAAGACGCCGATCTCAGCCCACTCGGGGAAGTTGTGGCCGAGAGCCAGTTGACCGGCGCACTGGCCGCTCGGCTGCGGGCACGCGCTATACTCAAGGCCAATCCCGAGATTGTGGCGATTCCGATCACGGCGCCAATCGTTATCGTCGGCCAGATGCGTTCGGGTACAACACGGCTGCAGCGCCTGCTGGCCGCCGATCCGCGGCTCGATCATACGCGCCTTTACGAAAGCCGGCTGCCGGTCGGCATTGATCGTCCGACGCCTTTCGACTTTCGCCGTGCGCATGTGGCCATCTGGCTGGCGGCCACCCGCGCGCTCAACCCCGACTTCGACGTCATTCATCCGACAGTCGCGACCGCGCCGGACGAGGAGGCGGGCCTGCTGGGCCTGACGCTCTGCAGCAGCCAATATGAGATCCAGTGGCGGGTGCCAGCCTATGCCCGCGCTTGCGAGGCGCTTGATCGAACGCCGATTTATGCCGAATTCAAGACGCTTTTGCAGATCACGCGCTGGCTGAGGGGTTGCGACACGGCTGCGGACAGGCCGTGGGTGCTGAAGGTGCCGCAGTTCAGTCAGGACCTCGCCGCCCTGTTAGCCGTCTTTCCGGATGCGCGGCTGCTGTGCCTCGACCGCGACGGCGCAACCACGCTCGCGTCGTCGACGTCGCTGGTCCACAATCAGATGGCCATGCAGGCCAATTCGGTCGATCCCCAATGGATCGGTCGCGAATGGTTGCACAAGATTGCGCTACGCGACCGCGTCCGGCGCGACGTGCTTTCCGCCGGCGCGACCTCGCATCTTGTCATCGACTATGACGCCATGGGTCGGGACTGGTTGGCGGAAATGCAGCGCGTCTACAATTTTATCGGCATCGAATTGACGCCCGCCGTCGTCGACCGGATGTCCGCCTTCCTCACGTCTTCTGCCCAGCGCCATGCGCATCGCTATGAGCTTCAGCAGTTTGGCCTCAATCCCGATGGTGTTCGACGGCGGCTTGCGAGCACCTGAATGTGCAGCCGCATTTAAAGCGGAATGTTGTCGTGCTTCTTCCAGGGGTTTTCGAGCTTCTTGGTGCGGAGCACCTGCAGGCCGCGGGCGATGCGGCGGCGGGTCGAATGCGGCATGATGACTTCGTCGATGAAGCCCTTTGATGCCGCCACGAAAGGGTTGGCAAACCGCGCCTCGTACTCGGCGGTGCGCTCGGCGATCTCCTCGGCGCTCTTGCCGCGGAAGATGATCTCTACCGCGCCCTTGGCGCCCATCACGGCGATCTCGGCGGTCGGCCAGGCGTAGTTCAGGTCGCCGCGCAGATGCTTCGACGCCATCACGTCATAGGCGCCGCCATAGGCCTTCCTCGTGATGACGGTGATCTTGGGCACCGTCGCTTCGGCATAGGCGAACAGCAGCTTGGCGCCGTGCTTGATGATGCCGTTATGCTCCTGGGCAACGCCGGGCAGGAAGCCGGGGACGTCGACGAAGGTAATGATGGGGATGCTGAAGGCATCACAGAAGCGGACGAAGCGCGCGGCTTTCTTCGATGAATTGATGTCGAGGCAGCCGGCCAGCACCATCGGCTGGTTGGCGACGATGCCGACGCTGTGGCCCTCGATGCGGGCGAAACCGATGATGATGTTGCCGGCATGGCTCGGCTGTAATTCGAAGAACTCGCCTTCGTCGGCGACCTTCCGGATCAGCTCGTGCATGTCATAGGGCTTATTGGCCGAAGGCGGCACCAGCGTGTCGAGGCTCATCTCCGCCCGCGTCGGATCGTCGGCCGACGGGCGATAGGGCGCGCCGTCGCGGTTGTTGAGCGGCAGGAAATCGAAGAACAGCCGGGTCCGCAGCAGCGCGTCGACATCGTCCTCCATTGCCACATCGGCGACGCCCGACTTGGTCGTGTGGGTGATGGCGCCGCCCAGGTCCTCCTGGGTCACGACCTCGTTGGTGACGGTCTTCACCACATCGGGGCCGGTGACGAACATGTAACTGGAATCCTTCACCATGAAGATGAAGTCGGTCATGGCCGGCGAGTATACCGCGCCGCCCGCGCACGGCCCCATGATCAGGCTGATCTGCGGCACGACGCCCGAGGCCAGCACGTTGCGCTGGAAAACCTCGGCATAGCCCCCGAGGGACGCCACGCCTTCCTGAATACGCGCGCCGCCGCTGTCGTTGAGGCCGATCACCGGCGCCCCGACCTTCATCGCCATATCCATGATCTTGCAGATCTTCTGGGCGTGGCGTTCGGACAGGGAGCCGCCGAAGACGGTAAAATCTTGGGAAAACACGAAGACCAGCCGGCCATTGATAGTGCCCGATCCGGTCACGACGCCATCGCCGGGGATGACCTGTTCCGCCATGCCGAAATCGACGCAATTATGCTCGACGTACATGTCGAGCTCCTCGAACGACCCCGGATCGAGCAGGATGTCGAGCCGCTCGCGCGCCGTCAGCCGGCCCTTGGCGTGCTGGGCGGCGACGCGCTTTGGCCCGCCACCGGCGCGTGCCGCGTCGCGCCGGCGTTCGAGTTCTTCGAGGGTCTTGAGCATGGCGTTCCCCGGTTTGTTGCCCGATTGCTTAGCAGCGGCGGCGCGGAGGTAAAGGGTGAAGCCGCGCCCCTCCCGCTTGCGGGAGGGGCCGGGGGTGGGGGAGTCCGGCGCAGGTCACAGCAGCCGCAGCAACCCCACGGCCGCCGCCAGCTCGCTCTGCCGCTCGGCGTGCCCAGCCTCGGCGAGCGGGTCCCTGCCCCATTGCTCGGCCTGCCACAGCTCGTCGAGATGGCCAAGCGCCCAGGCTTCGCCGGCGTCGATCTGCGCTTCGGCAACCGCCAGCCCGATCACCGCCGAGCCGCAGATGGTGACGACCGGGTTGAGCGCCGCCAGCCGGAACGCATCGAATGCGGCATAGGCCGCGCCGATGCGCGCCAGCGTCGCCGGCGGCTGGGGCTGGTGGATGATGCCGGTGACCAGCCGGAAATCGACATCGTAGCGGCGCCGCGCCCAGGCCAGCAGCGGGTCCCATTCGGCCTGTTGCCGCGCCACCAGCGGCATCGGATGGTCGGCGCGATAAGCGAGCAGCTCGGTTTCGACAAAGCGCGCCAGCCCGGCGGCGAAGGTCGCGGTGTCCGGCGCGATTCGTTCGATCGCGGCATTGGCCAGCCCGGTCAGCGGCATCGACCGCGGCACGATGGCGTCGCCCTGTGCCTGCCATTCGGCGGCGATCGCCTCGGCCAGCCCCAGCGTCGGCAGATCGAGCGCCAGCCGGCCGGGGGTCCGCAGCGGCCGGCCGTCGAGTGTCACGCCGAACGGCCCGGTGCCGATGGGCTCGGCCTGCTTGTAGAACCGCTTCATCGTTCGGGCCGCGTCGTCAGGCCGAGATGGCGCGGCCGCACGAACAGCGCACCGGCGCCGATGGCGAGCAGGATGGCACCCGCCGCCGTCGTCCCGCCGCGCAGCAGCACCACGCCGCCGACGAGTATCGCAAGGCCGACGAGCTTCAGCAGGAAATACAGGATGAAGCGCTTCTTCGCCTCGGCGGCACTCAGGACCGGGGCAGGGCCGTCAGCCATCGATCAGTCTCCGCAAATGGGCGCCGTCGAGCGCCACCCCGACGGCGCCGGCCTCGATCAGTTCCGCCGCATCGTGATAGCCCCAATCGACGCCGATCGCCCGCACGCCGGCATTGGCGCCCATCGCCATGTCGAACACCGTGTCGCCGACGATGACGGCGTCGGCGCTGGTCGCGCCGGCATCGGCGAGCGCCGTCCACAGCATCGACGGATGCGGCTTCGACGGGTGACGATCGGCGGTCTGCAGCGTGATGAAATGATCGGCGATGCCGTGATGCGCCAGCGCCAGCGCCAGGCCGCGATCGGACTTGCCGGTGGCCACGCCGAGCAGCCAGCCATTGTCGCGCAAGTGATCGAGCGTGTCGGCGATACCGTCGTACAGCGGCTCGGGATCGAGCGTCTTGTCGGCGCGCAACCGCTGAAAGGCGTGCTTGTAATCCTGCGCCAGGCTCAGGTGTAGCGCCGGCTCGGCATCAGGCAACAGCACCTGCATCGATTCGACCAGGCTGAGGCCCACGATGCGGCGGGTGGCGTGCTCGGGCGGCGGCACCAGGCCGTGACGCTCGAATGTCGCCGCCATCGCCCGCAGGATGTTGACCTGGCTATCGATCAGCGTCCCGTCGCAGTCGAAGACGGCGAGCCTCACCAACCCCGCGTCCTCCGGATCTCGCGGGCACCGCCGGTTTCGCCGATGCGTTCCAGCGCCGCGACGACGCCGCGGGCGTCGGCCTCGCTGCGATTCTGGCTGTGCTTGTCGGTGGTGCGGACGCTGTCGATGCCGAGCTCAAAGGCGGTGATCGCCTTCATCATCGCGTCGCGGCGCGCCGGCGCCATCTTGTTCATCGTCCAGTCCTCGCCGACCCGCGATTCGAAGGTGGCCGCCGACAGGTCGAGCAGGTCGCCGAGATCGTCCCAGCCGAGCTTTGTCACCACGCCCTCGATCTCGACGCTGCGGTAATTCCAGGTCGGCACATTGGCAGCCGGGTCGGCATACCAGTTGGGGCTGATGTAGTTGCCCGGGCCGCCGATGCTGGCGAGCAGCGGTTCGCCATCGAGATGCGGCGTCAGCGCATTGGTGTTCGCGAGATGGAAGCGCAACGTGCCGGCCAGCGTCACCAGCAGCGGCGCATGCGCCACGCGCGGACCATCGGGCGTCATCCCGAACAGATGCGCAAAGCCATGGGCCGCGACGAAGGCCAGCGCCGGGTCGTCGGGCCTGAAGCGAAAGGCGGGGTTGGGATGCACGACCTGCCTATTCCAGCAGGCGGTGCTTTCGGCAAGGAGAGTCGACTTGCCGTGTACGTCAACCTAAGGGTGAGGCATGTCCGACATGTCGCTGACCGATCCGGCCGCCGTGCCCTACCAGCGCATCGCCGCCAGCTCGGCCGAGGCGCGGACGCCCGATGAAATCCGCGGGCTGCGCTATCCCTTCGGCCGCTGGGTGCCCGACCACGGCACCATGTTCGAGGTCGCGCCCGGCATCTACTGGACGCGCATGGGCCTGCCGTTCGGGCTCGACCACATCAACCTCTGGGTGCTCGACGCGGGGGACGGCTGGGCCATTATCGACACCGGTGTCAACCTGGGCGCCAGCAAGAAGGCCTGGGAGGCGCTTTTCGCCGGGCCGATGGCGGGCAAGCCGGTCACCCGGCTGATCGTCACCCACTATCATCCCGATCACCTGGGCCTGGCCGGCTGGCTGTGCCAGCGCTGGAATATCCCGCTGGAAATCGCCCGGACGGAGTTCCTGCTGGCGCGATCGCTGACGCTCGACGTGCGCAGCGAGCCGCCGCCCGAAGCGGTCGATTTCAGCATCCGCGCCGGCTGGCCTGAACAGGCGGTCGACATGATGAAGACCAAGGCCTGGGGCAGCTTCCACAAGATCGTCTACCCGCTGCCGACCGGCTTCAAGCGCATCAAGGACGGCGATGTGCTGACCATCGGCGCGCGGCAGTGGCGCATCGTCACCGGCCGCGGCCATGCGCCGGAGCATTCGTGCCTCGTCAGCGACGACGGCATCATGATCTCCGGCGACCAGGTGCTGCCGCGCATCACCAGCAACGTCTCGGTCTATCCGACCGAGCCCTATGCCGACCCGCTGGGCGACTGGCTTGAGAGCATCGAGACGTTGCGGGCGATCGACCTGGCTGTGCTGGTGCTTCCGGCCCACAACGAGCCGTTCACCGGGCTGCACACCCGCCTCGACCAGCTTCGCGACGACCATCTCGACAAGCTGGCCAAGCTGACCGCCTTTTGCGCCGAGCCGCGGACCGCGGTCGACAGCTTCGCGACGCTGTTCCGCAAGCCGGTCGGCGAAAGCGACTATGGCATCGCGACCGGGGAGGCGGTGGCGCACCTCCACTGGCTCGAGGAGCGCGGCCGCATCCGCCGGGTCAGCGATGCCGGTGGGGTGGACCGGTTCGTCGCGGTTTAGACCTACGGGTTCGTCATCCCGGCGAAGGCCGGGATGACGAATGGACTCTACGAAACCACCGCCATCTCGTAGAGAAAGTCCACGAAGCCCATCGTGCACCCCACCAGCCCCTGCACTTTGGGATTGCTCGAATCGACGACGAAATACTCGTTGGGCGCATGGGCGCCGCTGCCGTGGCCAAGGCCGAACTGGCCCGCCGACAGGCTCACCGGCGGCTGGGTAAAGACGCTGCCCGGCCAGGACCCAGCATTGCGCGGGTACAGCGTCTGTTCGACGCCGGCGCGCTTGTAGACCGCCTGCTGGGCGCGGATGACACGGCTGGTCTCCGACGTTTCGGTCGGGTCGTACCCACCGCTGACAACGACCTCGATATCGCCGAAGCCGCGCTTTTTCAGATGGGCGCGCAGCTTGGTCTCGGCCTCCTTGAACGTCTGGTTCGGCACCAGCCGGCATTCGAGCTTGGCCTCGGCCCGGCCGGGCAGCACGGTCTTGCCTCCCTGGCCGGTGTAGCCCGCCACCAGCCCCTGGATATTGACCGTCGGCTGCGAGGCCAGGCGCTCCAGCGTCTGCTGCCAGGGTTCGTCGTTGATCCACATCTTGACGCCCATCGCCGCCTTGGCCTCGGCCTCGTTGCCGGCCTTGGCCGTAGCGGCGATCAGTTCCTTTTCACGCGCCGTCAGCGGGCGGACGTTTTCGAACCAGCCATCGATCGCCGGGGTATGGCCATCGGCCTCCACCAGCGTGTTCAGCGCCTGGACCAGATGCCAGACCGGGCTGTCGACATGGGCGTGCTGCGACGAATGGATGTCGCCCTTGGGCCCCTTGCCCCAGCGTTCGCCGCTGGCGATCAGCTGAAACTCCATCGGTCCCTTGGAACCGAGATTGATCGTGACCGCGCCGTTGCGGCTCTGCCAGGCGGTCGGGATGACGATCCCTTCGCATTTTTTGAGCGCTGCCAGCACTTCCGGCTTCTGGACGATCTGATGGAAATGCGGGGATGCGATTTCCTCCTCGCCCTCCGCCACCAGCACCAGGTTGACCGGCAGCTTTTTGCCCGCCGCGCGGATGGCGTGCAGCGCCGCGAGGAAGGCCGCTTCGGGGCCCTTCTGGTTGATGGCGCCGCGGCCGACGATGACCTTGCCGAACCCGGGCTTGTCGACCAATGCCGCATCGAACGGCGGAGTCGTCCATTCGGACGGGTTCACCTGCTTGACGTCGTACATGAAATAGATGCCGACGGTGCGCTTGGCTCCGGCATCGAGCGTCGCGAAGATGCCCGGTTCGCCGTCGGTCGGCACCTTGGCGACCTTCTGGAAGCCGGCGTCCTTGAGCAGGCCCATCGTATAGTCGCAGGCGCTGTCCATCTGCCATTTTTCGGCGGCAATACCCGGATGGCGGATCCAGTCCTGGATGCGCTTGACGCTGGCATCCTTGCCGGCCTCGACGGCGGTGCGGATGGCCTCGAGATCGGCGGTGGCTGCCGACGCGCGGGCGGCGGGCGCCAGCGCGGCAACGGCGGTCGCGGCGAGCAGAGTGCGCCGGTCGATATTGGTGTCGGTCATGCTGTCGGTATCCCCTTGTTTACTGCAGTAAAGCCGGGCCTTGGCAGCGTGTCCAGCACACAGCGCTTGATCGGGCCTGAGCGCGCTCCCATGTGGAGGCGAGGTTCGGGCAGGCAGGGATACCGGCGATGGCGCTTGAGAATTATGTCGTCGTCAGGGCCGGGGCCCAGTGGCGGATCAGTTTCAGCGGCAACCTCTATGGCTATTACCCGGACGCCGCGGCGGCGACGGCGGTGGCGATCGAAACGGCGCAAAAGGCTGCGGCGTCGGGGTTGGCCGCGGCGGTGCTTGTCGAATGCGACGGCGGCGGCTTCCAGACCGCGGCATCGTTCGAGCCCGAGGTTCCAGCGGCCGGCTGAGCATCACTCCGCCGGCGGCGGCGCGCCCCGTGACGGCCGTTGCACCAGCGCGAGGAAACCCGCCTTGTCGCCAGCCTGGGCCCGTTGCAGCAGCGCTCCGGCGATCGCTGTCATGGCGACATTGTGGGACGAATAGGCCAGCGGCGCCAGGATACGGCTCGCCTCCGCCAGTCGATCGGCCTGTGCCAGCGCGGTGGCGGTGACGAGCACCACCTCGCCGACCTGGGGTGCCAGTTCGTGCGCCCGCAGCGCCACGGCGAGATCATTGTCGTCCAGCCGCCCGATGCGGGGATCGGCGAGCCGGACATAGGCGAGCATCGTCCGCCAGTCGCTGGGGTCGGCACGATAGGACCGGACCAGTAGCCGCCGCATTGCCGCGCGATCGGCGCCGTCCGACGCCAATGCCCGCCAGCGCAGCAGCTTCGCATCGTCGGGGGCCTCGGCAAGCAGCGCGTCGATCAGCGGTGCTGCCGCGCCCCGATCGCCGAGCCGCAGGGTCGCAAAGGCCAGCACCCGCCGGGCGAATGCATCGCCCGGATAGCGTGCGGTCGCCTTGGTTATTTCGGCCAGCGCCCTCCGGTTGTCGCGCGGCCGCGTCAGCTCCAGCGCCGTCAGCCGCAGCAGCAGCGCATCGGCCGATGGCGGCAGCGCCGTCACCCGAACATCGGCCGCGGCGACCGAGGGCCTTGGAAAGCGCGACAGCGTCATGTCGCGGCTGGTCATGTAGCGTCGCAGCCGGCGCTCGAACGCCTCGATGTCGGGGTCGACATGCTCGCGAAAGGCGCTGAGGGAATCGGCGCCGCCCGCCACCGCCGCCAGATAGGCGCGCAGCCTCGCCGACTGGCCGGGCACCCGCTGCAGGTAATGCGCGAGCAGCCAGCTTTCGGCGTAGAAGGCCGCGGTTTCGGCCGGCCCGCGCAACGCCGGATCGCGCGCCAGCAGCCGGGTCAGCGGCAGCCAGTCGCCGCGCACGAGCTGGCTGCCGCGGCCGGGCGGCACGCCGCCGAACTCGATGGTGTCGGCGTTGAACTTGGCCGTGGCGAAATATTCGGCAAAGCCCTCGACGTACCATTTCGGATAGGCGGCGGTGTTGCTGCCCAGCATGAAGTGATGAGTGTATTCGTGCAGCAGGATGACCTGTCCGGTCGCGCCGGTTTCAGCAAAGGCGGCGATGCGGCCGGGCGTGGCGACATAAAAGCCGGCGATATTCTGGTCGGGCCGTTCAAAGGGCATCGCGTCGGCGACATCGTCGATCAGAAAGACATCGAGCCGGGGCGCGCCTTCGGGCAGGTCGCGCCGGTTGGTCAGCAGCTTCAGCAGCGCGACATAATCCTCGAGCAGGGTGGCGCGCTCGCGCAGCCGTTTTTCGGACTGGCGATCGTAAACCCTGAAATGCGCGGTTTCGGCGACCCGCCAGGTGGCGAGGGCAGGGGCCGCGGCGATCAGCAGCAGGGCGCCGACGAGCCAGCGCGGGATCAAGCTCATGCGCGTCGGTTCCGTCTCGTCAGGTCTCGCTTGCGTACCTTCGACCAGCAGCTTCGCCGCCGTCAAGCGGGCCTTGGTCGCAGCCGTGGCGCGGTTGGGCGCAGGCGACGCTTGCCGGGATGCGTGCCGCTGCGCCACTGTCCGCTGGTGCAGAACCGCCGCATCGCCCTGTTGCTTCTCGGCCTCGGCTTGGCGGCCTGTACGACGCGCCAGCCGCCAGCGCCGGTCGCGGCGACGGCCGCACCGGGGCCGCAGACCACGTCTGGCCTGACCGCCGGGGAACGTGTCTGGCATTTGCGGGCCGCGCTCAACGTCGCGGCGCTCGCCTGCCCGTCGCGCACCGGCGGCGCCATTGTCGATCGCTACAATCGGCTGCTGCGCGACCGCAAGGCGCCGCTCGCCGAAGCCTATCAGGCCGAGGTGGCGGTGTTCCGCGGCCGCCATGGCGACGGCTGGCAGGCACCGTTCGACCGCAGCATGACCAGCCTCTACAACCGCTTTGCCGCGCCCGACGGGCAGGCGGCGTTTTGCCGGGAGGCCGACGCGATCGCCGCCGAGGCGCTGGCGACGCCCGACCTTGCGGCCTTCGCGGGTCCGGCGCTGCTGCGGATCGAGGCGGCCTTAGCCGCGCCGCCGCCGGTTGTTGCCGTGGCTAATGCGCCGCAGGTGCGCGCCGCAGCGCCGGCCGCCGCGGGTGTCGGCTGGCGCATCCAGCTCGGCGCCTTCACCGGGGCAGCCGCCGCAGCCGCGGCCTGGGACCGCATCCGCAGCCGCCAGCCGAGCCTCGCCGGCTATGCGCCGCATTACGAGCCCGTGCCGGCCCGGCCGCAGCTTACCCGCCTGCAGATCGGCAATGCCACCGATCGGGGCAGTGCGCTGACCCTGTGCGCGCTCGCGGCCGCCGGCGGCTTCGATTGCATCCCGGTGCGCCGCTAGCGGCCGCGCAGATTGGCGATCGCCTCGTTCGCCAGTTGGTCGGCGCGTTCGTTGTCGGGATCGCCCGAATGGCCCTTCACCCAGCGCCACTCGACCTTGTGCCGGGCCGTCGCGTCGAGCAGCGCCTGCCATAGCTCGGCATTCTTCACCGGCTTTTTGTCGGCCGTCTTCCAGCCGTTGCGCTTCCAGCCATGGATCCACTTGGTGATGCCGTCGCGGACATAGTTGCTGTCGGTCGACAGGATCACCTCGGCCGGCCGGGTCAGCGCCTTCAGCGCCTCGATGGCGCCGGTGAGTTCCATGCGGTTGTTGGTGGTATGCGCCTCGGCGCCCATCAGCACCTTCTCGCTGCCGTTCGCGGCGCGCAGGATCGCGCCCCAGCCGCCGACGCCGGGATTGCCCTTGCAGGCGCCATCGGTAGCGATGATCACGCGGGGAAGCGGCTCGGTCATCGGCCGAGCACCATGTCGGGCGTGGCGGCGGCGTACCAGGCGAGACGGCGTCCGAACGCCATCGGGTCCTTGCGCGTCACCAGCGCATCGGCCGGCGTGTTCAGCCAGTCATAGGCGCGGGTCAGCACAAAGCGCAGTGCCGCGCCCTGGCCGAGCAACGGCAGTGCTGCCACCTCCGCCGCCGACAGGCCGCGTGTCTCGGCATGACCGGCGGCAAGCGCGGCGGCGCGGGCGGGATGGTAGGTGGCGCCGTCGGGTGAAAAGCACCAGGCCGAATGGGTCGTCATATAGTCATAGGCAATCAGGTCGGTGCAGGCGAAATAGAAGTCGATCAGGCCGGTGATCCGCCCGCCGAGCATCAGCACATTGTCGGGGAACAGGTCGGTATGGACGGTGGCGCGTGGCAGGTCGGACGGCCAGGCGGTGGTCGCGGCCAGCGCGGCGTCAATCAGGTCGGGCAGTGCCGGGTCGATACTGCCGGTACGGCCGTCGCATTTCCCCGCCATCGCCGGCCAATGCGGCTGGCCGAGATCATTGGCGCGCTCTGCCGTGAAGTCGTCGACGGCGCGGTGCAGCCGGCCGAGCGCGGCGCCGACCTCGTGCGACTGGGCCACGCTGGGGTCCGTGATCGACACGCCGGGGACAAACTCGATGAGGCAGGCGGGGCGGTCGTTAAGGCGCTGCAACGCGAAGCCCTGCCGATCGACAATCGGGCGCGGGACGGGCAGACGCTTGTCGGCAAGATGCGTGGTCAATGCCAGGAACCAGGGCAGCGCCGCGGTTTCGACGCGATCCTCGTATAGCGTCAGGATATAGCGGCCGCGCGTGGTCTCGAGCAGGAAGTTGCTGTTCTGGACGCCCTCGGCGATGCCCTTGAAGCTGGTCGCTTCACCGATATCGTAGCGGGTCAGGAACGTCTCGAGATCGGCCGCTGTGACCGGGGTGAAGACCGCCATCGAAACGCCGGCCCTAGTCGGCGACGAGGGCGCGCGGCAGCTTGAAGACCACCTGCTCGACCGCGGTGGTGATGTTCTCGGTGGTCACGTCGAAACGCCCCGACAGGGCCAGCAGCACTTCCTGCACCAGCACCTCGGGCGCCGAGGCGCCGGCGGTGATGCCCATCGTCGCGACCCCGTCGAACCACGCCCAGTCGATGTCGCTGGCTCGCTGGATCAGATGCGCCGCCGCACCCTCGCGCTCGGCGACTTCGCGCAGCCGTTGGGAATTGGAGGAGTTGGTGGCGCCGATGACCAGCACCAGGTCGCAGCGCGGTGCCATCGCCTTGACCGCGGCTTGGCGGTTCGATGTGGCATAGCAGATGTCGTCACCCTTGGGTCCGGTGATCGACGGGAAACGGCGCTGCAGCTCCGTCACCATGTCGGCGGTATCGTCGACCGACAGCGTCGTCTGGGTCAGGAACCCCAGCTTGTCCGGATCGACAACCGTCACCTTGCGCGCGTCATCGAGCGTCTCGATCAGCGTCATGGCGCCATCGGGCACCTGGCCAAAGGTGCCGATGACTTCGGGATGGCCCTGGTGGCCGATGAACAGGATGTGGCGCCCGGCCTCGACCAGCCGCTCGGCCTGACGATGCACCTTAGACACCAGCGGGCAGGTGGCATCGAGATAGTTCATCTGCCGCGCCTCGGCAGCGGCCGGCACCGACTTGGGCACGCCGTGCGCCGAGAACACCACCGGCACACCCTCGGGCACCTCATCGAGTTCCTCGACGAACACGGCGCCCTTGGCCTTCAGCGTGTCGACGACGAAGCGGTTATGGACGATCTCGTGCCGCACGAAGACCGGGGCGCCGAAACGCTCCAGCGCCAATTCGACGATATGGATGGCGCGGTCGACGCCGGCACAAAAACCGCGTGGCGCGGCGACCAGCACGTCGAGGCGCGGCAAGGTGGCGGGCACAGCCGCGGGCAGGGGTGAAAGGGCGGATGCGGTCATGCAGCGCTGATAAGGCATCGTCGCGCGGCGCGCCACAGGCTTGTCGCGCCGGGCGGCCAGGCGACGACTTGTCGCCACCGGCGGCTTGCGCCTAAAGAACAACGGCTGGCGGCGTTGGCTGCCAGGCGCCCGAAAGGTTCTCCGCACGTGCCGTACCAGCGTCCCATCGCGCTTCTCGCCCTCGCCGCCGGCCTGGCTGTCGCCGGCTGCCAGAAGAACCCGCTGCTGGTCAGGCGCTCGGGTTGCCCGGCGGTGGCCATCCCGACCTATGCCGGCGATGTGACGCTGTTTCGGCCCGGCACCGCGCCCGATGCCAACAATGTCGACCTGGTGGCGACGATGACCAACGTCCGCGAAACCTGCAACGACACGACCGACGTGCTGTCCACCAGCGTTACCTACGACATCGTGGCGCGGCGGACCAATCCGGCCGGCGCTCGCACCGAGACGCTGCCGGTGTTCGCGACCGTCGTGCAGGGCGGCAACCTGATCGTTTCCAAACAGATTGGCGCCGTCGCGATCACCTTTGCCGACGGCCAGGCCCGGGCGATCGGCCGCGGCGGCACGGGCGCGCGCGTGGCGCGATCGGCGACGATGCTGCCGGCCGACATCCAGTCGAAGCTCGACAAGAAGCGCAAGGCCGGCGACATCGATGCCGCGACCGATCCGATGTCCGATCCGCAGGTCCGCGCCGCCGTGCGTGCCGCGAGTTTCGAGCTGTTGGTGGGCTTCCAGCTCGGCGAGGCCAACCTGGCCTACAACGTGACAAAATAGCGCCGACGCTGCAGCGCATCATTGACTCTGCGGCGGCCATCCCGCAGGTGTCGGGCGTCGTCGGGGGCAACCTCGGCGCCAGCGCGGGAGAGTGCCGAGGGTGGAAGCCCTAGGCCGCCGAAGGAGCAAGCCGCCCCCGGAATCTCTCAGGCAAAAGGACCGCGCTGGCGTATCTGCGACACTCTGGAAAGCGGGCGCGCCTGACGGCGGCGCCCCACCGAAGGGGTAAGTGGCGCGCGCGCCATGAAAGCTCTCAGGTCCGGTGACAGGTGGGGGCAGGCGCTGGGGGAATCACCTCTCACGCCGGTGACTGTTGCCGGAGGTCCGCGTGGCCACAACTGAAGACGCCGCCCTCGCTCTCCCGCTCGATGCGCTGCACCGCCGCCTTGGCGCGCGCATGGTGCCATTCGCCGGCTATGCCATGCCGATCCAGTATGAAGGCATCATCGCCGAGCATCTGTGGACACGGGCGCATGCCGGGCTGTTCGATGTCAGCCACATGGGCCAGCTGCTGGTGGCGCCGGTCGAGGACAAGGCGCTGGAGGCGATGCTGCCGGGCGACATCACCGGGCTGGGCAACGGGGTGCTGCGTTATTCGCTGCTGCTCGACCCGCATGGCGGCATCCTCGACGACCTGATGGTGACGCGCCGCGACCATGACCTCTATCTGGTCGTCAACGGCGCCGTGAAGGCCGCCGACATCGCGCACCTTCGCAGCGGTGGCATCAGTGTCGATCATCGCGACGACTGGGCGCTGTTGGCGCTGCAGGGGCCCGAAGCGGTGACCGTGCTCGATCGGTTGGTGCCGGGCGTCGCCGACCTGCGCTTCATGCGTGCCGGCGCCTTTGTTTGGGCCGGCCATGACCTCTGGGTCAGCCGCTCGGGCTACACCGGCGAGGACGGCTTCGAGATCTCCATCGGCGTTGCCGGCGTGGAAGCCTTTGCCGAGGCGCTGCTGGCGGCGCCCGAAGTCAAGCCGATCGGGCTGGGCGCGCGCGATTCTCTGCGGCTGGAGGCGGGCCTGCCGCTGTATGGCCATGACCTCGACCCCGGCACCAACCCGATCGAAGCCGGGCTGGCGTTCGCCATTTCCAAGCGCCGCAAGACCGAAGGCGGTTTTCCCGGCGCCGACATCATCCTGGGGCAGTTGCTGGGCGGCGCGCCGCGCAAGCGTGTCGGCCTCGCCGTCGATGGCAAGCTGCCGGCACGCGAGGGCGCCCTGGTATTCGCGGGCGATGTCCAGGTCGGCACCGTCACCTCGGGCGGCTTTGCGCCCAGCGTCGGTGCGCCGATCGCCATGGCCTATGTTGCCGCCGCCAACGCGGCTGATGGCACGCCGCTGGAAATCGAGGTGCGCGGCCGGCGGCTGGCGGCCACCGTTGTGCCGATGCCGTTCAAACCCAAGAACTATGTCCGAGCCGAAGGGAGCAACGCATGACGCTGTATTTCACCCAGGAGCATGAATGGCTCGACGTGACCGGAGATACCGCCACCGTCGGCATCACCGATTACGCCCAGGGGCAACTGGGCGATGTGGTGTTCGTCGAGGTGCCCGAAGCCGGGCGCGTGGTGGTCAAGGGCAAGGAAGCGGCGGTCGTCGAATCGGTCAAGGCGGCATCCGACGTCTATTCGCCGGCCAGCGGCACTGTGACGGAGGCCAATGCCGCGCTCGCCGAAGACCCGGCGCTGGTCAACACCGCCCCCGAGAGTGATGGCTGGTTCTTCAAGCTGACGCTGTCCGACGTATCCGAACTCGAGGGCCTGATGGACGCGGCGGCGTACAAGGCGTGGGTCGCAACACTCTGATGACCACCGGCTCCAGCCATGCGTGGGATCCGAATCTCTATGCGACCCATGCCAGCTTCGTGCCGGCGCTGGGCGCGCCGGTGCTCGACCTGCTGGCGCCGCAGACCGGGGAACGCATCCTGGACCTTGGCTGCGGCGACGGCGTGCTGACGCAGAAGCTGGTGGCGGCTGGGGCCACGGTCGTGGGCATCGACCCCGATAAGGCGATGGTCGCGGCTGCGCTGGAAAAGGGCCTGGATGCCCGCATCGGCGATGCCCGGCAGTTGGCATTCGCCCAGGAATTCGACGCGGTGTTCACCAATGCCGCGCTGCACTGGGTCGGCGCACCGGCGCAAGTGACCGCGGGCGTCGCGCGTGCGCTGAAACCGGGCGGGCGGTACGTCGGGGAATTCGGTGGCCATGGCAACATCGCCGCCATCCGCGTCGCGCTGCGGGCCGTGCTGAAGGCGCACAACTATCGCGTCGAGCCCGACGAGACGAGTTACTACCCGACCGCCGAGGCGTTCCGCGCCGTGCTCGAGGCCGGCGGCTTCATGGTCGAAAGCTGCGCCATCATCCCGCGGCCGACACCGATCCCCAGCGGCATGTCGGCCTGGCTCAATACGTTCCGAGGCGGCTTCATCGATAGCGCCGGGGTGCCGCCGAACAAGCGCCCCCAGATCATCGAGGATGTGCGCGCCCTGTTGCGCCCGGTGCTCGCCGATCCCGAGGGAAACTGGATCGCCGATTACGTCCGCATTCGTTTTTCCGCTCGCCTGCCGGAGTAGTTCATGCGCTATCTGCCCCTTACCCAGCCCGACCGCGAGGCCATGCTCGGCGTCATCGGTGTCCCCGATATCGATGCGCTGTTCGCCGATGTGCCCGAAAGCGCCAGGCTGACCGCGCCGATCGCCGGCCTGCCGATGCACAGCGCCGAAATGCTCGTCGAACGCGAGCTGTCGGCGATGGCGTCAAAAAATCTGACCGCCGGCACGGTGCCGTTCTTTGTCGGTGCCGGCGCCTACAAGCATCATGTGCCGGCGACCGTCGACCATATCATCCAGCGCGGCGAGTTCCTGACGGCCTATACGCCGTACCAGCCCGAGATCGCCCAGGGCACGCTGCAGGTCCTGTTCGAATTCCAGACTCAGGTGGCGCGCCTGCTCGGCATGGAAGTCGCCAACGCCAGCATGTACGACGGCTCGACCGCAATGACCGAAGCGGTGTTCATGGCGCGCCGCGTCACCCGCCGCGCGAAAGCAATCGTGTCGGGCGGCGTCCACCCGCATTATGTCGGCGTGTTGAAAACGCTGACCCGCTTCACCGATGACGAAGTGGTGACGCATGTGCCGACGCTCGCCAGCGGCAAGCCCGGCGACGATCTCGATGCGCTGATCGCCGCGGTCGATGCCGGCACCTCCTGCGTCGTCGTCCAGAACCCGAACATCTTTGGCCATGTCGCCGACCTGACCCCGCTGGCGGACGCCTGCCACAAGGCGGGCACGCTGCTGATCGTCGTCGTGACCGAGGTGGTGTCGCTGGGCGCGATCAAGTCACCGGGCGAGATGGGCGCCGACATCGTTGTCGGGGAGGGTCAGTCGATCGGCAACGGCCTGAACTTCGGCGGGCCGTATCTCGGCCTGTTCGCCTGCCGCGACAAGCATGTGCGGCAGATGCCGGGGCGGTTGTGCGGGGAGACCGTCGACGCCGATGGCAAGCGCGGTTTCGTGCTGACGCTGAGCACCCGCGAACAGCATATTCGCCGCGAGAAGGCGACGAGCAATATCTGCACCAATTCAGGGCTTTGCGCACTGGCGTTCAGCGTTCACCTGACGTTGCTGGGCGAAATGGGCCTGCGCAAGCTCGCCAGCCTCAATCATGCCCGCGCCGTGCAGCTGGCGGAGCGGCTAGGCCGCATCCCGGGTGTCGAACTGGTGACGACGCAGTTTTTTAACGAGTTCACGCTGCGCCTGCCGGTGGATGCGCGCCCGGTCATCCGCAAGCTTGCCGAGCGCCAGGTGCTCGGCGGCGTGTCGCTGGGTCGACTGTTCCCCGGGGTCACCGATATTGCCAAAGGTATGGTGGTGGCGGTCACCGAAACCGCGACGGATGCCGATTTCGACGCATTCGAAGACGCTCTCGACGAGGTGCTGGCATGACGGCGATGAACAATGTGGGTCGCGTGACGCGCATCGAAGGCGCGGGTTCGGTTGCCGAAACCTGGACCGGCAACCGCGCGCTGATGCTTGAAGAACCACTGCTGTTCGAACGCGGTGCGCTCGATCGCTGCGGGGTCGACCTGCCGACGGTGCCGGTCGTGCAGGATCGCCTCGCCGGGCTCGGCCGCGCCGATCCGATCGGGCTGCCCGGCCTGTCGGAGCCGGAGGCGGTGCGCCATTACACGCGCCTGTCGCGGCAGAACTATGCCATCGACCTCGGCATTTTCCCGCTGGGCAGCTGCACGATGAAGCACAACCCGCGGCTAAACGAGAAGATGGCGCGGCTGCCGGGCTTTTCCGACATCCACCCGCTGCAGCCGCAGGCGACGGTGCAGGGCGCGCTGCAGCTGATCGACACGCTGGCGACCTGGCTGAAGACGCTGACCGGCATGCCCGAAGTGGCGATGAGCCCCAAGGCAGGCGCCCATGGCGAATTGTGCGGCATGCTCGCCATCCGCGCGGCGCTGGAGGCGCGTGGTGACGCGCGCAAGGTCGTGCTGGTGCCCGAAAGCGCCCATGGCACCAACCCGGCGACGGCGGCCTTTTGCGGCTATGCGGTCGAGAACATTCCCGCGAACGCCCGCGGCCGCGTCGATGTCGCGGCGCTGCTGGCGCGGCTGGGGCCGGACGTCGCCGCGGTGATGATCACCAACCCCAACACCTGCGGCCTGTTCGAACCCGACCTGGTCGAGATCTGCGCCGCGGTCCATGCCGCCGGCGGTTTCGTCTATTGCGACGGCGCCAATTTCAACGCCATCGTCGGCCGCGTTCGCCCCGGCGATCTCGGCGTCGATGCCATGCACATCAATTTGCACAAGACGTTCAGCACGCCCCATGGCGGCGGCGGACCTGGCTCGGGTCCGGTGGTGTTCTCGGCAGCATTGGCGCCGTTCGCGCCGCTGCCGTTCGTCCGCAAGACCCGCGACGGGCTCGAACTCGTCGAGGAAATGCAGGCCCGCGACAGCCGCGACCATGACCAGTCGTTCGGCCGCATGGTCGCCTTCCACGGCCAGATGGGCATGTTCGTCCGCGCGCTGGCGTACATGATGAGCCATGGCGCCGACGGGCTGCGCCAGGTCGCCGAGGATGCGGTGCTCAACGCCAACTACATCCTCGCCAGCCTGAAGGACGTCTATACCGCGCCGTTCGCCGCCAGCGGGCCCTGTATGCACGAGGCGCTGTTCTCGGATGACTTCCTCCACGACACCGGACTGACGACGCTAGACCTCGCCAAGGCGATGATCGACGAGGGTTTCCACCCGATGACGATGTATTTCCCGCTCGTCGTCCATGGCGCCATGCTCGTCGAGCCGACCGAGACCGAGAGCAAGGCCAGCCTCGACCAGCTGATCGGCGCGATGCGCTCGATAGCGGAGCGAATGCTCGCCGACCCCGACGCCTATCGTAGTTCGCCGCATCTCGCGCCGCGCCGCCGCCTGGACGAGACGGCCGCGGCGCGCAAGCCGGTGCTCAGCTACAAGGACGCCGCCTAACGCACTATGCCGGCCACCGACACGGCTTGACCACAATTGTAGTTGTGATAACTACAACTGTAGTTCAAGTCGAAGAGGATGGCGGAATGGAACGGATCAGCGACGCCGAAGCTGCCGTCATGATGGTGTTGTGGGATCACAATCCAGCGACGGCACAGGATGTCGCCGACCGCGTCCCGGCGAAGCGTGCCTGGTCGGCGAATACGGTCAGGACGCTGCTGGCCCGGCTGGTCGCCAAGAAGGTCGTCGCTCATGAGGCCGACGGCCGGCGCTATCTCTACCGCCCGCTGATTGCGCGCGGTGATTATGTCGCCGGTGAATCGCAGCGGCTGATCGATCGTTTCTTCGGCGGGCGCCTGACGCCGCTGGTCGCGCACCTGGCCGAGCGCGACAGCCTGGGCGCCGACGAGATCGCCGAGATCCAGGCCTTGCTGAAGGACCTGAAGCCATGACCGCGCTGATCGCCTGGGGGCAGGGGACGCTGCTCGCCAGCGCGGTGCTGATGGTACTTGTGCTGGTCCTGCGGAGGCCGGCGCGGTACCTGATGGGGCCGCGGCTTGCCTATCTGCTGTGGGTATTGCCGGCGCTGCGCCTGGTGCTGCCGCCGCTGCCGGCCGTTATCTGGGGCAGGCTGCCGGTTGGCGGTGTTGCCGACATGACGGTGCTGTTCGCCGGCCCGCAGTCCGACGGCGTCACCGGCGCGGCTTCGTCAGGTTCGGTCGGCCTCACGCTCGCCGCGATCTGGCTCACCGGCGCCTTGGCCCTGCTCGCGACCTATGCGGTGCGCCATGCCTGGTATTGCCGCAGCTTGTTGGCAAGCGCCGCGGACTATGGTCGCATCGACGGCATCCGCATCGTAACCGCGGATGTCGCAGGGCCGCTTGCATTCGGCGTTCTCCGCCGCTGCATCGCCGTGCCGCGCGACTTCAACCGGGACTATACTCCTGCCGAACGGGCGCTCGCGCTGGCGCATGAGCGCGCGCACCACGCACGCGGCGACCTCCTCGCCAACTGGCTGTCGCTGGTCGTGCTGGCGGCGCACTGGTGGAATCCGATCGCCTGGGCCGCTGTCGGCGCCTTCCGCGAAGACCAGGAGATCGCCGCCGATGCCCATGTGCTCGGCGGCCGCCCGCGCGCGACGCAAGCGCTCTATGCCCATGTTCTCGCCAAGGCTGCGGGGGTCGGCGCGCTCCCCGCCTGCAACTTCAACGCGCGCTCCAACCTGAAAGGACGACTGCTGATGATCGGTCAACATTCCAAGTCGCGCCGCCGGCTTGCCCTTGGCGCCGTGCTGCTGCCGTTGTTCGGCGGCGCCGCTCTCGCCGCCACCGCCGCTACCTCGCCCGCCACCAGTGGCCGCCAGGCGGTGACGATCGGTGTCAAGCCCGATGGTGCCGGCAGCTATATGTTGATCGTCGGCGCCGCTGCCGTCGCGCCCGGCGCGCCGCTGCCCGGCGGTATGGTGCTGCCAGCCGACTTTTCAGCCGCGGGCGGCTGTGACTTGAAGGCTGGTGCCAGGCCCCATGCCATGGCCATCAAGGGCAGCGGCACGACGCAGACCTACACGGTCATGTGCGGCAGCACCGGCCCGGCACCGGTGCGCGCGACGCTGTCCGAAGGCATGACCAGCCTGCAGGCCATGCGGGCGTCGGTGGCGTCGCAGCCGGCCTCGGCGGTGTTCCCCGAGGCCGAACGGACCCATGCCCTGGGTGCCATCGACCGCTCGATCGCGGAAGTCCGGCAGTCGATCGCGACGCTTTAGACCGCGGAGCGCCCTACCGTATCTCCCGTCCGCTGCCGGCGGGCGGGAGATAGCGGTCGACGACACTATACTCCGACCCATCCCGGCCCATCCGGCTTTCCCAAAGCGCAAACCCGGTCACGTCGAAGGGCGCCACCGGCAGCGGCAGCAGTGGAAAGCCGCCCATCGGCCCGGCGTCACGGCCGAAGCGGGCGACGGTGATGTGGGGGACAAACGCGCGTGTTTCGGGCGACACGCCCACCCGGACCAGCGCCTGGTCGACGCGCCTTGCCAGCGCCGCCACCTCGGCCTGCGGCGTCACCCCGACCCAGAGCGTGTCGATCCGCCCGCGCCGGTCGAAGGTGCCGATATCGCCCAGCGCCAACTTGAACGGCACGACATGGACGCTGCCCAGCGCCGCGGCGATATCGCGGGCCTGGTGGCGATCGACCTCGCCGATGAAGCGCAGCGTCAGGTGCAACTGCGCATCGGTCTGCCAGCGGGCGCCGCTGACGCCGCCCATCGCCCCCAGCAGCCGGTCGCGGACCGGCGGCGGCAGCTCCAGCGCGACGAAAAGGCGGATCATTTGATCTTGGCGAGCTCGCGCTCGACGGTCGGCAGGATGCGCCTGACGATGACCTTCACCCCGGCCGGCGTCGGGTGCAGGCCGTCGCCCAGCTGCATGCCCGGCACCGCGGCGACGCCATCCATGAAGAACGGGTACAGCGCGACGCCCTGCGACTTGGCCAGCGCCGGGTAGATGGCGTTGAACTCGCGTGCATAGGCAGCGCCCAGGTTGGGCTGTGCCAGCATGCCGGCCAGGATGACGCGAATGCCCTTGGCCTTGAAGGCGCTTATGGTCGCGTCGAGATTGGCCTTGGCCGTCGCTGGCGATTGCCCGCGCAGCATGTCGTTGGCACCGAGTTCGAGGATGACCACGTCGGGCTTGGCCTTCGCACCCGCCAGCACCCAGTTGACCCGCGCCTTGCCTTGCGCGGTCGTGTCCCCGGAAACCCCTGCCGGGATGACGGTGATGGCATGGCCCTTGGCCTTCAACGCCGCCTGGAGCTGCGGGGCAAAGCCTTCGCCGGGGCGCAACTGGTAGCCCGCCATCAGGCTGTCACCGAATGCCAGCACGGTCTTCGCCGTCGCCGCCTGCGGCAACGTCGCCAGCCCCAGCAGCAATGCCGACTGGTAAAGCCTGCGCAAAATGCCATATCGGCGAACAGTCGAACGCATCCGTCACTCCTTCAGGACCAGCATGACAGACCATATCGTCATCGATGCCCAGGATGTCACCCTCCGCTTCGGCGTCGGCGATGCCGCAGTCGAAGTGTTGCGCGGGGTCAGCCTGATGGTCCGGTCAGGCGAACGCGTTGCGATCCTGGGGCCATCGGGGTCCGGCAAGTCGTCGCTGATGGCGGTGCTGTCGGGCCTTGAAAAGGCGACGTCGGGCAAGGTGATCGTCGCTGGCGCCGACTTTTCGGCGCTCGACGAGGATGGCCTGGCCCGTGCCCGTCGCGGCCGCATCGGCATCGTGCTGCAGGCGTTCCACCTGATCCCGACGATGACCGCCGAGGAGAATGTCGCGGTGCCGCTCGAACTTGCCGGCATTGCCGACCCCGAGGCGAGGGCGCGTGCCGAACTGCAGGCTGTCGGACTCGGCCATCGCATGGCGCATTATCCGACGCAATTATCCGGCGGTGAGCAGCAGCGCGTCGGCCTGGCGCGGGCGATCGCCGCGCGGCCGGCGCTGATCTTTGGTGACGAGCCGACCGGCAACCTCGACGAGGCGACCGGTGATGCGGTGGTCGAACTGCTGTTCGGGCGGCTGGCCGAGACCGGCGCGACGCTGATCCTGATCACGCATGACGCCGCACTGGCGCAGCGCTGCGACCGCATCATCGAGATGAAGGACGGCCATATCGTCGCCGACCATCCGACCGCGGCCGCCACGGCGCTCCGTGCCATCGCCGAATAACCGGAGCCTGCGCCGATGCCGACCTTCAACTATTTCGACGACGATGCTGAATGCGAGGGCTTCATCGCGCTTCCCGAGGGTGCCGGCCCGCGCCCGGCGGTGCTGATCGGGCATAACTGGGCGGGGCAGGGCCAGGCCGATATCGAGATCGCCGATCGGCTGGCGGCGATGGGTTATGTCGCCGTCGCGATGGACGTCTATGGCAAGGGCGTGCGCGGCGGACTCACCGACGACAACAGCGCGCTGATGATGCCGTGGATGGTCGACCGGGCGGCGCTGCGCCGGCGCCTGCTGGCGGCGGTTGGCGCGGCCGCAGCGCACCCGGCGGTCGATGGCGACCGGATAGCCGTCATCGGCTATTGCTTCGGTGGCTTGTGCGCGCTCGACCTGGCGCGGTCCGCCGACCCGCGGGTGAAGGGTGCGGTCAGTTTTCACGGCAGCTACGCGCCGCCCGCCATCGGCGAACAGGCCCCGATCACCGCCAAGATACTCGTCCTCCATGGCTGGATCGACCCGATCACGCCGCCCGACGCCACCGTGGCGCTGGCGCATGAGCTGGAGGCGGCCGGCGCCGACTGGCAGATCCATGCCTATGGCCGGACCGCCCATGCCTTCACCTTCCCGGGCGCCAACAACCCCGCCGGCGGCATGATGTACAATGCCGACAGCGATCGGCGCTCGTGGCGCTCGCTGACCGATTTCCTCAGCGACCTCTTCGCTTGAGCCTGCCGCTGCGCTTTGCACTGCGGGAGCTGCGCGGCGGCCTGTCTGGGCTGCGGCTGCTTGCCGTCTGCCTGATCCTGGGCGTCGCGGCGCTGGCCGGCGTCGGCAGCCTGGCCTCGGCCATCACGCAAGGGCTGTCGGAGCGCGGCCAGCTGGTGCTGGGCGGCGATGTCGAGGCCGACCTGACCAGTCGCTTTGCCACGCCTGCCGAGCGGGCGCTGCTGGAACGCCAGGGCATCGTGTCGGAGGTCGTACGGCTGCGCGCCATGGCGGCGCGGGTCGGCAGCGACGATCGCCTGCTGGCGGAGGTCAAGGCGGTCGACGGCAACTGGCCGCTCTATGGCGATTTCCGGATCGAGGGTGGTGCCCGGCTGTCGCCCGGAACCGCCGCGATCGCGGCGGCGCTCGGCGACAAGCTGGGGCTGAAGGCCGGCGACCGGCTGACCATCGGCGCGGGTGAATTCACCGTCGCCGGCGTCGTCGCCGAAGAACCCGACAAGGCCGGGGAGGGTTTCGGTTTTGGCCCCGGCGTCATCATCCGCCGCGCCGACCTCGATGCCACCGGCCTGCTGGCGCCGGGCAGCCTGTTCCGCACCCATTATCGCCTGAAGCTGCCGCCCAACATCGCGCCGCCCGTGGTCGTCGAAAGGCTGCGCAAGGCCGCCCCCGACGCCGGCTTTCAGTACCAGGACCGCAGCAACGGTGCGCCGGGGACGCGGCGGTTCGTCGACCGGCTCGGCCAGTTCCTGACGCTGGTCGGGCTGACAGCGCTGGTCGTGGCCGGGGTCGGCGTCGCCGGCGGAGTCAGCGCCTATCTCGGTGCCCGCACCCGGACGATTGCCACGCTGAAGACGCTCGGCGCCGATACCGCGACGATCCGCGCCGTCTATCTGTGGCAGATCGGCCTTGTTACGCTGGGTGCCGTCGTCATCGGGCTGGCCATCGGCGCGGCAACGCCGTGGGTGGCGGTGCAGTTCGCCGCCGACAGCCTGCCGGTGCCGCCGTCGCTGCGCCCGCAATGGGCGGCGCTGGCGAGTGCTGCGGCCTATGGCGTGCTGATCGCGCTGGCCTTTGCACTATGGCCGCTGGCGCAGGCGGCGCGCATGCCGGCGGCGCGGCTGTTCCGCAGCCTGACCGAACGCCGCGATCGCCCCGGCATCGGCATCGTCGCGGTGATGGCTCTGGCGGCGGCGGCGATTATCGGCATCGCCGTGGGCAATGCCACCGACCGGCTGTTCGTGCTCGGTTTCATCGGTGCGGCGCTGGGGTTGATCGCGCTGCTGTGGGGGCTGGCGGCGCTGGTCGCCTGGGCGGCGGCCCGGGCGCCGCGGCCGCGCGGCACGCTGGCCCGGCTGGCGCTGGCCAATCTCCACCGCCCCGGCGCCCCGACCCGGCAGCTGATCGTGGCGCTCGGCCTTGGCCTGACCTTGTTCTCGACGCTGGCCGTGATCGAGACCAACTTTAACGGCCAGATCAACCGCACGCTGCCCGATCGCGCACCCAGCTTCTTCGTCATCGACATTCCCAACCAGGATCTGGCGGCGTTTCGCGCTGTCGTGGCCAAGGCGGCACCCGCTGCCGAGATCACCACGGTGCCGTCGCTGCGTGGGCCGGTGACCGCGGTGAAGGGCGTGCCGGTGGCGCAGATGAATGTCCCGCCGGATGCGTGGATCCTGCGCGGCGATCGCGGGCTCAGCTATGCCGCAGATTTCCCGCCGGCGAACACGTTGGTGACAGGGAAATGGTGGCCGCGCGATTATGCCGGGCCGCCGCTGGTTTCCATCGACCATGACGCCGCCACGGCGCTGAACCTGAAGATCGGCGACGAGCTGACGGTCTCGGTGCTCGGCGTTGACGTGACGGCCAGGATCGCCAGCACCCGCAAGATCGACTGGCAGTCGCTGGGCTTCAACTTTGCCATCCTGTTCGCGCCCGGCACGCTGGAGGCGGCGCCGCACAGCTGGATGGCGACGTTGGCGGTGCAGCCCGCCGAGGAACGCGCCGTCCAGGGCGGCATCGGCCGCGCCTTTCCGACCGCATCGATCGTCCGCGTCAAGGACGTGATCGGCCAGGTCGGCGACTTGCTGCGGCAATTGTCGGCGGCGATCCGCGCCGCGGCGTCGGTGACCGTGGCGGCCGGGATCGCGGTGCTGGTCGGTGCGCTGGCGGCGGGCGCCCGGGCGCGGACCTATGACGCGGTGCTGCTGAAACTGCTCGGCGCGACCCGTGGCCAGGTAGCGCGGGCGACGCTCGCCGAATATGGCCTGCTGGCGCTGATGGTGGCCGGGCTGGCGCTCCTGCTTGGCGGCTTTGCCGGCTGGTATACGGTGACGCAGGTCTTCAAGCTCGAATGGCAGCCCGACTGGTGGCCGGTGGTGGCGACCGTCCTCATCGGCGGCGCGGTGACGGTGCTGCTCGGGCTGGCCGGCTCATGGCCGGCGTTGTCGGCCCGGCCCAACGTTGTGCTGCGGGACCTGTAGCCGCGGATTACAATTGCGTCATGCGCCGGCATTGAAAAGCATCGGGCAATGAACGATATTGGTGGCATACCCGGCGATGGTGCCGGTCTCAGGAGGAATTGATGGCCAACCAGGTCGATCCCCGTTTCGCCAGCGCGCGGCCGACCGCCGACGCGGCGAGCTATGACGAGGGCCTGCGTTCGTACATGCTCTCGATCTACAATTACATGGCGTCGGGCGTGCTGCTCACCGGTATCATTGCGCTGCTGGTGTCGAACAATCCGGCGCTGATGTCGGTGTTCTTTGCCGAAGGCGCCAACGGCCGTGTCGGCCCGACCATCCTTGGCTGGGTCGCGATGCTGTCGCCGCTGGCGATCATCCTGGTGATGAACTTCGGTGTCAACAAGCTGTCGGAAACCTCGCTGAAGGCGTGCTTCTTCGGCTTTGCCGCGCTGATGGGCGTGTCGATGTCGACGATCTTCGTCGTCTACACCGGCACCTCGATCGCGCAGACCTTCTTCGTCACGGCCGCCGCTTATGGTGCGCTCAGCCTTTATGGCTACACGACGAAGCGGGACCTGTCGGCGATGGGCAAGTTCCTGATGATGGGCCTGATCGGGCTGATCGTCGCGATGCTGGCGAACTTCTTCTTCAAGTCGGGTCCGCTGCAGCTTGGCATCAACATCATCGGTACGCTGATCTTTGCCGGCCTGACTGCCTATGACACCCAGCGCCTGAAGAGCCTGTATTTCGAGATCCAGGGCTCGGAGATGCTTGGTAAGTCGGCGATCCTCGGCGCGCTGACGCTGTACCTGAACTTCATCAACCTGTTCCAGTTCCTGCTCTCCTTCATGGGCGATCGTCGCTGATCCTCCGATAGCGGAACGCAGATTGGCCCGGCGGAGCAATCCGCCGGGCCTTTTCTTTGTCAGGCCGCTGCCGCCTCGACCCAGTCGAGCCGGTCCTGGCCGAAGAAGAACTCGTCACCCACAAAGAAGGTCGGCGCACCGAACGCGCCGCGTGACACCGCATATTCGGTGGCCTTGGCCAGCGCGCCCTTTATCTCCGGATCGTTGGCGCTTGCCAGCCACGGCGCCGGATCGAAGCCGCCGGCCGCCAGCGCTGCCGCCAGCAACGCCGGATCGCCCATGTTGCGCGGCGCCTGCCACATCGCGGCGAAGATGGTCTCCAGCAGCGGCGCGAAGTCCGCCGTGCCGCGCGCGGCTGTCAGCATCCGCATCATGGTGATGGTGTTGATCGGGAAATCGGGATTGTGGTTGAGCGTGATGTTCTCGCGCGCCGCATAACGCGCCATGTCGATGCCCATCCAGCGGCCGCGCGCCGCGACCATGCCCGGCGGTGCATTGCCCGTCGCCTTGAAGATGCCGCCGAGCAGCACCGGGATGTGCTCGACCGTCGCCCCGGTACGGGCCGCGATCGCCGGCAGGCGGCGGTGCGCCAGATAACTGGTCGGCGAACCAACATCGAACAGGAACTCGATGGTCTTGGGCATATTCGCCTCCCTTCAGAATTTTTCCTGCCACGGCCGCAGGTCGATCTCGTGCGTCCAGGCGCTGCGCTCCTGATGATGGAGCATCACATAGGTCGCGGCGATCGCTTCCGGGTCGAGGATGCCGTCCTCCGCCTTCAGCGCATAGCGTTCGGGGAACTGCGTGCGGATGAAATCGGTGTCGATGGCGCCGTCGATGACGACATGGGCGACATGGACGCCCCGGGGCCCCAGCTCGCGCGCGCAGCTTTGGGCCAGGGCGCGCAACGCATGCTTGCCGCCGGAGAAGGCGGCAAAGCCGGCACCGCCGCGGATGCTGGCGGTGGCGCCGGTGAACAGGATGGTGCCGCGGCCGCGCGGCACCATACGCCGTGCCGCCTCGCGGGCGGTCAGGAAGCCGCCGAGCGCGCACAGCTCCCAGATCTTGCGATAGCGGCGGCTGGTTTCGTCGAGGATGCCCATCGGAGAGTTGGCGCCGATGTTGAACACCGCGACCTCGACCGGGCCGACGTCGGCCTCGACGCGGTCGAACAGTGCCACCATCTGGTCCTCGTCGCGGGCGTCGGCGCCGATGGCGAGGCATTGCCCGCCTTCCTCGCGGATGCGCGCCGCCAGCGGCTCCAGCGCGTCGGCGGTGCGGCGCACCGGGACCGCGGTCAGGCCGTCGCGGGCAAAGGCTGCCGCGATGGCGCCGCCGGTGGCATCGCCGGCGCCGATGACGATCGCGGCGCCGCTCACTTGGCCGACTCCAGCGGGAAGACCAGGCAGGTCGTCGTGCCGGTGGCGATGGTGCGGCCCTGGCTGTCGGACAGCGTCCCGCGCGCCGTGGCGATGCGGCGGCCCGACGAGATGACCTCGCCGCGCGCCGTCACTTCGCCGGTCGCGATGGTCATCGCCCTGAGGTAGGTGATGTTGAGGTCGACGGTCGTGTAGCCGATCCCGGCGGCGAGGCTGGTGTGGACGGCGCAGCCCATGCAGCTGTCGAGCAGCGTCGCGGCATAGCCGCCATGGACGGTGCCGATCGGGTTGTAGTGCTGCAGGCCCGGGGTCGCCAGGAACTCCACCCAGCCGGGGCCGGCGCTGCCACCCTTGCTGCCCATCAGCAGCGCCATGGGGGCGCCCGGCAGCTGGCCGCCGAGCATGCGCTGCATCAGCTCCAGGCCCGACAGGTCGGTCATCCGCGCCAGATCGGCCGGCGCAGCCGGCGCCTCGGCGGTCATTTCTTGTGCCGGTTGCAGCGGGTCAGCTCGGCCTCGCCAAAGCTGGTGTCGCCGGCGGTAAAGGCTGTCACTCGCCCGGCCTTGTCGGCGACGACGGTGCAGGCGGCGACGGCGATGCTGGTCACCGTGTTGGCGGGGCCGGTACAGCTGGTGCCGGTGCAGCGCCAGACGCCGGCCTCGCCGGTGACGCTGGCAGCCTCGGCCGGAGCAGCCAGTGTCGCCGTGCCGGCAACGGGCGCGGCGAGGGCGGCAGTGCTCCAGATGGCTGCAATTGCAAGTAGTGAAACGCGAAACATGCAGTGTCCTTCGGGTCAGAGATGGGTGTAGGCGTCGTCGAGAATGAAGCGGAGCGCCGCGAGCCGGCCCTCGCCGAGCAAATGCTGCACGCGGGCCTGGGCGGCTTCCCATCCGGCAATGGCCTCGCGGCGCTTCGCGGCGCCGGCGTCGCTGATGACGACAAGCTTGGCACGGCCGTCACGGGGATCGGGCTCGAGCGCCAGATAGCCGGCGGCTTCCAATGGCTTCAGCAGGCGGGAAACGGTCGAGGCATCGGCCGACAGCCGCTCTGCCAGTTCGCCGACCCCGACCCCCTGCCGCCGTCGCAGGCTGGCGAGCAGGCCGACCTGCCCGACCGTCAGCCCATAGGGCGCCAGCGCTTCGTCGTAGATCTGGGTGATGCGCCGCGCCAGGCGCCGGACCTTCAGCGCCGTGCAGGCCAGCGTCTCCGTCGCGGCCGTGCCGGAGTCGCCTGCGGGCAGGTGGGAAGGATCGGGTGCGACCATGCCGCAAAACCTCGCATTGATTGCATATGCAGGCAAGTGAAGTTCTTCTATCCATCCTGATAGAGCGCCCAGCCGCAGGCGAGGTCCTGCACGACATGGCCCAGTGACTTGTAGGCGGTGATCTGGCCGGCGTGCTCCCGGCCCGCCAGCCGCCCGGCGAGCACCTCGCCGATCTCCCCCACGACATGGCTGTCGTCGACCAGCCCGGCGTCGCGGGCATGCAGGAATTCACCGCCCTGGACGAGCACGCCGGCGCGATAGTCGGCGATGAAGCGCGACCGCAGCACCAGCGCATCGTCAATCTCGCGCGGGCCGGCACGGCTCGATCCGACGAGGTTGATATGGGTGCCGTCGGCGACCATGTCGCTGAACAGCACCGGGTCATGGGTGCCGGAGACGGTGCAGATGATGTCCGCGCCTGCCACGGTGTCCGCCACCCCGGCATGGGCCGTTGCCGCCACGCCGAGTTCCGCCGCCAGCGCCGTCGCCAGCGCCTCGGCCTTGGCATGGCTGCGGCCCCAGATGCGGATGTCGGCGATCGGCCGCACCGCCGCCATGCCGCGGGCATGGGTATGCGCCTGTTCGCCGGTGCCGATGATCGCCAGCCTTGTGGCATCGCGGCGGGCCAGCACATCGGTGGCCAGCGCGCTCGCCGCGGCGGTGCGGATCGCCGTCACCTCGGCGGCGTCGATGCCGGCGACCGGCACGCCGGTCTCGGGGTCGAACAGGATGATCAGGCCCTGGTGCGATTGCAGGCCGCGATCGGCATTTTCGGGGAAGATGCCGAGCAGCTTGGCGCCGAACGTCCGCCCCGGGCCCATCGCGCCGGGCATGATGCCGAACATGCGGCCGGCGTCCAGGTCGATGATGCTGCGCAGCGTCTGCCGGGTCTCGCCGTTCGACAGCGCGATCATCGCCTCCCGCACGATGGCGATGGCGCGCGGCATGGTCAGCCGCTGCGCCACGGCGGCGCCGTCGATCAGCCGGATCATTTCAGCCGGTCACTTCAGGGCGTCAAGCGTGCGCTGCCAGGCCAGCCTGGCCGCCGCGGCATCGTAGCGGGCCGCCGATGTGTCGTTGTTGAAGGCGTGGTTGACGCCCGGATAGGTATAGGCGGCGAAATCAACGCCCGCCGCCCGCAGGGCTGCCTGCCAGGCCGGTCCACCGGCGTTCACCCGCTCGTCGAGCCCGGCATAATGCAGCACCAGCTTCGCCTTGACGCGCGCCGCCTCGGCGACATCGGCGGGTGCCACGCCATAATAGGCGATGCCGACGCGCAGGCGCTTGCCGGCGGCGACGGCGAGGTTGTTGACCAGCCCGCCGCCCCAGCAGAACCCGACCGCCCCCGGCACGCCGGAGCCGACGCTGTAGCCGTCGAACCATTCCAGGGTGGCGACGCCGTCGGCGATGGTGGCGCCCTTGTCGAGCCGGCCGATCAGTTCGCGGGCGATGTCGTCGGCGCTATGGGTGGCGTCGCCGGAGCGCGGAGTCTCCCCCAGCGGCGACAGGAAATCGGGCGCCAGCGCGACGAAGCCCGACAGCGCCAGCCGCCGGGTCACGTCGCGGATATGTTCGTTGAGGCCGCGGTTTTCGTGGATCACGACGACCTTGCGGGCCCGGTCCGGCCGGCGCGTCGGCGTCGCCAGATAGGCGGACATGGCGTGGCCGTTGGCGCCGGCATAGCGGATGGTCTGCGTGGTGATCCGTGAGTCGGTGTCGGACGTCAGCGAGGCGGCATCGGCGCGCGCCTCGATCAGCGGCAGGATCGCCGCCGCCGCCGCCACGCCGCCGGCGAGCCGCGCCAGGCCGGTCATCAGTTCGCGCCGGGTGCCGCCGCTGTGGGTGAAGCGGTCGTACAGGTCGATCATGGCCTGAGTGATGCCGGCGTTGTCGCTCATCCTGTGGCTCCCGAGGTTTCTGCGGCCAGCGTATCGATTCGCGGGGCGGGCGGCTAGGTGGGCCGTGGGGCGACGCCGCTGTTGTGTTCATGTTGGAAAGAGGAGGATAATCTACAAGTAAAACCAACGTTGTCACGCTTAAGGCTACACTAAGGCTACACCATTGACGGCGATGCCGCGGGCTTGGTCCTGGCCGGCCGAAAGTCTCGAAAGTCACCGTGATTGCAGTTGCGAAACTTTGGCCGGTCGAAGACGTGGGCCTGGACGTTTCTGAAGATGGCGAAGACCGACATATTCGCATCTTTAACCATATCGGTAAAAATGTCAACCCATCTGCCGCATGCGGTAGCGGCGCGCGACCTCAGCCGCGGGCGCGGAGGGCGGCGAGCGCTTCCGGCGTATCGATGTCGTCGAGGACGGCATCGCTGGGGGCCGAAACCTCGGTGAGGGTCGCAGCGTCGGCGAGCACCGCCTTGCCGCCGACGTCACCTTCCAGTGCCATCAGCAGCGCGAAGTGCGGGCGCGACCAGCGGACCGGGTTGCCGCGCTTGCCGTTCCACACCGGCACGGCGACGTCGCCGGGGGCGGCGGCGAGGGCGGCGAGGAGCTGGGGTTCGAGGCGCGGCATGTCGCCGAGGCAGACGAGCGCGGCGCTCCAGTCGGACGGCACCGCGGCGATGCCGGCGCGCAGTGAGCGGCTGAGGCCGTCTTCGTAATCCTCGGCGACGACATAATGCGCCGGGCGATCGGCGAGAGCGGCGCGGACTTCGGCGGCGCGGGCGCCCAGCACCACGACGGGTGCCGGCAGGCCGGCGGCGGCGATGGCGTCGGCGACATGGGCGACGAGCGGCTTGCCTTGCCAGGCGGCGAGCAGCTTGTGCTCACCGCCCATCCGGCTCGAGCGGCCGGCGGCGAGGATGATGGCGCCGACCGGGCCGGGGGCCGGGGCGGCCATCATGGTCGCGCGGGGCTCGGGGCGTTCGGCCTCGGGCAGCAGCCCGCCGGCACCCATGGCGGCGATGTCGGCGCTGGTCACGGCGAGACCGGCGACCAGACGTTCGAGGACGATGTCGAAGCCGTTGCGTTTCGGCGATCGCGCACAGCCGGGCAGGCCGATGACCGGGCGGCCGGGCAGGTCGATGACCGGGCTGTCGCCCAGGCGGCCGAGGCAGAGAAGATTGCCGGGATCGACCGGCATGCCGAGCCGTTCGACCTGCCCGCCGGCGGCGACGATGGCGGCGGGCACGACATCGCCGCGGTCGACGGTGGCCGAGGCGCCGACGATGAGGATGATGTCGGCATCGCTGGCTGCTATGGCCCCGGCAAGGGCAGTTTCGTCGTGGCGGCAGCTGGGGGCTTCGATAAGGCGGCAGCCGAGCGCTTCCACCCTTTCGCGGGTGATGCGCGCGGTCTTGGCCAGGCCTTTCTCGCTGGTGCCTTCGAGCGTCGTCGCGATCAGCGCGATGTCGAGCGGGCGGAACGGCGCGACGGCGATCGGGGCGGCGGCGGCGCGCGCGGCGGCGAGCGCTTCGGCGGCGACGGCGTAGCGGATGACCTTGACCGTCGCGACGATCTCCCCGGCGGCGACGCGGGCGCCGGGTGCAAGGGTGGCGAGGGTCAGGGCCTCGTCGATGGCGTTGATCGCGGCGACGGCACCGGGGTCGATAACCGCGATGCCGGCGTGGCGGGCGGCGAGGTTGGCGCGGCCATGGGCGGCGGGCAGGGCAGCGACGCCGGTGCCGGCGAGTGCGGCGGCGAGCGCGGCGGCGGCGGCGTCCTCGGCGACGTCGCTGGCGGCAAGGCGGGCGACGGTAAGGCCGGCGATGCCGGCGGCGGTGGCGGCGGCGATGTCGGCGGCGGAAAGGAAGCGGCCTTTCGACCAGCGCGTCGTGCCGACCAGTTGCGAATGGGCGAGAATGGCGCCTTCGGCTTCGGCGGTGGGCAAGGTGCCGAAGATCATGCCCTCGGCGCCAGGGCCCCTCGCCAGGCCGCCGTCATCTCGGCGGCGATGCTGAGCGCGATTTCGGCCGGGTCGGCGGCGCCGATGGCGAGTCCGGCGGGGCCGCGGACGCGGGCGAGCGTGTCGGCGTCGAAACCCAGCGCGCCGAGGCGTTCGAGCCGGCCGGCGTGATTCTTCCGGCTGCCGAGCGCGGCGATGTAATAGGCCGGCGAGCGCAAAGCCGCGGCCAGCGCCACGTCGTCGAGTTTCGGATCATGGGTCAGCGCGACGACGGCACTGGCGGCGTTGGGTTGCCATTCCGCGAGCGCCTCGTCGGGCCAGCGGCGGTCGAGCTCCAGCCCGGCGAAGCGCGCATCGGCCGCGAACAGCCCGCGCGGGTCGATGACCGTCGGCGTCACGCCGAGGCCGAGCGCCAGCGGCACCAGGGCCTGGGCGATATGGACGGCGCCGATGATGGCGAGGCGGCGCGGCGGCGGATAGGCGCGGGTAAGGGGACCGTCGTCGCCCTCGTGCGTCGCGCCGGTGGCGGGATCGGTGGCGAGAGTTACCGCCTCGCCGGTTTCGGCGGCGGCGGAAAGGCGGTCGATCAGCGTCGGCGGGAAGCCGTCGTCGGCAAGGCGTTGGACAAGCACCTGGATGCGGCCGCCGCAGGCCAGCCCGACCTGCCAGGCGGTGGCATCGGCGACGCCGTAATCGAGCGTCGCGACACCGGTGCCGGCATCGAGGAGGGCCTGCGCCTCGGTGATGACATCGCCCTCGACGCAGCCGCCGCTGACCGAGCCTTCGAACAGGCCGTCGTCGCGGATGGCGAGGTGGCTGCCCTTGCGGCGCGGCGCCGAGCCCCAGGTGTCGACGACGGTGGCGATGGCGACGCGGTGGCCGGCGCGGTGCCAGCCGAGCGCGGCGCGCAGCGTGCCGAGGTCGTCGGCGGTTCTCGGCTCCGCCATCAGCCCCACTGCCAGACGAGAAAGATCAGCACGGCGACAACGAGGCCGCCGCCCCAGACCAGCGGCGACACGCCGGTCGGCAGCTCGGGCAGGGTGCTCTGCGGGGCGGCGACGGGGGTGATCGGGGCGTCGGTGATCACCGGCTCGGGGGTCGCGGTCACGGGGGTTTCGAGTTCGGCCTTCAGGCGGGCGAAGAAGCTTTCGGCATAGCCTTTGGCGGTGCCCTCGATCAGCCGGGCGCCGAGCTGCGCAAGCTTGCCGCCGACGCTCGACTTGACCTGGTAGCTGAGGTCGGTGGTGTCGGGGCCGGGTGCCGCCAGCTGCACCGCCGCCTCGCCCTTGGCAAAGCCGGCGACACCGCCCTTGCCTTCGCCGACGAGGACATAGCTTTCGGGGGCGTTGACTTCGGTCAGCGTGACCTGGCCGGTGAAGGTGGCGCGCACCGGGCCGACCTTGGCGTTCATCTTGCCCTCGAAGCGTTCGCCGGCGTCGCCGGTGACGCGAGTCAGCGTCTCGACGCCTTCGATGCAGCGCGCCAGCACATCGGGATCGTTGAGCGCCGCCCAGACCCGGTCGCGCGCGGCATTGATCGTCACGTTGCCCGAAAGTTCCATCGCCCTGCCTGCCACGCTGCTGTCTCGACTGCCCATAGCCGGGCTTTTGCCGCGCCGCCACCATGACGCGCGGCAACTATCGGCCGGGGTGCAGCAATATGTCGCGTTTCCGCCGGCAGCATTAGTTATGACACTTGGCGTGACGGCAATCATGCAGTTATAGTTTCAGCACGCTGCGTGCGTTTTGTTGCGTTCGGGGGGACGGGGTCGTGGAACAAACTATCGTCGATACTGTTGCGGCCGTCGATGAGACCATCGTGCATGGCACGGTGAAATGGTTCGATCCGGTCCGCGGCTATGGCTTCATGGTGCCGTCCGATGGGGTCGGCAGCGACATTCTCGTGCATTTTACCGTGGTGCGCGATCTCGGCCGCCGCAGTCTGCCGGAAGGCGCGACGCTGACCTGCGCGGTCGTCGCGCGCGATCGCGGGCGCCAGGCGCGTCGCATCATCGCGCTCGACCTGTCGACGTCGATCGGTCCCGACCCGGAAACCGCCGCAGCGCGCGCCGCGGACCGGGTCGATCCGCAGGTCATGCTGGCCGCCGCCGGCAATGCCGAGGATGTCATCGTCAAATGGTTCAACCGGCTGAAGGGCTATGGCTTCGTCGTGCGGCCGGGGTCGGCCGAGGACATTTTCGTCCACATGGAAACGGTGCGCCGCGCGGGGCTCGTCGAACTGCTGCCCGGCCAGGCCTTGCGCGCCAGGGTCGCGCCGGGGCACAAGGGCCCGTTGGCGGTTGTCATCGAAATGCCCGAGGGTCCGGACGCGTGAAGTTGCTTCTTGCCGCCACGGCGGCGCTGTTGTCGGCCCAGGCGCTGTTGGCGGTGCCCGCGGCGGCGGCCTGTCCCAATGTCGGCCTCGCCACCGAATCCGTGACTTTCGTGACCGCCAAGGGCCGCCGCACCTACCGGATCGAGGTCGCGGCGACGCCGGCGCAGCAGGAATGCGGGCTGATGTATCGCAAGGCGATGCGGCGCAATGTCGGCATGATGTTCCCGTTCGATCCGCCCAAGGCGGCGACGTTCTGGATGGAGAACACGCCGCTGCCGCTCGACCTGGTGTTCGTCGGGCCCGACAATCGCGTGATCAACGTGGCGCCGGGCAAGCCCTATTCGCGCGACATCATCGCGTCGGAGGGCATTGCCGCCAGCGTCATCGAGCTCAACGCCGGCGAGGCGAAGCGCATCGGGCTGAAGCCCGGCGACCGGGTGCGCCGCTGACGCTGCCGTAGACGCGCAACACACTCGTCTGCTAGCATACCGACAAGGGTCAGGATTGTCGGGGGAAGACGGGGATGTTGCGCGGCTGGGGTGTCGGGATGCTGGCCATGCTGGCGACAGGAACGGCGACCGGCGCGCAGGTGAAAAGCGGCAGCCCGGTGGCCCCGGTCCCCGGCGGCAACACGGCGAACAACGCCACCACCCAGGCCGATGACGCGTTCGGCAAGAGCATCGGCAACGAGCGCACCGGCATCTACAACCCCAACGACGTGCGCGGCTTCTCGCCGTCGGCGGCGGGCAATATCCGGCTGGAGGGGCTGTATTTCGACCAGCAGGGCTCGCTGACCGACCGGCTGGCGAACGGCTCCACGGTACGCGTCGGGCTGTCGGCGCAGGGCTATCCGTTCCCGGCACCCACCGGCATCGCCGAATTCGCGCTGCGCAAGGCGGGCGACACGTTGCTGCTCAGTCCGCAGCTCAACTATGGCCCGTTCGGCGGCTGGAGCGTGTCGCTCGATAGCGAAATCCCGATCATCGCCGGCCGGCTGGGGGTCGCCGCCGGCATCGGCTACACCGAGGAACAGAGCAATTTCGGCGGCACCCCGCGCTTCCTGTCGATCGCGGTGATGCCGCGCTGGCGGCCGGCGCCGGGCATCGAGATCCTGCCCTTTTATTCGCGCATCGACTATCGATCCGAGGAGGCACAGCCGCTGGTGGCGCCGGCCGGCGCGTTTTTCCCGCCGGAGGTGGCGCGCAAGACCTATTACGGCCAGAGCTGGGCGGTCGCCAACGGCACGGTGACCAACTTCGGCGTGGCCGCCAGCCTGTTGCGGGGGCCCTGGACGCTGCGCGGCGGCATCTTCCGATCGGTCAACGATGCGCGCGAGGGCTATGCCGACCTGTTCGTCGACGCCCGGCCCGACGGTACGGCGAACGAGATCATCGTGGCCAATGCGCCGTCGAAGTTTGCCTCCACCTCGGGGGAACTGCGGCTGTCGCGCGACTTCATCGAGGGCGACCGCCGCCACACGATCATCGCCATGATCCGCGCCCGCGAACAGACCCGCGCCTTTGGCCAGGATGTCGTCGAGCTGGGCCCCCGGCTGATCGGCGTGCCGCGGCCGGTGGCCAAGCCGTTGTTCGAATTCGGCATCGAATCGCATGATCGCATCAACCAGACGACGGCGGGGGTCGCCTATGCGATGACCTGGCGCGATGTCGGTGAATTCAGCGTCGGTGTGCAGAAGACCGATTACAGCAAGGCCAGCGACCGCGGCGGCAGCCAGCGCCCGACCGCGAAGGATGCGCCGTATCTGCCCAATGCGACCGCGGCGCTGCGCTTCGGCGATGATGTCATCGTCTATGCCGGCTTCACCCGCGGGCTGGAGGAAAGCCCGCTGCCGCCGAGCAACGCCGTCAACATCAACGAGGCACCGCCGGCGATCCGCACCCGCCAGCTCGACGCCGGCATCCGCTGGGCGATCAGGCCGAACCTGAAGTTCGTCGCCGGCGTGTTCGAGGTCACCAAGCCCTTCTTCGATCTCGATCCGGCCAACGAGTTCCGCGAGGTCGGCGAGGTCCGCAACCGCGGCGTCGAGCTGTCGCTGGCGGGCAATGTCGCCGCCGGCCTCAACATCGTTGCCGGTACCGTGTTCCTCGATCCCCAGGTCAGCGGCGAGGCCCGCGACCGCGGCGAGATCGGCCGCCAGCCGGTGGCGGCGATCCTGCGCAACAGCTTTGCCAGCGCCGATTATCGCTTCCCGAACAGCGGCTTTTCGATCGATGCGGTGTTCGAATCGACCGGCCGCCGCGTCGCCAACCAGGACAATACGCTCTATGTGCCGCCGCGCTCGGTGGTGAGTCTCGGCGGTCGCTATCGCTTCAGGGTCGGTGATGCGCCGGTCACGGTGCGGGCGCAGGTCGGCAACATTTTCGACAACTACGGCCTCGGCGTCTCCGGTGGCGGGCTGCTCGTCTACAACCTGCCGCGCCGGGTGCTGATCAACATCGCCGCCGATATCTGAGGCGGGGTGCGCGCATCGCCCCTTGCACTTCGCGGCCGATTGGGGCTGTAGGAGGCCATGGGTTTGCTCAGCAACATCTTCACATGGTGGAACGGCCCCGGCTATGGCACCCGCATCACGACGCGGCGCACCGGTCGCGAGGTCGGTCGCGACGACCAGGGCAACATCTATTATCGCAGCGGCACCGGCCGCGATGAACGGCGCTGGGTGATCTACAACGGCATTCCGGAGGCGACGCGGGTGCCGCCCGAATGGCATCTGTGGATGCGCAAGACGGTGGCGCTGCCGCCGAGCGAGCGGCCGATGACGCCGCGGGTGTGGGAGCAGCCGTGGCTGCCCAACCAGACCGGCACGGTGACCGCGCATGTGCCGTCGGGCAGCCTCGATGCCGGCGGGCGCCGGGCACGCGCCACCGGCGACTATACCGCCTGGACGCCGGAAGACTGATGCGCGCGCTGTTCAAGGATAACATCGTCGAGGCGCTGGTCGGGCTGATCGTGGTGCTTGTCGCCGTCGGTTTCGTGCTGTTCGCCTATCAGCGCACCCAGGCCGGCGCGACCGTCGACGGCTATGTGCTGAAGGCGCGCTTCCCCAATGTCGCCGGCGTGTCGGCCGGCACCGACGTGCGCATGTCGGGCATCCGCGTCGGCCGCGTCCAGTCGCAGAGCCTCGATCCGGCATCGTACGAGGCCGTGCTGCAGATCAGCATCGACAAGGCGCTGAAGCTGCCGATCGATTCGAGCGCGGCGATCACCACCGAGGGCATATTGGGCGGCACCTATGTGCAGCTGACGCCCGGCGGCGATTCGACGATGCTGAAGCCCGGCGAGGAAATCACCGAGACCTCGGGCGCCGCCGACCTGATGGGGCTGATCGGATCGTTCGTGAACCGGTCGGGCGACAGCAAGGGCGGCGACAGCAAGGATGGCGCGGCGCCCGCAGCGGCGGAACCGGCGGCGCAATAGCATGCGCGTGATGCCGGCTCTGGCGGCGCTGGTGCTGGCCGCGCCGCTGGCGGCGCAGACAAACACGCCGCTGGCGGCGCAGACGGGTGCGCCCGCCGCACCATCGGCTCTCGCCGCACCGAAGGCCGCGGCGCCGAAGCGTGCCGTCACCGGCGTCACGCCCAACGCCCAGCGCGACGTCACCATCGGTGCCATCAACAAGCGAACCGGCGAGACCCGCTTTTTCGTCGGTCACCCGGGTGACATGTTCGATTTCGGCAGCCTGCATGTCGTGGTGCGGACGTGCGAGACGACCCCGCCCTGGGAACAGCGGCTGACCGGCGCCTTCCTGCTGATCGACGAGCGGCTGGCGCGCGGGCCGGTGCGGCGGGTCTATTCGGGCTGGATGTTCGCCGAAAGCCCGTCGCTCCACCCGCTGGAGCACCCGCGCTACGATATCTGGGTCAATAGCTGCACGATGCGCTTTCCCGAAACCGGCCCCGACACCGTGTCGGCCGGGCGCATTCCCGGCGACAAGCCGTCGAGCGCGAAGAAATCCGCGGCGACGCCGAGCGCCGTCGACAATTGAGCGCGATAGGCGCGCGCGGTCAGCTCCTGGCCGCCGAAGCTGGCGAGATGATCGGTCAGGAATTGCGTGTCGAGCAGGGTGAAGCCGCCGACCTTTAGCCGTGCCACCAGCGCCGCCAGCGCGGCCTTTGACCCGTCGCGGACCCGGGTGAACATCGATTCGCCGAAGAACGCCCCGCCGAGCCGGACGCCGTAGAGCCCGCCGGCGAGCGTGCCGTCCTCGCTCCAGGCCTCGATCGAATGGGCCTGGCCCATGCGGCGCAGCTCGCGATAGGCGTCGGCGATCATCGGGTTGATCCAGGTTTCGGTGCGCCCGGGCACCGGTTCGGCGCAGCCGGCGAGCACGGCATCGAAGGCGCGATCGGCGGTCAGTTCGAAGCGTTCGGATTTCAGCACCTTGGCGAGGCTGCGCGACAGGTGGAAGCGGTCGAGCGGCAGCACGCCGCGCCGGCGCGGTTCGACCCAGAACACGTCGGGGCTGTCGGACCGATCGGCCATCGGGAAGATGCCGCTGGCATAGGCCCGCAGCAGCACGTCCGGGTCGAGCCGGGATTTGAGGGGCGGACTCATCGCCGCTATCGCACTCCAGTTTGGGGCCGACGACAAGCCTCGCGGTTGCGGCCTGCCGCTGTCAACTGTCCTGGCGCGACGCCAGCCAGCGCTCCAGCCACTTGATCGAATAGTCGCCGTCGATGAAGTCGGGTGCCTCGATGATCGCCTGCTGCAGCGGGATCGTGGTCTTCGGCCCGTGGATGACGAACTCCTCCAGCGCGCGCCTGAGGCGCATCAGCGCGTCGTTGCGGTTGGCGCCATAGACGATCAGCTTGGCGATGAGGGAATCATAATAGGGCGGGATGCGATAGCCGTCGTAGAGCGCCGAATCGACACGGACATGGAGCCCGCCGGGGGCATGGAAATCGGTGACGCGGCCAGGGGAGGGCGCGAAGGTCACCGGGTCCTCGGCGTTGATCCGGCATTCGATGGCATGGCCTTCGAAGCGGATGTCGGCCTGGGTGACCGACAGCGGCAGGCCGGCGGCGACGCGAATCTGTTCGCGGACAAGGTCGAGGCCAGTCACCGCTTCGGTCACCGGATGCTCGACCTGCAGCCGGGTGTTCATCTCGATGAAGTAGAATTTGCCGTCCTCGTAGAGGAATTCCATCGTGCCGGCGCCGCGATATTTGAGCGTCGCGACGGCCTGGCGGACGATCTCCCCCATTTCGGCGCGCTGGTCGGCGTTGAGCCCCGGGGAGGGGGCTTCCTCGAGCACCTTCTGGTGGCGGCGCTGCAGCGAGCAGTCGCGCTCGCCCATGTGAACGGCGCCGCCCTTGCCGTCGCCGAAGACCTGGAATTCGATGTGGCGCGGCTCGCTGAGGTACTTCTCGATATAGACGGTGTCGTCGCCGAACGCGGCCTTCGCTTCGTTCTGGGCCTGGCGCATCAGGCCGGGCAGGCTGGCGGCATCGGGGATGACCTTCATGCCGCGGCCGCCGCCGCCGGAAGCCGCCTTGATCAGCACCGGATAGCCGATGTCGTTGGCGACCTGGATGGCTTCCTCGGGCGTCGCGACCGGGCCGTCGCTGCCCGGCACCAGCGGCAGGCCGAGCTTGGCAGCGGTGCGCTTGGCCTCGACCTTGTCGCCCATCTTGCGGATATGTTCCGGATCGGGGCCGATCCAGACGATCTTGTGCTGCTCGACGATCTCGGCAAAGCGCGCGTTTTCGCTGAGGAAGCCATAGCCCGGGTGGATGGCATCGGCCTGGGCGATTTCGGCGGCGGAGATGATGGCGGGAATGTTGAGATAGGAGTCGGTCGCCGATGGCGGCCCGATGCAGATGGCCTCGTCGGCGAGGCGGACGTGCATGGCGTCGGCATCGGCGGTCGAATGCACGGCGACGGTGCGGATGCCCATCTCGCGGCAGGCGCGATGGACACGGAGGGCGATTTCGCCGCGATTGGCGATGAGAACCTTGCCGAACATGGCCACGCCTATTCGATGACCACGAGGGGTTCGTCGTATTCGACCGGCTGTTCGCTCCGGATGAGGATCTTGAGGACCTTGCCGGCCTTGGGCGCGGTGATCGGGTTCATCACCTTCATCGCCTCGATGATCAGCAGCGTCGCGCCGACGGCGACGGTTTCACCCTCGGAAACATAGGGCGCGGCGCCGGGCTCGGGCGTCAGATAGGCAGTGCCGACGATCGGCGACTTGACGAGGCCGGGATGGGTTTTCCAGTCATCTGGCGCGGCGGCGGCCGGTGCTGCGGCTGCGGCTGCCGGCGCGGCGGCCGCCGGCGGCGCATAAGCCGGGGCATAGCCGGCGGTGACCGCGGCGGCGGTGCGGGCCACGCGGATGGTGCGGTCGCCGTCCTTCACCTCGATTTCGGTGAGGTGGCTCGATTCGAGCAATTCGGCCAATTCGCGCACCAGCGCCGTATCGACCTGAATTCCGCTGCCCTCTGGCATATTATGTCCTTGGCTTTACCCCGAGGGCTGTTTCATTGCCGCAAGCGCGCCGCCGCGTCCAGCGCCAGCGCATAGGATTGCGCGCCGAATCCGCAGATGCTGCCGCGCGCGACGGCGCTGATCGTCGAATGATGGCGAAATGGCTCGCGCGCCTGGGGATTCGACAGATGCACCTCGATGACCGGCACCGGGATCGCCTTGATCGCGTCGTGCAGCGCGATCGAGGTGTGGGTCAGCGCGCCGGCGTTGAGGATGACCGCCCGGCAGCGCCGCGATCCGGCCTCGTGCAGCCAGTCGACGAGATGGCCCTCGTGGTTGGACTGGCGCAGGTCGATCTCCAGCCCCAGCGCGGTCGCCTGGTCCTCCAGCATCACCGCAATGGTGTCGAGCGTGTCATGGCCATAGATTTCGGGCTCTCGCGACCCGAGCAGGTTGAGATTGGGCCCATTGAGGACGAGGACGAGATTTGCCGACATGGGCAGACTATACGGCGGGCCGCGACAAACGCCACCTTCCGCTCCCCGCCGCGAGAGGCCATATGCAGGCGATGATCGAAGTGACCCTCAATGGCGAGCCGCGCCGCCTGGCCGCCGGTACCAGCATCATCGGCCTGCTCGGCGCGCTGGCGCTCGATGCGACCAAGGTGGCGGTGGAGCGCAACCTGGAGATCGTGCCGCGGTCGACCTTCGATGCGGTGACGCTGCATGACGGCGACCAGCTGGAGATCGTGCATTTCGTCGGCGGCGGCCAGGATGATGACGACGGCTGGGAGGTTGCCGGGCGCAAGTTCAAGTCGCGGTTGATCGTCGGCACCGGCAAATACAGGGACTTCGCCCAGAATGCCGCGGCGCTGGAGGCATCGGGGGCTGAAATCGTCACCGTCGCCGTGCGGCGGGTCAATGTCATGGACAAGGGCCAGCCGATGCTGACCGACTTCATCGACCCCAAGAAATTCACCTATCTGCCCAACACCGCCGGCTGCTTCACCGGCGACGATGCCGTGCGCACGCTGCGGCTAGCGCGCGAGGCGGGGGGCTGGAACCTCGTCAAGCTCGAGGTGCTCGGCGAGGCGCGGACGCTCTATCCCGACATGGCCGAAACGCTGCGGGCGACCGAAATCCTGGTCAAGGAGGGCTTCGACGTCATGGTCTATTGCGCCGACGACCCCATCGCCGCGAAGAAGCTTGAGGATCTGGGCGCCTGCGCGATCATGCCGCTCGGCAGCCTGATCGGCTCGGGGCTGGGTATCCAGAACCCGGTGACCATCCGCATGATCATCGAAGGCGCGAAGGTGCCGGTGCTCGTCGACGCCGGCGTGGGCACCGCGTCCGATGCCGCGGCGGCGATGGAGCTGGGCTGCGCCGGCGTATTGATGAACACCGCCATCGCCGAGGCCAGGGACCCGATCTTGATGGCGCGGGCGATGAAGCTGGGCGTCGAGAGCGGCCGGCTGGCCTATCGCGCCGGGCGGATGGCAAGGCGGCGCTATGCCGATCCGTCCAGCCCGCTGGCGGGGCTGATCTAAAGAGCTGCCTCCTTCCCCATAAGATCGGCTCGGCGGCGCTTGCCGGCTGCGCGGCAGCCGTGATAATCTATTGACATCACTACGTTTGCGCGCCCGGAATGACCGGGCCGTGTCTGTTCGAGGGAGAATGGCCATGGGCGTGACCTGCATCCAGCGTATTGCCGTCGCCGCATCTGCCGCCCTCGTCTCCGCCAGCCCGGCACTCGCCGGCTATGCGGCATCGGCGATCGTCAGCGGGCTCAACAATCCGCGCGGGCTCGCATTTGGTGGCGACGGTGCCTTGTATATCGCGGAGTCGGGCTTTCTCGATCCTGCCGGTACCGGGCCGACGGTCGATATCCGCGGCGCCACCTATCGGTTCGGCGAAACCGGCTCGATCACCCGCTTTGCCGGTGGCAGCCAGAGCCGCATCGTCGTCGGCCTGCCGTCGCTGTCGGCGATCGTCACCGGTGAAACCGCCGGGCCGCAGGACATCGCCTTTGGTGCCGACGGCACCGGCTATGTCGTCATCGGCCTGGGCGCCGACCCGGCGGTACGCGCCGGCGCACTGGGCTCGGCGCCGGCGGCGCTGAACCTTGGCCGCGTGATGTCGTTCACCGGCGGGTCGCCCGCCAGCATCGCCGACATTTCCGCCTATGAAGGCGCCAACAACCCCGCCGGCGGCCCGGTCGACAGCAACCCCTATCACATGGCCCGCCTGTCGGACGGTTTCCTGGTGACCGATGCCGGCGCCAATGCGCTGCTGCGCGCCGGCGATGACGGCAGCGTGGCGCTGGTGGCGACGTTCCCCGGCCGCGACATCGGCGGCGGCTTTCCGAGCGATTCGGTGTCGACGGGCGTCGTCGTCGGGCCCGACGGCAGTTATTATGTGGCGGAGCTGACCGGGTTTCCGTTCACCCCCGGGGCGGCGCAGGTCTATCGGGTGACGCCGGGCGGCGATGTGTCGGTGTTCGGCACCGGCTTCACCAACATCACCGACCTGGCGTTCGGCGCCGATGGCAATCTCTATGTGCTCGAACTCGATGCCGATGGCCTGCTCGGGCCGGGGACCGGCGGCGCGCTGGTGCGGCTGGCGGCCGACGGCACGCGGTCGACGATCTTCAGCCGCGGGCTGGTGACGCCGACCGGGCTTGCCATCGGCGACGATGGTGATTTCTACATCGCCAATTTCAGCGCGGCGGCCGGGCGTGGCGAGGTGCTGCGCATCAGCCTGGTGCCCGAGCCGGAAAGCTGGGTCATGCTGATCGCCGGTTTCGGCCTGGTCGGGGCGGCGGCGCGGCGGCGGCGGGGCTTTACGCTGGCGGCGCCGCGCGCCTAGGTCGTGAACTCGCAAATGTCATTCTCCGGACCGCCCTGCGGGTGGCGCCAGGCGGCGCCATGACGGGGCATGACATTTGCGAGTTCACGACCTAACTGCGGCAAAGGCGTGCGTGCGCCGCCGCTGCAGGATGATGCGATGACCGATGCCAGCTATGACGCCGTCGTGACCGGGCGGCGCAGCATCCGCGGCTTCAGGCCCGATGCGGTCCCGCAGGCGCTGATCCGCGAGGTGATCGCGCTCGCCATGCGGGCGCCGTCGTCGCTGAACACCCAGCCGTGGAACTTCACCGTCGTCACCGGCGAACCGCTCGATCGGATCCGCGCGGGGAATACCGAGCGCAACCTCGCCGGCGTACCGTCGTCGCGCGAATTCCGTGGTGGCGGCGAATATGCCGGGCCGCACCGCGAGCGCCAGATCGAGATCGCCAAGCAGCTGTTCGGCGCCATGGGCATCGAGCGCGACAACAAGGACAAGCGGACCGACTGGGTGCTGCGCGGCTTTCGCCAGTTCGACGCCCCGGTGTCGATCGTCGTCACCTATGACCGGTCGATCCACGGCAGCGACATCGGGCCGTTCGACTGCGGCGCGGTCACCAACGCGCTGGTCAACGCCGCCTGGTCGCGCGGGCTCGGCTGCGTGATCAACAGCCAGGGCATCATGCAATCGCCGGTGGTGCGCGAACATGCCGGCATCGCCGACGACCAGGTCATCATGATCTGCGTGGCGATGGGCTGGCCGGATGAGGAATTTCCGGCCAATGCGGTGGTGTCGCGGCGGAAATCGGTGGACGAGGCGGCGGTTTTCGTGGGGTTCGAGGAGTAGCTGCGAGCGCCACCCCCAACGCCGTTGGCTAATGAAATTAATAATGCCGAAACCTTGGTTGCGCCGGCGTCGTATCTGCTGGCGGGGGTTAACACGGTCGTGGGGGCGACTGCGCCAGGGATCACGCCATGCAGCCAGCAATTTTCGCCGTTCTCGCTCTTGCCATTGCCGCGCCGGCGAGTGCCGCCACGGTCTTCCAGTCGCTACCCGACCTGACCGTCGCGCCGGTCGTCGCCGGCTATTGCAGCAGCTGCAATGCATTCCTGCCGTTCCGGATCTATGACAGTTTCTCGCTGGCCAGTGCCGCGACGATCAACACCGTCACCTTCGCGATCGACACGACCTTTTATGCCGGCAATTCCGTCAACCTGGGATTTTTTGCCCGTGATGGCGCGCTGCCGGGTGCCGGCATAGCCAGCTATGACTTTGCGCCCGCGCAGTTCACCAACGTGCAGTCGCTGATGACGGGCGAGCGCACCCGGGCGCTGGTCACCGTCGATATCGGCAGCCTGGCGCTGGCGGCCGGTGATTATGCGATCAGCTTCTTCAATCCGGCCGGCCTGTCGATCCCTGCCTACGCCAATCCTGGCGGCTCGCTTTACCAGTCGGGCAATTTTTTCAGCCCGTCGACCTTCTACCCCGACCGTTCGGCCGCCTTCTCGCTCGATGCCGCCGACGGCGCCGGCGCCACCGTGCCCGAGCCAGCCAGCTGGGCGATGCTGATCGTCGGCTTCGGCCTCGTCGGGGCCGCGCGGCGGCGTCGCCGTACTTTCGTGGCGGCCTAGGGGGCTAGCAGTCGCACGGTGCTCGCGTCTGCCTCGCCTGCGTAAAACAGGTCGAGCAGGTCCGCGAACACCGGCGGAGCGCCGGGTACCCGGGCGAACAGCGTCAGGCAGGATCGGAACTTCGCCGCATCGACGTCGCCGAGGACGAAGGCCGCGCCGACATCGGCGTGGGGGCGCATGGCTTCGCAGCAGCGGATGAGGCGTGGTCCCAGCAGCGGATGGGCGAGATAGGCGGTCGCCTCGTCGAGCGATTCCAGCCCGTAGAAGCGTGCCTTCTCGCTGTACCCCAGCCCGCGCAACTGCGGGAAGATGAACCACATCCAGTGGGTGACCTTGTCGCCGAAGGTCAGCTCGCGCAGCACCCGGACATAGACCGGCGCCTGGGCGTCGACGAAGCGCTGCAGTGTCACCGGCAGAGGGCGGCGATCACATCGGCATAGAGGTCGCGCTTGAACGGCACTGCCAGCTCCACCAGCGTGTCGATCGCGGTCCAGCGCCAGGCCTTGAATTCGGGATGCGGTGTGTCGATCGCGACATCGGCGTCGGTGCCGCGGAATGCCATGCGGAACCATTTCTGGCGCTGGCCGGCATATCTGCCCTTCCAGATGGTGCCGACCATGTCGTCGGGCAGGTCGTAATAATGCCAGTGCGGCGTCTCGGCCTCGATTTCGACGAGGTGCGGCTTGATGCCGGTTTCCTCTTCGAGCTCGCGCAGCGCGGTGGTTGCCGGTTCCTCGCCGGGGTCGATGCCCCCCTGCGGCATCTGCCAGGCCTCCAGCTTTGAATCGAGGCGCTGGCCGACGAAGACCTTGCCCTCGGCATTGACGAGGATGATGCCGACGCAGGGGCGATAGGGCAGGCCCGACGGGTGCTCGCGCGGGGTGGTCGTGTCGGTCATGCGGCCTGCTGCTGGGCCGGAAGGGCGGCGATGGCTTCGTCGATCAGGGTCTTCAGGTCGCGCAGATTGGCGTGGAGATCGTCCTGGGCGCTCGGGATGCCGCCGCGCAAGGTCACGGAGCCGTGGATCTGGCCGTCGGCCTCGCGGAAGATGGTGCGGACGCCAGCGGCGATCAGCTTGGCGGCATAGGCACGGCCCTGGTCGCGCAGCGGGTCGAGGCCGCAGGTGAAGACCAACGTTGCCGGCTGGCCGGCGAGCGACGAGGCGTGCAGCGGCGAGGCGCGGGGGTGCAACAGGTCGGCGTCGCCCATGTAATGTTCGGTGAACCACTGCATGCCGCCGGCAGTGAGCAGATAGCCATCGGCGAAATCGACCATCGAGCCGGTGTTCGCCGTCATGTCGACGCCGGGGTAGATCAGCCATTGCGCCAGGATCGGCACCGGCAGGCTGGCGCCGAGTTCCTGGCTGACGACGGCGGCGAGGTTGCCGCCGGCGCTGTCCCCGGCCGGGACGACACCGGTGACGGCATGGCCGATCTCCGCCGGGCTGCGCGCCAGCCATTCGGTGGCGGCCAGGCAATCCTCGGTGGCCGCCGGGAACCGATGCTCGGGGGCGAGTCGATAGTCGATCGACACGACGGTCATGTTCAGCACGCGGCATATCTCGGCGCAGAGCGAATCATAGACATCGAGATCGCCGATGACCCAGCCGCCGCCGTGATAGAAAATCACGACCGGTGCCGGATCGGTGGCGAGCGTGCTGCGGTACAGCCGCGCCGGGATAGCATGGCCGTGCGGGCTGGCGATGCTCAGGTCCTTGATTTCGGCAATGTCGGGCCGCGGCGCCTCGACCATCGCCCCCATCATCTTCATCATCGCGCGGGCGGTTTCGGCATCGCCGTCCTCCATCCTGGGGCCGGGCTGGGCGGCGAGCATCGACAGCAGGTTCTGCACGTCGGGACGGACATAGGGCATCGTCGGGTCTCCCAAGGTTTTTTCTTATTCTACGCCGCTGCCGTTGGCTCGCAAGTTACCTGCGGGTCCAGCCTGCGACATCGGCGGCAACGCGGTTGGCGGCGCGGTTGAGCGCGGCGGCGACGGTGACCGGATCGCTGCTGGCGACGGCTTCGCTTGCTTCGAAACGCCGCAGCGCGACCTCGGTGGCGCGCGGCGCGGCGATCTGAGCATCGTAGCGGACGCGGACGACCATGGCAGCCGGGTCACGGGCATCGAGACCGAAGTCGCGCAGCGTGCCGGTCAGCGTGCGGGCCGGGCTGATGTTCGACTGGCGGGTGTCGACCACGGCCTGGCCGCCGGCGGTCAGCGTGTCGGCGAGCAGGCGCTGGAACTGGCGCGCCGGCTGTTCGGCCCAGATGGCGCCGACGAGATAGGTGACTTCGGTGGCGCTGGTGGTGACCGGCAGGCGCAGCGTCTGCAGCGCGGCGGGCACGGCCGGCACCTCCACGGCGAGCGTGCCGCTGCTGGCGACGGGGCCGGTCGGCGCACCCGGCGTGGCGGTCGCGGTCAGCGTCAGCAGCGATCCCGGTGGCTTGGCGTTGCCGCCGATCTGGACGAGCGGGCCACAGGCCGTCAGCGCAAAGGCTGCCGCCATGGCGACATAGGGTGGCTTCATTTCGTTTCTTTCGCTTTAGGCGGCACATAATCGGGCAGGGTGCGGCCGCCGACCAGCGCGCCGGCGGGATCCTCGTCGAGCTTGGCGGCGATGGCGCCCAGGTTGCCGGTGACTTCGCGCAGTTCGCGGATGAGCTGGCCGGCGGCGGGCAGGGTCTGGGTGCTGAGCGTTTCAAGGCCCGGCTGGGCACTGGCGGTCAGCGCATCGATCCGCGACAGGCTGGTTTCCGCCGATTTGATGGCGCGGCGCAGGTCGCCGACCAGCGGCTTGCCATCCTCGTTGAGCAGCGCGTCGGTCGATGCCGCCAGCTTGTCGATACGCTGCAGCGTGCCGGTGGCGGCCTTCAGCGTGGCGCGCGCCTCGGTGATCGTGGCGGCGATTTCCGGTGCGCGATCGGCGAGCGCGCCGGCGGCGCGGTCGGTGTTGCGCAGGATGCCGGCGATGCTCTCGCGATTGGCGGGGTTGAGCACTTCGGCCAGGCGCTCCGTCAGCTTGGACACGTTGTTGAGCAATTCCGGCGCATTGGCGAGCAGCGCGCCGAAGCCGCCGACCCGCGGCGGGATGACAGGGACGCCATAGGGGCCAAGCTCGGTGATGCGCTCGGCGCCCTGCATGGCACCCGAGAGCTGGATCTGGCTGACGCCGGTGAAGCCGACGCCTTCGACGGTGGCGGTGGTGCCCTTCAGCACCGGCACGTCCTCGGCGACGGCGATGCGGACACGCACAAACTGCGGCGTGTCGGGCAGCAGCTTGATCTGTTCGATCTTGCCGACCGGCACGCCGTTGAAGGCGACCGGCGAACCATTGGCGAGACCGGTGATGGACTGCTTGAAGAAGATGTCGAAATGCTGGTCGTCGGAACCGGTGAAGCGCGCCAGCCAGATGACCGCGCCGAACATGGCGATCGTCAGCGCGACGACGACGGCGCCGACGATGGCGTTGTTGCTGCGGGTTTCCATCAGGTGTTTTCCATTGCGGGCTTGGGCGCCGCGGCGGGCGCCGGCTTGCCATCGGGCTTGTTCGCGGCTCTCCCGCGCGGACCGGAGAAATACTCACGCACCCAGGGATGATCGAATTCGAGCAGTTCGGGGATGGTGCCGACGGCGAGCACTTTCTGATCGGCGAGCACGGCCACCCGGTCGCAGATCGCGTGCAGCGTGTCGAGGTCATGGGTGATGAGAAACACCGTCAGGCCGAGCGTCTGCTTCAGCACCTTGATCAATTCATCGAACGCCGCTGCCGAGATCGGGTCGAGCCCGGCGGTCGGTTCATCGAGGAACAGCAGTTCGGGATCGAGCGACAGGGCGCGCGCCAGGCCGGCGCGTTTTTTCATGCCGCCCGACAGTTCCGACGGGAATTTCGGCCCGGCCTCCGGCGGCAACCCGACCATGCTGACCTTGAAGCCGGCGAGTTCGTCCATCAGCGCCACCGGCAGGTCGAGGAATTCGCGCATCGGCACCTCGATATTCTCGGCAACCGTCAGCGACGAGAACAGCGCGCCTTCCTGGAACAGCACGCCCCATTTGCGGCGCAGGTCCTTGGCGGCGGCGGCATCCATGTGGCTGACGTCGGTGCCGAAGATCTCGACCGTGCCCGCCACCGGCGTCTGCAGCCCGATGATGGCGCGCATCAGCACCGATTTGCCGGTGCCCGAGCCGCCGACGACGCCGAGGATCTCGCCGCGCGCGACGTCGAGATCGAGGCCGTCGTGGATGACCTGGCTGCCGAAGGCGCTCTTCAGGCCGCGGACGCGGATGACGACATCGGCATCGTCGGCGAGAGTCGGGGACAGTGCGGGCGCCATCAGTTATACCCCAGCGCCGAGAAGAACACCGCGAAGAACGCATCGAGCACGATAACGATGAAGATCGATTCGACGACTGCCTGGGTGGTGCGCTGGCCGACCGATTCGGCGTTCCCGGTGACCTGCATGCCCTGGTAGCAGCCCATCAGCGCGACGATGAAGCCGAAGACCGGTGCCTTGACGAGGCCGATGACGAGATCGGACAGCGGCGTCGCCTCCTGCAGGCGCTGGATGAACGACACCGGTGGGATGCCGAGCGAGACCCAGCAGAACAGGCCGCCGCCGATCACCGCCATGACCGAGCCGTAGAAGCCGAGCAGCAGCAGCATAATCGCCATGGCGATGACACGCGGGATGACCAGCACCTCGATCGGCGACATGCCGATGGTTTCGAGCGCGTCGACCTCCTGGTTCAGTTTCATCGAGCCGATCTGCGCGGCGAAGGCCGAGGCGGAGCGGCCGGCGACCATGATCGCCGTCAGCAGCAGGCCGAGCTCGCGGAAGGTGCCGCGGCCGATCAAATTGACGACGAAGACCTCCGCTCCGAACTGGCGCAGCTGCACGGCGCCCTGCTGGGCGACGACGATGCCGACCAGAAACAACAGCAGCCCGACGATGGCCAGCGCGTTGACTCCAATGGCCTCGCATTGGTGAATGACGGCGTGCCAGCGCAGCGGCCGGCGGCCGACGAGCGTTTGCGCCAGCACGATCAGCGTCTGGCCGAGAAAGGCGAGGATTTTCCCGATGTTTTCGGTGATGACGAATACGGCATTGCCGATGCGGACGAGCTGGTCGAGCGCGCTGTTGCCGCGCGGCACATGGCATGGCACCGGGCGATCATTGGCGGCGACTTCAGCGATCAGCCGATCGGCATCGGGCGAGGCATTTTCGACCCGCGCGGGCACGCCTGCGGCGCCCCAGTCCTGCACCATACGGTGGATCAGCCAGGCCCCGGCGGTATCGATGCGGTCGATGCCCGACAGGTCGATGGCGAGGTCGTGCCCCGCCGGCGGGATGGCGCGCAGCGGGCCGGCGATCGCGCCGACATGGGCCATCGTCAGGTCGCCGCGCACCGCCAGCCGCCGGGCCTCTCCGGCGGTGCCGGTGCCTTGGCCAGAGTCTTCGAGTGTCGGGATGGTCATGCCGCGCCATAGGTGCGGGATTGCCGCGACGGGAGCAAGTGATAAGGCCGGGCAGGGAACGCCGGACAGGCAGTGGGTATAGTGGCAGGCATGGCGGATATCAGCATCTATGACATGGACAGGACGATAACGCGCAGCGGCACCTGGACGCCCTGGTTGCTGTTCTGGGCGCGGCGCGAGGCGCCGCTGCGGCTGCTGCTGGCGCCGCTGCTGGTGGTGGCGCTGACCGCTTATGCGACGCGGCTGATCACCCGCGGCCGATTGAAGGAGATCGGCCACCGGTTGTTCATGGGGCGGCACGTGTCGCGGGCGCGGTTGCAGGCGGCGGCCGAGGCCTTTGCCGACCGGACCATCGCCGACAATGTCTTTCCGGGCGCCATCGACCAGATCGCCGCCGATCGCGCCGAGGGGCGGCGGCTGGTGGTGGCGACGGCGTCGAACGAATATTATGTCCGTGCCATCGCCCAGAAACTCGGCTTCGACGACGTCATCGCCACGCCGTCACGCTGGGACGAGGACCGGTTGCACAACCGGCTTGGCGGCGAGAACTGCTATGGCGATGCCAAGCGCCGGCTGATCGACGCCTGGCTGGCCCGCGCCGGCGCGCCGGACGGGCACATGCGCTTTTATTCCGACCATATTTCCGACCAGCCGGTGTTCGAACTGGCGGAAGCGACCGGCGGCGAGGCGGTGGCGGCCAACCCGTCCCCGGCGCTGCGGGCGCTGGCGACGGCGCGCGGCTGGCGGATCGTCGTGTGGGGCGAGCCGGTGAAATCGATCTTCGAGCGCGCCTGAGCCGTTACCGGCAGCGGACCAGCTTGATCCGCGGACCGCGTTCCAGGGCGTCGTACTCCGCCCAAGACGCCGAAAAGCCGGCCGCATTGCTGCGACCGGCTTTTCCGTGTCGCTAAGCCTGGATCAGGCGGCGACGGCAGTCCGCCGGCGGCGCATGGCGGCGCCGGTGAGGCCGAAGCCGGCGATCAGCATCGCCCAGCTCGACGGTTCCGGGACGTTGGTCAGATCAAAGGCAATCTGCGCCGTCGTCTTGTTGTAGGTAAGCAGATTGACGTTGGTGTTGTAGCCGATGGCATCGAACGCAGCGAGGTCGAGGCCGGTGAGCACGCCTTCGCGGCCGCTGCAGATATAGGGGTTCATGATACCCTTTTTGTCGCGGGCGCAGCTGAAGAACAGTTCACCGTCGACCTCGACCTGCGGTGCCTTCCAGTGCGAGGCCTGCCAGCCGTCGCCGTTGAAGCTGCCCGTCGACAGGAGACCATCCTGATAGGCGGTGACGCCGCCATCGATCGAGAAATAGCTGGCGGTTTCGGTCGTCCAGTCGAGACGCCCGGCTTCGGAATAGCGGAACAGGTCGAGCGTCGTGCCCCACCAATCCTCCTGGGCCAGATAATCCTGGCACTGGAAGCCGCCGCAATCCTCGGTTGCCGCTGGGCCACCGGTGCCGAGAAAGTCGTAATCGTCGACGCCGCTGACGAAGCCGAGCGCATGGCCGATCTCGTGGATGGCGACGGCGTAGAAGTCGGTAGTGCCGGCCATGATGCCGTTGCGCGGGTTGAAGTCGAACTTGAAGTCCGAGCTGAACTGGATCGTGCCGTCGATCGTGCTGCCGAGGTCGTAGCCGATGGCGCGGGCGTTCGCGGTATTCACCGCGATGAAGGTGGCATTGTATTTGCCGTCGGTGTCGTAGACCTTGGTCTCGTTATTGATGCCGAACGGAACGCCGCCATCTTCGCCGGTATACCCCGGCGTGTACATGTTGAGCGCGGTGCCGGCGCCATATTCACCATCGTAAAGGGTCGGGCGAACCAGGGCAGCATCGAGACTGGTGTTGCCGAAGGTGGCGATGCGGTTCGAAACGTTGACCGCCGCCCGGATCGTGCGCGCACTGCCGGTCGAACCGAGGATCCCCGGCCCGAGCGACTGGAAGCCGACCTGGAGGTTGATCGTGATCGGCGCCGCCGACGTCGTCGTCAGCACACTCGACCAATAGTTGGCGGCGGCAGTGAAGCCCTTGTAGGCGTTGGTGCCGGGATCGACGCCGCCGATGTTGATGAGATTGAACTGGATCGGTGTCTGGACCGCGAGCGCCGCACCAGACGAGAGCAGCATGGCCGTAGCCGCTGCAAGATAGCCCAAACGCATGCTGTCCCCCTGTGCCGTGACGACCGCAACCCTTGCAATCGATCCGTTAACCAAAACTGTCGGTAATGACTGTTGAAGTCAACAGCATCTCGCGGTGCAGCACGAATAAAATTGCGGCATGGAAACGATGGCCGCGCGCACGGAAAGGCCGGCCGTGTCGCCACGGCCGGCCATCCTGTCGAACGTCACGTCCGGCGGTGGTCGATCAGGCGATGGTGGCGACCCGGCGGCGGCGCATGGCGGCGCCCGTCAGGCCGAAACCGGCAATGAGCATCGCCCAGCTCGACGGTTCGGGAACCACGCCGCGGATGAAGTCGGCATGGATGAAAATCGGCACATAGCCGCTGAATTCGCCCCAGCCGGCATTCAGGCCGCCGCCGAAATCGCCGAATGGCGCGCCGAAGGTCAGGCCATAGGAATTGATCGATGCCAGCTTGCCGTCGATAAAGCCGGGGCCGCCCGAATCGCCGCCGGCAATGCCGACTTCGCGGGCGCCAAGGCCGAGGTCGCAGCCGAAGCCGGCCGGGGCACCGACGGCCCCGGCGATGTTGCACGACTGGTCCTGTGCCGCGAGGCCGTTGTCGAAGTCGGAGACATAGCTGAATTCGACGTCGGCGGTGCCGAAGAAGTTTTCGCCATTGGCGTCGCGATCGGTGAAAAAGCCACCGAATGCGGCATCACCCCAGGCATAATCGTACAGATTGTCGCCTTCGCGCAGCCAGCCGGTGCGGGCGCCGGCGGGCGGCGTGTTGCCGGCGGCGCCGCCGACGGTCGAGCGCGTGCCATAGCCGGCGACATTGAACTCGCTGCCGCCGATGTCACCGAGGTAAAGGTCGTAGACATTGGCGAATTCCGGCGCGGCTTCGGCCAGGCGCAGGATGGCGATGTCGTTCTGGTCGATGACTTCGCCGGTATAGCCCGGATTGACGTAATAGCGGGTGATGTCGATGGCGACGCCTTCGGTCTGGAACGGGGTGCGTTCATCGGGGTCGCCTGCGAAGAAATAGGCCGTGGTGCGGATCGGGTTGGCGGTGCCGAAGCCGTCGCTGACGCAATGGCCGGCAGTGGCGATGGAAAGCCCGCCGCCGATGACGCTGCCCGAGCAGATGAACAGGCCTTCGGGCCGCTCGATGATCAGCGCGACGGTGCCACGCTTGTTGGCGCCGGGAAAATAGATCGGGTCGCCGCCGCCGATGCTGTTGGCGGGGGTGCCGGGCAGGGCGTCGGAAGTCGGGGTCTGGCCGATGATGCGGCTGACCGCTGTCCAGTTCAGGCCGTTGCGCGAACCGCTGGCGGATTTCAGCGCCGGCACCACCGGGGCGCTGGGGCCGGGCCGGCCGAAGCCGTCGTCGGGACCGGTGACCGGCTCGATAGCCATTGCGGGCGCCGTGACGAGCACTGCGGCGGACACTGACGTGGACAGTGCAAGAACAATCTTCTTCATAAACTACGCAACCCCACTAAGTAATGAACCAGTGATGGCAACGTATGCTGACTTGTCTTTACAAATCGCTAACGGGAAAGTCGGATCGCGCGGTCGGCGGTCGCTCGCACAATGGTGGCAGGGCCGCTGCGACAAATTATCTTCGTGCCCGTCTTGCGACGCAGCCGGACGGATCGCCTGGTCGGCACGATGCCCTGTTACCGGCGCGTATCGTTACGGAATTGTACGGTGACGCCGCCGGCTTGGGGCCGACGGCGTGACTCCAGGCTATTCGTGCTTTTCAAGCGGCAACGGCGCGACGGCGGCGCATCACGGCGCCGGTCAGGCCGAAACCGGCGATCAGCATCGCCCAACTGCCCGGTTCGGGCAGCGCGCCGATGCCGGCGGTCGAGAAATAGCGGCCGGAATTGGCCAGGACGTCGTATTTGATGTCCCAGCCGATGGCGTCATAGGCGGCGAGGTCGAGGCTGGTGATGATGCCCTGCTGGCCGCGCGCCGCAGTCGGATCGAGCAGGCCGAGCTGGAATGCGCCGGGGGCAGCGTCCTTCCAGTGCGAGGCCTGCTGGCGATCGCCGAAGGTGCGGCCGGTGGAAAAGGTATTGCCGAACAGCGCGGTCGCGCCGCCGTCGATCGAGAAATAGGGCGCATAGCCATCGACAAGCGTGCCGCCGATACCCCAGTCGAGGACCGGCCCGCCGCCGCCCAGGCCGAGCGGATCGGCGCTGTAGCGGAACAGGTCGAGCTGGGTCATGAAGACGAAATTATTGAGATTGTTGGCGAAGTTCGTGTTGGTATCGTAAACGTCGACGCCCGAGCGGAAGCCCAGAGCATGGCCGATCTCGTGGATGGCGATGGCGACGAAATCGAACTGGCCGGCGGTGATGCCGTCGGTCGGATCGAAGTCGAAGCTCGACGCGAAACCCGTCGAAAAGCTGATCGAGCCGTCGGCCTGGATGGCGGCATTGGCGCCGGTATAGGTCGGCGTCAGACCCACCGCCTTCATCAGCGACGTGTTCATCGAGATGCCGGTGTTGTTGGTGCTGCCGTCGGCATCCCAGACGCGGGTCAGCGGGCTGGTGTTGACACCGTTGCCATCGACCTTGGGCCCGGAAATGATGGCGTCGACGGCGCCGCGGCCCGGCGCGAACGTGCTGGCGACCAGCGGGCTGAAATTGGCGACGGCGCTGGCGTCGAGCGCCGAGGTCCGGTCGCCGGCGAGCGACGAGCGATAGGAGTCGATGAAGATGCTGTTGGTTATCGACCCGGTCGAACCGAGAATGCCGGGGCCGAGGGCCGCATAGCCGACATTGAGCTTTACCGTGATATCGTCGCGCAGGATCTGTTCCCAGAAGTTGGCGGCGGCAGAAAAGCCCCGATAGGCATCGGTGCCGACCTCGACACCGCCGGTGTTGCGCAACTCGATCGTCACAGCCGTGGCCGGCAGTGCCGACATGCCGAGAACGCCGGCCAGCATGGCCGTGCGGAAATGTGCCAACGTCATGGAAGTCCCCCGTGAATCGCCCCTGTCGCACCAATAGATACGCAGGGTTAACGAGTCATGGGGTTTCTCGCATTCCGCCGATGTGCGACAACTTGCCGGCGGGTCAGGCCGCCAGCTTGCGCAGCACATAGGGCAGGATGCCGCCGGCGTAGAAATATTCCAGCTCCTGCTCGGTATCGATCCGGCACAGCGTCGAAAAGCTGCCGGTGGTGCCGTCGGCGCGGGTGAAGGCGACCTCCAGCATCTGGCGCGGCTTCAGCGAGGCGACGCCGGTGATGTCGAAGGTCTCGGTGCCGTCGAGGCCGGCGGTCTTGCGGTCGACGCCGTCCGCGAACTGCAGCGGCAGCACGCCCATGCCGACGAGGTTGGAGCGGTGGATGCGCTCGAAGCTTTCGGCGATGACGGCGCGGACGCCCAGCAGCGTGGTGCCCTTGGCGGCCCAGTCGCGCGACGAGCCGGTGCCATATTCCTTGCCGGCGACGACGATCAGCGGCGTGCCTTCGGCCTTGTAGCGTTCGGCGGCATCGAAGATCGCCAGCTGCTCGCCCGACGGGATATGCTTCGTCACGCCGCCCTCGACGCCGGGCAGCATCTCGTTCCTGATGCGGATGTTGGCGAAGGTGCCGCGCATCATCACCTCATGGTTGCCGCGGCGCGCGCCATAGGAGTTGAACTCGGCACGGCTGACCTGGCGTTCGTTCAGATAGACGCCGGCGGGCGACGCCTGCTTGATCGAGCCGGCCGGGGAAATGTGGTCGGTGGTGATCGAATCGCCGAAAATGGCGAGCGGACGCGCGCCGGCGATGTCTTCGGTCGCCCTGGGCGTCATCGTCATGCCTTCGAAATAGGGCGGATTCTGCACATAGGTGGAGCCGGAATTCCACTTGTAGGTGGCACCGCCTTCGATCTTGATCGCCTGCCAGCGTTCATCGCCCAGGAAGACATCGGCATAGCGTTCACGGAACATGCCGGCGGTGACCGAGGACAGCACCATTGCGGCGACTTCCTGGTTGGTCGGCCAGATGTCCTTGAGGTAAACCGGCTGGCCATCGGCACCGGTGCCGAGGCTCTCGGTGGTCAAATCGGTGCGGATGCTGCCGGCGATGGCATAGGCGACGACCAGCGGCGGCGAGGCCAGGTAGTTGGCCTTCACATCGGGCGACACGCGGCCTTCGAAGTTGCGGTTGCCCGACAGCACGGAGGCGGCGACGATGTCGTTGCTGTTGATGGCGTCCGAGATCGGCTCGGGCAGCGGGCCGCTGTTGCCGATGCAGGTCGTGCAACCATAGCCGACAAGGTTGAAACCCAGGGCGTCGAGGTCGGTCTGCAGGCCTGATTTTTCGAAATAGTCGGTGACGACCTTGGAGCCGGGCGCGAGGCTGGTCTTGACCCAGGGCTTGGCCTTCAGGCCCAGCGTATTGGCCTTGCGGGCCACCAGCCCGGCGGCGACGAGGACGTTGGGGTTCGACGTGTTAGTGCAGCTGGTGATGGCGGCGATGACCACGTCGCCATGGCCGATGTCGTAATTGGCATTGGCGACGGGCACGCGCTGGGCCATCGCATCGGCCTTCTTGTAGCCGCCCGACAGCTCTCCCTCGAAGGCCTGCTTGGCGTTCGACAGCAGCACCTTGTCCTGCGGCCGCCGCGGCCCGGCGAGCGACGGCAGCACGGTGCCGAGGTCGAGCTCCAACGTGTCGGTGAACACCGGGTCGGGAGTGTCGGTCTCGCGCCACAGGCCCTGCGCCTGGCAATAGGCCTTGACCAGCGCGATGCGGGCATCGTCGCGGCCCGACAGGCGCATGTAATCGAGCGTCGCCTCGTCGATCGGGAAGAAGCCGCAGGTGGCGCCATATTCGGGCGCCATGTTGGCGATGGTGGCGCGATCGGCGAGCGTCAGCGCGTCGAGGCCGGGGCCGTAGAATTCGACGAAGCGCCCGACGACGCCCTTGGCGCGCAGCATCTGGGTGACGGTGAGGACGAGATCGGTGGCGGTGATGCCTTCGGACATGGCGCCGAACAGCTTCATGCCGACGACTTCGGGGATCAGCATGGACACCGGCTGCCCGAGCATGGCGGCCTCGGCCTCGATGCCGCCGACGCCCCAGCCGAGCACGCCGAGGCCGTTGATCATCGTCGTATGGCTGTCGGTGCCGACGACGGTATCGGGGTAGGCGATGGTGGCGCCGCTTTCGTCTTCCGACGTCCACACCGCCTGGGCGAGATATTCGAGATTGACCTGGTGGCAGATGCCGGTGCCCGGCGGCACGACGCGAAAGCCCTTCAGCGCCGACGAACCCCAGCGCAGGAACTCGTACCGCTCGATATTGCGGCGATATTCCAGGTCCATATTGTCTTCATAGGCGGTGGCGTTGCCGAATTCGTCGACCATGACGCTGTGATCGATGACGAGGTCGACGGGGACCAGCGGGTTGATCTTCTGCGGGTCGCCGCCGAGCGCGGTCATCGCGTCGCGCATCGCGGCCAGGTCGACGACGCAGGGCACGCCGGTGAAATCCTGCATCAGCACGCGCGCCGGACGATAGTTGATCTCATGGGCGGACTTGCCGGTGCCGAGCCAGGCGACCATCGCCTTCAGATCATCGGTCTTGACGGTGAAGCCATCCTCGAAGCGCAGCAGGTTTTCGAACAGCACCTTCATCGAATAAGGGAGCCGGCTGATGTCGCCGAGCGTCGCGGCGGCGGCCTCCAGGCTGTAATAGGCATAATCCTTGCCATCGACGTTCAGCGTGCGACGGGTGTTCAGGCTGTCCTGTCCGATGGCGGTCATGCGGTTCGATCCCTTATGCGGCGTTGCAGCACGCTCTAGACCAGGGACTCCACGGCTGTGAAGGGCAGGAGTTGCCGCCTTGCTGCCAAAGCGCCATATCTTGCCGCGATGGCTTCTCCCGAAATCGATGCGCTGACGCAGGCCCTGGCGAGGCTGCCGGGCCTTGGGCCGCGGTCGGCGCGGCGGGCGGTGCTGCACCTGATCAAGAAGCGCGAGACGGCGCTGGCGCCGCTGGTCGCCGCGCTGCAGGCAGTAGAGCGGGGGCTGGTGACCTGCGGCACCTGCGGCAATGTCGATACCCGCGACCCTTGCGCCATCTGCACCGACCCGCGCCGCGACCCGGCGTCGCTGTGCGTGGTGGAGGAAGTCGCCGACCTGTGGGCGCTCGACCGGGCACGGCTGTTCGCCGGCCGCTATCATGTGCTCGGCGGCAAATTGTCGGCATTGGACGGCGTGCGGCCCGAGGACCTGGCCATCGACACGCTGGTGGCGCGGGTGGCGGGCGGCGGCATTTCGGAGGTCGTGCTGGCGATGAACGCGACGCTGGAAGGCCAGACGACGATGCATTATGTCGCCGAACGGCTCGCCGGGCTGGGCGTGCGGGTGATGCAGCTGGCGCACGGCCTGCCGGTGGGGGGCGAGCTGGACTATCTCGACGAGGGGACGCTGGCGCTGGCGCTCAGGGCGCGGCGGCTGGTGGAGTAGGCATTCCTCCCCCCTCGGGAGGGACGAAATCTTGACCCTTTCCGCCGCAATCCCTACCTCACCACCATGGCCATTCTCGACATCATCGAAACCCCCGACGCGCGCCTGCGTGTCATCTCGAAACCCGTCGAGACCGTTACGGACGCACATCGCGCGCTGATCGCCGACATGTTCGAGACGATGTACGACGCGCCGGGCATCGGCCTCGCCGCCATCCAGGTCGGCGTACCGGAACGCATCCTGGTCATCGACCTGCAGCGTCCGGAAGACCCCGATGCGCCCGAGCCGGAGAGCGACGAAGACGCCAAGACGATCAAGTGGGTGCGCGACCCCAAGGTGTTCATCAACCCCGAGGTCGTCTGGGAATCCGATGAGCTGACCGTCTATAACGAAGGCTGCCTGTCGGTGCCGGAAATGTATGCCGACGTCGACCGGCCCTCGCGCATCCGGGCGAAATGGCTCGACGAGACCGGCCAGGCGCACGAGCAGGAGATCGACGGCCTGCTGGCGACCTGCCTGCAGCACGAGATGGACCATCTCAATGGCGTGCTGTTCATCGACCATCTGTCGAAGCTGAAGCGCGACATGTTGTTGAAGAAGCTGGAGAAGCAGCGGCGGTCCAAGGCGGCTTAGGCGCTGCCCCTTGCCGTTCATTCCCGCGCGGGCGGGGATGACGCCGAAACATCAAGGTGTCGGATTTGCCCTTGCCCACTTTGCATCCAGCCGCGCCTGCAGCTTTGCGCCGCCGCGGCTGACCAGCGTCATGCCCTCCATGCCCGGCACGTCGCTGCCGATCAGGCGCGAGCGCCAGCGATAGCCGATCTCGTAGATGGCGCTGTCCTCCCGCGCCACGCCGTCGTCGAGATACTGGGTGACGATGGCGACCGGCAGCCGGCCGGGCCTGCCCGATTCATGCGGCAGCTTGTTGAGCGCGCCGGCGAACCAGCCCGCTTCGATGCGCGGATTGCCGACGGTATCGACCTTGTCGATGGCCAGCGGGGTCGGGAACAGGATTGTCTGGGTCTGGATGACGCGATCGGGGTTGGGGCTGGCGATCGACAGCAGGCGACCGTCGTCGCCGGCGAAGCTGGTCAGCATCAGCGGCTTGATGGCGGCCTTCACCGCCGGCGCCGGCTTGCGTTCCTCGGCGCGCTGCTGGTGCGAATCCCAGAAACTCGCCGCCGAGATCAGCAGCGCCAGCACGCCGATCGTCTCGCCGATGGTCAGCCAGCGGCGGCGGCGTTGGGCAGGCGTCTCGTCGGCCATCAGCCGCGCGGGCGCGTGATGGCGGCGAGGATCAGCGCCGCGGCGTCCTCGGGCGGCTTCACCGTCGTCGGGTCCTCGCCCGGATAGGCGCGCGCGCGCATCGCCGTGCGGGTGGCGCCGGGATCGATGATGTGGGTGCGGATGGCGGTGACCGCGCCGACCTCGGCACCATAGGCGGTGATCAGATTGTCGAGCGCCGCCTTCGATGCCGCATAGGCGCCCCAATAGGCGCGCGGCCTGGCCGACACCGACGAGGTGACGGTGACGACATCGGCGGCCTGGCTCTGCCGCAGCCAGGGATCGAAGGCGCGGATCAGCCGCCAGTTGGCGGTGAGGTTGAGGCCGATGATGCGGTCCCAGTCCTTGGGATCGATATGCGGCACCGGCGCCAGGCTGCCGAGCTGTGCCGCGTTGAGCACCAGCACGTCGAGCCGGCCCCAGCGCCCGCCGACGGCGGCGGCGAGGCGGTCGATGGCGTCGTTGTCCTTGAGGTCGAACGGCGCGATCGTCGCGGTGCCGCCGGCGCCGTGGATGCGGCCTTCGGTTTCGGCGAGGCGATTTTCGTCGCGCGCGGTCAGGATGACATGATGGCCACTGGCGGCGAGCGCCTCTGCCGTGGCGGCGCCGATACCGCGGCTGGCGCCGGTGACGAGGGCAACGGGTTTGGTGGTGTCGGTCATCGGGCCTCGGCTAGTCATTGCGAGTCGGAAAGGCAATCGTGCTGCGGGGGATCGGGAAAGCGGCAAGGCAGCGGGCAAAGCCCGCCGCCGACGTCAGACGGGATCGCCGAGCAAAAATCGCCCGGCGCCCCGCTGGCCGAGCTTGCGCCTGCCGGCGCGCGGCCCGCGCGCCCGCGGCGCTGCGCTAGATCACCCGCTCCGCCAGCAAACTCAACTGGTCGGGGACCTCGATCTCCTCCTGGTCGGTCAGCCGCGTCGGGTAATCGCCGGTGAAGCAGGCGTCGCAATGCTGCGGGGCATCGTCGTTGCGGCTGGTCTCCCCGAGCGCACGGTAGAGGCCGTCGATGGTCAGGAACGCCAGGCTGTCGACCTTGATGTAGTCGGCCATGCGGGCGACATCCATCTGGGCGGCGAGCAGCTTCGATCGTTCGGGGGTGTCGACGCCGTAATAGCAGCTGTGCTTGGTCGGCGGGCTGGCGATGCGCATGTGCACCTCCTCCGCGCCGGCATCGCGCAGCATCTGGACGATCTTCAGGCTGGTGGTGCCGCGCACGATCGAATCGTCGATGAGGACGATCTTCTTGCCCTGGATCATGGCGCGGTTGGCGTTGTGCTTCAGCTTGACGCCGAGGTTGCGGATCTGGTCGCCGGGCTGGATAAAGGTGCGGCCGACATAATGGCTGCGGATGATGCCGAGCTCGAACGGGATGCCGCTTTCCTGGGCATAGCCGATCGCCGCCGGGGTGCCGCTGTCGGGGACCGGCACGACCATGTCGGCCTCCACCGGGCTTTCGCGCGCCAGTTCGGCGCCGATGGCCTTGCGCACCTGGTAGACGCTTGAGCCGTCCACGACTGAATCGGGGCGGCTGAAATAGACATGCTCGAAGATGCAGGGCCGCGGGCGCTGCTCGGCGAAGGGCCGCAGCGAGCGCAGCCCGCGCGGGGAGATGATGATCAGTTCGCCCGGCTCGACGGCACGCAGGAAGGTGGCGCCGACGACATCGAGCGCGACGGTTTCGGAGGCGAGGATATAGGTGTCGCCGAGACGGCCGAGCACCAGCGGTCGCACGCCCAGCGGATCGCGGCAGGCGAGCATGCCTTCGGACGTCAGGCAGATGAGGCTGTAGGCGCCTTCCACACGCTTCAGCGCATCGATGAAGCGGTCGAGCAGGGTGCGATAGGCGGAGGTGGCGACGAGGTGGATGATGACCTCGGTATCGCTCGTCGACTGGAAGATCGAGCCGCGGCGGACGAGATCGCGGCGCAGCGTCATCGCATTGGAGATATTGCCGTTGTGGCAGACGGCAAAACCGCCCGACGACAGCTCGGCGAACAGCGGCTGGACGTTCCTGAGCGCGGTCTCGCCGGTCGTCGAATAGCGATTGTGGCCGATGGCGATGTCGCCTTTCAGCTTGCGGATCACCTCGTCGCTGTCGAAATTGCCGGCGACATGCCCCATGGCGCGATGGGTGTGGAAATCCCTGCCGTCGAAGGTGGTGATGCCGGCGGCCTCCTGGCCGCGATGCTGCAGGGCGTGGAGGCCGAGGGCGGCGAGGGCGGCAGCGCCGTCGGCGCCGTAGACGCCGAACACGCCGCATTCTTCATGCAGGTGATCGTCCTCCCACGGGTCGGTGGTCAGCATGTCTTGCATTGGGTAAGGAGCCTCGTCAGCGCCGCGCTTGGGCGGCATATAGGGACTGCGGGCGATGTTGTCGCCCCCGAAACCGACGCAGGATTGTCATATGAGCGATGCGCGTGATGCAGGGCTGCACCTCGACCCGTGCTGGGACGCGCAGGGGTTGATCACGGCCGTCGCCGCCGATGCTGCCTCGGGCCAAGTGTTGATGGTGGCGCACATGAACGCCGATGCGCTGGCGGCGACACTGGCGACGGGGGAAGCGCATTACTGGAGCCGGAGCCGCAAGGAACTGTGGCACAAGGGCGCCACCTCGGGCGCCATCCAGCGCGTCGTCGAGATGCGCATCGATTGCGACCAGGACGCGATCCTGATGAAGGTCGAACCGGCCGGCCCGGCATGCCATACCGGCGAACGGTCGTGCTTTTACCGCAAGGTGACCACGGTGGGGCTGGTGCGGGATTGATGAGGAATTTGCGATGGACCTGAAGCTGAACGGCCGCGTCGTTTTTGTTGCCGGCGGCAGCCGCGGCATCGGGCTCGGCATCGTCGAGGCGTTGCTCGCTGAAGGCGCCAGGGTGGCGATGGCGGCGCGCGGGGCCGAGGCGCTGGCGGCGGAGCATGCGCGGCTGGTTGCCATTCACGGCCCCGACCGGCTGTGGAGCACCGCCGGCGACATGCGCGATACGGCGACGATCGATGCCGCCATCGCCGGGGCGGAGGCGGCGCTGGGTCCGATCTGGGGCGCGGTCGCCAACGTCGGCCTGCATCCGTGCCCGCCGGGCTTCGATATCGATGACGAGACATGGGATGCCGGCGTCTCGCAGAACCTCGATTCGGCGTACAAGCTGGCGCGCGCCGCGCTGCGGGTGATGACGCCGCGGGGCGAAGGCGCGTTGCTGATGATCAGCTCGATCGCCGGGCTGGGGGCGCTCGGCACGCCGCTGACCTATGGCACGTCCAAGGCGGCGATGAACCATCTGGCCAAGGAGCTGGCGCGGGTTTCGGGCCGCCACAACATCCGCGTCAACGTCATCGCGCCGGGCAACATCATCTTCCCGGGCGGCGACTGGGAAAAGAATTCGACTGGTGACAAGGCCGCCGACTGGGCACGCTGGATCAAGCGCGAGGTCCCGCTGCGCCGCTATGGCAAGCCCGAGGAGATCGGCGCGATGGCGGCATTCCTGCTGTCGCCGCTGGCGAGCTTCGTCACCGGCGCGGTGGTTCCGGTGGATGGCGGCCAGACGCGGTGACGGTGCTGCTCGCCGGCGCCACCGGGCTGGTCGGTTCGCGGGTGCTGGCGCTGCTGCCGGGGGCTATCCCGGTCGGGCGGCGCCCGACGGGGCGCGCGGGGGAGATCGTCGCCGCGTTCGACGTGTTGCCGCCGCTGCCGCCGGCCGATGTCGCCATCTGTGCGCTCGGCACGACGATCCGTGCCGCCGGCAGCCAGGCGGCGTTTCGCGCGGTGGATTTCGAGGCGGTGCTGGCGTTTGCGCGGGCGGCCCGGGCGGCGGGGGTGACGCATTTCATCCTCGTGACGGCGGTCGGTGCCGATGCCGGATCGAAAGTCTTCTATTCGCGGGTTAAGGGCGAGGTGCAGGATGCCGTTGCAACGCTCGGCTTTGCCCGGCTCGACCTCATCCAGCCGGGACTGATCCTCGGTCCACGACACGACCGCCGGCCTGTGGAGGCGTTCCTGCAGCGGGTGACGCCATGGCTTGACCCACTGCTGGTCGGCGGGCTCGACCGCTATGGCGCGATCGACGCGAGCGTCGTCGCTGCAGCGCTTGTCGCCTTGGTCGATCTTGGTGCGTCGGGTCGGTTCGTCCATCAGAACCGGGCCTTGCACAAGCTTTCGGCGAGTGGAGGCGCGGCTTGAACAATGGGCTGGCACCGACCGCAGCGCCGGTCGGGCCGACCTTTGATGCCGCGCGTGGGCGTGCAGCGAATGGCCTTGGCGCGACTGGGTGTGCGGGGATCGCGTGCATCGCCTTCTGGATCGCCGGACGCGGCTTTTCGGACGCGATGACTGCGGGACCGTTGTTCAGCCCGATGTTCGACCTTGCCGTGCCGCTGGTCTTTGGGGCGATGGGCATCCTGGCGGCCTGGATGTCGCTGGTGGCGGTATACGCCCTCGTATTTGCCGCAGTGCCCTGCCTGACGCTCACTGATGCCGGCCTTGCGATGCCATTGGCGGTGACGCGCCTGGTTGCCTGGCGCGACATCGCTTGCGCGAGACATGTACAGGTGGAGCGCCGTTCGCGGGTCGTGATCGAGCTTGTGCCCGGCAGCATCTATCACCGACGCTTCTGGCCTTTCTGGCGGGCACGAACCATCGATCTGGCCGTGCGGGACCCGGCGTCGGCAACCGCCGCGATTAGCGCCCATCCCTGCTATCGCGGCACAGTCCAGGCGCTCGATGCGCTTGACCCTTACGTTAACGTCAACTAGATCGAAGGCATGTCGTCGCAAGCTTCCGATCCGTCGCACAGCTTTGCCACCGTGGCGGTGCCGCCGCCGCCGTGCGGGGCCGAAAGCTTCACCATTACCGAGCTGGCGCTGGCCTTCAACGTGACGCCCCGGGCGATCCGTTTCTATGAGGACCAGGGCCTGATCGCGCCGGAACGGCAGGGCCAGAACCGCGTCTATTCGCGCCGCGATCGGGCCCGGCTGGCGTGGATCCTGCGCGCCAAGAATGTCGGTTTTTCGCTCGCCGAGATCCGCGAGATGATCGACCTCTACGATCTCGGCGACGGCCGCGAGATGCAGCGCCGCGTCACGCTCGACAAATGCCGCGCCCGCATCGCGGCGCTCGCCGAACAGCGCGCCGACATCGACGCGACGATCGAGGAATTGCAGGCCTTTTGCGCGCTCGTCGAGACCGTGGCGCCTAAGGCGGCCAACCAGTAGGATTATCGATGCCCATTTATCGCGCCCCGGTGAAGGACACCCAGTTCGTCCTCGACGCTGTCGTCGGCCTCGACAAATATTCCAACCTGCCCGGCTTTGCCGATGCCACCCCCGATGTCGTGCGCGCCATCCTGGAGGAAGGCGGCAAGTTCTGCGAAAACGTCATCGCGCCGCTGAACCTGTCGGGCGATATCGAGGGCTGCACCCGTCACGATGACGGCAGCGTGACGACGCCGGCGGGCTTCAAATCGGCCTATGACCAGTTCGTGGAGGCGGGCTGGGGCACGCTGATGGCCGACACCGAATATGGCGGCCAAGGGTTGCCCTATGTCGTCGGCACCGCCTTCAGCGAATATATGTCGAGCGCCAACATGGCGTTCGGCATGTACCCCGGCCTCAACGAAGGCGCCCAGGCGGCGATCGAGGCGGTCGGCAGCCACGAGCAGAAGGCAAAGTTCCTGCCCAACATGGTCAAGGGCCAGTGGACCGGTACGATGAACCTTACCGAGCCGCATTGCGGCACCGATCTCGGCCTGATCCGCACCCGCGCCGCCCCGCAGCCCGACGGCACCTATGCCATCACCGGCACCAAGATCTTCATTTCGGCCGGCGAGCACGACCTTTCCGACAACATCATCCACCTGGTGCTGGCGAAGACGACCGGCGCGCCCGACAATGTGAAGGGCATCAGCCTGTTCATCGTGCCCAAGGTCATCGTCAACGACGACGGGACGCTGGGCGCGCGCAACGCCGTCAAGTGCGGCTCCATCGAGCACAAGATGGGCATCCACGCCAATTCGACCTGCGTGATGAATTACGACGGGGCGACCGGTTACCTGATCGGCGAGGAGAACAAGGGACTGCGCGCCATGTTCATCATGATGAATGCAGCGCGCCTCGGCGTCGGCGTGCAGGGGCTGGCGATGGGCGAGGTCGCCTATCAGAATGCCGTCATCTACGCCAAGGACCGTATCCAGGGCCGCGCGCTGAGCGGCCCGGCCCATCCGGAGGCCAAGGCCGACCCGATCATCGTCCACCCCGACGTGCGGCGGATGCTGATGGACGGGCGGGCATTCAACGAGGGTGCACGGGCGCTGATCCTGTGGGGGGCGCTGCAGGTCGATCTCGCCAAGAAGGCGCCGACACCCGAGGAGCGGCAGCTTGCCGACGATCTGATCAGCCTGCTGACGCCGGTCATCAAGGGCTATTGCACCGATCTCGGCTATCGCATCGCCACCGAAAGCCAGCAGGTTTTCGGGGGACATGGCTATATCCGCGAATGGGGCATGGAACAGTTCGTCCGCGATGCCCGCATCGCCCAGATCTATGAGGGCACCAACGGCATCCAGGCGATGGACCTGGTTGGCCGCAAGCTGGGCCAGAACGGCGGGCGCGGGACGCAAGCCTATCTGGCGTTGGTCGGCGAGGCGCTGAAGGATGCGGCCGAGGATGATCGCCTGGCGGTGATCGCGACGCCGCTGTCTGCGGCGCTCGGTGATTTGCAGACGGCGACCCTGTGGCTGTTGCAGCACGGCATGGCCAGGCCCGACAATGCCGGCGCCGCGGCGACCGCCTATCTGCATTTGATGGGTATCGTCGCGCTCGGCCATATGTGGCTGGTGATGGCGCGGGCGTCGCATGCCGCCCTCGATGCCGGCACCGCGGACCCCGATTTCTACACGGCGAAGCTGGTGACGGCACGCTATTTCGCCGAGCGCTATTTCCCCGATGCGGCCGCGCTGCGCGCCAAGCTCGAGGCCGGCAGCGAGGCGATGATGGCGCTGCCGCTGGAGGCTTTCTAAGACTCCCCTCCCGCTTGCGGAAGGGGCTGGGGGTGGGGGAGTGGGCCTCCGACCCGGATCGAGTCACCCACCCCCGACCCCTCCCTTGCCGGGAGGGGAGAAGAAGGATGAGACCATGGTCGAAGCTTATATCTACGACGCCGTCCGCACGCCGCGCGGCAAGGGCCGCAAGGACGGCAAGCTGCACGAGATCACGCCGATCCAGCTCGGCACCCAGGTGCTGCAGGCGGTGCGCGACCGCACCGGCATCGACACGTCGGACGTCGACGATGTGATCTTCGGCTGCGTCGCGCCGGTGGGCGAACAGGGCAGCGACATCGCCCGCGTCGCCGTGCTCAACGCCGATTATGCGGAGACCACCGCCGGCGTGCAGATCAATCGCTTCTGTGCCTCGGGCCTGGAGGCCGTCAACATGGCGTCGGCCAAGGTGATGACCGGGGAAGCGATGTTCGCCATCGGCGGCGGCGTCGAAAGCATGAGCCGGGTGCCGATGGGTGCCGATGGCGGCGCCTGGGCGATGGACCCGGCCGTGGCCTACAATACCTATTTCGCGCCGCAGGGCATCGGCGCCGACCTGATCGCGACGAAATACGGTTTCAGCCGCAGCGACGTCGATGCCTATGCGATGGAATCGCAGAAGCGGGCGGCGCGGGCCTGGGCGGAAGGGCGGTTCAAGAACAGCGTCGTCGGCGTGCGGGATGTCATCGGCGAGGTCGTCCTCGACCATGACGAGCATATGCGCCCGCAGACCGACATGCAGTCGCTGGGCAGCTTGGCGCCGGCGTTCGCCGCTATGGGCGAGTCCATGCCGGGCTTCGATGCCATCGCGTTGATGCGCTATCCCGAAGTCGAAAAGATCGATCACGTCCACCATGGCGGCAATTCGAGCGGAATCGTCGACGGCGCATCGGCCGTGCTGATCGGCAACAAGGCGATGGGCGAAAAATACGGGCTGAAGCCGCGCGCCCGCATCCGCGCCATGGCGAGCATCGGTTCTGAGCCGATGATCATGCTGACCGGGCCGGAGTTCGTCGCCGCCAAGGTGCTGCAACGCGCCGGCATGACCAAGGACGACATCGACCTGTTCGAGCTGAACGAAGCCTTCGCCAGCGTCGTGCTGCGCTACATGCAGGCGATGAACATCGACCATGACCGCATCAACGTGAACGGCGGCGCCATCGCCATGGGCCACCCGCTGGGGGCGACCGGCGGCATGATCCTCGGGACCGTGCTCGACGAGCTGGAGCGGACCGGCAAGGGGACGGCGCTGATCAACCTGTGCGTCGGTGCCGGCATGGGCACCGGGACTATTATCGAGCGGATTTAGTGTCACCCCGGCGAAGGCCGGGGCCCATGAACCACGATCGATGACACAATAGCCCAGACCGCCCGCCTGATCCGACAGGCAGTGGTTCATGGGCCCCGGCCTTCGCCGGGGTGACGAAGGAGAGACACATGACCGACCTCGCAATCCGTTCCGAACTCGATGCCGACGGCATCCTCCTCCTCACCATCGATGTGCCGGGCCAGTCGATGAACGTCATCACGCCGGAAGTGCAGCGCGACCTCGCCGCCGCCATCGAGCGGCTGAAGACCGACGACGCCGTCAAGGGCGCCGTCCTGACCAGCGGCAAGGCCAGCGGCTTCATGGCCGGCGCCGACCTGAAGGGCATGGGTGCGCTGTTCGGCCAGAACGCGCCGGCGGTCGATGACGGCAAGTCGAAGATGGCGGCGCTGTTCGACGGCGTGTTCCAGCTCAATCGCCTGCTGCGCGACCTCGAAACCTGCGGCAAGCCGGTGGCCGCCGCGGTCAATGGCCTGGCGCTCGGTGGCGGCCTCGAATTCATCCTCGCCTGCCATTATCGCGTCGTTGCCGACAGCCCCAAGATCACGCTCGGCCTGCCCGAGGTGATGGTCGGCCTGTTTCCGGGGGCCGGCGGAACCCAGCGGCTGCCGCGCCTGATGGGCATACAGCCGGCGCTGATGTACCTCCTCCAGGGCAAGAACATGTCGCCGCAGGAAGCGCTCGGCTTCGGTGTCGTCCAGGCTGTCGTGCCGGCCGCCGATGTGGTCCAAACCGCCAAGGCCTGGGTCAAGGCCAATCCGACCAAGGGTGTGCAGCCCTGGGACGAAAAGAGCTTCAAATTCCCCGGTGGCCCGGCCTCGGGCCTCAACCCCGGTTTCGCCCAGGTCTTTGTCGGCGGCACCGCGATGACGCACGTCAACGCCGGCGACAACATGAACGCGCCGCGCGCCATTCTCAGCGCCGTCTATGAAGGCACCCAGGTGCCGATGGATACCGCCATCCGCATCGAGAGCAAGTATTTCGCCAAGGTCGTCGCCGACCCGCAGGCCGGAAACATGATCCGCAGCCTGTTCGTATCGAAGCAGGCCGCCGAAAAGGGGGCGCGCCGCCCCGCCGGTGTGCCGCCGATGCCGACCAGGAAGATCGGCATGCTCGGCGCCGGGCTGATGGGGGCAGGGGTCGCCATGGTAACGGCGCAAGCCGGCATCGAGGTGGTGCTGCTCGATCGCGACCAGGCCGCCGCCGAGAAGGGCAAAGCTTATACCGCCGACCGGCTGGCCAAGAAGCGCACCGACCCGGCCAAGGCGCAGGCCATCCTCGATCGCATCCACGCGACGTCGGACTATGCCGACCTCGCCGGCTGCGACCTGATCATCGAGGCGGTGTTCGAAACCCGCGAGATCAAGGCCGATGTGACCAAGAAGACGGAAGCCGTCGTCGGCGCCGATACCATCTTCGGTTCCAACACCTCGACACTGCCGATCACCGGCCTGGCCGAAGCCTGGTCGAAGCCTGCCAATTTCATCGGCATCCACTTCTTCTCGCCGGTGGAAAAGATGCCGCTGGTCGAGATCATCGTCGGCAAGCACACCGGACCGGACGCTATCGCCAAGGCGCTCGATTATGTCGCGGCAATCCGCAAGACGCCGATCGTCGTCAATGATTCCCGCGGTTTCTACACCTCGCGTTGCTTTGGCACCTATGTGCAGGAAGGGCTGGCGCTGCTGAGCGAAGGCACCACCCCGGCGCTGATCGAAAATGTCGGCAAGCATATGGGCATGCCGGTCGGGCCATTGGCTGTGAACGACGAGGTCGGGCTCGACCTGTCGTACAAGGTCGGCCAGCAGACCAAGGCCGATCTCGGCGACAAGTATATCGAGCAGCCGGGCAGCGCCGTAATCGAGACGATGCACGAACTCGGCCGCATGGGCCGCAAGAACGCCAAGGGCTTTTACGTCTATCCGGAGGGCGGCAAGAAGTATCTCTGGCCCGATCTGGTCGCCTCGGTGACCGATGGCGCCGCAGCGACTCAGCCGACGCCGGAGGCGGTGCGCGAGCGGCTGCTGTATCGCCAGCTCGTCGAATGCGCCCGCTGCTTTGCCGAGGGCGTGCTCGAAACGCCCGAGGACGGTGACCTCGGTGCCATCTTCGGCTGGGGCTTTGCGCCGTTCACCGGCGGGCCGTTCAGCCATATGGACACCATCGGCCTGGCCAATGTCGTCGCCATCCTCGACGGCCTGGCGCAGCGCCATGGCGAGCGGTTCGCGTCGCCGCAGCTGCTGCGCGACATGGCGGCGGCCGGCGACACCTTCTACGGCCGCGCTGCGCAGAAAAAGGCCGCTTGATGGCGGCGCTCGGCGAGGCCTTCACGCTGCCGACCGGCGCCCGGTTCAAGAACCGGATCGCCAAGGCGGCAATGACCGAAGGACTCGCCGGGCGCGACGGCCTGCCGAATGACGATCACATCCGGCTCTACCGGCGCTGGGCGGCGGGCGGCTCCGGGCTGCTGATCACCGGTAACGTCCAGATCGATCGTCATCACCTCGAACGGCCGGGCAATGTCATCTGCGATGGCCCGCTGACGCCTGAGGCGACGGCAGCCTGGCGGCGCTGGGCGGCGGCTGCGACCGAAAACGACACCGCCGCCTGGGTGCAGATCAGCCACGCCGGGCGCCAGACGCAGGTGCCGGTCAACAAGGCGCCCAAGGCACCGTCGGCGGTGCAGCTGAAACTGCCCGGCGGCATGTTCGGCGTGCCGGTGCCGCTGACGGAAGCGGAGATTCACGACCTCATCGCGCGCTTCGCCCATGCAGCGAAGGTATCGCAGGAGGCCGGCTTTTCCGGCGTCCAGATCCACGCCGCGCATGGCTATCTCATCTCGCAATTCCTGTCGCCGCTGGCCAATCTGCGCACCGACCAATGGGGCGGCAGGCTGGAGAACCGCGCGCGCTTCCTGATCGAGACGCTCAAGGCGGTGCGAGCTGCCGTGGGCCCGGGCTTCGGCGTCGGCGTGAAGCTCAACAGCGCCGATTTCCAGAAAGGCGGCTTTGCCTTCGAGGATTGCCTCATCGTCTCCGGCTGGCTCGCCGATCTGGGCATCGACCTGCTGGAAATCTCCGGCGGCACCTATGAACAGCCGGCGATGATGGATTTCGAGGGCATGGAGGCGCGCGAGGAGCCGAAGCAGCAGCCGAGCACCGCAGCGCGCGAGGCTTATTTCGTCGATCTTGCCAGGGCGCTGATGGCCGGCAAGACCCCGCCGCTGCTGGTCACCGGCGGCTTTCGTTCGGCCGCCGCGATGGAGCAGGCGCTGGCCAGCGGCATCGCGATGATCGGCGTCGGCCGGCCGCTGTGCGCGGCGCCCGATGCCATCAACGAGCTGCTGTCCGGCCGCATCGCCGCGCTGCCGCGCTTCGAGGCCCAGCTGCGCATCGGCCCCGGCCTGCTCGGCCCGCATTCGCCATTGAAGCTCGTCCGCGCCATCAACGCCTTCGGCGCGCAGGCCTGGTATTACACGCAGCTCCGCCGTCTTGCGGCCGGCCAGCCGCTGGCGGAGGGGCTCAACCCGCTGGCGGCGTTCCTGTCCGAAAACCGCGAGAACAAGGCGCGGACGCCCGCCGCCTCGTGAAACGGCTGCCGCGGGTATTGCTGGCGTTGCCGCTCGCCCTGGGCCTGGCGCTGGCGCTGTTCGGCGTCTGGCAGGCCCAGCAGTCGCCGGTCGTCGCGCGCTATACGGTGCCGATCATCGGGCTCGGCGCGCCGCTGCGCATCGTGCAACTGTCCGACAGCCATGCCGGCTTCGACATGCCGGCGGCGCGGCTGCGGCGGGTGGTGGCGCAGATCAATGCACGCCGCCCCGATATCGTCGTGCTGACCGGCGACTATATCAGCGGCTATGGCTGGACCGATGCCGAGACACGCGGGGCGCTGGCGCCCTTTGCCGGGCTGAGGGCGCGGTTCGGGGCCTTTGCCATCCTCGGCAACCACGACGGGGTCGAACAGACGCGGCGGGGTTTTGCCGGCACCGGCATCACCTTCCTGCGCGATGCCGGGGTGGACGCCGGGCCGATCCATCTGATCGGCAGCGACGACATATCGGGGCCGCTGAACCCGGTCGAAAAGACCCGGCGGTTGATCCGCGCCGCGCCGGGGGATCGCCCGGTCGTCGTGCTGGCGCATGAATCGGATTTTTTCCAGTGGCTGGTGCCGCCGGCGCAATTGCTGATTGCCGGCCACAGCCACGGTGGCCAGATCCTGCTGCCGTTCTTGCCGCAGCCGGGCAGCGAGACCTATCAGGGGCGCCACCTGCGCGGGCTGTACCGGGAGCCCGGCCAGAGCATGATCGTGTCGTCGGGGCTGGGCACGTCGATCCTGCCGATGCGGATCGGCGTGCCCCCCGAAATCGTCGAGATCATGCTGGTGCCGGCTTACTCCGCGGGCAGGAACTCCGGCACCGACAGATAGCGCTCGCCGGTGTCGTAGTTGAAGCCGAGGATGCGCGATCCGGCCGGCAGCTCGGGGATCTTCTGGGCGATCGCCTGCAGCGTGGCGCCCGACGAGATGCCGACGAGCAGCCCCTCTTCCTTCGCCGACCGCAGCGCCATCGCCTTGGCGGCACCCGGATCGACCTGGATGACGCCGTCGAGCAATTGCGTGTGCAGGTTGGCCGGGATGAAGCCGGCGCCGATGCCCTGGATGGGGTGGGGGGCCGGCTGGCCGCCCGAGATCACCGGCGACAGCGTCGGTTCGACGGCATAGACCTTGAGGCCGGGCCAGACCTTTTTCAGCGCTTCGGCAAGGCCGGTGATATGGCCGCCCGTGCCGACGCCGGTGATGATCGCATCGATCGGGGTGTCGGCGAAATCGGCGAGGATTTCCTGCGCGGTGGTGCGGACATGGACCTCGATGTTGGCGGGATTTTCGAACTGGCCCGGCATCCAGGCGCCGGGGGTTTCGGCAACGATCTCGGTGGCGTGCTGGATGGCGCCCTTCATGCCCTTTTCGCGCGGCGTCAGCGCAAAGCTGGCGCCATAGGCCAGCATCAGGCGGCGGCGTTCCAGCGACATGGATTCGGGCATGACCAGGATGAGCTTGTAGCCCTTGACCGCGGCGACCATGGCGAGGCCGATGCCGGTGTTGCCGCTGGTCGGCTCGACGATGGTGCCGCCGGGCTGCAGCGTGCCGTCGGCCTCCGCCGCCTCGATCATCGCCAGCGCGATGCGATCCTTGATCGATCCGCCGGGGTTGGCGCGTTCGGACTTGATCCAGACCTCGGCGTCGGGGAACAGGCGCGCGACGCGGATGTGCGGCGTGTTGCCGATGGTGGCGAGGACGTTGCTGGCCTTCATGTCTGCTCTCCGAAATTTCGCGAAACTATACCGCGCGGCTTGGCTTTTCGTCACCCGCGATCGTGTTCGGGATATCGGGCGCGCTGAAGCGATCGGCAAGGCGGAGTTCCGGAAAACGCCAGGCCCAGACGAAGGTCACGATGACCGCGCCGACACCGCCGGCGACGACAGCTTCGACCGGGCCGAGCCAGGCCGCGGTGACGCCGCTTTCAAACTCGCCGAGCTCGTTGGAGGCCGAGACGAACAGCATCGACACCGACGAGACGCGGCCGCGCATGGCGTCAGGGGTGTGAAGCTGGATCAAGGACGCGCGGACGTACATCGACACCATGTCGGCGGCGCCCAGGACGACGAGCGCCGCCAGCGACAGCCGCATGTCGGTCGATGTGCCGAACACGATCGTCGCCACGCCGAACAGCGCGACACAGGCGAACATCACCGGGCCGACGTTGCGGGTAAGCGGGCGAAAGGCGAGGAACAACGCCGTCAGCGCCGCGCCGACCGCAGGCGCGGCGCGCAGCGGGCCCAGCCCCTCGACGCCGACATGGAGCACGTCGCGGGCATAGACCGGCAGCATCGCCGTTGCACCACCCAACAGCACGGCGAACAGGTCGAGGCTGATGGCGCCGAGCACGATGCGGTTGTGCCGGACATAGCCGAGCCCTTCGACCAGGCTGCGCCAGGGCGATACTTTCGATGGTACCGGCCGCGGCACCGGGCCGATGCTGAACAGCGCCAGCAACGTCGCCGCGAACAGCACGGCGGCGGTGACGTAGGGGATGGCCGGTCCGGCGGCATAGAGATAGGCGCCGAGCGGCGGGCCGGCGACGGCGCCGGCCTGCCAGCTGATGGAATTGAGGGCGATTGCCGACGGCAGGATCTCCCGCGGTACCAGATTGGGCGCCAGCGCCGACAGCGACGGTCCGGCAAAGGCGCGGGCGACGCCGAACAGAAAGGCGACGATGAACAGCGCCTCCAGCGTGGCGCGATCGTGCAGCACCAGCCAGCCGAGCGTCGCCGCGCAGACCAGCTCGAGCGCCACGGCGGCGCGGGCGATGTAGCGCCGGTCGACGCGGTCGGCGATGACGCCGACGAGCAATGTCAGGCTGAACAGCGGCACGAACTGGACGAGACCGACCATGCCGAGGAGGAAGGCGGCGTCGCGTGGTGCCATGGTTTGCCGGGCGATATCGTAGACCTGCCAGCCGATGACGATGACCAGCATCATGCTGGCGACGGTCGACATGAACCGGCTCGCCCAGAAGGCGCGGAAATTCGGGATGAGCAGGGGCGCGGGAATGGCAGGCACGGTCCGGCCGGGTTTAGGCAGCGCGGCCAGCCGTCGCAATCGAATAGTCGGAACTGGAAAAAACCGGCGGCCTCCAGGGAAACGGATTGTAATTGATGAACGATTCATCTACGAACAATTAGGCAACGTCGGAGGGATCGTTGGACACCGTTCGTGAACTTCTGGGGTACCTGCTGGGCGTCGCCTTCTGCATCGGCGGCCTGATTTTGTGCGGTATCGCCTGGATGGGTCTGCAGAACGAATTCGGCTGGCAACTGGCGCTGGCCGGTGTCGTCGTCAGCATTCTGGTGCGTGTCAATTTCCCGCTGGTGGTGGGCCTGTTCCTTTATGCCCACAACCTGTGGGGCTGGTCGCAGGCCGAATCGATCGCCTTCGCCGTCCCCGGCCTCCTGCTGCTGCTGCCCAGCATTGCCACCGAAGTGTTCAGCGTCCTCGTCGGCGCGACGCAGCGGCGCTAGGTCACGACCTAGCCTGCGGTTCGCTCAGGCGCCGGTGATCTCGACGAAACTGTCGAGCACGCGCTTGGCGCCGGCATGTTCGAAATCGATCTCCAATTTGTTCCCCTCGACGGCGGTGACCACACCGCTGCCGAACTTGCTGTGAAAAACCTTCGATCCCACCGTAACATCGGGGCGGCCCTTCAATCCGACCGAAACGGCGCTGGCACGCGCCTCGATCACCGGCGCGCGTGATGCCGCCTGGAAACCGCCGTTGCTCGCCGCCCGTGCCCAGCCGGGCCCGCGGCCGGCACCGCGGGCAACGTCGCCGAACGGGTCGCCGCCGGCACCCGAACCGCTCAGCGCCGCGCGCCACAGGCTGGGGCCGCCGCTCAGGGTGCTGGTGACGTCGACATTGGCGGGCGGCAGTTCGCTGATGAAGCGCGACGGGATCGCCGCGGTCCACTGGCCATAGATCTGGCGGTTGGCGGCATGATAGATTGTCGCCGTCTTCTTCGCCCGGGTGATGCCGACATAGGCGAGGCGGCGTTCCTCCTCCAGCGCCTTGGTGCCGCCCTCGTCCATGGCGCGCTGGCTGGGGAACACGCCTTCCTCCCAGCCGACAAGGAAGACATGGTCGAATTCCAGGCCCTTGGCGGCGTGCAGGGTCATGATCGTCAGTTTTTCGGCGGCATCGGACGCGTCATTGTCCATGACCAGGCTGACGTGTTCGAGGAACGCCGTCAGCGACGGATAATCCTCCATCGCACGGGTCAGCTCGATCAAATTCTCGACGCGGCCGTCGGCCTCGGTCGACTTGTCGGCCTGCCACATCGCGACATAACCCGACTCCTCGAGGATGATGCGTGCCAGCTCGGCATGCGGCAACTGGTCGGCCTGCTCGCGCCAGCGCGAGAGGTCGGCAAGCAGGCTTTTCAGTGATCGCCGCGCGGCCGGGGTCAGGTCGTCGGTCTCGACCAGCGCCGCGGCGGCCTGGGGCAGCGGCCGGTCCATGGCGCGGGCGAGGGCGTGCAGCCGGCCCATCGCCTTGTCGCCAAGCCCGCGCTTGGGTACGTTGACGATGCGTTCGAAGGCGAGCGCATCGCTCGGCGAGGTGACGATGCGCAAGTACGCCAGCGCGTCGCGGATCTCGAGCCGTTCGTAGAAGCGGAAACCGCCAACGATCTTGTACGGCAGCCCGATCGACACGAAGCGATCCTCGAACGCCCGCGTCTGGAACTGGGCGCGGACGAGGATCGCCATGTCGTTCAAGGACACGCCCTCGCGGCCCAGCCGTTCGGCCTCGTCGCCGACCAGTCGCGCTTCCTCGGGGCCATCCCAGACGCCGACGACCTTGACCGGTGGCCCGCTGCCGGCATCGGTGAACAGCGCCTTGCCGATGCGGCCCTTGTTGTGCGCGATCAGCCCGTTGGCGGCGGCGAGGATGTGCGGCGTGGAGCGGTAATTCTGTTCCAGCTTGATGACCGTGGCGCCGGGAAAGTCCTTCTCGAACTTCAGGATGTTGGCGACCTCCGCGCCGCGCCAGCTGTAGATCGACTGGTCGTCGTCGCCGACGCAGGCGATGTTGCGGCGCTCGGCGGCCAACAGCGTCAGCCAGCGGTACTGGGCGATATTGGTGTCCTGATACTCGTCGACCAGGATGTATTTGAAGCGCCGGCGATAGTCGGCGAGCACGTCGGGGTGCGCGTCGAAGATCGTCAGCATGTGGAGCAGCAGGTCGCCGAAATCGGCGGCGTTGAGCGTCGCCAGCCGCTGCTGGTAGCGGGCATAGAGCCGGGCGCCGGACGTTTCCGGGCTGTCGCCGAAGCTCATCGATTCGCCCGGCGGCACGTCGGCCGGCAGCTCGCCGCGGTTCTTCCAGCGATCGATCATCCCGGCCAGTTGCTTGGCGGGCCAGCGCTTTTCCTCCAGCCCCGCCTCGGCGATGACCTGTTTCATCAGGCGTTGCTGGTCGTCGGTATCGAGGATGGTGAAATTCTGCTGCAGGCCGACGAGGCCGGCGTGGCGGCGCAGCATCCGCGCCGCAATGGCGTGGAAGGTGCCGAGGAACGGCAGGCCCTCCGCCATGTCGCCGACCAGCATTTCCATGCGGTGCCGCATCTCGCGCGCCGCCTTGTTGGTGAAGGTGACCGCGAGGATCTCCGACGGCCAGGCCAGCCGGCTGAACAATATGTGCGCCAGCCGCGCCGTCAGCGCCCGGGTCTTGCCGGTACCGGCGCCGGCAAGGATCAGCACCGGGCCTTCGGTCGTCAGCACCGCCTCGCGCTGGGGCGGGTTGAGCCCGGCCAGCCACGGCGCGTGATCGGGGGCGGGGAGCGAAGCCATCGCGAACAAGTAGAGAACGCGAGGCTAAATGCCAAGTCGCAGTGTGCCGCAGTTGAAGACGGTGCAGATTTGGCTAAGCAGGCCCGCCATGACTGCCGCCCCGCTTTCCGTCCGCGCCGCCACGCCTGCCGACCTGCCGGCGCTGCATGCGCTGATCGAGCGGGCCTATCGCAGCAGCGACGGCACGCCGGGCTGGACGCACGAGGGGCATTTGTTCGATGGCCCGCGCACCAACCTGGCGGCGCTGGAGCTGATGATCGCCGAGCGCGGCCAGTATATCCTGATGCACGAGGCCGACGGCATGGCCCTGGCCTGCGTCCTGGTCGCTGCCAACGGCACCCGCATCGGCTATCTCGGCCTGCTGTGTGTCGATCCTTTCGCCCAGGCGACGGGGCTGGGGCGGCGGTTGATCGCCGCTGCCGAGCGCGAGGCAGTGGCGCGGTTCGCGGCGACGCGGATGGAAATGACCGTCATCGATGCGCGCACCGACCTCATCGCCTGGTACCAGCGCCGCGGTTACGCGCCGACCGGCGAGGTGCGGCCGCTACCCGACAGTGTCGGGAGTGCGCGCCGGTCGCTCAACCTCGTCGTGCTGGCCAAGGCGCTGCCGGCTTAATCCCGCCGCCGCCGGGCCGTTCATCCTGCATCGGGCCCGCGGGCCGGTGGGGAGACGTGCATGTCCGCAATGTTCCGGCCGCCGATCGCTGTGTCGTCGGCGATCGGCTGGCGGCAGGTCTTCGGTTTCGACCAGGGCGACGACCCCTTCTTTGCGCGCGTGCGCGCCGCGCAGCTGCAGGCGCTCAATCGCTATGTGCCGTTCAATGTCACGCTGATGACCATCAATATCGCCGCGATGATCTGGTCGATGCGCGGTGCCGCGGAGTTCGATTTCCTGCTGGGCTGGGGCGCGGTGATGGGCGGGCTGGCACTGCTGTGGACCCTGCGTTTTCGCGGTGTCGCCCGCCGCGGCGATGCGATCGAGGCCAGTCGCGAGATGTTCTGGAGCGTGTCGGCCGAGGTCGGTGCCTTCGGCGTGTGCTGGGCGGCGCTGGTGCAGCACATGCTGCCGCTCGCCGGGCTCGATGCCCAGGCGCTGCTGGTGCTGCTGTCGCTGACGGCGATGGGTGCCTGCGGCTTTGCGGCGGCGGTGATGCCGGTGTGCGGCATCGCGCTGGTCACCGTCATCGGCACGGCGACGGTGGCGGCGATCCCGGCCGGATCGATGCTGGCGTCGCCGATGGTGGCGCTGGCGTTCCTGACCTTTGCGCTGCTGATCGTGCGCGGCGTGATCGTCACCAGCTTTGCGATGATGGCGCGGATGCGCACCCAGACCGACCTGACCGAGCGGACCGAGGTGGTGCGGCTGCTGCTCAACGAATTCGAATCCAACGGCAGCGACTGGCTGATCGAGGTCGATACCGAAGGCCGGCTGACGCATGTCTCGCCGCGGCTCGCCGATGTCGCCAAGCGCCCGCGCGAAGCGTTGATCGGCCAGCCGCTGCTGGCGCTGCTCGGCGACGAACGCCACCGTGAAGGCCGCGCATCGGTAAAGGCGCTGACCAACAGCTTCCTGGCCCGGCGGGCCTTTCGCGATATCACCATCCCGGTCGCGGTCGCCGGCGAAACCCGCTGGTGGGCGCTGTCGGGGACGCCGAAGATCGACGGCGGCGGGATGTTCTCTGGCTTTCGCGGTGTCGGCCGCGACGTCACCGAAGTCCGGCGCAGCCATGAACGCATCGCCCAGCTGGCGCGATTCGATCCGCTGACCGGCCTCGCCAACCGGGCGCTGTTCCGCGAGGCGCTCGACGATGCGCTGGCGCGGGCGATGCGGACGCAGAAAAGCTGCGCGCTGCTGTTCATCGATCTCGACCGCTTCAAGGCGGTGAACGACACCATGGGTCACAGCGTCGGCGACAAGTTGCTGCGGGAGGCGGCCGGCCGGCTGCGCGACGCCGTCGGCGGCGGCGCGACGGTGGCGCGGCTGGGCGGCGACGAGTTCGCGGTGATGCTGCCCGAGGCGTTGCCGCGCCGTGCCGAGGCCGTGGCGCGCAGCATCGTCGACGCGCTGGCGCGGCCCTTCGAAATCGACGGGCAGCCGGTCGGCATCGGGGCCAGCGTCGGTTATGCGCTGGGACCCGCCGATGGCGCCAGCGTCGACCGGCTGCTGAAAAGCGCCGACCTCGCACTGTACGAGGTCAAGTCCAGCGGCCGCGGCGCCGCCTGCCGCTATGTCCCCGAAATCCGCGAGCGCGCCGAGGAACGTCGGGCGCTGGAGGCAGACCTGGCCCAGGCGCTCGATCGGGGCGAGCTGGCGCTGGCCTTCCAGCCGGTGGTGGAGGCCGCCGACGAGCATATCGTCGGTTTCGAGGCGCTGCTGCGCTGGACCCATCCTGTGATAGGCATCATTCCGCCGACGAAATTCATACCCGTTGCCGAGGATACCGGGCTGATCATCCCGATCGGCCATTGGGTGATCCGCACCGCCTGCGCCTGGGCGGCGCGCTGGCCCAGCGACATCCGCATTGCCGTCAATCTGTCGCCGGCGCAGATCGACGACCCCGCGCTGATCGCCGTCGTCGAACAGGCGCTTGCCGACAATGGCATCGACCCCGGCCGGCTGGAGCTGGAGATCACCGAAAGCCTGTTCCTCAATGAAAAGGCGGCGACGATCGAGAAGCTGGCGGCGCTGAAGGCGATCGGAGTGCGCTTTGCACTCGATGATTTCGGCACCGGCTATTCGTCGCTCGGCTATCTCCACAAGGCCGCATTCAGCCGCATCAAGATCGACCGCAGCTTTGTCTCGCGCGCCACCCAGGCCAATGGCGAGGCCAGTGCGATCATCGCGGCGATCGTCAACCTAGCGCACTCGCTCGACATGGCGACGACGGCGGAAGGCACGGAGACCAGGGCGGAGTTCGAAACCATCCGCGCGCTCGGTTGCGAACAGGTCCAGGGCTATCTGTTCGGCCGGCCGATGCCGCCGGAAGACGCAACGGCGCTGGTCGCGGGCGTTCGAGTGCGCGAGCGGCTCGCCGCCGAATAGGTCCTGTTCAAAACCACCTTGGCGTGGCAGGTTCGTCGCCTATTCAGCGTTTGCCAACACTTCGACGCAACCATGAAGGGGCGGCGGCGTTTCACGGCGGCGTTACGAATTATCAGACGGATCGACGCAATCCGGGGTGAAGCCATCAGTCAGCAGCGCTTTGCGGCGCCGGGCGGCTCGGGGGCGGTTCAGAAGGAACAGAACATGGGTTGGATTATTGCACTGATCGTCGGCGGCATCGCCGGCTGGCTGGCGAGCATCGTCATGGGCCGCAATGCCTCGATGGGCATTTTTCTCAACATCGTCGTCGGTTGCGTCGGTTCGCTGATCGGCAATGCCCTTTCGGGCCCGCTGTTCGGTATTCGCGGCAGTGTGCAGTCGTTCTCGCTGACCGGCTTGATCATCGCCTTTGTCGGCGCGGTCATCCTGCTCGCGGTCGTCAACTTCTTCCGCCGCGGTACGGCGCGTTGATTCGATAGCGGCCGGGCCGCTGGTCCGGCCGCTATTCTACCCAGGATTTAAGCAGTGTGTGCGCGATGGCCATGGGTGGCGGCGCCAGCCATTCGCCGGTGCCGGCCAGCGCTGCGCGTACTTCGTCCTTGGTGACCCAGCGGGCCTCTTCCAATTCATCGGCGTCGATGGTGATGTCCATGTTCACCGCCTCGGCAAAGGCCGCGATCATCAGCGATGACGGGAACGGCCAGGGCTGGCTGGCGAGATAGCGTACCCGGTTCACGCGGATGCCGGACTCCTCGTAAAGCTCGCGGCCCACGGCTTCCTCCAGGCTTTCGCCGGGCTCCACAAAGCCTGCCAGCGCCGAGAAAAAACGTTTCGGAAAACCCGGCTGGCGGCCGACGAGCGCATGGTCGCCCTTGACCGCCAGCATGATGACGACAGGGTCCGTGCGCGGGAAATGCTCGGCGTTGCACGCCTGGCAGGTGCGCGAATAGCCGGCCTTGTTCAACACGGTGGTGCCGCCGCATGCCGCACAAAACTTGTGACGGGCATGCCAGTCGAGCAGCGAGCGTGCCTGGGCGACGATCTCCGCCCGGCCATCGCCCAATTGCACGGCGGCGGCGCGGGCGTCGACGATATGGCCGCCGAAATCGCTGACCAGGTCGACGCCGCTGGCGGCGGCGGCAAAGCGCGGCGCGCCGCCGTCCTTTTCGCCGCTCAGCCCCAGGAATACCGACACCGCATCCTGGGGCACGTCGGATCGATAGGCCCAGAGGATGTCGGGGTGCTCGCCCCTGGTCAGCACCGGCTTCAGATCGTCCATCACCAGCCAGCGCGCGTCGGGTCGGGAGCGCAACGCCACCATGGCGCCGGCGTCTCGCCGCAGATGGTCGGCGCGATCGAGCGGCGAGCCGGTGATGCCGACGGGGGGAACGCTCCAGCCGGCGAACGGATCAGTCATGCAGCCTCCAGACGCGTGGCCAGCGCAAGCGTCGCGGCCTTTTGAAACAAAGTCGGCAACCCCGCCGCTGCCACGTCATCGACGTTCAGCCAGTCGCCTGCAAGCGCCGGCTTCGCCGACAGGTGCAGCGCCCTGACCGCCAGCACCAGCTCGAAATGGGTAAAGCCGTGGCTGACCGCGCCGCGATCCTGCCACTCGCCGGCGATCGGTGGCGTCGGATCGCCGCGCCAGTCGCACGACGGCAGCGCGCGCATGCCACCGAGCAGCCCCTTGGCCGGGCGCACCACGGTGAGCACCTGGCCCGCGACCTCGATCCACCAGGCGGTGCCGTGGCGGGTCGGGCGCGGGCGCTTGGCGGCCTTTACCGGCCATTGCGTCGGGTCACCGCTGGCGGCGGCGCGGCAGCCGGGGTGCAGCGGGCAGATCAGGCAGCGCGGCGACTTCGGCGTGCAGATGCGGCTGGCCAGGTCCATCAGGCCTTGCGCGAAATCGCCGGCGGCGTCGCCGGGCACCAGCGTTCCCAGGGCCGCGCGGATCTGCGGGCGGGCGGCGGGCAGGGGGGTGTCGATGGCGTGGAGGCGGGTGACGACGCGTTCGACATTGCCGTCGATGACGATGGCATGGGCGCCGAAGGCAAAGGCGGCGATGGCGGCGGCGGTATAGTCGCCGATGCCGGGCAGGGTGCGCAATGTGGCCTCGTCGGGCGGGAAATGCCCGCCATGGTCGCGGACGACAGCGCGGGCGCAGGCGAGCAAATTGCGGGCGCGGGCGTAGTAGCCAAGGCCGGCCCAGGCCTGCATGACGTCACCATCACCCGCCGCGGCGAGCGCCGCGACGGTCGGCCAGCGCGCGGTGAAGGCGGCGAAATAGTCACGGACCGCAACAACGGTCGTCTGCTGCAGCATCACCTCCGACAGCCACACGCGATACGGCCAGTCGGGGTCGGCGGGCAGCGACTGGCTGGGCGGGTTGCGCCACGGCAGGTCCCGGGCATTTTGCCCATACCAGTCGAGAAGATGCTTTGCCGCGCTATCGGTCACAACGCGCCTATGGCATGGAATGCGCCATGGCCAAAAAGCCCGCAATCGCCGCACCCGCGGAACGCTCTCGCCGCGCCCGCGCGGTGGCCGAACTGGTGCCTGCCATCGGTGGCCAGGCCTTTCGGCGCTTCGGTTTCACCCAGAGCATCATCGTCGAGCGCTGGCAGGAGATCGTCGGCGAACGCTATGCGCGGCACAGCCGCCCCGAATCGCTGGCGTTTCCGCGCGGCAAGAAGGACGGTGGCACGCTGAAGATCGCCGTCACCGGCGCGCTGGCGCCGATGCTGCGCCATGTCGAGCCGCAGGTCATCGAGCGGGTGAACCGGCTGCTCGGCTATGCCGCGGTCGAGCGCATCATGCTGCGCCACGCCGACATGGCACCGACCCGCGCCGCGCCGCCGCCGGCGCCGGCGGTGGAACTGACCGCCGAAACCCGGTCGACGCTGCGCGACATCGCCGATCCGGAGCTGCGCGCCAGCCTCGAATCGCTGGCCCAGGCGCTGAGCTCGAGCAAGGGGCCGCCGATCGTGCGATAGCGGGCCGTGCCGCCCCTCTTGTTCCACCCCCGCCCTTTGCCTATGCCTGTCGCATAGTCTCCGCTGTTGATTGAAGATGAGGTCGGCCTTGAAACTGTCTCCTGCTCGCCTGCTCGGCGCGACGTTCCTGCTGGCGCTTGCCGCCTGCGACAAGGCCGCGACGACGAGCACCGCCGCTACCGGCACGGCCGATACCGCCGCAGCAGCCCCAGCCGCCGGAAACTGGGTTGCGGTGACGGCGGCGACGCCGGAAGGCGGCTTTCGCATCGGCAACCCCGATGCGAAGGTCAAGCTGGTGGAATTCGCCTCGCTGACCTGCCCGCATTGCGCCGAATTCGAGGCCGAGGCGATGGGTACCATCCGCAGCAAATATGTCGCCAGCGGCAACGTCAGCTATGAATTCCGCAACTTCGTGCTCAATGGCCCGGACTTTGCCGCGTCGCTGTTGGCGCGCTGCCAGGGGCCCGACCAGTTCTTTGCGCTGCTGACGTCCTTTTTCCAGGACCAGGCCAACTGGACCAAGCCGTTCATGTCCCTCACGCCGGCCGAACAGACCCGTATCAGCGCGCTGCCGCAGGACCAGCAGATCGCCGCCATGGCCACCGCCGGCCAGCTCGATGCCTATGTCCGCGCTCGCGGTATTCCCAGGGCGAAGTTCGACCAGTGCCTGACCGACAAGGCGCAGCTGAACAGGATCGAGGCGCTGCGCAAGGAAGCCACCGACACCTACAAGCTGACCGGCACCCCGGGCTTCATCATCAACGGCCAGACTCAGGAGGGCGTGTTCACCTGGGCCGACCTGGAGCCCAAGCTGCAGGCGGCGCTGCGGTGACCGCCCATAGGCTGGCGCTCGCGCTGCTGCTGGTCGGCGGCAGCGGCATGGCCATCGCGGCACCGGCGCGCCCGTCGGCAAAGTCTGCCCGGACCGCCTGGGTCGACGTCTATGCCGCGACGCCGGAGGGCGGTTTTCGCCGCGGCAATCCGGCGGCGGCGGTCAAGCTGATCGAATATGGCTCGCTGACCTGCTCGCACTGCCGCGATTTCCACGGCCAGGCCAAGGCTGCGCTGACGAAGCAGATCGCCACCGGGCGGCTGAGTTACGAGTATCGCAGTTTCATCCTCAATGGCCCCGATTTTGCCGCTTCGCTGATCGCGCGCTGCTCGGGCAATGCGCGCACCTTCTTCTCCTCGCTGGACAGTTTCTACCCCGACCAGCCGCAGTGGCTGCAGCCGTTCTCGTCGCTGCCGGAGGCCGAAGCGACCCGCATCGCAGCGCTGCCGGAGGACAAGCAGATCGCCGCGATCGCGGTCGCCGGCAAGCTCGACGTCTATGCCGCCAAGCTGGGCATGTCGCGGGCGCGCTTCGATGCGTGCGTCACCGACAAGGCGCAGATGGACAAGCTGCTCGAGCTGCGCAAGGGCGGCGTCGATCGGTTCAAGGTCACCGGCACACCCGGCTTCGTCATCAACGGCGTCTATCAGGAAGGCACCTATAACTGGACGGCGCTGGAGCCCAAGCTGATGGCGGCGCTGAAACCCTGATGATGAGCGTCAGGGTCCGGGGGGGTCGATAGCGACGGTGGAGTTCAGGCGGCTCAGGCTGGCGGGCTTCAAATCGTTCGTCGAGGCGACCGAACTGCGCATCGAGCCCGGCCTGACCGGCGTCGTCGGGCCCAATGGCTGCGGCAAGTCCAACCTCCTCGAAGCGCTGCGCTGGGTGATGGGGGAGGGCAGCCCCAAGTCGATGCGATCGGGCGGCATGGACGACGTGATCTTTGCCGGCACCGGCAAGCGGCCGGCGCGGGCCTTTGCCCAGGTGACGCTGGCGCTGGCCGGCGCGGCCGGCGAGGAAGTCGAGGTTTCCCGCAAGATCGAGCGCGGATCGGGATCGGACTATCGCGTCAACGGCCGCGACACCCGCGCCCAGGATGTGCGCCTGCTGTTCGCCGACAGCGCCACCGGGGCGCATTCGCCGGCGATCGTCGGCCAGGGCCGGATCAGCGCGATCATCTCGGCAAAACCCGTCGAGCGCCGGCAATTGCTGGAGGAAGCCGCCGGCATCGCCGGGCTGCACGTCCGGCGCCGCGAGGCCGAAATCCGCCTGCGCGCCGCCGAGGCCAATATCGCCCGGCTCGACGATGTCGTGCGCAATGTCGAGACCCAGGCCAATGCGCTGCGACGGCAGGCGCGCATCGCCGAGCGCTATCGGGCGCTGTCGGACCGCATCAAGGTTGCCGAGGCGCAGCTGCTGTTCGCGCGCTGGCAGGCGGCGCAGGCGGCATCGGGGGCAGCACGGAGCGCGGCGGCCGATGCCGAGGCACGCGCCGGCGAACTGACTCGGGTGGCGGCGGCACTGGCGACGGCGGCAGCGACCGCCGGTGCCGACTTGCCCGACCTGCGGCTGGCCGAGGCCGAGGCGGCGGCGGCGCTGCAGGCGCTGCGGGGCACGCGGGCGCTGCTCGATGCCGAAGCGGCGGCGGCGGTGCGGCGGCGCGGCGAGATTACGGCGCTGCTGGCGGCGGTGGCGCGCGACACGGCGCGCGAGGCGGCGCTGGCCGAGGATGCGGCGGCGGCGGACGCCCGGCTGGATGGCGAGTTGCAGGCGGTGACGGCGGCACTGGCGGCGGCCGAACGCGCGTTGCCGACGGCGGAGATCGCGGTGCTGGCGGCGCTGTCGGATGCGGAAGGCAGCGAGGCGGCGCTGGGCCGGGCGCTCGATGCCCATGCGGCGGCAGCGGCCGAGGCGCGCGCGGCGGCGACGGCGGTGGAGGCAGCGGCGGCGCGGCTGGCACGGGCCGAGGCCGAGGCGCGCGATCTGCAGGCGCGGCTGGCGCGGCTGGGCCCGGCGCCCGAGACCGATGCGCTGGCGGCAGCGGTGGCGAATGCCAGCGACGCTGTGGCGGCGGCGGAGACGGCGCTGGTCGCGGCCGAGACCGACCGGCCGGGTATCGAGGCGGCGCGGGCGGAGGCGGCGTCGGCGCATGCGGCGGCACGGGCGACGCTGGCGAGCCTGGCGGCCGAGGGCGATGCCCTGGCCAAGCGGCTTGCGGCGGACGCCGGGAAGGGCCCGCGCATTGCTGACCGGGTGACCACCGAGGCGGGTTTCGAGGCGGCACTGGCGGCGGCGCTGGGCGATGATCTCGATGCCGGGCCGGCCGACAGCGGCGGCCCGCGGCGCTGGGCCGGGGCGGTGGCGACCGACGATGCGGCATTGCCGGACGGCGTGCGGGCGCTGGCGACGGTAGTGACGGCGCCGGCGGAGCTGGCGCGGCGGCTGGCGCAGGTCGGCATCGTCGATGGCCCGCCGGCGCCGGCGCTGCTGGCGGCGCTGCGGCCCGGGCAGCGGCTGGTGACGGCGGCGGGGGCCCTGTGGCGGTGGGACGGCTTTGTCGATGCGGGCGGTCGCAACGATGCGGCGGCGGCGCGGCTGCGGGCGCGGCGGCGGGCTGCGGAAGTGGAGGCCGAGCGCCAGGCCGGGCAGGGGGCGCTCGATGCGGCGACGGCGGCGCTGGCGGCGGCGGTGGCTGCGGCGGGGGCGGCGCAGGAGTCGGAACGCATCGCCCGCACTGCGCGTGACACCGCGGCGCGCGGGCTGGCCGAGGCACGGGCGCGGCTGGCGGCGGCCGAAACCGCCGGTGCGCGCCGGGCGGGGGAAGCGGCGAGCCTCGCCTCTGCCATCGAGCGCAGTCGCGCCGAAAACGAGCGGCTGGTCGCCGAGGTCGCGGCGGCGCGGGCTGCGGTGCCCGCGGCCGACGCCGTGCCGGGCCTGGCGGCAGCGCTGGCCGCGGCGCGGGGCGATGCCGAACGCGCCCGCGCCGCGGTGGCGACGGCGCTGGGTGTCGCCGATGCGGCAACGCGCGACATCGCCACTGCGCGGCGCCGGATCGAAGCCATCGCCGCCGAGCGCGCCGGCTGGCAGCGCCGCCGCGACGCCAGCGCCGGGCAGCAGGCGGAACTGACCCGCCGCGCCGGGGCGGCCGAGGCCGAGCAGGCGACGCTGGCGGCGCGCGACGACGATATCGCCCGCGATCTTGCCCGGCTCGCCACCCGCACCGCCACCGCCGAGGCCGCGCGCGCCACCGCTGCCGATACGCTGGCGCGCGCCGAAGCCGGGCTGGCGACGCTGGCTGCGCAGGCGCGTGCCGCCGACGAGGCGGTTGCCGCCGCCCGCGAGGCCCGCGCCACGGCCCGTGCGGAGGCCGAGCACCAGGACGGCGCGCGGCTCGACGTCGAGCGGCTGTCGGGCGAGCGCTTCCAGTGCCCGCCGCCGGTGCTGCCCGGCCGCTTCGGCTTTGCACCGGTGGCTGGCGATGCGGCCGCGCTTGCTGCCGCGCATGACGGCCTGCAGGCCGAACGCGAGGCGCTCGGGCCGGTCAACCTGCGCGCCGAAATGGAGCTTGCCGAACTGGAGGCGCAGGCGCGGCTGACCCAGGCCGAAAAGGCCGAGCTCGACACCGCCATCGCCCGGCTGCGCGGCTCGATCGGCAGCCTCAACCGCGAGGGCCGGGCGCGGCTGGCGGCGGCGTTCACGTCGGTCGACGCGCATTTCCGCGTGTTGTTCGGCGACCTGTTCGGCGGCGGCGAGGCCAGGCTCGAATTGATCGAATCGGATGATCCGCTCGAGGCCGGGCTGGAGATCATGGCCCAGCCACCGGGCAAGAAACTGCAGTCGCTCACGCTGTTGTCCGGTGGCGAGCAGGCGCTGACCGCGACCGCACTGATCTTTGCGCTGTTCCTCGCCAACCCGGCGCCGATCTGCGTGCTCGACGAGGTCGACGCGCCTCTCGACGATGCCAATGTCGAGCGCTTCTGCGACCTTCTCGACCGCATGGCGGCGACGACGGCGACGCGCTTCCTGATCGTCACCCATAATGCCGTGACGATGAGCCGGATGCACCGGCTCTACGGTGTCACCATGGGCGAGCCCGGGGTGTCGCAACTGGTTTCGGTCGATCTCCAGGCCGCGGAGCGCCTGCTCGCCGCCGAATGAACGGCGCGTTCATGGGTCCGAAACGCCGCTTCAACCGTTTCGCAACCATCGGGACGGAGAACCACCATGCAACGCACGCTCTTCAAGATCGCCGCCGCCGGCGCGCTGGCGCTCGGCCTGTCGGCCTGCGCCGACAACTACAACCGCGGCTATGGCCGGGTCGGTTACAACGCCGGCTATGATCGCTATTACGGCGATCCGCTCGGCTATCGCGCCGTGCCCTATGGCTATGCCGGATCGAACTTCGGCTGGTCGGGGCGCTATTACTACCCGGGCACCGGCAATTTCGTCTTCGATCGCGCCGGCCGCCAGCGCCAGTGGTCGCGCGGCCAGCAGCGCTATTGGCAGAACCGTCTGCGCCAGCAGCAGCGCCGCCGGCGCTGACCTTCGCTACTTGCCGCGCCGCGCCGTCGTCACCACGACCGGCGCGGCGATCATCTGGCCCTTCATCGCGCCTTCGCCCGCCGTCGGTGACGTCGGCGCATCGATGATCTTGCGGACGACGTCCATCCCTTCGACGACGCGCCCGAACACCGCATAACCGGCGTCCTTGTCACTGGCATCTAGGGTGTGGAGGTCACCGATGATGATGAAGAAGTCGCCCTGGGCCGAGCCGGGGGCGCCGCGCGCCATCGAGATCGCGCCGTCGGTATGGCTGAGACCGGTTTTCGCCGTCGATTCATGCGCGATCGGCGGCAACACCTTGTCCGACCGGCCGCGCACGCCGAACTGCACCAGGCCGAGCGGCGTCGGATAGGGGAACTTCAGCTCCCGGTAGAAACTGCTGCCGTCGAGACGTTTCTGGTCGACATATTTCAGGAAGTTGGCGGTGGTGACCGGCGCCTTGTCACGGTTGAGCTCGATGGTGATCGGGCCGCCGCGGGTCTGCAGGACCACGCGCGGCCCGGTGGGTTGCGGCAGCGGAGCAGGCACGGGCGCCGGCACCGGCCCCGGCGGCGGGGCGGGGAACGGCGTGGCGACGGGTGCGGGCGTTTCGGGCGGTGTCGGCGGCACCGGCGGCGGCGCCTGCGCCAGGGCAGCGGTGGCGAGGGACAGGGTCAGCAGCGCGGCGCGGATCATCATGGCCGCAGCATATCCGGATTCCGACATTTGATAAGGCTTTGCGGCTCTGGTGCAGTGCACAAGAGTTGACAGCACGGCCCCCCATGGATAGACGCCCGCCAAGCCTTGACGGCAGCGCTGTCAGGGGTCGGCGGCCGTTGCAGAGGCTTTTGCGACAGCCGCTTCATAGTTCACACAGGATTCCACCTGCCTTGGCCGACAACAGCCCCGACGATGATGCGCTGGCGCGCCGCATTGCCGCGGCGCGCGATGCCGAAGCGTCGAAGCGTGACGGTTCGAAGCGCGAGGAAAGCCAGGGCTGGTCGATCGCGCTCGAGTTCGTGGGTGCGATGCTGGTCGGTGGTCTGATCGGCTGGTTCATCGACCGGCAGGCCGGCACCGGACCCTGGGGCCTGATCATATTGTTGCTGCTGGGCTTTGCCACCGGGCTTCGGTCGGTGATGCGCCAGCAGAAAAAGTTCGACGGGGAATAGACGCGCAATGGCCAACCCGATGGAGCAGTTTTCGATCGAACGGATCGTGCCCCTCGCCGTGGCCGGGGAGGACGTGTCCTTCACCAACTCGTCGCTGTGGATGCTGATCGCGATGCTCGTCGTCGCGGCGTTCCTCTACATCGGCACGGCTAAGCCGCAGCTGGTGCCCGGCCGCGCCCAGGCCGCCGTCGAATATCTCTATGATTTCATACGCGACATGCTGCGCGAGAATGTCGGCCGCGAGGGCCTGAAATACGCGCCGCTGATCTTTGCGCTGTTCATCTTCGTGCTGGCCTGCAACCTGCTCGGCCTCATCCCCTTCATCGGCGCCTTCACGCCGACCAGCCATATCGCCGTCACCTTCGGCCTGGCGATGATCGTCTTCGTGCTGGTGCTGATCGTCGGCTTCGCCAAGCACGGCCTGCATTTCTTCTCGCTGTTCCTGCCGGAAGGCACGCCGGTCTTCGTGTTGCCGCTGGTCGCCGCGATCGAGTTCCTGTCGTTCCTGTCGCGGCCCTTCACCCTCGCCATCCGGTTGTTCGCCAATATGACGGCGGGCCATGTGCTGTTGAAGGTGTTCGGCGGTTTCGTCGTGGCACTCGGCTCGTTCGAGGCGCTGCCCATCGTCCTCGGCATCGTGCCGCTGGCGGTCAACGTCGCGCTGACGGCGCTCGAACTGCTGATCGCCGTCGTCCAGGCCTATGTCTTCGCCCTGCTGGCGTCCATCTATCTCAACGACGCAGTGAACCTCCACTAAGGTTCGCCAACACCTAATCATCTTCGCCAAGTCACTAAAAAACAAACAGAATTCACGAGAGGAAGAATAATGGATATCGCTGCTGCCAAGCTGATCGGTGCTGGTCTTGCCGCCATGGGTGCGGGCTTTGCCGCCATCGGCGTCGGTCTCATCTTCGGCATGTTCCTGTCGGGCGCGCTGCGCAATCCGGCCGCTGCCGACAAGCTCGGCGCTCGCCTGATCTTCGGCTTTGCCGTGACCGAGGCGCTCGGCCTGATCGCGGCCGTCGTCGCGCTCGCGCTCGCCTTCGGCTAAGCCAGACCCGTGCCGCAGTTCCTGCCTGCCAATTTCCTGCCACAGCTGGTGTGGCTCGCCGTGATCTTCGCGGTGCTTTACTTCGCGGTGATCCGCCCGACCTTGCCAAAGGTCGGCCGGGTCATCGACGAACGCGAGGGCCGGGTGGCAGGCGACCTGGATGCGGCCGAATCGGCCAAGACCGAGGCGGACAGCATCCGTCTGCGGTACGACGAGGGCATGGACGCGGCCCGCAAGGCCGCCCAGGCCCAGGTCGCCAGCGCGCATGAGGAGGCCGCACGGGCCACCGAGGCGCGCATGAAGGACCTGGCGGCGGTGCTCGACGGCAAGGCGGCCGAGGCTGCAACCCGGCTGGAAACGGCCCGGGACGCGGCGCGCGCTACCCTAGCCACGACGACCGCCGACCTGACCGCCGAGGCGGTGACCCGGTTGACCGGGCTCCAGCTGCCGAAGGCGGATATCGAAGCCGCGCTCGCGGCCCAGAACTGAGGCGATGATGGCCGAACCCGTTACCAACGCCGAGATCGCCGGGGCCCCGGTCGAGACCCCGGTCCAGACCCACGCCGGCACCGAAGTCGCCGGCGGCGAGCACCATGCCGAGGCGACGCTGCTCGGCCAGGGCGCCGAATTCTGGGTCTATGTCTCGATGGCGATCTTTTTCGCCGCCGCCATCATTTTCGGCAAGCTGCCGCAGCGCATCACCGGAGCGCTCGACAGCCGCATCGCCGGCGTCAAGCGCCAGCTCGATGAAGCCAAGGCGGTTCGTGCCGAGGCCGAGGCGCTGCTCGCCGATGCCAACCGCCGTCGCGACGCCGCCACCAAGGACGCCGAGGCGATCGTCGCCCGCGCCCGTGCCGAAGCCGCCGAACTGGTCGCCGAAAGCCAGAAGGCCGCCGCGCTGACCATCGAGCGCCGGACCGCCGCCGCCGAAGCCAAGATTGCCGCCGCCGAGCGTGCCGCCGAGGCCGACCTGCGCGCCGATGTCGCCCGCCGCGTCACCGCCGCCGCGACCGCGCTGATCACTGCCCGCGCCGATACGGCGCTGCAGTCGAAGCTGACCGACGACGCCATTGCCGGGCTGGAACGCCGCCTGCACTAGAGGCCTCCGGCGGCCGGAGCCCTGGCCCCGGACCCCATTCGGTATCCTCGTCCTCTGCGCGAGGTATATTGCCCTTGCCTGGTGGGGTCTGTCCTACACGCGTGTGATCCGCTAGCACCGTCGGCCACGGGGGTGCACGCCATGCGGAAATTGCTCGGGTTGCTGCTGTCGCTGCTGGCGCTCGCCCCGTGCGGCGCCGCCACCATCATCACCAACGCCAGCATCATCGATGGCACCGGCGCCCCGGCGCGGCCCGGCAACGTTCGCATCGATGGCGACCGCATCACCGCCGTCGGAACGTTCGCGCCCGCCCCCGGCGACACCATCGTCGATGCCCATGGCCTGACGCTGGCGCCCGGCTTCATCGATTCCCACAGCCACCACGACCGCGGCGATTTTGCCCAGCGCAGCATGGCGCCGCTGATCGCACAGGGCGTCACCACCATCGTGATCGGTGCCGACGGCTTCAGCGACGGCACGATCGCCGATCGCGCCAGGCGCTATGCGGCAGCGCCGGCGAGCGTCAACGTCGCCAGCCACAGCGGCCACGGGTCGTTGCGGTCCAAGGTCATGGGCAAGGATTTCAAGCGGTCGGCAACGCCGGCCGAGGTCAAGGCGATGCAGGACCTGCTCGCCGCCGACATGCGCGCCGGCTCGCTCGGCCTGTCGACCGGCCTCGAATATGATCCGGCGATCTATTCGGACAAGGCCGAGGTGCTGGCGCTGGCGCAGACCGCCGCCGGCTTTGGCGGGCGCTACATCAGCCACATGCGCAGCGAAGATGTCCGTCTCGACGATGCCATCGACGAACTGCTCGAGATCGGCCGGGTGACGCGCATGCCGGTGCAGATTTCGCACTTCAAGATCGCCATCGTCGATCGCTGGGGCCAGGCGAAGGCGCTGCTGGCCAAGCTCGACAAGGCGCGCCTCGCCGGTATCGATGTCACCGCCGATGTCTATCCTTACGAATACTGGCAATCGACGCTGTCGGTGCTGATGCCCGGCCGCGATTTCCGGGATCGCGAGGCGGCGGTGTTCGCGCTGACCAAGCTGAGCACGCCCGAGGGCATGCTGATCGGCAATTATGCGCCCGAACCGGCATTGGCAGGGCGGACGATCGCCCAGGTCGCCGCGGCGCGAAAGGCCGATCCCTATGACACCTATCTGGCGCTGATCCGCGACGCGGAAGCATTTGCGGCGGCACACCCGGACGCGACGGATGTCGAAAGCGTCATCGGCACCTCGATGGCGCCCGCCGATGTCGCCGATTTCATCGCCTGGCCGCACAGCAACATCTGTTCCGATGGCCTGATGCAGGGCCGGCACCCGCGCAACGCCGGGTCGTTCGCCAAGGTGCTGCGCCTGTACGTCCGCGAGCAGCAGCGGTTGACGCTGGTGGAGGCGGTGCACAAGATGACCGGCCTGTCGGCGGCGCACATGGGCCTTGCGGACCGCGGCGTGATCCGACCCGGCGCCATGGCCGACCTGGTGCTGTTCGACCCGGCGACGATCAGCGATCATGCCGATGTCACGCGGCCGGGTGCGTTGGCGACGGGCGTTGATCGGGTGTGGGTCAATGGTGTGGCGGTGCTGGCGGACGGCAAGCCCAGCGGCGCCTATCCGGGCCGGTTCCTGCTGCGGCCGGCGGCGTTTATTGCGCCACGGCCAGCGCCATGATACTGGCTCGGCCGTGATGACGATATTCTTTCCGATGAGCCGATGAGGCTGATACCCGCGGCACCGATCGGGTGCCCGGGCGTTTCCCCCGTTCGCTGCTCACGGAAAGTCTGCCACATTGATCGAGATCGTCACCGCCCAGGCCGCCGACCTGCCTGAAATCGAATCGCTGCTCGATGCGCGTTTCGGCCCGGCGCGCCGCAACCGCACTGCCTATCGCCTGCGTGAGGGCGTCACCGCCGACGCGGCGTTGTCCTTCGTGGCGCGCGACGGCGACCGGCTGGTCGGATCGGTGCAATGCTGGCCGCTGCAGTTGCGGAGTGTCGCCGGCGCCATCCTGCCGCTGACCCTGCTTGGCCCCGTCGCCTGTGCTGCCGACCGGCAGGGGGAGGGGATCGCCACCCGATTGATGCAGGCGGCGCTAAGGGCGGTCGATGCCGCCGCGCGGGCGCCGGTGCTGCTGATCGGCGACGCGCCGTTTTATGGTCGCTTCGGCTTTTCGGCGGCGGCCACTGCGGGCTGGATGCTGCCCGGCCCGGTCGATCGCGACCGGCTGCTGTTGCGTGGGCTCGCCGATGCGCTGCCGGCGGTGGCCTGGGTAGAGCCGGCCGGCGTTCGACGCGCCGCCTGATCCGACCCGCTGAGCCAATACGCGCGGTTCCAACCGGGCGGTCGGCGCGTTAAGACGGGATGATGACCGGACCCGAAACCAATCCCACCGATTCTGCCGGCCGCACGCCGGCGCAACTGGCGGCGCTGATCGGCAAGGACAAGCTGCCGCCGGTGCACCTGTGGCACCCGACGCATTGCGGCCCGTCGCACATGCGCATCGCCGCCGATGGCACCTGGTTCCACGAGGGCTCGCCGATCGGCCGCAAGGAACTGGTCAAGCTGTTCTCGACGATTCTGCGGCGCGAGCCCGATGGCAGCCATGTGCTGGTGACGCCGGTCGAAAAGCTCGACATCGAGATCGAGGATGCGCCGTTCGTCGCCGTCGAGGCGGTGACGGAGGGTGAAGGGCGCGAACGCCGCATCATCTTCCGCCTCAACACCGACGACCTGGTCGCGGCTGGCCCCGGGAACCTGCTGCGCGTCGACACGGCGCCCGACGGTACGCCGCGGCCCTATCTCCATGTCCGCGGCGGACTGGAGGCGCTGGTCAACCGCCCGGTGTTCTACCAGCTCGCCGACCTGGCGCTGGCGGAATCGGCCGATGCGCCCGGCCTGTGGAGCGACGGCGCGTTCTTCCCCTTCATGCCGGCATGACCATCGACCGGTTGCGGGGGGCCCTGCTGGCGGGGACCAGCAGCGGCCCGGCGTGGCATGGCGACGGCCATATGTCGGGGGACCTGCCCGATCCGGACCGGCTGCTGATGCCGGCGGCGGTGCTGATCGCGATCAGCGACGAGGCCGAGCCTCAGCTGCTGCTGACGCGGCGGCCGACGACGATGACGCGCCATCCGGGCCAGATCGCCTTTCCCGGCGGCCGCGTCGATCCTGGTGACGACGGCCCGATCAGTGCGGCGCTGCGCGAAGCGGAGGAGGAGGTGGCGCTCGACCGTCGCCTCGTCGACGTGCTGGGCACGCTCGACCCTTATGAGACCGGCACAGGCTTTTCGATCCTGCCCGTCGTCGCCGCGGTGCCGCCGGGCCTGGTGCTGACCCCGCACGAACGCGAGGTGGCGGAGGTGTTCCATGTCCCCTTCGGCCATGTCATGGACCCCGCCAACCACGAGGTGCGCAGCGGCGAATGGCAGGGGCGGGAGCGCAAATTCTATGTGATCCGCCATGGGACGCGCGAAATCTGGGGTGCCACCGCCGGCATCCTGGTCAACCTGTCGCGGCGGCTGGCATGACCGCCGGCTGGCATGAGACGCCGGGCGGCGCGGCGTTGCTGGACGCGCTGGCGGCCCGGCAGGGCGACACCCGCGCCGTCGGCGGCATGGTGCGCGACGGCCTGCTCGGCCTGCCGATCCGCGACATCGACCTGGCGACACGCTTTCCGCCGGCCGAGGTCATCCGGCGCCTGACGGCGGCCGGGCTCAAGGCCATTCCGACCGGCATCGCCCATGGCACGATCACCGCGGTCGCACCCGACCTGGTCGCCGAGGTGACGACGCTGCGCCGCGATGTCACCACCGACGGCCGCCACGCCACCGTCGCCTTTACCGACGATTGGCAACAGGATGCCAGCCGGCGCGATTTTACCATCAATGCGCTGTACGCGGCCCTCCCCGACGGGCCGATCACCGATTTCTTCGGCGGCATCGACGACCTGCGCGCCCGGCGCGTGCGCTTCATCGGCGATCCGCTGCAGCGCATTGCCGAGGACCATCTCCGCATCCTGCGCTTCTTTCGCTTTTCGGCGCGTTTCGCCGGCGTCGTCGATGCCCACGGGTTGGCGGCCTGCACGGCCCGCGCCAATGACCTGATGGCGCTGTCGCGAGAGCGCGTGGCGAACGAATTGCGCGGGCTGCTGGGGGCCGCCGACCCGTGCCCGACGGTGGCATTGATGCTCGATCACGGCATATGGGCGCCGATCGTGCCCGAGATCGCTGCGGGCCGCGTGCCGATCCTGGCGCGCACGGTGGCGGCCGAGGCGACGTCGGGTATCGGCGGCGACTGGCGGCGCCGGCTGGCCGCCCTGCTGCCGCCCGACCCGGCGATCGCCGATGCGGTGGCGGCACGGCTGCGGCTGTCGAATGCCGACAAGCAGCGGATGCGGCTGGCGGCGGTGCCGCTGGGTGAGGGCGCGCTGCTGGCGGCCGCATGGCGTGACGGCGCGCCTGCGATCATCGACCGGTTGCTGATTGCCGGCGAAGGCGGGCCGGATGTCGCCATGCTGCGTGACTGGCAGCGGCCGCGACTGCCGGTTGGCGGACGCGACCTGCTGGCGCGCGGCCTGGCACCCGGGCCGGGCGTGGCAGCGCGGCTGGCGGATTTCGAACGATCATGGGTCGCTGCGGGTTTTCCGGACGATCCGGCGACGGTCACGGCCCTGCTCGACCGTGCCGTCGCCGCCGCCTGAGGTCTTATCCACCTGACCCCCTGTCGGTTGAGGCGCGGCGGACCTGAGGCTGACCGATGCCGTTTCTTGCCGATCATTGAATACGTCAACGTCGGCGAAGTTCCATAGCGTACGGATCGCGACGAATTTGCGCCGAACCGGGCATGGATCACGCCTTGGGACGGCCTCGTTTCGGGGCCGGCGACATCGGCACCTTGACGCCGCGCCGCGCCAGCGCCTCGCGCAGCAGCACCGCGACCTCGGCATTGACGCTGCGCAGGTCGGCGGCTGCCGCGCGCTCGACGGCTTCGAGCAGCGCCGGGTCGATGCGCAGGGCAAAGGGTCGCGGGCTGGTCACGTCACTGATAGAGCGTTCCGGTGTTGAGCACGGGCTGGGTGTCGCGTTCGCCGCACAGCACCACCATCAGGTTCGATACCATCGCCGCGCGGCGCTCGTCGTCGAGCTCCACGACCTTCTTCTCGCTCAGCAGCGCCAGCGCCATCTCGACCATGCCGACGGCGCCGGCGACCAGCGTCTCGCGCGCCGCGACGACCGCCGCGGCCTGCTGCCGCCGCAGCATCGCGCCGGCGATTTCGGGCGCATAGGCGAGATGGGTGAAGCCGCATTCGTCGACGGTGATGCCGGCGACGGTCAGCCGCGCCATCAGCTCGGCGCGCAATTCGCCGCCGATGCGGTCGTGGTCGCCGCGCAGCGTCACCTCCTTGTGCTCGAAATCGTCATAGGGGTAGCGCGCGCCGATGGTGCGGACGGCGACCTCGATCTGCGCCGCGACAAAGACCAGGTAATCGTCGACATCGAACAGCGCCTGCGCCGAATCGGTGACACGCCAGACGACCTGGGCGGCAATCTCGATCGGGTTGCCGCGCTGGTCGTTGACCTTGATGGTCTGGGAGATGAGGTTGTGGGCGCGCAGCGAAATCTTGCGCTTGCCCATCCACGGCCAGGTCCAGCGCAGGCCGGGCGTGCGGTCGCTGCCGCGATAGGCGCCGAACAGGGTGATGGCGGCGGCCTCGTTGGGCTGGATCTTGTAGAAACCGAGCAGCAGGAACATCGAGACCAGGATGCCGGCGAACAGCACCGGCAGGATCGAGATATCGCCGGCGGCCAGCAGCAGCACCGCCGCGCCCTCCGCGACGACGACGAAGGCCAGCAGCGCCAGCATGACGAAGCCGTTGCTGCCGCCGCCGGGGATTTCCCGGCTGACCTGGTGAGTGGTGGTGTCGGACATGCTGTCTCCCGTAATCATGATATCATCATTATATCATGACGGAGGTGTATTCAAGGGTCGTCAGTCGCGGCTGTCGCTGGAGTCGCTGTCATTGGAACCGCTGTCGCCGGAATCGCTCCAGTCGCCGCTGGCGCCGCCACCACCGAAATCGCCGCCACCGGCCTCCAGCCGGTCATCCGGCGCCGAGCGGTCATCGGGCAGCGCGCCGCCGTGCCAGTGGCCGTCGGGCGTCTCGCCATGGATGATGCCGTCGCTGTCGTCGCGCTCGCGGCGCAGCAGGGGCGGCGCTTCGCGTCGGCGCGTTGTGCCCGGCCGTGGCACCAGCACCAGGATGAACAGCAGCAGCGAAAGCGCGATGATGCCGATGATCACCGGCGGTGAACTGGGTCAGGCGGCCGGCGGCTCGTCGTCGCCGGGCGGCCGTTTCGGCTTGAAGATGCCCGCCGGATCCCGATAGGCGACATAGGCCAGCCAGCCGAGGAAGGCGAAGACCAGCAGGACGAATCCGAAGACATAGGGGGCCATGGTGCAAGGTTAACGCGCCCCGCCGTGGTTGGCGAGACCCGGTAGCGCGCTGCACCGGTCAGCTGCGGCGAAATGGCAGGGTCATGGTGATTTCATCGACGTAGACCCCGTCGATCCGCAGCGCGCGCGCTTCATAGCCGGTGGGGATGAAGCCGGCCCGGCGATAGGTGGCGATCGCCGCGTCATTGTAGGTGCCGACGCCAAGCACGAGTTCTTCGACCCGGTCGCGTGCCGCGTCGATCACGGCTGCCACCAGCCGGCCGCCGAGCCCCTGGCCGCGCGCTTCGGCGCGGACAAAGACGCCCCACAACAGGCCCTTGTGCCGCTTGTACGCTCCCTTCGGGACCGCCAGCCCGGCAACCCCCAGCAGGCGGTCGCCATCGTCGGCAGCAAAGACCGTGGAGTCGCCCAGCCGCGCCGCGAACCAGTCGAGATCGTGCTGCGCCTCGTCGGCCAGCGCCGCCGAAAAGGCGCGCGGATCGGCGGCGAGGCCGGCCAGCCGGATGTCGCGGAACGCCGCGGCGTCGGCGGGCGTCAGCAGCCGCAGCGGCACCATGTCAGAACTTGTTGTCGCGCGGGAATCCGGTCGGCGGCAGGCGCCCGGCGCTGCCGCGAATGCCCTTCCAGAAGGTCAGGTCGCTTTCCGTGCGGGTGCGCGCGGTGGTGCCGCCCATCGCCCAGCTCAAGCCTTCGGCCATCACGAAGCTGCGGGCATCGGCGAGCCCGCCGTCCTTGTAGCGTTGCAGCGTGACGCCCTGGCCGCGCCCCATGACCGGCAGTTCGGCAAGGTCGAAGACCAGCAGCTTGCGATTGTCACCGATCACCGCGACCATGTCGTGGCCGGTCGGGATGGTACGCACGACCGACAGCTTCGCGCCAGCCTTCAGATTGACGACCTGGCGGCCCTTGCGCGTCTCGGCGAGCACATCGGCCGCCTCCACGACAAAGCCGCGGCCGTCGCTGGCGGCAAGCAGCAGCCGGGCATCGGGCCAGGCCACCGAAAGCGCGACGATCTCGGTGCCTTCGCCCAGATCGATCATCAGCCGCAGCGGTTCGCCGAAGCCGCGCCCACCGGGCAGCTTGTCGGGGCTCAAGGTGTAGAATCGCCCGTCGCTGGCGGCGACCATGATCTTGTCGGTGGTGTGGGCGTGGAAGGCGAACGCCGGGCCATCGCCTTCCTTGAACTTGATGGCGTCGCCGGCGGCGAGGTCGATATGGCCCTTCATCGCCCGCACCCAGCCCTTTTGCGACGCGATGATGGTCAGCGGCTCCTTGTCGATCATCTCCTCGAGGGTGATCAGCTTGACGTTCGGCGCCGCCTCGATGGTGGTGCGGCGCATGCCGAGCTCGGTCGCCGGGTCGTAGAGCGCCCGGATCTCGCCAAGTTCCTTTTGCAATCGCGCCGTCTGTTCGGCGGGGCTGGTGATAAGGCCGCGCAGGCCCTTGGCCTCCAGCGTCAGCGAGCCATTCTCCTTGGTAATCTCGAACTCCTCGAGCTTGCGCAAGGATCGCAGCCGCATGTTGAGGATTGCCTCGGCCTGCGTCTCGCTGAGGTCGAAGGCGGCGATCAGGCCTTTCTTGGCGTCGTCCTCCTCGCGGATGATGCGGATGACCTCGTCGAGGTTGAGATAGGCCTTGAGCAGCCCGCCGAGGATTTCCAACCGCGCATCGATCTTGCCGAGCCGATATTGCGAGCGCGCCACCAGCACGACGCGCTGGTGGACAAGCCATTTGGCGATGACCGATTTCAGCGACAGCACGCCCGGCCGGCCATGGTCGAGGACGTTCATGTTGAGTGGGATGCGGACCTCGAGATCGGTCAGCTTGAACAGGCTTTCCATCAGCACGGCGGGGTCGACGTTGCGCGACCGCGGCTCGATGACGATGCGGACCTTTTCATCCGATTCATCGTCGATATCGCCCAGGATCGGCAGCTTCTTTTCGTTGACCAGTTCGGCCAGCGCCTCGATCAGCTTGCCCTTGACGACCTGATAGGGGATTTCCTCGACGACGATGCGCCACATGCCCTGGCCCAGGTCCTCGCGGCGCCAGCGCGCGCGCAGCCGGAAGCTGCCGCGGCCGGTGGCATAGCTTTCGGCGATGCTGGCGGCGGGTTCGACGCAGATGCCGCCGGTGGGGAAATCCGGACCCTTCACCCATACCATCAGGTCGGCATCGGTCAGGTCGCCGTTTTCCAGCAGCGCCATCGCGGCATCGAGCACCTCGGCGGCGTTGTGCGGCGGGATGCTGGTCGCCATGCCGACGGCGATGCCCGACGACCCGTTGGCGAGCAGATTGGGGAACATGCCCGGGAAAACCTCGGGCTCTTCCTCCTCGCCATTGTAGGTCGGGCGGAAATCGACGCTGGCTTCGTCGAGACCGTCCATCAGCAGCGTCGCTGCCCTCGTCAGCCGCGCCTCGGTATAGCGCATGGCGGCGGCGTTATCGCCGTCGATGTTGCCGAAATTGCCCTGGCCGTCGATCAGCGGGTAGCGCAGCGAGAATTCCTGGCTCAGCCGGACCAGCGCGTCGTAGATCGACTGGTCGCCGTGCGGGTGATATTTGCCCATCACGTCGCCGACGACGCGCGCCGACTTCTTGTAACCGGAACCCGGATCGAGCCGCAGCAGCCGCATGCCCCACAGGATGCGGCGGTGCACCGGCTTCAGCCCGTCGCGCAGGTCGGGCAGCGACCGGGCGGTGATCGTCGACAGCGCATAGACGAGATAACGATCGCCCAGCGCGGTATCGAACGGGGTGTCGAGGATGCGGTCTTCTGGGGGTTCAGCGGTGGTTGTGGGCATGCAACGGGGATAGCGCGGCGGCGGAGGAAGGTCCACCGGCTCCCCCTGACTTTCAGGGCGGGGAGACGGGGGTCAGCCGACCCTGGCGGCCAGCCGCTGTCGGGTCTCCAGCATGTCGCGGCCGCGGCCGGTGATGACGTCGCGCTCGAGGAAATGGCCGGTGAGCGTGAAGCCGGCGCGGACGCCATCGGCATCGACGGCGCCGCCGATCAGGAAGGCCGGCAGCGGCAGCAGCTTGCCGGCATAGGGTCGCCCGGCGCCGCGCGACACGGCCTGGCTCGATCGCGGCGAAACATAGGCGAGGTCGGTGGTGGCGCCGGTTGCGGCGCAGGCTGTCAGGTCGAGACCGAAGCCGAGTTCGGCGAGCAGCAGCAATTCGTAGCGCACGACATTCTCGCCCAGTGCCAGCGCCCCGGCGCCGGCGGCGATCGCCTCCACCACGGCATCGAGCGCCTGGAACAGCGCCGGATGCGGGTCGTCCTCGGCGAGTGCGGTCGCGGTCAATGCGGTCAGCCATTCGAGCGCCAGCAGCGCAGGCCCGGTGGTGGCGAGCGCGGCACGGGCGCGGGTCAATTCGACAGTGGCGGCGGCCAGCTGGGTGTCGACACGGGCACGCAGCGACAGGGCGACGACATTGCCGGGCTGCAGGACGGGCCGAAACCGGCTCGAACGGCCACCGCGGACGTAGCCGGCGACGAGGCCGTTGGCGGGGGTGAGGAAGCGCACGACGGCACCATGCTCGCCATGAGGCAGCAGGCTGAGAACGATGGCGGAGGTGTCGAGATGCACCGTGCCGATATAGAGGGATAGAGGCGGGGGACAAATGACCGTCCGATGCGGGTCACCGAGATATCGTTTCCGGTCAGCAGCACGCGCTTTGCGGTGGCGGCGATCCACTCTTCGTCACGCCAGCATAAATCTAACGTTAACCCATTGACGTTACCGGAAGTATTAGTTTGTAGCGGGGCGTGACAATGAACAGCAGCATGGCCAGGTCACTGGCGTTTCTTGCGTTGGTCTGGGCATCGAGCGCCGCTGCCGTCGTCGATAATCCCGGCATCGGCAGACTTGGCAACATCGACCTGTCCGACCCGGTCGGAGACCAGGAGCCGACGCCGGGACACTGGGACGGAACATCGAACAACGCCGTGGCGAGCGGGCCAACGTCCTTTCGCGGCAGCGACCATTCCGCTGTCGTCGCAAAGTTCCGGTTCGCGTCCGCGAGCAAGGCCGCTGCGGTCAGTCACGACGCCAGCCGATTGGTGCGGGACCCTCATCTCGCGAAGGCCGAGCGGCCGGGTGTCCGGCTCGCCGTATTTGGCACCGCGGGAGCCGTCCTGCTCGCAATCGTCGTCTTTCTGATGTCGAGGCCGCAGCTGGTCGCCAAGCCGGCGCGCGCGCGCGAAGACCAGGCAATACGGTCCGAAATGATGCGCACCGGTACCGCAACTTTCGTGCCGTCATCGACGGAGATCAGCCCGCGCTATCGGGTCCACCCGACGTTCGGCCTTGGCGAATACGCCGATCCGGACCTGTCCGACAGCGCCCCGATCGCCGCGGCATAAGGTTCAATCCACCCAGTCGAGCCCCGAATCGCGGTACACGGCGCGGTCTTCGCTCCAGTCTTCCTTGACCTTGACGTGCAGGAACAGGTGGACCTTCTTGCCGGTCAGCTCGCCGATGCCGGCGCGGGCCAGCGTGCCGATCTCCTTCAGCCGCGAACCGCCCTTGCCGAGCACGATGGCGCGCTGGGTGTCGCGCTCGACGAGGATCTGCTGGTGGATGGCGATGCTGCCGTCGCGGCGCTCCTCCCATTTCTCGGTCTCGACGGCGCTGGCATAGGGCAGTTCGGCATGGAGCTGGTTGTAGATCTGCTCGCGGGTGATCTCCGCCGCCATCAGCCGGGTGGTGGCATCGGTCAACTGGTCTTCCGGGAAATGCCACGGCCCTTCCGGCATCGCCGCGGCGAAGGCGGTCTTCAGCTCGGCAACACCATCCCCGGTGCCGGCCGAGACGAAATAGGTATCGGCGAACTGCGCAAAGGCATTGGCATGGGCGGCGAGTTCGAGCAGGCGCGTCTTGGCCGTGATGTCGACCTTGTTGAGCACCAGCAGCTTGGGCTCGGGCCGATTGGCCAGGCTTTCGAGGATCGCCGTCGCATCGTCGCGAAAGCCGGTCTTGGCATCGACGACAAAGGCGATCAGGTCGGCCCCCTCCGCGCCTTCCCAGGCAGCGCGGACCATGGCGCGATCGAGGCGGCGGCGCGGCGCGAAGATGCCCGGCGTGTCGATCAGCAGCAGCTGCGTCGCGCCGTCGGTGGCGATGCCGATCAGCCGGGTGCGCGTCGTCTGCACCTTGGCCGACACGATGGCGACCTTCTGCCCGACGAGCGCATTGACGAGCGTCGACTTGCCGGCGTTCGGCGCGCCGACGATGGCGACGGAACCGCAGCGGGTTTGGGGGGCATCACTCATTTCGGTACTTTCAACAGCAAGGCTTCGGCGGCGGCCTTTTCGGCCTCCTGTTTGTTGGCGCCGGCGCCGCGCGCCGGCAGTTCGCCGCGCACCTGCACCTCGATGGTGAAGCGCGGCGCATGGTCGGGGCCGGTGCGATCGACAACGGCATAGATCGGCATGCCGCGGCGGCGCTTCAACGCCCATTCCTGCAGCCGCGACTTCGGGTCGGCGAGCAACCGCGGCCCGGCTTCGAGCAGCCGCGCCCATTCGCGGCGCACAAAGGCATCGGCGATGGCCCAGCCGCCATCGATGAACAGCGCCGCGACCAGCGCCTCGGCCACGTCGCCGAGGACATTGTCGCCCTGGTGCAGCCCCTTGGCCCGCGCGCTCGGCTCCATGATCAGCATGTCGGGAACGCCCAGCGCGCGCGCCACCTCGGCATTGGCGGGGCCCTCGACAAGGGCGTGCAGCCGCGCCGTCAGCTTGCCTTCCGCCTCGTCATGGGCGCCGTAAAGCCAGGCGGCGATCGCGCAGCCGAGCACACGATCGCCGAGGAATTCCAGCCGCTGATAGCTGTTGGCGCCCTGGCCCATGCTGTTGTGGGTCAGCGCGCGGCGGACGAGGCCGATATCGGCGAAGTCATGGCCCAGCCGGGCCAGGGCCCAGGCGCGCAGTTCGGGCTCGCTGTGGCTCAAAGAGCTTGCCCGATGCGATCGCCGCGCAGTTGCAACCCGGCGCCCGGTTCCACCGAAAAGAAGATGCGGTCGGCGCGGCCGATGATGTTGCCGGTGGGCACCAGGCCGACCCCGCCCTCCGCGACGCTGAAGCGGCTGTCGGCCGAATCGTCGCGATTGTCGCCGAGCACGAAGACATGGCCCGCCGGCACCACGATCGGTGCCGTGGTGTCGCGGACATCATTGGCGATCTGGTCGAGGACGGCAAAGCGCCGGCCACCGGGCAGCGTCTCCGCAAACGCCGGATAACGGCAGATCGCGCGGCCGGCGGCATCGCGGGTGCGGAAATCGGGCCGGCCGGGACCGGAATCGCAGCCTTCGCCGGCAGGCAGGGTGAAATCCGCCATGCGCCGGCGCGGTACCGGCCGGCCGTTCAGCACGACCTGGCCATCGGCCATCGCCACCCGGTCGCCCGGGAGCCCGATCACCCGCTTGATATAGTCGGTGCGGTTGTCGCGGGGTGTCTTGAACACGATGATGTCGCCGCGCGCCGGCAGGGTGTCGCCGATGCGGCCTTCGAAAAGCGGCAGGCCGAGCGGGAAAGAATAGCGGCCATAGCCATAGGGCCATTTGGCGACGAACAGATAATCACCGATCATCAGCCGCGGCAGCATCGATTCCGACGGGATGTTGAACGGTTCATAGGCAAAGATGCGCAGGCCCAGCGCGATCAGCGCGGCGGTTGCCAACAGACGCACGAAACTGCCCACCGCCGCCTTCTGGCGGTCGTTGCGCGCGACATGGCGGGCACGGATTTCGGACAGCTGCGGCGACATGGCTGTGGCCTGACGCCGGCGGCGCGCCCGGTCAAGTGTTTCTCGGGCGAAGCGGGTTGGCGGCGGCGCCGTCCTGCGGCATGTTCGCCGCATGACCACCGCCGATGCCCGCCTGCGCAGCCTGTCCCCGGCCCCGATCGCCAGCCTGTTCGATGCCGAGCCCGACCGGCTGGCGACGATGAGCATCGACGTCGCCGGGCTGCATCTCGATTTTTCCAAGCTGTCGCCCGATGCCGAGACTGTGGCTGCGCTGCTGGTATTGGCGCAGGAAACCGACGTTGCCGGCTGGCGGGCGAAACTGTTTGCCGGCGAGGTCGTCAACCCGAGCGAGAATCGTGCCGCGACCCATGTCGCCGAACGCGGAACCGGCGCGCTGGCCGACGTCCGCGCGGCGCAGGATGGGCAGGGCGCCATTGGTAGCCTGGCGGCGCAATGGCGGTCGGAAGGCGTCGCCGATGTGCTGCACATCGGCATCGGCGGATCGGCGCTGGGCCCGGCGCTGCTCGTCGACGCGCTCGGCCGTGACGGCGACGGCCCGCGCATCCACATCGTGTCGAACATCGATGGCGAGGCGCTGGCCCGGGCGACGGCGCAATGCGACCCCTGGCGCACCCGCATCATCATCGTGTCGAAGACCTTCACCACCGTCGAGACGATGACCAATGCGGCATCGGCGCTCGACTGGCTGCGCCTGGCCGGCATTCCGGACCCTGAAGCCCGCACTGCCGCCGTCACCGCGGCGCCCGACAAGGCGCAGGCCTGGGGTGCCGGGGCAGTGCTGCCGTTCGCCGAAACCGTCGGCGGCCGCTATTCGCTGTGGTCCGCCGTCGGCCTGCCGCTGGCGCTGCGCTGCGGCTGGAGCGAATGGGAGCAGTTGCTCGCCGGCGCCGGCGCGATGGACGTGCATTTCCGCGACACCCGCGCCGCGCGCAATGCGCCGCTGCTCGCCGGGCTGATGGATGTCTGGGCGGCGCGCTACCAGCGCCAGGCGACGCGCGCGGTGTTCGCCTATGACGAGCGGCTGCGGCTGCTGCCCAGCTTTTTGCAGCAGCTCGAGATGGAATCGAACGGCAAGAGCATCACCCGCGACGGCGCGCCGGTTGCCGGCCCGACCGCGGCGGTGACCTGGGGCGGCACCGGTACCGATGCCCAGCATGCGGTGTTCCAGCTGCTTCACCAGGGCACGGTCGTCGGCCCGGTGGAGTTCGTCGCGGTGCGCGAGCCGGGGCACACCCTGCCGCCGACGCACCACCGCCAGCTGCTCGCCAATTGCTTTGCGCAAGGCGCGGCGCTGATGCGCGGACGGACCCGCGACGAGGCGCTGGCGCTGTCGGGCGGCGACCCGGCGCTGGCGGCCGCCAAGACCTTCCCCGGCAACCGCCCGTCGGCGACGATCCTGCTCGATCGGCTCGACCCGATGACGCTGGGCGCGCTGCTGGCATTTTACGAGCACCGGACCTTCGTTGCCGCGGCGGTGATGGGGATCAACCCGTTCGACCAATGGGGGGTGGAACTGGGCAAGGAAATGGCGACCGCGGCGATGGCGGGGGGTGATGGTGGCTTCGATGCGTCGACGGCCGACCTTATGACCAGGGCCGGGCTGTAAATTTCATCCCGCGGTGGGATGGTGGCTACATCGCTTTCCACACACCTGCGATCAACGCTTCCGCCGGCTGGAAATGCCGCTTGTAGGCCATGCGGTCGCAGCCCTCGATCCAATAGCCGAGATACACATAGGGCAGCCCGGCGCGCGCCGCCCGGGTGATATGGTCGAGGATGATGAAGCTGCCCAGCCCGCGCCGCGTCGCGCTTTCGGGCTCGTAGAAACTATAGATCATCGACAGGCCGTCGGACTGCTTGTCGGTCAGGCAGCAGCCGACCAGCCGGCCGGGGCGGCCATCGACCGACGGCTCGCGATATTCGACGACGACGGTGTCGACCGGGGATTGTTCGACCATGTCGGCATAATCATGCCCGTCCATCGCCGCCATGCCGCCGACCGGGTGGCGGGCGGCAAGATAGCGGCGCAGCAGCGCCCATTGTTCCTCGGTCGACCAGGGTTCGCAGGCATGGACTTCCAGGTCGGCGTGGCGCTTCAGCAATTTGCGCTGCGTCGTCGACGGCTTGAAGCGCGGCGCCACCACCCGCACCGAAATGCACGCCTGGCAGAAATCGCAGCTCGGGCGATAGACGACATTCTGGCTGCGGCGGAAACCGATGCGGCCCAGCGCCTCGTTGAGGTCGCCGGCGTCGGTGCCCTTCAGCTCGGCAAAGACCTTGCGCTCGGTACGACCGGGCACATAGGGGCAGGGGGCCGGGGCAGTGACGAAGAAACGCGGAAAACGAAAGCTCTGGTCGGTCACAAAGCTCCCTTCCTGCGGCGCGACTCCCGGCCTCAGTCTAGGTCGGGAACGGCGTAAAAGGCCATAGCTTAATCCGCCTCGACCAGCCGGACCTCATAGGCCGCCGCCCGCAACGTCTCCAGCAGCCGCTGGAGGTGATCGGCATCGCGGGTTTCGCACTCGATCTCGGCGATCAGGCCCTTGGCCGGCAGGCTGGTGAACACCCGCTGGTGATAGACCTCGAGGATGTTGACCTGCTGCTGGTCGAAAATGCGTGCCACCTCGAACAACTGGCCCGGACGGTCCTTCAGGCGGATACGCAGCCGTGCCAGCCGGCCCGATCGTGCCAGCTCGCGCAGCAGCACATTGGCGAGCAGTCGCGTGTCGATGTTGCCGCCGCACAGCACCAGCCCGACCTTCGTGCCGCGGAACCGCCGCGGATGCGCCAGCAGCGCGGCGAGGCCGGCGGCACCGGCGCCCTCCACCACGGTCTTTTCGATGTTGAGCAGCATCGCGACGCCGCGTTCGAGGTCGCGTTCGCCGACGAGCAGGATGTCGTCGACCAGCGCGCGCACGACCTGGGACGTCAGCTTGCCCGGCGTCTTGACCGCGATGCCTTCGGCCAGCGTATCGCCGTCGCAGACGCTGGTTTCACCCTTCAGCCAGGCGTGCATCGACGGGTAGAGTTCCGCCTGGACGCCGATGACATCGATGTTCGGATTGCGCGCCTTGGCGATCGTGGCGATGCCGGAGATCAGCCCGCCGCCGCCGATCGGCACGACCAAGGTGTCGAGATCGGGCACCGCGTCGAGCATTTCGAGGCCGACGGTACCCTGGCCGGCCATGACCAGCGGATCGTCGAACGGCGGCACATAGACATAGCCGCGCTTGGCGGCGAGTTCATAGCTGTGGGCGCTGGCCTGGTCGAAGGTTTCGCCGAACAGCACGACATTGGCGCCATGCCCCTCGGTCTGCTGCACCTTCATGATCGGCGCAAAGCGCGGCATGACGATCGTCGCCGGGATGCCGAGGCGGCGGGCGTGATAGGCCAGGCCCTGCGCATGGTTGCCGGCCGATGCCGCGATGACGCCGCGCTGGCGTTCCTCCGGGGTCAGGCTGAGCAGCTTGTTGAGCGCGCCGCGTTCCTTGTAGGCGGCGGTGAACTGCAGGTTTTCGAACTTCAGCCAGACATCGGCGCCGGTCAGGTCCGACAGCGTCTGGCTGCGCAGGCAAGGGGTGTGGACGACGGCGCCCTTGATCGCGCGTGCCGCGGCTTCGACATCGGCGACCGAAATCGGCAGCATCGTCGCGGCAGCGTCGGACGCGGGATGGGTGGTGGCGGTCGTCATCCCGGTCTGTTAGCCGTCCGCGCCATGCGGTGCAAATGTCGCAGGCAAGGGAGCAGGCCATGGCACGAACGCCCCGGCATCGCGAAGACCATCGTCTCGGCCGCAGCGGTTGGTTGCGCGCCGCGGTGCTGGGCGCCAATGACGGGATATTGTCGACCGCCAGCCTGATCGTCGGGGTGGCCGCGGCGGCCACGCCGGCTGCCCAGGTGGCGCTGACGGGGGTGGCCGGGCTGGTCGCCGGCGCATTGTCGATGGCGGCGGGCGAATATGTCTCGGTGTCGTCGCAGGCCGATGCCGAACGCCAGGACCTCGCTCGGGAAGCCGCCGAGCAGGTCGACGATCCCGAAGGCGAACGCCGCGAGCTCGAAGGCATCTATCGGACGCGCGGCCTGCCGGCCGAGCTGGCGCAGCAGGTCGCCGGCGCGCTGATGGCGCATGACGCGCTGGGCGCACATGCCCGCGACGAACTGGGGTTGAGCGAGGCGCTGGCGGCGCGGCCGGTGCAGGCAGCGCTGACCTCGGCCGCGTCCTTTGCCGCCGGGGCAGCGTTGCCGCTGGCGGCGGCGGTGCTGGCGCCGCGGGCCGGGCTGTCCTGGGCAGTCACCGGCGTGTCCATCGCCGCGCTGGCGGTTCTCGGCCTTGCCGGGGCACGGCTGGGCGGCGTACCGGTGCGCCGCCCGACGTTGCGGGTGATGTTCTGGGGCATCCTCGCCATGGCCGGCACCGCGCTGATCGGTCGCCTGTTCGGGGCGGTGGTCTAGAGTCCAGGGCACCGCTAAGACCCCACGCAACTACGACTGGAGTTTCCCGACATGGCGCGCGTCACCTTCCTCGGCCTCGGCATCATGGGCGGCCCGATGGCGCGCCACCTCGCCGCCGCCGGCAATGACGTGACCGTGTACAATCGCACCCCCGCCAAGGCCGACGCCTGGGTAGCCGCGCACGGTGGCCGCGCCGCCGCTACCCCGTCGCAAGCTGCAGACGGCGCGGCGGTCGTGCTCGCCTGCGTCGGTGCCGATGCCGACCTGCGCGCCGTGACGCTGGGCCCCGATGGCGCCTTTGCCGCGATGGCGCCGGGCACGCTGTTTATCGACCATACCACCGTATCGGCCGCCATTGCCCGCGAACTCGCCGAAGCCGGCGCGGCGCGCGGGCTGCACGTCCTCGATGCCCCGGTCTCCGGCGGCCAGGCCGGTGCCGAGAACGGCCAGCTGACGATCATGTGCGGCGGTACTCCCGAAGCCTTTGCCGCCGCCGAACCGGTCATGCAGGCCTATGCCAAACGCATCGGCCATATGGGCCCCGCCGGCAGCGGCCAGCTGACCAAGATGGTCAACCAGCTCTGCATCGCCGGCGTGCTGCAGGGGCTGGCGGAGGGGCTGGCGTTCGGGGCCAGGGCAGGCCTCGACCTGGCGCAGGTCGTCGACGTCATTTCCAAGGGCGCCGCGCAAAGCTGGCAGATGGAGAACCGCGCCGCGACCATGGCGCAGGGCAAGTTCGATTTCGGCTTTGCCGTCGACTGGATGCGCAAGGACCTGGGGCTGGCGCTCGACGAGGCGCGGCGGCTCGGCGTCACCCTGCCGGTCGGCGCGCTGGTCGATCAATTCTATGGCGATGTGCAGGCGATGGGCGGTGGTCGGCAGGACACGTCCTCGCTCATCCGGCGACTGGCGCGCTAGCATGTTCACGGTTCCGACCCCGACCGTCGCCATCGCCGGCAGCGCCGATCGTTTCCCGGTGCGGCGCATCTTCTGCGTCGGCCAGAACTACGCCGATCACACCCGCGAGATGGGCGGCGATCCCGATCGGCAGCCGCCGTTCTTTTTCTCCAAGCCCGCCGATGCCGTCGTCGACACGGACGCCGAGCTGCCTCACCCGCCGCAGACGCACGACCTGCACCACGAGGTGGAGCTCGTCATCGCGCTGCATAGCGGCGGCAGCGACATCGCGGTGGCCGACGCGTTGCGCCATGTCTTCGGCCATGGCGTCGGCATCGACCTGACCCGGCGCGACCTGCAGGCCGCCGCGAAAGCCGCCGGCCGGCCGTGGGACATGGCCAAGGGCTTCGATGCCTCCGCGCCGGTCGGGCCGCTGACGCGCGGCGGGCCGCCGGCCGCCGCGGGGATCGCGCTCACCATCGATGGCGAACCGCGGCAGTCGGGCAACATCGACCAGATGATCTGGAGCGTCGCCGAGGTCATCGCCACGCTGTCGGGGCTGGTGACGCTGGCGCCCGGCGACCTGGTCTTCACCGGCACGCCCGCCGGTGTCGGCCCGATCCGGCCGGGGCAGGAGGTACGCGGAACCCTCGATGGCGCAGCGCCGATCACGGTTCGCTTTCGGCCCTGATGTCACCGCTATACGTCGTTTCGGTGGCCTGATAGTCTGGCGAAATGAACACGAAAATAATGCTGCTCGCGCTTGGCATCTCGATGCCGCTGCCGGCGATGGCCGACACCGCCTATACCAACGCCAACGGCTATACCTTGGCGCCCGACGGCACGCTGGCGCGCTTTGCGACGCTGGTCGTCGATAATCGCGGCCGGGTGAAGGCGACGCTGGCCGCCGGGGACGCGGTGCCGCGCGGGCGCAAGGTCGATCTCGGTGGTCGCACGTTGCTGCCCGGGCTGATCGATGCCCATGGCCATGTCATGGGGCTGGGGGAGGGCGCGCTGGCGGTCGATCTCAACGGCACGACCTCGCTCGACGCGGCGCTGGCAGCCATCCGCGCCAATCCTGGCAAGGGGGCTTGGATCAAGGGCAGCGGCTGGAACCAGGAACGCTGGAACCTTGGACGTTTCCCGACCGCCAAGGAGCTCGACACCGCCACCGGCAACCGACCGGCGTTCCTGGAGCGCGTCGACGGCCATGCCGGCTGGGCCAACACCGCGGCGCTGGCGCTCGCCGGCGTCACCGCCGCCACCCCCGATCCCGCCGGCGGCCGGATCGAGCGGGATGCCAGCGGTGCGCCGACCGGCGTGCTGGTCGATGCCGCGATGAAGCTGGTGGCGAGCAAGATCCCGGCGCCGACGGCGCGCGAGGGCGACCTGGCGTTGAACAAGGCGCTGTCGATCATGGCATCCGTCGGCCTGACCGGCGCGCATGATGCCGGCGCCGATCGCCTCACCTGGGATCGCTATCGCCGCTTTGCCCGTACCGGCAAGCTGACCGCGCGCCTGTATGTCATGGCCTATGGGCCGCAGAATCTCGCCGAGATCGCGCCCTCCGGCCCGATCGGCTGGGAATATGGCGACCGGCTGGCGATGATGGCGATGAAGCTGCAGGCCGATGGCGCGCTCGGGTCGCGCGGCGCGTGGATGAAGGCCGACTACAGCGATGCAGCGGGCCAGAAGGGCCTGCCCTTTTACGAAGAGGGCCTGTTGCGCCGGATGATCCTCGAGGCGTCGGGCAAGGGGTTCCAGGTCAACGTCCACGCCATCGGCGACGCCGCCAATGGCGCCGCGCTCAGCGCCTTTGCCGCTGTCCCCGAAAGCCAGCGCACCGCGCTGCGCCACCGCGACGAGCACGCCCAGATCGTGTCGGCGGAGGACCTGCCGCGCTTTGCCCGGTTGGGCATCATCGCCTCCGTCCAGCCCACCCATGCCACCAGCGACAAGGGCATGGCCGAGGCGCGGGTCGGCGAAAAGCGACTGGCCGGCGGCTATGCCTGGAAAACGCTGGCCGACAGCGGCGCGCGCATCGCCGGCGGCTCCGATTTTCCGGTCGAACCGCCCAATCCCTTTTACGGCCTGCACGCCGCCGTGACGCGCCAGTCCCGCGACGGCCAGCCCCCCGGCGGCTGGCGCGCGGCGGAGGCGATGACGCCGATCCAGGCCTTTGCCGCCTTCACCACCGGCGCCGCCTGGGCCGGCCATGCCGAGGACAAGGTCGGCACGCTGGCGCCCGGCAAATGGGCGGATTTCATCGTCGTCGACCGCGACCCGTTCGCGACGCCGGCGGCGACCCTTTGGCAGACAAAGGTCGACGAGACCTGGGTGGCGGGCAAGCGGGTGTTCAAGCGGAAGTCGTGACGGCTGTGACCATCTGGAAACCTGACGGTGACTATCGGTACTTCACCGAGCAGCCATAGGGCTTCGTCGTCGCCGGATCGGGTGCCTTGCCCGCTGCAACGGCCTTCACCGCGGCCAGCGCATAGTTGGTCCCGGTGCGCGCATCGCCCTGGTCCGCCGTCGGCCGGTCGTTGATCGCGCCGGCATAGGCCAGCGTGCCGGCCGGGCTGATCACATAGATATGCGGCGTCGTCCTGGCGCCATAGGCGGCGCCGATCGTGCCGGCGGCATCGAGCAGATAGGCTGTCGGCGCCGCCTGGTCCGCCGCCAGCTGCGCGCGCGCACCGGCGCCGTCGACATGGCCCTGCTTGCCCGGCGCGCCGCTGTTGATCGTCAGCCAGACCGCGCCGGCCTTTCGCGCCGCGGCCTGGGTCGCCTGCATGTTGCCGCTGTCGTAATGGGCACGGACGAACGGGCAGCCGGCGTTGGTCCATTCCAGAACGACCGTCTTGCCCTTCAGGTCGGCGAGCCGCACCGTCTTGCCGTCGGCGGCGGTGGCGGTGAAGGCCGGGGCCAGGGCGCCGACCCGGATGTCGGCAAGCGCCGGCGTCGTGCTGACCAGTGCCGCGGCGAGCATCACGATCTTCATGGCGATCTCCCTCAGCCCAATGCCACCAGCTTCTCGACTGTCAGGATCTGCGGCAGCTCGGTCTGGCCGCCCTTGCCGTCGTAGAAGACATAGACCGGCACGCCGGCGCGGTTTTGTCCGGCGAGCCATTTCGAGATGTCGGCATCGCCGCGGGTCCAGTCGCCTTCCAGCACGGCGATGCCCTTTTCGGCAAAGGCCGCGGCGACCGCGGGGCTTGCCATCGCGCCCTTTTCATTGACCTTGCAGGTCAGGCACCAATCCGCCGTCATGTAGAGGAACACCGGCTTGCCGCCGGCCTGCAACTCGGCAAGCTTTTCTGGGCTGTAGCGCGTCGCGCGCAAGCCGGCGGGCGCCGAGGTGCCAACCGCCTGCGCCGGTGTGGAGATCGGCAGCAACGCGATCGCCGCCACCGCCACCGCGACGGCCACCCCGGCCGGCACCCAGGCGCCGCCCTGGCCACCGTGCTGGCGGCTGCCTAGCCACCACAGCAGCAGGCCCAGGCCCAGCGCACCGGCGAGCCCCGCAGTCATGCCCTCCACGCCGGCCTGGCGACCGAGCACCCAGGCCAGCGCCAGCGCGGTCAGGAACATCGGCACCGACAATATGGCGCGCAGCCGCGTCATCCAGGCGCCGGGCCGTGGCAGCCGTCGGCGCAGGGCCGGCACGAAGCCGACAAGCAGGAACGGAATCGAGATGCCCAGCCCCAGCCCGGCGAACACAGCGATGGCGGCGAGCGGCGGCAGCACCAGTGCGGCGCCCAGCGCGCCGGCCATGAACGGCCCGGTGCACGGCGTCGCGACGAACGCCGCCAGCGCGCCGGTGGCGAAACTGCCCATCACGCCGCCCTTGCGGATGGTGTCGTCGCCGAGCGAGCCGGTCGACGCCCTGACTTCAAACACGCCGGCCAGATTGAGCGCGATGGCGGTGACCAGCAGCAGCAGCCCGGCAATGACGCGCGGGTCCTGCAACTGGAACGCCCAGCCGACCTGCGACCCGGCGGCGCGCAGCAGCAGCACCAGGCCACCCAGTGCCGCGCAGACGATGATGACGCCGGCGGCATAGGCCAGCGCGTCGCGCTGCGCCTCCCGCGCCGGCACGTTGCCGCTGGCGAGGCTGAGCGCCTTCAGGCTGAGGATCGGGAAGACGCAGGGCATGATGTTGAGGATGATGCCGCCCAGGATGGCGCCGATGATGATGAAGCCCAGCGTCGGGGTCTGCGCCACCGGCCGCTTGCCGGCCAGCGGCAAGCCGGCGGCGGGCACCTCGCCGGGCCGCGCGGTGATCACGAAGCCGAGCTCGTGCTCGTCACCCTCGCGTTCGACGCGCAGCACGCCCTTGATCGGCCCCTTCACCTCGGGCTGGGCCGCGGTTTCGATCCGGATGCGATCGCCGGCGATCGTCACTGTCTGCGGCGCCGCATAATCGATGGCACCGTCTTCCTCGGCAAAGAAATAGGCCGATCGCACCGTGTCCGGCGTCGCAAAGGGGACCGCCAGCACGAACCGGCCCTTGTCGGCCTTCCAGGTCGCCGCCCATTCCACCGGCTTGGGCAGGGCCGCCCGGGCGGCGGCGATCATATAGCCCATTTCGGGGTCGGTGGCGCCGTCACCGATCGCCAGCGGCAGGCTGACGGTCGCGCTTTCGGGCACGCATTGTTCGAGGCTGCAGACCAGCCAGTCGACCTTGGCCGTCACCACAAGGGCGGCGCGCTTGGCAAGGCCAGCGGGTGGCACCACCGTCGTCATCAGCGTGCTGGGCCGCGCATAGACATAGTTCATCAGCCCGGACACGACCAATGTCTCGGGCACCGGATAGGCCAGCGGCGGTGGCGGCGGCGTGCCATCGGGCAGCGTCCAGGCGACCCGGGTCGGCGCGCCGGCGTCGCCGGGGTTCTGCCAATAGGTATGCCAGCCGTCCTTGGGCGTGAGGCGCAGGCCGATCGCAAGCGGCTGGCCGGGCAGCGGCGTGCGGCTTTCGGCGATGATCTCCAGCCGGGTGTGCGGCTGTTCCGAAACGCTCTGCGCCGTCGCCGGGGCGGACAGCAACGCGACGAGCAGCAGGATCAGGGACCGAATCATGGCATCGTTATGCCCGCGTTCAGGGATGCGGGGAAGCGGCGCCACCGCTGCCCAGATGCCGCGCTGTTGCCGCGCCCGTCTAGCCGGGGACGGCGAGCTTGAAATCAACCATGATCTCGCTCGAAATCGCCTCCAGCGCGTCCTGCACGGTGCCCGCCTCGACACCCGGCGGCAGCAGCAGGCGCGCTTCCGCGCGGAACAGCCGGTTGCCCGACCAGGCCTCGTCCTCGGTGCCGGTTTCCAGATCCTCGATGTTCACCGCCAGCCGCGCCAGCACGGCGCTGACCTCGCGGACGATGCCGGGCCGATCCTGGCCGACGAGCGAGAACGCCATCGCCGTGCCCAGCGGCGCGACCCCGTCGGCGGCGACGATCTCGACCTTCAGCCCGACGGCGTCGATGCGCCCGGCAGCGGCGCGCAGCGCCGACAGTCCGTCGGCCGGCAACTCCACCAGCACCGACCCGACATATTTGCCGCCCAGCCGCGACAGCCGGCTTTCGAGCCAGTTGCCGCCGGCGTCGAGGACGGCGGCAGCGAGCGCCTCGGTCAGGCCGGGACGATCGCTGCCGATGACGGTGAGGATGACCTTGGTGAGCATGAGCGGCTTGTGACGCGGGGCAGGGGGATTGGCAACTCTCCCCCGGCGCCCTCACGCATTCCCGTGCAGCGACATCTCGTGGCGCCCGACGACCATGTGGTGCACCTCGTCCGGGCCATCGGCAAAGCGCAGGTGGCGGACATCGGCGTAGAGTTCGGCCAGCGGCGTCCATTGCGAAATACCGGCGGCGCCATGGATCTGGATGGCCTGGTCGATGATCTGGCAGGTCTTTTCGGGCACCATCGCCTTGACCATGCTGACCCAGACGCGGGCCTCCTTGTTGCCGAGCACGTCCATCGCCTTGGCTGCCTTCAGCACCATCAGCCGCATCGCCTCGATCTCGATCCGCGCGCGGGCGACGAGCTCCAGGTTCTTGCCCAGCATGATCAGCGAGCGGCCGAACGCCTCCCGCGACTTGCCGCGCCGGACCATATAGTCGAGCGCCATCTCGGCCTTGCCGATCGTCCGCATGCAGTGGTGGATGCGGCCCGGCCCCAGCCGCACTTGCGAGATCTCGAAGCCGCGGCCTTCGCCGAGCAGGATGTTCGCCTCCGGCACGCGGACATTGTCGAAGCGGATGTGCATGTGGCCGCGCGGCGCATGATCCTCGCCGAACACGTGCATCGGCCCCAGGATCTTCACCCCCGGCGTGTCCATCGGCACCAGGATCTGCGATTGCTGCTGGCTGGCGGGGCCGTCGTCGCTGGTGCGGACCATGACAATCATGATCTTGCAGCGCGGGTCGCCGGCGCCGGATATGTAGAATTTCTCGCCGTTGATGACCCAGTCGCCACCGTCGCGCACCGCGCGTGTTCGGATGTTCTTGGCATCCGACGAGGCGACATCGGGCTCGGTCATCGCATAGGCCGACCGGATTTCGCCGGCGAGCAGCGGCTCCAGCCAGCGCTCCTTCTGTTCATGGGTGCCGACGCGCTCCAGCACTTCCATGTTGCCGGTATCGGGCGCCGAACAATTCAGCGATTCCGACGCCAGCGGATATTTGCCGAGCTCGGCGGCGATATAGGCATAGTCGAGATTGCTCAGCCCCTCGCCCGTCGCGGCATTGGGCAGGAAGAAATTCCACAGCCCCGACGCCTTGGCCTTGTCCTTCGCCGTCTGCAGCAGTTCGAGCTGCCCCGGGGCCCAGCTCCAGCGATCGGCACGGCCTTCGCCCAGCCGCTCGAACTCCTCGCTGATCGGGGCGACATTGTCGGCGATATGCTTGACGACGGCATCGAACAGCGGCCGCGCCTTTTCCGACATGCGCAGGTCGTTCATCGCGTTCTGCTGTTCTTGCTCGGTCATGGGGCGTGTCCTTTTGGGGGCGTGTGGGTGCGTTGTTACGCCGGATTTGGACTGCCGTCGCGGGGGGTGTGACCGGTCAAATGGGATAGGGGGAAGCGCTTTCTTTCTGCTCCCTCCCCCCACCGCCGCAGGCGGTAGGGTGGGGAGGGTCGGGGTGGGGGCGCGCCGAAGGGGTCGGGCTGATTGCAAGCAAAGAAAAAGCCCGGGCAAAGCCCGGGCTGGCGTCGGACGGGTTCGGCGGGGTGTCCCCGCCGCCCCGCCGGCCGGCTCGCCGCGAGTCCGCGTCGAAGCGGCAAAACCGTGAAGAACGATTTTGCCGCTTCGTCTTGGCCGCGGCAGCGCGCGCTTAGCGCTTGCTGAACTGGAAGCTCTTGCGCGCCTTTGCCTTGCCGTACTTCTTGCGCTCGACGACGCGCGGATCGCGGGTCAGGAAGCCGGCCTGCTTGACCGTGGTGCGCAGCGTCGGTTCATAGCGGGTCAGCGCCACGGAGATGCCGTGCTTGACGGCGCCGGCCTGGCCCGACAGGCCGCCACCGACGACGGTGCACATGACATCGAACTGGTCGCGGCGGTCGGTCACGTCGAACGGCTGGTTGATCACCAGACGCAGGGTCGGACGCGCGAAATACACCGTCTGGTCGCGGCCGTTGACGACGATCTTGCCGGTGCCGGGCTTCAGCCAGACGCGGGCGATGGCGTTCTTGCGCTTGCCGGTCGCATAGGCGCGGCCATAGGCGTCGATTTCCTGGTCGCGCAGCGGGGCGGGCGGGCCGCCACCACCGGTGTGGGCCGGGTTGACGTTGCTCGGGGTGTCGGACGGCGCATAGCTGCCATCCTGCATGCTGCCGAGATCGGACAGGGACTGGCGGGAATCGGACATTATGCAGCAGCCTTCTTGGCGCCAGCTTCCTGGGCGGTGAGGGTCGAGTTCTTGCGGTTCATCGCGGCGACATCGACAACGGTGGGGTTCTGGGCAGTGTGCGGGTGATCGGTGCCCTTGAAGACGCGCAGGTTGCGCATCTGCTGGCGGCCGAGCGGACCACGGGGCACCATGCGCTCCACGGCCTTGATCAGGACGCGTTCCGGGAAACGGCCTTCCAGGATCTTGGCGGGGCTGGTTTCCTTGATGCCGCCCGGGTGGCCGGTGTGGCGATAGTAAACCTTGTCGGTCGCCTTCTTGCCGGTGAAGCGCACCTTTTCAGCGTTGATGACGATGATGTTGTCACCGCAATCGACGTGCGGCGTGAAGCTCGGCTTGTGCTTGCCGCGCAGGCGGTTGGCGATCAGGCTGGCGAGACGGCCGACGACAAGCCCTTCGGCATCGATAATCAGCCATTGCTTCTCGACCTCGGCGGGCTTGATCGAGGCTGTGGAACGGGTGAGCATGGTTTTTTCGTCCGGATAAAAGCAAAACGGCCGGGGCGGAACCCCAGCCGGATGGCGGCGATATCGCGCAAAGCCGCGTTTGCGTCAAGCTTTTCCGGGGTTTTCCGATACGGTATCAAGATACCTTATGGTGGCGTCCGCCGCGAGATAATGCCCGAGCCAGTCGCGCAGTCGCGGCACCGCATCCTCGTCGGCGATGAAGTCCGCCGCCGGCAGCAGCGCCCAGTCCTGGCCTTCGTCGCCGAAGCGCACGGCGGCGACCTCGGCCTCGGTCAGGTGGACGGCGAGGAAATGCGAGACGGTAACGCCGTCGCCGAGCAGATAGGCGCGGGCATAATGGACGCGGTCGACGGGCAGGGTGAGCCCGAATTCTTCCGCCAGTTCGCGCAATGCGCATTCGGCCGGGCCTTCGCCGCCCTCGCGGCCGCCGCCGGGCAGGTCGAGCAGGCCGGGGAAGGGGATCTCGGGATTGTCGTCGCGGCGATAGACGAGCAGCGCGTCGCCGAGCATCGCGGCGAGCTTGGCACCGCCGAACGGTGCGCCGTCCCAGGTCATTCGACTGCGTGCGCCTGCAGATGGCCGAGCGCGGTTGTCTCCAGCGTCTTGGCATGCGTCGCCTGGAGCACCACCTCCGGAGCGAAGCCGGCCACCCGCGCCTCCTCCCAGCGCGCCGCGCACAGACACCAGCGGTCGCCGGGCTTCAGGCCGACGAAGCCATATTCGGGCCGAGGCGTCGACAGGTCGTTGCCCACGGCGCGCGAGAATTCGAGGAACTCCGCCGTCACCACGGCGCAGACAGTGTGGCGACCCTGGTCGTTGACGTCGGTGTTGCAGCAGCCGTCACGTTGCCAGCCGGTCAGCGGGTCGGCCGAGCACAGTACCAGTTCACCGCCGAGGACATTCCTTGCATTCATGTCTTTGTCGCTCGCCCCTGTACCGCCCAATGCGCCGCCCAGGCGGTCGCTGCCACCAGCAATGCGCCGACGGCCTGATGCGCCACGCCGAGCGGAATGGCGACGCCGCTGAGCACCGTCGCGACCCCCAGGCCGAACTGCGCGACCACCGCGCCGCCCAGCGCCAGCGCGCGCGGGCCCGCGCCGGCGCGCCACAGCCTAGCCGCGACATGCAGCGCCGTCAGCGCGACGACGATGGCCAGCGTGCGGTGGAGGAAATGCACCGTCAGCGGGCTGTCGACCAGATCGGACGCGCGCGTCACCAGGTCGGGGGGCACCAGGCGCCCGAACATCAGCGGCCAAGTGTCCGAGACATGGCCGGCGCGCATCCCGGCGACAAAGGCGCCCCAGATGATCTGCACGGCGAGCAGCGCCGCGAACGGCACCACCCAGCGATGCGGCCGGGCCCCGGCCGGGCGACCATCGCGCTGCAGATCGAGCGCGGTCCAGATGCACCCCGCCATGATCGTCAGCGCCGTGACCAGATGCACCGCCAGCCGCTCGTGCGCCACGGCGGCGCGGTCGACGAGGCCCGACGACACCATCCACCAGCCGATCGTGCCCTGCAGCCCGCCGAGCATCAGCAGCGCGAACAGCCGCGGCTTGTAGCCCGCCGGGATCGCCCGGCGCAGCCAGAACCAGGCCAGCGGCAGCGCGTACGCCAGGCCGATCAGCCGGCCGAGCAGGCGGTGGACATATTCCCAGAAAAAGATGTGCTTGAACGCGGCCAGGTCCATGCCCTGGTTCAGCAACCGATATTGCGAAGTCTGGCGATAGGCCTCGAACTCCGCCGCCCAGGCCGCGTCGTTCAACGGTGGCAACGTGCCCGCAACGACCGCCCAGCGCGTGATCGACAGCCCCGATTCGGTGAGCCGCGTGATGCCGCCGACGACGACCATGGCAAAGACCATGGCGGCGACGAACAACAGCCAGGCGGCGATCGCCCGCGGCCGGGCAGCGTCACGGGGCAGGGCATGAGCGGCGAGACTGGCCATGGCGGCCCTCTGCCGCAAAGCCGGCGCCGCGCCAAGCGCCGCAACGTCGCGGACCGTGACGAAAGCCCTTTGCGCGTCTTCGAAGGCTCGGCGGCGCGGCATCGTTACGGCGTGTAAAGGAACCCGACAGTCCAGGGCGTATATCAGCAGCAACGAAGGCCCGACTTGCGCCGCGCGATGAGATAATATATCCACCTTTCATGGCCCGCCGATTCTCCGCCCTGCTCGACAAATCGGCGATGACCCTGTCGGCGCTATGCATCGTCCATTGCCTTGCCGGCTCGCTGCTGCTGACGCTATTCGCCGCGTCCAGCGGTTTCCTTGGCCATGATGTCCATCTCGTCGGCCTGTTGCTCGCCCTGCCGCTGGCCGGCATCGCGCTGTGGCGCGGTGTCATGATCCATCACCGGCTGGCCATCGCACTGCTCGGCGCCACCGGCATCGCGATGATGGCGGCCTCGCTCGTCGTCGGGCATGGCGGTATCGGCGAGATCATGCTGTCGATCCTCGGCGTCGGGCTGCTCGGCGGCGCGCATCTGTGGAACCTGCGCGCCAGCCGCGGCTGATCACAACCTTGCAGGCCAATCTTGCAGGCCAATCTTGCAGGGGTGTCATGAAAGGCCGATATTGCCGCCATGGCCACCCTCCACGATCATGATCATCGCGTCCGCTCCGGGCCGGCGCTGGCGGCCGCCGCCGAACGCGCGCTGGTCGGCGCCGGTGAACAATGGACGGCGATGCGCGCCGCGGTGTTCGGCGCCCTGGCGGGCTTCGATCGCCCGGCCAGCGCCTATGATGTCACCGATGCCGTCAGCGCCGCACAGGGCCGGCGCATTGCCGCCAACAGCGTCTATCGCATCCTCGACCTGTTCGTTGCCAGCAACGTCGCGATGCGCATCGAAAGCGCCAATGCCTATCTCGCCAACGCCCATCCGGGCTGCCAGCACGACTGCATCTTCCTTGTCTGCGACGGCTGCGGCCGCGCGACGCATGTCGATGACGACCAGTTGTCGGCGCGCATTCGCGATACCGCCCGCGCCACCGGCTTTCGCCCCGAAAAGCCGGTGATCGAGGTCCGCGGCAAATGCACGGACTGTGCCTGAGCGCGGCCATACCGGGATAACGCCGCATCGACAGTGGCCGCCCGAGGCGCTAGCAGTGTCATCAAGAATCAACAAAACCGGCAGGCCTTGGTGACCCAACGACCTTCAACCCCGCTGCTCGATACGGTCAATGTGCCGGCCGACATGAAGCGGTTGCGCCACGAGGATTTGCGGCAGCTTGCCGATGAATTGCGCACCGAGATGATCGATGTCGTGTCGACGACCGGCGGCCATCTCGGCGCCGGCCTCGGCGTCATCGAGCTGACGGTGGCGCTGCATTATGTCTTCGACACCCCCGGCGATCGCCTGATCTGGGATGTCGGCCACCAGGCCTATCCGCACAAGATCCTGACCGGCCGCCGCGACCGCATCCGGTCCTTGCGCCAGGGTGGCGGCCTCAGCGGCTTCACCAAGCGCACCGAGAGTGAATACGACCCGTTCGGCGCCGCGCACAGCAGCACCTCGATCTCGGCCGCCATTGGTTTCGCCGTTGCCAACAAGCTGAAGGGCCAGCCCGGCAAGGCCATCGCCGTCATCGGCGACGGATCGATGTCGGCGGGCATGGCCTATGAGGCGATGAACAACGCCGCCCAGGCCGGCAACCGGCTCGTCGTCATCCTCAACGACAACGACATGAGCATCGCGCCCCCGGTCGGTGCACTATCGGCATATCTGTCGCGCCTGTTCTCCAGCCGGCAGTTCCTCGAACTGCGCGAAGCCATCAAGCAGGTCAGCCGCAAGGTTCTGCCGCCGCCGCTGAAGAAGGCCGCTGCGCAAGCCGATGAATATGCTCGCGGCCTGATGCAGGGCGGCGGGACGCTGTTCGAAGAACTGGGCTTCTACTATGTCGGCCCGATCGATGGCCATAATCTCGAACATCTGCTGCCGGTGCTCGAAAATGTCCGTGACGCCGCCGAAGGCCCGATCCTCATCCATGTCGTGACGCAAAAGGGCAAGGGTTATGCCCCGGCCGAGGCGGCGGCCGACAAATATCACGGCGTGCAGAAATTCGATGTCGTGTCGGGCACCCAGCACAAGGCGACGCCGGGCGCGCCGCAGTACCAGAACGTTTTCGGCGACGCGCTGATCGCCGAAGGCAAGCGCGACCCCAGTATCGTCGCCATCACCGCCGCCATGCCGACGGGCACTGGCGTCGATCGCTTCAACAAGGTGTTTCCGGACCGCACCTTCGACGTCGGCATCGCCGAACAGCACGCCGTCACCTTTGCCGCCGGCCTCGCCGCGCAGGGCATGCGGCCGTTCTGCGCCATTTATTCGACCTTTCTGCAGCGTGCCTATGACCAGGTCGTCCATGACGTCGCCATCCAGAACCTGCCGGTGCGCTTCGGCATCGATCGCGCCGGGCTCGTCGGCGCCGATGGCTGCACCCATGCCGGCGCCTTCGACGTCGCCTATCTGGCAACGCTGCCCAATTTCGTCGTGATGGCGGCATCGGACGAGAACGAACTGGCCAACATGGTCCACACCATGGCGCTGTACGACGATGGCCCGATCGCGGTGCGCTATCCGCGCGGCGAAGGGACGGGGGTGGCGATCCAGGCCGAACCGACCCGGCTGGAAATCGGCAAGGGCCGCATCGTCCGCGAGGGCAAGACCGTCGCGATCCTGTCGCTCGGCACACGGCTGCAGGAGGCCGAAAAGGCCGCCGAGGAACTGGAATCAAAGGGCCTGTCGACGACCATCGCCGACATGCGCTTTGCCAAGCCGCTCGACCACGACCTGATCCGCAAGCTCGCCGCCACCCACGAGGTCGTACTGACCATCGAGGAAGGCGCCGCCGGTGGCTTCGGCGCCCATGTCCTGACCTGGCTCAGCGACGAGGGCCTGACCGACGCCGGGCTGAAGGTCCGCACGTTGCGGTTGCCGGACTTTTTCCAGGACCATGACAACCCGGTGAAGCAGTACGCCGAAGCCGGGCTGGATGCTCCCGCGATCGTGGCGACGGTGCTGGAGGCGCTGCGGCACAATTCGGTGGGCGTGGTGACGGGGGCGCGGGCGTAGCGCAAGGGGCGCAACGCGGCAGAATTCGACACGACAATGCGCCCTGGGCGCTTCCGCTCAAGTGATGGCGCTCTGAACAACCCGCTCAGGCTGAGCTTGTCGAAGCCAGGTCCCGGTACGTTGCCTGGAGGGGCATCGACAGGCTTGCGTCTTGTTGCCGCCGGCAGCGCAGACGCGCTGCCGATCGAGCGCACGCCGGGACAAGACGTCCCTCGCAAGGCCGTATTCGAACGGCTCGATCGCTTCGTCGGCCGATTGCCCGCCGACTGGAAGTCCAATCGCGAGGAGGCGACTGCCCGCTGATTTCTGCGAGAGCAACCCGATCGGGGTCGTGATGGGCGCGCGGGCATAGCCACAGGTTCACGGCACGTTTACCGGGTCCGACTGAAATAAAGAGTTCCATGGTCGTTCGGTAAGGCCTTGTGCTTTCCGACAACCCGGATATTCATTGCCTTGGGTGGGGGCAATACTTCTATGGATCGAATTGCATTGGCGGACGCAATTGTCGCTCGCTTGAATACAACCTTCTCAGAAGCGCGAGAGCAATGGAATTGTCTTGGCCGCATTCCTTCGGCCATAGTTGACGATCTGCTCCCAGTCGAAGTTACGACCAGCGTCCATGGCGCTTTTCCGAAGAGTGATCGGATGATGTTCAAGTCTTCCATGAAGGAGCGCAAGCATGTCGGTGCGCAAATGGACAGATATGATCCGCTTTTGGAGGAGATTGTCTACGCTTTCCAGGATGAACGCGTCGTCACGTTGATCGGTAACATCACGGGAATGGCGGACCTGGAGCCGGACTCGCAGTTGTACGCGGGTGGTATCAGTGCCATGTCGAAAGGCGCGTATCTCAGGCCTCATCTCGATAATTCTCATGATAACAAGAGGCAGCGGTATCGCGTCCTCAATTTGCTGTTTTATGTGACGCCCGAATGGCGCGAGCATGATGGCGGTGCGCTCCAGCTCTGGGATGACGGGCCAAAGGGCGCGCCCCGAACTATTGCAAGCAAATTCAACAGGCTTGTTCTTATGGCTACAAATCGGCAATCTTGGCATTCCGTTAATGAAGTTAAGTGCGACACCGCGCGCCGTTGTGTCTCGAATTATTACTTTTCAAGATCGCCGCCCTCTGGCGCAGATTATTTTCATGCGACCTCTTTTCGCGCCGAACACGGAAGAGGACCTTCCGACGTCATGATGCGGGCTGATAATGCGTTGAGAACGACTATATTGAAATTGACGGGCGATAAGATATTCAAGAACCCGCATCTCTATAAGACGTCCAAACCAGACTAAAGTGGATCGGCGAATTTTCCTCGCGCTGTTGTAGGCAGGCCGTCTGCATCGATCGACATTCGTTGTAACCGCGCCCGCTGGCACCGGCATTGAAGTCGCTATTTTGTCGGCGCATACGACCCGGCTGCTTGGAGAAAGTCACTTCTGCCGAATGGCGGAAAAGATGCACTTTCTGACTGCTTCGCAGATTGAGCCTATAATTTGTCATTTTCCTACAGCAAGACAATATGTTATTAAAATCGGACGCTCGCTCTTTGACATTGCCATGACGTTTATCTGGCACCGGCCTGGCCGTAAGTCCGGTATTCGTGAAGTGAGTGACTTTCGAGACTTTTGAAGGATTCCACCGGCGCTGCGGAATAGGTCGGATCGCTCCGATTGCGCAGCCGCCGATTGACAAGGCTAGCAACCTTGGCGACGTGCTGGCCCACGGGTGCGGCCGTCGCCGCTCCCGTTCCAGAAGACAGGGGGCGGCATGACAGCGACGAACACCGACGCCGCCTATCCCCGCCCGGCGCGGGCCTGGAGCGTCGTCCTCATCCTGTTCGCCACCGCGGTGCTGGCCTATACCGACCGCCAGGTGCTCAGCCTGCTGGTCGATCCGGTCCGCGCCGACCTGCGCATTTCCGACACGCAGATGAGCCTGTTGCTCGGCACCGCCTTTGCGGTGATCTACGGCATCGCCGGCATCCCGCTCGGGCTGCTCGCCGACCGGCGCTCGCGCCGGAACCTGATCGCCGCCGGGGTGGCGATCTGGAGCGTGGGCACGCTGATGTGCGCCGTGGCGCCGTCGTTCGGCTGGCTGTTCGCCGCCCGCATCGTCGTCGGCCTGGGGGAGGCAGTGCTGTCGCCGGCCGCCATTTCGATGATCAGCGACTATTTCGAACCCAGGCGCCGCGGGCTTGCGGTCGGCGTCTATTTCACCGGCATCGCGATAGGCATCGGCGGCGCCATCCTGATCGGCGGCGGCGTGCTCGACCTCGTTCGCGGCGGATTGTTCGTCGGCACGCCGTTGGCCGGCTGGGCGCCGTGGCGGCTGGTGTTCGTCGCCATCGGTATTCCCAGCGTGCTCTGGACGCTGGTGCTGCTGACGGTGCGGGAGCCCGAGCGCCGCAATGACTCGATTGTCGCGGAGACCGGTCCGACAGAGCGTTCGCTGCGCAGCCTGATGACCGGCATCGCCCCGGTCTATCTCGTCGTCGCCGTCGCCTCGATGGTCGACAATGCCGTCGGCGCCTGGGCGCCGTCGCTGCTGATCCGCCAGTTCGGCCAGGATCCGGCGGCGGTCGGGGTGCAACTGGGGGTGCTGCTGATGATCGGCTATGGCGGCGGCATGCTGGCGGGCGGGGCGCTGGCCGATCGCTTCGCCGCCTGGCGCGGCCCGCGCGGCAAGATCGAGCTTTGCGGCCTCGCCGTGCTGGCGACGTTGCCGGCAGCCATGCTGATCAACAGCGGCAGCGCCCAGGGCGTGCTGGTCGCGGTGCCGATCTATTTCGCGCTGTCGGCGGTGGTCACGGCATCGGGCCTGTCGGCGATCCTAGACGCAACGCCGAACCGCCGCCGCGGCCAGGCGATGGCGGTCAGCTTTTTCCTCAACGTCGCCATCGGCGCCGGACTGGGGCCGACGCTGGTGGCGCTGGCCGGCACCCATGTCTTTGGCGAAGCCGCTGGCCTTGGCCCCGCGATCAGCCTTACGGTGGTCGCTTCCTATGTGCTGGCGGCGCTGGCGCTGCTGCCGGCGATCCGCGCGCGGAGGGCCTGATGCCGGACAGTTTCGAACTCTACGACCTGCGCGTCGAGGTTGTCGCGCCGCCGGGCGCGGAGCTCTGGTGCTCGGCCACTGTCGGCGACTGGTTCGAACTGCGCGGCGAGAACCTGTACCTGCCGCCGGGGCAGGGCTTCTCCATCTACTCGCTCGCCGCCGTGCTGCCGCTGTTGGCGGCCAAGCAGCGGGTGACCGACGCCAACGACTGGATGTCGACCGATGCGGAGGTCGCCTGTCCGGACCCGAACTGCCCGTCGCGGCTGCGCATCACCCGCCTGGGGCGTCGCAGCTTCCGCCACGCCGACACCACCGCCACGCGAAAGACGCCATGACCTTCACCGAACGTTTCGAGCTCGCCCCCGGCTACACCATCTCGCGGGTCATCCGCGGCGGCTGGCAGCTCGCCGGCGACCATGGCGCCGTCGATCCGGCGGCGGTCACCGACGACCTGGCGGCCTTCTACGATGCCGGGGTGACGACGTTCGACTGTGCCGACATCTATACCGGCGTGGAGGCGATGATCGGGGACTTCCGCGCGGCGATGCTGCAGGCGCGCGGTGCCAACGCGCTGGCCCGGCTGCGCGTCCACACCAAGTTCGTTCCCGACCTCGACATCCTGCCGCGCCTGACCGGCGCCGACGTCCGCCGCATCATCGACCGCTCGCTGCAGCGGTTGCGGCTGGAACAGCTCGATCTCGTCCAGTTCCATTGGTGGGATTATGAGCAGCCCCGCTATGTCGAGGCGGCACGCCACCTCGCCGACCTGCAGGCGGAGGGCAAGATCGCCCTGGTCAGCGGCACCAATTTCGACGCGGCGCGTGTCGAGGAGATCGCCGCGGCCGGGGTGACCTTTGCGACGCTGCAGGTGCAGTATTCGCTGCTCGATGCGCGGCCGGCGGGGGCGCTCGCCGCAAGTTGCGCGCGGCTGGGCACCCGGCTGCTCTGCTATGGCTCGCTCGCGGGAGGCTTCCTTGGCGACCGGTGGCTGGGGCAACCGGAACCCACCGGCGGCTTCGCCAACCGATCGCTGGTCAAGTACAAGCTGATCATCGACGAGTTCGGCGGCTGGGATCTGTTTCAGGAACTGCTCGCCGCGCTGCGCCGCATCGCCGACCGCCACGGTGCCAGCATTGCCAACATCGCCTCGCGCCATGTGCTCGACCAGCCGCATGTCGCCGGCGTCATCGTCGGCGCCAGCCATGCCGGCCATCTGCCCGACACGCTGCGCATCGGCGATATCCGGTTGACCGCGGACGACCGCGCCGAGATCGACGCCGTGCTGGGGCGACGCCGCGGCCCCGACGGCGAGGTCTATGCGCTGGAGCGCGATCGCAGCGGACGGCATGGCGCCATCATGAAATACAATCTCGGCGACGTGATGCGCTGACCCTCGACAGCCGTTCCCAAAACTTTAACCTTCCGGAGCCATAATCATCGCATCCTGCAGCTGACGGAGGCGGGCAATGCCCAGCAAGAAAATGGCCGTGCAGACGGGGAATTCCTGCGCAGCCCATTGCCATGTCATCGCCGTCGCCGAAATGTTCGACACGACAAGCAAGATGACGCCCTGGTATGCCGAAAAGGTCGTCTGGCCCGCCATCCGGTTCGAGGTCGGCGAGAATCAGGGCCATACCGACGGGCTTGCCGCGCTCGAAAATACCGACCCGCGCAAGCTCGAGCGCTTTGCCAACACCGTCGGCGGCGGCGAGGCGATCACGGCAACGCTGAAGTGCGACGATACGGCCAAGGCCGCTGCGCTCAAGCATCATGTCACCGGCGTAGCGGTGCAGAAACTCGACCTGCTATTCAACCTGATCAAGGGACAGAATGCGACCGTCACTACGGCGATCGACGAGGGCAGCTACTACAATTGCACCTTCCTGATGTTCAACGGCCCGGCCCCGACCCCGGCGGTGTTCGGGGGTGGCATGCACAATATCCTGGTCACGCGCAGCGGCGGCAACATCTGGCACTACAACTCGAACGAGGCGCATCCAGCCTGGGTCCGCACCGCCGGGAACGATGCCTGGAAGGTGCTGCCGAACCAGAACGGCGGCATTCATAGTTATGTCTTTACCGGCGTCATGGTGGCCATGCAGTCGAAGGTCTGATTTGCGCCAGACGCTGCCCGGCGCATGGCTCCCATGCGCGTTGGCTACTCGACCGCGCGCCGCCGGTCCCCTATGCGGCATTGCACAATGAATGCACCGACAGCCATCGCCCCCCGCGTGCCGACCCGCGGCGAAATCCTGCTGCTGGGATCATTGACGGCGTTTGGCGCGGTCACCATCGATCTTTATCTGCCGACGCTGCCGATCATTGCCCGCGATTTCGCAGTGACGCCGGCCAAGGTGCAGCTGACGTTCTCGGCCTTCTTCATCGGCATGTCGCTCGGTCAGCTGGCCTATGGGCCGGCGAGTGACCGGCTGGGGCGGCGACCGGCGATCCTGTTCGGCTGCCTCGTCTATGTCATCGCCAGCCTCGCATGTGCCTTTGCGCCGACGGTCGACTGGCTGATCGCGGGCCGCTTTGCCCAGGCGCTAGGCTGCTGCGCCGGCATGGTGGTGGCGCGCGCCGTCGTCCGCGATCGCTACGACCATCGCGATTCGGCGCGGATCTTCTCGCTGCTCGTCCTCGTCCTTGCCGTCGCGCCGCTGGTGGCGCCATCGGTCGGCGGGTGGCTCGCGATGGCATTCAGCTGGCGCGCGGTCTTCGTCGCGCTTGCTGCCATCGGCGCCGCGATCGGTGCCGCGGTCTTCCTCCGCCTCGATGAAAGCCGCTCGCCCGAAACCGAGGCAAAGGCCCGCGGCGAATCGGTGATCGGTGCCTATGTCGATCTGCTCGGCCAGCGCCGCCTGCTCGGCTACACGCTGGTCAGCGCCTGCAACGGTGCGACCCTGTTCAGCTATATCGCGACCGCGCCCGACCTGATCATCGACATCTGGGGCTTCACCCCGGTGCAGTTCAGCCTGATCTTCGCCGGCATCGCCGTCGGCGTCATCGGGTCGAGCCAGGTCAATCGCCGGCTGCTGCTCAAGCATTCGCCCGATCGCATCCTGGGTGTCGCTTGCCTGTTCGCCGTCGCGTTCGGCCTCGCCCTGCTCGTGGTCGCGACGCTCGGCCTGTCGAAATGGCTGGTCATGGCCGGCATGTTCGCGGTGCTGACGTCCAATGGCTTCATTGCCGCCAATGCGCTGGCCGGCGCACTCAATGTCGATCCGCTGCGGGCCGGTACGACGTCAGGGCTGTTCGGCGCGGCGAACTTCGCGCTCGGCGCGGCGGCCTCGGCGACGGCGGCGGCGCTGCACGACAACACGGCGATGCCGGTCGCGGCGGTGATGTTCACGGCGCTCGTTGTCGCGGCGATCGCCTATTTTGCGCTGGCCCGGCCGCGTCCACCCCGGCATCCGTGACCATCGGCGGCTTTTCCCCCCGCGCTTTCTTGCTGGCGCTGGCGGTGGTCGCGGTCTGGGGCACCAATTTCGTCGTCATCCGCCTCGGCCTCGACGCGTTGCCGCCGCTGCTGTTCGCTGCGCTGCGCTTTGCCCTTGCCGTGGTGCCGCTGGTGTTCTTCCTGAAGCGCCCGCCAGTGCCGCTGCGCGAGCTCGCGCTATACGGCCTGTACATCGGCGTCGGCCAGTTCGGCCTGTTGTTCATCGCCATGGACGGCCTGATCGCGCCGGGCCTTGCCTCGCTGGTGGTGCAGGCCCAGGTCGTGTTCACCATCGGCCTCGCCATGCGCGGCACCGGGGAGCGGCTGGTGCCGGTGCAATATGCGGCGCTGGCGCTGGCCGGCGGCGGTCTCGCCATCATCATGGGCCATACCGGTGGCGCAACGACGCCGCTGGGCGTTGTGCTTGTGCTCGGCGCCGCCTTGTCCTGGTCGCTCGGCAACAGGATATCGCGGCGCATCGGCCGGGTCGACATGCTGGCCTTTGTGGTCTGGTCTTCACTGTTCGCCGTGCCGCCGCTGTTCGCGCTGGCCTTCGCCTTCGAGGGCGCGCCGCGGATCACATCGGCGCTGGCCGCGGCCGGCCCCGGCGTCTGGGCCGCGGTGGTCTGGCAGGCGGTCGGCAACACGATGTTCGGCTATGGCGCCTGGGGCTGGCTGCTGGCGCGCTATCCGGCGTCGAGCGTCGCGCCGATGGCGCTGCTGGTGCCGGTGTTCGGCATGGGCGCCGCCGCCTGGTGGCTGCACGAGCCGCTGCCGGGCTGGAAGCTGGCAGCGGCCGCGCTGATCATCGGCGGGCTGGCGGTGAACCTGTTCGGCCCCCGCCTGTTCGCCCGCCGCGCCCCTATTTCTGGGTGAAGTTATAGGGCTCGGTCTTGGCCGCCGCCGCTTGCCAGGCCGGCCGCGCCTGCAGCCGCCGGACATAGGCGGCGACGTTCGGGAAATGCGTGCCCAGCCCCTGTGCGGTGGCGATCTCGGCGATGAAGCTCATCATGATATCGGCGCCCGACAGGGTGTTTTCGACCAGCCAGTCGTTGCTGCCGAGCTGGCTCGAGAAATAGGCGACATGGGCACCGATCTGTTCCTGGATGCGCGGCTGCAGCGGCGCCGCGGCCTCGCCCAGCCGGCCGGTATACAGCGCCAGCAGGAACGGCGTCATCGCCGAGCCTTCGGCGAAGTGCAGCCATTCGAGATAGGTCTCGTGCGCGTCGCTGCCGGGGGCCGGGGCCAGCCGGCCGCCACCGTGACGGCGAATGATGTAATCGGTGATGGCGCCGGATTCGATGACGATCTTGCCGTCGTCTTCCAGTACCGGCGACTTGCCGAGCGGGTGGACGGTCTTCAGCTCCGGCGGCGCCAGGTTGGTGACGGCGTCGCGGCTGTACGCCTTGATCTCATAGGGCAGGCCAAGCTCTTCGAGCAGCCACAGGATGCGTTGCGAGCGGCTGTTGTTGAGGTGGTGGACGATCAGCATGGCGTTCTCCCTTTGCCTCGCCAGCCTAGCGGCATTCCGCCGACGGGGGAAATCGCCTAAGCCGGCGCCGCCATGCCGATCATCATTCCCGAAACCGAGCTCGACGAAAGCTTCATCCGTGCGTCCGGCCCGGGTGGCCAGAACGTCAACAAGGTGTCGTCGGCGGTGCAATTGCGCTTCGACGTGCGGGCGTCGCCGAGCCTGCCCGACGATGTCGCGGTGCGGCTGATGCGGCTGGCGGGGAGCCGGCTGACCCGTGACGGTGTCATCGTCATCACCGCCGATCGCTTTCGCACGCAGGAGCGCAATCGCGCCGATGCGCGCGAACGCCTGCAGGCACTGGTGGCGGCCGCCGAGGTGCGCCCGGTCAAGCGCAAACCGACGCGGCCCAGCAAGGGCGCCAAGGAACGACGGCTGGCGGGCAAGGCGGTGCGGTCCGGGGTCAAGCAAGGGCGTAACAAAGTTCGCGGCGACGATTGAACCTCTGCACGCCGAAAGCGTTTCAAGGGCTCCTCTTCCAAAACACCGGCGGCACCCCTATCTCTGCCGGGTCATTCTTCCACCGAAAGGATTATTCGCATGACGATCAACAAGGAAACCATCGAAGGCGGCTTCAACGAAGTCGGCGGCAAGGTCGAAGGCGCGATCGGCGAAGCGTTCGGTGACAGCAAGACCCAGGCCGAAGGCACGATCCATGAGCTGAAGGGCAAGGCCGAGCAGGCCTATGGCAAAGCCAAGGATGTCTATGGCAAGGCCACCGAGCGCGCCAAGGAATGGGCCGATCACGCGCCGGAAACGGTTCGCGAAGCCCGCGAGCGCGCCCAGCGCCTGGCCGATGAATCGTCGGCCAAGGTCCGCCAGACGGTCCAGGAACAGCCGGTTGCCGTTCTCGCCGGTGGCATCGCGCTCGGCTTCGTCGTCGGCTGGCTGCTGAGCGGCCGTCGCGACTAGACTCGGCTGACGTCGAGAAAAGGGGCGTGGGAGCATGGCTCCCGCGCCCTTTTTTCGTCAGTGCGCCGGTGTCGCCATCAGCTCGATGAGCACGCCGCCGGTGTCGCGGGGGTGGACAAAGATCACCGGCACGCCATGGGCACCGAGGCGCGGTTCCCCGGTGCCGAGCACGGTTGCACCGCGGGCGCGCATCGCATCGCGCGCGGCGATGATGTCGGCAACCTCGAAACAGACATGATGCTGGCCGCCCGACGGGTTTTTCTTGAGGAAACCGTGGATGGGCGAGTCCGCGCCCAGCGGCTCGATCAGTTCGAGCTGGCTGTTGGCGACGTCGATGAAGGCGACGCGGACGCCCTGGGCCGGCAGGTCGAAGGCCGGTGTGGACACCGTCGCGCCGAACAGCTGCGCATACATGGCTACGGTGGCGTCGATCGATACACAGGCGATGCCGACATGGTTCAGCCGGCCCAGCAGCAATTCGGGCAGTTCATCGGCCATCGCGCGCTCCAATCGTTCAGTGCGCGGCAGCCTTAACGGCTTCGGGGGCAGCGCGAAACAGGCTTTGCCGCTTGGCAAGGTCGTTGCGCATAGTCGTGGCCGCGACTCCGCCTTCACCCATCGCGTGGCTGATCTGGTCGAGTCCGAGTACGACATCGCCGGCGGCATAGAGACCGGCCACGCTGGTTCGCTGGTGGCTGTCGACCACCATGCAGCCGTCGCCCGCCATCTCCGCGCCGACAGGCCCGGCGAGTTCGGACCGGATCTTCGAACCGAGTGCCGGGTACAGGCTGTCATACACTTGCCCCGCGACAGTGATGCCGCCGCCGGCAATGGCATAGGCCGGCGCAGCGCCTTCAACCGTGACGATGCCGGCCTCTTCGAGCTGGCCACGCTGCGCCGCGTCGAGTTCGTGCGCGCCGTCGGGCGCGATCAACGCCAGGTCCGCGGTATAGCTGCGCAGGAACAGCGCCTCGCGCAACCCGCGCTCCCCGGTTCCGATGACGCCGACCCGCTTGTCGGTGACCTCATAGCCATCGCAGATCGGGCAATAGCGGATGAGGCCGCGGGCGAGGGCGTCGTCGTGCAGCGTTTTCGGCATTGCCGGTCGATTGTTGATGACGCCGGTGGCAAGCAGCACCGACCGGGCGCGCCAGCGCTGGGCGCCGGCAACCGCGACGAAGCCGTCATCCTCGCGCATCAGGGCATCGACCCGCGCCGGCAGGATCTGGGCGCCATAGAGCATCGCCTGCTGGCCCATACGCGCCAGCAGGTCGGTGCCGGTGATACCTTCGGGATAGCCGGCATGGTTGTGCGACAGCGGGATCAGCGCGGCCCGGCTGTCCCCGGCGTCGAGGACCAGCACGGCAAGATGATAGCGGGCGAGGTACAGCGCGGCGGTAAGCCCGGCCGGCCCACCGCCGATGACCAGGCAATCGACGATGCCGCCGTCCTCCATCGCTTCGGCCAAGGTTTCAGACATGGCGGCGAAACGGCGCAACCCCGTGATTGTTCCACGGGCAGAGCCTTGCGGCCGGCGCCAAACCCGGCAAGAAAGCCGCGGTGATCTATATCGCCCTCAATGCCCTGCCGATCCTGCTGGCGACGATTGCCGGCCTGCTCGCCGGCTGGCTGCTGCACCGCAACCGTCATGGCGCCGAATTCTGGATCAGCGCCTTTGTCGCCCAGGCCTGGTTTGCGGCGATCCTGGCCGGCGCGCTGATCCTTGCGCCGCCCAAGGCCGCGGCCTGGGTGATGGCGATCGGCAGCGCCGTCGTCATCTGGATCGGCTTCGTCGTACCCGCCACCATCGTGACCCTGCGCTATCGCCATGTCCGCTGGGGCGAGGTGCTGCGGGACTGCGGCTATTGGTTGGTTGTGATGATCGTGCAGGCGCTGGTGCTGAAATCCTGGGGGCTGGTTCCACCACCGGTCTGATTGACTCGGAAAACCTACCCATGTAGTAGGGTTTCAGATGCGCAAGGCGGATTTACCTGCTCCTGCTGCTCCGGACCATCCGGCCTGGCTGGCGCTGCGGCGCTACACCATCGGTCCCGACGACGCCGCGCTCGATTTTACCGGGCGGTTGGCGCGCGATAACGGCTGGTCGCGTGACCTCGCGGACCGGGTGCTCGACGAATATCGCCGCTTTGCCTTCATTGCCGCGACCGCCGGGCACCCCGTCACGCCGTCGGACGCCGTCGACCAGGCCTGGCACCTGCACCTGACCTATAGCCGCGATTACTGGGATCGCTTCTGCCCGCTGCTCGGACGGCCCTTGCACCATGGCCCGACGGCCGGGGGCAGCGCCGAGGAACATCGCTTCTTTGCCCAATATGCCGACACGCTGCGCAGCTATGAGGCAGCGTTCGGTCCACCGCCGGCCGACCTGTGGCCACCGGCCGCACGGCGCCTGCGCGATGATCCACGGGCCCGCCGTGTCCACCCGCGCGATGGCCTGGTGGTGCCCTGGCCTGTTGTCGGGTTGCTGTTGCTTGCCGCGTGTCTGGTCCCTTGCTGGAGATTGCTCGCATGATCCTCGATCCGCTCGCCTTGCCGGCGCCGGACTTTCTTTGGCTTTACGCCCTGCTGCTCGCCACCGGCCTGCTGCTCAGCCTCTATGCCGGTCGCCGGCTGCGTCCCGACGGGACGATGCGCACCGTCAGCGATCCCGACAGCCTGGCATTGCTGGTCGGCGGCCCGGCCCGGCTCGCCGACACCGCCGTCGCCCGGCTGATGACCGCGGGCGTGCTGGTCGCCGACAAGAGCGGCCGTTTCGGGCGGACCGGACGCGAGGCGGCGCTGCTCGCCAGCCCGGTCGATCGCGCCATGGTCGCGCTGCCGGCCACCGCCCAATGGCCCGAACTGTGCAAGGCGGCCCGGGCCGGCACCGCCAGCGTGCACCGGCAGCTGCAGCGCGACGGGCTGATGATCGACGACGACATGGTGCGACAGTTGCGCCTTGTCCAGGTGCTGCCGTTCATCGCGCTGCTGATGCTCGGCACCGCGCGGCTGGTGCGTGGCAACATGCTCGATCGCCCGGTCGGCTATCTGATGGTGCTGCTCGTCATCACGATCGTCATCGCGCTGGCGCGCCTGTCGGTCGATCGCCGCACCCATGCGGGCGCCGCCGTTGTCCGCGAGGCGCGTGACGCGTGTCACCGGCTGCGGCTGGCGCCCACCCACCAGGAAATGCCGCTGGCAGTGGCGCTGTTCGGGACCGGGGTCCTCGCCGGATCGGCCTATGAACCGCTGCACCGGTTGCGCAGTACCAGCAGTACCAGCAGCAGCAACAGCGGCGACAGCGGCGGTGGCGACAGCGGCGGCGGCAGCGGCGGCTGCGGGGGTTGCGGCGACTAGCCGGATACCGCCATGGTGGCGCATCACGGGGAGATTTGATGCGCATCTTGATGATCCTGCTGCTGGCGACAGCCGCGCCGGCGCTTGCCGAGCCGACATTGCTGAAACCCGCGCGCGTTTTTGACGGCGAGACGATGCATGCCGTCTGGCAGGTGCTGGTCGATGGCGACAGGATCGTGGCCGCGGGGTCCGATGTGACAGCGCCGGCCGGTGCGAAGGTGGTGGATCTGCCCGGCGCTACGCTGCTGCCGGGCCTGATCGAGGGACACACGCATCTGTTCCTCCACCCGTATAACGAGACGAAATGGGACGATCAGGTGCTGCACGAGCCCTTGGCGCTGCGCACCGCGCGGGCGACGGTGGCGGCGCGCAAGACGCTGATGGCGGGCTTTACCACAGCCCGCGACCTCGGCACCGAAGGCGCCGGCTATGCCGATGTCGGGCTGAAGGCGGCGATCGACCAGGGCATCGTGCCGGGACCGCGGCTGATCGTCGTGACCCGTGCCATCGTCGCGACCGGCGCCTATGGACCCAAGGGATTCGAGCCCGGTGTCGCCGTGCCCCAAGGCGCCGAGGAAGCCGGTGGGGAGGGGGTGGCCGCGGCCGCCCGCCGCCAGATTGCCGCCGGTGCCGACGAGATCAAGCTCTATGCCGATTATCATTGGGGACCGGGCGAACCGAGCCGGCCGACGTTCTCGCAAGCCGAGCTGACCGGCGCCATCGGTGCCGCGCATGATGCCGGCCGGCGGGTTGCGGTCCATGCCTCTACCCCCGAAGGCATGCGCCGCGCCGTCATCGCCGGGGCGGACACCATCGAGCATGGCAGCGAGGGTGATGCCGCCGTGTTCAAGCTGATGCGCGAGCGGGGCACGGTGCTGTGTCCGACGCTCGCCGCCGGCGATGCCATTGCCCGCTATCGCGGCTGGAACGGTGCCGAGCCGGCGCCGCCGGGGGTCAAGGGCGATCGTGACGCGTTCCGGCTGGCACGCGCCGCCGGCGTGGCCATCTGCATGGGCGGCGATGTCGGGGTCTTCAGCCATGGCGACAATGCCCGGGAGATGGCGTTGCTGGTTGCCAACGGCATGACGCCGATCGAGGTGCTGCGCGCGGCGACCACGGTCAACGCGCGGGCATTCGGCCTTTCGGACCGCGGCCGGATCGCGCCCGGCTTGCTCGCCGACCTGGTGGTGGTGACCGGTGACCCGGGAAAGGATATCGCGGCGGTGCGCCAGGTGACGATGGTGATGAAGGGCGGGGTCGTGCAATAGCCCGCGGGCTATTCGCGGCGTGCCACGATCGCGCCCGGCTGGGCATCGGCGAGGGCATCGATTTGGGCAAGCGACAGGTCCTCTGTCAATTGCGCGGCCAGCGCGGCAAAGGTCAACGCATCGCTGACCGCACGGCGCCAGACGATCTGCACTGGCGGCCCGGCGATGGTCTCGCTGGCATCGGCCGGGCCGCGCCGCAGTGTGTCCGGGGTTGCGGGAATCGGCGCTGACCAGCCGCCGTGGAGGATGTTGTTGGCAACGGTCAGCGCGTCCCAGCGCGGGCCGCCATAGCGCACCGCGAGGTACAGCGCCCTGGCCTGAAGCGCGCCGACGCCGGAGACCAGCATCGCCTCCCAGAACATCGCATGGACCGCCTGCCACGGCCGGGTCCGCACCGAACAGTACCAGTCGTGGACGACGGAGGCATTGCGATACTTGCCCTCGAACGGTCCACCAACGATCGACCAAAGGCTGCGCGGGATCGACGCACCATCGACCCTTGCACCTTTCGGCACCGGCCAGGCGAGGCCCGCGGCATCGCTGAAGCCGAAGTCGGAGAGCAACTCCATCAGCCGGCCGTCGTCGAGCCAGGTCGCCGAAAGCGTACCGTTGAACCCTGCCTGCACCATCCGCGACCTCCCTGCCGCGGCCGAGCGTAGCATCAGCCGGGCTGGTTGGTCATCAGCGCCCGGATCCTCGCTGTCGTTTTGCCGGCGCTGTCGGCACCGGCGATCATTATCGCAGCGCCGGGCGGCACGACGGCCATCCATTGTGCAAGGGTGTGCACGGCAAGGCTCGGCATCGGGCCCTGCACCACGATGGCGTCAAGCCGGGGTTCGACGATCAGCACGGCGAGCGCATCGTCCATGTCGACGGCATGCATGACCCGGATACCGTCCTGTTGCAGACCGGCCCAATCGTGATCCGTCCGGCAATCGTGCGCACAAACGACCAGGACGAGGCGCACGGCGCCAAGCCTTCTGCCGGGTCCGGAAGGGCCCATCGTATCGCTACTGGTCGTCATGCTTTCCCCGAGATGCGCGCGCCACGATGCTGCGATCAAACGCCCGCAATTCTTTAACACGCCCTAGCACGGCGAGCCTGTTCGAAATAGTACTGAGGCCGACTTTGACATTCACCGTGCCGCGAGTACGCAAACGTACTGAAACCCGCGAGCATGTAATCTAACATATGCTTAACATGAGTTGCGCCACGCTGCCTGCTGGAACGAGTGAGGCCGCGGACGCGCCGGTCTTGCAATGGGTTCCTGGGCGGGGTGGATGACGGACGTTCTATCCACGCAAAACCAGTTGCTGAATTCCTGTTCGCCGGCTGATATTGCATTTCTGGTGCCGCATTTGCGGCCTGTTGCTTTGACTTCTGGTCAGCTTCTGATCAGGCGAAACGACGCAATGGCTTGGGTCTATTTTCCAGAAACCTGTGTCATCTCAATGATAGCCAGCACGGCCGGTGGTCGTCAGGCAGAGGTCGGGCTGATCGGTTGCGAAGGTACCAACGGGATCGGCGAGATCCTCGGTGGCCCGGCAACCCAGCTCGAAAGCCTGGTGCAGGCGACAGGCAATGCGTTGCAACTGCCAGCGCGAATCCTGGAATCGGCGCTGGTGAGCAACCCGGATTTCAAGGCGGTGCTGCTGCGGTTCGTGCACAGCTTCGTCATCCAGGTGTCGTCGTCGGCGCTGGCCTTCGCGACCTTTCCGGTCGCCGCGCGCCTGGCGCGCTGGCTGCTGATGATGCAGGACCGGGTTCGCGGCGACGAGTTGATGATCACCCATGAAACGCTGGCGACCATGCTCGGCGTGCGTCGTGCCGGGGTGACGCTGGCACTGCAGGACGTCGAGCGGCGCGGGCTGATCGCCAAGCGCCGCGGCACCATCATCGTCATCGACCGCGGCGGCCTCGAGGCCTTGGCCGCCGACAGTTATGGCGTGCCGGAGGAAGAGCTGTTGCGGACCCTCGACATCGACCTGCGCTGGCGCAGCGCCTAATCGGCGAGATGCACCGTCGGGCCTGGGTTGCGCGGCCGGCGCAGCAGCAGCAGCAGCGGCATCATCGCCACCGTCACCCAGAACATCAGTCGGAACACGTCGATATAGGCGATCATGATCGCCTGGCGATTGACGGCGCCGTCGAGCATGGCGATCACCGCATCGGCACCAAGGCTGCGGGCGACGCCGGCATCGGCCCAGGGCAGCGTGAAGGGCGTCAGCGCCGCACCGATGTCGGCATGGCTGACCTGCGCCTGGCGGGCGAGCACACCGACGCCGAGGCTGATCCCGACCGATCCGCCGAGGTTTCGCAGCAGCATGTAGAAGCCCGCGGCGTCGGTGCGCAGGTCGGCCGGCAGCGTCGCAAAGGCCAATGTGTTGAGCGGCACGAAGATCAGCCCCAGCCCGGCGCCCTGGATGAAGCCCGAGACGATGAACGGCGTCGCGTCCATGATCGGTGAAAACAGGCTCATCATGTAGAGGCTGCTTGCCGACAGCACGAGACCGAAGCCGATGATGTAGCGTGCGTCGACCTTGCCGATCAACTGCCCGGCCGCCATCATCGCCAGCATCATGCCGACGCCGCGCGGCATCTGCAGCATTCCGGTCTCGATGACCGGATAGCCATAGAGGCTCTGCAGCATCGTCGGCACCAGCGCCGTCGTTCCGGTCAGCAGCAGGCCGATGAGGGTGATGAACAGGAACCCGGTCATCACGTTGCGATCGACGATCATGCGCCGGTCGAGCAGCGCGCCGCGGCTGGTCAGCACATGGACGCCGAAGGCCCAGAGCGCGGCGATGCCGACCCCGGCCTCGATCCGCACTTCCCAGCTCTGGAACCAGTCGAGCTGCTGGCCACGATCGAGGAACAGCTGCAGCGACGCGACGCCGATCGACAGCAGGGCAAAGCCCATGAGGTCGAAGCGGCGCGGACTGGCTTCGACCCGGGGCAGCACGGCGGCGGCCCCGAACAGCGCCAGCAGGCCGAACGGCAGGTTGATGAAGAACACCCAGCGCCAGTCGAAGCTTTCGGTCAGCCAGCCGCCGATCACCGGCCCCAGGATCGGCCCGACCATGATGCCGACCCCCCACCAGGCCATGGCCTTGCCGTGCTTTTCCTGCGGCCAGACGTCGAGCACATAGGCCTGGCCGAGCGGCGCCAGGAACGCCCCGGCCGCGCCCTGCAGCATGCGGAACACCACCATCTGTTCGAGCGATTGGGCGAGGCCGCAGGCCATCGAGGCGGCGACGAAGCCCGCCACCGAATAGAGGAACAGTTGCCGCCGGCCGACCTTTTCGGCCAGCCAGCCGGTCAGCGGCGTGGCGATCGCGGTGGCGACGATATAACTAGTCAGCACCCATGAAATGGTGTCCGAGGCGGCGCCGAGCGAGGGCTGCATGTGCGGCAGCGCGACGTTGGCGATCGTCGAATCGAGAATCGTCATGAAGGTGCCGAGCATGACGACGAGGCTGATGAGGACGGGGCCGGCAGGGGCGCGGGCGGCGGGCAGGGCAGCGGTGGCCATCAGGCGCGCGTGTCACCCCGGCCTTCGCCGGGGCGACGGTTGGCGAGGGCCCGTCGCCCGGCAACGATCACCGCGGCGTCTCCACCTTCACCGTCGCCGACAGGCCGGCGATCAGCGGCACGCGGCTGGCAGGGTCGAGGGCAATGCGGACCGGCACGCGCTGGACGACCTTGACCCAGTTGCCGGTGGCGTTCTGCGCCGGCAGGACCGAAAATTCACTGCCGGTTCCGGCACCGATGCTTTCGACCCGGCCGGTGATCGGCGTGCCCGGATAGGCGTCGAGCGTCACCGTGGCGCGCTGGCCGGGTCGCATGTGCTCGAGGTCGGTTTCCTTGAAATTGGCTTCGACCCAGCGCCGGTTGTCGATGACCAGCGACATGGTCGGCACGCCGCCGACCAGCACCTGGCCCGGCAGCACCTTGGCGGTCTGGCTGGCGATGCCGTCGGCCGGCGCCCTGATGATGGTTCGCGACAGCTCGAACGCCGCCTTGTCGCGGGCCGCCATCGCCGCCAGGACGAGCGGGTGGGTGCCCGATCCGGCGCCGTTGGCGGCGGCGCTGGCGCTGGCGGCGTCGGCGAGCGCCGACGAGAGCTCGCTGGTTGCCCTGGCAAGGGCGAATTCGGCGGCCTCGATGCGCGCGCGGGTGGTGAAGCCATCGGCGAGCAGCTTGCGCTGGCGCTCGAGATCGATCCTGGCAAAGGTGACGGCCTCGCGCTTGCCGGCGACATCGGCGTTCTTGGCCGTCGTGCCCGAGCGCAGCTCCGTGACCTGCAGCCGCGCCGACGCCAGATTGGCCTCGGCCTCGGCCAGGGCGATCTGGAACGGCCGCGGCGCGATCTCGATCAGCACGTCGCCGCGGCGAACCTTCTGGCTTTCGCCGGCATGGACGGCGAGCACCCGGCCGGTGACATCGCTGCTGATCGACACCTTGTCCTGTTGCACATAGGCATTTTCGGTCGACACCGAGGTGCCGCCGGTCAGCCAGACATAGAGGCCGGCGATGATCAGCAGCAGCGGCAGCGCCGCCATCAGCGCATAGCGCCGCCAGCGCCGCGCCGGGCTGGTGTCGGCCAGCGCTTCCCGATCGACGACGGCATGCATCAGCGGGCGACCGCGGCGAGCGGTAGGGCGACCGGCGCCGGCTGCTGCAGGTTGCCGCGCACCCGCGTCAGCAGCGTGGTCAGCGTCGCCTGGTCCGCGGCGTCGAGCCCGGCCAGCGTCTCGGCCATGACCTGGTCGCCGACTTCGCGCAGCGCGGCGAGGATCGGGTGCGCCGGTGGTGTGAGGTGCAGGCGCCAGGCCCGGCGGTCGGCGGGATCGGCGCGGCGCTCGACGAGGCCGGCATCGGCGAGCCGATCGACCATGCGGCCGACGGTGATCGTCTCGACATCGAGCGCCTCGGCCAGGCCGGCCTGATTGATGCCTTCATTGCGCGACAGGGCGAACAGCACCTGCCATTGCGCCCGGCTGACCCCCAGCCGCCGCGCCCGGGCGTCGAACCGGCGGCGTAGCAGGCGCGACGTGTCGCCGATGAGGATGGCAAGGCTGTCGGACATGATCCAATATAGCAAGCACGCTTATTATCGGCAAGGTGATCAGTGCGCGCGCAGGTAATCCGCACGGGTTCAGCCGATCATGAGAAGTACGGCGCCCGGCTCGCCCGCAACTGTGGCAATCCCGGCCCGCGCCTTACCGCGGACCATTGCACGACCGTCGGCATCGGCGCTGCCGTCGAGCAAAATAGTGGTGGCACCCTTCGGAACGTCGATGGTGGCGGCACCGACGAACACCAGCTTGCTCACCGGCACGGCGCCGTCCGATCCGTCATGGACGATGGTTTCAATCCCCCAAGGGCGGTGGCGCAGCGCCGGGCGAGTCAGTACGGCATCACCGGCCAGCCGCACGGTGATGTCGCGCACCGCCTGGCTGCGGCCCCGCGCCGTCACCAGCACGGCATCCGGCGTGGCGACGATGTTGAGGTTGGCAACGCCGATCGCTGCCAGCACGACGCCGTCGGCACGCAGCAGGCAGCCGTTGGTGTCGATGCTTTCGACCCGCCCTGAAACGACATTGCCGGTGGCGTCGGCGGCGCCGAGCCCATGGAGGGCATCCCAGCTGCCGATGTCGGACCAGCCGGGATCGATCGGGGACACCGCGACCCGCGAGGCATGTTCAAACACGGCGTGGTCGATGGAGATCGACGGCGCCGCGGCAAAGGCACTCGCACAGGGGTCGATGCGGCTCGCATCATCGCCTGCCGCCGCCATCGCCGCCTCTGCTGCCGCCAGCACGGCGGGGGCATGGGCCGCCAGCGCCGCGCGCATCGCCGGTGCCGAAAACAGGAAGATGCCGGCGTTCCAGCTGTAGCCGCCATCGGCCACCAGCGTCCGGGCCCGTGCCAGGTCGGGCTTTTCGATGAACGCCAGCGCCTCGCGGACGCCGTTGCCGATCGCGTCGCCGGCGCGGATATAGCCATATCCCGTCTCGGGCGTCGCCGCGCGGATGCCGAATGTGACCAGCCAGCCCTCCTGCGCCGACGGCACCGCCGCCGCCACCGCCGCCAGCAGCACGCCGGGCGCCGCGATGCTGTGGTCGGACGGCATGACCAGCAGGATGCCGTCGGGGTCGTGGCGCTCGACGGCCAGCAGCGCCAGCGCGATGGCCGGCGCGGTGTTCAGCGCCGCGGGCTCCACGATGATCGTTGCCGCCGGCCCGAGCTGCTCGCGGATGATGGCGGCATGGGCATCCCCGGCGACGACGATCGGCGGGTGGAAGCTGGCTGGGTCTGCCGTCCGCGCCGCCGTCGTCGCGATCATCGTGTCGGGCCCGGCCAGCGTCAGCAGCTGCTTCGGCATGGCGCTGCGCGACAGCGGCCACAACCGCGTGCCGGATCCGCCCGACAGGATGACGGGCCACAGGCGAGTGGGTGGCACGTTTGCAGGGGGTAGGGCGTTCGATGGCATCGGGGTCTCCACCGGCTGGGGGCTGCCGGTCGCGCTGCCCTAGCGAACTCCGGCCGGTGCCGCTACCATGGCCGCCGCGCTGGCGTGGCGGGGGCACAGCAGGGAGGCGGGACGACGACATGCTGTTGACGGATGTCGGCCTGTTCAGCCACCTGATCGCGGCCGTCGGCTTTTCGGCGCTGGCCGTCGCGGCGCTGTGGCGCCGGGACCGCAGCCCGTTCGCCGGCTGGCTGGCCGTTGCCGCCATCACCACGGCGCTGTGGGGCGTCGCGTTCGTCGCCGCCGCTACCAATCCCTATGCCTATGGCTTCTGGCTGACGCCGGCGGGGACATTGCGGTCGGCCGCCTGGATCGCCTTCCTGATTGCCGTGCTGCGCCCGACCTGGCGGCTCGATGACCGGTCACGATCGTCGTTCGTCATCGCCGGCGCCGTCGGTTTCGTCGTCGCGTTGCAGCTGGTGCTGGACCTGCGCGGCGCCACCGAGGCAGCGCTCAGCGGCGATCGATCGATCCTCAGCCAGCTGTTCCTGATCCTGCGGCTGACCGTGGCGGTAACCGGGCTGGTGTTGGTCCACAACCTCTACGTCAACACCGATCCGACCGGGCGCGGCGGCGTGCGGCTGCTCGCCATCGGGCTGGCCGGGTTCTTCATCTACGACCTCAATTTCTACACCCTTGCCTTCCTGCTGCCGCCGCCGTCGTCGGATCTGTTCAACATCCGCGGCGCCGTCGACACCATCACCGTGCCGCTGCTGCTGCTGTCGACGCGCGAGGCCTGGGTGGCGCGGGTCCAGGTGTCGCGGCAGGTGGTGTTCCACACCCTGTCGTTCTCGATGATCGGTTTCTACCTGATCGCCATGGCGCTGCTGGCCTATGGCCTGAGGCTGGTCGGCGGCAACTGGGGCCTGCTGCTGCAGATCAGCTTCCTGTTCGCGACCGTCATCCTCGGCCTCGTGGTGCTGTTCTCGCCGCGGTTCCGGGCGGCGCTCAGGGTCCAGATCGCCAAGAACTTCTTTGCCTATCGCTATGATTACCGGGTCGAATGGCTGCGTTTCATCGCCACCGTGTCGCGGACCCAGGGCGGCCGCAACAACGGCGCCGGCGGCCTCCACGAGCGTGTCATCCAGGCGGTGTGCGCCGTGCTCGATTCGCCGGGCGGGCTGTTGTTCGTCCCCGATGGCGAGGTGCTGCAACCCATCGCCGAATGGAACAATCGCACCATGGCGGCGGAGCCGATCCCGCGCGGCAGCGGCTTTGCCGCCGACCTCGAAGGCGGTCAGCGGATCATCGCCTTCGACGAGCTGCGCGCCGGCATCGGCGACGATGTCGCGCTGCCGGCCTGGGTGATCGCCAACCCGCGGGTCTGGCTGGGTGTGCCGCTGGTCCATCTCGACAGCTTCACTGGCTTCCTGGTGCTCGAACGAACGGTCGCGCCGCGGACGCTCAACTGGGAGGACTATGACCTGCTGCGCACGCTGGGCCGGCAGGCGGCGAGCTATATCGCCGAATCATCGACCCAGATGGCCCTGGACGACGCCGCCAAGTTCGACGAGTTCAACCGGCGCTTTGCCTTCATCATGCACGATATCAAGAATCTGGTGAGTCAATTGTCGCTGGTGGCGCGCAATGCCGAGCGCCATGCCGACAACCCGGCGTTCCGTGCCGACATGGTCGCGACGCTGCAAAGCTCGGTCGGCAAGATGAACGATATGCTGGCGCGCCTGTCGCAGCGGCCGAGCGGGCGCAGCGAGCCGCATCGCGACCCCGTCGACATCCTGGCCGTGCTCGACCAGGCAATTACCGTCAAGCGCCACGCACACGCGCCGTTGACACTGGCAGTCACCCCGGACGATAGCGGCACGGTGCCGGTCATTGCCGGCGATACGGGGCAGATTGAGCAATTGTTTCTTCACCTTGTCCAAAATGCCATCGATGCCTCCACGCCCGATGCGCCGATCGCCGTCACCGCTGGCAGCGATGCCGGAGAGGTGGTGATCCGCATCGCCGATCGTGGTCGCGGCATGTCGTCCCGTTTCATCCGCGAGGAACTGTTCCAGCCGTTCCGGTCGACGAAAAGCGGCGGTTTCGGCATCGGCGCCTATGAGGCGCGCGAGATCGTGCGCGTCCATGGCGGCCGGCTCGATGTCGTCAGCCGCGAGGACGAGGGGACGACCTTCACCATCGTGCTGCCCCGGCTGGCGACGGCCGCCCACCAGGTTGCCGCGCAATGACGACAGCCTTGCGCAAACTGCTCGTCGTCGAGGACGACGAGGGCCTGCAGCGCCAGCTGCGCTGGTCCTATGAGGATTACGAGGTCATCATCGCCGGCAGCCGCGAGGCGGCGATGGACGCGCTGCGGATTCATCAGCCCGCGGTGGTGACGCTCGACCTGGGCCTGCCGCCCGACCCCGACGGTGTGTCCGAAGGCTTTGCGACGCTCGACGAGATCCTGCGGGCGCGGCCGGCGACCAAGGTCATCGTCGCCTCGGGGCACGGTGCGCGCGAGAGCGCGCGGCGCGCGATCGCATCGGGAGCCTTTGATTTCTATCAGAAACCCGTCGATATCGACGAGCTCGGCATGATCGTCCGCCGCGCCTTCCATGTCGCCGACCTTGAGGCCGAGAACCGCCGGCTTGCCGATTCGGTACAGGCGGCGACCGGCGATGTGCTCGGCGGCATCATCACCGGCGCGCCCGAGATGCTGAAGGTGGCGCGGATGATCGAGCGGGTCGCCAGCGCCCAAGTGTCGGTGATGCTGCTCGGCGCCAGCGGCACCGGCAAGGAGTTGCTGGCCCGCGGTCTGCACAATGCCTCGATGCGGGCGGGCAAGCCGTTCGTCGCCATCAACTGCGCCGCCATCCCCGAGAACCTGCTGGAATCGGAGCTGTTCGGCTATGAGCGCGGCGCCTTCACCGGCGCGGTGAAGACCCAGGAGGGCAAGATCGAGCTGGCCGAGGGCGGCACGCTGTTCCTCGACGAGGTCGGCGATATCCCGCTGCCGTTGCAGGTCAAGCTGCTGCGATTCCTGCAGGAACGCGTCATCGAGCGGATCGGCGGGCGCAAGTCGATCCCGGTCGATGTGCGGATCGTCTGCGCCACCCACCAGGACCTCGACAACATGATCGCTGCCGGGCGGTTTCGCGAGGACCTGTTCTACCGGCTGGCGGAAATCGTCGTCCGCATCCCGTCGCTGGCCGAACGGCATGGCGATGCGGTGCTGCTGGCGCATCATTTCCTCGCCAAGTTTTCGCGCGAGAACGGCCGCAACTTCAAGGGCCTGATGCCCGATGCCATCGCTGCGATCAGTGACTGGCATTGGCCGGGCAACGTCCGCGAGCTCGAAAACCGCATGAAGCGGGCGGTCATCATGGCCGAATCGCCCCGGTTGACGGCGGCCGACCTCGATTTGGGCGACCCGTCCAACGAGGCGGCGCTGGCGCTGAAGTCGGTGCGCGAGGCGGCGGATCGCGTCGCCATCCGGCGCGCACTGGCGCGGACCGACAACAACATGTCGCACGCCGCCAAGATCCTGGGGGTCAGCCGGCCGACGCTGTATGACCTCATCAAGCAATATGGGCTGGAATCGGCCTGAGCTGCTTGCATCGCCTGCCGGAACCGCCTAAGCGCGCCCTTCGGTCGGAGCGTGGCGCAGCCTGGTAGCGCACTTGACTGGGGGTCAAGGGGTCGCAGGTTCGAATCCTGTCGCTCCGACCAGCCTTCCCCCAGAGCGGACATCGTGGTTTGCAAGCGTTTCTCGCGCCTCGAGAAGCTGCGCGATTTCAACGTTGTAATTTTAAGGCTACACTAAAGCTACACCATTGACGGCTATGTCCCAGCTGCCATGTTGTAGGAATTCGCCAACTCCTACAACGACTTGCATCACTTCGCGCTTGACAAAAATGAACCAGACAGGTAATAAACCGCCAGCAATTAGATGTCAAGGCGGTGATATGGCGACCATCGATGACCTGCTCGACGACCTGCTCGCCAAGGAGGGCGGCTATGTCGACCATCGCGACGATCGTGGCGGCGTCACCAATTTCGGCATAACCGAAACGGTTGCCCGCGCCGCCGGCTGGACGGGTTCGATGCGCGACCTGCCGCGGGAACTGGCGCTGACCATCTACCGCCGCCGCTACTGGACCGGCCCGCGCTTCGACGTGGTCGGCGCGATCAGTGCCGGGGTCGCGGCGGAACTGTTCGATACCGGCGTCAATATGGGGCCGGCGGTCGCCAGCGGCTTTCTGCAGCGCAGCCTTAACGTCCTCAACCGCCAGGGCCGTGACTGGGCCGATATCGCCGTCGATCGCGCCATCGGCCCGGCGACGCTCGATGCGCTGCGCCGGCTGCTGGCGCTTCGCGGTATTCGCGGCGAGACGGCGTTGCTGAAGGCGCTCAACGCCCTGCAGGGTGCCCGCTATATCGAACTCGCCGAAGGCCGTGCCGCCAATGAAAGCTTCGTCTTCGGCTGGCTGGCGAACCGCGTCGCATGACACTGAACCTCGATCCCAACTGGCGGCGCACGGTACTGGCGCTGGTCTTTGCCGGCGCCGGGCTGGCGCTGACCGCGGTGTCGGTGTGGCTGGTGTGGAACGTGCTGCACGCGCCCTGGCCGACGGCGCTGGCGGCGGCGCGACTGCGCATCGTCGGCGGCGCGCTTTATGCGGTGCTCGGCCTGCTCGGGCTGGTGCTCACCGGGCTCAGCATGACGGTCGCCCTGCGCCAGGTTTCGGCGCGCTTCATGGGCGCCGATTTTTCGGCGTCCTCCGGCGAGGGGCATGGCCAGTGACGGCGATCACGACGCTGTTCGGCGCGCTGCCGGGCCTGCTCGGCCGCGTGCCGCACTGGCTGCGGCTGGCGCTGGCCGGCGCCGCGGTGCTGCTGCTGGCGCTGGCCTGGCACAATCACCGGCTGGCCGGCGCCTATCGGCAGGGCGCCGCCGAACAGGCGCTGGCCGATCGCCGCCGGGTGGCCGAGGCCGCGAGCGCCGCCGCTGCCGCCCAGGACCGCCTCGCCGCCGCGCTCGCCGGCCGCCAGTCCCGCATTTCGAAAGGCACCACCGATGCGCTTGTCGCCCAGAACGATGACTTGGCTCGCCGCTATGCTGATCTCCGGCTGCGCTGGGCCGCGGCCCGCGCCGATCGCGGTGGCCCCGGCGGTGATGCGACAGCTGCCGTTTCCGGCGCCGCCGCCGGCGTTGACGACGCCGCTTGCGCGGCCGGCGGGTGGGTATCTTTCGACACTGCCGCAGCCGCCGCGCAGGCCGCCGACGCGGCGATAGCCAAGGACGACGCGTGGATTGCGTGGGCAACGGCCCAGGCTGCGACGTGGCCGGAGTGAGGGGGGCCGCTGCCGCACACACCCACCCCCAGCCCCTCCCTTAGAGGGGAGGGGAGCCTTCGCCCTTGTGCATCTTTGCCAGCCGCACATAGCCGCTGGCGCCGTAGCGGTTGCGGGCGACCTCCGCCTCGGTCAGCATCCTGAGGAATTTCGCCGGACGCCCGGCCCAGAGCTCGCCGCGGCCGATGGTCTTCCCGGGCGTCAGCATTGCGCCGGCGGCGAGCATGCCGCCTTCCTGCACCACGCAGGCGTCCATGACGATCGCCCCCATGCCGATGAAGCCGTGGTTTTCGATCGTGCAGGCATGGAGCATGACGAGGTGGCCGACCAGCACGTCATCGCCGATGATGGTGGGGCCGCTGCTGCCGTCATAGGCGCCGCTGACATGGATGACGCTGCCGTCCTGGATGTTGCTGCGGGCGCCGATGATGATGGCCTCCACATCGCCGCGGAGGACGCAGTTGTACCAGATCGAAGAGTCCTCCCCGATGGTGACATTGCCGATGATGCGGGCGCCGGGGGCGACGAATGCTGTGTCCGCGATGCTGGGGCGGGTGTCCCCGAACGGGTAGGACGTCATGGCCTGGCCCTTTCATAGGTGACGTGCGCCGACAGCGGGTCGTCGGCGGCGAGCGCGGGATGGGCGAAATCGAGGTCGTGACGGCGGACCATGCCGAGGCGCAGCATCAGCCCCCAGCTGCGCGTGTTGGCGGGCGTCGTGATCGCGATGATGCGGTCGTCGAACAGGTTGGCGAATCCCCAGTCGAGGCAGGCGGCGGCGGCCTCGCGGGCATAGCCGGCGCCCCAGGCGTCGCGGGCCAGGCGCCAGCCGATCTCGATGGCACCTTCGATGCCGGGGATGTTCTCCGGCGCGATCTTGAGGCCGCAGAAGCCCAGGAAGCGGGCGTCGTCGCGGCGTTCGAGCGCCCAGAAGGTGTGGCCGTGGTCGGCGGCAACGGCGACCAGCCGGTCGATGACGGCATCGGTTTCGGCGCGGGTCTGGGTTGGCCCCAGATGCTCGCGCACCGCCGGGTCGGCGTTCATCGCGGCAAAGGGCTCGCGGTCGCTGTCGCGCCAGTCGCGGATGAACAGGCGCGGCGTCTCGATCATCCCTCGGGGTTCGCTGCGCTCACGGAAAAAGCGGCGCCGCTTCGAGCCCCAGCGTTTCGGGCAGGCCGAACATGGCGTTCATGTTCTGGATGGCCTGGCCGGACGATCCCTTCACCAGATTGTCGATGGCGGCGATGACGATGGCGCGGCCGGGGACGCGATCGGCGAAGACGTTGACGACGGCGTGGTTGGAGCCGCGGACCATGCGGGTGGCGGGCGCGACGCCTTCGGGCAGCAGGTGGACGAAGGGCTCGATGGCATAGGCCTCGGCGAGCACGTGGCGCAGGTCGGCGATCGCCTTGCCGGCGGCGAGCTCGACGATGCAGGTGACGAGTTCACCGCGGTTCATCGGGACAAGGTGCGGGGTGAAGCTGATGGTGACCGGCATGCCGGCAACGCCCGCCAGCTGCTGTTCGATTTCCGGCATGTGGCGGTGGCGGCCGATGCCATAGGGATGGACGGCTTCGGCGACTTCGGGAAACAGATTGACTTCCTTGACGCCGCGGCCGGCGCCGGAGACGCCCGACAGCGCGTTGATGGTGATGCGTTCGGCGCCGATGACGGCTTCGGCCAGCAGCGGCTGCAGCGCCAGCAGCACCGCGGTCGGGTAGCAGCCGGGGCAGGCGACGAGGCGCGCGGTGGGCAGATCGGCGCGGGCGAATTCGGTCAGGCCATAGACGGCTTGCGGCAGCAGGTCCGGAGCCGGGTGGGCGTTGCCGTACCAGTCGGCATAGGTTGCGGCGTCCTTCAGCCGGAAATCCGCCGACAGGTCGATGATGCGGGGGCCGGACAGGGTGCCCAGCAGCTGGGCCGAGGCGGCGTGCGGCAGGCAGCCGAAAACGGCATCGATACCGGTGAAGTCGATGCTCTCGCTGGTCACCAGCCGCGGCAGGGCCGGATACATGGCCAGATGCGGCCAGACCTCGGCCATTGTCTGCCCGGCCTTGGAATTGGCCGACAGCGCCACGATCTCCGCCCGCGGATGGGTCAGCGCCAGTCGCACCAGGTCGGCGCCGGTATAGCCGGAGGCGCCGAGCACGGCGATGCGGATGGTGTTGCCCATGCCGTCCGCGTTAAGGGATGCGGGCAGTCGGTTCAACTGGCGAACGAACGAAGGGATGGACCTTGGAAACGATTGGTGCGGACCTGGCGCAGATGCAGCGCACGCCGCTGGCGGATTCGCATGTCGCGGCGTTGCGCGCGGCGGGCCGTGTCATCGACTATCCGGCCGGCACGATGCTGTCGAAGCCGGGCGATCCGTTCGACCACTTCGTCTATGTCGAGGCCGGCGAGGTCGAGGTCGTCAATCCATTCACCAATGAGCGCCTGGTGCCATCGACGATCGGGCCGACGCAGTTCCTCGGCGAAATCGCGTTTCTGGACGGCGGCAGCTGGTCGCTGTCGATGCGCACCGCGGCGCCGACGCGGGTGATCGCGGTGCCCCGCGCGGCGATGCTGACTTTGATGTCGCAGATCCCCGAAATGTCGGACATCGTGATCACCGTGTTCGCGGCGCGGCGGCGGCGACAGCTCGATGCCGGCGACGGCAGCCTGGTGCTGATCGGCGAGGCGGAGGATCGCAATGTCCGGCAGGTCGCCGTCTTCGCCAGCCGCAACAAGATCCCCTATCGGTCGCTCGCCCTGGGCAGCCCGGAGGCGCAGGAGACGGCGACCAGCTGCCAGGTGTCGGCGGATGTGCCGGCGGTGATATTCGGCCGCGATACCGTGGTGACCGAGCCGACGCCGGCCAAGGTGGCGCGGCTGCTGGGGTTGAACCGCGACCTGCACGATGACGAGGCGTTCGACGTGCTGATCGTCGGCGGCGGGCCGGCAGGGGTGGCGGCGGGGGTCTATGCCGGCGCCGAGGGCCTGCGCGCGCTGGTCATCGAGGATGCGGCGGTCGGCGGCCAGGCCGGCACGTCGAGCCGGATCGAGAATTACATGGGCTTTCCGACCGGCATCTCGGGCGCCGACCTGGTGTGGCGGGGGGAAGTCCAGGCGTTGAAGTTCGGCACGCGCTTTGCCCTGCCGCGGCGGGTGGACCGGCTCGACCGGCTCGACGACGGCGATTTCTGCGCGACGTTCGAATGCGGCCAGCGGGTGCGCGGCCGGGCGGTGGTGGCGGCGACCGGCGTGCAGTACCGGCGGCTGCCGATCGAGCGGCTGGAAGCATTCGAAGGCGCCGGGGTCTATTATGCCGCGACCGAGATCGAGGCGCGGTACTGCAAGGGCACCGAGGTGATCATCATCGGCGGCGGCAATTCGGCGGGTCAGGCGGCGATGTACCTCAGCCGGTCGGCGCGATGCGTGCGGTTGCTGGTGCGCGGGACTTCGCTGGCGGCATCGATGTCGAGTTATCTGTCGAGCCGGCTGGAGGCCGACCCGGGCATCACCATCGAATATGGTGCCGAGGTGACGGCGCTGCACGGCGACGACCATCTGGAGGGGGTGACGATCCGCAACGCGGCGACGGGGGAGAGCCGCGAAGTGGCGTCGCGGGCGCTGTTCATCATGGTGGGTGCCGCGCCGAACACCGGCTGGATGTCGGGGCTGGCAGCGCTCGACAAGGGCGGCTTCGTGCTGACCGGGGCGGGCGCCGGGGTGGATTCGCCCTATGCGACGTCGCAACCGGGGATCTTTGCGGTCGGGGACGTGCGGGCGGGTTCGGTCAAGCGGGTGGCGTCGTCGGTGGGGGAGGGCTCGGTGGTGATTTCGAAGGTGTGGGAGTTCGTGAACGGGGAGTGAGGGTCGAGTGGAAAATGTCACCCCGGTCTTCGCCGGGGTGACATTGAAGTATCGGTTCTATCGGTTCAGCAGCCGCGCCGCCAAGGGGGCATAGTAGGTCAGCACCCCAGAGCAGCCAGCGCGCTTGAAGCCCAGAAGTGTCTCCAGCACCGCCCGGTCGCGTTCCAGCACGCCGGCCGCGACCGCCGCCTCGATCAGCGCATATTCGCCGCTGACCTGATAGGCGAACACCGGCACGTCGAAGCGGTCGCGGACCATGCGGATGATGTCGAGGTACGGCATGCCGGGCTTGACCATGACGCTGTCGGCACCCTCGGCGATGTCGAGCGCGACTTCGCGGATGGCCTCGCGGCTGTTGGCGCTGTCCATCTGGTAGGTCTTCTTGTCGCCTTTCAGATAGCCGCCGGAGCCGACCGCATCGCGGAACGGGCCGTAGAAGGCCGAAGCATATTTCGCCGAATAGGCCATGATCTGGACGAGGTCGAAGCCTTCGCCTTCAAGGCCGGCGCGGATCGCGGCGATGCGGCCGTCCATCATGTCGGATGGCGCGATGACGTCGCAGCCGGCCCGCGCCTGGTTGAGCGCCTGCCCGACAAGCACCTCCACCGTCGCATCGTTGAGGATGCGGCCATCGTCGTGCATCAGGCCGTCGTGCCCGTGGCTGGTATAGGGGTCGAGCGCCACGTCGGTCAGCACGCCGAGGCCGGGCGCCGCGTCCTTCAGCGCCTTGATCGCCTGGCAGACGAGATTGTCGGGGTTGAGCGCTTCCTTGCCGTCTTCCGTGCGCAGATGCCCCTGCGTGTTTGGGAACAGCGCGACGCAGGGGATACCGAGCGCCACCGCCTCGCGCGCCGCCGCAGCGAGGTTGTCGACCGACAGCCGGCTGACCCCCGGCAGCGCCTTGACCGGATCGGTGACGCCGCGGCCTTCGGTCACGAAGATCGGCCAGATCAGGTCCGCCGGCGACAGCGTGTTTTCGGCATGGAGCATCCGGCTCCAGGGTGCGGAGCGGGTGCGGCGGAGGCGGGTGGCGGGAAAGGCGGGCTGGCTCATGCCCCGGGCGTTAGCGCGCGGCGGCAGGCTTGTCGATTGCACGCCGCGCCAGCCTGCGGGAACCGTACCGAAAACGCGACGTTTCTCAGGGAATCAGCGTCGCAAAACAACAAGAACAACGGGGCAAGCGTTCAATGACCAAGGCATGGTGGCGGCCGGCGGGGGTGACCGTGGCCACTGCGCTGATCGCCGCCTGCCCGGCGCTTGCGCGCGTGCGACCGGCGAGTGACCTGCCGCAATTGTCGATCGAGGAACTGCTGCAGGTCGACGTGTCCTCGGTCAGCAAGACCGACCAGCCGCTGAACGCTGCACCGGCGGCGATCTATGTCATAACCCGCGCCGACATCGAGCGGTCGGGTGCGCTGACCGTTCCGGAGATGCTGCGCCTGGCCCCCAACCTCCACGTCGCCCAGACCAGCGCCAGCCGTTATGTGATCACCGCCCGCGGCTTCAACGGCAACAACGAAGCGCAAAGCTATTCCAACAAGCTGCTGGTGCTGATCGACGGCCGCAGCGTCTACACGCCGCTGTTCTCGGGCGTGTACTGGGAGATGCAGGCGGTCATGCCGCAGGACATCGACCGGATCGAGGTTATCAGCGGACCCGGCGCGGCCTTGTGGGGTGCCAACGCCGTCAACGGCGTCATCAACATCATCACGCGCGGCGCGGCACAGACCCAGGGCGGCGTCATCACCGCCAGCGCGGGCAATTTCGATCGCAATATCGCCGCGCGCTTCGGCGGTCGCCTGGGCGATGCGCTGACGTATCGCGTCTATGCCACCGCGCTGGACAATGAATCGACGCGGACGCTTGCCGGTGCCGATGCCCGCGACGAATGGGACCGTGTCCAGGGCGGCTTTCGCCTCGACTGGACGCCGTCGGCCGCCGAAACGCTGACGCTGCAGGGCGACATCTACAGCGGCAGCCAGGGCCGTGCGCCGGCCAACGAGGAGTTTTCGGGACGCAATCTGCTGGCGCGCTGGACCCATACGGCGCCATCGGGATCGGTCCGCCAGGTGCAGGCCTATTACGACCGGGCGCAAGGGCCGTTCGTTCTCGATACCTATGACCTGAACGTCCAGCAAAGCTTCGACGCGGGGGCATCCCACGCGATTGTCGTCGGCGGCGGCATCCGGGTCAGCGACTATGCCATCAGCGGCACACCGACGTTCTTCTTCGAGCCGTCGGAACGGACGCTGACTCTCGCCAACGCCTTCGTGCAGGACAGTATCCGCCTCGACGAGCGCTGGAAGCTGGTTGTCGGCCTCAAGCTCGAGGACAATCCGTTTTCCGGCACCGTGCTGCTGCCGAGCGCCCGGCTCGCCTGGACGCCAGACGCCCGGACCCTCGTCTGGGCGGCGGTATCGCGCGCCATCCGGTCCCCGACGCCCTTCGATACCGATGTCGTCGAAAAGCTGGGAACGACGACCTTTCTCATCGGCAACCCGGATTTCCAGGCTGAACGGCTGACCGCCTATGAAGCCGGGACGCGGTTGCAGATCGGGTCGGCGGCGTCGCTGTCGGTATCGCTGTTCTACAACGATTATGACCGGCTGCGGAACATCGAGTTTGCCCCGGGCGGCTTCCTGCCGCTGCGCTGGGGCAACGGCCTGACGGCCAAAAGCTATGGCGTCGAGGCCTGGGGCGACTACGCCGCGGCGTCGTGGTGGCGCTTGTCGGCGTCGTTCAGCTATTTCCACAAGGATGTCGCATTCGCGCCCGGCGCGACGACGATCCTCGGCCCGGCGCAGCTCGGCAATGATCCCGAATGGCGGGCGTCGCTGCGATCGTCGATGACCCTTGGCATGGCGACCCTCGACGGCAACCTGCGCTATGTCGGTGTCCTGCCCGATCCGCGCGTGCCGTCCTATGTCGAATTCGATGCGCGGATCGGCGTGCCGTTGGGCGACCGGCTGCGGCTGTCGCTGGTCGGCGCCAACCTGTTGCATCGTTATCACCAGGAGTATCCGGCACCCGCCAATCTGGTGCCGCGGCGTGTATTTGCCGAAGTCCAGTGGCAATTCTGATGCCATTGTCGGTGCAGCGGCTTGCCGCAACGCTGCTGCTTGCCGCGTGCGCGGCCGCGGCCCGTGCCGAGGCGTCACCCGCCGGCGCCTCTCTGGAATATGCGGTCAAGGCGAACTTCCTCGTCCGCTTCGTGCCGTTCGTCACCTGGCCTCCAACGGCATTCGTTGCTGCCAACGCGCCCTTCGTGATCTGCATCGTCGGGGAGGACCCGTTCGGCAGCGCCATCGACGATGCGGCGCGCGGCCGGGCGATCGGACCGCGTCCGATCGTGGTGCGGCGGACTGCATCCGTCGATGCCGGCTGCCACCTGCTGTACGCCCGCAAGTCTGCCGGACCGGTCCCCGCGTCGGCGGCGGCGCTGACGGTTTGCGATAACCCCTGCGAAGGCGCCCGCGCCATGATCCGCTTTGCCGTTCGCGACGGCCGGGTGCGCTTTGTCATCGATCCCGTCGCGGTGCAGGCCAGCGGGCTGACGATCAGCTCGAAACTGCTCGGGCTGGCGCTGCCGCCGGAGCCCGGCCGATGACGGTGACACCGCGCATCCAGCCCTTGCTGGAAGGCTGGGGGCGGCGCCTGCCGATCACGGCCCGCTCGGCAGTGCTGGTCGCGGCATTGGTGCTGCTGGCCAGCCTGGGCCTGGCACTGCGCAACGAGCAACTGGCGGAGCAGGCCAAGCTGGAACAGGCGCACGTCCAGGTCCGGATCCTGGCCGGCAGCGTCGCCGCACCGCTGGCGTTCGAAGACACAAGGGCTGCACAGGATTATGTCGATGCCTTGCGCGCCGATCCCATGATCGCCGCCGCGGGCGCCTATCGGCTCGACGGCACGCTGGCGGCGGGGTTCACGCGCGCCGGCGCCGTGCTGCCGCGTCCCAATCGGCTGGCGCCGACGGTCATCCTCGACAACAGCGTCGTCATCACCGCGCCGGTCGTCGAGGCGGGGACGCGGCTCGGCTCGGTCTATCTGCGGATGACCGTGGAGAGCTGGGACCGACGCGCCCTGCGCTATCTCGGCATCGGGCTGGTGGTGCTGATGGTCTCGCTGCTGACGGTGGTGCTCGGCACCGCCTATGCCTCGATCGCCGAGGCCAATGCGCGCCTGGAGCAAGAGATCGAGACCCGGCAAAAGGCCGAGGAAGCGCTCGTCCAGTCGCAGAAGATGGAGGCGATGGGGCAGCTGACGGGCGGTGTCGCCCATGATTTCAACAATCTGCTGACGCCGATCATGGCCAGCCTCGACATGCTGCAGCGGCGCGGCATCGGCACCGAGCGCGAACAGCGCATGATCGGCGCCGCGGCCCAATCGGCCGAGCGGGCGCGGGTGCTCGTGCAACGGCTGCTGGCCTTTGCCAGGCGCCAACCGCTGCAGGCGCGGGCCATCGAGCTGAGCGACCTGGTGGCCGGCCTTGGCGACCTGCTGGCCAGCACCTGCGGGCCGCAGATCAGGGTCGTCGTCGATATGCCGGCGATACTGCCGCCGGTCGTCGCCGACCCGCATCAGCTCGAAATGGCCATCCTCAACCTGGGGGTCAACGCCCGCGATGCGATGGAGACGGGCGGCAGCCTGCGGGTCACGGCGGCGGTCACCGGGCCCGCCGGCGACGACATGGCGCCGGGCCGCTATGTCCGCCTGGATGTCGCCGATACCGGCAGCGGCATGGACGCGGCCACCCTGGCCCGCGCCATCGAGCCGTTCTTTTCGACAAAGGGCATCGGCAAGGGCACCGGCCTCGGCCTGTCGATGGTCCATGGGCTGATGCTGCAATCGGGCGGCGCGATGCGGATCGACAGCGCCCCCGGCCGCGGCACGGTGATTTCGCTGTACATGCCCGTCAGCGACGAAACCCCGGCGGTAGTCGCCAAGCCCGGCGAGATCGCCCCCCCGGCGGCCAATGCCGGCACGGCGCTGGTCGTCGACGACGAGGACCTCGTCCGGGCCAGCATCGCCGACATGCTGCAGGAACTCGGCTATCGGACCGTCGAGGCGACATCGGCGGCGGCAGCGCTGGAGATCATCGCGACGCAGCCAGCGTTCGACGTCGTCGTCACCGATCACCTGATGCCGGGCATCAGCGGCGCCGAGCTCGCGCTGCGCCTGCGCGACAGCCACCCACAGCTGCCGGTGGTGATCGTGTCGGGCTATGCCGAGACCGAAGGCCTGCCGACATCGGTGCCGCGGCTGACCAAGCCGTTTCGCCGCGACGATATGGCGGCGCTGCTCGCGGACCTCGCCTAGCAGCGCTGCCCGACGTTGAACGCGATCAGCGCATCAGCAGTTCGGCCACCGCCGTCCAGGCCGGCAGTGAGGTCGCATCGAAATTGCCGTTGCCGGCGAGCGGGTGCGAGCCGAGGCGGGCGATGGTCATTTCGGCGACGGGATCGACCCAGATCATCTGGCCGCGCACGCCGCGCGCCGTGAAGCAGCAATGGGCATCATGGCTGACCCACCATTGGTTGCGATAGCTCCAGCCCGGCAGTGTCGCATAGCCGGCGGGGGCGAAGCGCTCCGGGTCGCCGCCGCGGCGGATGTCGTCGATGATATCGGGCGCGACCAGCCGCTTGCCGTCGAGGCTGCCGCCGCGCCGCATCAGCTCGCCGAAACGGGCGATGTCGCGCAGCGTGGCGTTGAGCCCGCCGCCGGCGAATTCGGTACCGCGGCTGTCGACGGTATACAGCGCGTCGCGATCCATGCCGAGCGGCTGCCAGAACAGTTCGCTGACCAGGGCGGCGAGCGGCTTGCCGGTGGTGCGGCGCAGGATCCAGGCGAGGACATCGGTGTTGCAGGTGCGGTAGGTGAAGGCGGCGCCGTGTTCGCCCGCCTTGGCGATGGTCGGCAGATAGGCACAGACGCCGCCTTCATCGCCGGCGACGCCACCCGCGCCCAGGCCGCTGGCGCTGGCCAGGCGGGCGATGTCGGCGGTCGGGCTGGTGTAATCCTCCGAATAGGCCAGTGCCGTCGTCATATCGAGGACCTGGCGGAGCGTCGCATCGCCGAATCCGCTGGCGGCGAGTTCGGGGACCAGGGTGCCGACGGTCGCTGCTTCATCGAGGCTGCCATCGGCGATCAGCATGGCGGCGATGGTGCCGACAAAGCTCTTCGAAACGGACGCGAGCAGGTGGCGCGTCGTCGGGCCGGTCACGCCCCAATAGCGTTCATAGACGACGGTGTCGCGGTGGACGACCATGATTGCATCGGTGAAGTTGGCGAGCATCGCATCCGCCCAGCTGACCGGGCCGTCGAAGCCGCTGCCGGCAAGCGGCGTGAACTGCAGCGTGTCGATGTCGCCGCGCAGCGCGATCGGGAACGGCAGGCCCCGGCCATCGCCGCGCGCCACGGCCAGCGTCGGCACCAGCTGCTGGAAATTGGAAAAGCTCCAGCGCAGTTGCGGGAAACGCCAGGCGCTGCCGTCGGACAGGCGGACAAGCTTGTCGTCGGGCGGCAGCGTGCCCTGCATCCAGCCGAGGGTGACCGGGTCGGTGGCAACGGCCGCGGCGATCGCCGCCGGGCCGTGCGTGTCGGCGACGGGATGCTGGGCGAAGACGGCGCTGGTGGCGGTCATGGGGGTTCCTTGGGCAGCTGTGCCGCCAGCCTAGGGTCGCGCCGGCTGTGTGGCCAGTGGCCGCGCCGGTTCAGCGTGGCGGCGGGTTCGGCTCGTTCAGCTGATTGCCGGTGCCGCTCGGCAGGGTGCCGGCCGAGCCGTCGTTGCCGGGGCCGAGATTGGCGTTGCCGGCGCCGGCATTGTAGGCTGCCGGGTCATCGGACGGCGTGACGGTCCCCGCCGACGGGTCGCCCGGGCCAGCCGCCGCCTCGGGGTTGCCCGGCACGGCGGGCGCGGTTGGCAGATCGGTGGATGGCGGTGCGGTGGTGACCGGCATGCCTGCCGTGGTTTCGTCCATCGCCGCATTGTCGCGGGCCGATTTGCTGGCGGATTCGCCGCACGCCGACAGGGCAGCGGCGGCCAGCAGGGCAATGATGGTATTGCGGTTCATGGCACTGGATCTCCGTGGGGCAGGGGTGCTTGGGCCGACATCGATGTTTCGTAACGCATGGCGCTGCGGCCCGCTCCCGCGCGCAAGCGCCTCATCGACCCCGCGCGCAAGCGTCTCATCGACCCCGCGCGCAAGCGTCTCATCGACAAGCTGCGACGGCGGCGACAGACAGGCGCAAACGCGAACGACGGGTGGCAACAGGGTGACAAACGATGGCAGGCGGTGACACGGTGGCGATCCCGCGGGTGGTGCTCGGCTATGGATCGCTGGGGCTGATGCCGTTCCTGGCACCGCCGCTGCTGAGCCTGGCGACCCCGGCGCATGTCGAGCCGCTGGCCCTGCTGGCGCTGGGCTATGCCGCGCTGATCCTGTCGTTCCTCGGCGGCGCGCGCTGGGGCATGGCGGTGCAGCGCCCGGCGCCGCAGTTCCTGACCATCTCGCTGGCGATGCTGCCGACCATCGCCGGGCTGGTGCTGCTGTTGCTGCCGGGCCTGCCGCGCGCCGTGCAATTGTCGGCAATGGCGGCGCTGCTGGTGCTGCATTTCATCTGGGATGCGCGGGCGGCCGACGCGCCGCGCTGGTATCCGCGGCTGCGCGGCTGGCTGACCTTTGGCGCCGTGCTCGGCCTGATGGCGATGGCGTCGATCATGGCCAAGGCGGCGCGGGCGACGGACGCCATGATGATCTAGCGTGAACTGCCGACTCAGCTGCCGGGTTTGCCGAAGACGATTTCCACGCGGCGGTTTTGCGGCTCCGGCACACCGTCGGAAGTAACGACCATCAGCCGGCTTTCGCCATAGCTTTCGGTCACGATGGCGTTGGCAGGTAGCCCAAGCGCCGCCAGCCGATCCTTTACGGCATCGGCCCGCCTTTGCGAAAGTCCGATGTTGTACGCAGCGGCGCCGGATGCGTCGGCGTGCCCGGCGATCACGATGCTTGCGCCTCCGGTGGAGGCGTATTGCCTGGCCGCGTTGTCGAGGAGCAGGGCTGCTTCGGCGGTGATGGCCGAACTGTCCCAATCGAAATAGACCAGGAATGGCCCCGGCTGCGCGGCCATGGGCGGCGGGGGCGGCAAATACGGTGGCGGTGGCGGCGGCGGGCCGGGATTGGGCGACGGCGGCGTGCAAATGCCGTCACGCAGGGTGATCGCGTACCAGATTCGCTCGATCGGGGAACAGTCCCGCGCTCCGGCAACGGGCTGGGCCAGCGCCGGGGTCGCCACGGTCATCAGGGCGGCAAGCGACAGGCCGGCGAACATCTGAATTCGCGTCACCGTGCCGGCCCCGGTGCAAGATCGGCCTTGCCGGCGATGGTTTCGTGGGATTGCCGCGCGGCGAGCGGATCGAGGAAATTGGCGAAGACCACAAGGCTTACGGCCAGCAGGAACAGCGCCGTGACCATCCATCGCGTCGCGCGACCGGCGGTACCGGCAATCGCGGCGATCTCCCGGGGCATATAGAGGAAGATCAGTGTGGTCTGCAGCAGATAGGCTGCGATGGCGGCATTGCGCGATCCGGACTGCAGATATTCGCTGCTGTGCAGGAACATCCAGAGCGTGTTCTTGACGAGATACGATCCGAAGATCGCGATGACATGCGCGACCGAAAACACCTTAAAGACGGCGAGCATGGGCAAAAGAATGTGTGGCCGAATCCGAAATGCCCGAAGTAGCGCGAAAAGCAGCAGACCGTATGAAAACCAGCGTAACAGGGTGTCGGTCAGCAATGCCGCCAAGTCGTGGACAGTCCCGCTGTTGCCGTAGATGTAGCGGTTCCAGAGATAAGCCCCGACAGTCGCGCTGATGATTGCGAACACGAACGTCTTGTTGATGCTGTCGAGCAGGGGATCGTTCTCGCTGTCGTACCGTCCGCCCCAGAAAAACGACAGCAGGTAGAGCACGAATTCACGGACGTATTTTTCGACCGAGTTGATGAACTTGTCCGCTTCCACCGCCATGCCCCCAAGCCTATGCCGGCTTATTGTTGCGGTATCGCAATGAAAGGGCAATCCCTGCCGGCCGTGGCGGCTAGGCGTCGCGCCGCAGTTTGGCTAGGGGGCTGCCATGACAGCGCCCATCCTCGTCTTCGATTCCGGTGTCGGCGGGCTGTCGGTGCTCGGCCCGATCCGGTCGCTGCTGCCGGGGCTGGGCATCGTCTATGCCGCGGATAACGCCGGCTTCCCCTATGGCACCAGGTCCGAAGCCGAGATCGCGGCGCGGGTGCCGGCGCTGCTCGGGCGGCTGGTCGAGCGGTTCCGGCCGCAACTGGTGGTGATCGCCTGCAACACCGCCTCGACGATCGCGCTGTCGCACGTGCGGGCGGCGCTCGACGTGGCCGTCGTCGGCACGGTACCGGCCGTGAAGCCGGCGGCGGAGCGGTCGCTTAGCCGCGTGATCGGCGTGCTGGGCACGGCGGCGACGGTGCGCCAGGCGTATGTGGACCGGCTGTCGGCGGAGTTCGCCGGCGATTGCCTGGTGCTGCGCCACGGCTCGGCACGGCTGGTGACGCTGGCGGAGGCCAAGCTGGCCGGCGAGACGGTGACGGCGGAGGACGTTGCGCCGGAACTGCGCGGCCTGACCGACCAGCCGGGCGGCGACCGGATGGACATGGTGGCGCTGGCCTGCACGCATTTCCCGCTGCTGCAGGACGAGCTTGCGGCCGCCGCGACGCAGCCGCTGGCCTTTGTCGATGGCGGCGCCGGGATCGCGCGGCGGGTGGCGCATCTGCTGGGGCCGGATGCGGGGCAGCGCGCGGGTCAGGGCGTGCCGCTGCCGGGCCGCGCCGTCTTCACGCGGGCCGACGCCCATGTTGACGCGCTGGCGCGGGCGCTTCAAGGCTTCGGGCTCGACAGCACCGAGATCCTTTAGGGGCGCCGCGCATGGCCATGACCGACGACCAGTTGCTCGAACGGATGCGCAAGTTCGTGCCGCCGACGGCGATCCTGCTGGGCCAGGAACTGCTGGAGGTCGACAGCGAGGCCGGCCGGGTGCGGATGCGCTTCAAGGTCGGCCTCAATTTCTGCAATCCGATGGGCAATGTCCAGGGCGGCATCGTCGTCGCCATGCTCGATGATGCGGCGGCGGTGGCGGCTATCGTCAAGTCGGGCACGCGCATCGTGGTGCCGACGATCGAATTGAAGACCAGTTTCTTTGCGCCGGCCAAGGCCAATAGCTGGCTGTATGCGGAAGGCCGCTGCATCAAGCTGGGCCGCAGCGTCGCCTTCATGGAGGCGGAACTGACCGACGAAAGCGGCAAGCTGCTGGCCAAACTGTCGACCAGCGCGTTGCCCCAGCCGATGCCCGAGAAACACAATATGGTGGAACGCACATGAGCGACATGACTGTCGAACCGGAAGTCCTGGTCGAACGCCGCGGCCGCGCACTGTGGCTGACGTTGAACCGGCCGGCGGCGCTCAACGCGCTCAACCTGGCGATGGCGCGGACGATCCATCGTGCGCTGTTCGAAGGCGCCGCCGATCCGCAGGTCGAACGCATCGTCATCGAAGGCGCCGGCGATCGTGCCTTTTGCGCCGGCGGCGACGTTGCGCTGCTGGCGCGGGAGGGCCGGCAGGACAAGGCGCTGTTCGAAGGCTTTTTCCACGACGAGTATCGCATGAACCAGGCCATCGCGCGGCTGGTAACGCCCTATGTCGCCATCCTCGACGGCGTCACCATGGGCGGCGGCGTCGGCCTGTCGATCCACGGGCCCTATCGCGTCGCCACCGAGCGCACGCTGTTTGCGATGCCCGAAACCGGCATCGGCCTGATCCCCGATGTCGGCGGCACCCATGCGCTGCCGCGGCTGCCGGGCGAGATCGGCACCTGGGCGGCGCTGACCGGCGCGCGGTTGAAGGCGGCGGACTGTGTCTATGCCGGCATCGCGACGCATTTCGTGCCGGTGGAGCGGCTCGACGTGCTGCGCGACCTGCTGGCGACGAGCGACGAGACCATCGGCGAGCTGCTGGCGACGCTGCACGGCGATCCCGGCGGCTCTGCGCTGGAGGCGCTGCGCGACGGCATCGATTTCCATTTCGGCCATGACCGGGTGGAGGACATTCTCGCCAGCCTGGATGAAGGCGACGACTGGGCGCGCGAGCAGGCGGCGATCATCCGGCGCATGTCGCCGACATCGTGCAAGCTGACGCTGGCAGGGTTGCGACTGGGCGCCAGCGCCGACATCGAGGACGCGCTAGTGACCGAATACCGTATGGTCTGCGAGATCCGTAACGGCCACGACTTTTTCGAAGGCGTGCGGGCGCAGTTGCTCGACAAGGATCGCAATCCCTTGTGGTCGCCGGCGACGTTCGAAGCGGTCACCGATGCGGATGTCGAGCGGCATTTGCAGGAACCGGTGAGCGGCGACCTGACGTTCGAATAGGCGGAGACGCAGGGGGGCTGGATGAGCATCACGCGGCGGGTGGCGCTGGCCGGCATGGCGGGAGCGGCGTTGCCGGGCCAGGCAGTCTCGGGCGCCGCCCTGCCGCTGGCCGCGACCGACGAGGCCGGCTGGGCGGCGCTGGCGGCGCAATATCCGGTCACGCGGCGGGTCATCCAGCTCGAAAACGGCTATTGGGGCAGCATGGCGACGCCGGTGCTCGAGGCGCATCGCGAGATCGTCGCCCGGCTGAACCGCGACAACAGCTGGTATGCGCGCCGCGCGATGGTGAGGGACCAGGCGGTGGTGCGGGAGCGTGCCGCAGCCGCGATGGGCGTGCTGCCCGAAGAGATCGGCCTGTGCCGCAATGCCGCCGAGGGGCTGACGGCGCTGATCAGCCAGTTCCGCGATGTCGGCCCGGGGGATCGCATCCTTTATTCCGACACCGATTATGAATCGACCCAAGGGTCTATGATCTCGCTGGCGCGCGCCCGCGGGGCGGAGGCGGTGAAGATCAGCCTGCCCGAGCCGCCGACCGCCGACAGCGCCGTCGCCGCCTATGCCGAGGCGATCGCGCGGACGCCACGGCTGAAACTCGTCCTGCTGACGCACATGAGCCACCGCCACGGCCTGGTGCTGCCGGTGGCGCGCATCGTGCCGCTGGTGAAGGCGGCGGGGGCGGAGGCGATCGTCGACTGCGCGCAGAGTTTCTACCAGATGCGCTTCAGTATCCCCGATTTCGGTGCCGATTTCGTCGGCATGAATTTCCACAAATGGGTGGGGGCGCCGCTGGGCGCGGCGGCGATCTGGATCAGAAAGGGCCGCACCGATGCGATCGCACCGTCGCCGGCGGCGCCCGAGGCTCGGCCGGATTCGGCCGATGACCGCGCCTACCAGGGTACGGTCGATTATTCGGCGCAGCTGACCATTCCGGCGGCGCTGGATTTCCAGGCCGGCATCGATCCCGTGGCGAAGCTGGCGCGGCTGCAATGGCTGCGGGATCGTTGGGTCGGGCCGCTGCGGGGGCTCGACGGCCTGCAGATCCTGTTGCCCGACGATCCGGCGCTGCATGGCGCGTCGACGTCGTTTCGGATTCGTGGGCGGACGAGTGTCGCCGACAACATCGCCATCACCGATGCCTTGCTGGAACGGTTCAACATCATGACGGTGCATCGCGCCGGGCTGGCGGGCGGTGCCTGCATCCGGGTGACGCCATCGCTGTTCACGACGCCGGCGGAGGTCGATGCCCTGGTGCCGGCGTTGCGGGCGCTGGTGGGGGAGATGGCACGGTGATTGGGGAGCACGAGGTCCCGCTTCTTACCTGTCACCTCGGCGAAGGCCGGAGCCCATGAACCACGCTTTTGGCGACCGGCGGGTCGAGCGTGCTGGCGTGACCAGGATTATGGTTCATGGGCCCCGGCCTACGCCGGGGTGACATATGCGAAGCAACCGGCGGCACCCGCGTGGCACCGCCGGTCCCGCCGCGCTTCAGCTCTTGAAGCGGTCGAGCGTCATCACCTTGTTCCAGGCGCCGACAAAGTCGCGGACGAAGGCTTCGCGGCCGTCCTCGGCGGCATAGACTTCGGCGACGGCGCGCAGCTCGGACTGGGAGCCGAACATCAGGTCGACCGGGGTCGCCGTCCACTTCAGCTTGTCGGACGTGCGGTCGCGGCCTTCGTAGATGCCCTCTGCGGCGGGCGCCTTGACCCATTTCGTCGACATGTCGAGCAGGTTGACGAAATAGTCGTTGCTCAGCGTGCCGGGCCGGGCGGTGAAGACGCCGTGCGCGGCCTGGCCGGCATTGGCGTCGAGCACCCTGAGGCCGCCGACCAGCACCGTCATCTCGGGGATGGTCAGGTTGAGCAGCGCCGCCTTGTCGACCATCGCCTCCGCCGGGGTCAGCCGGTTGCCCGCCTTGTAGTAGTTGCGGAAGCCATCGGCTTGCGGTTCCAGCGCGGCGAACGAGACGACATCGGTCTGCGCCTGGGTCGCATCGCTGCGGCCGGGCTCGAACGGCACCGTCACCGCCTGGCCGGCCGCCTTGGCCGCCTGTTCGACGGCGGCGCCGCCGGCCAGCACGATCAAGTCGGCGAGCGAGATGGTGCGGCCGCCCGGCGCGCTGCGGTTCCAGTCGCCCTGGATGGTTTCCAGCTTCGCCAGCACCCGCGCCAGCTCGGCGGGGTCGTTGGCGGCCCAATCCTTTTCCGGGGCGAGGCGAATGCGGGCGCCGTTGATACCGCCGCGCATGTCGGTGCCGCGGAAGGTGGCGGCGGCCGCCCAGGCGGTGCGCACCAGCTCCGGCCCGGTGAGGCCCGAGGCGAGGACGCGCGACTTCAGCGTGGCGACATCGGCCGCGGTGACCAGCGGGTGATCGACCGCCGGCACCGGATCCTGCCAGATCAGCGTTTCCTTCGGCACTTCGGCGCCGAGATAACGGCCGCGCGGCCCGAGATCGCGATGGGTCAGCTTGAACCAGGCCTTGGCAAAGGCCAGCTCGAACTCGGCCGGCTTTTTCAGGAAGCGCTGGGTGATCTTGCGGTACGACGGGTCGAACTTCAGCGCCAGATCGGTGGTGAACATGATCGGCTGGTGGGTCCTGGTCGGATCATGGGCGTCCGGCACGGTGCCGGCGCCGCCGTTCTTCGCCGGAACCCATTGCGTCGCGCCGGCCGGACTCTTCGTCTGCACCCAGTCGAAGGCATAGAGATTCTCCAGATACTGGATGGAGAAGAAGGTCGGGGTCGACGTCCAGGCGCCTTCGAGGCCGCTGGTGATGGCATCGACGCCGACGCCGGTGCCGCACTTGCTGGTCCATCCCATGCCCTGCGCCTCGACGGCGCCGGCAGCGGGTTCGACGCCCACGCAATCGGCCGGCGGCTTCGCGCCATGCGCCTTGCCGAAGCTGTGCCCGCCGGCGATCAGCGCGACGGTTTCCTCGTCGTTCATCGCCATGCGACCGAAGGTTTCACGGATGTCGCGGGCCGAGGCGAGCGGATCGGGCTTGCCGTCGGGGCCTTCGGGGTTGACATAGATCAGGCCCATCTGGACCGCGGCGAGCGGATTCTTCAGCTGGCGATCGCCGCTGTAGCGCTCATCGGCGAGGAACTTCTTTTCCGGGCCCCAATAGACGAGGTCGGCCTGCCAGTCGTCGGTGCGGCCGCCGCCATAGCCGAAGGTCTTGAAGCCCATCGATTCGAGGCTGACATTGCCGGCGAGGACCATCAGGTCGGCCCAGCTGATCTTGCGGCCGTACTTCTGCTTGACCGGCCAAAGGAGCCGGCGCGCCTTGTCGAGATTGGCGTTGTCGGGCCAGCTGTTCAGCGGCTCGAAACGCTGCTGGCCGCCGCCGGCGCCGCCGCGGCCATCGGCGATGCGATAGGTGCCGGCACTGTGCCAGGCCATGCGGATGAAGAACGGTGCGTAGCTGCCGTAGTCGGCCGGCCACCAGGCCTGCGACGTCGTCAGCACCGCAGCGATGTCCTTCTTGACGGCGGCGAGATCGAGCGTGCGGAATTCCGACGCATAGTCAAAGCCCGGGCCGAACGGATTGTTTTCGGGGCTGTTCTGCCGCAGCGGCGACAGGTCGATGGCGCTGGGCCACCAGAACTGGTTGCTGACGGTCTTCTCAGTGTCGGCGGCCTGCGCGGCGACCGGCAGCGGCGTCAGGCCGAACATGCAGGTGGCGACAAGCAACAGGGTTTTCGTGGTCATTGATGGTTCCCCAGGAGCGGGAGCGATATCCCGTGCCGGTCTGATGGCGTAACGACCCATGCGGGCCAAACCTATTTTTCCGTTCGTGCTGACCGGATTTTTGCATCAGTCGTTTCGGAATGGCAGCGACGCCGGCGCAATCACCAATTGCCCGAATCCGGCTTAGCCTCTAGATATGGGGTTCCCAACCGCCGCAGCATCAAGATGACCGTGACCGCCGCAATCGCACTCGCTTCCGACCATGCCGGCTTTGCGCTGAAAGAGGCGCTGGTCGCGGACCTGCGCGCCGCCGGCCGGGACGTGATCGACCTGGGGCCCGACAGCGAGGCGTCGGTCGATTACCCGGAGTATGGCGCGAGACTGGGCGATGCGATCGCCGCCGGGCGGGCGGGCTTTGGCATCGCCATCTGCGGATCGGGCATCGGCATTTCGATCGCCGCCAACCGCAACCCGGCAGTGCGCTGCGCGCTGGTTACGTCCGGCCTGATGGCGCGGCTGGCGCGGCAGCACAACGACGCCAATTGCATCGCGCTCGGCAGTCGGATCATCGGCATCGAGGTAGCGCGCGACTGCGTGCACGAATTTCTGAACACCGAATTCGCCGGCGGGCGGCACGCGGGTCGTGTCGCCAAGCTGGGGCAGTTGAAGGATATCGCCGCATGAGCACCGATCCCGCGCACGTTACCGAAACCCTGCCGAACGGGTTTTTCGAAACGCATCTGGCGACCGCCGATGCTGCCGTTGCCGCCGCGGTGGCTTCGGAGCTCGACCGCCAGCAGAACCAGATCGAGCTGATCGCGTCCGAGAACATCGTGTCGCGCGCGGTGCTGGAGGCGCAGGGCTCGGTGTTCACCAACAAATATGCCGAGGGTTATCCGGGCAAGCGCTATTACCAGGGTTGTGCGCCATCGGACGCTGTCGAGACGCTGGCCATCGAGCGGGCCAAGCAGCTGTTCGGCTGCGCCTGGGCCAATGTGCAGCCGCATTCGGGCGCGCAGGCCAATGGCGCGGTGATGCTGGCGCTGGTCAAGCCGGGCGAGACGATCCTGGGCATGAGCCTCGATGCCGGCGGCCACCTGACCCATGGCGCCGCGCCGTCGATGAGCGGCAAGTGGTTCAATGCGGTGCAATACGGCGTGCGCCGCGAGGATCATCTGATCGATTATGACGAGGTCGAGCGGCTGGCGCAGGAGCACAAGCCGCGGCTGATCATCGCCGGGGGCTCGGCCTATCCGCGGATCATCGATTTCGCGCGGTTCCGGGCGATCGCCGACAGCGTCGGGGCGCTGCTGCACGTCGACATGGCGCATTTCGCCGGGCTGGTCGCCGCCGGCATCCACCCGTCGCCGCTGCCGCATGCCCATGTCGTGACGACGACGACCCACAAGACCCTGCGCGGCCCGCGCGGCGGCATGATCCTGTCGAACGACGAGGCGCTGGGCAAGAAGTTCAACAGTGCGGTGTTCCCGGGCATGCAGGGCGGCCCGCTGATGCATGTCATCGCCGCCAAGGCCGTTGCCTTCGGGGAGGCGTTGCAGCCCGATTTCAAGGACTATGCCGTTCGCATCGTCGCCAATGCCCAGACGCTGGCGGCCCGGCTGAAGGATCGCGGCTGCGCGGTCGTCGCCGGCGGCACCGATACCCATGTCGCGCTGATCGACCTGACGCCCAAGGGGCTGACCGGCAAGGACGCCGACGAGGCGCTGGAGCGCGCCGGCATCACCTGCAACAAGAACGGCGTGCCGTTCGATCCGCTGCCGCCGACGAAGACCAGCGGCATCCGGGTCGGTTCGCCGGCCGGCACGACGCGCGGTTTCGGCCAGAGCGAATTTGCCGCCATCGGCGACATGATCGCCGACGTGCTCGATGGCCTGGCCGCGAACGGCGAGCACGGCAACGCCGAGGTCGAAAAGGCGGTCAATGTGCGGGTGCGGGCGCTGTGCGCGCGCTTCCCCATCTATCCGAACGGCTGAGCTGCAACAGGGAGGGATGCGATGAGCGACACCAACGGGACGGGCGGCAAGCCCGACGACCTCGCCGCCAAGGCGGAAAAGCTGGCGGCCGAGGCGCTCGATGCCGGCAAGAAGTTCATCGAGACCGACACCGGCAAGCGCGTCGCCGAGGCCACCGACACGGCGTTCGAAAAGGCCGAGGAGCTGGGCCGCAAGGCCATGGACAGCGAGCTTGGCAAGAAGGCGCTGGGCAGCGACATCGGCCGGCAGGCGGTCGAATTCGTCAAGGATGCCGAAGTGCGTACCAAGGAAGCCATTCCCAACCAGATGGGCCGCAACATGGCGGTCGGCGCCGCCGCGGGGGCGGTGATCGCGCTGCCGCTGCCGATCGTCGGGCCGATCTTTGGCGCCATCGTCGGCGCCGGCCTCGGTTATTTGCGCACGATCACCAAGAAGTCCTGATGCGCTGCCCGTTCTGCGGCAACGACGACAGCCAGGTCAAAGACAGCCGCCCTACCGAGGATGCCTCGGCGATCCGCCGCCGCCGGCAGTGCCCGGCGTGCGGCGGCCGCTTCACGACGTTCGAGCGCATCCAGCTGCGCGAGCTGACCATCGTCAAGAAATCGGGCAAGCGCGAGGTCTTCGATCGCGACAAGCTGGCGCGGTCGATCGAGATCGCCTGCCGCAAGCGCCCGATCGCGCCCGAACGCATCGAGCGCATGGTCAATGGCGTGGTGCGGCGGCTCGAATCGACCGGAGATGGCGAGATCGAGGTCGGCAAGGTCGGCGAGATGGTGATGGAGGGCCTGCAGGCGCTCGATCCGGTGGCGTATATCCGCTTTGCCAGCGTGTACCGCGATTTCCGCGAGGCGCGCGATTTCGAGACGTTTGTCGGAGGCCTGTCGGATCAGGTCGCGGCGACGCGAATGGCGACTGATGACTGACCTGAATTCCTCCCCCTCAGAGGGGAGGAGGGCGACCGCTCCCGCCGTCATTCTAGTCCGCCCGCAGCTGGGCGTGAACATCGGCGCCTGTGCGCGCGCCATGCTCAATTTCGGACTGACCGATCTGCGGCTGGTGGCGCCGCGCGACGGTTGGCCCAATGCCGATGCCGGGCCGGCGGCGAGCGGCGCCGATGTCGTGCTCGATGGTGCGCGGGTGTTCGACAGCGTTGCCGATGCCTGTGCCGGGCTGTCGCTGGTATTCGCGACGACGATTCGCAATCGCGAGTTGGTCCGCCGCGTCGTCACCCCCGCCCAAGCCGCCGCCGACTGCCACGCGCTGGCGGCGCCGGCGGGCATCATGTTCGGCCCCGAGCGCACCGGGCTGGAGACCGAGGACCTCGCCGTGGCCCATGCGATCCTGACCATCCCGGTCAATCCCGATTTCGGCTCGCTCAACCTCGCCCAGGCGGTGCTGGTCATCGCTTATGAATGGTTCCGCCAGGGCTCCGGTGCCGCCGCGACGACGCTGGTCAACCATGACGGGCCGGCGCCGCACGAGGAGCTGGAAGGGCTGATCGCGGCGATCGATGCCCAGCTCGGTGCCAACGGCTATTACAACCCGGTGCCCGGCCGCGCCGCGGCGGCGCGCCTGCTGATGCGCAACCTGTTCACCCGGCCCGAATATTCGGCCGGCGAGGTCCGCACCCTGCGCGGCATCGTCCGCGGCCTGTCGTTCAAGCGGCATCCTGGCGGCGACTGATTGCGCAGCCGGGCCGCCGGGATTATCATCGGCGCCGCAACGATGGGGCAGAGCCGATGCCGATCAATGGACCCTGGGGCGCCTTCAACTTCGTCGTCGAGATCGACGGCATCGACGAGGCCGGCTTTGCCGAAGTCTCCGGGCTGAGCTTCGAGACCGAGCTGATCCGCTATCGCAACGGCAACGACAAGGCGAACAGCGTCCGCAGCCTGCCGGGGCTGCACAAGGTCGGCGACGTGACGCTGAAGCGGGGCCTGGTCGCCTCCACCAGCTTTTACCAATGGCTGCGCGGTATCGCCGACGGCCAGGACGATGTCCGCAACGTCGTCATCGTGCTGCACGACGAGACGCACCAGCCGGTGAAGCGCTTCAAGCTGACGCGGGCGCGCATCATCAAGCATGTGTCGGGGCCGTTGAACGCGGCTGCCAATCAGGTCGCAATGGAGGAAATCGTCCTGGCGCACGAGCGGCTCGAGATCGAATGACCAGCGAGGGGCCGTTCGGCACCGGCAACTTCAGCGTCGAGATCGCAGCCGGCGAGGCGGGTGACCCGGCAATCGGCGGCGGCTTTGCCAGTGTCGGCTTTCCCGACTTCGGTGTCGAAGGCATCGCCCAGCCGCTGGTGCTGCGCCGCGCGGTGACGGGCCGGCGCGACCTTTATGCCTGGTGGGACAAGGCGCGCGCCGGCGGCAAGGCGGCGCGCGACGTGAAGGTGCTGCTGCTCGGCGCCACGCGGGAGCCGGTGATGGTGTGGACCTTCAAGGCAGCGCGGCCGGTGATGCTGTCGCACACGCCGCTCGATGCCAATGCGCCAGCGCTGATGCTGGAGACGCTGGCACTGGCCTATGAGCGGATGGACCTGGACTATCCGGCGGACCCGCAGCCAAAGCCGGGGCGGGTCATTCGCTGACAGTGGCCGCTATTTCCACTCCGGCACCGCCAGCCAGATGACTTGGCGCGCGCCACCGCGATCGCCGTTGGCCCGCACGACCTTTTCCTCGACGGCGAAGTTCGACCGTTTGAGCCGATTGGTGAATGGCCCATCGGGCGCCGACGACCAGACCGCCAGCACGCCGCCGGCGCGCAGGGCCTGGCGGATGGCGATCAGGCCCGGGCGGCGATACAGCCAGTCGTTGCCCGCGCGGCTGAGCCCTTCGGGGCCATTGTCGACATCGAGCAGGATGCCGTCCCAGCGCTTCTGCTGGGCCTCGATCAGCTCGCCGACGTCCGCAACGATGACGGTGACGCGCGGATCGTCGAGGCTGCCGGCGAACAGCTCCGCCATCGGCCCGCGCGCCCATTCGACGACTTCGGGCACCAGCTCGGCGACGACGATCTCCGCATCGGCCGGCATCACCGCCAGCGCGGCGCGCAGAGTGAAGCCCATGCCGAGCCCGCCGATCAGCAGCTTGGGCCAGGCGCCCTTGGGCATCTTGTCCCAGGCCAGCGTGGCCAGCGCCTGTTCGGAACCGCTCAGCCGGCTGTTCATCAGCTCGCTGGCGCCGAGCATGATCGAGAAAGCACCGTCCCGTTCGTAGAGTTTGAGGTGGCCACCGCCGGGTACATCGGCCTCGCCAAGCAGTATCCGGGGTTTCATCGGCTATCCTTTGGCGCTTCCTTAGCGGCAAGGGGCGACAGCGTCACCTGCCGCGCCTATGGGCGCGCGAGATGCTGGCGGGGGCGGACGATGAGCGACAATGATTATGTCTATAACGAAGCCACTGGCGAATGGCTGCCGGCGTCCGACGTGCCGGTGGCGACGGCCGTCGAAGTGCGCGATTCGGTTGGCAACATCCTAGTCGACGGCGACAGCGTCACGCTGATCAAGGATCTGAAGGTCAAGGGCGCCGGCCAGATACTGCGGCGCGGCACGGTCATCAAGTCGATCCGGCTGACCGGCGACGACCAGGAAATCGACTGCCGGTTCGACGGCATCAAGGGCCTTGTGCTGCGCGCCGAATTCGTCCGCAAGCGGTAACGGCGCGCAGCGAAAGGTCTAGGCGACGGCGGCGGCCCGTTCGACCTGGGGATCGCGCAGCGAATAGCCGCGGCCCCACACCGTTTCGATGCAGCCCGACGGCGGGGCGCCGGCCTGGTGCAGCTTCTTGCGCAGCTTGCAGATGAAGACGTCGATGATCTTCAGCTCGGGCTCGTCGCGACCGCCGTAGAGGTGGGTCAGGAACATTTCCTTGGTCAGCGTCATGCCCTTCCTGAGCGAGAGCATCTCGAGGATCGCATATTCCTTGCCGGTGAGCCCGACGCGGCGGCCGCCGACTTCGACAGTACGGGCGGCGAGATCGATCGCGACCGGGCCGGTGACGATCAGCGACTGGGCGTGGCCCTGGCTGCGCCGGACGAGGGCGTGGAGCCGGGCCATCAGCTCGGCGCGATCGAACGGCTTGGTGACGTAATCATCGGCGCCGGCGCCAAAGCCGGTCACCTTGCTGCCGGTTTCACTGTCGCCCGACAGGATCAGCACCGGGGTCGCGATGCGCAGCATGCGGAGTCGCTTCAGCACCTCGTGACCGTGCAGGTCGGGCAGCGTCAGATCCAGCATGATCACGTCGAATTCATAGGTTCGCGCATATTCCAGCGCCACTTCGCCGGTGCCGGCAGTCTCGTGTTCGAACCCGGCCTCGTCGAGCATCAGCTCGACCGACCGCGCCATCGCCCTGTCATCCTCGATCAACAAAACACGCATGATACTCGCCTCCGGGGAGGGAAGTCGGGTAACGGCGCCACACCGTTCCTCGCTGTCCTCCTGGCCATAGAGACTTCTTTCATGCCCATGTTCAAGACCGATGCGACGTATACCATCCGTTGATAGGCGAATGGAGACGCCAGTCGCGGTGATTATGGTACTCATCGGCCGTCGCGCGCGGCAAACACCGGCCGATATATCTGTACGCGGGTCACCCTGAGACCGGGAACGCCGGCGCAGGCGACAGCGCGTTCCCAGAGGCGCAGCTCGGCTTCCGAGATGCGATAGCGTGCGCAGGCATCGGCCCTGCTGAGCACGCCCGAGGCGATGGCATCGAGAACCGCCGCCTTGCGCCGCGCCACCCAGCGCTTGGTATCGACCGGCGGCAGGCTATCAATCGCAGGTGCCGCCATTGGCGCCATGCCGCCGCCGCTATCAGTGTCCTGTACGTCCATTGCATGCCCCTTGCCGCCTGCCTGTCCCACCAGCGTTCACGGCGGCGGGCGCGCGTCGATAAGCGGTAACGATGGTTAACAGCACCGCCGTGCGACGACGGGAGGGGGTTGACGCCGCCAACGAACAGGGGAAAGCGCGGGCCGGTGACGACGATGCTCGCCCCCGATGACGTGACCGGCCTGCTGGCGCCACTGGCCGGCCGCCGCGTGGCCGTGGCCATGTCGGGCGGTGTCGATTCCTCGGTGGTCGCGGCGCTGGCGGCGGAGGCCGGCTGCGATGTCGTCGGGGTCACGCTGCAGCTGTACGATGCCGGCGCTGCCGCGGCGCGGCCGGGGGCGTGCTGTGCCGGTGCCGACATCCGCGATGCCCGTGCGGTCGCGGAACGCATCGGCATCCCGCATTATGTCGTCGACATGGAGGAACGGTTTCGCGCCGCCGTCATCGATGCCTTTGCCGACAGCTATGCCCGTGGCCAGACGCCGGTGCCGTGCGTCGAATGCAACAAGACGGTGAAGTTCACCGACCTGCTCGAACTGGCGCAGGGGCTGGGGGCAGAGGCGCTGCTGACCGGTCATTATGTGCGGCGGATCGTCGGCAACGATGGGCCGGAGCTGCATCGCGGCCTCGATCCGGCCAAGGACCAGAGCTATTTCCTGTGGACGACGACCAGGGCGCAGCTCGATTACCTGCGCTTTCCGCTGGGCGGGCTGTCGAAGGCAGTGGTGCGGCAGGAGGCCGAGCGCTTTGGCCTGAGCGTTGCCGCCAAGCCCGACAGCCAGGATATCTGCTTCGTCGGCGGCAAGGACTATGCCGGCATCGTCGAGAAACTGCGGCCCGAGCTGGCGACGCCGGGCGATATCGTCGACAGCGCCGGCCAGGTGCTCGGCCGGCATGGCGGCATCCACCGTTTCACCGTCGGCCAGCGCCGCGGGCTGGATCTCGGAGGCCGTGCCGAGCCGCTGTATGTCACCGGCATCGATGCAGCGTCGAACCGGGTCTTTGCCGGGCCGCGCGCCGCGCTGGCGGTCAGCGCCGCGCGGCTGGAGGAGGTGAACCTGCTCGGCGACCTCGATGGACCGGTCGACGTCAAGGTGCGATCGCTGGCGGCGCTGGCGCCGGCGGTGTGGGACGGCGAGTGGCTGCGCTTCGACGAACCGCTGCTGGGCGTGGCGCCCGGGCAGGCGGCGGTGGCGTATCGCGGCAGCCGCGTGCTGGGCGGGGCGACGATCGCGGCGACGCTGCGGTAGGCCCACACGGGGAAAACCGGTAAACCCGGCAACGCCTTGCCGGCATAAGGCAGGCTATTGCCGCTACTTGCGTCAATTCCCTGACACCGCGCGTCAGGAAATTGACGGTTTGGCGTGTCGGAAAACTGACACGCCTTGGCAGCAGCCCGCTTCTCCCCCTGCGCGCCACCCGTAACGGCCAATTGGCACGGCCCTTGCTAGGCAGGGGTAATGGAAAGCCTGCCCACCACCCCTGCTCCTGCCCGCGGCCTCGACTGGCTGCCGAGCCTCGACGCCATCGAGATCGGCAGTTGCCGCATCGTCCTCGACGGCAGCCGGCCGGCCGGGCGCCATATCGCCCTCCAGCCCGCCACCCGTTCGCGCGCCGTCGTCCATGCCGATCGGCTCGAACTCCGCATTGCCCCTGCCGACCATGATTTCGCCCTGGCGCTTGTCGCTGCCTTTGCCGCGCCCGCCGATGCCCCGGCCGCCGCGGCGCCGCAGTCCCGCCAACTGCTGGCGCTCGCCGGCCGCGTTGCCGCCCATGACGTCTCCGTCCTCATCGAAGGTGCCACCGGCACCGGCAAGGAAGGGCTCGCCCGTCTTGTCCACACCCTGTCCCCCCGCCGCGACTGTCCCCTGGTCGCGGTCAACTGCGCCGCGCTCCCCGAAACCATGTTGGAAGCAACATTGTTCGGTCACGAGCGCGGCGCCTTTACCGGTGCCACCGGGCAGGGCCGCGGGCTGTTCCGCGCCGCCCAGGGCGGATCGCTGCTGCTCGACGAAGTTTCGGAACTGCCGCTGCCGCTGCAATCGAAGCTGCTGCGCGCCATCCAGGAGCGTGAGGTGCTGCCGATCGGCGCCACGAAACCCGAGGCGATCGACGTGCGCATCATCGCCGCCGCCAATCGCGATCTTGCCGCCGAAGTCGCCGCCGGGCGGTTCCGTGCCGACCTCTACTATCGCCTCGCTGTGTTCCCGCTGCGCACCGTGCCGCTATGCGAGCGTCCCGCCGATATCACCGCCATCGCGGCGCGCTGGCTGTTGAAGGCCGGCGAAGGCGCCGTCTGCTGGCCGACGCCGGCGGCGCTGGCCCGGCTTGCCGCGCACGACTGGCCCGGCAATGTCCGGGAACTCGGCAACGTCCTCGATCGCGCCCTGGTGCTGACCGAAGGCGCCACCATCGACGTTTCGCATCTGGTTTTCGACCGGCTGGCCCCCCCTGCCAGCGTCGAAATGGACGAGTCCGCCGCCCCCCTCGGCGGACTCGTCCGAACGCATGAAGACCGCGTCATCCGCGGCGTGCTGGCCGAAACCGCCAGCCGGCGCGCTGCTGCCGAACGGCTCGGCATCAGCGAGCGTACCTTGCGCTACAAGCTTGCGGCGATGTCGGCGCGGCGTCCGTCCGGTGCCGCCGCCACGGTGCAATAACGATGCTGCCGCCGGTCAACACGGGCTCGGTGCTTGCGCTGCGCGCGCAGATCCTGGCGCAGAGCAACGCCATCTCGCAGGTCGCGGCGACCGCCGCGCCTGCCGTCGCTGCGCCGCCGCAGTTCGCTACCGCCATGCAGGACGCGCTGAAATCGGTCAGCGCCATCCAGGGCAAGGCGAGTGCCGCCACCGATGCCTATGAGCGCGGCGACAGCCAGGATCTCGCCGGCGTGATGATCGCCCGGCAAAAGGCCTCGATCGCCTTCGAAGCGACGCTGCAGGTGCGCAACCGCCTGCTCGGCGCCTACAAGGACGTGATGAGCATGCCGCTTTGACGTGGCTTGCTGACCGATGACCGAGACGGGCCTGGCCGTCATCGAGGCGTCGCCGCTCGCCTGGCAGGATCGCGCCCGCGCGATCGCCGCCAGTCCCGCCGTGGTTCGCGCCCGGCCGGCGATCTTCGCCGCGCTCGCGCTGGTCGTCGTGATGCTGCTGTGGCTGGCGCTGCGCGCGCCCGACTGGCGGCCGCTGTACGGCGAGATGTCCGATGGCGACAAATCGGCGGTGATGACCGCGCTGGCCGCGGGCAATTATGCCGCGCGCATCAACCCCGACAGCGGCAGCGTCGAGGTCGGCGCCGGCGATGTCGCGGCGGCGCGTATCCTGCTGGCGGGCCAGGGACTGCCGAAATCGGCCAAGGCGCTCGATCCCGTGGGGGACATGCCGCTGGGGCTGAGCCGCGCCGTTGAGGCGGCGCGGTTGAAGAATGCCGCATCCGTCGAGCTGGCGGCGTCGATCGAGGCCATCGACGGCGTTCGTCATGCCACCGTCCATATCGCGACGCCCGAGCCATCGGTGTTCGTGCGCGACAAGGCGCCGGCGAGCGCGTCGGTGTTCGTGACCCTGGCGCCGGGCCGCGTTCTGGGCGAGGCGCAGGTGCGCGCCATCGTCTGGCTGGTATCGTCGTCGATATCGGGGCTGGCGGCCGACAAGGTCAGCGTCGTCGATCAGTCGGGCGCGCTGCTGTCGGCGGGCACGAGCGTCGGCGAGGCGGCGCAGCTCGGTTATCAGGTCAAGGTCGAAGGGATGGTGCGCGAGCGGCTGTGGAAGCTGCTGACACCGCTGATCGGTACCGGGCGCTTTACCGCCGAAGTCGCTGCCGATGTCGACTATAGCGAAAACCAGGCCTCGTCGGAGCGCTATGCCCCCGGCGGCGTGCTGCGCAGCGAGGCCGCGACCCGGGCGATCGACACGTCGCCGCTGCCGGCGCGCGGGATTCCGGGCGCGCTGTCGAACACCGCGCCGGCGGCGGCGCAGCTGACCGCCACGCCGCCGGCCGCAGCGCCGGTGCCGGCACCGGCCCCGCAGGTGACCAATGAAAGCACCAACCGCGCCTGGGAGATCGGCCGCGACGTGACCGTGACGCGCGGGCTGGCGCCGCGCCTGCGCCGGCTGTCGGTCGCGGTCGTCATCGACAAGGCGGCGCTGGCCAAGGCGACGCCGGCGGACATCGCCGGGCTGGTGCGCATCGTCCGGGGCACCGTCGGCTACGACCAGGCCCGCGGCGACATCGTCGAGGTGCAGCTGCGCGGCTTTGCCGTGCCGACGCCCGAGCCGCTGCAGCCCTGGTATGAAAAGCCGGCCGTGAAGGATTATGCGCCGCTGGCGGCACTGGCGCTGCCTCTGCTGGTCGGCGGGGTGATCGCGGCGCTGCGGTTCCGCAGGCGCGCCGTGCCGGCCCTGGCCGATCCGATCGACGGTGGCGAACTGATGCCGGTCGGCGAAGCGGTGCCTGGCATCGATTACAGCGAAAAGCTGGGCACGACGCGCGGGCTGGTGACCGCTGACGCCGATCGCGCGACGGCGGTGGCGCGGCAGATGCTGGCGGCATGACCGCGCCCCTCACCGGCGCGCAGAAATGCGCCATTCTCGTGCTGCTCCTCGAGGAGGTGCAGGCCGCCGAGCTGCTGCGCCGCATGGATGCGGCCGAGGTCCAGGCGGTCGGGGAGGCGATGCTGACCGTCGCCGAGATCGAGCCGACGCTGATCGACGGCGTGCTCGATGAGTTCATCAGCCGTACCCGCGGGGTATCGGCGCTCGACAGCCAGGGTCGGCAGGTGCGCGCCGTGCTGTCGCGGGCGCTGGGCACGCCGCGCGCCGAGCGGGTGATCGAGCAACTGGGGCCGCCCGCCGCGCCGCGCCGCTTCGCCGGGCTCGACTGGCTCGATACGGCGACGATCGCGACGCTGTTGTCGGACGAGCATCCCCAGGCCGCGGCCCTGGTGCTGGCGCATCTGGCGGACGTGCGTGCCGCCGCGGTGCTCGATGCGCTGCCGCTGGCGATGCGCGGCGATGTCGTGACCCGGCTGGCGACGATGAAGCCGGTCGCCCCGGCCGTCATTGCCGATCTGGAGGCCGACCTGGAGGCCAAGCTGGCGGCGCAGGAGAGCGCTGCCAACGAGGCGCTGCTTGCCGGCACAGAATTCACCGCGCGGCTGGTCAAGCTGTCGACCGACAAGGCCGGGCTCCTTGAAGCGCTGGCCGGCGTCGATGCCGATCTCGCTGCCGAGGTTGCGGCGCAGCAGTTCGTGTTTGCCGACTTGCTCGGCCTCGGCATGAAGGACGTGCAGCTGGTGCTGCGCGAGGTCGATCCGGCGACGCTGGCCGTGGCGCTGAAGGGTGCCGACGCGGCGCTGCAGGGCCTCGTCTTCTCGGCCATGTCGAAGCGGGCGGCGTCGCAGTTGCAGGACGACCTGGCCGAACGCGGCCCCATGAAGCGCGCCGAGGTCGATGCCGCGCAGGCGGAGATCTGTGCGCTGGTGCGGCGGCTGGGCGAAAGCGGCGCGGTGATGATGCCGGGAGCGGCAGGTGCCTATGTCTGAGGGGCTTGCGGGGCTGCTGTCGGCGCTGCAGCCGCGGGTCGAGGTGCCGGTCGTGGTGCCCGACCTGGACGCGGTGCGGGCCGTGGCGTTCGACGCCGGCTTTGCCGCCGGCGCAGCCGAGGCCGACGCCGCGCTGGCACCGCTGCGCGACCAGCTCGCGGCGGCGGCAGCGGCCTATGAAGCGGCCTGTTTGATCGAGGCCGATACGCTGCGGCCGGTCCTTGCCGCGCTGGTGCGGCGGATGGCGGAAACGGTGCTGATGACCGAGCTGAAGGCCGGCGCGGCAGTGCTGCTGCCGCTGGTCGAGGCGGCGTTGGCCGCGGTGCGGCCGGGCGCAGCGGCGACGCTCAACGCCCATCCCGACACGCTGGCGGCGCTGCGGCCGCATCTGCCGGACATCGCCACCGCCGCCGATCCGGCGCTGCCGCCGGGCAGCGTCTGTGTGACGGGTACCGAATTCTGTATTGCGGTCGACATCGGCCAGCGGCTCGACGACGTGCTGGCGGGGCTGGCATGACGGTGACCGCCGCCCTGACCGGCTTGGCAGCCGGTGCCGTGGTGCCGCCTCTGCCTGTGCGCCGTGGCGGGCGGGTCGTGGGCTTCGACGGCACCACCGTCGAAGCGATCGGCATCGAGGCGCTGGTCGGCGGCCGGGCGCTGGTCGGCACGGGCCGCCAGGCAGCGGAGATCATCGGCTTTCGCGATGGCCGCGCCGTGCTGATGGGCCTGTCGCCGCTGGCCGGCATCGTGCCCGGCGCGCCGGTGCTGACCGATGGCATCGACAATGATGTCGCCACGGGTCCGGCGCTGCTCGGGCGGATCATCGACGGGCTGGGCCGGCCGCTCGACGGGCTGGGGCCGATTGCAAGTGCCGAGCGGCGCCCGGCGCAGGGGCGGGTGCTGGCGCCCGGCGATCGCGCCCGGGTGACGGCGGCGCTCGATACCGGGGTGCGGACGATCGACGGGCTGCTGACGCTGGGGCGCGGACAGCGCGTCGGCATCATGGCCGGCACCGGCGTCGGCAAATCGGTGCTGCTCGGCCAGGTGGCGCGCTGGGCGGCGGCCGATGTCGTCGTCATGGCGCTGATCGGCGAGCGCGGCCGCGAGATCACCGATTTCATCGAGCTTGAACTCGCCGGCGCGGCGCGGGCGCGGACCGTGACCATCGCGGTGCCGGCCGGCGATGCGCCGCTGCTGCGCGTGCGCGGGGCGGAACGGGCCTTTGCCATCGCCGAGGGCTTTCGCGACGCCGGGCGGCACGTCCTCCTGATCCTCGACAGCCTCAGCCGGGTCGTCCACGGCGCCCGCGAGGTCGCGCTGGCGCGCGGCGAGCACGCCGGCGGGCGCGGCTATCCGCCGTCGGCGATGGCGCTCATCGCCGCGCTCGCCGAACGCGCCGGCGGTGATCGCCGCAGCGGCGGGGCGACCACGGCGATCGTGACGGTGCTGCAGGAGGGCGACGACGCCGGCGACCCGGTCGCCGATGCGGCGCGCGGCGTGCTCGACGGACATATCCTGCTCAGCCGCAAGCTGGCGGGGCGCGGGCAGTTCCCGGCGATCGACATCGCCACCTCGGCGAGCCGGGTTATGGCGGATGTGTGCAGCGACGACCATCTGGCGGCGGCGGCGCGGTTCCGGCGGCTGTCGGCGCTGATCGAGGACAATCGCGACCTGGTGCTGATGGGCGCCTATGCGCCCGGCGCCGATCCCGAGCTCGATGCCGCGCTGGCGCTGGCGCCGCAGCTCGAGGCCTGGCGCGCCCAGCCGCGCGGCGAGCGTGTCGATGCTGTGGCGGCGCGAGCGGCGCTCAACGCCCTGGTGATGCCATGACGGATCGGGATGCGGCGCGCGTGCTCGACAGGTTGATCCGTGTGCGGCGGGTGCGGGCGCGGCTGGTACTGGCGGCGCTGGGGCGCACCCAGGCGCGGGCGCTGGCGGAAGCGGCACTGCAGGCGCGGGTGACGAATCTGTTGGCGCATGGCGGTGCCGCGCCGGGGCCGGTGGCGGCGGCCGCCGCCGCGTCACGGGCGATGACCGACGCGATGCTGGGCCGGCTGGCGGACGATGTGGCGCGCCGGCTGGCGGCGACCACCGCGGAACGTCGCGCCGGTGTCGAGGCGCTGGGCCGGGCCCGCGCCGCGGTCGATGCGGCGGTGGCACGGCGGGCTGAACGGGAGCAGGAATGATGATGATCGCTGAAATTTCGCCGCCGGTGGCGGTCCCCGGGCCCGCGGTCGGCGCCGGCAACGCCGTCGGTCCGGGCTTTGCCGCGGCATTGTCTGCCGCCTTGCCGGTTGCGCGCGCCGATGCTGCGACGATGCCGGCGGTGGTGCCGACGATGCCGGCCGATACGACCGTGCCGCCGGTATCGCCGGATCCGGGCGTGGACACGCCAGCGGCGGAGGGTGCTGACCCTGAGGCTGCACCGCTCATGCCTCCCGCGGTACGCAAGATGCCCGAGCGCCCGCTGATCCCGAGGGTGGCCGGTGCGACGGCAATCGCGCCGCCGGCCGAGGCGTCGATGGTGCGCGAGCCCGAGCCGTTGCGGTCGGAGCAGGTGCTCGGGCGCCGGTCCGCGGTGGCGAGGCGAGCCGTGCCCGCCGTGCAGTTGCTGCCGGAACCGTCGCCATCCGCGTACAGTTTGCCCAGTCCGCCGATCGTCGTCCCCCTGATGGCGACGGCGGGCCCCCACAACAGCCTGACGCCGACGTCGCTGCCGATCCCGCCGGTTGCCGCGGCGTTGCCGATCACGCCGGTTGCCGCGGCGTTGCCGCCCACGGTCGGCCCGACTGTCGGCATCCCCGTGTCACTGTCGTCGTTCGAGCTTGACCTGCCGCCGACGATCGGCCCGACGGTCGGTATTCCAGCGCCACTGCCGTCCCTTGAATGGCCGTTGCCGCCGACGATCGGGCCGACTGTCGGCACCTCCGCCCACCTGCCGGCAACGCCTGTTTCGCAAGGCCCGGTAATCGTTGCGATGGCGCCGCCGGTGGCGCCGGCACCCCGGACACAGGCGCCGATCGCGTCGCGGGGCACCGATGTCCCTGCCGAGGCGCCGACCGGGGCAGCGGCGGCAGCCGGGGCGGTCCCGGCGGCCGTCCCGGCTTTCCCGACCGCCAGCGGCGGCCGGCCGGCGGTCCGCGACGGCGCGGCAAGGGACCGCGCCGATCCGCTGGGGCACGCGGCAGCATCGCCGCGGCTGCCCGATGCATCGCAGCTTTCCGTGGTGCCGCTGCCGGGCTTTGTGCCGCCACCTGCCGCTGCGCCGCCACCACCCGGGAATGCCGCGCCGCCCGGTGCGCCGGCAGATGCCGCGCGCGCGGCCGACGCTGGGGCGCTTACCGTCACCACGCCGGCGCTCGGCGATGTCCGCATCGCGCTCGATGGCGGGCCGCAGGATCTACGCGTCTCGCTGGCGCTCGGTGCCGGTGGCGCCATGCTCGTCAACGCCGATGCGGCGCGGCTCGGCACCGATCTGGCCGCGCAGGGGCTGCGGCTGCAGTCGCTCGACGTCGGTGGCGGCGGGGGCGGCGGTGGTGCAGCCGACAGCAATCCGGGCAGTGGCGGCGGCGAGACACGCCGACCGGTGCCGCCGCGCCTGTTCGTCGCCCAGCCGTCCGACCGCTTCGCCACCCCGGACCGCTACGCCTGAAGGTAACCGACCATGTCCGATGCCCCCGCCACCGATGCCAGGCCCGCCAAGCCCAGGGGTCGTCTTGCCAAGCTGCTGTTCATTCCGCTGGCCTTTGCCGCCGGGGCCGGCGCGGGCGGGTTCGGCGCCGTCATCGCCGCGGGCAAGCTGGGCCTTGGCGATGATGGCGGCGGCCATGACGCGGCGCCCACCGCCAGCGTTGCCGCGCCGGTCGAGTATATCGAGATCGACACCGCCTTCACGTCCAACCTCGTCGATACCGGGCGCTACCTGCAGGTCCGGCTGTCGGTGTCCACGACCGGCGGCCCCGATGTCGTCGCCGCCATCGCGCGGCACAAGCCGGCGCTCGTATCGACGATCCTGTCGGTGCTCGGCGAACTGTCCGAAAACGACGTCGCCGATCGCGCCGGCAAGGACAAACTGCGCGGGCGGCTGAAGATCGCCGTCAACGACATGCTGGCGCAAAAGGGCGTCGCCAACGGCGTCGACGAGGTCTTCTTCATCTCGCTGGTTGTGCAATGAGCGACCTGCGTATCCGGTCCGAGGCTGCCAACGAACGCTGGGTGGAGGCGTTCCTGCCGCCCCGCGCCGATGCCAGCGACCGCCCTGGCGGCGACGATGGCGACTTCGCGCCGTTCCTCACGGCCTGTGCCCGCGCGCTCGCCACGCTGTTCGGGGCGCCTGTCGAGATATTGCCGGCCCGGCCGCGCGATCCGGCGGCGCCGCGCATCGCGGCGGAGCTGGCCGGCTTGCTCGCCGGCGTGCGCATGGGCGGCGATGCCACGCGGCCGGCGGTGGTCGGCGGTGTCGCCCAGGTGCGCTATGCGCGGATCATTGCCGATACGCTCGACGCCTGTGCGGTCCGGGTGTGGCCGGCGGCATCGAACGCAGCGGGCTATGACCTCGATATCAGCTGCGGCGCGGTCAGCGGCCATGCCCATGTCCCGGCGCCGCCGCCGCTGGCCACGCTCCACGCGGCGGTGCCGGCGTCATTGCCGCGGCGCGACGACCTGCCGCTGCGGTTGCGCGTCGAGCTGGCCAGCGACCTGGTGCTGGTGTCGAGCCTGTTGCCGCTGCGCGCCGGCGGCGTGCTGCCGATCAGCCCGCGGCCCGAAATGCCGCTGATCATCGGCGATCACCGCATCGGCCGGGTCACGGTCGTGCCGCATGCCAACGGCAGCCAGCAGGCCAGCATCGTCGCCATCGGCGTCGAACATCGGGGGGAACGACCATGAATGCCGAAACACCCGGCGGGTTCCACGCCGATGAAAGCGTCGGGCTGGGCGCCTTTGGCGCCATCACGGTGCGACTTTCGGTGGAGGTCGGTGCCATCCGCATGACCCTGCGCGATGTGCTGGCGCTGGAGGTCGGCAGCGTTCATGCCCTCGATCGCCGGGTCGACCAGCCGGTCGATGTGCTGATCAACGAACGGCTGATCGCCCGCGGCGAGATCGTCGCCATCGGTGACCGGTTCGGGGTCAAGCTGACCGAGATCGTGCCGGGGGCGGCGGCATGACGGCGCTGCTCGATCGGCTGCGGGCGGGATTGAAGCTGCCGGCCGGCCCCGCCCATGCGCGGGTGCTGCAGGCCGTACCGCTGGGGCCGGGGACGCGGCTGCTGGTGGTGGAATTCGCCGGCCGGCAGGTGCTGGTCGGGCAGGGGCGCGGCGGTTTGGTGGCACTGGCACAGGGCGACGCCGCATGACGCCTGCCGTAACGGCGAGCCTGCCGAGCCTGTCGTCTTCGCTGCAGATCCTGCTGCTGATGTCGGCGCTGACGCTGCTGCCGGCGGCGCTGTTGATGATGACCTGCTTTACCCGCATCGTCATCGTGCTCGCCATCCTGCGCCAGGCGCTGGGCCTGGGGCAGAGCCCGCCCAACCAGCTGCTGGTCGGCATGGCGCTGCTGATGACGGTGTTCGTCATGCAGCCCAATCTCGATCGCATCTATACCGCCGCCTATCAGCCGATGGTGGCCGGCACGCTGGGCGCCGAGGTGGCGCTGGCGCGGGCCGGCGACGAGCTGAAGGGCTTCATGCTCGGCCAGACGCGGGAGGCGGACCTGCGCAAGTTTGCCGAGATCGCGCACAGTGGCCCCTATGCCAGCCCGGCCGATGTGCCGCTGCCGGTGGTGCTGCCGGCGTTCGTATCGAGCGAACTGAAAACGGCGATGCAGATCGGATTCGTGGTCTATTTGCCGTTCCTCGTCATCGACCTGATCGTATCGTCGGTGCTGATGTCGCTGGGCATGATGATGGTGTCGCCGGCGACTGTCAGCCTGCCGATCAAGCTGGCGCTGTTCGTGTCGATCGACGGCTGGACGCTGATGCTGGGGTCGCTGGCCAAGAGTTTCGGGGGGTGACGGGCGGCGAGATGCCCGACGATCGCGTGCTGGAGGAGATCGCGCGCGCCGCGGTGTTGCTGTTCGCGCAGGATGCGGCGCTGTTCCTGGTGCCGGTGCTGGTCGTCGCCGTCATTGTCGGGCTGGTCCAGACCATATTTTCCGTGAACGAGAACAGCCTGTCGTTCCTGCCCAAGCTGGCGACGCTGATCGCGGTGATGGGCATCGCCGGCGGTGCGGTGATGCAGGGGCTGGGCGATTTCATGACCGGCGGGCTGATCGACATCGTCGGCGCAATACGGTGATCGTCGACATCCCGGCCTTCGACGGCCTTGCGCTGATGCAGCGCTTCACGCTCGCCGGCGTACGGCCACTGGCAATGCTGGCGCTGCTGCCGGGCTTTGCCGGGGCGGTACTGCCGTGGCGGGCGCGTCTGGCGGTGGCGGCGGCGCTGGCGGTGTTCACGGCGTTCGGCCCTTCTGCGGTGCCGTTGACGCTGGCGATGCTGCCGGGGGAGGTGCTGGCCGGGTTGCTGGCGGGCCTTGCGGTGGCGCTGGCCTTTGCCGCGGCGCAAATGGCGGGGGAGGTCGCGGCGCAGATGATGGGGCTGGGCTTTGCCAGCTTTCCCGGCGCCGGCGGCAATGTCTCGGTCGTCGGCGGGCTGTTCGCGATGCTGATGTGGTGCGCCTTCCTGACCGGCGACGGTCATCTGCTGCTGTTTTCGACGCTGGTGGCCGGCCAGCAGTTGCTGCACCCTGGCGGCGTGACGCTCGACCTCGTCGCGGCCTATGGCGCGGTGATGTTCGCCGGTGGCTTGCGCATGGCGCTGCCGGTGGTGGCGCTGCTGCTGCTCGGCAACCTGCTGGTGGCGGTGGCGTCGCGGTCGGCGCCGCAGCTGGGGTCGATGGCGGTCGGGCCGGCGGCGCTGCTGCTGGCGTTCGTCTGGGCGCTGCCGCTGCTGTTCGCGGCGCTGATGGGCCGGGCGCGGCTGACGCTCGATGCCGCCTGGGGGCTGCTCTGAATGGCCGAGACCGACGCCGAGAAAACCCAGGCGCCGACACCGCGGCGGCGGGAGGAGGCGCGCAGGCAGGGCAACATCTGGCAGCCGCGCGAACTGGGGCCCGCCGCGGCGGTGGCGACGGCGGCGCTGGCGATGATGGTGGGTGGCCCGGCGCTGTGGCAGGCGCTGGGGCAATATCTGGCGCTTGCGCTCGACAGCGCGGTGCCGATGGCGGACGACAGCCTGCCCGTCGGGGAACTGGCGGGGCGGCTGCCGCTGGGGCTGCCGGTGGCGCTGGCCGCGATGGTGGCGCTGGTGACGGCCGGGCTGCAGGTGGCAGCGTCGCGCCATGTGACGCTCGCCAGCCTGGCGCCCAAGGTCGGACGGTTGAGCCCGGTGGCGGGGCTGAAGCGGATCTTCTCGATGACCGGGCTGGGTGGCGCGGTGACGGCCGTGCTGAAACTCGCCGCGGTGGCCGGCGTCGCCGCCGTCGTCGTGCTGCCTCTGGTGCCGGTGCTCGCCAACATCGGGGAGGGCGGCGGCGCGCTGGCGGTGATCGGCGCCGCGGTGGCGCGATTGTTCGGCGCGGCGGCGTTGGTGCTCGCAGGCGTCGCGCTTGTCGACGGCGGCATCTCCTTTGTCATCCGCGAGCGCAAGCTGATGATGACCCTGGATGAAGTGAAGCGCGAGAGCCGGCAGAACGATGGCGCGCCCGAGGTCAAGGCGGCGATCAAGCGCGCGCAATATGCGGCGGCGACGGGGCGGATGCGGTCGAGCCTGAAGGATGCCAGCGTCGTCGTCGTCAATCCGACGCATTTTGCCGTGGCGATGCGGTACCAGCCGGGCAGCGACGCGGCGCCGATCGTGGTCGAAAAGGGCCGGCTGGAAATGGCGGCGGCGATCATCGCGGTGGCGCGCGAGCTGCAGGTGCCGGTGATCCGCACGCCGCGCCTGGCCCGCGCGCTGTTCTTCACGGCGCGGCCCGGCGAACCGGTGCGCGAGGAGCTGTTCGCCGCGGTGGCGACCATCCTCGCGTTCGTGATGAGTTTCGAGGCACCCGAGGCCGAAGCGACGCCGCCGGTGTTCGTGCCGCCGGCGTTCGATTTCGACGAGGCGGGCGCGCGGCGCAAACCCGGCGGCGGGTGACTGGCACATAAGGTGCCCTTGCGCTTCATAAGGCTTAACTCTTTCTGGAACTTTGTTTGCAGCGGTAAACGATTCTGCTAAGGGCTGTGCCGGGCAATTGCAGGGGTGCAAGCATGAACATGAAGATGGGTCTGGTGGCGGCTGTGGCATTCGGCGCGCTGGCGCTGGCGCCGGCCGGCATGGCGGCGGCCGCGGTCATCGATGTCGGGCCGCAGACGGGGACGTTCACCAGCAACACGCGCGGCTATTGGTTCACGGCGCCGGTCGATTTCTACATCACCGGGCTGTTCGTGCCGACCGATGCCAGCATCGCCAACCAGAACATCGCGGTCCTCCGGCTGAGCGCTGCGCCACCGCAGTTCGCGGCAACGACCAACGATTTCACGACGCTGGCGCTGATCCGCGATAACAGCAGCGCCGGCTTCATCAGCACCAGCATCCAGTTCCTCGCCGGCGACGTCGTCGGCATCCTGGGGAGCCGTGGCACCACCAACTCCTATGGCGCCGGCAACTACGCCTCGGCCATCGGCGGCAATGCGGTCACCCTGGCGCGCTTCGGCATGCAGTTCCCACTGGCGACCGTCGATCCCCAGGACCTGTGGACCGAAGCCGGTGGCTCGATCAGCCGCGTCGAATTCAGCTATGAACTCGGCCGCCTGGCGGCGCCCGGTGTTCCGGAACCCGCTAGCTGGGCGCTGCTGATCGCCGGCTTCGGCCTGACCGGCGCTGCCATGCGCCGCCGCCGGGTTGCTGTTGCCGGCTGATCGGGATCGCTAAAGAGATCGGAGTCCTGGCCGTGATGTGGCCATGGACTCCATTATCTCCACTCTTGGCGCCGGATCGGGCATCGATACCAAGGCGCTGATCGACGGGCTGGTGGCGGCCGAGAAGTCCGCGCGCCAGACACCGCTGACGACCAAGGCGGCGGCGCTCGACGCGCGGATCTCGGCGCTAGGCCAAGTGCGGTCGGCGCTGCAGGGCATTGCCACCTCGCTCGAAACGCGGGTCGGCAACGGCGTGCTGGGTCTGGCACCGCAGAGCAGCAATGTGGGTGCGGTGACGATCGCCGCCTTCGGCACCGGGCCGACAGGTGCCTTTGTTTCATCCCTGACCGTCAATCGGCTGGCGGCGGCACAGCAGCTGGCCGGCCCGGCGCTGGCCGGCGCCGATGCGCCGGTGGGCGAGGGGACGCTGACCATCGGCTTCGGTACGCGCACCGCCAATGGCGACGGCAGCTTCGGTTTTGCCGGCAATGGCAGCGCCGGGGTCGACATCGTCATCGATGCCACCAACAACACGCTGACCGGGCTTCGCGACGCCATCAACCGCAGCGGCGCCGGCATCACCGCGGCGATCGTTGCCAGCAATGGCCAGGCGACGCTGAGCCTGCGCGGCCGCGAAGGCGCCGCCAACGGCTTCATCTTGAGCGCGGCGGGCGACCCGGCGCTGGCGCGGTTTTCCTACACGCCGGGGGCGCCGGCGATGGCTCTGGTGGCCGGCGCCGTCGACGCCGATCTCGGCCTCGACGGCATCGCGGTGACGCGGAGCAGCAACGTCATCGACGACCTGGTGGCCGGCACGCGCATCCGGCTGGTCAAGGCCGACGCGGCGCCGGTGACGATCAGCGCGGCGCGCGACGGCGCCCAGATCGGCACGACGGTCGCCGACCTGGCGTCGGCGCTGTCGGCGATGCGATCGCTGGTCGGCGATTTCCGGAAAGGTGCCGCCGGCAGCGAGGCGCCGGGGGCGCTGGCCAACGACGCGACGGCGCGGCTGCTCGACCAGCGTCTGGCCGCGCTGGTGGCGACGCCGTTCGCCGAGGCCAACGGATTGCGGCTGCTCGATCTCGGGGTCTCGGTCAGCCGTACCGGCGAAATTGGCTATGACGCGGCGCGCTTTGCCCGGCTGTCGCCGACGCGGCTGGGTGATGCCGAGGCGCTGCTGAAGGCGCTGGCAGCGCCGGCCTCGGCAAGCCGGCCCAGCCGGCTCCAGTCGATCGCCGCGCTGGCAACGCCGGCCAGCCAGGGCCTGGCGCAGCAGAAGGCCGCGGTGACCGCGCGGCTGGCGCGCGAGGATGCCCGGCTGGCGACCTATCGCGCGACGCTGACCCGCCAATATGGCGCGATGGAGCGGCTGGTGGCGGCGTCGAAGGCGGTGGGGTCGCAGCTCGACCAGCAGATCAGGGCCTGGCAGAACCGGGACAGTTGAGAACTTGATGTGGTGTAGTGTCCTCCCGGCGAGCCTTCGGCGCGCCGGGAGGACAGGTGGGAGGTTAGCCCGCCGTCCCGATGTGCAGGCGCCGCATCTTCTCGATCAGCGTCGTCCGCTGCAGGCCGAGCAGCTTGGCCGTGGCGGCCACGGCGCCGCCCGACGCTGTCAGCGCCTCGGTGATATAGGCCGCTTCGAGGTCGGTCAGGATGCGTTTCAAGTCGATGCCGGCGTCGGGGATCGGTTCGGGCGTCGGCGTCGCGGACCGGGGGGCGGGGGGCGTGAACCCGCGCAGCAGCCGGGGCAGCAGCTCGGCGCCGATGATCTCGCCCGGGAAATGCGCCTGGGCGCGTTCCACGAAGTTCTTCAGTTCGCGGACATTGCCCGGCCACGCCTGCTGCATCAGCAGGTCCTCGGCGGCGGCGGTGAAGCGGACCGGCTGGCCGGGCAACGCCGCGGCGAAATGGCGGATCAGCAGCGGCACGTCCTCCGGCCGATCGGCGAGCGCCGGCATCTCGATGCGGATGACGTCGAGGCGGTAGAGCAGGTCGCAGCGGAAATCGCCGCGGTCGATGGCGGCGAACAGGTCGACGCTGGTGGCGGCGATGACGCGAACGTCGACGGCGATCGGCAGCATGCCGCCGACCCGCTCGACGACGCGGGTTTCGAGGGCGCGGAGCAGCTTGGCCTGCATTGCGGTCGCCATGTCGCCGACTTCATCGAGGAACAGCGTGCCGCCGTGGGCCGCCTCGAAGCGGCCGGGCCGGGCCTTGACGGCGCCGGTGAAGGCACCGGCCTCGTGGCCGAACATCTCGCTTTCGAGCAGGTCGGGTGCGACAGCGGCGCAGTTCAGCGCGACATAGGGCCGGGCGGCGCGGCGGCCGCGCTGGTGCAGCAATTGGGCAACGACGTCCTTGCCGGAGCCCGACGGGCCGGTTACCAGCACCGAGGCAGCGGAATCGGCGAGTTTTTCGATCTCGTCCCGAATATCGGCAATTGGCTTGCTGGTACCGACAAGTCGGGCGAGATGATCGGCAGGAACAAGTTCACGACGTGTAGACATGATGCTATCCAGCAGAGTGGTTAACTACTCTTTAACACTTTCGCGAATTACTCGCTGTTCCTCCTCACAGCTTATGATCTAGACTAGAGGCGAAACGAAGTTCTTGACCATGGAAGTTCTGCCGAAATGACTGCCTCAAGCCCGATTGCGACCCATGATTGGAGCCGTAATGGCGCAAAAACCACGCCTGTTAGGGTTTTAACGAGCAGTGAGACGTGGCCCGGTACGCCGGTCGATGCCGGCTCCGGGTGGGTGGTCATCCGTCAACCGCTTGAAATCCTGCGCATGACGCGCGGCGCCGACGGCGATTGCCTGGCACTGGAAAGCGGCGATCTGGCGGCTTTTTCTGTGGATGAACTCGCGGCTTGGGGTCTGCCTGTCGTGCTCGTGCTGGGGGCCAGCGGCGACGACGCGACACGCCGCCTGCCGGCGCTGGCCGATCGTGCCGACGGCTTTGTCTTTGCCGACGACGATGCGGCGACGATCCGCCAGGTCGTGGCCGGGATCACCGCCGGTACGCCGGCGCTGCAGGTGCGCGACCTGTCCGACGGCACCGCCCGCACCATCAACGCGCTGTCGGTGGAGGCCGGACGCATCGCCGACGCCCTGGCCCGGCTGGCGGACCAGCAGCGCGACGGTGGCGTTGCCCAGCAGCCGGTCGATGCGGTATTCGTGCGGCGACTGCTGAAGGTGCGACGCGACCGCGACCGCTTCTTTCCGGCCGAGATTTTCGCCGATCCGGCCTGGGACATGCTGCTCGACCTGATCGCCGCGCAGCTGGAGGGCAAGCCGGTGCCGGTATCGAGCCTGTGCATCGCCGCCGCGGTGCCGACGACGACCGCGCTGCGCTGGATCCGCAGCCTGTCGGAAGCCGGGCTGTTCGTCCGACAGACCGACCCTGCCGATGCCCGGCGGACCTTGATTTCGCTGGCGCCCGACGCCGCCGAGGCGATGCTGGCCTGGCTGCGGCTGTTTGCCGGGCAATTCGCGGTGCGATAGGCTGATGACCGTGGAGCCATCGCCATGGTCGATCATGCAACGCCGAACCTGCCGTCCCGCGATTTCGAGGCGACGGCGCAATTCTATGCCCGGCTCGGCTTTGTCGAAAGCTGGCGCGATCCCGGCTGGATGATCCTGCGGCGCGGCGACCTGGTGGTGGAGTTCTTCCCCTACCCCGGCCTCGACCCGGCGACGAGTTCGTTCAGCTGCTGCTTCCGGATGGACGATGTGGGAGCGTTCTTCGACTTGGCGGTGGCGGCCGGCGTGCCGGTGCAGACGACGGGCTGGCCGCGGGCGCATCGGTCGAAGCGCGAACCCTGGGGCGGACTGGTCGGCGCGCTGATCGATCCGGACGGCACGCTGGTGCGCCTCGTGCAGGAGGACGGTTAGACGGCTTGACATTTATCACCGATATGGTTATATAATCCGGCGCGCCGTTCTTTGACATCGTGAGTATCGACAGGGCGGGTGGCTCCGCGTGTGGGCCCCACGACGGCGCCATCAACTGCGCCCAAGCGTGTCCAGCGAACCCCGATCGAGGTGCTTCAGGATACGCCGCAATGCCGCGATGCTGCTTGCGTTTTCAGCGCTTTCAAGCGCCTCCTGCAGCACCGCGCGGATGTCGTCGGCGCCGACCCGCTCCATTTCCCAGTTCGGATACAGGCGCTCGCGCTTCTCCATGCTCCGGTCCAGCACGACGATGTCGTAGTGCCGCGGATCATCGTGAAGGCTGGCGACCAGGGTGTTCACCTCGGCAGGCGGGCCCTCGATCCACTGGAAGAAAACGCCGCTGCCGAACACCAGGACCCCGGTGATCTGGCGTTCGACATTGCGGCGTTGCGACCGTTCGATGAGGCGGTCGACCTCGACATCGTCGACCCCTTCGGCGGCACGGCTGCAATAAACGAACGTGTCGAGAATTTGCGCGTCGGGATCCCCGTCGGGGCCTCGCGGAAAACCAATTTCGTCGAACATCGATTGGATCGCTTTGTCTGTGGCGGGCAGGCCGTGCCGGCCGGCAACTCGGCGTCGCCTTAGCGCATCTTTCCGCACCGGGTAAGAAAGCATCGGACGTCCCGTTCCGAGCCTGCGTCTGTTACCGGGCGGGCGTCACCTGCTCCAGCAGGCCCAGCACCGGTGCCAGCGACCGGTCGGGGGCTTCCTCCATCGGGATATGGCCGACCTGGTCGAGGATGGTGACGCGGGCGTTGGGCAGGTGTTTGGAGAACCAGTCGGCGGAGCTGACCGGGATCAGCTTGTCCTCGCGGCCCCAGATGATCTGGGTTGGCATGGTGACCGACTTGAGCAGCGCCGTGTCGTCCTGGCGCTTGTAGCCGGCGAAGCGGTCCATGGTGGCGCTGCGGTTGCCGGGATAGCGCAGCAGTTCCCAATAGCGGTCGACGGCGGCGGGGGTGACGATGCTCTGCACGCTGACCGACTGGTGCAGCGACTGGTCGATCATGCTGCGCGGCAGGACCGAGGCGAGCAGGTCGCGGATCACCGGCATGCCGGCGATGCGGAAGCCGATGGGCGGGGTCGATTCGCCGGGTTCGGGTTCGCCGACGCTGTCGACCAGCACGAGGCCTGCGACCTTGTCGGGATGCGCCGCAGCATAGTGCCAGGCGACGCCGCCACCCATCGAATTGCCGGCAAGGGCAAAGCGGGTGAGGCCGAGGCGATCGACGATCTTTTCGGTGACGGCGACATAGCTGGCCTGCGAATAGTCGCGCGACGGCACCGGGCCGGACAGGCCGTGTGCCGGGAAATCGAAGCTGATGACGCGGTACTTCGGCGTCAGCCGCGCCACCCAGGGTTCCCAGGTGTGCAGCGAGGCGTTGGAGCCGTGCAGCAGCACGATCGGGAAACCATCGCGCGGGCCCTCGTCGCGCAGGTGGATGACGGTGCCGGGCGCGATCTCGACATAGCGCGACGCCGGGCTGCCGTATTTGGCGCGCAGGTCTTCAACCGGGATGTCGGGCACGTGGAAGGCGACGAACAGCCCGGCGATGAGCAGGACGAGGGCGCCGGCGCCGATGGCGATGCGGCGCGGCCAGCGCGACTTGGTGGCCATTCAGAGGCGCTCGATGCGGATCGGCAGGCCGTCGCGCGGCTTGGGGATGGGGAACATGATGAATTCGCCCTTGTAGCCGTCGCCCGGCACGATGCGATGTTCGGCGAGCAGGTGAAAGAAGAAGGATTTGACCTGCATATAGGCGAAATGCAGCCCCAGGCACATATGGCCGCCGCCGCCGAACGGCACCCAGGCATATTTGTGCCGGCCCCTGGAGTTTTCGGGCGTGAAGCGCAGCGGATCGAACCTGGCGGGTTCGGGCCACACATCGGGGAGGCGGTGGGTCATCATCGGGTTGACCCCGACATGGCTGCCGGCCGGAATACGGTGGTTCATGAACACGAAGTCCTTCAGCGCGCGGCGCGGCATCGATGGCACCGGCGGGATCAGGCGCAGCGATTCCTTGAAGACCAGTTCCATGGTTTCCATGTCGGCGAGTGTTTCATAGGTCAGTTCGCCGGCGGTTTTTGCCTTGATGCCAAGGATTTCGGCGCGGATCCTGTCCTGCCATTCGGGATATTGGCCGAGGAAGTGCACCGTCGAGGTGATCGACGAGGTGGTGGTGTCGTGCGCCGCCATCATCAGGAAGTTCATGTGATCGATGATGGCCTGGTCGGTCAGCTGGACGCCATCGTCGTCGGTGGTGTTGCAGATCTGGGTGAAGATGTCGTCGCCCTGGCGGCCGCGGCGCTTGGGGATTTCGCGGCCGAAGAACTCGCTCATATATTCGCGGCCCTTGACGCCGCGGCGCATGGCGGTGAGCGGCAGCGGCTTGCGGATGACCGCGACGGACGCGAGCACCATGTCGACGAACGCCTTGTTGATCTTGGCGGCATCGGGCCCCCAGGGCACGCCGAGGAAAGACGCGGCGGCAAGGTCCAGCGTCAAAGCCTTGATCGCCGGGTAGAATTTGAAATCGCCCTGGCCCGGCCAGCCGGCTATGCCGCGGGTGATGCCGGAGTTGAGTTCGCCGAGATAATGCTTCATCGGCTCGGTCTTGAAGGCGACCGACAGCGCCTTCCTGTGGATGCGATGCTCGTCGAAATCCATCAGCATCAGGCCGTGCGGGAACAGGTTCTCGAGCACCGGATTCCAGCCGAGCGATGACGAGAAGATCTTGTCCTTGTTGAACAGCACCAGCTCATTGGCTTCCGGGCCGATCATCGACACGCCCCAGCCGCCGAAATCCTGGCGGCGGAAGACGCGGCCATAGGTTTCCACCATCTTCTGCGAGCGGCCGAGCGGGTCCTTGAGGAAATCGATGGTGCGCAGCACCGGCATCCGCGCCGGCGTCATGCCGGGCAGGTGGGCGAGGTCGGCAAAGCTCGGTTCGGGCAGGTCGGCCGGAATGAAGGCGGAGGCGGGGTGCGGGGCGTTCATCGTCATGCTCTCCTGTATGCGGAGCCGTGATACGCAAATGCCCGGCAGTTAACAACAGGGCCGCAATGGTCCGGCGCGGCAGTCTGCCACTGGCGGCTTTCGCTGCGACACAAGCCTGCTAATGACGGATAGTGGAGTCCGATATCATCCTTGCCGGCGGCGGCCTGGCCAATGGCCTGATCGCGCTGCGGCTGGCGCAGTTGCGGCCCGATGTGCGGGTGACCATCATCGAAGGCGGTGCGGCGATCGGCGGCAACCACACCTGGTCGTCGTTCGCCAATGACCTGACGCCCGACCAGGTCGAGTGGACGGCGCCGCTGTTTCGCTATCACTGGGATCGCTATGAAGTGCGCTTCCCGTCGGCGACGCGCCAGCTGGAGGCGGGTTATCGCAGCGCCACTTCGGAATTGCTCGCCGCCGAGATCGCGCGTGCGCTGCCGCCCGAAAGGGTGATGACCGCCGTGCCTGTCGTGGCGATGACGCCGACCAGCGTGACGCTCGCCGACCAGCGCGTGCTGACCGCCGCGGCGGCGATCGACGGCCGCGGGCAAGGCCCGACGAGGGCGCTCGACCTCAGGTGGCAGAAGTTTCTGGGGCAGGAGGTCGAGCTCGCCGAGCCGCATGGCCTCGCCGGCCCGATCATCATGGATGCGACTGTGCCGCAGTTCGACGGCTATCGCTTTGTCTACACGCTGCCGTTCGGGCCGCGCCATGTGCTGATCGAGGACACCTATTTCAGCGACGGCAACGACCTGTCGCCCGACCTGCTGCGCCGCCATCTTGCCGATTATGCGGCGTCGCAGGGCTGGACGATCACCGGCATCATCCGCGAGGAAAAGGGCATCTTGCCGCTCGGCATCGGCGGCGACATCGAGGCCTTCTGGGACGAGGCAGCGGCGGCCGGGGAGGCCGGGGTGCCGCGCGTCGGCCTGCGTGCCGGCATGTTCCATCCGGTTACCGGCTACAGCTTTCCCGATGCGGTGCGCATGGCCGACCTGATCGCCGCGCTGCCGGTCCTCGATGCGGCGACGATCTATCGCGCCGCCCGCGACCATAGCGTCGCCGCGTGGCGGGCGCGGGGCATGTACCGGCTGCTCAACCGCATGCTGTTCCTCGCCGCGCATGACGAGGAACGGCGCCATGTGCTGCAGCGCTTTTACGAGCACAACGATGCGCTGGTCGGTCGCTTCTATGCGGCCCAGCCGGTGTTGAGGGACTGGATGCGGATATTGAGCGGCAAGCCGCCGATCCCGCCGATGCGGGCACTCGGCACGTTGCTCAAATACGAAATCGGGAAAGCATAGGGACGTCTGGTCGTGGCTGGATCATTGCTGCGACACATTCGGCTTTGAACTCGGATGGCGAACCGCGTAACGCCCGTTACATGGAACAGCCAAGAAAATCCGCGATCGTTATCGGTGCCGGCATTGGTGGCATTGCCTGTGCCATGCGCCTGCAGAGCCTGGGTTTCGACACGCGCATCGTCGAGGCGCTCGATGCCCCCGGCGGCCGCGCCTATGTGCGGCGGGCGGCGGGCTTCACCTTCGACATGGGCCCGACGGTGCTGACCGTGCCGCATCTGATCGAGGAGCTGTTCTCGCTCGAACAGGACCAGGCCATGCTCGGCGAGCCGGATTTCCCGGCGCATGTGCTGGGCGACGACAAGCGGATCTTGTCGGGCATCAGCGGCGGGCCGAATACCAGCCGCTATGTCGAGATCGTGCCGATCCTGCCGTTCTACCGCATCTATTTCGATGACGGCACATTCTTCGACTATGACGCCGATCCGGTCCGGGTGCGGGAACAGATCGCGCGCCTCGCGCCCGAGGATCTGCAGGGTTACGAGGACTTCCACGAGGCGGCGCGGGCGATCTTCAACCGCGGCTTCCTCGAACTCGGCTATACTTACTTCGGCAATGTCGGCCAGATGCTGGGCGTGGTGCCCGACCTGTTGAAGCTGGGGGCGGTGCAGCCGCTGTTTTCGCTGATCAAGAAGTATTTCAAGTCCGACAAGATGCGGCAGGTGTTCAGTTTCGAACCGCTGCTGGTCGGCGGCAACCCGATGAAGGTGCCCGCGATCTATGCAATGATCCATTTCGTCGAAAAGACCTGGGGCATCCACTTCGCGCGCGGCGGCACCGGCGCCCTGGTATCGGCGATGGTGCGCAAGTTCGAGGACATGGGCGGCACATTGCAGCTTAGCGCCGGAGTCGCCTCGATCGATGTGGTCAAGCGTGGCGGCAAGCGGGTGGCGACGGGCGTGACACTGAAATCGGGCGAGGTGCTGGCCGCCGATGTGGTGGTTTCCAACGCCGACTATGCCACGACCTACATGCGGCTGATCGACAAGGCGCATCGCCGCATCAATCGCGACGCGCTGGTGAAGTTTCGCAAGCAGTCGATGTCGTTGATGGTGATTTACTTCGGCTACAAAAAGGCTGACGGCGACCCGGACCTGCAGCACCACAACATCATCCTGGGGCCGCGCTACGAGGAACTGCTGACCGATATCTTCGAGCGCAAGATATTGGGGCCGGACTTTTCGCAGTATCTGCATATTCCGACGCTGACCGACCCCAGCCTGGCGCCGGAGGGGCATCATGCCGCCTACACGCTGATCCCGGTGCCGAACAACCAGAGCGGCCTCGACTGGAGCAAGATCGGCGAAGGTTTCAAGGATGTCGTGCTGACCTTCCTGGAGGAACGCGGCTATATTCCCAATCTGAAGGAACGGCTGGTCTACCAGAGCTTCGTGACGCCGGATTATTTCGAGCAGACGCTCGGCTCCTATCTCGGCAATGGTTTCGGGGTGGAGCCGGTGCTGACCCAGACGGCCTATTTCCGGCCGCACAACCGCAGCGAGGATGTGTCGAACCTCTATCTGGTCGGCCAGAGCACCCAGCCGGGCGGCGGCACGCCTTCGGTGATGATGTCGGCAAAGATGACGGTGCGCGAGATTGCCCGGGATTTCGGCATCGCTTCATCGGTCGTCAACGGCGTCCCGGAACGGGCTGTCGCCTGACGACCGCTGCCAGGCTGGTCGTGCCAGGGGGCAGCTTGCGCTTGACCCCTCAAGTCCGGCGCGGGAGAGGTGTTGCATGACAGATGTGCTCGGCCATGCCCGCCAGGCGATCGCGCGGGGCTCCAAAAGCTTCGCGATGGCGTCGCAGCTGTTCGATCCGGTCACCCGCGACCGGGCGATGCTGCTTTATGCCTGGTGCCGCCATACCGACGATGTCATCGACGGCCAGGTGCTGGGGCAGGGCCGCAACGACGACACGCGCCCGCCGGCGGAGCGGCTCGCCGAGGTCGAGCGGTTGACCGAGATGGCGCTGGCCGGGCAGCCGACCGGCGATCCGGCCTATGAGGCGCTGGCCCGGGTGGTGCGCGAAACCGGCATGCCGGCGCAGTATCCGCGCGACCTGATCCACGGCTTTCGCATCGACATGGAGGAGCGGCCGTTCCGCACCATCGAAGACACGTTGACCTATTGCTATCACGTCGCCGGTTGCGTCGGGGTGATGATGGCGATCGTGATGGGGGTCAGGCCCGACGACCGCGCCACGCTCGATCGCGCCTGCGACCTCGGCATGGCGTTCCAGCTCAACAACATCGCCCGCGATGTCATTGAAGACGCGATGAATTCGCGCCGCTATATCCCGGACGACTGGCTGGCGAACGTGCAGCTGGCAGCCAACAACTTCGCCTTTCCGCCGCATCGGCGCCAGCTGCATCGGCTGGTCACCCGGCTGGTCAATCTGGCCGAGGAGTATGAAGCATCGGCGCGCTACGGCACGCCGGCGCTATCGAAGCGCGCGGCCTGGGCGGTGCTGGCGGCGGCGCGCATCTATGGCGGCATCGGCCGGAAGGTCCGCGATGCCGGGCCGGACGGACTCGACACGCGGATGAGCACGACGAAGCCCGAAAAGCTGCGCGCGGTGGCGGTGGCGCTGAGCGAGGCCCTGGCCCGCAAGTCCCGCTGGCCGCTGCCGGGGCCGAGCCGTGACGGGCTATGGACGAAGCCCGGCTAGCCAATCCCCTCCGTGGTCGGGACGCGAGGACGCCCTTCAAGCTTGCAGGGTGAACGTCACCGGCGGCCGGATGGTGCCGGTACCGCTTTCGATCGACGAGGCGTTGATGAACAGCGTGTCGCCGATCCGGCGTTGCCCGGCGCTGGCATGGACATGGCCGAAACAGTGCACCCGGGGTGCGATGCGCGGCAGTTCGGCGGCCAGCGCCGCGCAGCCGTGCGACTGCCCACCGCGCGACCGGTCGAGTATGGACCGTGGCGGCGTATGGGTGACGAGAATGTCGAGCCCTGGCGGAACCTGCGCCCAGCACCGGGCGAGCGATGCCCCGTCCTTGAAAAAGGCATGGCGCGCCAGGTTGGGCACCCAGGGCGCGCCGAAGATCTTCAGCCCGCGCAACACGACGGTTTCGTCCCTGAGAAAGCGGGCGTGCTTCAGCGGCTGCGCACGGTGCGCGGCGGCGGCTTCGAGCTCGCGATCATGGTTGCCGCCGGTGTAGAGGATGGTCTCGAATGGCTGACGCCGGAACCAGGCATCCATGCGCGACAGTCGCAACGGCGAGCGGCTGAACAGGTCGAACATGTCGCCGCAATGGATCAGCAGGTCGCCCGGAGGCAGGTCGAGTTCGTCATGTCGCCAGTGCGTGTCGCTGATGACGGTGACGCGGGTGTCCATCCTGCGTATTTAGCGGGAGCGGCAGGTTCGATGCAACGGAGAGCGATTCAGTGCCGGGTGCCGCCCTGCGGCTCGGCATCGGCGTGCAGGACCGTGGGCCGGGCGTATTTTTCGGCATTGTCGAGGTCGAGCTTGCCGACATCCATTTCGGTCCGCGTCTTGGCCGATGACCGGATCTTGCCCTTGCCGTTGGCCTCCAGCTGCGCCAGCAGGTCGCGCACCGGCGGGGCATACAGGAAACCGAAGCTGACGGTGCCTTCCTTCGATTCGACGACATGGTGCATGCGGTGCGCTTGGACCATGCGCTTCAGATATTTCTGCTGCGGGTTCCAGCCATGGCGGACGCGACGGTGGACGAGCACGTCGTGCACGCCGAAATAGATGGCGCCGTACATGGTGATGCCGGCGCCGATGGCAGTGAACACCGGCCAGTCCTGGCTGGTACCGATGACGAGCAGGATGATCGACGGCACCGCCCCCATGACGCCGAACCAGTCGTTTTTCTCGAACAGGCCGGTGCGCGGTTCATGGTGCGACTTGTGCAGCGACCACAGAAAGCCGTGCATCACATATTTGTGCGCGACGATGGCGACGACTTCCATGATCGCGACCAGCAGCAGCGCAATGGCGATGCCCTGCCAGATGTTGATTTGGGCGGTGAACATGATCGTTCCATAACCGCTGGCGGGCGGCTTTGCACCCCACCCGATGCCGCACCCTTTCGCCGGTGGACCGTTCGTGCGATAGGCGGGCAAATACCTATGGCAGATTCATGAAGATGCGTGCGCCCATCCTGTTCGTGTTCATCGTGCTCGCCGGTTGCGCGACGCCGGCGCAGCGGATCGCGCGCAAGCTGGGCGAATATGGCGTGCCGCCGCGCCAGGCGCAGTGCATGGGTGACCGGCTGCAGTCGCGGTTGAGCCTGGCGCAGCTGCGTCGCCTCGACGAGATCGGCAAGATGCTTCCCGATGGTGGCCGCCGCCTGTCGGTCGGCGACATCGCGCAGCGCCTGGGCGATCCCCGCGATCCGACCGTCGTCATCGAGGTCGTCAAGGCCGGGGTCGGATGCGCAATCTGACCGGACAAGGGGTGGCCGGAACGATGCGGGCGCGCTGGCGCCGGCTGACCGGTGCCGACGGGCCGCCGACCGACGAGGCCGATATCGAAAGCGAAGCCGAACGCGCCATCCGCATGTTCGGCGCGCCGGCGCAGAATCCGTTTCCGGAACCGATCCGCTACCAGGCCCAGCAGCCCGACCGCCGCGCCGAACGCGAGCGGGCGCGGGCGCCGTTCACGGTGTTCCTGCCCGGCCTGCTGATCGGCGGTGTGCTCGGCTATGCGCTGACCGTCGATGATCCCAAGACGGTAAAGGCGCTGCCCGACCGGGCGTACAACATCCTCCACGGATCGCCCTATTACCTGAATTGCGCGCAGGTGCGGCTGTTCGGCGCGGCGCCGCTGTACAAGGGCCAGCCGGGCTATTCGAAGCGGCTCGACACCGATGGCAACGGCGTGGCCTGCGAACCGTTCTTCGGCGAAGCGCCGCCGCCGCCTAAGGGCTTAGGCAAGGGCAAGCGCGAGAAGTAGGGCGGGCAAGGCCATCGCGTGTGCCAGCATGACGCGGTTTTGGAACAGGGCGTCTACCGCGCCCCCGCCCGGCGCTTCCCGAAGCTTGCCTTCTTTTTCATCTTTTCGAAGCGCGTCGTGCGGGTGCCCGGTGCGCCGCCCATGCTGCGGCCCTGAATCGGCGCCACGCGCTCGCCGGCCGGCACGCCGAGTTCGTCCATCTCGAGCCGCCTGATCTGGTCGCGAATGGCGGCGGCGGTCTCGAATTCCAGGTCGGCGGCGGCGGTCTGCATCTGCTTTTCGAGGTCGGCGATATAGGCCTTGAGGTTGTGGCCGACGAGGTTGGGCGTCTCGTCGTCGCCGGTATCGACGACCAGGCCGTCGCGCATCGACACGTCGGCCAGCACATCGGAGATGTTGCGCTTGATCGTCATCGGCGTGATGCCGTGCTCGGTGTTGTACGCCTCCTGCCGGGTGCGGCGGCGGTCGGTCTCGCGGATGGCGCGCTCCATGCTGCCGGTGACATGGTCGGCATACAGGATGACGCGGCCGTCGACGTTGCGCGCGGCGCGGCCGATGGTCTGGATCAGCGAGGTTTCCGAGCGCAGGAAGCCTTCCTTGTCGGCATCGAGGATCGCCACCAGCCCGCATTCGGGGATGTCGAGGCCCTCGCGCAGCAGGTTGATGCCGACGAGCACGTCATAGACGCCGAGCCGCAAGTCGCGGATCAGCTCGATGCGCTCCAGCGTCTCGACATCGCTGTGCATGTAGCGGACGCGAAGCCCGGCCTCGTGGAGGAACTCGGTCAGGTCCTCGGCCATGCGCTTGGTCAGCGTCGTCACCAGCGTGCGATAGCCGGCGGCGGCAACCTTCTTGGCCTCCTGGATCAGATCCTCGACCTGGTCCTCGACCGGCTTGATCTCGATCGGCGGGTCGATGAGGCCGGTCGGCCGGATGACCTGCTCGACGAAGACGCCGCCGGTCTTGTCCATTTCCCAGCTGCCCGGCGTCGCCGACACGAACACCGTCTGCGGGCGCATCGCCTCCCATTCGGCAAAGCGCAGCGGGCGGTTGTCGATGCACGACGGCAGGCGAAAGCCATATTCGGCGAGCGTCATCTTGCGGCGGTGATCGCCCTTGGCCATCGCGCCCAACTGCCCGACGGTGACATGGCTCTCATCGACGAAAAGCATAGCGTTTTCCGGGAGGTATTCGAAAAGGGTCGGCGGCGGCTCGCCAGGCAGGCGCCCGGTCAGGAAGCGGCTGTAATTCTCGATGCCCGCGCAGCTGCCGGTGGCCGCGATCATCTCCAGGTCGAAATTGGTGCGCTGTTCGAGGCGCTGCGCCTCGAGCAACTTGCCTTCGGCGTTGAGCTCCTTCAGCCGCTCGGTCATCTCGAACTTGATGGCCTCGCTCGCCTGTTTCAGCGTCGGGCCGGGCGTCACATAATGGCTGTTGGCATAGACCTTGACATAGTCGAGCTTGGCGACGCTCTGCCCGGTCAGCGGGTCGAATTCGGTAATGCTCTCGATCTCGTCGCCGAAGAAGCTGATGCGCCAGGCGCTGTCTTCATAGTGCGAGGGAAAGACCTCCAGATTGTCGCCGCGGACGCGGAAATTGCCGCGGGCGAAGCCGGCGTCGTTACGCTTGTACTGGAGCGCGACGAGCTTCCGGATGATCTCGCGGCTGTCGGCCGTCTCGCCCTTTTTCAGCGTGAAGGTCATCGCCGAATAGGTTTCAACCGAGCCGATGCCGTAGATGCAGGACACCGAGGCGACGATGATGACGTCGTCGCGTTCGAGGAGGGAGCGGGTGGCCGAGTGGCGCATCCGGTCGATGGCCTCGTTAACGCTCGATTCCTTTTCGATATAGGTGTCCGACCGCGGCACATAGGCCTCGGGCTGGTAGTAATCATAGTAGCTGACGAAATATTCGACGGCGTTGTTCGGGAAAAAGCTCTTGAATTCGCCATAGAGCTGCGCCGCCAGGATCTTGTTGGGCGCCAGGATCAGCGCCGGGCGCTGCGTCGCCTCGATGACCTTGGCAACGGTATAGGTCTTGCCCGAACCGGTGACGCCCAGCAGCACCTGGTCGCGCTCGCCGTCATTGGCCTGGGCGACGAGCTCGGCGATGGCGACGGGTTGGTCGCCGGCCGGTGTGTAGTCGCTGATCAGCTCGAATTTCTTGCCGCCTTCGGACTTTTCCGGCCGCTCGGGGCGGTGCGGGACGAAATTCTCCGAACCTTCCGGCTCGGCGAGGCTGGTGCGAATCTGGATGGCCATAGCGGTAATATGGTCGATGGACCGGTTTTGTTCCAGTGCTGTCTGCGCCGCGCCCTGCGTCACCGCTGCCGGTCGCCGATCTTGGGTTGCAGCGCCGGCACCGGGCCGCAATACTCGCAGGGCGCGGGGGCAATATCGGGAGACTTCTGCCGTGGCCATTTTTCGTCGTTCCGCCCTTGTCGTCGCCGCGCTGCTCGCCGCGCCGCAGGCCACGCAGGCCCATCATGGCTGGAGCAGCTATGCCAGTGACAAGCCGATCAAGCTGACCGCACCCGTCACCGGCGTCACCTGGGGCAACCCGCATGGCGCCGCCAAGGTCAGCTATGGTGGCAAGACCTGGGTTGTGGTCCTGGCGCCGACGGCACGCATGGAGGCGCGCGGCCTGAAGCAGGATGCGCTGGTCAAGGCCAGGGCGGTGACGCTGGAGGGCTATCCGCGCAGTGACGGCACCCCCGAGATGCGGATCGAGCGGGTCACGATCGACGGCAAGACGGTCGAGTTGCGCTAGGGCGTGCTTGCCGGACTGGTCGCCTGGCTGTCGACCTCGGGCATTGCCGCCTGGGCCGGCGGTGGCGGCGTCTATCCGTTGGCGAATGTCGTCCATCTGTTCGGGCTGGTGATGCTGCTCGGCGGCATCGGGATCGTCGACCTGCGGCTGTTGGGGGCGTTTCCGGCCTTGCCGGCGGAGGCGCTGTCACGGGCGCTGACGCCGGTCGCGGTTGCCGGGCTGGCGGTGATGGCGATCAGCGGCCCGGTGCTGTTCGCCGCCGATGCGGCGTCGCTGGTGGCATCGCCGGTGTTCGGCTGGAAACTGGCGATGATCGCGGCGGCGCTGGTCAATGCGGCGGTGTTCCGCTGGCTGTTGCGGGAGGGGCCGGGGCGGCGGGTGGCGGCGGCTGTGTCGCTTTCGGCCTGGGCGTCCGTGGCGGTGCTCGGGCGGATGATTGCGTACAGTTAGCGGGGGCTGCCAAGGCAGGGGCGCGGGCAAAGCCCGCGCGTCGGACGGGTTCGGCGGGGTGGACCCGCCGCCCCGCCGTCCGGTCTGGCGCCTGCCGGCGCGCTTGACTGCGCCAGCGTGCTCGCGGCGCTGCGACTAGAACGCCTTTCGTGCCGTCAGCCCGAACGTCCGCGGCTGGTTGGTCGCATAGCCGATGCGTGCCCGGCCACCGCGTTCGCGGTCGAGCGACAGCAGCGCGTTTTCGTCGAGCAGGTTGTTGATGTAGGCGGTCAGCGACAGGCCCTGGCCGAAATCGACCGCGGCGCTGATGTTGACGAGCTGGTACGACGGCAGCTTCAACGTGATGTTGCGGACTTCGCTGCCGGTGGCGCCGCCAAACGGTAGCCCGGACTGGAAGAACGACGCCGGCGGCTCCTGGTCGCTCGGCTGGGTGAAGCGGTCGCCGATGTGCTGGACGCTGGCATTGAGCACGATCTTCGCCGTCTCCCCGATCGGGAAGCTGTAGTTGGCATTGGCCGAGATCTGGAATTTCGGCACCGTCGGCAGGCGGTTGCCATCGCGGATGCCGCCGATCACCGAGCCGTTGCCGGCGGTAACGGTCGAATCGAACTTGGCATCGAGGACGCTGCCCGAGACGCCGAGCTGCAAGCCTTCGACCGGGCGCGCCGTCAGCTCGAATTCGACACCGACGGTGTGCGCCTTGGGCACGTTGAAGACGATGCGCGACGAGCAGGAGCCGGCATCGAGCGTCGTCTGCAGGTTCTTGATGTCGGTGTAGAAGACGGCGGTGTTGAAGGTGATGCCGCCCGATTTCGCCTTGATGCCGGCTTCATAGTTCCACAGCGTTTCGTCGCCGAAGCTCTGGAAGCTGCCGAAGGTCTCGCGGTCCGAACCCTGGCAGAGATTGGCATTGAGCGGATCGTTGACGCCGCCGAGGCGGAAGCCCTTGGCGGCCTGGACATTGACGTTGACGTCGTCGTTGAGCGCATAGCTGGCGAGGAAGCGCGGGTTGATGCCGGTCGATGTCGTCTTGTTGCGGGTGCCGCTATCACCGTTCGCGAACAACCCGCCCGACGTGATCGTGCGCTGCTCCTGATAGGCGTAATAGCGCAGGCCGGCGGTGATCGTCAGCTTGTCGAAGAAGCGGTAGCTTGCCTCGCCGAAGCCGGAGATCTGCTCGAGCGTGTAGGGCAGCACCGAATTGAACGGCGAATCGACCTCGAAGCCGTTGGACACCGCCGCCGACGTGCCGGCCCCCAGCGTCGCATCGGTGAAGGCGTCGTAACCGGGGGTCGGCAGGCGCTGGTCGTAATCGCGGTCGGTGTTGGCGTAGAAGGCGCCGACGACCCACTGGAAATTGCCGTTGCCTGTCGAACCCAGGCGCAGTTCCTGGGTGAAGCTCTTCACCTTCGTCGTGTCGCGCAGGTTCGACGGCAGCGTGACGGCGGCGGCGGGGAAGCCCAGGTCGAGCGAGACCGAGCCGGTCAGCGAACTGGCGTCGCGGCTGACCAGGATGTCGCGATCGGTATAGCTCGACACGGAGGTCACGTTGACGCCGTCGAGGTCGACCTCGATGGTGCCGTCGACGATCAGGGTCTTGTCGCGGAACTGCTCGTTCAGCAGCAGATACTGCTGGCGCTCCTTGAAGGTCACCGCCGGGCGAGTGGTGGTGAACGGGTTGGCGAAGATGTTGTAGATTTCCTGGCGGTTGAAGCCGTCGGTGTGGACCTCCTGGTACAGCACGCGCGGGGTGATCTTCACATTTTCGGATGGCTGCAGCAGCAGCGCGATGCGGCCGCCATAGCGTTCGCCGCTGTTGACGTCGTCCTTGCCCGCAGGGCCGATGGCATCGATGAAGCCGCCGTAGCGGGTGTAGTAGCCGACGGCGCGCACCGCGGCCTTGTCGCCGAGCGGCAGGTTGACGGCGCCCTTCAGGCTGCCGCCGACGCCGCCCTTGTCGATGACATTGATGTCGGCTTCGACCTGGCCTTCGACGCTGGCCGTGGTCGGCTTGTTGGTGATGTAGCGGATGGTGCCGCCGACCGAGCCCGAGCCGAACAGCGTGCCCTGCGGCCCGCGCAGCGTCTCGACGCGGTTGAGGTCGAACAGGTCGATGTCGGGGGTGAACAGCGACAACGAGATGACCGATTCATCGAGGTAGAAGCCGACCTGTTCCTTGACGCCGGGTTGATCGCGCACGATTTGCCCGGCGGAGACACCGCGGATCGACACCTGGCTCTGGCCCGGCCCCAGGTTCTGGATGGTCAGGCCGGCGACATTGCGCGACAGGTCCTCGATGGTGGTGGCGCCCGACCGCTGGATATCGGCCTGGGTCTGGGCGTTGATCGAGAACGGCACGTCCTGCAGGTCCGACGCGCGCTTGGTCGCGGTGACGACGATGGTGTCGCTGTCCTCCGCAGCGGCGAGGCCCTGGTCGGTGGTTTGCGCGAGCACCGGCGCGGCGAGCAGCGCGGCGAGGGCGGTGGTGGCGGACAGACGCGCCAGGCGGCGCGCGGTCTGGTTGGCAAGCATAAGGTAACTCCCCGGGTTAACCATTTGGTTAGATTTATAACCCTATCCACCATCTGTTGCAGATCCGGTCAATAATTCGTGACGGACCAGGCAACGATTCCGGGGCAGTGTTGCAATATTGCCAGTTGCTGGCGGGCGGCATCAGGCGGCGCACTGTCGCGTCGTTGACTTTCATTCCGGTTGTGCCAGCCTTTGGCCATGGCATCTCGCGACGCGACGACCCCCGCTGCCGGCCGCGCCCCCGGGGCCGCCGGGCCATCGCTGGGCCTGGTGGTCATGGTCGGCGCGGCGATCATGCTCAACTATGTCGATCGCGGCGCGGTCTCGATCGCGGCGCCGCTGATCAAGGACGAGATGGGCCTGTCGGCGACCGGCTATGGCGTCGTCGTGTCGTCGTTCTTCTGGACCTATGTGCCGTTCCTGATGTTGTCGGGCTGGCTCGCCGACCGCGTGTCGGTGCATCGGCTGCTGGCGGCCGGCGTCGCGATCTGGGCGGTGGCGACACTGCTGATGGGCTTTGCCGGCGGATTGGCGTCGCTGGTCGTGCTGCGCCTGCTGATGGGGGTGGGGGAGGGCGTCGCCTTCCCCAGCGCATCGAAGCTGATGGCGCGGGCGCCCGATGCGCGGCGCGGCACCGCCAATATCGCGCTGTCGGGCGGGCTGGCGATGGGGCCGCTGGTCGGCACGCTGGCGGGCGGGGTGATCCTGGAGCTGTATGGCTGGCGGGAGATGTTCGTCATCTTCGGCGCGGTGACGCTCGTCTGGCTGCTGCCCTGGTCGCGGCTGCGCGGCGAAGTCGATGCGCCAGCGGCGGGCGATGAATGCGCGTGCGCCTATCCGCGGCTGCTGCGCACGCCGTCGCTCTGGGCGATGTCCGCCTATCATTTTTCCGGCACCTATGCGCTCTACTTCGTCATCGCCTGGCTGCCGCTCTATCTCGTCAAGGTCCGCGGATACGACATCACCGACATGGCGCTGCTGACCTCGCTGTTCTACCTCGGCCAAACCATCGGCGCCGCCGGTTCGGCGGGCCTGGTCGATCGCTTCATCGCGCGCGGGCGGTCGTCGGCATCGGTGCGGCGCGCCGTGGGCTTGGGCTGTTCGGCGGTGTCGGCGATCGGTGTTCTCGCCATCGCGCAGACCGAGACGACGCTGGCGCTGGCACTGTGGCTGGTGCCGACCAGCCTGTGTTTCGGCACCATCACCGGCATATTGTTCGTCTGCGGCCAGACGCTCGCCGGGCCGGCATCGGCGGGCCGCTGGGTGGGGGTTCAGAGCTCGGTGGGTAACCTGGCCGGGGTCATCGGGCCGGTCGTGACCGGGGCCATCGTCGATGCCGCCGGTTATGGGCCGGCCTTCGTGCTGACGGCAGCGATCATCATCGGGGGGGCGCTGGTGTTCGCGTTCGGGGTGCCGCGGCTGGCGCCGGTCGACTGGCCGCGCTGATGGGGCGGGCGTTTCTGTTGGGCGTGGTCGCGGCGCCCTTTGTGCTGGTGGGCCTGGCCTTCGGGCTCGCCTATTGGTGGGTCGTGGCCTGGCTGGTCGGCGGGATCGTCGCGATCGGGTTCGTCATGGCGTTGTTCGACATGGCCGTGGAAAAGGCGCGCCGGGCGGACGACGAGCGGCTGGATGTGGCCGCGCGGGTGTCCCGACTGTGGGACGCGCCGACCGAACCGGGCCCGCGCGTGTTGCCGCCGGAGGACGTCACGCCGTTCAGCGATGCGCGGGTCGACCTGGCGCGGCATCGCAGCCTGCGGGCGCGGTTCGATGGGTGGCGATACAAATTGCCGGTATCGGTGGCCGGTCCGGCCCCCACCCGGCCGTCAGGGACCGATTCGCCTCCCGCCTGAGGGGGGAGGAGACTATTTACCGCGGGACTTCCGGTGTTCGTCGAGGTCCAGGACGGCGGATTCGTCCTCCGGCATCAGGCCGAGACGGCGGGCGACTTCCTGATAGGCTTCGACTTCGCCGCCGAGGTCGCGGCGGAAACGGTCCTTGTCGAGCTTTTCGTTGGTCTTCATGTCCCACAGCCGGCAGCCGTCGGGGCTGATCTCGTCGGCAAGGATGATGCGGCTGAATTCGCCGTCGAAGAGCCGGCCGAATTCGAGCTTGAAATCGACGAGGCGGATGCCGACGCCGGCGAACAGCCCGGCCATGAAGTCGTTCACGCGAATCGCCATGTCGGCGATGTCGTGCATTTCCTCCTGGGTGGCCCAGCCGAAGGCGGCGATATGCTCCTCGGTGACCAGCGGGTCGTTGAGCGCGTCGTCCTTGTAGTAATATTCGAGGATGGTGCGGGGCAGGGTGGTGCCTTCTTCCAGCCCAAAACGCTTGGCGAGGCTGCCGGCGACGACGTTCCGGACGACGACCTCGATCGGCACGATCTCGACCTGACGGACCAGCTGCTCGCGCATGTTGAGGCGGCGGATGAAGTGCGTCGGGATGCCGATCGTCGCGAGCAGCGTGAACAGATGCTCCGAAATACGGTTGTTGAGCACGCCCTTGCCGCTGATCGTGCCCTTTTTCTGGGCGTTGAACGCGGTGGCATCATCCTTGAAATACTGGATGATCGTGCCGGGTTCGGGCCCCTCATAGAGGATCTTGGCCTTGCCCTCGTAGATCTGGCGGCGCCGGGTCATGGCTTCCTCCTCAGATGGTTCGCCGCGGGCTGGGCGAACGCAAGATGAAACGGGACGCCCCGGAGACACCCGGAAAGGGCGCGCCCGGGGCGGTGCATTGCACATAGCGCGCGCTTGTCCGGCTTACAATGACTCGATGCGCTGCCGGGGTTCGACACGCTTCGTCATTGAACCTGCGGCGCAGCGGCTCTATCTGCGACGGGACAGCCGTTGCCGGAGCCCTTGATGACCACGTTCGACAGTCGCGAAAATGCCTTTGAAAACCAGTTCGCCCATGATGCGGAGCTGCAGTTCAAGGTGGCGGCGCGCCGCGACAAGCTCGTCGGCCTGTGGGCGGCCGCCAAGCTGGGGCTGACCGGCGATGCCGCCGACGCCTATGCCAAGACGATCATCCTTGCCGATCTGGAGGAAGCCGGCGACGAGGATGTCGTCCGCAAGCTCGTCGCCGACCTGGGCATCGAAGGCGTCGCCGAGGCCGACATCCGGGCAGCGCTGCTGGAGCAGGGCCAGATTGCCCGCCGGCAGATCATGGAAGCGATGTAATCCGATGCCGATGGCAGCGCACGATATCGAGGCGGCGATCCTCGCGGCGCTGCCGGGCGCGACGGTCGAGATCGTCGACATGGCCGGTGACGGCGACCACTATGCGGCGACGGTGACGGCGGCGCAGTTCGCCGGCCTGCCCCGGGTGAAGCAGCACAAGCTCGTTTACAACGCGCTCGGCGACCGCATGGGCGGGGTGCTCCATGCCCTGAAATTGACTACAATCGCGGCCTGAGGAGGCATCATGTCCGACATCAACCAACGTATCGAACAGCTCGTCACCACCAACGACGTGGTGCTGTTCATGAAGGGCACGCCGCTGTTTCCCCAGTGCGGTTTTTCATCGACGGCGATCGCCATCCTCGAACGGCTCGGCGTCGATTTCGAGACTGTCGACGTGCTCGCCGACCCGGAAATCCGCCAGGGCGTGAAGACCTATTCCGATTGGCCGACGGTGCCGCAGCTGTACGTGAAGGGCGAATTTGTCGGCGGCTCGGACATCATGATGGAGATGTACCAGGCCGGCGAGCTGACGGCTCTGCTGGAGCAGGCCGGCGTGCCGCGCGCCGCCGCCTGAGCCGTGACAAGCCTCGCCGTCGGCGACATCTGGCAGTCGACGATCGCCGTCATCCGGCCGCGCCTGGGTGAACTGGTCGCGGTGGCGGCGCCGTTCACGCTGCTCGTCGACATGGTGCTGACGCTGTACGGGCCGACGCCGCCGCAAACGATGGCCGGCTATACGATCGACATCGTTCTGGTGCTGCTGCTGTTGCCGGCGCTGATCGGGATGATCGCCCAGCTTGCCGTGACCCGGCTGGTCGCCGTGCCGGAGGAGCCGCCGCGGCTGGCGCTGTCGGCGGCCTTTGCCACGGCCCCCCTCTATCTTGGCGCGCTGCTGCTGACCGCCGCACCGACGGCGCTCGGCATGTTGCTGTTGATCGTGCCCGGGCTCTATCTGGTCGCCCGGCTTTATGTGGTGGCGCCGATCATCGCGGTCGATAGGCTCGGCCCGGTCGCGGCGGTGCAGCGCAGCTGGACAATGACGGCGGGGCACGGCGGGCCGATCCTGCTGTTCCTGGTGCTGCTGCTGCTGTTCCTGTTCGGCGCGTCGATGCTGGCGGCCGGGGTCGGATCGGCGTTTGCGTCGGTGCTCGCCGTGGTCGGCCTGAAAGCGGTCGGCACCTTCGTTGCGGCACTGATCGGTGCCAGCGTTGCGATGCTGATGGCGATCGCGAGCGCGGTGGCGGCGACGGTGGTGTACCTGAAGCTGCGCTAGAGCAGCGGAACGCGCGGGGCGGTATCCGGCGGATACAGGCCGGCGGCGCGCGGGTCCTCGTAGATCTCGACGGCGCGGGCGAAGGGCCTGAAGCCTTCGCGCTGGTAGAAGCCGAGCGCCGAAGGGTGGTCGAGGTCGCAGGTGTGAACCCAGCCGCGCGTGATGGCCCGCCGGGCGGCGCCGCCGGTCCAGCCGAGCTGCAGCGCATGCGCCATGAGCCAGGCGCCATGGCCGTTGCCGGTTATACCGGGGACGAGGCCGAAATAGGCGATCTCGAATTCATCCGGCACGGCGAAGTCGAGCTCCAGCAGCCCGACCGCGACGCCATCGCGTCGGGTGACGACATGGACTTCGGTGGTGTCGGCGTCGAGGACGCGGCCGAGTTCGGCATCGTCCATGACCAGCCGGCCGCGCCACAGCCATTCCTGGCCGATCTGGCGGAACAGCGCGCGATAGCGTTCCCGATCGACCGGCGCCGGCCAGCGTTCGAGCCGCAGCGCCGACTTGCTGGGGCCGGCGACGGGTGGCGGCGCCAGCATTTCGAGGCTGGTGACCACCGTCGCCACATGGCCGGCGGGAACGGGGATCAGGCCGGCGCTCAATCCCAGCGCGCTTCCGGCGGCAGGCTCATCAGGATGGCGTCGACATTGCCGCCGGTCTTGAGGCCGAAGGTCGTGCCGCGATCGTAGACGAGGTTGAACTCGGCATAGACGCCGCGATAGCGCAGCTGCGCCAGCCGCTCCTCGGCGGTGAACGGCTGGTGCATCTTTTCGCGCACCAGCTGCGGATAGATGCTGTTGAAGGTGCGGCCGACATCCTGGGTGAAGGCGAAATCCCGGTCCCAGTCGCCGCTGTCGAGATGATCGTAGAAGATGCCGCCGACGCCGCGATGGCGGTTGCGGTGCGGTACCCAGAAATATTCTTCCGCCCATTTGGCATAGGCCGGGTAGTGCGCCGGATCATGGCCGTCGCACATGGTCTTCAGCGCGGCGTGAAACGCCTCGGTCTGCCCGGTGTCGGGCAGGGCGGGGTTGAGATCGGCGCCGCCGCCGAACCAGCGCTTGGTGGTGACGAGGTGGCGGGTGTTCATGTGTACAGCCGGCACGTGCGGGTTGCACGGGTGGATGACGAGGCTGATACCGGTCGCGAAAAAGCGCGGATCCTCGCCGGCGCCATTGATCTGCTTGGCGAATTCCGGGCTGAAGCTGCCGTGGACGGTGGAGATGTTGACCCCGGCCTTTTCGAAGACGCGGCCCTTCAGCACCGACATGACGCCGCCGCCGCCGTCCTCGCCGCTCGGGTCGGGGCGCTGCCAGGCGGTGCGTTCGAAGCGCCCGGCCGGCGCGTCGCCGGTCCCCTCGTCCTCGATCTTTTCAAGCGCGGCGCAGATGTCGTCGCGCAGCTGTCGGAACCAGGTCTGGGCGGCGGTCTGGCGGTCATCGAGCGTGTACATGGCGCCATTAACCGCATCGTGTGCCGAAACGGAACCCCGCAAAAGCGCGTAACGTTGCAATCCGGTCACCTGCACCCTTGCGCCAATTTGTCCGCACAAAGGGCGTTGCGTTATCTGCTATGATACGACTATTGCGGCGCTGATACGGGTGGCGCGCAGGTGACACCCGGATGGTTTCTTTTTCAGAGGTCCTTGATGGCTAGCGAGACGCGGCTTCCCCTCGACACCGGCTTGGCGCCCGAAGGCGAGCGCCGGCGCGATTTCCTGTATGTCGCCACCGGCGCCTTTGCCGCCGCCGGCGCCGCCGCGGTGGTCGTGCCGCTGGTCAACCAGATGAACCCGTCGGCCGACGTGCTGGCGCTGGCGTCGATCGACCTCGACCTGACGCCGATCCAGCCCGGCCAGGCCGTGGTGGTGTCGTGGCGCGGCAAGCCGGTGTTCGCCCGCCAGTTGACCCCGGCCGAGATTGCGGAGGCCAACAAGGTCGATGTGAAGAGCCTGCGCGATCCGCAGACTCTGGCCGAGCGCACCAAGCCCGGCAATGAAAAGTGGCTGATCACGCTTGGCGTCTGCACCCACCTCGGCTGCGTGCCGCTGGGCGCTCGCGAGGGTGAGAAGCGCGGCGATTTCGGCGGTTATTTCTGCCCGTGCCACGGCTCGCAGTACGACACCGCCGGCCGCATTCGTGGCGGCCCGGCGCCGACCAATCTCGAGGTGCCGAGCTATGCATTCAAGTCGCCAACATCCGTGACGATCGGCTGAGGAGGATCAGATGAGCTTTCCCTGGGCCAAGCAGTATCAGCCGACCACCGAGATCGGCAAATTCATGGACAGCCGGCTGCCGCTGCCGCGCTTTGTCTACGGTGCCCTTGGCGCCGGCTACCCGACGCCGAAGAACCTGAATTATTTCTATAATTTCGGCGTTCTCGCCGGTGTCGCACTGGTCATCCAGATCATCACCGGCGTCGTGCTTGGCATGCATTATGCCGCCAATGTCGCCGTCGCCTTCGATAGCGTCGAGCACATCATGCGCGACGTCAATTCGGGCTGGATGCTGCGCTACATGCATGCGGTGGGTGCCAGCTTCTTCTTCGGCGTCGTCTATGTGCACATCTTCCGCGGCCTGTATTACGGATCGTACAAGCCGCCCCGCGAAGTGCTGTGGATGCTCGGCCTGGTCATCTTCCTGCTGATGATGGCGACCGCGTTCATGGGCTATGTCCTTGTGTGGGGCCAGATGAGCTTCTGGGGCGCCACCGTCATCACCGGGCTGTTTTCGGCGATTCCGCTCGTCGGCAGTGCCATCCAGACCTGGCTGCTCGGTGGCTTTGCACCCGACAACGCGACGCTCAACCGTTTCTTCTCGCTGCATTATCTGCTGCCGTTCGTGATCTTCGGCGTGATCATCCTGCACGTCTGGTCGCTGCACATCCCGGGGTCGAACAACCCGACCGGCGTCGATGTGAAGGGCCCGCAGGATACCGTGCCGTTCCACCCCTATTACACCGCCAAGGACTTCTTCGGCCTTGGCGTCTATCTGACGCTGTTCGCCGCCGTGGTGTTCTTCGCGCCGAACGCGCTGGGCGAACCGGATAATTATATCCCCGCCAACTCGCTGTCGACGCCGGCACACATCGTCCCGGAATGGTATTTCTGGCCGTTCTACGCGATCCTGCGCGCCTTCACGACCGACTTCCTGTTCATTCCCGCCAAGCTGTGGGGCGTGATCGCGATGTTCGCGTCGATCCTGCTGCTGTTCTTCCTGCCCTGGCTCGACACGTCGCCGGTGCGCTCGAACAGCTATCGTCCGCTCAATCGTATCCTGTTCTGGGTGTTCGTGGTGGTCTGCCTCGTGCTCGGCGTCTGCGGCGGCAAGCCGGCGGCGGAACCCTGGGTGCGGCTCAGCCAGGTGCTGACGGCTTATTACTTCGCGCACTTCCTCATCATCACGCCGCTGGTCAGCCGCTTCGAAAAGACGCTGCCGCTGCCCCGGTCGATCTCGGACGCCGTGCTTGCCAAATACGGCAAGACGCCGACGGGCGGCGCGGGCGGTCTCGGCGGCGCCGCCGCGCAGCCGGCTGAATAAGGGTTCCATCGATGATTCGTCTTGGTGCGCTTGGCCTCGGCCTGCTGTTCGTCATCACCGTGCTGTGGGGCGCCATCCAGCCCCGCGACGTGGTCCCCGAGGATCCCGTCGAGAAGCTGCACAAGCATCCCGAGGAGATCGCCTGGACCCACAACGGCCCCGGCAACCTGGGGGTGCTCGGCACCTTCGACCGCAAGCAGCTGCAGCGCGGTTTCCAAGTCTACAAGGAAATCTGCTCGGCCTGCCATTCTATCAATCGCGTCGCTTTCCGCGACCTGGCAGCGCTGGGTTTCTCGGAACCCGAGGTGAAGGCGCTCGCGGCGCAGTATGAAGTGCCGTCGATCGACGACAAGACCGGCGAGCCGGCGACCCGCAAGGCGACCCCGGCGGATAAGTTCCCGTTGAACTATCCGAACGAAGTCGCGGCGCGGGCAGCTCAGAACGGCGCCTATCCGCCCGACCTGTCGCTGATGACCAAGGCGCGTGAGGACGGGACCAACTATGTCCATTCGCTGCTGGTCGGCTATGCCGATGCGCCGGCCAACTGGACGGTGCCGGACGGGCTGTACTACAATCCCTATTTCCACTCGCTCAACATCGCGATGCCGCCGCCGCTGGCCGCCGATGACCAGATCACCTATGCCGATGGCACCAAGGCGACCAAGGACCAGATGGCGCGCGACGTGTCGGCCTTCCTGACCTGGACCGCCGAGCCCAAGCTTGAAGCACGCAAGGAAACCGGCGTTGCCGCGATCATTTTCCTGCTGATCCTCACCGGCCTTGGTTACCTCAGCTATCGGAAGGTCTGGGCCGACATCAAGGGCAAGGCACGCTCGAACGTCGTTGATAACGTCTGAACGATAGGCGATACGAACGCGCGGGGGCGGCCATTCCAGCGGAATGGTCGCCCCTTTGCCGTCAGGGGGAATGATGATGACCGATGCCGAATTGCGGGCGCTGGTCCGCACCATCCCGGATTATCCCAAGCCCGGCATCCAGTTTCGCGACATCACCACGCTGCTGCTCGACGGCGCTGGCTTTGCCGCGACGATCGAGCGCCTGGCCGCGTCGGGCCCGGTGCCCGACCTGATCGCCGGCATCGAGGCGCGCGGCTTTATCTTCGGCGCGGCGCTGGCGCATCGCCTCGGCTGCGGGATGGTGCTGCTGCGGAAAAAGAACAAGCTGCCGGGGCGGGTGACGGGCATCAACTACGCGCTGGAATATGGCCAGGATCGGATCGAAATGCACGCCGACGCCGTGACGCCGGGCGCGAATGTGCTGCTGGTCGACGACCTGATCGCGACGGGCGGGACCGCGCTGGCGGGTGTCGAGTTGCTGCGCGGGGCGGGGGCGGTGGTCGAGCGGGCGGCGTTCGTGGTCGATTTGCCGGACCTCGGCGGCGCTGCGCGGCTGGCGGCTGCAGGGGTTGAGGTGACGGCGCTGTTGGGGTTCGAGGGAGATTAAGGGCCTCCGGCGGCTGGGGCCTTGGCCCCAGACCCCGATTTGACAGCGCCCCTGCGGCTTTTGGTGCCATACAGAGGAATGAGGCCGGCAGAAATGGCTGACAAGCAAGGCGGTTGGTCATGAAGTCGGCGTTCTTGGCAATTGCGCTTCACGGCCTTCTCGCCAACGCACCAGCCCAGGCCGCGAGCCCGTTTGATGGGGACTGGATTGCCGACCTCGACAGGCAGAGCGGTCTCGCTACTGACAGTTACCTAGTTCGAGACGGGCAATATGCGTGCGACTCCTGCGCGCCGCAGCGATCCCATCCGGCAGACGGCAAAATGCACCCTGTGGCTGGTGATCCCGACGTTGCCACGGAATCCGTGACCGTCACAGGCCCGCGATCGATCGTCACCCATATCATCGGTCCGCCGCTCGACCGGCTGACGACAATGACCGTTGCAGCCGATGATCAGACCGCGACATATGTCGCGATAGATCATCGCCCCGGCGTGTCAATTCCATTGCGAACCGAATACCTCGCCCGACGTCTCGCGCCCGCGCCTCCCGGCGCGCATCCGGTCTCGGGCAAGTGGCAGGGCGTGGAGTATATCGAGGTGCCCGAGATCGTCAGAACGACGCAGTTACGTCTTGAAGGGGATCAGTTCAGTCGGTCCAATCTGCTCGGGACATCCTATACCGCGCGTCTCGGCGGCGACTATGTGCCACTTCGTTCGACACATGGCGGCAATGTCACGATAGCGGTTCGTCGAACCGGCCAACGGCAGATCGAGGAGCGCGCGCAGAGAGACGGCCAATTGCTTGTCGTGCGCACCTTCACTGTCGCGCGCGATGGTCGCTCAATGGAGACGGCAACGACCGACCCCATACAAGGTACGACGTTCCGATCGACGTCCCACCGTGCTGGCAAACGACACAAGTGAGTTGTTCGCCGCTCCCGGAGCTTCGCACTCAGGCGTAAGCCGGGAACTCAAGAAAACGGGGTCCGGGCCTCAGGCCCGGCCGCCGGAGGCCTTGTTACCGGCCTTTTTTCCGCGCCGCGTAGCGCGCGTCGCGGGCGGCCTTCGCCGCCGCTTCGCGGGCGATTGCGACCAGGCGGTCCTGTTCGGCCTTGACCACGGCTTCGGCTTCCTTGGCGAGGCGAGCTTCCTCGGCGCGGACGGCGGCTTCGGCGCGTTCCTTCTTGCGCTCTTCCTCGCGTTCGGCGCGCTTTTCGGCGGCGCGGGCGCGGGCGGCGAGGGCTTCCTCGTTGGGGGGCGGCGCGCTCTTGAACTTGTCGAGGGCGGCCTTGCGGGCTTCGGCCGCGGCTTTGGCGCGGTCGGTGTGATCGGGGAGTTTGAATGCCATAGAGCGGGCTCCTTAGCCGCTCCCCTATTCCGCTGCAACTGCCTCGACGATACGGGCGACGGTAACCGGCGTGCCGACCAGCGCGGCGTTGCCCGACAGGGGGTCGATACGGTCGCGGCTGGTCAGGTCGTTGATGGAGACGCCGGGACGTTGCCGGGCGACGCCGAGGCGGACGCCCTTGCGGCCATGGCCGAAGCCATGAGGCAGGGAGACGACGCCGGGCATGACCGAATCGGTGACCTCGGCGACGACCTCGACGCGGCCGACGCTGCTGGCGATGCTGACCAGGTCGCCATCGGCGATGGCGCGGGCGGCGGCGTCATCGGGGGCAATCATCAGCGTGCAGCGCAGCGGCCCCTTGGCGAGGCGCGGTGAATTGCCGAGCCAGCTATTGTTGTTGCGGACATGGCGGCGGCCGATGAGGAGCAGGCCGTCGCCGGGCGCGGCTGCAAGCCAGGCAGCGAAGCGCCCGGTGAGGTCGGCGATGAGCAGTTCGGGCGCGCAGGCGATGGTCTTGTCCGGCGTCTTCAGCCGTTCCGGCAGGCGCGGTTCATGGGCGCCGAGATCGAGGCCGTGCGGATGTGCCTCGATATCGGCGAGGGTCAGGCCGCGCGGGCTGTTGCGCAGCATACGGTCGAGCGTTTCGCGCGGCGGCACGATATTGGGCAGCGGCTGGCCAAGGGCGCCGGCGATGGCGCGGGCGAGCTCGGCGACGATTTCCCAGTCGTTTTTCGTGCCTGGCGTGCGGTCGAACACCGGCGGCGAATAATTGGCGAAGTTGCGCGTGGCGATCGGCGCCAGGAACAGCGGGTAATGGTCCTTTTCCAGCGGGCCGCATGGCGGCAGGATGTAATGGGCATGGGCGCTGGTGGCGGTGACGTACATGTCGATGCTGACCATGAGCTCGATCCCGGCGAGCGCCGCATCGAGCGCGCCGCCATCGGGCACCGACAGCACCGGGTTGCCGGCGATGGTGAACAGCGCGCGGACCTCGCCCTCACCTGGCGTCGCGATTTCCTCCGCCATGGCGACGGCGGGGTATTCCCCCAGGATCTCGGGATGGCCCGAAACGCGGCTGTGGAAGCGGCCGCGGGTGCCCGATCCGGTCTGGCCGACGATGTCGACGGCGGGGGACGAAAACATGGCGCCGCCGACACGGTCGAGATTGCCGGTGGCGATGTTGATGAGGTTGATCAGCCAGTGGTTGAGCGTGCCGAATTCGGCGGTGGACACGCCGATGCGGCCATAGACGACCGCGGGTTCGCCGCTGCCCAGCGTGGTGGCGAGGTCGCGAATCACCGGCTCTGCAATCCCGCAGGCAGCGGCGCAGGCGGCGATGTCGAACCGGCGGAGGGCGGCCCAGGCGTCGTCCCAGCCGGCGAGCATCGGGGCCAGCCGGCCGGGGGCCACCAGCCCGGCCGCGTCGAGCGCCAGCAGCAGGCCGACGAGCAGCGCCGGGTCGCTGCCGGGGCGGATGAAATGATGGGCGTCGGCGATCTCCGCGGTTTCGGTGCGCCGCGGATCGATGACGGTCAGCGTGCCGCCGCGCGCCTGCAGCGCCTGGATGCGCTTCCTGACGTCAGGGACGGTCCAAACGCTGCCGTTCGACGCCAGCGGATTGCCGCCGATGATGACCATGTGCTGCGCGTGGTCGATGTCGGGGACGGGGAATAGCGCATTATGGCCGTACATCCACATCTGGACGAGCTGGTGCGGCACCTGGTCGACGCTGGAGGCAGAGAAGTTGTTGCGGGCGCCGAGTGCCTTGCGCAGCAGCGGGATCTGCGGCGTGACGCTGTAGTTGTGGGCGTTCGGGTTGCCGACATAGATCGCCGTCTCGCCGCCGCCGGTGCGCATGCCGGCGACACGGGCGGCGATTTCAGCATAGGCCTGGTCCCAGCCGATGGGTTGCCAGTCATCGCCGACGCGCTTTACCGGCGTGCGCAGCCGGTCGGGGTCGCTTTCCAGGTCGGCGATGGCCGTCGCCTTGGGGCAGATATGGCCGCGCGAGAGCGGGTTTTCGGCGTCGCCCTTGATCGACAGCACCGTGCGGCCTGCGGTTTCCACGACGATGCCGCAATTGGCTTCGCAGATGTGGCAGGTGCGAAAATGCGTGGTCATGGCGCGGCTCCTCGGGCCTGATGCTAGGCCTGCCGGCGGGCCGGCGAAAGGGCCGGTTGCGCGGCGAACCAGGGGACCAGCCGGCCGATCGCCGCCTCGACCAGCGGCGTCGACACGGCAAAGCTGAAGCGCATGAAGCAATGGCCGTCGACGGGATCGAAATCGATGCCGGGGGCGATCGCGACGCCGGTTTCCTCGAGCAGCCGGGCGCAGAAGGCCAGGCTGTCGTCGGTCAGATGGCCGATGTCGGCATAGATGTAGAAGGCGCCGTCGGGCGGCGCGATATGGGCGAGGCCGAGCGCCGGCAGCGCCGCCAGCAGCAGGTCGCGGTTGCGCGCATAGGTGACGATATGGCCATCGAGTTCGTCGCGGCAATCGAACGCCGCCAGCCCGACATGCTGGGCCAGCGAGCCCGGTGTCAGGAACAGATTGCCCATCCGTGCCCGCGCCGCGCCGATCAACGCCGGCGGCACCAGCAGCCAGCCGAGCCGCCAGCCCGGCATGCTGAAATATTTGGAGAAGCTGTTGACGACCAGCGCGTCGGGCGCGAATTCGAGCATCGATCGCGCCGGGCCGACATAGCTGAGGCCGTGGTAGATCTCGTCGGAGATGATGCGGATGCCGCGCGCCCGGCAGACGTCGGCAATGGCGGCCATTTCGGAGTCGCCGATGATGGTGCCGGTCGGGTTAGCCGGGCTGGCGATGATAACGCCGTCGGGCGCCGGTTCGAGCGCCTCGAGGGCGGCGGCGGTCAGCTGGTAACGTTCGGCGGCGCCGCAGGGGATCTCGACCGGCACAAGGTGCAGCGTCTTCAGCGTGTTGCGATAGGCGACATAGCCGGGGCGGGCGATGGCGACCCGGGCGCCCGGCGCGAACAGGCACGACAGCGCCAGCACGAACGCTGGCGAGGCGCCGCAGGTCAGCACGATCTGTTCGGGATCGATGGCGAGGCCATGGCTGTCGGCATAGTGAAGCGCGATGCGCGCCTTCAGCGCAGCGCTTTCCCAATAGCCGTTGTCGGGCCGGTCGAGCAGCTGATGAGCAAGCGCGATGGTCGCCGTGGGCGCGCCGGTCGACGGCTGGCCGAATTCCATGTGGATGATCGAACGTCCGGTTGCCTCCAGCTGATAGGCACGACGGCTGATCGTCATGGCGTGGAACGGCGCGATGTCGGGGATGGCGGTTGAGCTCATGTCCGATCGTCATGCCGCCAGCGGCGCCACAACGCAAACGGCACCGGAACCATCGCGCGTCGTCCGCCGTTTCGGCTGGCAACCCTCATCAGGCAAGGAGACACGACATGGCCACCCCGCAGGAACTCGAAGAGAAGTTCTGGGACGCGCTCGAATCCGATCGCACCATGATGCTCGGCATCGATGGCGCCGAGGACGGCCATGCCCGGCCGATGACCGCGCAGTTCGAGAACGACGCCAGCCCGATCTGGTTTTTCGGCGGCCGTGACAATGCGCTGTTCGATGCGGTGACCGGCACCGGCAGCTCGCGGGCGATCGCGACCTTCACGTCCAAGGGCCACGACCTGTTCGCCACCGTCCACGGCACGCTGGCGGTCGACAATGATCGCGCCAATATCGACCGGCTGTGGAACAGCCATGTCGCTGCCTGGTACGAACAGGGCAAGGACGATCCCAATCTGGTGCTGTTCCGTCTCGATGCCGAACGCGCCGAGATCTGGGAGAATGGCAGCAGCCTCGTGGCCGGCATCAAGTCGCTGCTCGGCCGCGATCCGAAGCAGGATTACGAGGGGAAGACCGCCGAGGTGCAGCTGGGCTAGCCCTATTGTCGGCGCGCTGGGCTTTCCGCTAGCGTGTGGTCATGCAGTACGAAGACATGACGACAGCGCGGCGGGCAGCGATGCTCGTCGCGCTTCTTGCAGGTGGGGCGGTGGTCACGCAGGCCGGCCTCAATGCTACGGCGGCGATGGTGAAGGGCACTTCGCCGATGCTCGCGGTCGCGTCGCTTTTCGGTTATTTCACCATCTGGTCGAACACGCTCGTGGCGGCGATTGCGGCGCGCTATGCGGCGCGGGGTGCCGGCGGCGGGCTGCTGACTCGGCCGGGAACGATGGCGGCGGCCGCGGTCTACATCGTCGTCGTCGGTGTCATCTACAATAAGCTGCTGGCGCGCTATAATCCGGTGACCGGGCTGCGGCTGGTGGTCGATACCGTGCTGCACAGCGTCGTGCCGCTGGCCTATGCACTTTGGTGGCTGGTGCTGGTACCGCGGGTGCAGCTCGCCTGGCGGGCACTGTGGCCGGCGCTGGCGTTTCCCTTTGCCTATTGCATCGTCGCCCTGACGCGCGGGCTGTCGACCGGCAAATATGCCTATTTCTTCATCGACATCGGCAAGTACGGCGCCGTGCAGGTGGCGATGAACATCTTGGGGCTGGTGATGTTCTTTGCCGGGTTGATGGCCCTGGTGATTGCCTTCGACCGCTGGGCGCATCGGCGCGGCATGGTCTCGGCATCGGCGGGATGACGGCGGCGCGTCGGCGCGCTAAGCACTCTGCAAAACACGACATCCGGGGAAAATCGTCATGCATCCGTCCGTCCACGCCGCCGCCAGGCCCGATGCCCCCGCCATCATCATGGCGGACAGCGGCCGCACGCTGAGCTATGCCGGGCTGGAGGCGCGATCTAACCAGGTGGCGCAGCTGCTGCGCGCCCATGGTCTGCAGCGCGGCGACACCATCGTCATACTGATGCACAACAGCATCGATTACCTGCCGATCTGCTGGGGCGCGCAGCGGGCGGGTATCGTGTTCGTCGCCATGTCGACCAAGCTGACGGCCGATGAAGCGGGCTATATCGTCCAGGATTCGGGCGCCAGGGCGGTGTTCGCCGGCGCGGCGCTCGGTGCCGTGGCGAGCGCTGCCGCCCCCGATGTGGCGGCACGCTTTGCGAGTGGAGGCCCGGTGGCGGGCTTCGCCGACCTCGATATCGCGCTGGCGGCGATGCCCGCCACGCGCATCGCCGACGAAAGCTGCGGCCGCGACATGCTGTATTCGAGCGGCACCACCGGCCGGCCCAAGGGCGTGCGCGGCGCGCTGCCGGAGGGGCCGATCGAGGCCGGCGACGCGCTGACCGGGCTGGTCGCGATGCTGTACCAGTTCGCGCCCGGCATGGTTTATCTGTCGCCGGCGCCGCTCTATCACGCCGCGCCGCTGCGCTATTGCATGGCCGTCCACCGGTTCGGCGGCACCGTCATCGTCATGGAACGGTTCGAGCCCGAGGCCTATCTGGCGCTGGTCGAAAAACACCGGATCACCCACAGCCAGCTGGTGCCGACGATGTTCGTCCGCATGCTGAAGCTGCCCGAGGACGTGCGCGCAAGATACGATTTGTCGAGTCTCAAGGTCGCCATCCACGCCGCGGCGCCGTGCCCTGTCGATGTGAAGCACGCGATGATCGCCTGGTGGGGGCCGGTGATCTATGAGTATTACTCGGCCACGGAAGGCGCCGGCTTCACCTCGATCACCCCGCAGGAATGGCTGCAAAAGCCGGGCAGTGTCGGCAAGTCGATCCTGGGCACCATCCGGGTGCTCGGCGACGACGACAGCATCCTGGCGCCTGGACAGACCGGCCGCATCTATTTCCACGGCGGCGGCAGCTTCAGCTATCACAACGACCCGGAAAAGACCGCGAGCGTCACCGGCGAGCACGGCGCCACCTTCGGCGACATCGGCCATGTCGATGACGACGGCTATCTGTTCCTGACCGACCGCGCCGCCTTCATGATCATCTCGGGTGGTGTCAACGTCTACCCGCAAGAGGCTGAAAACGCGCTGACCCTGCATCCGGAGGTGGCTGATGTGGCGGTGTTCGGCGTGCCCGATGCCGAGATGGGGGAGGCTGTGAAGGCGGTGGTGCAGCCGCGCGACATGGCGCGCGCGGGGCCGGAGCTGGAAGCGGAGCTGATCGCCTTTGTCCGCTCACGTCTCAGTCATGTGAAATGCCCCAAGAGCATCGATTTCCTGGCCGAACTGCCTCGGCACGACACCGGCAAGCTGTACAAGCGGCTGCTGAAGGACAAATATTGGGCGAAGGACGCAGCTTGATGCGATTGTTGTTCGGGCTGCTGGTCCTGCTGGTGGCGGCGCCTGCCGCGGCTGCCCCGGCGCTGTTCGTGGTCCGTGATGCCGATACCGAAATCACCCTGTTCGGCAGCATCCACGCGCTGCCCAAGGGGGAAAACTGGCAATCGCCGCGCATCATGGATCGCTTCACCGCCGCCGATACGCTGGTGCTGGAGGCGGTGATGCCCGAGGACCCGCTGGCACTGGCGCCGGTCGTGCAGAAGCTCGGCTTCGTGCCCGGCGGCAAGCCGCTGTCGGCGCGCATCGCGCCCGAATTCGCCGCCAAGCTGCCGCCGGCCGCCGCAGCGTCGGGCGTGCCGATCGCCGCGCTCGACCAGATGGCGACCTGGCTGGCGGCGGTGACGCTCAGCGAGGCGAGCTTTGCCGCCATGGGCCTCAGCCCCGCCGATGGCGTCGAACCGGCGCTGACGGCGCGTGCCAAGGCGGCGAAAAAGCCGATCATCGGGCTGGAGACCGCCGAGCAGCAGCTGGGCTATCTCGCCGGCCTGCCCGAGGCCGACCAGGTCAAGATGCTCGAGGCGACGCTCGACGATGTCGCCGCCGCGAAACAGGAAATCGCCGGTCTGATGGCGGCGTGGCGGGCCGGCAACGTGGAGACCATCGCCCGCGATTTCGCCAGCGAGACGCGCGCCTCCCCGGTGCTGCAGGCGACGTTGCTGACCAATCGCAACCGCCGCTGGGCCGACTGGATGGTCGGCGTGATGAAGCGGCCCGGCAAGCTGTTCGTCGCGGTCGGCGCCGGGCATCTCGGCGGGACGGATGGCCTTGTCGCCATGCTGAAGTCGCGCGGGTTGAGCGTCGAGGCCATGCCCTGACGCCGCCGGCTCAGGGCGGGGGTGCTGCTGCACTCCGCAACGCCGCGGCGCGGACATAGGGCGATCGGTCGGCGCTCGCCGTGCCAATCAGCGTGTCGAGCAGGACCTTGCCGAACGGCCAGTTGCCGAGGCCCGAGGCGGCGTTGATATGCCCGATCTGCCCGGCGTTGACGAAGGCGCTGCCCCAGTCGGAGGCAAAGGCGCGGGCCCGTTCAAGCGTCGCATAGCTGTCGTTGCTGCTGGCGACCACCGTCGAGCGGAACGGCAACGCCACCCGCGGCATCGGTGCGAAGCGGGTGATGCAATCCGGCAGGCCGGGACGTTCGACGTCGCAGGGCGCCACCAGCAGGGCGCCGGCGATGCCCGCGATGTTGCCGCCGCGCGCCACCCAGTGCGCGACCGTGGCGCAGCCGAGGCTGTGGGCAACGATGATGACCGGCGGCTCGGCAGCGGCAGCATGGGCCGCCAGCGCAGTGCACCAGCCGTTGGGATCGGGATCGTTCCAGCGGGCCTGTTCGACCCGGCGGCAATCTCGGCGTTCCGCCTGCCAGCGCGTCTGCCAGTGATCGGGGCCGGAGCCATTGTAGCCGGGAACGATCAGGACGGTGGCCGCCGGCATGACATTTTCCTCCGCTTGCAAAAAAATCGGCGGAAGCGTCGCCAGGCTGAACTGACCGGGGAGGTCGGGCGAGGCGCTTCCGCCGCATAGTGACAGCGCGCGGGGGAGACCGGTGCCGCGCTGACATCACCCGGCGGGCTGAGGGCCGAATGACAATCGCGACCATATCCTAGTTGCTTTATGGGGTATCGGTGGTTTTGCTTGCCGGCGCCAAAGGCAAACTTGCTTTTCAGGCTCGCATCGCCTATCCGCGCCGCTTCGCGTCATCCCCATCTGCATCCCTGGAGGCCGGGGCGGCGCGAATTTTGCTATTTTTGGAGAAGCGAGCAATGAGCGAAACGTTGAAGCTCGCGGCCGAGATGCGCGAACGGGCAGGCAAGGGAGCCTCTCGTGCCGTGCGTCGTACCGGCCGCGTCCCCGCCGTGATCTATGGTGCCGGTTCCGCCGCCACCCCGATCCATGTCGAGGAAAAACTGCTGGTCCGCCAGCTGTCCACCGGCCACTTCATGAACTCGGTCATCGAGATCGAGATCGCCGGCGGCGATACGGTTCGCACCCTGCCGCGCGACGTGCAGTTCCATCCGGTTTCCGACCGGCCGATCCATGTCGATTTCTTCCGCCTCGTCGGCAATGCCGTCATCACCGTCGAAGTGCCGGTGCACTTCATGGATGAAGACCAGTCGCCCGGCATGAAGCGCGGCGCGGTACTCAACATCGTTCGCCACGAGCTTCAGCTCGATTGCCCGTCGAACGCCATCCCCGACCAGATCGACATCAGCCTGGCTGGTCTCGACGTCGGCGATTCGATCCACATCAGCGCCGTCACCCTGCCCAAGGGCGTCGTCTCGCACATCAGCGACCGCGATTTCACCATCGCCACGATGGTCGCGCCGTCGGCGCTGAAGAGCGAGAACGCCGAAAGCGAAGCTGCCGCCGAAGAACCGGCCGCGGCCTGAGCCTGATCATTCGAGGCCGGCGGTGTGAAAATCTTCGCCGGACGCCTTAGTCGGAGGCCGGCAAAGTGAAGATCTTTGCCGGCCTCGGAAATCCCGGCGCGTCCTATGCGCTGCACCGGCACAATATCGGTTTCATGGCGGTCGACACGATCGCCGGCGTGCATGGTTTCGGCCCGTGGAAAACCCGTTTCCAGGGGCTGGCCAGCGAGGGCCGCATCGGCGCCGACAAGGTGACGCTGCTGAAGCCGGCGACGTTCATGAACGACAGCGGGCGTTCGGTGGGCGAGGCCTTGCGCTTCTACAAGCTCGCACCCTCGGATGCGCTGACCGTGTTCTACGACGAGCTCGATCTCGAACCATTCAAGGTGCGGGTGAAGCACGGCGGCGGCGCGGCGGGGCATAACGGCATCCGATCGATCGACGTCCATGTCGGGCCCGATTACCGGCGCGTCCGGCTCGGCATCGGCCATCCGGGGCACAAGGACCGGGTGACCGGCCATGTGCTCGGCAATTTTGCCAAGGTCGAGATGGATCCGCTGGCGGACCTGCTCGGTGCGGTGGCAGCCGAGGTGCCGTGGCTGCTGGTGGGGGACGAGGCGCGGTTCGTGAGCGAGATCGCGCGGCGCTGAACTCCCCTCCCTGCAAGGGAGGGCTGGGGGTGGGTGAGTCACTCCCGGACTTACGCTAACCACGCCGGCGACTCACCCACCCCCGACCCTTCCCTTGCAGGGAGGGGAGAAGGAAGAAGAACATGGCCATTCGCTGCGGTATCGTCGGGCTGCCCAATGTCGGCAAATCGACGCTGTTCAACGCCCTCACCGAAACCGCCAGCGCGGCGGCGGCGAATTACCCGTTCTGCACGATCGAGCCCAATGTCGGCAATGTGCCGGTGCCCGATCCGCGGCTCGACGCGCTGTGCCGCATCGGTGGTTCGGCCAAGATCATCGAGACGCAACTGGGTTTCACCGACATTGCCGGCCTTGTGCGCGGCGCGTCGAAGGGGGAGGGGTTGGGCAACCAGTTCCTGGCCAACATCCGCGAGACCGACGCCATCGTCCATGTGCTGCGCTGTTTCGAGGATGACGATGTCACCCATGTCGAGGGCCGCGTCGACCCGGTGTCGGATGCCGAGACGGTGGAAACCGAACTGATGCTTGCGGACCTCGAGAGCCTGGAAAAGCGCGTGCCGGCGCTGGTCAAGAAGGCGACCCAGGGCGACAAGGAGGCGAAGATCCAGGCGCGCGTCCTCGGCGAGGCACTCGAACTGCTGCGCGAAGGCAAGCCGGCGCGGCTGACTGAGCCCAAGGACGAAGAAGAGGCGCGGGCGCTCGGCCAGGCGCAGCTGCTGACGACCAAGCCCGTGCTGTATGTCTGCAACGTCGAGGAAGCCGCGGCGGCGACCGGGAACGCCCATAGCGCCGCGGTGCAGGCGATGGCCACGAAGGTCGGCGCCGGCGCGGTGGTCATTTCCGCCGCGATCGAGGCCGAGGTGGCGATGATGGAGCCGGCCGACCGCCCCGAATATCTGGAGGCCCTGGGCCTGACCGAAACCGGCCTCGCCCGCGTCGTGCGCGCCGCCTATGAACTGCTCGGCCTCATCACCTTCTTCACCGTCGGCCCTAAGGAAGCCCGCGCCTGGACGGTGACCCGCGGGTCGAAGGCACCCCAGGCGGCGGGCGCCATCCATGGTGATTTCGAAAAAGGCTTCATCCGCGCCGAGACGATGGCGTTCGATGATTATGTGAAGTTCAACGGCGAGGCCGGGGCGCGCGAGGCCGGGAAATATCGTTCGGAGGGCAAGGAATATGTCGTCCATGACGGCGATGTGATGCTGTTCCGGTTCAACGTCTGATCTCGCGACAGATCGCTATCCCCAACATTACGGTAGGATAAACAAGTCGTTCGCAATCCGTTCACCCGTCGACGCCGATAAGCGGTGTCGAGGTCGGCGCCATGCCGGCCCGGAAGGAGAGTTGAGATGCGCAACCTGATCATCATCGGCCTGTTGGCCGCCGTCGCGGCGCCGGTGTCCGCCCAGTCCGTCGGCGAGGTGCGTCGCGGCGAGCGCGACGTCCGGCAGCAGCAGCAGCAGCTCCAGGATGCCCGCCGCTATGGCGACCGCAACGACATCCGTGACGAACGCCGCGACGTCCAGGACGCCCGGCAGGAGCTGCGCGAGGATCGGCGCGACCTGCGCGATGATCGCCGCGATCGCCGCGCCTATGTCGCCCCCTATCGCAACTGGACCTATCGCCCCGTCGCCGCGGGCTACCGCCTGCAGCCCGGCTTTTACGGCCAGCGCTACATCATCGCCAATCCGTCCTTCTATCGTCTGCAGCCGGCTGCCCGCAATCAACAGTGGGTTCGCTATGGCAATGACCTGCTGCTGGTGAACATCCGCAACGGCCGCGTGCTCCAGGTCGTGCGCAGCCGCTACTGATCGGTCGCCTGCCGGCCCGTTTCCCGCGCCACGCTGGCCGGGGGGCGGGCCGGCATCGCCCGGGCCTTCCGCTGCGGCGGGAGTTTCGCTACCAGCGTCGGATGCTCTCGCGCCGCCACCTGCTCGCCGCCGCCACCGCCCTGCCGGCAGCGCGGGCACTGGCGGCGTCGACCCCGCCGCTGACCCGGGCCTTTCCCGGCAAGGCCGAGATGATCCTGCAGCGCACCACGCCGGCGCTGCTCGAAACGCCCCTGTCGGCCTTTCAGGATATCATCACGCCCAACGACCGGTTCTTCGTGCGCTGGCACTGGCCGTTCCCGACCGAGATCGACCCGGCGACGTTTCGCCTGAGGGTCGATGGTCATGTGACCAGGCCGCTCGATCTGTCGCTGGCCGCGCTGAAACGCCTGCCGCGATTCGAGATCACCGCCGTCAACCAATGCTCCGGCAATTCCCGCGCGCTGTTCAGCCCGCGCATCGCCGGCGCGCAATGGACGCATGGGGCGATGGGCAACGCACGCTGGACGGGGGTGCGGCTGCGCGACGTGCTCGATCGCGCCGGCGCGAAGCCGGGTGCGGTACAGGTGCGCTTTTCGGGGCTCGACGAGCCCGTCACGCCCGATGCGCCTGATTTCCGGAAATCGCTCGCTGTCGATCACGCCCGTAACGGCGAGGTGATGATCGCCTGGGCGATGAACGGCGAGGCGCTGCCAATCCTCAACGGCTTTCCGCTGCGGCTGGTCGTGCCCGGATGGTTTTCGACCTACTGGGTCAAGATGCTCGACCATATCGAGGTGCTGGACAAACCCGACGACAATTACTGGATGGCGAAGGCCTATCTGGTACCCGACACGCTCGATGGCAGCATCGCGCCGGGGACCAAGGATTTTGCGAAGCGGCCGATCAGCACGATGGTGCCGCGGGCGTTCATCACCAATGTCGCTGAAGGGGCGCGGTTGCCGCTGGCGCCCACGCCGGTCGGCGGCATTGCGATGGGCGGCGACAGCGGCGTCGCGCGGGTCGAGGTGTCGGGCGATGGCGGCGCGAGCTGGGCGGAAGCGAAACTCGGCCCCGATGCCGGCAAATACAGCTTTCGGCGCTTCGATGCGGTCGTCACCCCGACGCGCGGCGCCGCCGCGCTGATGGCGCGCTGCACTAACGCCGCCGGCAAGGTGCAGCCGATGACCGGCATCTGGAACCCCGGCGGCTATCTGCGCGGCCAGGTCGAAACCACCAACGTGATCTTCGCCTGATGCGGACCATCATCGCCGCCCTGGCCGTGTCGCTGCTGTCGGTCGCCGGCCTGTCGGCGCCGGTTTCGATCGAATTGCCCAATGACCTCACGGCGTTTGCCGACATCCCGGGCGGCCCGAGCGCCGAGGCCGTCAACAACAACTGCCGCGCCTGTCACTCCGCGAGCATGGTGCTGACGCAGCCCCGGCTGACCCGCGCCGAATGGACCGCCGAGGTCGCGAAAATGCGCAATATCTACAAGGCGCCGGTCGATCCCGCCGACGATGCCGCGATCATCGACTGGCTGGTGGCGATGAGCGACAAGCTGGCGCCCAAAGCTGCCGGTTGACCCCCCCGCGTCGCGCCGACTACACGCTGCTTGTTGCACCTGCGAAAGCCCAAATGCCCGCGTCTCTGTCGTTTCAAGATATCATCCTGACGCTCCAGCGCTATTGGGGCGCGCAGGGCTGCGTGATCCTGCAACCCTATGACGTCGAAATGGGCGCCGGCACCTTCCACCCGGCAACGACGCTGCGCGCGCTGGGGCCGGATGCGTGGAACGCCGCCTTCGTGCAGCCGAGCCGCCGGCCGAGCGATGGCCGTTATGGCGAAAACCCCAACCGGCTGCAGCATTATTACCAGTTCCAGGTCATCCTGAAGCCGTCGCCCGACGACCTGATCGACCTGTATCTGGGCTCGCTGGATGCGATCGGCATCGACCGCAAGCTGCACGACATCCGGTTCGTGGAGGACGACTGGGAATCGCCGACGCTGGGCGCCTGGGGCCTGGGCTGGGAAGTCTGGTGCGACGGCATGGAGGTGACGCAATTCACCTACTTCCAGCAGGTCGGCGGCCATGATTGCGCGCCCGTCGCCGGCGAGCTGACCTATGGTCTGGAACGGCTCGCCATGTACGTGCAGGGCGTCGAGAGCGTCTATGACCTGCGCTACAACGACCATGGCGTCAGTTATGGCGATGTCTTCCTGCGCCAGGAGCAGCAGTTCAGCGCCTATAACTTCGAAGCCGCCAATACCGAGCGGCTGTTCCAGCATTTCAGGGATGTGTCCGAGGAGTGCCGCGCCCTGGTCGCCCGTGGCCTGCCGCTGCCGGCCTATGACCAGGCGATCAAGGCCAGCCATATCTTCAACCTGCTGAATGCCCGCGGCGTCATCTCGGTGGCCGAGCGCCAGGCCTATATCGGCCGGGTCCGCGACCTGGTGAAGGGCGTCGCGGACGTCTGGGTGGAGCAGGTCAAGTGAGCGATTTCCTGCTCGAACTCGCCAGCGAGGAAATTCCGGCGCGGATGCAGGCGGCGGCGGCCGAGCAGCTGCGGACGCGGCTGATTGACGGGCTGAAGGCGGCCGGGCTGGCGCATGGCGAGGTCACCGCCGATGCGACGCCGCGGCGGCTGTGGCTGATCGCGCACGACGTCGCGGCGGCGAGCGCGGCCTCGTCGGAGGAGCGCAAGGGCCCGTCGGCCAGCGCGCCGGAACAGGCGATCGCCGGTTTCCTGCGCTCGACGGGGCTGACGCGCGACCAGCTGGAGGAACGCGAGACCCCCAAGGGCGTCGTGCTGTTCGCGCATATCAAGACGGAGGGGCGGAGCGCGGCGGCAATCCTGGCCGAACTGGTGCCCATGATCGTCCGCGATTTCGCCTGGCCGAAGTCGATGCGCTGTGGCGCGGCCTCGGCATCGACGGCGTCCCCGCGCTGGGTGCGGCCGTTGACCGGGATCGTGGCGTTGCTCGATGGCGAGGTGGTGCCTTGCGCGATGCATGGCGTTTCCAGCGGGCGGATGACGCGCGGGCATCGCATTCACGCGCCGGAGCCGATCGCGATCGACAGTGCCGGCACCTATGCAGCGCAATTGCTGGCCACCAAGGTAATCGTGTCATCGGCCGAGCGCCGGACGTTGATCGCCGACCGTGCCGATGTGGCGGCGGCTGCAAAGGGCCTGACCATCATCCCCGATGCCGGGCTGGTGGCGGAAAACGCCGGGCTGACCGAATGGCCGGTGCCGTTGCTCGGCGCCTTCGACCCGGCGTTCCGTGCCGTGCCGCGCGAAGTCATCCAGCTGACGATGCGGACCAACCAGAAATATTTTGCCTGTGCCGATGCGGCGGGTGCACTGGCGCCCAATTTCGTCTGCGTCGCCAATCTCGACGCCAGCGACGGCGGCGTGGCCATCGTCAAGGGCAATGAACGCGTGCTGTCGGCGCGGCTGTCGGATGCAAAATTCTTCTGGGACCAGGATGTCGCGACGATAAAGGCCGGCGGGCTGGAGGCGTTCCTGCCCAAGCTGCAGGACATCGTGTTCCACGAGAAGCTTGGCACGGTCGCCGACAAAGTCGAGCGCGTGGCGAAACTGGCGCGCTGGCTGGTTGAAAGTGGCGCGGTTCCCGGCGATGCCGACCTTGCCGAACAGGCGGCGAAGCTGTGCAAGGCCGATCTGGTCTCGGCGACTGTCGGCGAATTCCCCGAAGTCCAGGGCATCGCCGGCGCCTATCTGGCGCGCGATGCCGGGCTCGACCCCCAGGTCGCCGACGCGATCCGCGACCATTACAAGCCGGTCGGGCAGGGCGACGATGTACCGACGGCGCCGGTCAGCGTGGCGGTGGCGCTAGCGGATAAGCTGGATACGATCGTTGCCTTCTTTGCTATCGGTGAACTGCCGACAGGGTCGCGAGACCCCTTTGCTATTCGCCGGGCAGCGTTGGGCTGCTGCGCTATAATCTTGAAAAGCGGCCTTAGGTTGTCGCTACGAACGGCACTGATGCTGCAAAGCCACTCGGTCAGGGCGACGCGGCTCCAGCTGGAAACTCGAGCCGGCGGTCAGCATCGAACATTTGCTCAGGCCGTTGCGCTTACCCACCAACCGCCGCCAAGCCATCCGCGGCGTAAGCACGAGGCTGTCGATTGGGCAGCGTCGGAGCGGATCATCCTGTTCTTGGGTGAGCGAATTGCTGTCCAACAGCGTGAAGAAGGCGTAAGATCTGACTTGATAGATGCCGTCATCAAGCCAAGTAGTGGAGATGAACTCTTCCATTACAGAGTGGAAGATGATCTCGTCCGCCTCCTCGCCCGCGTTCGCGCGCTGCAATCCGTCCTCGCCACCGAAGACGGCACAAACCTGCTCGCCGGGGTCAAGCGCGCCGCCAATATCCTCCGCATCGAGGAGGGCAAGGACGCCGCCACCTTCGCCCCCGAAACCGACCCGGCGCTGTTCACCGAATCCGCCGAAACCGCCCTCGCCGCCGCGCTCGACAGCGCCGTCCCGGCCATCGCCGCCGCGGTCGCGCGTGAGGATTTCACCGCAGCCATGGCGGCGCTCGCCGGCCTGCGGCCCGCCGTGGATGCCTTCTTCGATGGCGTGATCGTCAACGCCCCGGAACAAGCGGTGCGGCTGAACCGTTTGGGACTGCTGGCGCGGCTCCGCGCGGCTGCGATGAGCGTCGCTGATTTTTCGAGGATCGAGGGATGACCAAGTCCGTTTTCCGCTTTGGCGGCGGCAGCGCCGATGGCGATGCGACGCAAAAGACGCTGCTCGGTGGCAAGGGCGCCAATCTCGCCGAAATGGCCGGCATCGGGCTTCCCGTTCCCCCCGGGCTGACGATCGCCACCAGCGTCTGCGCCGCCTATTACGACGCCGGCGGCAAGCTGCCGGCCGATGTGAAGGCGGAGACGCTCGAGGCGCTTGGGGCTGTCGAAAGCATCACCGGCAAGCGCTTCGGCGATGCCGGCGACCCGCTGCTGGTCTCGGTCCGCTCCGGCGCGCGCGTGTCGATGCCCGGGATGATGGATACGGTACTTAACCTGGGGCTCAACGACACCACGGTCGAAGGGCTCGCCACCGCCTCGGGCAACCCGCGCTTTGCCTGGGACAGCTATCGCCGCTTCATCCAGATGTATGCCGATGTCGTCCTCGGCCTCGACCATTATGCCTTCGAGGATGCGCTCGAAATCCTCAAGGAAGACCGCGGGGTCAGCCTCGACACCGAATTGACCGCCGAGGACCTGCAGGGCCTCGTCGCCCGCTACAAGGCGATCGTGCTGCAGACCTGGGGCGACGAGTTTCCGCAGGACCCGCACGAGCAACTGTGGGGTGCCATCGGTGCGGTGTTCGGGTCGTGGCGCAGCGATCGCGCCCGCACCTATCGCCGGCTCAACGATATTCCCGAAAGCTGGGGCACCGCCGTCACCGTGCAGGCGATGGTGTTCGGCAACCGCGGCGACACGTCGGCCACCGGCGTGGCGTTCACCCGCGATCCGGCGATCGGCGAGCGCGTCACCTATGGCGAATATCTGATCAACGCCCAGGGCGAGGATGTCGTCGCCGGCATCCGTACGCCGCAATATCTGACCCGCGCCGCCCGCGAAAAGGCCGGCGCCCGCGCCGCGTCGATGGAAGAGGCGATGCCCGAAGTGTTCGGCGAACTCGCCAAGGTCTTCGCGTTGCTGGAGAATCATTACCGCGACATGCAGGACATCGAATTCACCGTCGAGGACGGTCGGTTGTGGATGCTGCAGACCCGCGCCGGCAAGCGCACCGCCAAGGCGGCGCTGAAGATCGCCGTCGACATGGCCAACGAGGGCCTGATCACCGAGGCCGAGGCGGTGCTGCGCGTCGAGGCCAATGCGCTCGACCAGCTGCTGCACCCGACGCTCGACCCCAAGGCGCCGCGCGATGTCATCGCCCGCGGCCTGCCGGCATCGCCGGGGGCGGCCTCGGGCGCCGTCGTGTTCGACAGCGACGTTGCCGAGGCGCGCGCCAAGTTGGGCGAATCGGTCATCCTGGTCCGCACCGAAACCAGCCCTGAGGACATCCACGGCATGCACGCCGCCAAGGGCATATTGACCGCGCGCGGCGGCATGACCAGCCACGCCGCCGTCGTCGCGCGCGGCATGGGGCGGCCGTGCGTGTCGGGCGCCGGCAGCTTGGCCATCGACCTGCAGGGCCGGATGATGAGCGTCGGCGGCCGCACGGTGAACGAGGGCGACCATATCACCCTCGACGGCAGCACCGGCGAAGTCATGCTCGGCCAGGTCGCGACGGTGGAGCCCGAACTTGCCGGCGATTTCGGCACGCTGATGATCTGGGCCGATCGTCATCGCCGGCTGAAGGTGCGCACCAACGCCGAAACGCCGGCCGATTGTCGCACCGCGCGCGGCTTTGGCGCCGAAGGCATCGGCCTGTGCCGCACCGAGCACATGTTCTTCGAACCCAGCCGCATCACCAGCGTGCGCCGGATGATCCTGGCCGAGGACGGCAAGGGTCGGGCCGCGGCGCTCGCCGAGCTGCTGCCCGAGCAGCGCAGCGATTTCGAGGGCATTTTCCGCGTGATGGCCGGGCTGCCGGTAACGATCCGCCTGCTCGATCCGCCGTTGCACGAATTCCTGCCGCACGACGACAGCGGCTATGACGATGTCGCCGCAGCGACGGGCCTCAGCGTCGCGACGGTGCGCCGGCGCATCGGGGAGCTGCACGAATTCAACCCGATGCTCGGCCATCGCGGCTGCCGGCTCGGCATCACCTATCCCGAAATCTATGCGATGCAGGCGCGGGCGATCTTCGAGGCCGCCGTCGCCGTCGCCAAGGATACCGGCGAGGCGGTCGTGCCCGAAGTGATGGTGCCGTTGGTCGCGACGGCGCGGGAACTGGAGATTACCAAGGCCGTCATCGATGCAGAGGCACGCGATGTCTTCGCCGAGACCGGCCGTACGCTCGACTATATGGTCGGCACGATGATCGAGCTGCCGCGCGCTGCGCTGCGCGCTGGGGACATTGCCGAGTTCGCCGAATTCTTCAGTTTCGGCACCAACGACCTGACGCAGACGGCGCTGGGCATCAGCCGCGACGATGCGGCACGGTTCCTGGGGCAATATGTCGAGCAGGGCATCTATCCGCGCGATCCGTTCGTCGGCATCGACGAGGACGGCGTCGGCGAACTGGTGCAGATCGCCACCGATCGCGGCCGCGCGGCGCGGGCGGGGCTGAAGCTCGGCATCTGCGGCGAACATGGCGGCGACCCGGCGAGCATCGCCTTTTGCGATAAGCTGGGCCTCGATTACGTCAGCTGCTCACCGTACCGGGTGCCGATCGCGCGGCTGGCGGCGGCGCAGGCCGCGCTAAGGGCAAAGGGCTAACGCCGCCGGGATGACAGACGGCCCGTCTACTTGCGCCAGATCCACCAGCCCGTGCCGAGGCCGACGGCGAACCCCGCCGCGACCCAGATCCAGATTTCCCCCAGCAGCCAGATCATCGCCGGTCCTGCCAGACGACCCCGGCGATGCCGGGCCGCGCCGCCAGTTGCGCCGCGATGCGGGCACGCGTCGCCGCGTCGGCGGTGCCCGACAGCCGCGCCAGGCGGCTGCCATGGCCTTCGGCATCGGTCCAGCGCGCTGCGCCATCGCTGACGCCATTGGCCGCCAGCACCGCAGCCGCCTCGGTTCCGAGTCTGGCGAACACCGACTGGCGCTGGGTGACAAAGGCCGCGCTTGCCAGCAGGTGGACGCCGGCGAGGCCGGTCAGCAGCTTGACCGCCGCCGGGACGGCGCTTGCCATCAGCTGCCGAGCTTGCCGAACAGCGTCTCATATTCGGTGTAGCGGCCCTCGGTCAGCAATCGCGCCTGTTCAACCAGGCGATCGCCCTCGATGCGGCCGCGGAATTCGCCCATCTGGCCATCGATGACCTGGATATCGGCACCGCTCCAGCCGGCGATCTGGTCGAGCCGGGTGATGCCGGCGGCACGCAGCTTGTCGGCGAACTTGGGGCCGACGCCCTTCAGCTGCTCAAGCGCCAACGGGTCGACGCTGCGGCCGTCACCGGCAACGCCGGTTGCGGTAGCATCATTGCCGACGCGGCCGCGGGCGAAATCGCGGCGCAGCTTGTCGACTTCATCCGACAGCGGGCGGATTTGCGCCTCGCGCGCCTTCAGCTCGACGGCGAGGCGGTCGCGCTCGGCAAAGGCGTTGTCGCGTTCGCGGGTCAGGCCGTCGTTGCGCTCGGCCAGCACCGCGGTCTTGCGCTTCAGCGGCGCGCGGATGGCAAGGCCCAGCATGATGCCGAGGATCAGCGCGACGACTGCCGCGAGCAGGACATAGGGGTCGATCGAATAGGTCATTTGGGTCTCCGACAGCATTTCTAGGCGCGCTAACGCATGACTCGCAACAAGAGTCGACCGCGCCGCGGCCCCGCGCTATCCCGGCGCCGATAATGACCGCCGCCGCCATTCCCCACCAGTACAGCCAGGCCGAACGCCGCGTCGCGCTCGGCGCCGTGCTGATCGTGCTGTTCCTGTCGGCGCTCGACCAGACCATCGTCGCCACGGCGATGCCGCGCATCATCAAGGAACTGGCGGGGCTCGATCGCATCGCCTGGGTCGGCACCGCCTATCTGCTGACCTCGACGGTGACGGTGCCGATCTATGGCAAGCTGGGCGACATCTATGGCCGGCGGCCGGTGCTGATCTTCGGGGTGCTGGTGTTCCTGGCCGGCTCGATGCTGTGCGGGCTGGCGGGGGAGTTCGGCGCCATGCCGCTGCTGGGGGACGGCATGAACCAGCTGATCGCCTTTCGCGCGCTGCAGGGCCTCGGCGCCGGCGCGCTGACGACGGGGGCCTTTGCGACGGTCGCCGACATCGCGCCGCCGGCGGAGCGCGGCAAATATACCGGGCTGTTCGGCGCGATGTTCGGACTGGCCGGGCTGGCCGGGCCGGTGCTCGGCGGCTTCCTGACCGATCATGCGACGACGACGGTGTTCGGGCATCTGGTGTCGGGCTGGCGCTTCGTTTTCTACGTCAACCTGCCGCTCGGCGCGGTGGCGCTGTACATCCTGCTGACCAAGCTGCCGCACGGCCGGCGCGGCGCCGATGCGCGGATCGACTGGCTCGGCAGCCTGCTCATCGTTGCCAGCGCGGTGCCGTTGCTGCTGGCGCTGAGCTGGGGCGGGCAGGGACTCGGCTGGGACCAGCCGAAGATCATCATCGGCTTTGTTGCGGCGGCCATCGCCTTTGCCGCCTTCATCACCGTGTCGCGAGGCAAGAGCTGGGCGGTGGTGCCGCTCGACCTGTTCGACGATCCGGTGGTGGTACGGGCCAACCTGGCGCTGTTTCTCGTCAACCTCGGCTATATCGGTGTGCCGATGTTCCTGCCGCTGTACCTGCAACTGGTGCGCGGGCTGTCGGCGAGCGAGAGCGGTTTCGCGATGCTGCCGCTGCTGTTCGGCGTGCTGATCGGGTCGATGGCGGCGGGGCGGACAGCGCGCAAGACGCAAGCGTACAAGCCCGTCATCGTCGCTGGCGGGGCCGTCGCGCTGGTGGCGCTGGCGGTGCTGACCCAGCTGACGGCGCAGACGCCGCGCTGGTTGCTGTCGGCCAATCTGCTGGCGCTGGGCATCGGACTGGGCCCGGCGCAGGGCATGTTCACCCTGGCGATCCAGAGCGCCGTCAGCCATGCCCGCACCGGCGTCGCGACCGCCTCGGCGCAATTCTGCCGGCAGATCGGCGCGACGGTGGGGGTCGCCATTTTCGGCGCGCTGCTGACCTATCAGCTGGCGGGCGAATTGCGGACCCGGGTGCCGGAACTCGCCGTCGCCGGCAGCGCGCTCGACCTGTCGACCGCGCAGCAGCTGGCGATGGAGCGTCCGGCGCTGGTCGCGGCGCTGGCGGCGCGCGGCATCGACGATGCGGCGGCGACGGCGCGGGTCGAAAGCGGCCTGCAGGCGAGTTTCGCCCTGTCGATCGAGCGGCTGTTTCCGGTGGCGCTGGCGATCCTGGGCGTCGCATTCCTGGTGACGCTGGCGGTGCCGTCGCGGCGCCTGCGCGGGCGCGACGATCTGGTCGCCGATCCCGAAGCCCTGGCCGCGTGAGCGATATCGGCCGCCGGCGGACGCTGCCGCCGGGCGGCACCGTCGCCATGCTGGCGATGCGCGATGGCTGGCCGGTGCGGACGGCACTGTGGCCGGGCCGCGCCGATGGTCCGGGATCGATCCTGTTCATCGCCGGGCGCGGCGATTTCCTCGAAAAATATGCCGAGACGTTTCACGATCTCGTCGATGCCGGCTGGGGCGTCGCCGCCTTCGACTGGCGCGGCCAGGGCCTGTCGGGGCGGCTCGGCGATACGCCGATGAAGGGGCACAGCACCGGTTTCGACAACTGGCTCGCCGATCTCGACGAACTGGTCGCATGGTTTGAACAATCGCTGCCAGGGCCTTGGTTTGCCGTTGCCCATTCGATGGGTGCCCATCTGCTTCAGCGGCATCTCGCGGGGGAGAATGGAGAGTTCACCCGCGTCGTGCTGCTGTCGCCGATGCTGGGCGTGACAGCGCGACCGCTGGGACCGGCGATGGCGCGGCGTTTGGCGCGGGTGGCGGTGAAGCTTGGTCGCGGCGGCGCCTTCGTGCCCGGCGGCGGGCCCTATGTGACCGGGCTGACGGGTTCTGTGCGCCAGTTGCTGCTGACCAGCGATCCCGAACGCTATGCCGATGAAGGCTGGTGGGTGGCGCGGAATGCCGGCCTCGCCATTGGTAGTGTCACCTATGGCTGGCTCGACGCCTGCTTCCGGTCGCTCGACGCCCTGTTTTCGTCGCCACCGGCGTTGCACGGCACAGGCGAAGGCGCGGCGGCGGTGCCGATGCTGCAGCGGATCACCACGCCGATGCTGATCCTGATCCCTGGCCATGACGGGCTTGTCGACAATGCGGCCACGCGGCTGGCGCTGGCCCGGATGCCCTATGCCCGGCTGGAAGAGATCGCCGGCGCCGCGCACGAACTGCTGCGGGAGGCCAGCGACATTCGCGCACGGGTGCTGGCGCGGGTGACGGCGTTCCTGGAGACGGGCGAATGACCTACGACATCGCCATCATCGGCGCCGGCATGGCGGGCGCGAGCCTTGCCTGGTCGCTGGGCCAGCGCAGCGGCGGGCGTCTGAAGGTCGCGCTCATCGAGATGGAATCGCAGCCGGGCTATCACACCACCGGGCGATCGGCGGCGTTCTGGGTGGCCAGCTATGGCGGCCCCGGCATCGTGCCGCTGACCCAGGCCTCGCGGGCCTTCTTCGATACGCCGCCACCGGGCTTTTGCGACCGGCCGTTGCTCGGGCCGCGCGCCGCGGTGATGCTGGCGCCGCCCGATGACGCCGATTTCCATGGCGGCGCGCTGGCGGCGCTGGCGACGGAGTTCGATGCCGGCGGCGTCGCCTATGTGCCTGTCGATGCCGCCTGGCTGGCCGCGTCGCCGCTCGGCCCGATGCTGCGGCCCGAATGGTTGACCGCCGGGCTGTTGCAGCCCGGGTGCTTCGATATCGACGTGGCCGCCCTCCACCAGGGCTTTCTGCGTGGCGTCGGGGATTGGAAGCCGACGCTGGTGCGCGATGCCGAGGTAACCGGCATGGCCCGGCGCGCCGGCGCCTGGCAGATCGACACCCGCGCTGGACCGCTGGTCGCTACGACAGTGGTCAACGCGGCGGGGGCCTGGGGCGATGTCGTCGCCGGACTGGCCGGCGCCCGGCCGCGCGGTTTGCAGCCGCTGCGCCGGACGATGGCGGTGCTGGCACTCGACCCGCCGGTGGCAGCCGACCTGCCGATCACCATGGACGCTGCCGAGCGTTTCTACTTCAAGCCCGACAGCGGCCGGCTGTGGCTGAGCCCGCACGACGAGACGCCCGACGTGCCGCATGACGTCCGGCCCGACGAGCTCGACCTGGCGACGGTGATCGACCGTTTCGAACAGGCGGCGCGGGCGCGGGTGGTTCGGCTCGAATCGAGTTGGGCCGGCTTGCGGACCTTTGCCCCCGATCGGCTGCCGCTGTTCGGCTGGGACGGCGCCGTCGACGGGCTGTTCTGGTGCACGGGGCAGGGCGGCTTCGGCATCCAGACCGCACCGGCGGCGGGCGACCTGTGCGCCGCGCTGCTGCTGGGGCAGGCGCCGGCGGTCGATCCGGCACCCTATTCCGCTAAACGGTTCACCATCTGAGGCCCGTCATCCCTGCCTGCGCGGGGATGACGGGCGTTTTTCGCGCGCTACCACTCCAGGCAAATCTTCCCGAAATGCGTCGCCGAGGCCTGGAGCCGGAACGCGTCACCGATGCCTTCCAGCGGGAAGCGCGAATCGATCACCGGCTTGATGCCATTGGCCTCGATGGCGCGGATCATCGCGATCTGCTGCTCGCGGCTGCCGACCGTCAGCCCGTTGATGCGGACATTGCCGGCCATCGCGGCGGCGGTCGGCACATTGCCGGCAAAGCCCGCCAGCACGCCGATCAGCGCGATATTGCCGCGCAGCCGGGTCGCGGTGATCGACTGGGCCAGCGTGCCGGCGCCGCCGATCTCGACGACATGGTCGACGCCGCGGCCACCGGTCAGCTTGCGGGCGGTGGCGCCCCATTTCTCGTCCTGCTTGTAGTTGATGAGGTGGTCGGCACCTAGGCTCTTCAGCTTTTCGAGCTTGGCGTCGGACGATGACGTCGCGATCACCGTCGCCCCGCACGCCTTGGCAAATTGCAGCGCAAAGATCGACACGCCGCCGGTGCCCTGGACCAGCACGGTCTCGCCGGGCTGCAGCGAACCTTCGACGAACAGCGCCCGCCAGGCGGTCAGGCCGGCGCAAGTCAGCGTCGCGGCCTCGGCATGGCTGTAGCCGGCGGGGGCATGGGTGAAGGATGCGGCCGGGGCGACGACCTCCTCCCGCGCATAACCGTCGTTGCGGTCGCCGGGCACCTGGGCGAGCGTTTCTAGCGTCGGCTCGCCGGCCTGCCAGAGCGGGAAGAAGGTCGACACGACATGGTCGCCGGGCTTGAAGCCGGTGACATCGCTGCCGACCGCGATCACCTCACCGGCGCCGTCGGACATCGGGATGCGGCCGTCGGGCGTCGGGATGCCGCCCAGCACGACGATATAGTCGTGATAGTTGAGCGAACTCGCGTGCAGCCGGACGTGCACGTCACCGGGGCCGATCGGCGCGAGCTCCGCAGTGCCGACGGTCAGATTGTCGATGCCGGCGGGGGCCTTCAGTCGAATGGCGCGCATGTGGGTCTCCCATGAAGTCGCGTCGGCTATAGCGCGGCCGCGGCGATTGGATCGCGCGCAGAAATGACAGGGCCGGCCGATACCCCCAAATGGGGATGTGGGAACGCCGCTGCTGCCGCCATTAAGGGCCCGGGCAAACGGGGGCAGGGCGCATGAAGTTCGGTTTGATCTGCGGTCTGGCAGTGCTGGCGGGGAGCCCGGCACTGGCAGCGGGGGAAGCGATCAAGGTGTCGGCGGCGGCGGCGGTGAGGGGCACCACCAGCGTCGTCGTCGGCGTCTTCAACGTCGGCTTCATCTTTGAATCGGTCGACAGGACGGCGCCGACCGGCGGCCTGATCGGAGCCTTCGGCGGCGCCACCCGGGCCAAGAGCCAACTCACCGGCGTCACGCCCGAGATGATGCAGGCCATCACCGACGCCGCCTACGCCGATTTCAGGGGCCAGATGGAGGCGCGCGGCGTCACCGTCGGTGACCCGGCGACGCTGTACGGCCATGCCAGCTTTGCCAAGGTGAAGCCGGTGGCCTCCCCCTATGAAGTCAGCGTCCATATCGACAAGAAGGCGACCGGCAAGGTCGAATATTACAAGCCGTCGGCGCTGCCCGGCCTGGTGATGCTGCCCGGCGACATCCAGGGCACCGGCCTGTCGTCGATGGGCATGCAGATGGCGGCGGGCATGACGCAATATGCGATGGCCGAATATGCCAAGGCGACCGGCCAGGCGGTCGTCGGCCTCACCTATCTCATCGATTTTTCCAATGTGAAGCGCCCCGGCGCTTTCAGCATGGCCGGCCTCAAGGTGTCGTCGGGCATGTCGGTGTCGCCCGAATTTTCGAAACTGTCGCTGATGACGCCATCGGGCAAGCTCGCCCAACTGGTGCTGAAGCAGGCCGTGATCGTCGAAGGCGATTTCGCGACGATGGACGACGCCACCAAGGATGCCGGGCTGCAGACCGCGGCCAACATCGCCGGCGGGGTCGCCGCGGTCTTCGGCGCCGGCGGCATGATGTTCGGCAAAAGCCGGACCTATGCGTTCGCGGTGAAGCCCGACAACTACACCGCCGGCGCGGTAAAGGTGACTAGCCTCGCCAACACGACGCTCGTCGATCAGCTCGCCGCCTTGCGATAGCGGGCCAGGAAATGCGCCGCGAAATCATGCACGCGCCGGCCGGCGATGGCATCGCGAAGCCCGGCCATCAGCTGCTGGTAGAACCAGATGTTGTGCTCGGTCATCAGCATGGCGCCGAGCATCTCACCAGCCTTGACGAGGTGGTGCAGATAGGCACGCGAAACGCCGCCGGCGCACGACGGGCAGCCGCATTCGGCATCGAGAACGGCCTGGTCCTCGTTGTGCCGGGCGTTGCGGATGTTGATCGGTCCATCAAGCGAAAAGGCCTGTCCATTGCGCCCGGATCGCGTCGGCAGCACGCAATCGAACATGTCGACGCCGCGCAGAACCGCCCCGACGATGTCGTCGGGCTTGCCGACGCCCATCAGATAACGTGGCGAATCAACGGGAAACTGGCCCGTGGCATAGTCGAGGACGCCGAACATCGCCTCCTGACCCTCGCCGACCGCCAGGCCGCCGATGGCATAGCCGTCGAAACCGATGGTGCGCAGTGCCGCCGCGCTCTCCGCGCGCAGCCGTTCGTCGAGCCCGCCCTGCTGGATTCCGAACAGCGCCGCCCGGCCGCTGTGCCCGGCATGGCTGTCGAAGGCGGCCCGGCTGCGCGCCGCCCAGCGCATCGACCGCTCCATCGCGGCCTGCATCGCCTCGCGCGGGGCTGGCAGGGCGATCAGTTCATCGAACGCCATGACGATGTCGGCACCCAGCAGTCGCTGGATTTCGATCGATCGTTCCGGGCTGAGCAGGTGCCGGGAGCCATCGAGATGACTGGCAAAGGCGACGCCATCCTCGCTGCGCTTGGTCAGGGCGGACAGGCTCATCACCTGGTAACCGCCGCTGTCGGTCAGGATCGGCCGTTCCCAGCCCATGAAATGATGCAGTCCCCCCAGCCGGGCGATGCGTTCGGCACCCGGGCGCAGCATCAGGTGATAGGTATTGCCGAGGATGATGTCGGCACCGGCGGCGCGAACCTCGGTCGGGCGCAGGCCCTTGACCGTCGCCGCCGTGCCGACGGGCATGAATGCCGGGGTACGGATGACGCCGCGTTCCATGGCGATGGCACCGGTGCGGGCGGCGCCGTCGGTCGCGGCGATGGTGAAATCGAAACGGGTCACCGGCGGATCACAGCTGCAGGGTCCAGGTCTCGCCGGGTTCCGGCTTCCCGAACGTGTCATGGGTCGCGGTCGCCGTCACCACGAAGCCCGCTTCGGCATAGAGCTGCCGTGCCGGCAGCAGCACCGCATGCGTCCACAGCATCAGCTCGCGATAGCCTGCAGCCCGGGCAAAATCGACGCAACCGCCGACCAGGCGTCGGCCCAGGCCCTGCCCGCGGACCCGCTCGTCGACATGCAGCAGCCGCAGCTGGGCGACATTGTCCCCGGCATCGCAGCAGAATATCGATCCGACGAGATCGTTGCCGGCCTCGGCCACCCAGCAATTGGTGCGGCCCGGCACATGGCGGCGCAGGAAATCGGCGCAGACTTCAAGCAGCAGGGACTCCATGGCACCGCGCCAGCCATAGGCCCGGTCATAGAATGCGGCTTGCGCCATCACGATGGCGCCCATGTCGCCATAGCGAAAATCGCGGAGTGTTGCGGTCATCACGCGGCTTTAGCCGATGCGGCGGACTTGTGAAGCGTAACAACGGCTCGAAACGCGCCCGTTCGGACCCCGATTGTCGCGCTAGCGTCACATTCCAGTATACTTTGTTAACCGGAACGTTTATCGTGACCACAAGTGGTCGCACATCCGGGCAACGTCCCGATCATTGTTTGTACAGGGGTCAAACATGAAGCGCCTACTGAATTCCGTGGCAACGGCCGCGGTAGCAGCCACAATTGCGTCAAGTGCAGCTGCGAACGTCCTATATTTCCAGATGAACCCGAACTTTTCCGGGGCCGGGCAGCGCCAGGCCTTCATTTTCGGTGCGGCCAATACCACCGGCAACGTGCTGGGCAGCAGTGGTTTCAGCCAGGCCTTCGACCTGGGCCTCCAGGGGTTCGCCGTGGTAACCTTGCCGAACGGCTCGGAGTTGCTGGCCGGGCAGGTGGAATCAAAGGGTTTCCAGATCACCGCCAGCAGCAATGTCAGCGGCTATTTCCTCAGCCGGCAGTCGGCCACCACCGACATGACCTATCTGATCGACGGGGAGCGGCTGGGCACCGACTATTTCGTCGCCGGTTATCAGAATATCCGCGCCGACCAGATGTCGGTGCAGGCCACGGCCGACAACACGACGGTGACCTTCACGCCCAAGGGGGCGGCTGCCTTCGATGTCGTGCTGAATGCCGGCCAGACCTATATGTATCAGGCCAACACCAACCTGACCGGCAGCCGCGTCACCAGTGACAAGCCGATCGCGGTGTTTTCGGGCAATAATTGCACGAACATCCCGAACGGCGTGTCGGCCTGCGACCATATCGTCGAACAGATCCCGAGCACCGACCTGCTGTCGAGCCGCTACCTGGTCGCCCAGACGCCGCGTACCGGCACGCAGGGCAATGTGGTCCGCGTCGTCGCGACCGCCAACGATACCGAGGTGCGGGTCAACGGCGCTGTCGTCGCGACGCTGCAGTCCGGCGAGTTCTATGAAGGCCGGGTCGTCGGCGGCAATCAGATCGATGCCAGCAAAAAGGTTCTGGTGGCGCAATATCTGATCGGCCAAGGCCAGGCCGGTGTCGACACCGACCCGGCGATGACGATCGTGCCGGGCGCTGACCAGTGGCTGAAATCCTATGTCTTTGCGACGCCGTCGGGCGATGCGGACTTCACCACCGACTTCGTCAGCATCATCATCGACACCGCGTCGCTGGGTTCGCTGGTCGTCAACGGGGCCTTTGCCAACACCTCGCTGTTCAATCCGATCGGCAGCACGGGCTTCAGCTTCGGCGATATCAATGTGTCGGACACGATCGGCCCGTTCAGCATCTTTGCCGATACGCCGTTCCAGCTGCTGTTGTCGGGCTTTGAATCCTTCGACAGCTATTTCACCTATGGCGGCGCCGCCTTCTCCCCCGGCGCCTCGCCGCCGCCGGACGAACCACCGCCGCCCCCCCCGCCGCCCCCGGGCACGACCTATCTTATCTGGGATGGTGATGGTGTCGGCAACGCCGGCAACGGCATCGGCGATGGCGGCGATGGCACCTGGACGACCACCGCGACCAATTTCACCACCGATGGCGGGGCCACCAATTCGAAGCAGACGCCGCAGCCGGGCGTCGTGCAGTTCGCCGGGCAACCGGGCGTGGTGACGGTCGACAACACCGATGGCCAGGTGTCCGTTTCGGGCATGATCTTCACCGTCGGCGGCTATGTCATCGCCGGTGCCCCGATCCTGCTCGCCGGCGCCAGCGCTCCGATCAATGTCGGTGATGGCAGCGATGATGCTGCGGCGATGGTGGCCACCATCCAGGCTTCGCTGTTCGGCGAGTCCGGGATCACCAAGGTCGGTGCGGGCACGCTGGTTCTCAGCGGGGTCAACACCCACACCGGCGACACCTACGTCAACGAAGGCAGGTTGATCGGCGCGGTCGGCAGCTTCGGCGACGGCACCATCATCAACAATGCCGCGCTGGTCATCGACCAGGCGGCCGCAGCAACGCTGGGCAATGTGCTCGACGGCACCGGCAGCTTCACGAAGCGCGGCGCCGGCACCCTGACCATCGTCGGTGAAAACGGCCTGTCGGGCCCGACGGTGGTGGAAACCGGCAGCCTGATCGTCAACGGCTCGCTGGCAGCGTCACCGGTCACGATCAACGGTGCTGCTCTGCTGGGCGGCACCGGTACCGTGGGCGCGATCGATGCGCTCGCGGGCAGCACGATCGCACCGGGCGAACCGATCGGAACGCTCAATGTGACCGGTACGGTCAACCAGCGCGCCGGATCGACCTACGCCGTACAGGTCACGTCGACCGGCCAGTCCGACAGGATCCTGGCCGGTGGAGATGTCACGCTGGCGTCGGGTGCCATCCTCAACGTCACCAAGACGGATGCACCGCGCTATGTGCTCAACACGCGCTACACGGTGCTTACATCGGCAACGGCGGTCAGTGGGCGTTACACCCTGACCGGCAACACGCGGGTCTCGCGGTTCATCGACGTCATCGCCACCTATGACCCGAAGAACGTCTACCTGAACGTCGCGCAGACCAGCCGCTTTGCCTCTGCCGCGGGCACGCCGAACCAGCTGGCCGCCGCGACGGGTGTCGATGCAGCCGGCAACGGCGGCTTGTTCACCGCCATCGCCTATCTGCCCGACACCGCGTCGGCGCAGGTGGCATTCGACCAGGTCTCGGGCGAAATCCACGCGACCATGCGCGGCGCCACCTTCGAGGACAGTCGCTTTGTCCGCGAGGCGGTGAACGCCCATCTGCTCGACACCCAGGATGCCGGTGCGGGCCTGTGGATCCATGGCTATGGATCCTGGGGCAGCCAGGACGGCGACGGCAATGCTGCGAAATATGATCGCAACATCGGCGGCTTCTTCCTCGGTCTCGATGCCCTGGGGTCGGACACCTGGCGGGTCGGCGTGCTTGCCGGCTACAGCAGTGCCAAGGTCACGGTGCCGGCGCGCAGCTCCCGGGCCGAAACTGACGACGTTCACCTGGGAGCCTATGGCAATTTCCAGGTCGGTGGCTTCAGCGGCCGGTTCGGCATTGCGAACATGTGGCGGACCATCAAGACGCGGCGGTCGGTGGCATTCGCCGGCTTCAGCGACACGCTGGGCGGCGACTACAAGGCGCGGCAGTTCCAGCTGTTCGGCGACGTCGGCTACCAGATCGACCTGGGCAATGTGGGTATCGAGCCGTTCGCGGCAGCTGCCTATGTCGACCAGAAAACCGACAGCTTTGTCGAAACCGGCGGTGCCGCGGCACTGCGGGCCCCCGGCGATACCGGCGACCATTACTGGTTCACGACGCTGGGCGCCCGGTTGAAAGTCGGCCTGCCGGTGGGCAAGGCCGGTGATGTCGGCCTGACCGCAAGCGCCGGCTGGCGTCATGCCGGCGGTGGCGACCGGGTGACGCCGGTGCGGCTGCAGTTCGCTGCCGGCCCGGCGTTCGATGTCGCCGGACCGCCGATCGCCGATAATGTGGCTGCGCTGGGCTTCGGGGTGACCGCACGCCTCGGCGAATCCGCAAACCTCGACATCGGCTATAGCGGCCAGGTCGGCAGCGGTCTGGAGGACCATGGCCTGAGGGCAGCGTTCAGCCTGCGCTTCTAGGTCCCACCTTCGACCAGAATTGGCCCGCCCGGTTCACGCCGGGCGGGCTTTTTTGTTGCCTGCAGCAGTCAAGCGACAACGCCATCGCCAAGGCGAGACACTTGTGCGACAGGCGCCGGTCAACACAGCGGAACGCACTTGCGATCTTGTACCATCGCCATGATACGAGATGACACTGGACTCCGATGACGTTGCATCGGTGCCAAGAATGTCCGATGCATTGCAGGTGGTCATGCCCCTGTTGTCCTGACAACATTCAGGACCGGAGATATTGGTGAACGCCATCGTGCCTGCAACGCCGCTTGCCGCCGACCATGGTACTGGCGCAGAGCTTGCGACCTTCTCCGACCTTTGGGCCGGCGGCTATTGTGAAGGCGATCCGCTCAACCCCGTCGCCACGAGCGGCTATGGCGACCTAGGCTATATTTCGGTTCTTCACGCCGCGCATCTGGTCTGTATTCGGCCGTTCATCAAACCCGATACCGTCGCGCTGGAGATCGGGCCGGGGCGCGGGACATTCACCCGCAGCCTGCTCGATGCCCGCGAGATCTGGTGCATGGATGCCCTCGATGCCGAGCATAACGGCTTCTGGCAGCATGTCGGAGAGGCGGCACGCCCGCGCATCCATTATCACCGTGTTGCGGACTTCAGCTGCAGCGTCCTGCCGGATGGGCACTTCGACTTCATTTTCTCGTTCGGCGTCTTTTGCCACATCACGGCCGAAGGGCAGCGCGCCTATTACCGCAATCTGTTCGCCAAGGCGAAGCCGGGCGCCAATGCAATGATCATGTTCGCCGATTTCGACAAGTACAACCGCGCCATGTCGCAGATCGACCGCTTGCGGACCTTGCGCTTCAGCCTCGGCGGGATCAAGGCCGCGCTGCTGTTCAATGCGCGCATCATCAAGGCCAGGCTGAAGGGCCAGGGCCGCTTGCGCGACAAGCAGGATGCCCGCCTCGGCCCCGGCAAGTTCCACCACATGGGCATTGCCGAGACCGTCGACATCCTGCATTCGATCGGCTGGGATGTCGTCAGTCCCGACGTCGGGATCAACCTGCGCGACCCGATCGTGCATTTCCGCAAGCCGTTGGATCGACCCTGAAACCCGTGCCTGCATGAAGACCCGCGTCGACCAGTTGCTTGCTACGCGCGGCCTTGCCGAAAGCCGAACGCGGGCACAGGCGCTGATCCTGGCCGGGCTGGTCTATGTCGGGACGCGGCAGGTGGCCAAGGCCGGCGAGCTCGTGGCCGAGGATGCCGATCTGGTCGTCAAGGGTCGCGATCATCCCTGGGTATCGCGCGGCGGCGTGAAGCTCGCGCACGGGTTGGCGCATTTCGGCTGGGATGTATCCGGCGCCATCGCGATCGACGTCGGGTCGTCGACGGGCGGCTTTACCGATGTGCTGCTGTCGGGCGGTGCGACGCGGGTCTATGCGGTCGACAGCGGCACCAACCAGCTGGCCTGGAAGCTGCGGCAGGACCCGCGTGTCGTCGTGCTGGAACAGCTGAGCGCGCGGCTGCTGACTGTCGGGCACGTTCCGGAGCCGATCGACATCATCGTCTGCGATGCCAGTTTCATCGCGATTGCCAAGGTGCTGGAACGGCCGCTGGACTTTGCGGCCTCGCGGGCCCGGCTGCTGGCGCTCGTAAAGCCGCAGTTCGAGGCCGGTCGCGGCGAAGTGGGCAAGGGCGGCGTTGTGCGTGACGCGGCGGTGCACACCCGGGTCTGCGAGGCGGCGACTGCCTGGCTGGCGGCCCAGCCTGGCTGGAGCGTCACCGGCCTGATCCAGAGCCCGATCACAGGTCCCGAGGGCAATGTCGAATTCCTGCTGGCCGGCGTCCGTGGCTGAGGCTGTTGCCGCCCAGCGATATCGTCTAGATGCCGGATATGACAGCAACTCCCCAGCGCGGTTCACAGTGGCGAGCCGGCATCGTAATGGTGCCGCTGCTGATGGTATTGGGCGGTCTGTCGGCACGCTATTCGGGATCGACAGAGGACAATGGCTGGTACCAGACGCTGACCCTGCCGGCGCTGCAGCCGCCCGGCCCGGTGTTCGGCATCGCCTGGTCGATCCTCTATACCGTCATCGCCATCGCCGCGGCGATCGTGTGGGGGCACAAGCGGGCCCCGGGACGGACCCTTGCGCTGGCGCTGTTCGCGATCGGTGTGGCGATCAACCTGACTTGGTCGCCGACATTTTTCCGTTTCCACCTGATCACGCCGGCGCTCGGCATCATCGTGGTGATGCTGATTGTCGCAATCGCGACGACTTTCGCCTTTGCGCGGGTCAGCAGGGTGGCGGCGTGGCTGATGGTACCCTATCTGGTGTGGCTGTGCTTTGCTGGCGCGCTCAACGCCCGCATCATGGTGATCAATCCGGCGGCCGACGCCTTTCAACTGAGGGTTTGACGATGCAGACCGAAAACAAGCTGTTCGAGGATCTGTCCAAGGTCGCATCCTCGGCGATCGGCACGCTGGCCGGGGTCGGCCGCGAAGCCCAGGACGCCGCGCGCCGGCGCGCCCGCGATTTCGTCGGCGGCGCCGACAGTATCGACCGTGACGAGTTCGAGGCCGTGAAGGCGAATGCCGCGGCCGCGCGCGAAACGGTCGAGATGCTGAAGGGCGAGGTCGCGGCCTTGCGTGCCGAAATAGCCGCATTGAACGCAAAAGGACCCGCCAAAGCGTGACATTGGATATTATTTGCAATTCGCCGGCGAGTCGCATGCTTGCCGAATCGACAGCGACTGCCCAGCCTGTGCGCCAGGTCCACGGGTGGGGGCTGGTGAAGCGAGGGGCTACCAGATGAGCCTGACCGATATCGACTATACGCCGTCACCAGCGGCGCCGATCGACATGCTTGAACATGTCTTCGACGCCAATGGCTGGGCCTTCGAGCGCTCCGGTGACGAGGAAATCAGCACGTCGATCAAGGGCGGCTGGGCAACATACCAGCTGCGCGCCCTTTGGCGGGAGGACGAGCGCGTGCTGCAGATCATTGCGCGCGCGGATTTGACCTGTGCCGACGATCGTCGCCTGGCGATTTACGAGACGCTCGGCCTGATCAACGAGCAACTGTGGATGGGCCATTTCGAGCTGTGGTCGGCCGACGGCACCGTGCTGTTCCGGCATGCGACGCTTCTGGACAACGACGATGCCGAGAACGTGCCCGACCTGACCATCGGTCAGGCCGAGGTGCTGGTCGAGGCCGCGGTCGATGAGTTCGAGCGCTTCTACCCGGTGTTTCAGCTGGTGATGTTCGCCGACCGCACGCCGGCCGATGCAATGGCGGCGGCGCTGCTGGAAACTGTCGGCGAAGCGTGACCGCTCCTATCTGGCTGCTCGGTTGCGGCAACATGGGCGGGGCACTGCTGCGCCGTTGGCTCGGCGCCGAGCTCGGGCCTGTGGTGGTCATCGATCCGGCGCCGCGCGGGTTGCCCGACGGCGTCGAAGCGGTCGCGACCCCGCCCGCCGGCCGACCCGACATCATCGTTCTCGCCGTCAAACCGCAGCTGTGGTGGGCGGCGACCGAGGCTCTGGCTGATCGCGCCGGCCCGACGACGCTGATCGTGTCGATCATGGCCGGCGTGACGACGGCCGCGATGGCACGCCGGTTTCCGGCTTCCCCGATCATCCGCGCCATGCCGAACACGCCCGCCGGCGTCGGCCATGGTGCCACGGCGCTGTTCTCCACCGCCGGCGATCTTGCCGAAGGGGCTGCGGAGGCGCTGTTTGGCCCGGCCGGCATGACATTCTGGCTGCGTGACGAAGTCGATTTCGACGCGGTTACGGCGGTATCGGGGTCGGGGCCGGCCTATGTGTTCGCCTTCATCGAAGGGCTGGCTGCGGCTGCGGTCGCGGCCGGGCTGGCGCCCGACCTGGCCGATCGGCTGGCGCGCGCCACGGTCATCGGCGCCGCGGCTCTGGCTGCTGCCGACCCTGCCGTGCCCCCGGGGGAGCTTCGCACCCGGGTGACGTCGCCGGGCGGCACGACGGCCGCGGCGCTCGATGTTCTGCGCCCGGGGCTCGACCCGTTGCTGCAGCGGGCCGTGGCGGCAGCGGCGGAAAGGTCGCGCCAGCTCGGCGGCTGATCGGAACCGGCGCGAGCCATCGCCGGTTCATCGCGGGGATGGCAAAGCGCGTCGTGACGATGACAGCCGGGCTGGCCCCTGACGCGAACGGCGGCGCTGCCGACCGCCGGCGGCCGCAGATCGCGATCGCCGTGCTGGTGCTTCATGTGCTGATCGGCTGGCTGCTGCTCAGCGGGCTGTCTGTCGAGGTCACCCGCCGGGCCGAGGCCGCGCTCAGCGTTTTCGAGGTGCGCGAAGTGCCGCGGCCGGTGGAAGTCGCTGCGCCGAAGCCGCGGGCGCCGCGGAAGTCGGGTGCATCGGCACCGGTCAACCGCACCGCCAAGGCCAGTCCCGTCGTCGCACCGGAGCCGATCGTGTTGCCGCCGATTCCGCCACCGAGCCTGGCCGCTGTCGTCGCCGGCTTTGGAGCCGATCCCGATGCCGGGGCTGCGCCGATCATCGGACCCGGAACCGGTGCGGGTGGCGAGGGGAAGGGTAAGGGCAGTGGTGATGCCGGTGATGGCGATGGCGGCGGCGGGGGGACGCCGCTGCGGTTGTTGTCGGGGCGCATCGGCAATCGCGACTATCCGCGCGCTGCACTGCAGGCGGGCGCCAGTGGCACGGTGCATCTGCGCTTCGTCGTCGATGTCGACGGGCGGGCCCATGATTGCGAGGTGACGCGGAGCAGCGGCAATGCCGATCTTGATGCGACGACCTGCAAGCTCATCGAAAAGCGTCTGCGCTATCGCCCCGAAACCGATGCCGCGGGCCGGCCCTATGCCGTCGTCGTTACGGGTCGGCAGGTCTGGGAACTGGCGCCGCGGCCACCGGTCGATCCGGTGTTGGTCGACCACGGCTGGGCACCGCCGCCGCCGCGGTAATTGTGATCTCGCTGTCGGCGCCCGCGGCTGTGCGATAATTACGGCGCCGTAAAAAGAGACCTGCCGTGCTGATTTTGGGCGTTCAATCGCATTTGTCCGGCGACGTGACGCGGCTCGGCCGAATTGGCGCCAAGAACCCGACTCTGGAGCGTGACCTGGGCTACGCGCCAGGGCGCCTTGGCAACGGCCACTGGATTTGTGTCCTGAAGGAGAAGCTGCGGGCCAACCATGTCCGGTTCGGCGGCCTGACGCTGCGCTCGGGCACAGGTTTCTCGCCGCGGTCGAAGTGGGCAGCGACTGCGTCGCGCGGACGGCAGCGGGTTGGAGTGTGGGCGTCTCCGAAACCGGCAGTTATGACGAACGGGCCCGGCTGCGTCGCTACCTGGCGACGTGTTAAATCAGCCTTGGCCGAGCCGGCCGACCAACGCGCGATCCTCGGGCGGGATCAGGCCGATCAGCACCGCCCAGAAGCCGGTGACGGCAGTCTGCCCGGCCTCACCATAGGCCGCCGCCATGCCGGCTTCGAGCTCGGCAAACAGCGCGGCTTCCAATGCTGCACCGGCTTCGGTCAGCCGCAGCAGGCGCTGGCGACGGTCGGTGGCGCCAACGCTCTGTTCGACGAGGCCATGCTGCTGAAGCTCGTTGAGGACGCGGCCGAGCGACTGCTTGGTGATGGCGAGCAGGCGCAGCAAGTCGCCCACGGCAAGGCCGGGCCGGCGGGCGATGAAGTACAGCGCCCGGTGATGGGCGCGGCCGAAGCCTTCGCGCGCCAGGATCGCATCGGCGCCGCGAATCATCGCCGAATAGCCGAAGTACAAAAGCTCGATGCCGCGCCGGATCTCGTCCTCGCGCAGGAACAGCGGGGAGGCGGCGGCGATCGGTGCGGACGCGCGAGATGGGACAGTCATGTTGACATATCTTGCATGGATGCCTAGCGAAAGGCAAGAACGTGCCGCGGCAGCTTCCCGGGACGGAACAATGTTGCACGAGAAGGCACGGACATGGTCGACGCCACCTTTGACGATCGCGATGGCTTCATCTGGTTCGATGGCGCGCTGCGGCCGTGGCGCGACGCCAATGTCCATGTGCTCACCCATGCCATGCACTATGCCAGCGCGGTATTCGAGGGGATGCGCTGCTACGGCGGCAAGGTGTTCGCCCTTGAGCAGCACAATCAGCGCCTGATCGAATCGGCGCAGATCCTGGGCTTCAAGCTGCCCTGGACGCGCGAGCAGATCGACGCGGCGGTCAACGAGACGATCGCCGCTAACGCGCTTGTCGACTGTTATGTGCGCCCGATCGCCTGGCGCGGTTCCGAGCAGATGGGCGTGTCGGCGCAGCGGACAAAGCCGCATCTTGCCATCGCCTGCTGGGAATGGGGCGCCTATTTCGGGCCCGAGGCGCTGGCCAAGGGCTTGCGGCTGAACATCGCGCCGTGGCGCCGCCCGGCGCCCTACACAGCGCCGACGAAGTCCAAGGCCGCGGGTCTGTACATGATCTGCACCATGTCGAAGCACGCTGCCGAAGATGCCGGTTATAACGACGCGCTGATGCTCGACTGGCGCGGGCAAGTGGCGGAGGCGACCGGCGCCAATATCTTTTTCCTGAAAGACGGCAAGCTGCACACGCCGACACCCGATTGTTTCCTCGACGGCATCACCAGGCGGACAGTGATCGGGCTGGCAAAGCAGCGCGGGATCGAGATCGTCGAGCGGGTGATCTGGCCCGAGGAACTTGAAAACTTCGAGCAGGCCTTTCTGACCGGCAGCGCCGCCGAAGTCACGCCGCTGGCCGAGATTGGTCCGTGGCGTTTCGAGGTCGGTGCCCTCACCCGGCAACTCGCCGCCGACTATTCGGACCTCGTCAACGGGCGTCGGTAGACCACGTCACGACCGAACGCGACGAAGTGTTGCTGAAAAAGGCCAGTCCGGGTTCCGCACTTAACAACTGTCAACTTCCGCCGTTATTCGATCGGCGGAACCGTTATGGTTATGCCGCACTTGCGAAGTGACCAAACTTCGATTAGTGAAGGTTGGTGTTCGTTCACGAGATTGCAACAACATAGCTGCTATGCCGGGGGGTGATAGGCAGCAGGTCTGATTTGGGTGTTCCTGATGTTCAAGATTGCAGTTACGGCTTTCCTGGCGACTGCGCTCTGGATCGTGCCTTCGGTAGGGACCCGTGGTCAGGGAACGCTCGGCGATCGTTTTGTCCATGCCGACCGCGGTATCGTCGAGGATACGCTTGCCGGCCATCGCTTGCTCGACCGCGCCGATGCGATCAACGCCGTCGCCGTCGCGCGCCTTTAGCGGCATCGCGTTTTTCCGCATGGCAGCGAATTTGCGTGGTCGTTGACGCTGTCGCGGTGCACCTTTACACGCCATCGCATTGCTTACAGGGTTCGGAATAATAATGCGCAATGCATTCGGGCGAGCCACCGGCGCGCTGGCAGTTGCCGCGTCGCTCGGCGCACTTGCGGCGCCAGGCTACGCACAGGCCATCGATCCGAAGCTGTTGCAACAGTTCCAGGGACAGCTGGGGACGCCGCCGAGCGCCGGCGATGCACTCGACCGTGCCCGCTCGCAGGGCGACGACCGCGCCGCCCCGACCTTGCCGACGGAGCGGGTCGGCCGTCTCGACACACGCGAGGAACAGGAGCTGCGCCGCGCCGAAGCACGCGACAGCCTGTCGAGGTTGTACCGCCCGTCGGCGATCGAACGTGAGTATCGCGAGCGGCTCGCCGATCCGACGCTGCGCCAGTTTGGTTACGACCTGTTCCAATCGGCGACCCAGGGCGGCGGCGGCCTGACCGGTGCGGTCAGCGACGATTATGTGATCGGCGTCGGCGACGATGTCATCGTGCAGTTCCAGGGGGCAACCAACGATTCGAAGACAGTGCGCGTCAATCGCGACGGCCGGCTCATCGTCGGGGCGCTGCCGCCGATCTCCGCCGCCGGCCGTTCGATCGCCGCGGTAACGCGGGATCTGCAGGCCGCCACCCGTCGCACGTTGCTGGGCACCGAAGTCTTCATCTCGCTTGGCTCGGTCCGCTCGGCGACCGTATTCGTTGGCGGCGAAGTCGATCGCCCCGGCCAGTATAACCTGACGTCGCTCAGCGATGTCTCGGCGGCGCTGGCCGCGGCCGGCGGCGTGCGGCGATCGGGTTCGCTGCGCAACGTTCGCATCGTCCGTGGCGGCGGCAGCATTAGCGTCGACCTGTATGGCCTGCTCGGCATCGGCGCGCCGCCGTCGGTGCGCCTGCGCGACGGCGACCGCGTGATCGTGCCGGTTATCGGCGACACAGTGGCCATCGGCGGCAGCGTGTCGCGGCCCGGCATCTACGAGATTCGCAGGGGTTCGTCGCTCGGAACGCTGCTTGCCTTTGCCGGCGGTGCGCTGCGCCCGCGCGGCAACCAGATCGCGATCAGCCGCATCACTGCCGATGGTAGCGAACAGTATATCCGTGCCGCGACCCTGGCGACGGCACTGGTGCCAGGCGATGCCATCCAATTGACCGGTGGCAGCGCCGGTGGCAGTACGGGCCGTGTCGTGCTGCGCGGCTTCGTCGCCAATCCCGGCGCGCGTGCGCTCGTTGCGGCGCCGACAGTACGCGACCTGCTCGGCGGCGTCACCGAGCTGAAGTCCGACACCTATCTGCCGTTTGCCGTGCTGATCCGGCGTGACCCGGTGACGGCGGCGCGCGTGTTCGAGCCGATCAACCTGCTGACGGCGCTGAATTCTCGCCCCGGCGTGGCGCTGCGCAGCGACGATCGCCTGTATGTCTTCTCGCGGCAGGATATCGACTTCATCAACCGCACGCCGGTGCGCCGCATCGTCCTTGGCCAGCGCAACACGCTGCCCGAATGCAACTCGCTGGAACGGCTGCAGACCCTGGTGCGCGACAGCCAGACAACGCGGTTCACGGTCGTCACGCGCGCAGCCTTGATCGTCGAGCGCGCCGGCCGGAGCGAGGTCGCAGCGACCGGCGGGTCTTTGGCGGAAATCAGCCGCGGTGGCGACGCGGCGCTTGCAGTCGGCGACGACCAAATCGGCTATCGCCGCAACCCCTTGTCGCGATCGGACAGCGAAGTTCGCGAGCCCGTCGAGGATCCGACGGCGACCGCCTTGTCGGCGCGGGCTGCCACGTCTGCCGACAGCCGCTGCCAGGCGGTGTTCGAAGAAGAGCCCGACCTGCTGCCGGTGCTCATTGAAAATGCCGTCTCGGTGGGGGGCGCGGTGCGGCGTCCCGGGGCCTATCCGATTGCCGGCCGAGCCAGCGCCGGCGAATTGGCGAGCGTTGCCGAGGGCCTGCTGACGTCGACATCGGCCCTGACGCTCGACGTCACCCGCGCCGAAGGCCAGGACCTGCGCCAGGAACGCTTCGCGACCGAAGGCTATCCGACCGCGATGACGGCGGTGACCCTGCGCGCCGGCGACGACATGCGGTTCAACGCCGCCCAGCCGCAGTTCGAGCCCGGCGCCGTGCTGCTGTCGGGCGAGTTCAACCGGCCGGGTCTTTATTCGATACGCAAGGGCGAAACGCTAGCCCAGCTGACGGCCCGCGCCGGCGGTCTGTCGCCGCTGGCCTATCCCTACGGCGCCATCTTCACCCGCCGCTCGGTCAAGGAACTGCAGCAGGAGGGGCTGCGCCGCACCAGCCGTGAGCTGACGACGGCGCTCCTGTCGGTGTCGGCGCGCAAGGAAGCGTCGGCTGATGCGCTCGTCGGCGGCCAGCAGCTTATCGCCCAGCTGGCAACGGTCGAGGCCCCTGGCCGCGTTGTCATCGAGGCCGATCCTCGCGTCCTCGCGGTGCGACCCGACCTCGACACCGTGCTCGAAAGCGGCGACGCCATCGTCATGCCCAAGCGGCCCAACTTCGTGCTGGCGCTGGGCGACGTTTCGAATCCGACGGCGCTGCAGTTCGTCGCCAACAAATCGGTCCAGGCCTATCTGCGCGAATCCGGCGGCACGTCGAAGAGCGCCGACAAGGGCCGCATCTTCCTTGTACTGCCCAACGGCACATCGGAGCCGATCACCGGCCGCGGCTGGGGCCGCGCGTCGAACACCATCGTACCGCCTGGCTCCACGATCATCGTGCCCAAGGATATCGACCCCCTGTACAAGCTTGATCTGATCAGGGACATCACCGGCATTTTCGGCACGTTGCTGACGTCGGTGGCGACGGTGGCGATCCTGGCGCGGAACTGAGGGCGGTCGCCAGGCTCGAAGTCGCGGTCGTTTTTAATGCTGCAGTGACTCCGGCACTTGGTAGCGCTGATCAAGCCACTCGCGATCCAGACGCCGGTCCTCGCCAATCCATGGGAACCGGCCCTTGGGCTTTGCGATAAAAAAGGCAAATTCGTTGCCTTGGCGCGGCGCCAGAACAAAGACGGCTCGGATTGGCAGCGCCAGCAACGTGAGCGCAACGCGCTTGCCGCGCGATCCGAACGACAACCTTTCGGTCGGAAGGCGCAAGCCGTAAAAAAAATCGATCGGGATCGGACCAGTAGGATCGTAGGACGCGACCACCTTCGTCACTTCTCGCTCGCTCCAGCGATAGACGTAGTTCGGCAGACTGGTGTTCCTCCAGCCTCCGAACGCATAGCCATGTGCTACGACGGCCTCCACTTCATGATCACTCGTCAACCCGAACAGCTTGCCGAAGCGCAGCAAAGCGCTGTCACGTGCCTCGAATGCGAGCACGGCGTGGCTGGCGACGCGGTACATCTCGGTCAACGCCCGGTGCGGAGACGCACAATGATGAAGTCCGGCATGCTCGATCACCTGTTGAAACTCATTGTCGGCATAGGTCAGGGCCTCGGCGTCCTGAAATGACCAGGCGTAAGGGGCGAACTGGTCTGCGATCATCCGCGTGTCGAGGTTGGAAATCGTGACATCCGTAAATCCGGCGGCCAGCAGGGCATCGCGGTCCGCAGAGCCGCCGGCGACGACCAGCGTCCGGGCCTTGGCATCCAGCTTGCCGGCGGCGATCAAGCTGCGAAGCGTATCGACGTAGAAATTCACTGATGGGCCCCACGACTAAAGGTTGCGGAAATGATCTCAAACCAGCCGCGAGCGCCGGTTGAACGCCAGTAACGTGCCGGCCATTGCCCCCAGCGCGGCCAGTACTGCCAGCGTCAGGAACGGGTTGGGCGTGACCGGATCGGGACTGGCAATCACCGCGCCGAGCGGCTCCGCCGAAAATGCCGATGACGCCATCGTCATCATCTTGACTCGCTCCTGTTCGCCCAGCGACTCTGCCAGTTCCGAACGATGCTCTGCGAGCACGACCGTCGGCAGTGTTCGCTTCAGATAGTCGATTGCTGCCTGTGCCCGCGCTAGCGCACGGTCGCGGACCAGCTTGTCCGCCTGTTTGTCCAGTGCGGACAACAGGGCGACGGCGAGTTTCGGGTCTTCGTTGGCAATGCTGATCGTCGCGATCGCATTGCGCTGGTCATCGGAAACGCTGACATTGTCCTGCAAGAACATCTGCAGTTGCGCAGCATCGGGCGGCGTCCACATCGGGATCGGCGCGCCGGCAAATCTTCTTACGGCATTCTTCAGCCAACGAGTCTTACTCGGCGGCTGACGCCAGACGCGGTTTCGCGCATCCCATGAGCGTTTGAAAATACCGCGCATCAAGGACCGGTCACGCGCCAGCACGGCTGCAACATCACGGCTCTTCAACAAGTTCAAGTAGAGTGTGAATGGCTTGGCCGCGTCGCCGCGACCGACCGAAACCCCGGCCACAGCTGCCAGGCTCGACAGGCTGCTAGACAGGCCGGGGCCGTCCGATCGCACGGGCGTGACCCGGTAGCTAGCAGCATATTCATAGGTTGCGAAGTTGAGATAAAGCAGTGCCACCACAAGGCCCACAGCGAAGCCTGCGACCGGAAACAGCCAGTTCCTACGTAATCGCAAGGCCAGGGAGGGCCGGGCGACCGGCTCGACTTCAATGACTTCGACGATATTCATCCATCTTCCCTGCGTGCATGCCGTCACATGGGCATGGCGGCCGGGCAGGGCCGCGCGACGCCGTGCGGTTGTGTTGACGCCGCAGCCGTCTGAGGGCAAGACCCAACCCGCATTTCAATGTGGTTTCATCGGATATTTTCTCATGGCGCAGCAAGGCCAGGTTTCGGCCAAACGCATTCTGGTGACGGGCGGAGCGGGATTTCTCGGGTCGCACCTCTGCGATCGTCTGGTCGAAGCCGGCGACGATGTTCTGTGCGTCGACAATTTCTTTACCGGCCGCAAACGCAACATCGAGCATCTGCTGGGGCACAAGCGTTTTGAACTGCTGCGCCACGACGTGACCATGCCATTGTACGTCGAAGTTGATGAGATCTATAATCTCGCCTGTCCGGCATCGCCGGTGCACTATCAGGTCAATCCGGTCCAGACGACCAAGACAAGCGTGCACGGTGCGATCAACATGCTGGGTCTCGCCAAGCGCGTGAATGCGCGCATTTTCCAGGCTTCGACGAGTGAGGTCTATGGCGACCCGGAGGTTCACCCCCAGACAGAGGCTTACTGGGGCAGGGTTAATCCCATTGGGCCGCGAGCGTGTTACGATGAAGGCAAGCGCTGTGCGGAGACGCTGTTCTTTGATTATCGACGCCAGCACGACCTTAGCATCAAGGTGGTGCGCATCTTCAATACTTACGGCCCCCGAATGGACCCTAATGATGGGCGCGTCGTCAGCAACTTCATTGTGCAGGCCCTGAAAGGCGAGCCGATAACGATCTTTGGCGATGGCAGCCAGACGCGCAGTTTCTGCTATGTCGACGACATGATCGACGGCTTCATCCGCCTGATGAACACCCCGCACGACGTTACCGGGCCTATGAACATCGGCAACCCGGGAGAATTCACCATGATCGAGCTCGCTGAACAGGTGCTGGCGTTGACGGGTTCCAAGTCGCCGCTGGTGCGCCGGCCATTGCCGACCGACGATCCGCGCCAGCGTCAGCCGGATATTACGCAAGCTAGTGCAGTGCTGGACTGGCGTCCCAAGGTGCAACTGGCCGAAGGCCTTGGCCGTACCATCGCGTATTTCGACCGCCTGCTGACCGAAGCCAGCGCAGCCTGAACCCGGCCGATGCCGCGTGCACTTATTGTCGGCGTCTCCGGTCAGGATGGCGCTTATCTTTCACAGTTGCTGCTCGACAAGGGCTACGAGGTCTGGGGTACGTCGCGCGACGCCGAGGGACGCAGATTTGCCAACTTGCAGGTGCTCGATGTCGCCAAGGCTGTCGTCAAGCGCTCCATGAATCCGCTCGATCTCGGCTCGGTTATCGAGCTATTCGGCGATTGCCGCCCCGATGAAATCTATAACCTCGGCGGCCAGAGCTCCGTTGGCCTGAGCTTTGCCCAGCCCGCCGAAACGCTGTCAAGCATCGTTTTGGGCACTCAGAACTTGTTGGAGGCCATCCGGCTGACACGGCCCAGCGCGCGCTTCTATTCTGCGGGATCGTCGGAAAGCTTTGGCGACACCGGTGGCTTCCCGGCTGACGAAACAACGCCGTTTCGACCGCGATCGCCCTACGGGGTCGCTAAAGCCAGTGCGTTTTGGCAGGTGGCCGCCTGGCGTCAGGCTTATGGCCTATTCTCTGCGACAGGTATCTTGTTCAATCATGAAAGCCCGTTGCGGCCGGCGCGCTTCGTCACGTCCAAGATCGTTCACGCGGCTGCGCGGATTGCGGCTGGCAGCGCAGAGCGGCTGGTGCTGGGCCAAACGGATATTGTGCGTGACTGGGGCTATGCTCCCGAATATGTCGAGGCAATGTGGGCTATGCTGCAGCAGCAAGAGCCCGAGGATTTCGTTATCGCAACGGGTTATCCGATGAGTCTCGACGATTTTGTTGCTACAGCTTTCGCTAGGTTCGGGCTCGACCATCGCGATCACATTGACAGCGATCCGGCATTCTTTCGCCCCAATGAACTTGGCTACAGCTGCGGCATGGCTGTGCTGGCTGAGGAGCGGCTGGGCTGGCGGGCCCGCACCCGCGGTCCAGAACTGATCACGTTGCTGGCAGATGCTGCCTCCAGCAAGTTGCGTACCGGGGAGTCGCGTGTTGGCTGATCGTGATCCGTTTATAACGCGCGTGAAGTATCGCTTGGGTCCCTTGCTTGATATCCCGCAGGTTAATGCGCTCAGGGGCGTGCCTATGCCGGATATCATGGCCGAGGACGCACAGAAGGCGATCTCCCGCATGATCGTCGAGGGCGGTCGCATGGTCGCGCGCGTGGGAGAAACGGAAGGTCGGGCTGCTGCCTGGTATCTGAACCAACGGCTAGGCCGCGCCGATAGCGCGCATTACCAGCCGTTAAATCGTGAACGATTGAAGCTGCTCGCCGGCTATTTCCCGACAACGGACGAAAGCATCGACGAACTGTCGGCGCTCTATGTGAAGTGTATTGCCGGCATCGACCTCTATGCCGCCTGGACCGCTCACGATCGGCTGCTCTGTCCACCTGCGGCCGCGAAGTGTCGCCTTATCGATCTTAACCCGTTTTTCAGCACGAACCGCTGGACACTGGCCTGGGCCGGAAAGCGGGTGACCATCGTCAGTCCGTTCAAAACGACGATCGCCCAGCAGTGGGAGCGGCGAAACGAGCTTTTCGCCACGCCGCTGCTCGGCGAATGTGATCTCAAAATCGTTCAGGCGCCCCAGACTCAATGCGAGGCGGACACATCGGGGCAGAGCTGGTTTGACAATCTCGACCGTCTTGACCGCATGGTAGCGGATACCGACCCGGAGGTCGTTGTGATCGGGGCTGGCGCTTATGGTCTGCCGATCGGCTTCCGTGCCAAAGCGCGTGGTGCCACCGCCATTGTCCTGGGTGGCGTGACGCAGTTGCTGTTCGGCATAATGGGCAACCGCTGGGAAACCAATAGCGCCTTTCGATCCTTGATAACGCCGGCTTGGACGCGTCCCGGTCCTGAAGAGCGTCCGCCTGGATACCAGAACTTTGAAATTTCGGGCGGGGCTTATTGGTGACAACCGCTAGTGCGCCGGCATATGGTCGCGGCCGGCGGATTGGCCATTGCTGCGCCTGCGGACGACCCGCAACACCGTGAGGGCCCTGGGAATTCCGACGTTGACGTCGGGCCTGGCAGCCGGATTGTCGGTCCTGTTCTTCATCGGGCTGTCGGCAGCGTTCGGTGACCGCATGCTGGGCGAGATCATCCTCGTGCAGGCTATTGTCCAGATCGTCGTTGTTACCTGCGTACCACAGTGCTTTGTCTATCTGTTAGGCAGCCGGGATGACACCGATACCGCGCAGCGATATTCCCAAGGCGCAGTCGCCGAGCTTGGTGGCGTGGCGCTGGCCCTTCTGGTTCTGGGCGTCGGCCTGAATCTACCCATCCCAGGACTGAGCACAGTGCAGGCGGGCGCGGTACCGATGTTCGTCAGCCTGGCGGTGCAGGCGCTCGGGTCGTGTCAGGCGCGGCTGCGTACCTTGGAGCGTTGGCCGCGATACATGCTGTGGGTGCTGCTGCCGAACATGGTCAGGGTGCCACTAATCTGGGCTACGCCGCTGGCGCAATCGGTCGGGTATCTTCCCGATTTTGCCGGCGACAGAGCAGCGATCATCGTTACATACTTCGTCATCCCCGATATTCTGCGCCTCGCTCTAATCTATATCCCAAATCTCGTGTCACATTTTGTCAGGCCGCAAGATGAATGTTTTCTAGGTGGGCTGCGGCAGATACTGCGCAACTGGTGGTTCGATATCGGGTCTGCGCTGACCGAGATCGCCGATAAGATCGTGGTCGGCGCCATGCTCGGTCCTGAACTCCTTGTCGTCTATTTCTTCGCTCGTCGCATCGGCATCGTGGCGATAATGGTTATCGAGCCGCTTTACGCCGAAAGCTTCCGTCGCATGCAGAAGATCGACAGCAGCCTACGCACCGCGGCGAGCGAACTGCGCATTTTCGGCAACGGCCTGGCGATGGCTATTTCGCTGTTTATCGTGATGGCGACCCTTTTCAGCGGTGCATTGCTCGTCCCCGCCGTTGCGGTGACTATACCAGAACCGATCATCGTGCATCGGCTCCTGTTCTTCATGGTCCTGTTTTTCGATTGCGTCGTATCGGCGAACCGTTGGAGCCGTTATGCTGCCCAGTTGCGGGGCAAATCTGCAACATTGTTCGCGATCCGGATCATGCTGTTTTCGGTGTTTACCCTCGGAGTTTGGATGTTTGGCAGCAACGGCGGTGGCATTGGTATCGCGGTCGCTTTCGGGATCGCTTGGGCGCTCGAGGCGCTGGTATTGCTGCGCTGGCTGTCACGTCCCGTCGACACACCAGAGGGACAGGTTCTGTGATCGCATATCTTGCGATTGTCATGGCCGGGCTTGCCGCCATCCTTGCCTGGCCACAGATAGAGAAATCTGTCGCAACGCGGACCATATTCGTCGCCGTCAATGCCGCCTTTGCTTACTGGTACTGGATACCATCGATCAACATCCTCGCCGGCGGCTATCTTGGCGAAGATCCCGTGCTGCCCAATCCACTGGTGGCGCGGGAAGCTGTATGGATTGTCCTCATTTATCATCTGGCGGCGCTTGTAACCCTCTCGCTTCTTCCAAGCGTTGTCGATGCATCGGCGGTCAGAGACCCGCGGCGTGGCGAGCCGGTCATGCCGTCGGGCGTTATTTCTATAGGGCTCTTCGCGGCAGCTATCGGCCTTTTCGCGTGGTACTTCGCCGATAAGGGGTGGTACATCCTGATCCAGGTGGCGACGGGCGGAGTGTCGGCACGCGAAGTCATGGATTTCGACAATTTTTCGTCGTCAGCCACCGATTCGCTGCGCGCACTTCTTGAAATCGCGGTGATCTACACTGGCCTTTTTGTTGTCGGCTATGCCACGCTCAAGCGGCAACTTGTGTCGATGCCGACGGGCTTTGCCTTTGCATCAATTATCCTGGTATTCCTTGGCACAGGGACACGAGCCACGATCCTGATGGTGCTGGTCGTCGTGCTCGTGGCCATTGCAAGTGGCGAGCGCGTCCGGCAAAGCACGGTGTCCAGCGGTCGTCTCGTCATTGGCGTGGTTGCCGCCATTATGTTCATAGTGCCGATCGCGATGACTATCGGTGCTCGCTATTCCGTATCCACAGGGCAAACCAATCCGGTGCTTGCCCTGTTGGTTGTCAACAATGACATGTTTCGCGAGCTCGTCTTTGTGATGGAGCAGATGCAGAGCTACCCGGGTGGTGACATTCGGAACTTCGTCGCCGTCCCGTTTACGTACGTGACGCCGCGATTTTTTGGTTTCGAGCGACATATCCCCGACCATTTGCTGATCTACAACATGGCGAGAAACGATATCGACCTGATCCTGGGCGCCGGTAACGTGTTCCCGGGTCTCGTTTCGGATTTTCGCCTGGTTTTTGGCATTTTTGGGCCGGTTGCCTTTTCGGCCTTCATCGGCGCTTTCGCCGTCGCGGTCGGAATGCTTGGACGATTGTTCATGCGGGGGCCGATGCTAACGGCCGCCCAGGTTGCCTTGGCCGCTTTTCTATTCTTCAGCTTTCGAAATATCCACCCTGGACTTGTTCTGGTGCTGATCTTTTCCGCTGCCGGGCTCCGCCTGCTGATTGTCATGGATCGCTTTACACGCGCGGACAGTGCCCATGCACGTCGGACTTGATTCTATCATATTCGGGTTGCAGCGCTTCGGCGGGATCTCGACCTATTGGATCGAGCTCGCGCGGTTGCTGGCGGCACGGCCGGGCGTCGACGCGTCGTTGTTGATGCCGGCGCGCATCATCAGCGGCCGTGCCGACGAGATCGCCGCCATCCCGCTGCCTCGCGCGACGGAATCATTGCCACCAAAGGTTGCGCGCTACTTGCCGGCGCCGCTGATGGCGGGCTGCGACATCCAGCATTCCAGCTATTATCGCCAGCCCCTGCGCTCGCCGTTTCAGAAGCGGCCGGCATCGGTGGTGACGGTCTATGACTTCATCTACGAACGCTATCGCAGCGGCGCCGCCCGTCTGGCCCACACGGTGCAAAAACGTGGCGCGGTGGCCGCGGCCGACGCTGTCATCTGCATTTCCGAAAGCACCCGCAACGACCTGATCGCGCGCTGGCCGCACGTTGACCCAGCCAAGGTCGTCACGGTGCCGCTGGCGGTCGATCACGCCGCCTGGTTCGCCGCCGAGGTGCCGCCGCCGGCCACCAGCCAGGTGCTGTTTGTCGGCCAGCGCGGTGGCTACAAGCGCTTCGACCTTGCCGTTGCCGCGGTGGCGGCGCTGCCGGAACTGTCGCTCGGCATTGTCGGCCCGGCGCTGGCACCCGACGAACTGGCGCTGCTCGAGGCGCGGCTCCCCGGCCGCTATCGGAGCTTTGCCGGCATTTCCAACGATGAATTGCGCCGGCTATATGGCCAGGCCCATGCGCTGCTGTTCCCGTCCGATTACGAAGGCTTCGGGCTGCCGCTGCTGGAGGCGATGGCATGCGGCTGCCCAGTGGTCGCGGCGCACCAGTCGTGCCTGCCCGAAGTCGGCGGTGATGCAGTGATCTGGGCGCGGGAGCAGCGCGCCGACGACTATGCCGCTGCGCTGGCCTGGCTGTCTGACAGTGACGCACGCCGCAACGCCATCACGGCCGGCCATGCCCGCGCTGCCGCCTTTACGTGGGACAGCACCGTCGACCAGACCGTCGCCGTCTATCGGCAACTCATCAGTCGTTGAACATCATCGTCACGCTGATCCGGCGGTTTCGCGGGTCGGTGGGGTCGGCGGGGTTGAACGGATCGGTGTCGGCGACGCCTTCGATGCGGCGAAAGCGGCCATCGTCGATGCCGCTGCCGGCGAGTGCGCGGCGGGTGGCGTCGGCGCGCAGGGTCGAAAGCGTCCAGTTGTTGGCGCCGGTCGCCTCCCGAAATCCGATTGCGTCGGTATGCCCGCGGACCGTCAGCCGGTTGGGGGCCTCGACGAGCGCGTTGGCGACGGTGCGAACCAGCGCCAGTGCCGCGGGCGTGAAGACGCTGGTGCCGATGGCGAACATCGAGAAATCGGCGCGCTCGACGATATCGATGCGCAGGCCGTCGCGGACCCGCACCAGGCGAATCTGGCCTTTCAGCCCCTTCAATGTCGGATCGCCGGCGAGCCGCGAGGCGATGATGCGTTCGACCATCCGAAAGCGCGCCTCGTCGGCGGCGCGGCGGTTGCCCGGATGGTTCTTTTTCTCCTGCGAGGCTATGTCCTGCGCCAGCGGGCCACCGCCGCCGCCGCCGGTTACCGCCAACGCGCGCGGGCCGGTGAGGGTCGGGTGCGGCGCCTGGCCCTCATCGGCCTGCAGCGAGCGCCCGCCCATGACGCCGTTGGAACCGCCGCTGTTCTTCATCTGGATGATCGTCGGGGTGAAATAGTCGGCAATGCCCTTGCGCTGGTCCTCGTTGGTGGCGCCGATGATCCAGAGCAGCATGAAGAACGCCATCATCGCCGTGACGAAATCGGCATAGGCGATCTTCCAGGCGCCGCCGTGGTGTGCGGCATGATGCTTGCCCTTGCGGTTGCGATAGACAATCTCGGGCTCGATATTGAGGTCCGGCTTCACTTGGCAGCCCTGAGCCCGTCGAAGACTTCGCTGAACGTCGGCTGGTTGTCGGGGCCGATCGCCGTCCGCGCCGCCTCGATGACCAGCGGTTGCGGCTGGCCGCGCAGGCTGGCGATGATGACGCGGCGGACGACGAGATAGATCTCGCTGTCGGCATCGATCACCGCCTTCAGCCGGGCCGCCGCCGGGCCGACGATGCCATAGGACAGCAAGACGCCAAGGAAGGTGCCGACCAGCGCCGATCCGATCATGCCGCCGAGGATCGCCGGCGGCTTGTCGATCGACGCCATCGTCTTGATGACGCCGAGCACGGCGGCGACGATGCCGAGCGCCGGCAGGGCATCGGACATGGTGGTCAGCCGCTCGACCGGGCGCATCGCGGCGGTGTGATGGGTGTCGATGGCGGTGTCGATGACATCCTCGACAGCCTGGGCGGGCAGGTTGCCGGTCGACACGACCAGCAACCGGATCGAATCGGTGAGCAGATGAAGAAACACCGGGTCGTTCAGGAACTGCGGATATTCGGCGAAGATGCTCGACGATTTCGGATCCTCGATGTGCGGCTCGACGGCGACGGCGCCATCGTTGCGGAACATCTTCATCAGCCGGGCGGTCAGGAAGATCGCCGCGCTGTAGTCGGCCTTTTTATATCGCGGCCCTTTGACGATGGCGGCAAAGCCGCCGCCCATCGCCTTGATGCCCTTGATGTCGGTGGCGACCAGCGTGGCGCCGGCGGCGGCGCCGCCGATGATCAGCATCTCGTGGGGCAGGGCGTGGAGCACCACGCCGAGGTTGCCGCCGGTCAACGCAAAGCCACCGAAGACCATGACGATCAGCACGATGAGGCCGAGTACGGAGATCAATGGTCCTGCTCCCCGGCAGTGCTGTTGTCACCCCGGGAGTTACGGCGCGACGGCCGACGGACTTAGCGCAGCAGGTCCCACAGGCTGAGATTGCTGGTCTTTACGAATACGCCCTGGCTGGCCTCCAGCACGGTGATGAGCCGCTGCATGCGGGCGATGGCCTCGCTCATGTCGAGATCTTCCAGCTTCGACAGGTCGGCCCTGGTGGCAAGGCTGGTGCGCGCCAGCCGCTCGGTTTCGGCGTCGAGGCGGGCGAGGAGGGCGCCGGCGGTGGCGCGGGCATCGGCGAGGCGATCGACATGGCCACTGAGCTGGTCGAGCGTGGCGGCCAGCGCCGGCTCGCGCAGCATGGTATCAGGCTCTACAAGGGCGGCGGCGAGGCCGGCAAAGGTGGCGAACAGGTCGGCGGCCCCGGTGGCGGCGTCGGAGCGCCCGAAGGCCTGCGGGCCTTCGATGCCGGTGGCGACGCGTGCGCCGCCGATGACGAGCGTCGGGGCGGTCCCGGCACCGGCCCAGGTCATCACGCCATTGGCATCGGGAGTATAGGCCGGTCCATCGGCGGCGGCACCGCCGAACAGCCGCTCGCCATCGCTGCCGCGGCTGTCGGCGAGGCCGGCAAAGGCCTTGCCCAGCTCGGCGACCTCGGTGGCAAGGGTGGCGCGGTCGGTGGGCGCCAGCGTGGCGTTGCTGCCCATCAGGGCGAGCTCCCGGGCGCGCTGGACGAGATTGGTGGTCCCCTCCAGCGCGACGTCGGTCGCGGTCAGGCGACGCGTGGCCGCATCGATGCCGCGGCCGGTCGCGCCGGCGGCGACGTCGGCGCGGCGCAGCGTGGCGGCGCGGGTGAACGCGACCGGATCGTCGGCGGGCAGGGTGACGCGCTTCGTCGTCGCGATCTGTGCCTGCAGGGTGTCGACGCGCGCGGACAGGTCGGTCATGCGCTGAACGGCGGCGGCATGGTTGGCGCGGGTGTTGACCTGGGTCACCGGCTGATGCCGATCAGCGTGTCGAACAGGTCGCGGGCGGCGGCGATAACCTGGGCATTGGCGCGGTAGGCGGTCTGCAACCGGGTCAGCTCGGCGGCCTCGCGATCGAGATCGACGCCCGAGACGGCATCGGCGGCGAGCGCGGCATCCGACGCCACCGCCATGGCGGTGGCGCGCAACCGGTCTGTCTCGGCCAGGCTGGAGCCGATGCGGGCGATGCCGGCGTCGAGGCTGGCCTCGATGGTGCCGCCGGGGCCGATGGCTGCGCGGACATCGGCGAATTTCAGCGCATTGCCGTTGTCGCTGCTGCCGGCGCCGGTGGTGAGGATGCGGAAACTGTCGCCGGCGACGGGCGTCCCGGTCAGCGTGATGCCGAAACCGGCGCCGATAATGCGGCTGCCGTCGATGGGCGCGCTGAGCAGCAGCGTGCCGGTGGCGATGTCGGTGATGTCGGCGGTGCCGCCCGCGGTGATGGTGACGCGGTACGGCGGCTGCGGCACGAAGGCCGCGGCGGCGGGATCGGTGTCGAGGACAACGGCACCATCGCCGCGGTTGCCGCTGTCGGCATCGGCGATGAAGCGGTCGGCGACGGCCAGGCGCTCAGGACCGATGGGCCGCAGCGACATCCCGATGGCGCCGCCGGCGGGATCGAGGAACCAACCATCGCCGTCACGCGCGCCGGCACCGGGGCGCACGGTGACGCCGTCGAGGGTGATGGTGCCCGGGCCGGTGACGGTGGCGCTGCCGTCGGCACGGCTCAGCGTCCAGCCGGCGGAGTCTTTCAGCAGGCGATAGCCGCCCGGGGCGAGGGCCGCGCCGTCGGCGATCGTCACGTCGATGCCCGCCGAACCGCCGTTAGCCTTGCCCGGCCGTACGCTCAGCCCGTCGGTATTGAACAGCGGCTGGCCCGGATCGCCGAGCGCGTCGGTGCCGGCGACGGCCTGGGCATTGACCCCGGTGGCAAAACGCGTCGCCAGCACGTCGACCTCGGCGCGGGCCGCCGTGACCTGGCGGGCGGCGTCGATCAGCCCCGCCAGGCTGCCGCTGGCGGGCAGGCGGATGACTTCGGCGCGGTGGGTGGGGTCGAGCACCAGTTCGGCGCCGCTGGCGCCGTCGCGGACGGCGATACGCAGGGCGGCACCCTTGTCAGGCACCAGCACCGGCGCGCCGCCGCCGGCGCCCAGCCGCACTGTGGCGGTGCCGCGATCGCTGATCGTCACGTCGATGCGGATGCGGTCGGCAAGGTCGGCGAGGAGCGTGTCGCGGCGGTCGAGCAGGCCGTTGGCGGCATTGCCGCCGGCCTGGGTGCGGCGCAGCTCGTCGTTCACGCCGGCAAGGGCGGCCACGATGGCGTTGACCTCGCCTGCTCCGGTGTCGGTGGCGGCCTGGATGTCGTCGGCGAGCGCCGCAAGGCTGGCGCCGAGGCTGGAAAAGCTGCCCGCCGCCTGGCCGGCGCGATCGAGGAAGATCACCCGCGCGGCGGTCGAGGTGGGTGCCGCGGCAAGGTCGGTGGCGGCGTCGAACAGGCCGCCGATGCGCGCATCGAGGTCGCTGTCGGCGACGATGCCCTGCAGCCGCGTCTGCCAGTCGGCGCTGGCGACGAAGCGCGCAGCGGCGCCCGCAGCGTTGCGGGCCGCCGTCAGCTTCAGCGCATCGGTGGCGCGGCCGATATCGCCCGACAGCACGCCGGCACCGCCGCTGCGATCGCGGCTCAAGGGTGTGCCGGCACCGCTCGGTCCCGTCGACAGCGTGACTGTGCGGCGCACGTAACCGGGGGTGTCGGCATTGGCGACATTGTCGCCGGTGATCGCCAACGCCGCCTGATAGGCGCGCACGCCCGACGCGCCGATGCCGAGCAGGTCGGTCATTTGCGGGCTTCGGCGAGCAGCCGCGCGACGCCGATCGGCGCTGCGCGGGCAATGGCCTCGGCGCGCTGGTGGTCGACCATGTCGCGGATGGAGTCGCCGGTGTCGCCAAGGCCGTCGTCGCCGAGCTTTGCCGCGCGGGCGGAGCGCAGCAGCGTCTCGGCGATGAGCGTTTCGAACTTGAGCGCGACTTCGGCATCGCTGGTGCGGGCGTGGCCTGACAACGGCGCGTCGAGGCGCCGTGGCGGTGCGAGGGCGAAAGCGCGGGGCGGTGCTAGGTCCATCAGATCACCACCAGTTCGGCGCGCAGCGCGCCGGCGGCCTTCAGCGCCTCCAGAATCGCGACTAGGTCGCCCGGCGCGGCGCCGAGCGCGTTCACCGCGTCGACGATGTCGCCCAGTTTGGCGCCCGGGCGGAACAGCGACATGCGTGCGGGGGCCTCGCCGGCCTCCACCCGCGACTGCTGGGTGACGACGGTGCTGCCGCCGCTGAGCGCGCCGGGCTGGCTCGCTTGGCTGTTCTCGGTGACCCGGACGGTCAGATTGCCGTGGGCGATGGCGGCAGCGAGGATACGGACCTCGCCGCCGATGACGACCGTGCCGGTGCGGGCGTTGACGATCACCCGTGCCGGTGGCGGGGCAAGCGCTAATTCCAGGCTCTCGATGCGGGCGGCGAGGGCGATGCGGGCGGCGGTGTCGGCGGGGGCGCTGATGCTGATGGTGGCGGCGTCGACGGCGCGCGCCGGGGTGCCGCTGGCGCAGATGGCGTCGGCGATGGCCCGTGCCGCGCTGAAATCCTGGTTGTCGAGGTCGAGCGTCAGCTCGGCGCTGCCGGCAAAGGGCGACGGCACGGCGCGTTCGACGCTGGCGCCGCCGGGCACGCGGCCCGACGACGGCGTGCCGACGACGATCTTGGAACCGTCGCGCCCCTCCGCGCCAAAGCCGCCGACGGCAAGATTGCCCTGCGCCAGCGCATAGACCTCGCCGTCGGCGCCCTGCATCGGCGCCATCAGCAACGTGCCGCCGCGCAGCGACTTGGCCTTGCCGAGCGCCGACACGGTGACGTCGAGGCGCTGGCCGGGCTTGGCAAAGGGCGGCAGCTCGGCAGTGATGATGACCGCGGCGGCGTTCTTGAGCCCTGGGTTGACGCCCGGCGGCAGCATCACGCCCAGCCGCGCGGCGGCGGATTTCAGCGACTGGACGGTGTATTCGAGGTTGTCGTCGCCGGTGCCCGACAGGCCGACGACGATGCCATAGCCGCTGAGCGCGTTGGCGCGCACGCCGGCGAAGTGGGCGATATCCTTGATGCGTTCGGCCTGGGCGGGGGCGGCGAGGAGGAGGGCGATGATGCCGAGCAGGAGGATGGCGAGTCGCCTCCCCCTTGAGAGGGAGGATGTGGTGGCGCTCACAGCGGCGACACCTTGGCAAAGAAGCGCGCCAGCCAGCCCTGGCGGCTCTGGTCCGCAATTTGCCCGGTGCCGGAATAGCGGATGCGGGCGTCGGCGACGCGCGTCGACGCCACGCTGTTGTCGGGGCCGAGGTCGTCCATGCGGACCAACCCCGTCAGTTGCACCTGTTCCTCGCCGCGGTTGAGGGTCAGGCGTTTCTCCCCGGCGATGGCGAGGACGCCGCCGGGGAGGACGCGCGCCACGGTGACGGTGATGTCGCCGGTCAGCTGGTTGTCCTGCGCCGCGGTGCCGCTGCCCTTGAAGCTTTGCGTCGAGCCGCCGGAGGTGAGGCCGGCGGGCACATAGGAAAAGGGCGGGGCGTCGGGCAGGGTCAGCCGCGTGTTGCCGTCGCGGCTGCTGTCGGCGGTAGCCGACTTGCGTGCCTGGGTGCGTTCGACGAGGCGGATGGTGAGCAGGTCGCCGACGCGGCGGGCGCGGCGGTCGCTGGCGAGGCTTGCGAAGGTGGCGGCATTGTAGAGGCTGCCGGTCGAAATCGAGGGCGCCGCGGGGGGCAAGGGCAGCGTCGCGGCCACGCCGGGGGCTCGGCCGAAACCTTCGTCGGCGCAGCCGGTCAGCGCCAGCATGACGAGACCGATGGCGACGAGCAGGGCAGGGCCCTGGAAATCGAACGGCCGGCGCGGGCGCTGCAGTGCGCTTCGGCGCAGGTTGCGCACGTCGAACGGGTCGCTGCGGCTGCGGCGGCGACGTTTGGGGGCCACGACCTCAGACATTCTGGGTCACATATTGCGCCATCTCGTCGGCGGCGTTGATGACCTTGGCATTGACCTCATAGGCGCGCTGGGTCTCGATCATGTCGACCAGTTCCTGCACCGTCGACACGTTGGAACCTTCGAGCGCGCCCTGGCGGATGCTGCCGGCACCATCGACCCCGGCGATGCCGGTCTGCGGCGCACCGCTGGCGGCGGTTTCGGCGTAGAGATTGTCGCCCCTGGGTTCGAGGCCGGCGGGGTTGAGGAAGCGCGTCACCTGCAGCTGGCCGGCCTCCACCGGCACTGCCTGGCCCTGGATGGTGGCGGAAACAATGCCGTCGGGGGCGATGGTGATGGCCTGCGCGCCTTCGGGAATGGTGACGCCCTGGGCCAGCCGCAGCCCGGCGGAGGTGACCATTTCGCCCGTCGCCGACAGCTTGAACGAGCCGTCGCGGGTATAGGCGATGCTGCCGTCGGCCTGGGTGACGGCGAAGAAACCGGCGCCTTCGATGGCGACATCGAGGGCATTTTCGGTCTGCACCAGCGTGCCCTGGGTGTGGATCCGCTCGGTGCCGTTGACGCGGACGCCGGTGCCGGTGCCGAGGCCGGTGGCGTACTGGCTGTCGGCGCCCGATGGCGCGCCGGCCTGCCGTGGATCCTGGTACATCAGCGTGACGAAGGCGGCGCGATCGCGCTTGAATCCGGTCGTGTTGACGTTGGCCAGGTTGTTCGAAATCGTTCGCATGCGCTGGTCGAGCGCATCAAGGCCGGAGCGGGCGATCTGCAGGGCGGATGTCATCGGGGGTGCTCCTTCACTGGCTGTCGAGCGCCATCAGGCGCGCGGTGCGTTCGTCGATGTCCTTGGCAAGGCCGAGCAGCCGGGCATTGACCTCGAATCCGCGCGATTGCTCGACGAGTTCGGTCAGCGCGCCGGCGGTCTGGACATTGGAATTTTCGAGCGCGCCGGTGGTCAGCGTGGCGGTGCGGTCGATCGGCAGCGGGGTTCTGCTGGTGAACTGCCCGTCGAGACCCTTGTCGAGGTCCCTCAAGCCCGCACCGGCGACGAGTTTCAGCTTGCCGAGGCTGGTGACGGCGTCGCCGATGCGCACCGACAGCCCGCCATCGGCGGCGATATCGAGGGCAGCGCCGGCGGGAATGGTGACCGGGCTGCCGCTGGCGCCGAGCACCGCCTTGCCGTCGCCGGTCTGGAGGACGCCGCCGACGCTGACCGACAGGTCGCCGCGGCGGGTATAGGCCTCGGTCGGCGTGCCGCCGACCACCGGTCCCTGCAGCGCCAGCCAGGCGTCGCCGGCCAGCGCGATGTCGAGCGGGCGGCCGGTGATGGTGATGCGACCGGGTTCGGCGGGGGTGGTGACGCTCGGCGCGCCGGCCTGGGCGCGGCTGACGGCGCTGTCGCCGTCGAGATAGCGGCCTTCGGCAGCCACCAGCTCGCGGCGAAACCCCGGTGTTCCGGCGTTGGCGAGGTTGTTCGCCGTCACCGCCTGGGCCCGCGAGCGGGCGTCGAGGCCGCTCAGCGCCGTGTAGATGAGGCGATCCATGGCTTTACTGGCGCAGGTTGATGATGGTCTGGAGCAGCGTCGTGTCGGTCTCCATGGCCTTGGCATTGGCCTGGAAGTTGCGCTGCGCGGCGATCAGTCCGACGAGTTCGATGGTCAGATCGACGTTGGAGCGCTCGAGGCTGCCCGACAAGATGCTGCCGATGCCGTTGCGGCCGGCCTCCCCGGTGAGGGCGACGCCGCTGTCCGGGGTCACGACATAGCTGGCGTCGCCGACCTGCTTGAGCCCTTGGGGGTTGGAAAACATCGCGACGGCGACCTTGCCGATGGTCTGGATCTCGCCATTGGTGAAGCTGGCGCGCATCGTCCCGGCGCTGTCGACGGCGATGCTCTCAAGCTGCCCGGTGGGAAAACCGTCCTGATCGATCGTGGCGCGGGTGAAGCCACCCGATTGCTGGGTGGTGGCGATGCCGTGGTCGACGGCGAGTCCCATCGCCTGGCCGCCGCTGCCGGGGTTGAAGGCATCGAAGGCGATGGGCGCCAGCGGGTCGGTGAGGATGCCCGCGGTGTCGAAGACCATCGGGATGCCGGGGGTGCCGGCCACCGTCAGCTCGCTGCCATTGACGACGACATGCGCGGTCCAGCGGTGAAACGGGTCGAGCGCGGTCGGCACCGACGTCTTCACATAATAAATATTGGCCGCCAGCGGGTTGCCGAGGGAGTCGTAGACGGTGGTCGACGTCGAATTATTGAAGGTCGCGGGGTCTTCGGGATTGAAGGCATAGGGGTTGAGCGGGGTGTAGATCGGCCGGTTCGGGATGATCTGGGCATCCGCCGGCAGGTTGACGGCGAGGCGGATATTGCTGGTCGCCTGGGGAACGCCCGAGGTCAGCGGCAGGCGCGCCGAGATAGTGGAGGCGAGATCGGTCGACACGATGCTGCCGTCGGTGGTGGTCGGGAACAGCTGCAACCGCCGCCCGGAGGCATCGACGACATAGCGTTCCTGGTTGACCGAGAAGCCGCCGTTGCGGGTGAAGCTGACTTCGTTGCCGCCGATCCCGCTCTTCACGGTGAAGAAACCCTGGCCGGAGATGGCGAGATCGAGCGAGCTGTCGGAGGATTCGATGGGTCCCTGGCTGAATTGCTGGGCCACGGCGCGGACGCTGGTGCCCGAGCCGATGGTGCGGGAGGGGGCCTGCAGCGGCGAATTGGAGATGATGTCGCCGAAACTGACGCGGCTGCGCTTGAATCCGTTGGTGCCGACGTTGGCGATGTTGTTGGCAAGCGCCGAAAGTTCGGTCTGGGCGCCCGAAAGCCCGCTGATCGAGGTGTAGAAAGCCATGGGTTCACTCCTTCACGGTGGTGGCGGCGATCAGGCGATCGAGCTTGTCGGCGATGGCGCCGAGGGCGGTATTGGTCGCAGCGATGCCGCTGACGGTGGAGAATTGCGCCATCTGGGCGACATATTCGCTGTTATCGACGGGCTTCGTCGGGTCCTGATTCTTCAGCTGCGCGCTCATCAGGGCGAGGAAATCGGACTGGTCGAGCGTCGTCTTGTGCGCTTTTGCAGGCGATCCCGACGTCGTCGGGATGGTGCTGGGGATGCCCGGGATGGCCATGATCAGCGACCCAGCCGCAGCGTGTCGAGCGCCAGCGCCTTGGCGGTGCCGAGAACCTCGACATTATTGGCATATTGGCGGGCGGTTTCGACCATTTCGACAAGCTCCTGGTTGGGATCGACGGCGGCGGCCCAGACGTTGCCGTCCTTGTCGGCGAGCGGATGGCCGGGGTCGTGGCGGCGTTCGGGGGTGCCGGTGCGCTCGATGGACGCGACATCAACCGTGGCGAACTGGCCATCATAGGCGGTGGCGAACACCGGTTTCAGGGCGCGATAGGCGCCGGCCTCGGTGCCGGCGATGGCGCCGGCGTTGGCGAGGTTGGACGCGATGTTGTTTAGCCGCACCAACTGCGCCGCCATGGCGCGGCCGGCGATGTCGAAGCTGTCGAGGCGGCTCATTCGCCGCCCTTCAGCGCAGCCATGATCGTCTGGATGCGGCCGCCGAGGAAGCTCAGCGAGGCGCGATAGTCGATGGCGTTTTCGGCAAAGGCGGTCTGTTCGGTGGCGAGCTCGACGGTGTTGCCGTCGAGCGAGGCCTGGACCGGGACGCGGTAGCGGATGGCCCCGCTGGTATTGCCGCTGCCCTCGGCCGCGGCCAGCGCCGCCTTGAAATCGAGGTCGCGCGCCTTGTAGCCGGGGGTGGCGGCGTTGGCGATGTTCGACGCGATCAGGTCGAGCCGCTGGGCCCTGAGGCGCAGCGCCGCTGCCGGTTGGCCGAGCTGGCGATCGAGGAAATCGGGTCCGTTCATGCCAGGGGTAAAGCAAGCGCCGTGCCAATTGCCGCTTGCAGGGGGCGGGGGCAGCCGGCGGCGGCGGCAGCGGCAAGACATTGCCGGTGGAACGGTAAAGGCTGGCCGCTGGTGGCGGCATGGCGGTCGGGCCGTGCTGCGCGGCACAGACTGGCGCGGTTTTTGCTGGGCGCGGCGCAGATGTTCCCACGAAAGGCCCCCCGATGCTGATCGCGATGCTGCTTGCCGCCCCTCAATTGATGGCGCCCGCCGTGCTACAGGCGCGGGTGGAGGCCTTTGCCGGCCGGCCGGCGATCGTCGACGCCCGGCTGCTGCTGCCCGATTGCGCTGAGCCCATCCTCGACTGGGCCAATGACCGCAGCGTCGCGGTGCGCTGTGCGGCGCCGGCCTGGCAGGTGTTCGTGCCGGTGGCGGCCGGCCGGGCCGCGGCGGTAATCGCCACGTCGGTGATCCGCCGCGGCGACCGGGTGGTGGTTGAGGCGGGCGGCACGGGCTTCGTCGTCGGGCTGGAAACGGTCGCCGAGGCCGACAGCCGCGATGGCCGCGTGACCCTGCGCGCGCCGGGCAGCAACCGGCGGTTGACCGGGACCATCGACGCCGACGGCCGCGTGCACATAAATGGTTTAAATGCCATGGTGAGCGGCCGTTAACCGCAAGCATGGCAGCCCCCCGGCCGTAGCTGGGGGCATGAGCCAGGAGGAGGACGCAGTGATCGATGGCATTGGCAGGGGCCAGCCGCCCCGGGCGGTGTCGCCCCGACAGGAACCGACCCCGGTGGACGTCGTGCGGGGCAGTTTCGACAAGCCGGCGATCCGCGAATCCGCAGCAGCGCTGTCGGGCATCGCCGCCGATCTGGCCGCCAGGCCGCCGGTCGATACGGCCAAGGTCGAACGGCTGCGCGCCGCCATCATCGGCGGCGATTATCGCGCCGATCCCGATGCGATTGCGTCGGCGATGATCGCGCTCGAGACGGTGCCGAAAAAGGCCTGACGATGGGTCCCGCCGATGGCCATGACACCAACAGCTTCATTCGCCTGATCGACGCCATTCGCGCCGAGATCGCGGCGCTGGAAGCGGAGGATGCCGCCGCCATCGAGGCGGCGACCGCCGGCAAGCTGGCGGCGCTGCAGGCGGTCGAGGCCGACATCGCCGCTGGCACACCGCCCGACAAGGCGCTGCTCGCCGATGCCCGCGACCTCAATGCCGAGGCGGCGCTCAGGGCGCGCGCCAAGATGCTCGGCGTCGAACGCCGGCTGGCGGCGGTGTCAACGGCCGCGGGCCGGCCGGCGCCGCTGGTCTATGGCCGGGATGGCCGCTGGGGGTAGCGGGCGCGGGTTGGCGTGCGTCGAGCCGATTTCAGCCAGGTAGCTTATGCCGAAACGGCTGCTGACGCCGCCACAATGGCGGCACCTCCCGCCACAATTGGCACAGCCCTTGCACAGCCTCTGCTGATGGCGGGCTTCGAGCCCGCTGCAATGCAGCAAGGTAGGCACGCGATGACCCAGGTTTTTGCGGTGGAGGCAATGACGGAGCGGGTGACCGGTGCCGTGCGCAGCGCCGCCGCGCGGACCGGGGTCGATTTTTCCTATCTGATGGCGCAGGCGCGGGTTGAATCGGGGCTGAACCCGGCGGCCAGGGCGCAGACGTCGAGTGCCAGCGGCCTGTTCCAGTTCACTGCCGCGACCTGGCTCGAGACGGTGCGCAAGCATGGTGCCGAGCATGGCCTGGGATGGGCGGCGGACGCCATCGGCAGCGGGGTGGCCGGTGCCGGCAGTGCGGCGCGCGCGACGATCCTGGCGCTGCGCGACAATGCCGATGCGGCGGCGCTGATGGCGGGGGAATTCGCCGCCGACAATGGCGCTGCGCTCGCGGCCAAACTGCAGCGGGCCGTAGGGGCGACCGACCTCTATATGGCGCATTTCCTGGGTGCCGGCGGCGCCACCAGGTTCCTGAAGACACTGCAGAATGCGCCGGAGACTACGGCGGCGTCGCTGTTCCCGGCGGCGGCGGCGGCGAACCGTTCGGTGTTTTATGGTCGCGATGGGGCGGCGCGGTCGGTGGGCGATGTCTACGCGCGGTTTGCAGCGAAGCTGGGCGCCGGCGGCCCCCTCTCCCCGCTTGCCGCTAGCGTGTCGAGTCGCCCCCTCCCGCAGCCGGAGGCGCCGCCTTCGCGTCAGCGGGAGAGGGACGGCGGTGCTGTGCCGGCAAGCGGCAACGCCTTGCCGGTTGCCGCCGATCGCGCCCGGCTCGCCTATCTGCTGCTGGCGGAGCTCGGCGCCTGATGGCTGGCGTTGCGCTTCTCCGTCGCGCCGACCCGCGCGCCGCGCTGCTGCCGGCCGCCATACTGATGCTGGTGCTGCTGATGGTGGTGCCGGTGCCGGCGGTGCTGCTCGACGGCTTCTTCATCCTCAACATCGCCATTTCGCTGGTCGTGCTGATGGTCGCCATCAACACGCAAAAGCCGCTCGATTTCTCCGCCTTTCCGACGGTGCTGCTGTTTGCCACCTTGCTGCGCCTCTCGCTCAATGTCGCCTCCACCCGCGTCGTCCTCGTCCACGGCCATGAAGGCACCGCGGCGGCCGGCCATGTCATCGAGGCGTTCGGCGCCTTCCTCGTCGGCGGCGATTACGTCGTCGGCATCTTCGTCTTTGCCGTCCTGATGATCATCAACCTTGTCGTCATCACCAAGGGCGCCGGGCGGGTGTCGGAGGTCGCGGCGCGATTCACCCTCGATGCGCTGCCCGGCAAGCAGATGGCGATCGACGCCGATCTCAACGCCGGGCTGCTGACCGCCGACGAAGCCCGCAAGCGCCGGCTGGAGGTGACGACCGAGGCGGATTTCCACGGGAGCATGGATGGCGCATCGAAGTTCGTGAAGGGCGACGCCGTCGCGGGCGTGCTCATTCTCGCCATCAACATCATCGGCGGGCTGATCCTCGGCACGGTCCAGCACGGGCTCGGCATCGGCGAGGCGGCACGAGTGTATCTCCTCCTCGCCATCGGCGACGGCCTGGTCGCGCAGGTGCCGGCGCTGCTGCTGTCGATCGCCGCCGCCATGGTGGTGACGCGCGTGGGGTCTGAGCTCGATCTCGCCGGCCAGGTGACGAGCCAGTTCGCGCAAAGCGCCAGCTGGGCGCCGGTGGCCGTCATCCTGGCGCTGCTCGCGGCGCTGCCGGGGATGCCACACCTCGTCATCCTGGCCGCGGCGGCCGGCGCCGGCTGGATCGCGTGGAAACTGCGCAAGCCCGCGGCCGCAGCCGCTGTTGCCGAGGCGCCCGCGCCGTCGGCCACCATCGAATGGTCGGAAGTGTCCGACGTCGCCCCGGCCAGCCTCGACATCGGTTTCGGACTGGTGCCGCTCGTCGACGAGGCGCGCGGCGCGCTGCTGATGGCGCGGATCACCGGGGTGCGGCGGCAGTTGTCGAAGCAGCTCGGCTTTGTGCTGCCGCCGGTGCGGGTTCGCGACGACCTGGCGCTGGCACCCTTCGCCTACCGCATCGCCATCGCCGGCGTGACGCTGGGGGAGGACCTGGCCTTTCCCGACGACGCGCTGGCGATCGAGGCCGGGCCGGTCGAGGCCGAGATCCCCGGACGGCCGGTGCGCGACCCGGCGTTCGGCCTGCCGGCGCGCTGGATCGACCCGGCCGAAAGCGACCTCGCCACCGCTGCCGGCTATACCGTCGTCGATGCGGCATCGGTCATCGGCACTCACCTCAATCACCTGCTGTCGAGCCATGCCCATCGCCTGATCGGCCAGGACGAAGTGCAGGCGATGCTCGACACGCTGGCCGACAGTGCGCCGGCGCTGGCGGCGGGGCTGGTGCCCAAGCTGATGCCGCTGGCGACCGTGACCGCGGTCATCCAGCGGCTGGTCGAGGAGGCCGTGCCGGTGCGCGACACCCGCACCATCATTGCCGCGCTCATCGCCCATGCGGCGCGCAGCCCCGACCCGGCTGAGCTCACCGAGCTGGTGCGGCCGGCGCTGGGCGCGGCGATCGTCCAGACGCTGGCGGGCCTGCGCGAGGCCGTCGCCGCCATCGCCATCGACCCGGCGCTTGAAAACCTGCTCTCCGGGGCCGTCCGCGCGGCGCCGGGCTCGCCCTGGCCGTTCGACCCCGAGCTGGGGCAGCGCGTGGGAGAGGCCATCGGCGCGGCGGCGGAGGCCCTGATGGCCGACAACCGCCGCTTTGCCATCGTCACCACGCCGATCGTCCGCCGGCCGCTATGGGCGCTGCTGCGCGTCCGCCTGCCGCAGCCGGTCGTGCTGTCGTTCACCGAAATCCCCGACGATCGCACCGTCGATGTTGTCGCCGTCGTCGGCGGCGCGGCCGTGCCCGATATGCAAGGAGCCTGACCCGATGGATGCCCGCCTTGGCCATGATCCGGCGCTTTATACCCCGGTGCGGCCCGTCCGTACCGAACCCGAACGGCTGGTGTCGTCGCACCTGGGGTTGGTCAGGAAGATCGCTTGGCATGTCCATGCCCGGGTGTCGTCGGCGATCGACGTCGAGGATCTGGTCCAGATCGGCATGATCAGCCTGATCGAGGCGGCGCGGGCCTTCGAGGATCGCGGCCAGGCGGCGTTCGCCACCTATGCCACCGTCCGTGTCCGCGGCGCGATGATCGACCAGTTGCGCAAAGGGGCGACGCTGGTCCGATCGGCAATGCGGCGGCGGCGCGAATGGGGGGCGGTGCGGGCCAGCCTCGAAGGCCTGCTGGGCCGCGCCGCCACCGATGCCGAGATGGCCGAGAAGCTGGAGCTGACGCTGGAGGCCTATCGATCGGCAATGGCAGCGACGCAGGCGGTGCACACCGAATCGATCGACGATGTCTATTCGGATCACAGCGACTGGTTCGCCGACGATACCCCCGATGCCCATGACCAGCTGGCGTCGAAATCGATGCACGCGGCGATCTCGGGCGCGGTCGCGACGCTGCCGGAACGCGAGGCGATGGTGCTGCAGCTGTACTTCGTCGAGGAACTCAACCTGGAGGAGATCGGCCAGGTGCTCGGCGTCGGCGCGGCGCGGGTCTGCCAGATCAAGAGGGCCGCGCTCGGCAAGCTGCGGGGCAAGCTCGGCGGCTGGGACGATGATTGACCGCAGACTGCGGCTGGCGCTTTAAGGCGCGGTCACCCCTGCGAGGTTCACCATGTCCCTGCGCCCGCGCCGTTCCGCGCTTTACCTGCCGGCGAATCGTGACAGCGCCGTCGCCAAGGCGCGCACGCTGCCGGCCGACTGCATCATCCTCGACCTCGAAGACGCGGTGCAGCCCGATGCCAAGGACGCGGCGCGTGACAAGGCGCTGGCCGCGGCCAACGCCGGCGGCTGGGGCGACCGCGAATTGCTGCTGCGGGTGAACGGTCTCGGCATGCCCTGGTCGGCGACGGATTTCGCGGCGGCGCGGGCAGGGGGCTTTGCCGGCGTCGTCGTGCCCAAGGTCGATAGCGCGGCGATGGCTGCGGAGGCCGTGGCGGCGGCGGGCGACCTGCCTGTCTGGGCGATGATCGAGACGCCACGCGGCGTGCTCGCGGCGGCCGGCATCGCCGCGGTCCCCGGTGTCATCGCACTGCTCGCCGGCATGGCCGACCTTGCCAAGGATCTGCACGCCCGGCCGGACGCGGCGCGGACGCCGCTGCTCTACAGCCTGTCGGCGATCGTCCTCGCGGCGCGGGCGGCGGGCATCCAGGCCTTCGACGGCGTGTTCACCGACATTCAGGACACCGCCGGCTTCGAGGCCGAGGCGCGCCACGGGCTGATGCTCGGCTTCGACGGCAAGTCGCTCATCCATCCGTCACAGGTCGATCCATGCAACCGGGTGTTTTCGCCCAGCGCCGAGGATATCGCCGAGGCCGAGGGGCTGATCGCCGCCTATGAGGCCGGGCTGGCGAGTGGGGCAGGGGTGACGACGTTCAACGGCAAGATGGTCGAGGTCCTGCACGTCGCCGAGGCGCGCCGCATCCTGGCGCTTCAGACGCCGGCATAATCCCGGTACCATTCGACGAACGCCGGCACGCCAACCGCCAGCGGCGTCGCCGGCGCATAGCCGAGGTCGCGCCGCGCCGGGTCGATGTCCGCCCAGGTTGCGACGACGTCGCCGGGCTGCATCGGCTGCAGGTCGAGGATCGGCCTGGTGCCGCAGGCCTGGCCGATGAGATCGACGAGCGCGCCCAATTGCTCGGGCTGATCGTTGCCGAGGTTGTAGACGGCGTGGGGGCTGAAATAGCCGCCGGGCTTTTCATTGTCGTCGTCCGCCGGCGGCCGGTCGAGCGCGGCGATGACGCCGGCAACGATGTCGTCGATATAGGTGAAATCGCGCTGCATCGCGCCGCCGTTGTAGAGCGGCAGGGGCTCGCCGCGCAGCACGCGCTCGGTGAACCGCCACAGCGCCATGTCGGGCCGGCCCCAGGGGCCATAGACGGTGAAGAAGCGCAGGCCGGTCATCGGCACGCGATACAGATGGGCATAGCTTTCGCTCATCAACTCGTTGGCGCGCTTGGTGGCGGCATAGAAGGACACCGGCCGATCGGCGCGGCCGGCGACCGACAGCGGTAGCTGCGCGGCGTCGCCATAGACCGACGAGGATGAGGCATAGACGAGATGCGCGATATTCCGGCTGCGCGCGAGCTCCAGGATCTCGAGCTGGCCGACCAGGTTGCTATGGGCATAGGCGCGTGGCGCATCGATGGAGAAACGCACCCCGGCCTGGGCGCCGAGATGGACGATGCCGGTGAGGGCTTCGCCGGCAATGGCGGCGCCGAGCGCGGCCTCGTCGGCGAAGTCCGCTTCGACGAAGCGAAAGCCCGGCTGCGATCCGATCAGTTGTTCGAGGCGGGCATGCTTCAGCGCGACAGGATAATAGGCGTTGAGGTTGTCGATGCCGATCACCCGTTCGCCGCGTGCCAGCAGGGCGCGGGCGACATGGGCCCCGATGAAGCCTGCCGCCCCGGTCACCAATATCGTCATTGCCGCAGCCCCCCTCTCCGCGCTCGATGTCCCGCTCCCCCTTGCTTTGGAATCGCGTTCGCGGCTAGTGGGATATCGGGTCGAAGGCATAGAACAGCCTCAGCTGCGTACAAAGGATAGCTTGCCCCTTGTCCATGCCGGCACTTTCCGCGGTCACGGCGATTATATCCCTGCTGGTCGCGTCATTGGTCGGTATTTTTGCGCGTCCATTGGGCGAAGCTCTGTTATTGCTTGATTTTCCCGATACCGATGGCGGCCGCAAGCGCCATGCCACGGTGACTCCGCTGGTCGGCGGGCTGGCGGTCGCCGCTGCCATTGTCGGGGCCGCCTGGCTGTCGGCGATCATCGTTCCCGAGGCGGCACCGGCGCTGCACCTGGGCTGGCTGGCGGGTACCGTGGCGGTCATGTTCGGCATCGGCATCGCCGATGATCGCTTCCACCTGTCCCCCATCCTGCGGCTTGGCGCCGCACTGACCGTGCTGCTGCTGGTGATCAGCGAGGCCCCGGATTTCAGCCTGGCGTTCCTGCGCTTTTCGGGCATGGACCAGACATGGCTGCTCGGCCGCGTCGGCGATGCCTTCACGCTGCTGTGCCTCGTCGGGCTGTTGAATGCGGTCAACATGGCGGACGGCAAGAACGGCATCGTCGCCGGCATGGGCCTGATCTGGGCGGTCATCCTGGCGCTGCACGCGCCGTCGGCGATGCTGCCGGTGCTGGCGGCGGCGGCGGTTGCGCTGGCGGTGATCTGGGCCTTCAACATGGCCGGCAAGCTGTTTTTGGGCGACGCCGGCAGCTATGCCATATCGGCGTTCTTCGGGCTGGCGGCGGTCTATGTCTACAACCATGATTTCGAGGTGATGCGCGCCGACGATGTCGCCGTGCTGTTCGCCATTCCGGTGTTCGACACGGTGCGGTTGATGGTGGTGCGCGTCGCCCAGCGCCGGTCGCCGTTCGAGGGCGATCGCAATCATCTTCACCATCATCTCTACGCTGCCATCGGCTGGCCGCGCGGGCTATGGGTCTATATGGCGTTAGTGGCCGTACCCAACGCCGGCGCCGTGCTGTTGCCGGGCACGGCCCTGTTGTGGCTGGTCGTGTCGTTCATCGCCTATTGCGGCGTCATGTGGCTGACCCGGTTCAGCAGCGCCCAGGCCGAAGCTGCCGCCCGCCCGGCGGAATGACGCGGCGCCGCCACGAGGACGCTTTTTATATTGCCGCCGCCGCCGCGCTGACCTAGGTCGCATGGCTTCGCATTGGGGCGTCGCCAAGTGGTAAGGCACCGGTTTTTGGTACCGGCATTCGCAGGTTCGAATCCTGCCGCCCCAGCCAGGCTTTTCGGCTGACGAACAGGTTTCGCGGACACCTCCCGCTTTGTCCGGCTCGAGGCTTGGCTACAGCTCGTTCCGCGCCAGCCATGGTGGTTGCCTGCTGGTCCGTGCGCCCCTGCACGCCACTTGGCCCGCCGGGACGTCACATTATCGGGTAGAAGCGCCGGCTGTGCGTGCGGGCATTTTGACAGGTTGAACCACTAATCGAAGATGGCATCCAAGTCCGGCTCGCTCGCATAGGCCGGGAGCGGTATCGCGGCCGCTGCCGCCCTGAGCGCGTTCGACCAGCGGTCGTTGAGTTCGCCGTAATATTCGTCGTCGGGGCCGATGCGGTGGCTGAGTTCGATCTTCGATACGCCGCTGCGGATGGTGATGAGGTCGATGGGCAGGCCGACGGCGAGGTTGGAGCGCATCGTGGCCGAAAAGGAGATCAGCCCGACCTTGATGGCTTCGGCGAGCGGCGTGTCATAGCTGATCATGCGGTCAAGCACGGGCTTGCCGTATTTGTGCTCGCCGATCTGGAGGAAGGGCGTGTCGGGTTGGCATTCTATGAAATTACCGGCGCCGTAGATGAGGAACAGCCGCGGGCGGCGGCCGCCGATGCTGCCCGACAACAGCAGGGTCGCATCGGTCAGCACACGTTCGTGGCGGGCGTTGGTCTCGTTCTTGACGACGGCGTCGATGGTTGCCTTGGCCTCGCTCAGCGCATGTCCGACGATCTGGGCGGCGCGGAACACCGTTGGTGCGCTGGTCAGCGTTTCCATCTCGCCGCTGTCGGGCATGGTGACGCCGAGCGCGACACGGCTCAGCGCCGATTGCGTCACCGACAGGCTGCCGGCCGAGGCGACGGCGATGACGCGGTCGCCCTGTGTTTCCATCACGCGCAGCTTGCGATAGGTCGAAATGTTGTCGACGCCGGCGTTGGTTCGGGTGTCGCCCATCATGACGACGCCTTCGCGGACCAGGATCCCCATGCAATAGGTCATGGCCAGCGCCTCCCCACCCAGCAGGCTGAATTGTTCGGGGGAGCGCTCATTCACTGCACCTGAGCCTGTGATTGCGACTGGCCCGATTGACTCTGGGACTGCCGCTGCGCCGGGCCGGCATCGCTGGCGGTGACGCTGACGATCATCGTCTCGGCACCGCCGCCTCGCCGGGCGCCGCGCACCGGGGCGGCATCGAGATAATCGAGGCCGATGGCGACGCGCAGATAGGCCTCGGTCGTCGACATGCCGTTGGTGGGGTCGAAGCCGACCCAGCCGAGATCGGGCAGATGCGCCTCCACCCAGGCATGGCCGGCGGGTTGGGTCACCAGGCCGTCGGCGCGAACGAGGTGCCCGGAGACATAGCGCGCCGGGATGCCGAGATGGCGGGCGGCGGCGAGGAAGACGTGGCTGTAGTCCTGGCAGACGCCGGCCATGATGCTGAAGGCGTGGATGGCATCGGTATGGCTGTGGGTGACGTCCGCGTCGAAGGTCATGCGGTCATACAGCCCGCCGAGCAAGGCGTGGCAGGTATCGAGCGGGTTGGGCGCCAGGCAACTACGGGCATAGGCACGGATCGCCTCGTCGGCGGTGCTGAGCGGGGTGGTGCGCAGGAACACCGACGGCGGCAGCGGCTCGGCGGTGCCGCCGAGGACGCCATGGGTCTCGGTGGTGTCGACGTCGCCGCTGACGTGCAGCGCCAGCCGGCGGATTGGCGCATCGGCGTAGAACATGTGGGTGATGTTGCCGAATACGTCGGCGCCGCGACGCAGATGGCCATCGGTATCGGTATCGAGCCGCCAACTGACGACATGCTGGGTGTCATGCCCCGACGGTTCGACGCGCAACAGCTGGATCACGTCGCTGGCGAGCAGTGAGTAATCGTAAGTTGTTGTATAGTCGACACGGATGCGCATGTGGCTATCGATTCAGAAGAGGTATTGTTCGGCGATGGCTTCGCCCAGCTTGTTGTTCTCGACGATGAAACGCGTCAGGAACTCGTGGAGGCCATCGGCGAAGACCTTGTCGATGTTCGATTGCGCCAGGCGGTTGTTTCCGGCCGACGCGAGGCGATGCGCCGGGCCACGCTTGCCGGTGACGCTGGCGAGCAGATCGAGATGGCGCAATATCTCTTCATAGCAGGACGCGAGGCTGCGCGGGATCTGGCGGTTGAGGATGAGGAGATCCGCGACCAGCCACGGCTTGACGCTGTCGCGATAGACCCAGCGATAGGCGGTCATCGCCGACACGGTGCGCAGGATCGTCGTCCACTGGAAATAATCGAGGCTGCCGCCGACCGATTCGCCGCGCGGCAGCAGCAGGTGATATTTGACGTCGAGCAGCCGCGCCGAGTTGTCGGCGCGTTCGATGGCGGAGCCCAGGTTGACGAACCAATAGGCGTCGCCGCGCAACATGGTGCGCTGGGCGGCGCCGTCATAGGCGGCGACGGCGTGCTTGATGAGCTCGAGCAACGGGCCCAGCGCCTCGCGACTTTCGAGATGGGTGCCATAGCGCGAGATTTCGAGCCAGGCGGTGTTGATCGCCTCCCAGGCTTCCTCCGTCAGCGCGGTGCGGACCGAGCGGGCGTTGGCGCGGGCGGCTTCGAGGCACGACCGGATCGAGGACGGGTTGGCCGGGTCGAGGGTAAGGAAGTCGCTGACCTGGTGCTCGTCGAGGGCGAGGCCGCGGTCCTTGTGCGCCTTGGTCATCCAGGTCGCGGCGAGCGCCGATTCCCAAGCGTTGCCGGCGCCGCCGTAGGAGGAGGGCAGGGCGGCGAGGCGCTGGGTGGCCTCGATCAGGCGCGCGGTGAAATCGGCGCGCTCGAGGTAGCGGCCCATCCAGTAGAGGTTTCCGGCGGTTCTAGAGAGCATCGCGTCAGCGCCCCGCGCGGCTTTGCGCCGATTGCGCAGCGATCGAAGCAAAGGCGCCGAGAGGCGCCAGCGCGGCCGGCGGGGCGACGCGGCCTTCGCGCGTCGAACCCGTCCGACGTCGGCGCGGCTTCGCCGCGGCGCTGCTGGCCTGCACTTCAGTCATCCACCACCCATGTATCCTTGGTCCCGCCACCCTGGCTCGAGTTCACCACCAGCGACCCCGGCGTCATCGCCACCCGGGTCAGCCCGCCCGGCACGATCTTCACGCCGTTGGCGCCGGTCAGCACGAACGGCCGCAGGTCGACATGGCGAGCCGCAACGCCGGCGTCGGTCGCGGTCGGGCAGGTGGACAGCGCCAGTGTCGGCTGGGCGATGAATTTTTCGGGGTGGGCCTTCAGCTTGGCGGCAAAGGCGGCGAGCGTCGCCTGGGGCGCGTGCGGGCCGATCAGCATGCCATAGCCGCCGGAACCATCGACTTCCTTGACCACCAGCTCGGCCAGGTGATCGAGGACATAACCCAGCGCCTCCGGCTCGCGGCAGCGCCAGGTCGGCACGTTCTTCAAGATCGGCTCCTCGCCGGTGTAGAAGCGGACGATGTCGGGCATGTAGCTGTAGATCGCCTTGTCGTCGGCGACGCCGGTGCCGACCGCATTGGCCAGCGTGACATTGCCGGCGCCATAGGCCGCCATCAGCCCGGGCACGCCGAGCATCGATGACGGGTTGAAGACCAACGGGTCGATGAAGGCATCGTCCAATCGACGGTAGATGACATCGACGCGTTCCGGTCCCTCGGTCGTGCGCATGAAGACGACATCGTCGCGGACGAACAGGTCGCTGCCCTCGACCAGTTCGATGCCCAGCTTGTCGGCGAGGAAGCTGTGTTCGTAGAAGGCGCTGTTGTGGCGGCCGGGGGTGAGCAGCACGCACACCGGCGCGCCGCCGTTGTGGCTCTTGCGCGGACTGACCGACGCCAGTGTTTCGAGCAGTTCCTCGGGGTAGGTTTCAACGGGCGCGACTTTCACCCTGTCGAACAGCTCGGGCACCAGTTTCAACATCACCTCGCGGTTTTCGAGCATGTAGCTGACACCCGACGGGGTGCGGGCATTGTCCTCCAGCACATAGAATTCATCGGGGCCGGTACGGACGAGATCGATGCCGGCGATATGGGTCCAGATGCCGCCCGGCGGCTTTTTCCCGGCCATGTGCAGGCAATAGCCGGGGTTCTGCAGCACCAGTTCCTCGGGCATGATGCCGGCGCGCAGGATGTCGCGGGCGCCATAGACATCGGCGAGAAAGGCGTTGAGCGCGCCGACGCGCTGTTTCAGCCCGAGTTCCAGCCGCTCCCATTCGCTGCGCGCCAGGATGCGCGGCACGATGTCGAATGGAATCAGGCGCTCGGCGGCGTCGGGATCGCCATAGACGGCAAAGGTGATGCCGATGCGACGAAAGAACAGCTCCGCCTGGCGCCGCCGCGCCGCCATGACCTCGGGCGGCGACTGGTCGAGCCAGAGCTGGATGGAGCGATAGGCGGCGCTGACCGATTGGCCGGCGGTGGGACCATAGGCGTCCCCCAGCCCGTACATTTCGTCAAAGGCTGTTGCCGCCGCCATTCCCGCTCCCGTCTGTGCCGGGCGATAGTGTGCAGCGCAGCGAAAAGCGCAAGTTCATTGTTTGGGAAAGGTGGATACGGGGCCGATTGTTGCCGCAAAGGCGCAACGCCGCGACCCCGTATCGCTTTACTGCGGCCGTTCGGCGCGCGATTCGCCCGACCGGCCACGGAAGCCGCCGCCGTTGTCGCCGCGCGGGGGCGGCGCCGAGCGTTGGACCTGCGGCGGTGCGGAGCGCTGGACCTGCGGTGGTGCCGAACGCTGCACCTGCGGTACAGGCCGCTGGACCATGCCGCCGGCAATGGCGCCACCGACATTGCCGCCCTGATAGGCCGGGCGACCACCGCCGGGCACGCCGCCGGGCACGCCATCCGGGCGCGGCCGGCCAAAGTTGGCGCCCGTGCCAGGCTGGCCGTTGCCGGGCCGACCCTGCCAATTGGCCGGTGGCCGCACCGGAGCGCCGGAAATGCCGCCGCCGATCGCCTCGCCGACGCCGGGCGGGCGACCCTGATTATAGCCGGGACGGCCCGCCTGATTGCCGCCGTTGGGCCGGCCCTGCCAATTGCCGCCGTTCGGCCGGCCCTGCCAGTTGCCGCCGTTGGGGCGACCCTGCCAGTTGCCGCTATAGCCCGGGCGCTGCGGCACGCCGGCGATGCTGCCGCCGATGGCACCGCCGACCGCCGGCTGGCGCGGGCGATTGCCGTTCCAGTTGCCGCCGGGCCGACCGCCATTCCAGTTGCCGCCAGGGCGGCCGCCGTTCCAGCCACCCGCGCGACCCTGCCAGTTGCCATAGCCCGGCCGGCCGTTCCAGCCGCTGTTCCAGTTCCAGCGGCTGCCGCGCCAGTAATCGAAGCCGCGGTTCCACGGCAGCACCCGGCCACCGAAACGCGGCTGGTACAGATAGGCGCTCGGTACCCAGACCCAGCTCGGCCCGTACCAGCTATTGAAATTGTCGAAGCCGAAGCCGCTGCCGAACCCGACGCCGAACGAATAGTTGACGCCCGGCGGGATCGGCGCCCAGCCGACGACCTGGCCATCGGCTTGGTCAGCCTCGCGCCATGCCACCCATGACGGGGCCCATTCGGTGCCAGGCACCCAGACCCAGGCGTTGATCCGTTCGTCATAGCCCCAGCGACCATAGTGATCGGTCGCCCAGCCCCAGGGATCGTCGCTGATCCACAGCCGGTCCTCGCCCCAGCGGCCGTTGACATAGGGGCGCCAGCCCGGGGACGCATTGGGCAGGAAGGCACGGCCGAAACGGCTGTCGACCCACTGGCCATATTGCGCCAGCGGTTCGAAGAACGCGTCGATCGACTGGACATTCTGGCCGCCGAACAGGTCGCCCGGCTGGATCATCTGGCCGCTGCCCATGCCGTCGTCATAGCCGGGCGGATATTCGGGTGCGTACCCCGTATTGTAGCCCAGCGCATAGCTGTCATAGGCGCAACCGCCGGTGAACATCAGCGCCACAAGCGGCATCACGCGCAGCAGGGAAGTCGGGGAAAACGGCATGGCAATCCTTTCGAATGTCCGATGCTGTACGCTCCGCCGACTGTCGCAGCGATGAATGGGCGGTTTAGCGGGGTGAAAGGAATGGCCGGCATAAGCCGGCGTTGCGCCTGTCTGCCCTATGGGCAGAAATGGCTCCGCGGGTAGGATTCGAACCTACGGCCAGACGATTAACAGTCGTCTGCTCTACCACTGAGCTACCGCGGAACAGGGCAAGGCGGCGGCTATAGCGGGGGGATCGGCGGGGGGCAAGCGGGTTTCGCAAGGCCAATTGCGCTCCGGCTGCGGGATCGGCTTTTCAGCTGGCGAACTGTTCGAGGACGATACGGTCGTCGAGGGCATAGCCGGGGTCGAAGAGCAGCTCCAGCGTCACCGATTTGTCGGTGACGACGCGGACGATGTCGACATCGCGGACCTCGCGCTGGTCGGCGACGGCGGAGACCGGGCGCTTCTTTGCCTCCAGCACGCGGAATTCGATGACGCTGGCCTGGGGCAGCAGCGCGCCGCGCCAGCGCCGCGGGCGGAACGGGCTTATCGGGGTTAACGCCAGCAGGTCGGACTGCAGCGGCAGGATCGGGCCATTGGCGCTCAGGTTATAGGCGGTGGAGCCGGCCGGTGTCGCGACCAGCACGCCGTCGCAGATCAGTTCCGCCATGCGAACCTGGCCGTCGATGGCGATCTCGATCTTGGCCGTCTGGCGGGTCTCGCGCAGCAGCGAGACCTCGTTGATCGCTGGTGACGTGATCGTTTCCCCGCCGACGGTGATCGCCGTCATCAGCAGCGGGTGCAGGGTGAAGGCGCGGGCGGCAGCGATGCGCGCCGGCAGGTCGTCCTCCTCGAACTCGTTCATCATGAAGCCGACGGTGCCGCGATTCATGCCGAACATCGGTTTCGGTGCCTGGGCGGACAGCGCCTCGTGGAGGGTGTGGAGCAGGAAGCCGTCGCCGCCGATGGCCACGACGACATCGGCATCGCGGACGGCGACGAAATCATAGCGGGCGCGCAGCGCGGCGCCGGCCGCCTCCGCGACCTCGGTATCGGACACCAGCAGCGCCAGCCGGGGATCAGCCACCGGTAACGCTCATGTGACGCCGGACGGCGGGGGCGGCGGCGCGGCGATCGATGACGAAATCATGGCCCCTGGGCTTGCGGGTGATGGCTTCGGTGAGCGCCGCATCGAGCGCATTGTCGTCATCGCTGGTGCGGACGACGCTGCGCAGGTCTGCGACATCGTCCTGGCCGAGGCACATGTAGAGCTGGCCGGTGGCTGTCAGCCGGACGCGGTTGCAGCTTTCGCAGAAATTGTGGGTCAGCGGCGTGATGAAGCCGAGCCGCTGTCCGGTTTCGCGGATACGGACGTAACGCGCCGGGCCGCCGGTGTTGTCGGGCAGGTCGTCGAGTGTCCAGCGCGTCTCCAGGTCGGCGCGGACACGGCTGAGCGGCAGGTAATGATCGACGCGATCGACGCCGATTTCGCCGAGCGGCATGGTTTCGATCAGCACCAGATCGTGGCCATGCGTCGCGCAGAACGCCAGCATGGCCTCCACCTCGCCGTCGTTGACGCCGGCGAGCGCCACCATGTTTATCTTGACGTGCAGCCCGGCGGCGCTGGCGGCGGCGATGCCACCCAGCACCTGCGGCAGCCGGCCCCAGCGGGTGATGTCGGCGAATTTGCCCGGGTCGAGCGTGTCGAGGCTGATATTCACCCGGCGCACGCCGGCGGCGAACAGGTCTTCGGCGTGGCGCACCATCTGGCTGCCGTTACTGGTCAGCGTCAGCTCGTCGAGGTCGCCGGTCCTCAGATGGCGGCCGAGCGCGCGGACGAGATCGATGATGCCGCGGCGGACCAGCGGCTCCCCGCCGGTCAGGCGCAGCTTGCGGGTGCCGCGGCGGATGAAGGCGGAGGCGAGGCGGTCGATTTCTTCCAGGCTGAGCACTTCGGCCTTGGGCAAAAACGTCATCGCCTCGGGCATGCAATAGACGCAGCGGAAATCGCAGCGATCGGTGACCGAGACGCGCAGATAGGAAATCGCGCGGCCGAATGGATCGACCAGCGGCGCGCCGCGGGTGGCGGGGCGATCGAGGAGGGCGGTGGGCGTCATCGCCGCGCAACGTGGCCCCGCGACCCCGACAAGTCCAGCCCGGCAGAAGCGACAGGCGGGCTGCGACCCAGTTGCGGCTGGCACTTGCCGATAGCGCTGCTATGAACGATCGGACCCGGGATGCGACACCGCTGTCGCCGGGCGGAGCGTGAATGCCGATGCCTGCGGCGCTACCAGTGCTGATCGTGTCCCCCCGCTATGCCGACGAGGTCGCGGCATCGGTGACGGCGACCGGAATGGTGCCGCGCATCGAACGCCGTACCGAACGTGCCGAGGAACGATTTGCCGATGAACCGGCGCGGCTGGTCGTCGTCGACGCCCGCGGCGCGCTGGCGCCGGGTATGGTGGTTGCCAAGGCGCTCGGCCCGGCCGTCGAGGAGCGCCGCGGTGCCATGCTGGTGCTGTTGTCGCGAGCCGACAGCGGCGCCACCAGCGCCGCCCATGATGCCGGCGCCACCGGCGTGCTGGTCAGCCCGTTCGGCGCCGCAACGTTCGGCAATGCGCTGCGGCTGGCGGCGCGCCACGCCCGGCGGCTCGACGCGGCGACCGAGGCGCTCGAGACGGGTGGCGGCACCGACCGCCGCCACGACACGCTGACGGGGCTTGCCACCGGCGACCTGTTGCAGGGCTGGATCGCCGCGCGGCTGGCCGAGCCCGGGCGCCCGCAGCCGGTCTATGTGCTCGCCGTCGGTGTCGGCCGCTTTGCCCAGATCAATGCCGCCTATGGCCGCGCCGTTGCCGATCGCGTGCTGAGCGCGGTTGCGCTGCGGCTGTCGCAGATCGTCGATGCGCGCAGCCACCGCGGCATCGATGGCGAAACCCGCCTGCTCGGACGCCTGGCGGCGGCGGAATTTGCGGTGGCGACGGCCGGGCGGCTGGTGCTGGCCGATGCGACGCGGCTGGCGCATGCGCTGGCGGCGGCGTTCGAGCGGCCGTTCGTCGTCGACGACCATGTCATCCATTTGTCGGCGCGGGTCGGTATCGCCGCCAGTGCCGACGAGGAAGGCGACAGCGATGGTGAGCGGGCGGAAAGCGACGCCGCGGCGATCATCCGTCGTGCCACGGCGGCGCTGGCGATGGCGCGCACCGGCGAGGCCGGGACGGTGGAGGTCTTCCAGACCGAACCCGGCGGCGACCCGCTGACGCGCATGGCCGACCTCGAATCCGACTTGCACGACGCCATCGAGAATGGCGACATCGCGCTCGTTTTCCAGCCGCAGATGGCGCTGGCCAGCGGGCAGATCGCCGCTGTCGAGGCGCTGGTGCGCTGGGAACACCCGCAATTGGGGCTGCTGCCGGCGGAAACGCTGCTCGAAACCGCGGCGTCGGCGGAGCTGGCCATCAAGCTTGGCCGCCATATCCGCGAGCGGGCGATCGCCGAGGCGGCGCGTTGGCTCGGCCGGCTGGCGCGGCTGAAGCTGTCAGTCAATGTCACCGCCGCCGACCTGGCCGACCCGGGTTTTGCCGAGGCGCTCGAGGCGGCGCTGGCGGCATCGGGACTGGCGCGACAGCGGCTGACGCTCGAAGTCACCGAAGGCGCGCTGATCGACGACATGCGCGGCGCGGTGAACCTGCTGGCGCGGCTGCGCGCGACGGGGGTCAAGGTGGCGCTCGATGATTTCGGCACCGGCTATTCGTCGCTGGCGTGGATGGCGCGGCTGCCGATCGACCAGATCAAGCTCGATCGCAGCTTCACCCTGGGGCTGACCGGGTCCCCGCGCGAGCGTGTCGTCGTCGAGACCGTGGTGCGGCTGTCGAAGCAGCTGGGGCTGACGGTCGTCGCCGAGGGTGTCGAGGACGATGTCCAGCTGGAGGCGACGCGGCTGGCGGGCTGCGATGCGATTCAAGGTTACCAGGTGGCGCCGCCGATGCAGCTGGCGGCGCTGGAGACGTTCTGCAACGGCTGGCGGGTGGCGGAGCTGGCTGGGTAGGCGACCAGTCTCCGCCGCGGCACGTCAGCGGCCCTTTACCTTCGCCTTGAACACGCTGGGACGCGGCGGTGCCAGTTTCGCCGGCGGCAGCGCCTTGCCCGCGGGCCTGGGTGCCGCGGGCTTGACGGTCGCACCGGCGGCGAGCTTGGCAAGCGTCGAGGCGACCTGCAGCGCACCCTTGAGCCGGGCCGAGTCGGCCGCCCAGTCCGCGGCGATGAACAGCTTCTGGTCCGGCCGGATCTTGGCGCGCGCGCCGAGCCGGTCGATATAGGCCATCAGGCCGTCGGGGTTGCTGAAATGGTCGTTCTGGAACGTGACGAGGCCGCCCTTGGGCCCCGCCTCCAGCTTGGCGACGCCGGCGCCCAGACACGCCAGCTTGATCTCGATGATGGCGAGCAGGTTCGATGCTTCCAGCGGCAGCGGCCCGAAGCGATCGATCATTTCCGCGGCAAAGCCGTCGATGTCCTGGCGGCCCTGCATCTCGTTGAGACGGCGGTAGAGCGCCATGCGGACGTTGAGGTCGGGCACATAATCCTCGGGGATGAGGATCGGCACTTCGGCGGTGATCTGGGGGCTGAAGGCTTCGGCCGGCGGCTTGACGCCCTTGGCGGTGGCTTGGGCCTCGAGGATCGCCTCCTCCAGCATCGACTGGTAGAGCTCGAAGCCGATCTCCTTGATATGGCCCGATTGTTCGTCACCGAGCAGGTTGCCGGCACCGCGCTGGTCGAGATCGTGGCTGGCGAGCTGGAAGCCGGCGCCGAGCGTGTCGAGCGCGCTGAGCACCTGCAGGCGTTTTTCGGCGCCTTCGGTGATCGACTGGTCGGCGGGCGTCGTGAGATACGCATAGGCGCGGGTCTTGGCGCGCCCGACGCGGCCGCGGATCTGGTACAATTGCGCGAGGCCGAAGCGATCGGCGCGGTGGACGATCAATGTGTTGGCGGATGGAATGTCGAGGCCCGATTCGATGATCGTCGTCGACAGCAGCACGTCATATTGCTTGTCGTAAAAGGCGCTCATCCGCTCCTCGACTTCGGTCGGCGCCATCTGGCCGTGCGCGGTGACGGGCTTCACCTCGGGCACCTGTTCGCGGATGAACTGTTCGATATCGGCGAGGTCGGCGATGCGCGGCACGACAAAGAAACTCTGCCCGCCGCGATAATGTTCGCGCAGCAGTGCCTCGCGCAGCACGACCTCGTCGAAGGGCATCACGTACGTCCGCACGGCGAGGCGATCGACCGGCGGGGTGGCGATGATCGACATTTCGCGAAGGCCAGTCAGCGCCATCTGCAGGGTGCGCGGGATCGGGGTGGCGGTCAGCGTCAGGACATGGACATCGGCCTTCATCGCCTTCAGCCGTTCCTTGTGGGTGACGCCGAAACGCTGTTCCTCGTCGACGATGACGAGGCCGAGGCGCTTGAAATCGACCGACTTGGCGAGGATGGCATGGGTGCCGACGACGATGTCGACGGTGCCGTCGGTGATGCCCTCGCGCGTCGCCTTGGCGTCGTTGGCGGTGACCAGCCGCGATAGCTGGCGAACCTCGATCGGCAGGCCGGAGAAGCGTTCGGCAAAGCCGGCGAAATGCTGGCGGGCGAGCAATGTCGTCGGGCAGACGACGGCGACCTGCATGCCCGACAGCGCCGCGGCATAGGCGGCGCGCAATGCCACCTCGGTCTTGCCGAAGCCGACGTCGCCGCAGACGAGCCGGTCCATCGGGCGGCCCGAGGCGAGGTCGCCGAGCACATCGTCGATGGCGCGAAGCTGGTCGTCGGTCTCGATATAGGGGAAGCGGTCGGCAAAGGCGGCATAGCCGTGCGGGTCGACGATCGCCGGCTCGGCCTCGCGCAAGGAGCGTTCGGCGGCGGTCTTGAGCAGCTCGCCGGCGATCTCGCGGATGCGATCCTTCATGCGGCCGCGGCGGGCGGCCCAGGCGACGCCGCCCAGCTTGTCGAGGCCGACGCCTTCGGACTCGCTGCCGTAGCGGCTGAGCACGTCGATATTCTCGACCGGGACGTAGAGTTTCGAGCCGCCGTCGTAGGTCAGCGCGACGCAATCATGCGGGCGGCGCGCGATCTCGATGGCGACGAGGCCTTCGTAGCGGCCGATGCCGTGCTCGCGGTGGACGAGCAGGTCGCCCGGCGTCAGCATTGCCAGCTCGGCCATGAAGGCATCGGCCTTTTTCGCCGAGCGCTTGCGGCGCACGAGGCGGTCGCCGAGCATGTCCTGTTCGGTCAGCACCAGCAACGCCGACTTGGGCTCGGTGCGGGTGAAGCCATGCTCCAGCGGCACGACGGTCAGCGCGACCTGGCCCTTGGCGGTCAGGCCAAGCGCCTCCTGCCAGCTGTCGGCGACGGCGAGGCGGTCGATGCCTTCGTCCGCCAACAGCCCGCGCAGCCGCTCGCGGGCACCGTTCGAATAGCTGGCGAGGATCAGCCGGTCGCCGGCGGTGCGGCGGTCGTGGATGTGGGTCTTGATCTCGCTGTAGACCGGCGCGCCGCCATTGGCCTGGGCAATGCGCTCGGGGGCGAAGTCGCGGGCCGGATCGGCGTCGCAATCGATGGTGTTGCGGGTGCCGTCGGGCACGCCATAGGGAGACGCGACGTGGACGGTGCGGGATTTTAGCAGGCCGGCCCATTCGTCCTTGGCGAGGTACAGCGCGTCGGCGGGCAGCGGGCGATAGCTACCCTTCTTGCCTGACAGCGCCGCGGTGCGGTTGTCGTGATAGTCGGCGATGGCGGCGAAGCGATCCTCGGCGGCCTTGTCGGCACCGGCCTCGCGGACGATGACGGCATCGTCGCCGAGATAGTCGAAGACGGTGGCGAGTTCGGGTTCGAACAACGGCAGCCAATGTTCCATGCCGGCAAGGCGGCGGCCGTCGCTGACTGCTTCGTACAGCGGGTCGCCGGTGGCGGTGGCGCCGAAGCGTTCGAGATAGCCCGAGCGGAAATTGCGGATGCGATCCTCGTCGAGCAGCACCTCGCTGACCGGCAGCAGGGTAAAGCCGTCGGCAGGGCCGAGTGTGCGCTGGCTGGCCGGATCGAACTTCCTCAGCGTCTCGACCTCGTCACCGAAGAAGTCGAGTCGGAGGGCGTGTTCCGAGCCCGCGGGCATCAGGTCGAGCAGCGAGCCGCGCACCGCATATTCGCCGGCCTCGATCACCGTATCGGTGCGGACAAAGCCGTTGGCGGCAAGTTTCTTCGCAAGCTGGTCGCGATCGATGCGGGTGCCGGCCTCGATCCGCGCCGTCAGCGCGGCGATGCGCGCCGGCGGCAAGGTGCGCTGGGTGAAGGCGTTGATGGTGGTGACGAGCAGTTGCGCGCCGGCGGGCTTGCGTTCCAGCGCCGACAGGGCGGCGAGGCGTTCGGCGGCCACCCGAAGCCCCGGGGAGGCGCGGTCATAGGGCAGGCAATCCCAGGCCGGCAGGGTCAGCACCTCGATCTCGGGCGCGAAATAGCCGGCGGCGTCGGCCAGCGCCCGGGCGCTGCTGTCGTCGGCGGCGATGAAGACGGCGCGGCCAGCCGCGGCGCGGGCAACGTCGGCCATCAGCCAGGGCAGGAAGCCGGGGGCGCAGCGGGCAAGTGTCAGCGGCGACGTGGCGGCGACGAAGCGGCGGAGATCGATCACTTCGGGTCAGCGCATGGTGAGCGAAACATAATCCAGCTTTTTCAACGCATCCAGCATCGGCCCGTGGAACGCCGGAGGGGCCGCGATGGTGCCGAAGGCCCAGCCCATGACGTCGACATCCTGTTCGTCGAGCAGCGCTTCGAACCAGCGCAGTTCGGCGTCGTTCCAGCCGGCGGCGTAGCGGTCGGCAAAGCCGCCGATCATCAGGTCGGCCTCGCGGGTGCCGCGGTGCCAGGCGCGGAAGCGCAAGCGGCGCAGCCGGTGGTCGTGCGTGATGCCGTCGTTGGCCGCTTCCATCGCAAACTCCAAATGCCGCGGGCCCGTTTGAAATCGGGCACGCGGCGGCTATGACTGTCCCTAGCCATGCGGCCCGCCATCCTCAACCCGCTGTTCACGGAAACCGCCGCGCTGAAGGGCGTGGGTGCCGCACTGGTGCGGCAATTGGCCCGGCTGAAGCTCAATCGTGCGCTCGACCTCGTGTTTCACCTGCCGGTGATGGCGATCGACCGGGTGCAGGTCGAACAGATCGACGAATCGCTCGTCGGGCGGCCGATCGTCGTGGTGCTGACCATCGTGCGGCACGACAGCGGCGGGCCGCGCAGCCCGCTCAGGGCGCGGGCCGTCGACAGCGGCGGGCAATGGGTCGACCTGGTGTTCTTTGGCCAGTCGGGCGCCTGGGCGCGATCGAAGCTGCCGATCCAGCAGCAGCGGCGGATCACCGGCAAGCTCGACCGCTATGGCCAGTCGCTGCAGATCAGCCATCCGGAGATAGCACTGCCCGGCGAGCCGATGGGGCCGATGCTGCGCGAGCCGGTCTATCCGTTGACCGAAGGCGTCAGCAATCGCCGCATGGGCCAGATCATCAACATGGCGCTGGAGCGCGCGCCCGAGCTGCCCGAATGGATCGAGCCGAGCGTGCTGGAGCGCCACCAGTGGTTGCCGTGGCGGGCGGCGCTGGCGGCGGCGCATGACCTGCAGGGGGAAGGCAAGGCCAAGGACCGCCTGGCCTATGACGAATTGCTCGCCAACCAGCTGGCGCTGCTGCTGGTGCGGCGCGACACGCGAATGCGCAAAGGGCGCGCGCTGGCGGGGGATGGCCGTCTGACGGCGCCGCTGATCGCGTCGCTGCCCTGGGCGATGACCGGGGCGCAAAGCCGCGTACTGGCGGAGATCACCGGCGACATGGCGCAATCGTCGCCGATGCTGCGGCTGGTGCAGGGCGATGTCGGGTCGGGCAAGACGCTGGTGGCGCTGCTGGCGATGCTGACCGCGGTGGAGGCCGGGGCGCAGGCGGCGTTCCTGGCGCCGACCGAGATTCTGGCGCGGCAGCATTTTGCGACGATCAGCAAGCTGCTCGGGGACCTGCCGGTACGGGTGGCGATATTGACCGGGCGCGACAAGGGCAAGGTGCGGGCTGACCTGCTCGACGATCTGGCGATGGGGCGGATCGACATATTGATCGGCACCCACGCGATCTTCCAGGATGCGGTCGATTACGACGACCTGGGGCTGGTCGTCGTCGATGAGCAGCACCGGTTCGGCGTGGCGCAGCGGCTGTTGCTCGCCGCCAAGGCCAAGGCGCCGCCGCACCTGATCGCGATGACGGCGACGCCGATTCCGCGCAGCCTCGCGCTGACCAACTATGGCGAGATGGACGGATCGCAGATCGACGAGCTGCCACCGGGGCGGCAACCGATCGAAACGCGGGTGACGGCGGTGGAGCGGATGGACGAGGTCGTCGAGGCGCTGGGCCGACATCTGGCGGGCGGCGGCCAGGCATACTGGGTGTGCCCACTGGTCGAGGGGACGGAGACGGGAGACGAGGCGGCGGCGGAGCTGCGCGCGACGATGCTGCGAGCGCGCTTCGGCGGGGGTGTGGGCCTTGTGCACGGCCGGATGAAGCCCGCCGAGAAGGACGCGGTGATGGCCGAATTTTCCAGCGGCAATCTCGGCCTTCTGGTTGCGACGACGGTGATCGAGGTCGGCGTCGACGTGCCCAATGCGACGCTGATGATCATCGAGGCGGCGGAACGCTTCGGCCTGGCGCAATTGCACCAGCTGCGCGGCCGGGTCGGGCGTGGGCCGGGGCGATCGGTGTGCCTGTTGCTGCGGGGGACCGACCTGTCGGAGACGGCCAAGGCGCGGCTGAAGCTGATGCGCGAGACCAACGACGGCTTTCGCATCGCCGAGGAGGATCTGCGGCTGCGCGGTGCGGGCGAAATTCTCGGCGTGCGGCAATCGGGAGAGGCGGCGTTCCGGCTTGCCGATCCTGAGCGCACGGCGAAATTCGTCGGCATGGCGCGCGACGATGCGCGGCTGCTGCTCGATCGCGACGGTGGGCTGGATGGCGCGCGCGGGCAGGCGGCGCGGGTGCTGCTGTACCTGTTCGAGCGCGACGCCGGGGTGGCGCTGCTGCGGTCGGGGTGACGGGTGGCGGCGATGGGGCTATGGGCCGGGCGATGATGAGGATCATGTTGATTGCGCTGGGCCTGCTGACGGCTTCCCCGGTGCGCGCGGCGGATGCGAGCGCTGCGTTGCAGGCCGGGCTGACGGCCTATGCCGCGGCGGATTATGGCGCCGCACGGCGGGCGCTGCGGCCGCTGGCGGACCGCGGCTCGGCGGTTGCCGAAACGCTGATGGGGGTGATGGCGGCCAAGGGGCAGGGCCGGCGCGCCGACCCGGGGGCGGCGGTCGGCTGGTGGCTGCGTGCCGCCAATCGCGGCTATGCCCCCGCGCAGCTGGCGCTGGCGAAAGCGATGGCGGCAGGGCGCGGTGTGGCGCGCGATCGCGGCAAGGCCTGGGTGTGGGCGCGGCTGGCGGCGGGGGCCGGTGGCGAGACGGCGGCGGCGGCAGCGGCGCTGGCGGAGGGGCTGGGGCGGGGGTTTTCGGAAGCGGAGCTGGCACGGTTGGAGGATGAGCGGGCGGCTTGGCGGCCGTGGTCGTAAGGCGCAGCGCGTCCGTGAGCAGCGTAGCTGCGCGAGTCCGCGCATAACGAGGGATTTGCGTAGCAAATCGCCCGTCATGCGCGGCCGCGCTGCAGCCAGAGGATCTATAAGCCGGGTTCTGTACCTGCCCGAAGACAGGCGACGATCATTCCTCTAGGACGCCGATTGCCCGGCGCCTCAAGCAACCAACCCGGACGGCGAGGCCGGTTCCTGCCCTGGGTCTTGCGACCCGTGCCGTCCCTATTCGGTCTTGCTCCCGGTGGGGTTTGCCATGCCGCTTCGGTTACCCGTCGCGCGGTGCGCTCTTGCCGCACCCTTTCACCCTTGCCTGTCTCTCCGTTGCCGGAGCCCATCGGCGGTCTGCTCTCTGTGGCACTGTCCCTGGGGTCGCCCCCGCCGGGTGTTACCCGGCACCGCGTTCCGTGGAGCCCGGACTTTCCTCCCCCGCTTCAGCCTTGCGACTTTTTCGGCGGCGATCGCCCGATCCTCTGACCGCGGCGCCGCCCTAACAGCTTGCGCCGGCGTTCGCCAGTCGCCAAGGCCTGCAGCCATGATCGAGATCGACAATGATGGCTTCACCGTCGCCGCCGAGGTGATCGCCGAGGGGCTGAAGCTTGCACCGGCCGATATCCAGCCGATGCTGAAAGCCGGGATTATCCTGTCGGCGACCGAGGCCGGGGTGGACGAGGACCTGGGCACCTTCCGCCTGACCTTTTCGACGCGGCATCGCCGGCTGCGGCTGGTCGTCGATGCACTCGGCGGCGTGCTGTCGTCGTCGGTGCTCGATTTCGGCGAACAGCCGCTGCCTCCCGCCTCGCGGCGGCCGGCGCGGTCTGAAGTTTATCGGCGATCCGGCGCATTTCGGCGCCCACGCCCCTTGAACATTACTGTTTTGTCATGATGTGAAAGCTGTGGACGGGCCCCTCTGGCGATCCTCCGGGATCGTGATGTCGGACACACGCCGATCCGCGGGAACGCGCCGATGCGCTGATCCTCGAGGACTGGGCCGATGAAAGCCTGTATTTCTTCGACCTGACGATGCGCAACTGGCCGCAGAACCGGCAATGGTTCCTCGACGACCTGCTGCATGCCGAATCTGGACTCAAGCGCCGCGTGCTGCAGGCGTTGGTGCCCGGCGCGCTGCGCAAGGTCGCGGTCAATCAGGGGCTGGGCCGCAAGACCAAGGCGCAGGTGGTCGCCGAATTGACGCGGCACTACGATGGCCTGAATGCCAAGCTGCAGGGCCACGCCTGGCTGGTCGGCGACAGCATCGGCATCGCCGACCTGGCGGTGCGATCGATGGTGAATGTGATCGACCGCACCGTGGAGGGCCAGGCGTTGGTGGCGGCGCGTCCGGCGCTGCGCGACTGGGCGGAGCGGGTCGACGCGGCGACACTCTAGCGGCGGTGGTGATCAGCCGCTCAGTCGCGGCGTGTCCGGTTCAGATAGCCGGCAATCCGGTCCTTGATGGCCAGGCGCAGCTTCTTCATGCGGCTCAGGCGCGCTGCGTCGGGAACCCGCCGGCGCGCTTCGTCGCCGATGGCGGCGTCGAGTTTGCCGTGGACGACGCTCAGGCGATAGATGTCGGCGCTGCTCATGTGATCTCCCATCGGTTCCAGATCCGGCGGCGCCGTTCGACAGCGCGGCCGGGGATCAGCCGCGGCTCGGGCGCGATGGCATCGAGATGAGCGATGATGTCGGTCGAATCGACGATAATCCGGTCGCCGAAGTCGACGGCGGGGAATTTATTTGTCGGGCTGACGTGCTTGAACTTGCCCGGCGGCACGACGGGGATTTCGACCACCGTCCAGCCGATGCCCTTGAGCTTGAGCGCGCGGCGGACCTTGTCGCAGAACGGCGAGATCCTGAATTGATAGAGCGTGACGTTCATCGGCCCCCCCAGCGCGCTGCCGCGTCATCGTCGCTCGCCTTTGCCGCCACCCAGTCGCTGCCGTCATGTTTCCAGAATGGCGCCCGGGTTTTCAGCCAGTCCATCAGGAATTCGGCGGCTTCGAATGCCGCCTGGCGATGGGCACTGGCGACGGCGACGAACACGATGGCCTCGCCGGTCAGCAGCCGGCCGTGGCGGTGAATGACAGTGCCGGCGAGCAGCGGCCAGCGCGCTTCGGCTTCGGCGGCGATCGTGGCCATCTGACGGTCGGTCATCGCCGGGTAGTGCTCGAGGGTGAGCGCCTCAAGGCCGTTTTCGGCGCGGACATGGCCGGTGAAGGTGACGACGGCGCCGATATCGGTGCGGCCGGCGGTGAGCGCCGCGGTTTCGGCGGCGGTGTCGAAGGGTTGGGGCTGGGTGCGGGTGGTGATCATTTGGGTTGTATCATCCCGGCGCAGGCCGGGACCCATACACCACTGGTTCGGTGGCAAGGGTGCACCCGTTGCAACACTGTTTGTGGTTTATGGGCCCCGGCCTTCGCCGGGGTGACACGGGGGCTCACCCTCCGGTCACCGGCGGGAAGATCGCGATTTCCCGCGCGCCTGCCACCGACCCGGCCGGCCCGGCGAAATCCTGGTCCACCGCCACCCGGATGGCATCGCGATCGGCGAGCGCCGCTGCATGGCCCGGCGATCGAGTCGCCAGCCAGTCGAGCAGCTCGCCGACCGTTGCCACATCCGCCGGGGGCGCCAGCACCTCCTCGCCGACGCCGATCCGTTCGCGCACCCAGGCGAAGTAGAGGATTTGCATCACGGCCATGATCAGGCCATGTGCTTCAGGCCGACCCGCAAATAGTCATAGCCGGTGACCAGCGTCAGCCCGGCGGCGATCCACAGGCAGATCAGCCCGGCCTCCAGCACCGGCACGCCGGGCATCAGCCAGCCGGAGGCGCCGGCCAGCACCAGGCCGCCGAGTGCGATCATCTGGAACGCCGTTTTCCATTTCGCCAGCTGCGACACCGGCAGCGACACCTGCAGCCCGGCGAGATATTCGCGCAGGCCCGAAACGATGATCTCACGCAGCAGGATGACCAGCGCGGCGATAACCGCAACACCATGAACGATGCCGCTGTGGACCAGCATGACGATGGTCGCCGCCACCATGATCTTGTCGGCGATGGGATCGAGAAAGACGCCGATCTTCGATACCGTGCCCTGCGCCCGGGCCAGATAGCCATCGAGGTAATCGGTGACGCCGGCGATGCAGAACAGCACGAATGCGGTCAGCCATTGCCAGTCGCCCGGGCCCCACATCAGCGCCACCAGCAGCGGCACGGCGAGGATCCGGCTGAGCGTCAGCAGATTGGGGAGGCTGGACAACACCGCCCCTCCCTAGGCAATCCTGCGCCGTCTTGAAAGTAGGGGCTTGCCATGAACGTCAGTGAAGCCGTCGCGTCGCGGCGATCCGTGCGCGGGTTTCTCGACACGCCGGTCGATCCCGATGTCATCCGCCGCGTCGTCGAAAAGGCGGCGCGCGCCCCGTCGGGTGGCAATTTGCAGCCCTGGCACATCGATGTCGTCGGCGGTGCACCGCTTGCCGAGCTGAAGACGATCATGCAGCAGCGCATCCGCGAGCTGCCGGGCGGGGAGCCGACCGAGTACAGCATCTATCCCAAGGAGCTGGCCGACCCGTACAAGCGCTATCGCTTTGAAGTCGGAGAGGAACTGTACCGCGCTCTGGGCATTCCGCGCGAGGACAAGATGAAGCGACTGATGTGGTTCGCGCGCAATTTCCAGTTCTTCGGCGCGCCGGTAGCGCTGTTCTGTTCGGTGGCAAAGACCATGGGGCCGCCGCAGTGGAGCGACCTCGGCATGTACCTGCAGTCGCTGATGCTGTTGTTGCGCGAGGAGGGGCTCGACAGCTGCCCGCAGGAATGCTGGGCGATCTATCCTGCGACAATCCGGGCTTTTCTCGGGATACCCGAAGAGCGGATGCTCTTCACCGGCATGGCGATCGGCTATATTGATGCAGATGACCCTGCCAATGCCGCGCGCGCTGCGCGTGCGCCACTGGCGGACTTTGCGACCTTCCGCGGTATCTGACCGCAACAGGAGCCGATTTGCTCGATCGTCGTCGTTTTTTCGGACTGGCTGGAACAGGCGTCGCGATGACGGCCGTGCCGGCAAGGCTGATGGCGAGCGTCGCGCCGTCGCCCACGCTCGATCCGCGGCTGCTGGCGCGGGCGCTGGCGTCGTTCCAGCGCCACCGCGCGCAGGTCGGCAAGGCCGATGTCATGGCGATCGCCGACTACAGCCGGCCGTCACGCGACAAGCGCTTTCATCTGCTCGACCTCGCGTCGGGTGCGACGACATCGATGCTGGTGGCGCATGGCCGCGGTTCCGACCCGGCGCACAGCGGCTGGCTGAAGCAATTCTCCAATACCGACGGCAGCTATGCCTCGTGCAACGGCGCGTTCGTGACCGGCGCCGAATATGTCGGCAAGCATGGCCGCTCGATGCGCCTCGCCGGTCTCGACGCCAGCAACTGCAATGCCGAGCCGCGAGCGATCGTCATCCACACCGCGCCCTACGTCACCGAGGTCATGGCGCGGACGATGGGCAAGGTCGGCCGCTCGCAGGGCTGCTTCACGCTGACCGAGGCCGACTTGGGGCAGGTCATGGCGCGGCTCGGCAAGGGCCGGTTCCTCTATTCCGACAAGGTTTGACGCCGGCTTTCGAACGCCGCAATCTTCCCGAAAAAGGGGAGTTTGCCATGGACCTGCCGCACCGTCTCGACACGCCGCGCATCGCGCCGTTGCCGGTCGATGATTGGGACCCGGCGTTGCGCGAACAATTGCTCGGCAATCGTCCGCCCGAGATGGGCGATGGCGAGGTGTTCAACATCTTCAGGACGCTGGCCAGTCATCCAAAACTCGCCGGCGCCTTCGGGCGCTGGGGCAACCAGATATTGTTCAAGTCATCGCTGTCCCCACGCGATCGCGAACTGGCGATCCTGCGCGTCGGCTGGCTGGCGCGCGCCGCCTATGAATGGGGGCATCACGTCGCCATCGCGCGCGACCATGCCGGGATGAGCGAGGGCGATATCGACCTGGCCCGGTCGGGGCCGGTGGCGGGCAGCGATGCGCCCGACGATGTGCTGCTGCGGGCGGTCGACGAGCTGGTCGGTGACCATTCATCAGCGCGCCGACCTGGGCGGCGTTGGCGACGCGCTACGACGAGACGCAGCTGATCGACCTGGTGTTCACCGTCGGCCAGTACACGATGGTCAGCATGGCGCTGAACAGCTTCGGGGTGCAGCTGGAGGACGGGTATCGGGGGCGCACTTCATAAGCTGTCACCCCGGCGTAGGCCGGGGTAACAGCTTCAAACCGCGGCCCTCACGCTTCTCGCTTGCCCATTTCGACCATGGACCGGGCGCGGTCGACGAAGCGGCGTGTCTCGTCGGTGTCTTCGGGCTTCATCTTGCTCGGCTCGGGTATCAGGATGCCGCGCTGGGCCGCCGGACGTTCGGCGATGGCGGCCTTCCAGCGCAGCAGATTGGGGAGGCCCTCGGTCTCGATGCCCGACCATTTGGCGGTGCGGACCCAGCACCAATTGGCGATGTCGGCGATGCTGTAGTCGCCGGCGAGATATTCATGGTCGGCGAGCTGGCGGTCGAGCACGGTGAACAGGCGGCGGCCCTCGCCCTGGAAACGCGCGATGGCGGCCGGGATCTTCTCGGGAAAATAGCGGTAGAAGACATTCGCCTGGCCCATCATCGGGCCGATGCCGCCCATCTGGAACATCAGCCATTGCATGACGCGGCTGCGGCCCTGCACGTCGGTCGGCATCAGCTGCCCGGTCTTTTCGGCGAGATAGACGAGGATGGCGCCCGATTCGAAGATCGGGAAGCCATCGTCGACCAGCGCCGGCACGCGGCCGTTGGGCGAAAGCGTCGTGAAGGCCGATGTCTTCTGCTCGCCGGCGGCCAGGTCGACGCGATGAACGTCGTAGGGCAGGCCCATCTCCTCCAGCGTCACGGAGACCTTGTAGCAATTCGGCGTCGCGGCGGTGTAGAAGCTGAGTGTCATCGTGCGGTCCATCCCGGGCGGGAGCGATAGCGCTGCGCCTGCACGCGGCGGCTGTAAAGAGGCTGCATCATCCGCGCGGGTGGAAATGCTGGTGGATCGCCTCCGCCATCAGCCGCGAGATACCGGGCGCGCGCTCCAAGTCCTCCAGCGTCGCGCCGCGCACCGCCCGCGAGGTGCCGAAGTGCATCAGCAGCGCCTTCTTGCGCGCCGGGCCGATGCCGGGAACATCGTCGAGCGGATTGGCGGCGATCGCCTTCGATCGCTTGGCGCGGTGGGCGCCGATGGCGAAGCGGTGCGCCTCGTCGCGCAGCCGCTGCAGGAAGAACAACACCGGGGCGTTGGGCGGCAGGTGGAGTTCGCGGCCCGACGGCAGATGGAAGGTCTCGCGACCGGCGTCGCGATCGAAGCCCTTGGACACGCCGACGACGCAGACATTGTCGACGCCGAGTTCGGAAAGCGCCTCGTTGACGCTCGACAACTGGCCCCTTCCGCCGTCGATCAGCACCAGGTCGGGCCAGTCGCCCGCCGTCCGGTCGGGATCTTCCTTTTCCAGCCGGGCAAAGCGGCGGGACAGCATCGCCTTCATCATCGCGAAGTCGTCGCCCGGCGTGATGCGCGAATCGTTCATGTTGAACTTGCGATACTGGTTTTTCAGAAAGCCGTCGGGGCCGGCGACGATCATCGCGCCCAGCGCATTGCTGCCCTGGATATGGCTGTTGTCATAGACTTCGATGCGCTTCGGCGGCGCGTCGAGATCGAACAGCTCGGCCAGCTCGACCAGCAACCGGCCCTGGGTGGTCGATTCGGCGAGCCGGCGCTGCAGCGCCTCGACGGCGTTGCGGCGGGCCTGTTCGATCAGCTTGCGGTTGGGGCCGCGTTGCGGTGCCTTGACGCCGACGCGGTGTCCGGCTTTTTCCGACAGCGCCTCGGATAGCAGCGGCGCTTCTTCCAGCGCGCGGTCGAGCAGCAGTTCGCGCGGCGGCGGCAGTTCCTCGTACAGCTGGGCAAGGAAGCTGAGCAGCACCTCGTCCTCGGAAACGCCGTCGGTGTGGGCCGGAAAGAATGCCCGATGGCCCCAGTTCTGCCCGCCGCGGATGAAGAAGATCTGGATGCACATGGTGCCGCCCTCACAGGCCAGCGCGATGATGTCGGCGTCGCTGGCCGAGCCCTCGGCGTTTATGGCCTGGCTGCCCTGGATGAAGGTCAGCGCGCGCAGCCGGTCGCGGAGGACCGCGGCGAGTTCGAAATCGCGTGCCGCGGCGGCGGCGGTCATGGCGTCGCCGAGCTTCTTCTGCGCCTCCTGGGTGCGGCCCGACAGGAACGACTTGGCGTCGGCGACGAGCTCGGCATAGGCGGCGTCGTCGATGCGGCCGACGCAAGGGGCGGAGCAGCGCTTGATCTGGTGCAGCAGGCAGGGCCGGCTTCGGTTGGCGAAGAAGCTGTCGCTGCACGATCGCAGCAGAAACACCTTTTGGAGCGCATTGAGCGTGACGTTGACGGCGCCGGCGCTGGCGAAGGGTCCGTAGAACACGCCTTTGCCGGCCTTGGCGCCGCGATGCTTGGAAATGCGGGGGAATTCATGATCTTCCCGCAGAAAGATGAAGGGGAAGCTCTTGTCGTCGCGGAGCAGCACATTGTACGGCGGGCGATAGCGCTTGATCAGCTGCGCCTCGAGCAGCAGCGCCTCCGCCTCGCTGTTGGTAGTGACGATCGTCATGTCGCGGGTCTGGGCGACCATGCGCTGCAGGCGTCGCGACAGGCGCGACACCTGGGTATAGTTGGTGACACGATTCTTCAGCGCCCGCGCCTTGCCGATGTAGAGCACGGCGCCCTCGGCATCGGTCATCCGGTAGACGCCGGGGCGGACGGGCAGGGTCCGCAGCACATTGCGGATGGCGGCGACGCCGCGATCGATATCGGGCGCATCCTTCCCCTGCACCGTGAAGGTGGCGGTTTCTTCCGAAAAGCGATCGAGGGTCGGCGGCTGTGCCATGCGGCGGATTTAGGGGTGCGCGGCGGGTTGCGCCAGCCCGGTATCGCCACCTGCGTCATCGCTTTGCCACAGGGGCTTGCGACAGGGTGGCCGACGCGGCAAGCGATTCCGGTCGGCTGTCGGCAACCTGCAAAGGCACGAACCATGCGCCACCCGATCCTGTTGCTGCTGCTGATGCTGGCGGCCTGTGCCGGGCCGCGGGTCGCCACCGCGCCGGGGGCCGGGTCGCGGCCGCCGGTCATCCTGGTGTCGATCGACGGCTTCAGGCCCGATTATCTCACCCGCGGCGTCACGCCGAACCTGAATGCGCTGGCCGCGGCCGGCACGCGCGCCACCGCGATGCGACCGAGCTTTCCGTCGCTGACCTTTCCCAACCACTACACGATCGTTACCGGGCTGCGGCCCGACCATCACGGCGTCGTCGGGAACAACATGGAGGATGCGGCCATTCCGGGGGTGCGCTTTGGCATGGGCAACCGCGATGCTGTCGGCGACCGGCGCTGGTGGGACCAGGGTGAACCGATCTGGGTGACGGCCGAACGCGCCGGGATCAAGACCGCGACGATGTTCTGGCCGGGCTCGGAAGCGCCGGTGCAGGGGGTGCGGCCGACGCGCTGGCTGCCCTTCGACGGCGCCATGCCCGGCGACCGCCGCGTCGACACGCTGCTCGGCTGGCTCGACGGCCCGGATCGGCCGGGACTGGCGACGCTGTATTTCGATACCGTCGACCATGATGGCCATGAATTCGGCCCCGATGCACCGCAGACGACGGCGGCGGTGGCCGCTGTCGACGTCCAGATCGGCCGGCTGGTGGCGGGGCTGCAGGCGCGCGGCATCGCCGCCAATATCGTCGTCGTGTCCGATCACGGCATGGCGGCGGTGCCGGCCGACCACATCATCCGCATCGACGAAATCGCTCCGGCGGGCAGTTTCCGGCTGGTCGGCAGCGGCGCCGTCGCCGGGATCGAGTCGCAGCCGGGGCAGGAGGCGGCGCTGGCCGCCGCGCTGCTGCAGCCGCGGCCCCACCTGCAATGCTGGCGCAAGGGGCAGATGCCGGCGCGGTACGGATATGGCCGCAATGCGCGGGTGCCGGCACTCGTCTGCCTTGCCGATGTCGGCTGGTACATGCTGGCGGCGCCGCCGCGCGCGGACATGACGCTGGGCGGCGCCCATGGCTTTGATCCGGCGGCGCCCGAGATGGCGGCCAGCTTTGTCGCCGCCGGGCCGGCGTTCCGGGCCGGCACGGTGCTGCCGCCCTTCGACAATGTTGACGTCCATCCGCTGCTGCTGCGCCTGCTCGGCCTGCCGCCGCGGGCTTCGGACGGCACGATCGCGCCGCTGCGGAAGGCGCTGCGCTGATCTCGACAGGGCCGGCGGCCGGTGCGATGCTGCGCGCGGAACGATCGATCGGAAATTGCATGCGCATGTTCGCAACCCTGGTCGCGGTCCTCGTCGCCGGCGCGCCCGCTGTCGCCCAGACGCCGCCCGCCGAAACGCTGTTTCGCAATGTCCGGGTCTTCGACGGCACCGGCGCGCCGCTGTCGCCGCCGACCGATGTGCTGGTGCGCGGCAATGTCATTGCCAGCATTGGTGCCGCCACCGCGGCTCCCGGTGCCACGGTGATCGATGGCGGCGGCCGCACGCTGATGCCGGGGCTGATCGATGCCCATACCCACATCATGTTCTCGACCTTGCCCCAGGCGGCGCTGCTGACCGCCGACATCGGTTTCGTCAGCATCGCCGCTGCAAAGGCGGCGCAGGACATGCTGATGCGCGGTTTCACCAGTGCCCGCGACCTGGGCGGGCCGGTGTTCGGGCTGAAGCAGGCCATCGATGCCGGGCTCGCCACCGGCCCGCGCATCTGGCCGTCGGGCGCCTTCATCTCGCAGACCGGCGGCCATGGCGATTTCCGCCTGCCCAATGAGCTGCCGGCGGCGCCGGGCAGCTTCGGTTATGCCGATCGCATCGGCGCCGCGGCGATCGCCGACGATGCCACGATGGTCCGCACCCGCGCCCGCGAGCAACTGGCGCTGGGCGCGACGCAGATCAAGCTGATGGCGGGCGGCGGTGTGTCGTCGGCCTATGATCCGCTCGACGTCACCCAGTATACCGAAGGCGAACTGCGCGCCGGGGTCGAGGCGGCGGAAAACTGGGGCACCTATGCCACCGTCCACGCCTATACGCCGCGCGCCGTGCGCCAGGCGCTGGCCGCCGGGGTGAAATGCATCGACCATGGCAACATGCTGGACGATGCGACGGCAAAACTCATGGCCGACAAGGGCGTCTGGTGGTCGCTGCAGCCCTTCACCGACGACGGCAGCGATTCCCGCTTTGCCGAAGGGTCGCCCAGCCGCATCAAGCAGCTGACCATGTATGCCGGCACCGACACCGCCTATGCGCTGGCCCGGAAGTACCGCATCAAGACAGCCTGGGGCACCGATATCCTGTTCAGCGCGGCGGCGGCGCGTGGCCAGGGGCAATTGCTGGCCAAGATGGTCAAATGGTACTCGCCCACCGAGGCGCTGACGATCGCCACGTCGGGCAATGCCGCGCTGCTGGCGCTGTCGGGGCCGCGCAACCCCTATCCCGGTAGGCTCGGCGTCGTTGCGGCCGGGGCGCTGGCCGACCTGATCCTGGTCGACGGAGACCCGACCAGGCACCTGGCGCTGGTCGCCGACGCCGACAAAAATTTCGTCGTCATCATGAAGGACGGCAAGGTCTACAAGAACACAGTGTCGCGCTGACCTTGCCGCTGACGGTGCCGGCCTGTAACGGCGGGGCCGCAATGACCAGCCCGCGTAAACAGACAGCGATCGTGACCGGCGGCGCCAAGCGCATCGGCGCCGCCATCGTGCGGGCGCTCGCCGCCGACGGCTGGCATGTCGTCATCCACTGCCACACGTCGGTGGTGGAGGCCGAGGCGTTGGCCGCCGAAATCGGCGCGGCGACGGTGGTGTCGGGCGACCTGGCCGACCCTGAAATCGGCGCCATCATTGTCGATGCCGCCGCCGGCGCGCCACCGCTGGGGCTGCTTGTCAATTCGGCATCGCGTTTCACCTATGACCGTATCGAGGATTTCACCGCGGCGGACTTCGACAGCCATATGGCGGTGAATCTGCGTGCGCCGGCGCTGATTGCCCGCGCCTTTGCCGCGGCACTGCCGGCTCATGCCGCCGAAGCGGCGCTGGTCGTGAACCTGCTCGATGCCAAGCTGCAGGCGCTCAACCCCGATTACCTGACCTATACGCTGTCGAAGATCGGGCTGGCCGGGCTGACCGAGCTGATCGCGCGATCCTATGCGCCGCGGCTGCGCTGTGCCGGCATCGCGCCAGCGGTAACGCTGGTCAGCGGGCCGCAGAGTCGCGAGAATTTCGAGGCGGTACACGACATGAACCCGCTGCGACGTGGTGTCGCGGTCGACGAGATCGTCGCGGCGCTGCGCTTCATCATTGCCACGCCGACCTTCAACGCCCAGACGATCACGCTCGACGGCGGCCAGCGCCTGCTGGGGCTGCCGCGTGACGTTGCTTACATGGTGAACACATGATCGATGACCTGACCCGCAACCCCGTCCTGCACGGGCTGGTGCCCGACCAGCTGGCGCCGCGGCGGCGCAAGATCATGCTCGAGGATTTCGATCTGCCGGTCGACATCGGCTTCCATGATTTCGAGATCGGGACGCCGCAGCGGCTGCGCGTCAATGTCGAGGTCTGGCTGTCGGCGGCGCATTTCCCGCAGTGCGATACCGTCGCCGAGGCCTGGGACTATGACGTGCTGCGCACCGCGATCCTGGCGCTGGTCGCCGGGCGCCGGTTCAACCTGCAGGAAACCGTGGCGCACGAAATCTACGGCTTGATCGCCGCGCGGCAAGGGGTCGAGGCGGTGCGTGTGTCGACGCGCAAGCCCGATATCTACCCCGATTGCGCTGCCGTCGGCGTTGAGTTGAGCAGCTTCTAGGACCCGCGGCCGCACGGCCCGATCGCGGCGAGCGCCGCCTGCCAGTCGGCGGCCAGGGCCGGGTCGCCGCCCCCGGCAGCGGCAGGCAATTTGGCGGGCAGCGTGCAGGCGAGGCGATATTGCAGCAGCGTCTCGGCCTTTACCATTGCCGCTGATTCATCAATGACATCGCCTGTCGAAACGGCGACGCTGCGGGCCTGGCCGGGCTTGGCGGTGACGACCATCGTCAGGCCGCGGCCGGTGCGTGTCGACAGGAAGAACTGGCTTTCGCTTTCGCCCGGCACGGTGCCGTCGGCGCGAAAACCATTGGTGACGCCGGTGACGATCGGCACGGCGCCCGACCGCGCCTCGACCGCGATGGCGCGGGTCCGGGTTTCGATCGCTGTATCCCAGGGCTGCTGGGCATCACGGGTGATCAGCCTTGTCTTGCCGTCAGGTCCCGGCGCGGCAATCCAGGCGAGAATGGCTTGGCCCTTGGGCTTGGGAACCTTGCCGCGGGCATCGAGCGGCGCGTCCCACAGCCATTGCAGGGTCGCCGGAATGGCGCCGGGGGCGACCAGCGACGCGTCGACGGCAGCGGAGATCAGCAGGCGAGCATGGCCGGGCGCCAGCCCCGGACTGTCCTTGTCAGCGATGCGTTCGGCGCGCGCGATCGTTGCGCGCACGATCACCGGCGCCGCCAGTGTCAGGTCGGCAAGGTCGGCATATCCGGGGGCGGCATTCCCCGGCACGGCGAGCATCAGGAACGATAGGAATAGCGTGGCGGGCGGGATTCGGACCATGGCGACGGTCTACGCCGGTGCTGTCGCGCCTGCAACGCCGGGCGCCACTCAGCAGGGTTCGATTATGCCAGGGCGCGGGTCGGATTCGGCAACTTGTATACAGATAACGGCTCGGCAACGAAAAAACCTGCTGTCCACCGGCATCGCCGGGCCTCGCAATGCGTCAATAACCGGTTGCTTGGCCGCACGCGTTGCGGTTAAAGCATCATTGGGAGAGGGTCTGCTGACGGGCTGAGGGAGAGACTGCCCCCGGCGATCCTCGCATTCGCATTCACAGGAGTATCGCAGCGCCCATGGCTTACGCTGATCAGGGGATGAGCAGAAATCGGATGGTGTCGCTGGTCATTGTGGCCTTGCTGCATGTCGTCATCGGTTATGCCCTCATCACCGGCCTCGCATTGCAGGTCGTCAAGGCAATCGTGAAACCGCTGGAGACGGTGAACGTCAAGGAGGAGGCACCGCCTCCGGAGGAACCGCCGCCGCCGCCACCCAAGGACGTCGAGATCCCGCCCTACGTGCCGCCACCGGAAGTTTCGGTGCAGTCGGAGGCCGCGCCGACGATCACCACCCAGACCACCGTGCCGGCACCGCAGCCGCCGGTCTTCACCCCGCCCGCTCCGCCGGCGCCGCCCGCGCCGGCCCCGACGGCCGCGCCCACCCCGGCAACGCCCAAGGGTCGCGGCAATTCCTTCTCGGACGATGATTTCCCGGATGCATCACGCCGCGCCGAGGAATCGGGCACGACCCGCGTCAGCTATGTGGTCGGGGCCGATGGCCGCGTGAACGAGTGCCAGGTGACCCAGTCGAGCGGCTTCCCGCGGCTCGACGAGGCAACCTGCAACATCATCAAGCGTCGGTTCCGGTTCAACCCGGCGACCCGCGATGGCCAACCGGTTGCGGAAACCAAGACCCAGCCGGTTCGCTGGAAGCTGACCGACGCGCGCTGATCTGGCCGCGCCGGGGGGATGGATCCCGGCACGGACCTGGAAGACCTGAAACAACGAAATAAATCGAGGGAAATCAAAATGGAAACAGTCGCAGCCGAAAACCCCTATGGCCTGGTAGCGTCGCTGCAGCAGGGCGGCATCATCGCTCAGGCGATCTTTGCCGTGCTGGTCTTCATGTCGTTCGTGTCGTGGTACATCATCATCACCAAGTACATCGATCAGCGTAAGGTGCTCGGCGAAGCCGGCGAGCTCGAGAAGAAGTTCTGGAGCGCCCCGGACCTCAAGACCGGTGCGTCCAAGCTCGAGAAGAATTCGCCGTTCAAGCAGATCGTCGACGACGGCCTGCGCGCTTCGGATCATCATGAAGGTCGCCTGACCGACAAGATCGACCAGCATGAGTGGGTGACGATGGCGCTCAACCGTTCGACTGCTGCTGTCGCTTCGAAGCTGACCGGCGGTCTCGCCTTCCTCGCTTCGGTCGGTTCGACCGCGCCGTTCATCGGTCTGATGGGTACCGTCATCGGCATCTATCGCGCGCTGATCAACATCGGCATTGCCGGCCAGGCGTCGATCGACAAGGTTGCCGGCCCGGTCGGTGAAGCGCTCATCATGACCGCCATCGGCCTGTTTGTCGCCGTGCCGGCCGTGCTCGGCTACAACTGGCTGATCCGTCGTAACAAGGACGTTTCGGACAAGCTCAACAACTTCTCGGCCGATGTTCATGGCGCCCTGGTTTCCGGTGCGCGCGTGGCCCAGCCGGCCGTCGTTGCGCCTGCCGCCGCCGTCAAGCCGCAGGCTCGCTGAAACGCGAGCCGGAAAGGGCATCTGACCCATGTCGATGAACATCGGATCGCCGGACGAAAACGGTGAAGAAGGCCCGATGACGGAAATCAACACGACGCCGCTTGTCGACGTCATGTTGGTGCTGCTCATCATCTTCCTTATCACCGTGCCGGTCGTGATCCAGACCGTGCCGTTGCGCTTGCCGACCGTCACCAACCTGCCGACGACGACGAAGCCCGAGAACGTGCTGCTCTCGGTCGACGCCAATTGCGATACCTATTGGGGTCAGGCCAAGGTCGAAACGAAGCAGGAGCTGCTGGATCGCGGTGTGGCGGCGCTGAAGGCCGAAATTGCCCGGCAGGAAAAGGCCGGCAGCAAGATCGAATTGCCCGAGGTCCATATCCGCGGCGACAAGGACATGGAATACCGGTGCGTCGGCGGCGTGATTTACACGATGCAGCGGGCCGGGTTCGTCAAGATCGGGTTCATTTCCGAACCTGTGCCGGGCGAAGTCACGCGCTGAAATCCCGCGGGGCGGCAGTGACGCCCCGCGGTCTCAATCCAGGAGTTTAGTCCATGTCAATGTCAGTGGGCGGTGGGGGCGGCGACGACGCCCCGATGAACGACATGAACACGACGCCGCTGATCGACGTCATGCTCGTGCTGCTCATCATGTTCATCATCACCATCCCGGTGCAGACCCATGCCGTGAAGCTGGATCTGCCGCCGCCGAACAACCAGCCGAACCAGGTCGATCCGGTGTTCAACCAGGTCGATATCGATTTCCTGTCCAACATCTACTGGAACAAGACCGAAGTCGATATGCCGACCCTGCGCAGCTACATGAAGCAGGCTGCTGCCATGCCGACCCAGCCCGAACTGCGCCTGCGCCCCGAGGGCCTGGCCAAGTACGACGCCGTCAACAAGGTCATGGCCGAGGCCCAGAAGGCCGGCCTCACCAAGATGGGCTTTGTCGGGAACGAAGCCTACGCCAACTGATCCCTCGGGATCGTTGATCGCGAATTCGGGGCGGGCCACAAGGTCCGCCCTTTTTCGTTGCGGACTGCCGGGCGCCCGCCGAGCGCGGGCTATCTGAATTGCCTCTCGTCCTTCGGCCGGCACTTGCCTACGCTTCCGGTAAAAGGGGAGCGATGATGGCGGATCGGGTTGCAGGTAAGGTCGCGCTGGTGACGGGCGCCGCCATGGGGCTCGGTGCCGAAACGGCACGGCGGCTGGCCCGGGAGGGCGCCGTGGTGCTGCTCACCGATCGCGATCCGGCGGTGGAGGCGGTGGCGCTGGCGATTGTCGCCGCGGGCGGTCGCGCCTATTTCAGGCTCCACGACGTGACCAGCGAGGCTGATTGGCAGGCTGCCGTCGCCGAGGCCGTCGGCACGTTCGGCAAGCTCGACATCCTGGTCAACAATGCAGGCGTCGCCAGCAGTTCGCTCGCGCTGATGACGCACACGCTCGATGATTGGCGGCGCATCCTGTCGATCAACCTCGACGGCGTCTTCCTCGGGTTGCGCTACGCCGGGCCGGTGCTGGCGGTGCAGGGCGGCTCGGTCATCAACCTTTCGTCGATCCTCGGCAAGGTCGCCATTCCAAACGCCGCCGCCTATTGCGCGTCGAAGGGCGGGGTGCTGCTGCTGACCAAGGCCGCGGCGGTCGAATGGGCGCCGCTCGGCATCCGGGTCAATTCCGTCCACCCCGGCTTCATAGACACGCCGATGGTAGCGAACGCGCTGCAGGCGTCCGAGAACGGCAACGAGATGCGCGATGCGCTGATCGCCGCGCATCCGATGGCGCGTTTCGGCGTACCGCGCGAGATCGCCGATGCGGTGGTGTTCCTGGCGTCGGACGAATCGAGCTTCATGACCGGGGCGGAACTGGTGGTGGACGGGGGCTATACGGCGCAGTAGCTCGCTTGCCGGCGAGAGGTGATGCGCTTCGCCCGGCCGTCGCGCGGATGGCGATGATCGCGGGTTGCCGAAGATGGTGGTCCATGGTCCCGGCCTTTGCCGGAGTGACAGGTGCCTGCGGGCGTTCAGGGCCGCGTATTGAGTGCGTGCTGATCGGCGAAGGCGCGGGCGTAAGCGGGCCGGGCCTCGCCGCGGACGACATAGGCGGCGAGGCTGGGAAATTCATCGAGCAGCCCCGAGGAGCGCAGTCGCAGCAGCACCGAAACCATCATCAGGTCGCCGGCGCTAAACGGGCCGTCGAGCCAGTCGTCACCGCCCAGCCTGCGGGACAATTGGCCGAGCCGGTCGCGGACGCGGGCTTCGACCAGCGGCAACCGTTCAGAGGCCCAGGGCTTGTCGCTTTCGAAAAGACGGGCGATCTCCAGCTCGATGACCGGCGGCTCCACGGTGTTGACGGCGGCGAACATCCAGGTGATCGCCCGGGCCCGTGCATCGGCAGCGGCCGGCAACAGCCCGGCGTGGCGTTCGGCGATGTGGAGGATGATGGCGCCGGTTTCGAACAGCACGAGATCGCCGTCTTCATATGTCGGGATCTGACCGAACGGGTTGAGCGCCAGATGCGCTGGCTGCTTCAGCGCGTCAAACGTGACCCGCCGCACCGCATAGGGCTGTCCGACCTCCTCCAGCGCCCAGCGCACCCGCGTATCGCGCGCCAGCCCGCGGCCGCCGTCGGGGGAGCGATCGAAGGCGGTAATGGTGATCGTCATCGCGGGCCTCACGCCACCTGTGGTTGCACCTGCTCGAATTGCAGCCGGGCGAGCTTGGCATAAAGCCCGCCCTGCTTGATCAGCTTGTCATGGGTGCCCTCGGCGACGATGCGGCCGGCATCCATGACGATGATGCGATCGGCGTTGCGGACGGTGGCAAGGCGGTGGGCGATGACCAATGTCGTCTTGCCCTGCATCAGCCCTTCGAGCGCGTGCTGCACAAGGCGTTCGCTTTCGCTGTCGAGCGCGCTGGTGGCCTCGTCGAGCAGCAGGATCGGCGCGTCGCGCAGGATGGCGCGGGCGATGGCCAGGCGCTGTCGCTGGCCGCCCGACAGGCGGGTGCCGGCTTCGCCCAGAAAGCTGTGGATGCCGTCGGGCAGTTGCTTCAGGAAGCCATCGGCATGGGCAGCCTCGGCCGCCGCCCAGACCTCGGCTTCGGTGGCGCTGGGCCTGCCATAGCGGATGTTCTCGAGTGCGCTGGTGGCAAAGACCATGGTTTCCTGCGGCACCACGGCCATCCGAGCGCGGACTTCCTCCGGGTCGGCGGCGACCAGCGGCACGCCGTCGAGGCGGATCTGGCCAGCCTCCGGGTCATAGAAACGCTGGACGAGCTGGAACAGCGTCGATTTGCCGGCGCCCGAGGGCCCGACGACGGCGACTGTTTCCCCTGCCGCGATGTCGAGCGAGAAGTCGATCAGCGCCGCGCCATCGGGCTTCGACGGATAGTGGAAGGTGACATGGTCGAGGCACAGCGCGCCGCGCGGCGGCACCGGCAGCGGCGTGGCATTGTCGGGAGCGCGGATGCCGGGCGTCGCGGCGAGCAGTTCGCGCATGCGGCCGCTGGCACCGGCGGCGCGCATGAAGTCGCCATAGACCTCGGTCAGCGTGCCGAAGGCACCGGCGACGATGACGGCGTAGAAGATGAAGGCGGCGATCGTGCCGCCGGTGAGGTTGCCCGAGATGACATCGAGCGCGCCCTGCCACAGGACCAGGGTGATGGCGCCGAAGATCAGCGTGATGACGACGGCGGTCATGCCGGCGCGCAGCAGGATGCGCTTTTTCGCGGTGACGAAGGCGCTTTCGACGGCGGCGCCGAAGCGGCCGGCTTCACGGCGTTCCTGGGTGAAGGCTTGGACGATCTTGATGGCGCCGAGCACCTCGGCCACCATCGTGCCGACATCGGCGATGCGGTCCTGGCTGGTGCGCGCGACGGTGCGGACGCGGCGGCCGAGCAGGATGATCGGCACCATCGTCACCGGGATGACGAGCAGCATCAGCGCGGTCAGCTTGGGGGCCAGGGTGAACATGAAGATGATGCCGCCGATGCCGGTGGCGGTATTGCGCAGCGCCAGCGAGGCGGAGGTGGAAACGACTTGTTCGATGACGGCGGTGTCGCTGGTCAGGCGCGAGGCGATTTCCGCGGGGCGGTTGATTTCGAAGAAGACGGGGTCGAGCGACAACAGGTGCGACTGGACGGCCTTGCGCAGGTCGGCGACGACGCGCTCGCCGATCCAGCTGACGAAATAGAAGCGGAAGGCGGTCGCGATGCCGAGCAGCAGCACGATACCGAGCATTGCCCAGAAGAACGGCGCGATGGTGGAGGGGTCCGAACCCGCGGCAAAGCCCTTGTCGACGACCAGTTTCAGGCGCTGCGGGATGGCGAGGGTAGCGAGCGCGGCGACGACCAGCGCGGTGAGCGCGGCGGCCAGGTGCGCGGGGTACGACCGGACAAAGCCCCACAGCAGCGACAGGTTGCTGAGTTTGCGCTGTTCGGGCGGCGGCAGATCGGGTTTTGTGGCCATCGGGCCTGATAGCAGGGGTTTGAGTGCGGCTCAATGCGCGCCCGGTCGCAGCCGCGGCGCGTGTCGTTCGTTACCCCATTATCATAAAGGATGGTGTCCGCGGCGTTTCTGCGCTTTATGCTGCACCTGCGATATGGCATGCGCGAGACGGCGGCATTTGTCCGGACAAACAGGGAAACACGATGCTCTATACGGCCTATGAAATGCAGCGGGCATGGCTTGGTGGCCTGGGTTCGCTGGCGCAGACCAGCTCCGAATGGCTGCTGAGCGCGTCCAACCCGATGTCGTTCATGCCAACGAGCCCGATACTGGCGCGCGGCCTGGAAGTTTTCGCCCATGCCAATGCGCCGCGCGGCAAGCCCGATTTCGGCCTCGACACGACGATCATCGACGGCGTCAGCATCGCGGTGAGCGAGGAGATCGTCGCCCGCAAGCCGTTCGGCCAGTTGAAGCATTTTACCCGCGCCGTCAGCGGCCGCACCGATCCGCGCGTGCTGATCGTCACGCCGATGTCGGGCCACTACGCGACCCTGCTGCGCGGCACGGTCGAGCGTCTGCTGCCCGACCACGACGTCTATGTCACCGATTGGCGCGATGCCAAGATGGTGCCGGCGTCGGAGGGCCGTTTCGACCTCAACGATTACATCGACTACATCATCGAATTCGCCAGTGTCGTCGGGGCTGGCTCCCACATGCTGGCGGTCTGCCAGCCGGCGGTGCCCTGCTATGCCGCGGTCGCCTATATGTCGGCCAACGATGACCCGGCGACGCCGCTGACCCTGACCATGATGGGCGGGCCTGTGGATACCCGCCGTGCGCCGACCTCGGTCGACGATCTCGCCACCGAACGGCCCTATGCCTGGTTTGAACAGAATGTCATCGCGACGGTGCCGGGCATGTATCCGGGCGCCGGGCGCAAGGTCTATCCGGGCTTCCTGCAGCTCGCCGGCTTCATGTCGATGAACCTTGCCAACCACATGAAATCGCACTGGGAGCTGTTCAAGCACCTTATCGACGGCGACGACGATAGCGCGGCGGCGACCAAGGCGTTCTATGAGGAATATCGCTCGGTCTGCGACATGACGGCGGAATTCTACCTGCAGACCATCGACGTGGTGTTCCAGCGCCAGGCGATCGCCAAGGGTGAGTTCGTCCACCGTGGCCAGCTGGTGAAGCCGGAATCGATCACGCGTACCGCGCTGCTGGCCATCGAGGGCGAGCGCGACGATATCTCGGGGCTGGGCCAGACCAAGGCCGCCTTGGAAATCGCCACCGGGCTGCCTGAGGACAAGAAGGCCTATTTCATGGCGGAAGGTGCCGGGCATTATGGCATCTTCAACGGCCGCAAGTGGCGCGACACGATCGCGCCGGTGGTGGAGAAATTCATCCGCCAGCACGACCCGGTCAAGATGACGGCGCTGCCCGAGCGGATCGCGCTGCCCGAGCATGTCGAGCCGGAGATCGTACCGGGCATGGAGGTCGCCTGAGCCATGGTGTCGGGCGCCCTTGACGGGCTGGCCCCGGTACTGTTTCGGCCATAAGCTTGCGGCCGACAGGATCGCAGACCATGCGCAGCACGATCAAGGAAGTTTCGGCTGCGGCAGGCGTTTCGGTGACGACGGTGTCACGGGTGCTCAACAACGAGCCCTATGTGAAGCCCGAGACCCGGCGCCGCGTCGAGGCGGCCATCGCCAAGCTGGAGTTCCGGCCCAGCGTCGCGGCACGGGCGCTCGCCGGCCAGCGGTCGTTCCAGATCGCGCTGCTGTATGACAACCCCAGCCCCTATTACATCTACAGCATCCAGACCGGCGCCCGGGCGCACTGTGTCGAGCGCGGCTTCCGGGTATTCTTCCAGGAATGCGACATCACCGCGCCGGGGCTGGCGACGGAGATCGCCGGGCTGATCGCCGAAACCCATCTCGACGGTGTCATCCTGTCGCCGCCGGTATCGGATTCGCCCATCGTCATCGAGCTGTTGCAACGCAGCAAGTTGCCGTTCGTGCGGATCGCGCCGGGCGCGGACCTAGATATCTCGCCCTATGTCTTCATCAACGACGAAGCGGCGGCCGAGGAGGTTGCCGATCATCTCGTCGGGCTGGGGCACCGCCGCATCGGCTTCATCATCGGCCATCCGGACCATGTCTCAAGCAGGCAGCGGCTGACGGGGTTTCGCCGGGCACTGGCGCGGCACGACATTGCCGAGGATCCGACGATGATCCGGCAGGGCTATTTCGATTTCGACTCGGGCCACCGCGCCGGGCGCGAGATGCTGGCTGCGGCGGAACGCCCGACGGCGATCTTTGCCAGCAACGACGACATGGCGGCCGGCGTGCTGGCGGCGGCACACGAGCTCGGCCTTCCGGTACCGGGGGATATCGCCATTGCCGGGTTCGACGATACCGACCTGGCGCGGCTGGTGTGGCCGCCGCTGACGACGATCCGCCAGCCGACGCGGGCGCTGGCCTATGCCGCCGCCAAGATGCTGATCGACGCGGTCGAGCCGGGCGGCCAGCAGCTGGGCCACGAGCTGATTGTCCGCGCCTCGACGATGGGGCCGGGCCCGGCCTGAGGGCCCGGACAGCCGGTGTGCGCTATCCCGTAACAAAGTGACTTGACACTGGGAGCGCTTCCGGACAAATTTCTGGTAACGTTTCCATACCAGAGAAACAGAGAAGGGGAGGGGTGGTGAGCCACCGATTGCGCGCCTGGAGGCCGATGCTGGCGATTGCCATCGCAGCAGCCGCGCCTGCCGTCGCCCAGCCGAGCCCGCCCACCGCCGTTGCGCAGCCGGCTTCGTGGCCCGCGCTCAAGGCGCCGCTGCCGGTCGATCCGGTCGTCGAAGCCCGTATCGACGGCTTGCTGAAGGTAATGACCGTCGAGCAGAAGGTCGGCCAGATCATCCAGGGCGACCTCGCCAGCATCACGCCCGACGACGTCTACAAATATCACCTGGGATCGGTGTTCAACGGCGGCAATTCCAGTCCCGGCAATGACGAGTTCGGGCCGGCGAGCGGCTGGCTGGCCGCGGCCGATGCCTTTTACGATGCATCGATGCGACCCGATGGCAAGCTCGTCCGCATTCCGGCGATCTGGGGCAGCGACGCCGTCCATGGCCACAACAATATCGTCGGCGCGACGCTGTTTCCGCACAACATCGGCCTGGGCGCGACGCGTGACCCCGGCCTGGTCGGCCGCATCGGGGCCGCAACGGCGCTGGAGATGCGCGTCACCGGGCTCGACTGGACCTTCGCGCCGACGCTGACGGTGGTGCGCGACGATCGCTGGGGCCGGACCTATGAAGGCTTCGGCGAACATCCGGAGATCACCGCAAGTTTCGCCGGGCCGCTGGTCGAGGGCCTGCAGGGTAGGATCGGCAGCGCCGACTGGCTGAAGGGTGCCCACATCATCGCCACCGCCAAGCATTTCCTCGGCGATGGCGGCACCGCCGGCGGCAAGGACCAGGGCGACACGCTGGCGACCGAGGCACAGCTGCGCGACACCTTTGCCGCAGGCTATCCGCCGGCGCTTGCCGCCGGCGTCCAGTCGGTGATGGCGTCGTTTTCGAGCTGGAACGGCGTCAAGCTGCACGGCAACGCCTCGCTGCTGACCGGCGTGCTCAAGGATCGCTGGGGTTTCGACGGCTTTGTCGTCGGCGACTGGAACGGCCATGGCCAGGTGCCGGGCTGCACCGTGACGCATTGCGCCGCCTCCGCCACGGCGGGGCTCGACCTTTACATGGCACCCGACAGCTGGAAGGGGCTGTGGCAGAACACCGTCGCCGATGTGAAGAGCGGCGCGCTGCCGATGGCGCGGCTCGACGATGCCGTGCGCCGCATCCTGCGGGTGAAGATCCGCGCCGGGGTGTTCGAGGCCGGGCGGCCGTCGACGCGGCCGCATGCCGGGGACTGGTCGCAGCTGGCATCGCCGGCACATCGGGCGCTGGCGCGGGAGGCGGTGCGCAAGTCACTGGTGCTGCTCAAAAACGACGGCGGCGTGCTGCCGCTACGCGCCGGCGCGCGCATCCTCGTCGCCGGCGATGGTGCCGACAATGTCGCCAAGCAGGCCGGCGGCTGGACGCTGACCTGGCAGGGGACGGGGACCAAGCCTGAGCACTTTCCCAACGCCCAGTCGATCTGGCGCGGCATCGCCGAGACGGTGAAGGCCGGTGGCGGCAGCGCCGAACTGGCGGTCGATGGCATCTGGAAGACAAAGCCCGACGCAGCGATCGTGGTGTTCGGTGAAGATCCTTATGCGGAATTCCAGGGCGATCGCGCCGATGTCGCCTTCAACGACACCCGCGACACGCTGGCGATGATGAAGCGGCTGCGTGCTGCCGGCATCCCGGTGGTGGCGGTGTTCCTGTCGGGCCGGCCGCTGTGGGTCAACCGGGAGGTCAATGCCGCCGACGCCTTTGTCGCTGCCTGGTTGCCGGGCTCCGAAGGCGGCGGCGTTGCCGATGTGCTGTTCGGCAAGGCGGATTTCACCGGCAAGCTGCCGTACAGCTGGCCGCGCCGGGCCGACCAGGTCGTGCTGAATGTCGGCGATGCCGATTACCAGCCGCTGTTCGCCTATGGCTTTGGCCGGTCGGCGCGGGACGCGGCCAAGCTGGCACCGCTGTCCGAAGATGGTCCGGCCGCGATGCGCAACGCGCCGGGCGTGCTGTTCACCGCCGGCCGCGCGACCACCGGCCGCCAGCTGTTCATCGCCACCGCCGGGCTGGCGCCGCAGAGCGTCGAGCTGACGGCGACGCTGCCGTCGCTCACCGCCCGTGCCGCCGATCGCCGCGCGCAGGAGGATTCGCGCCGCTTCACCTGGACCGGACCGGCGCAGGCCAGCGTTCTCGTCCGCGAACCCGCGGCGCGCGACCTGCAGCGCGAGGCCAATGGCGAACTGGCGCTGATCGTCGGCATGCGCGTCGATGCGGCACCGACCGCGCCCGTCGCGCTGCTGATGCGTTGCGGCGATGGCTGTGCCGGCAGCATCGACATCACGGCGCAACTCGCCGCCGCCAACGGCAGGGGTTGGACCAGCATCGCCGTGCCGCTGGCGCGCTTTGCCGCTGCCGGTGCCGACATGGCGCGCATCGATACGCCCTTCGAGCTCGGCACCGCCGGCCGGCTCGACCTGACCATATCCGAGGTCAGGCTGGGCTCCGCCGACGGCGCACGCTGACGATAACGACGCAAGAACAACAAAAGGGGATGGACATGATCATCGAAAACACCCGGAAGACGCTGCTCGCCATTCTGCTCGCCGGCGCCGCCGTGCCGGCGCTGGGCCAGCAGACAACTGCCACGGCCGAGACCACTGCCACGACCGACGAGGTCGACATCATCGTCACCGCCGAACGTCGCAACCAGAGCATCCAGGACGTGACCGGCGTCGTCCAGTCGCTGTCGCAGGCCCAGTTGCGCGCCGACGGCATCTCCGATTTCCGGCAGTTGCAGGTCGCCGTGCCGGGGCTCAGCATTGCCAACCAGGAAGGCAATATCGAGATCTTCATCCGCGGCGTCGGCTCGGCGAACAACACCGAGCTTGGCGATCCCGGCGCGGCACCGCATCTCAACGGCATCTATATCCCGCGGCCGCGCGGTCTCGGCTCGATGTTCTACGATCTCGACCGCGTCGAGGTGAACAAGGGACCGCAGGGCACGCTGTACGGCCGCAACGCGCTCGCCGGCACGATCAACATCATTACCGCCAAGCCGCGGCTGGGTGAAACCAGCGGCTATATCCAGGGCGAATATGCCAACCGCACCTCCTATGGCTTTGAAGGCGCGCTGAACCTCCCGCTCGGCCCGACGGCCGCGATCCGTGCCTCGGGCTTTTACGCCAACAAGGATTTCGGCTTCAAGAATGTCGCGACCGGCGCGCAGGCCAGCCAGCTGAAGCCGGCGGGGCTGGAGGAGAACTACGGCGGCCGCCTGTCGCTGCTGTGGGAACCGACGAGCGACCTGTCGCTATCCATTGTCGGCGATTACGGCAAGGAGACCGGCACCGGCTATCCCGGCGCCAACATCTTTGCCGCCGTTACCGCCACCGGCCTGCGGCCGGAGGACCTCGAACTGCGCAATGTCGTCTATCGCGGCCAGCAGGGCGTGCTCGACAACACGAACTGGGGTGTCCAGGGCAAATTGCGCTATGACTTCGGCGGCGTTTCGGCGGAATTCAACGCCAGCTATCGCGATGTCGATTTCTACCAGGCCAACGCCAGTTCCGAAAGCATCGACTGGCCCGGCCGTGACTTGAACGCCATCCAGTACGACAATTTCTCCAACAACTTCTGGCAGACCCGCTCACAGAGCCAGATCTATGAATTGCGCCTCGCCGCCGACGAGAAATCGTCGCTGCGCTGGACGCTCGGCGCCTTCTACTTCAAGGAAAAACAGCAGGTCGGCTTCCTGTCGCTCGCCGATCGCGGCTATTGCTGCTATTCGGGAACCGAGTTCGTGATGCCCGACGTCGAGGGCAAATCCTATGCCTTTTTCGCCGACACGACTTACGACGTCAGCGACCGTATCCGCATCTTCGGCGGCATCCGCTACACCGACGAAAAGAAGTCACGCTATGGCATCGGCGGCAATCTGGCGCTGACGCTGGGCGGCGAGGATTTCGCCTGCTGCATCGCGACGCGCTTCGGCACCGAAGGTTTCCGCCCCAATCTGCTCGACCGGCCGAATTTCGACCTGAGCAAGGTGCAGACGCCGGCGCAGGTGGCCCAGTTCCTTATCGAAAGCACCAAGACGCCGGGCCAGCGCGATACGCTGATCCAGCAGATTCAGGCGATCGCCAACGGCAGCAACCCCAATGGCACCTGCTTCACGCGTCCCGACATCGACAATGGCTTCGTCACCTGCCCGGCCGGCAACAATGGCGGCTTCAGCTATGCCAATTTGACCATCCCGAGCCAGCAGGTCGGCAGGGCCGCCTTCAGTTATTTCGACTTCCGCATCGGCGGCGACATCGACCTCAGCGACGACAGCAAGCTTTATGCAAAGGTGTCGACAGGCCACAAGGCCGGCGGCTTCAACGACAGCTTCAACGGCTCGACGATCCCCGAGGCCTTCAGCCCCGAAAAGGTCGTCGTCTACGAAATCGGCTCGCGCAACACGTTCGAGATCGGCGGCCGGCGCTCGGTCGTCAACCTGACCGGGTTCTGGTATGATTACAGCAACCAGGTCTTTCAGGACCTGACCTGCATCAACCTCGATCAGGCGCAGACGCCGCCGGTCTGCAACGGCTATTCGCTGGTCAACCGGAACATCGGTTCGTCGCGCATCCGCGGCCTCGAGTTCGAGACCCGCTTTGCGCTGCCGGCGCGCCTGGGCCTCGATTTCAACGTCACCTGGCTCGATACCAGGATCACCAGCGGCACCGTTGCCGATGCCCGGGCCCAGGATTTCGGCGCCGGCGGCAACTCGCCGTTGATCAGCCTGGCCGGCAACCGCGTGCCGCTGGCCTCCAAGTGGAACATCAACGCCCGGCTGTCGCAGACCATCGACGTCGGCCGCGGCAGCTTCGACTGGCAGGCGCTGGTCAACTATCGCTCAGCCTATTTCCTGTCGCAGTTCAACGAGGACGACATCGTCTTCCTCGACGGGACACGGCAATCGGCGCTGTCGGCCGGCTTCCCCGACGAACAAAGAGGCTATGCGACCTTCAACATCGCTGCCGGCTACACGCTCGGCAACTACCGGATCGAGGCCTGGGCCTCCAATCTGTTCGATGTCGAGGTCTCGCAAAAGGCGCTGGTCGGGTCGTCGCTCAACATTCGCTTCCTCAACGATGCCCGCACCTTCGGCGTCCGCGGCCGAGTGACGTTCTAGACCGATCGGGCGCTCGTGCCGGTTTGGCATGGGCGTCGTTCCTAGCCCACCGGTGCCGCCGCCCGACCGGCGCGGCCGGAAGGAGCCGCATGTCCTGTTCCCCTCCCGATCGCCCGGCCGGGCCCAGCCGCGATGCCGGCGCCGCCCGGGATATCGTTGCCGTCGATATCGGCGGCACCCATGCCCGCTTTGCCATCGCGACGATCGCCGGCGGCCGGGTGGTGGCGCTGTCCGACGATCGTCGCTTTCGCTGCGCCGATGATCGCGACTTTGCCACCAGCTGGCGGCGCTATGCCGCCAGCATCGGCCGCGTGCTGCCACGTGTTGCTGCCGTTGCCGTTGCGGCACCGGTCGGCGGCGATGTCATCGCACTGTCGAACAATGAATGGGTGCTGCGGCGTTCGGAACTGGCCGGCGAGCCCGGCATCGAGACGCTGTTCGTCATCAATGATTTTGCCGCGGTCGCCCATGCCGTGGCACAGGCACCGTCGGCGGACTTCCGGCGCATCTGCGGGCCGGATGTGGACCTGCCGGCAACCGGCGTCATCTCGGTCATCGGCCCCGGCACCGGCCTCGGCGTCGCCATGCTGGTGCGCGACAACGAAGGCCACCGCGTGTTTCCATCCGAAGGCGGGCACGGCAGTTTCGCCGCGCTCGACGCCGAAGAACGTGCGCTCGCGATGCGGCTCGACGACCGCTACGGCCGCACCTCCGTCGAGCGGATCGTGTCCGGGCCGGGGCTGCGCGACATCAGGGCAATGCTGGCAGAGACGGCTCAGTCGGCTGATGGCATCGACGATGCGGCGCTGTGGCAATCGGCGATCGCGGGTACCGATCCGTTGTCGGCGGCAGCGCTCGATCGCTTCTGCCGGTGCCTGGGCACGTTCGCCGGCGACATGGCGCTGGCGCATGGCGCGGCGGGTGTCGTCATCGCCGGCAGCCTGGCCAATCGGCTCGCCGGCCATCCGGCACTTGCAGGGCTGGCCGATCGCTTTGTTGCCAAGGGCCGGTTTTCGGCGGCCATGGCGGCGCTGCCGGTGCGACTGCTGACCCTGGCCGAGCCGGGCTTGTTCGGGGCAGCTGCGGCGTTCGCGGCCGAGGCCCCGGCCTCAGCCCGCTAGGGCGGCTTCCTTTTCCGCCAGCATCAGCCAGCGTTCCTCGGCGGCGGCGAGGTCGGCGCGGACACGTTCCAGCTCGGCGTTGACGCTGGCAAAGCGCTTGGGGTCACGGGTGTACAGTGCCGGATCGGCGAGTACCGCCTCGTGCCGCGCGATGGCGGTCGTCAGCAGCTCCAGCTTTTTCGGCAGGTCGGCGAGTTCGCGGGCATCGTTGTAGCTGAGCTTGCCGCCGGCCTTCTTCGGCGTCGCCGGCGCGTTGGCATTGCTCGCCTTGGGCCGGTTGGCGTCGCGATTGGCGGTGCGCGCCGCCGACAGCTTTTCCTTGTTGAACGCCGCCCAGTCGGACCAGCCGCCGACGACGGTTTCGGAATTGCCTTCGCCGTCGAGCGCCACGACCATGGTGACGACGCGATCGAGAAAGGCGCGATCATGGCTGACCAGCAGCACCGTGCCGGCGTAGCCATCGAGCACTTCCTCGAGCAGGTCGAGGGTTTCCATGTCGAGGTCGTTGGTCGGCTCGTCGAGCACCAGCAGGTTCGACGGCGTGGCGAATTCGCGGGCCAGCAGCAGCCGCGAACGCTCGCCGCCGGAAAAGCCGTCGACCGGGGCATCGATCACCGACGGGTCGAACAGGAATTCCTTGAGATAGCCCGCGACATGCTTGCGGACGCCGCCGACCTCCAGCCATTCGCCGCCATCGGCGAGTACGTCGCGCACCGTCTTGCCGACGCCGTTTTCGGCATCGAGGCGCTGGCGCCGTTGGTCGATGACCGTCGGATTGAGCGACTTGGCGCGCTTGACGACGCCGCTGTCGGGCTCGAGCTGGCCGAGCAGCAGCCGGATCATCGTCGATTTGCCGGCGCCATTGGGGCCAATGATGCCGATGCGGTCGCCGCGCCGCACGCGCAGCGTCAGGTCGCTGAGGATCGGGCGGCCGCCAAAGGCGATCGCGGCATGCTGGGCATCGATCAGCACCTTCGTCTTGCCGTCATCGGCAGTGGTGGCGATCTTGGCAACCGCGTCGCCGGTGGTCATCGCCTTCCTGGTGGCACGCAGTTCGACCAGCTTGGCGAGGCGACCCTCGTTGCGGCTGCGCCGGGCGGTGACGCCGCGCAGCAGCCAATGTTCCTCGGCGCGCAGCTTGGTATCGAGCTTGGAGGCGTTCTTGGCTTCCTCCGCCGCGACACGTTCCGACCAGTCCTCGAACCCGCCGAAGCCGACTTCGGCGCGCCGCAACGTGCCCCTGTCCAGCCACAGGCAGTTCTTGGTCAGCCGGGTCAGGAAGGTGCGGTCGTGGCTGATCGACAGGAAGCCGCCGTTGTAGCGATCGAGCCAGTTTTCCAGCCATTCGATGGCGGCGATGTCGAGATGGTTGGTCGGCTCGTCGAGCAGCAGCAGCCCGGGCTGTTCGGCGAGCGCCCGCACCAGTGCGGCACGGCGGCGTTCCCCCCCCGAGGCGGTGGCGGCGTCGCGATCGAGATCGGCGCCGAGCCGCGACGCGACGGAATCGAGCAGATGGTCCTGCGGGGCATCCTGGCCGGCGCGGGCATAGTCGCCCAGCGTCGCGAAGCCGGTGAGATCGGGGTCCTGCTCCAGCCGGACGATGCGCAGTGCCGGCGACACGGCGCGGCGGCCTTCGTCGAGCTCGATCTCGCCGGCGATCAGCTTCAACAGCGTCGTCTTGCCGACGCCGTTGCGGCCGATCAGCGCCAGCCGGTCGCGGGCATCGATGGTCAGGTCCAGACCGCGGAACAGCCAGCTGCCACCCTGGCGCAGGCCGGCGTTTTCGAGGGTCAGGATGGGTTCGGGCATGATCTTCGAAATGGTGCGGTGGGGAAGGCCCGGCAAGTGGCGCGGATCGTCCGCCCGCGCAACCGGTTTCGGTCAGGCGTCATTCGTGCCGTTCCGCCTCCTTGATGATATTCATCGAATATTCACGGCGACAAGTGCAGCTACGTTGCTGCAAAGGTAATCACTCGCCGCCATGAATCGTCCCCTTAAATTGCTGATCGCACTGGCAGTCGCCGCCGCGGCACCGCTGGCGACGCCGGTCTCAGCCGGTATCGAGGACCAGGTGCGCGGGCTTGTGCTGGCGGGCGAAATCATGCCGTTCGAAACCATACGCAACCAGGTGGCGTCGCGCGTGAAGGGTGACTATATCGGGGCAGAGTTCGATGCTGCCACGCTCACCTACCGATTCCGGTTTCTGGTCGATGGCAGCGTCAAGAATGTCGTGGTCGACGCACGGACCGGCAAGCGGGCGCGCTCGGCGAACTATTGAAAGATGTTGAATGCGCGTATTGGTCGTCGAGGATGAACCCAATCTGCTGCGGCAATTGAAGGCGGCGCTGGAAGGCGCGGGCTATGCCGTGGACACGGCCAGCGACGGCGAGGATGGCCAGTATCTCGGCAGCACCGAAAATTACGACGCGGTCGTCCTCGATCTCGGTCTGCCCGAAGTCGATGGCCTGACCGTGCTCGATCGCTGGCGCAAGGAAGGCAAGACCATGCCGGTGCTGGTGCTGACGGCGCGGGACAGCTGGTCCGACAAGGTCGCCGGCCTCGATGCCGGTGCCGACGACTATCTCGCCAAGCCGTTCCAGACCGAAGAGCTGATCGCCCGGCTGCGCGCGCTGATCCGCCGGGCCGCCGGCCAGGCGACGTCGGAGCTGACCGCAGGCGGCGTGCGGCTCGACAGCCGGTCCGGCCGGGTGACGCTGGATGGCGAGCCGGTCAAGCTGACCGCGCAGGAGTTCAAGCTGCTCAGCTACCTGATGCACCACAAGGGCAAGGTGGTCAGCCGCACGGAACTGATCGAACACATCTACGACCAGGATTTCGATCGCGATTCGAACACCATCGAAGTGTTCATCACGCGCATCCGCAAGAAGCTTGGCCCCGACCTGATCAGCACGACCCGCGGCCTTGGCTACAGTCTCAACGACGCCGCCTGAGGGACCAGCCGTTGCTCCGCCGATAAGGCCGCGCAGCCGCTGGTCGCCGGCCAAATCGCTGCGCCTGCGCATGATCGCGCTGGCGGCGGCGTGGATCATCCCGCTGCTCGGCCTTGGCGGCTACGCCCTTGACCGCGCGATGGTCGGCACCATCACCCGCAATTTCGAGAACCAGCTCGATTTCGCGCTCACGGCCATGGTCAGTGCCGCCGATCTCGACGATGTCGGTGAGGTGCGGTTTCTGCGGCCGCTCGGCGACCAGCGCTTTTTCGAGCCTTATTCGGGGCTGTACTGGCAGGTTTCGGCGGAAGGGCAGGAGCCTTTCCGTTCGCGGTCGCTGTGGGATCGCATATTGGGCGGGCCGCCCCGTGCCGACTGCCGCAAGCCCTGCCGCTATGCCAGCGAACGCTTTGCCGGCGAGACGCTGCGCATCGTCGGGCGCCAGATCAAGCTGCCGGGGTCCGACACCAGCTTCTACTTCCAGGTGGCCCAATCGACCCGCGACCTCGATGAACAGGTCAAATTGTTGCGGACGATCATGTTCTGGTCGCTGGGCGGGCTCGGGGTGTCGCTGCTGGCGCTGGCGGCGCTGCAATCGACCTATGGCCTGTCGCCGCTCGAAAAGGTCAGCCGTGCCATCGCCGCCATCCGGTCGGGCGAGGCCAAGCGCGTCGGCAGCGATTTTCCCGACGAGATCGCACCGCTGATCAGCGAGATCAACGAATTGCTGGAGCATAACGAGCGCCAGGCCGAAGCATCGCGGCGCCACGCCGGCAACCTGGCCCATGCGCTGAAGACGCCGATGAGCGTGCTGATCGGTGAAAGCCAGGGCCGCAACGACCCGCTGGCGCTGACGGTCGCGGCGCAGGTCCAGGTCATGCGGCGTCACGTCGATCACCAGCTGGCGCGCGCGCGTGCCGCGGGCCGCCGTGGTGCCAGCACCTCGCGCGCCGATGTCTGGCCCGCGCTGCAGGCGATCGCGCGCACCGTCGGTCGCATTCACCGCGACCGTGACGTCACCATCGATATCGCCGGCGACAAGCACAAGATCTTCCGCGGCGAGCGCCAGGACCTCGACGAGATGGTCGGCAACCTTGTCGACAATGCCGCGCTGCATGGCGGCGGCCGGGTGTTCGTCACCGTCGCCGGCGACCCCGGCTGCGTCGAGATCCTGGTCGAGGACGACGGCCGCGGCATTCCGGAGGCGGCGCGGGCGCGGCTGTTCGCGCGCGGCGAACGGCTCGACACCGACAAGCCGGGCACCGGGCTGGGGCTGGCGATCGTGCGCGATGTCGCGGAAATCTATGGCGGGTCGGTGGCGCTGGAGGAGTCAGAGGATCTGGGTGGCCTGCTGGTGCGGCTGACGCTGCCGGCGGTCTAGCGTTGCCGGAAAGACGTCCATCACCAGCTGTCAGGTCATGCTTTCGCGGCGACTTGGTGGTGCCGAATCACCTCGTCGATGATGAAGCGCAGGAATTTTTCCGAAAATTCCGGGTCCAGCTTTGCGGTCACCGCCAGCGCCCGCAGCCGCGCCACCTGGGCAGCCTCGCGACCCGGATCGGCAGCGGGCAGGCCGGCGGTCGCCTTGTAGCGGCCGACCGCCTGGGTGACCTTGAAGCGTTCGGCGAGGAGGAAGACCAGCGCGGCATCGATATTGTCGATGCTGTCGCGATAATCGCTCAGCGTTGCGTCCGGCACGGTGTGTCCCCAATCGGCGTCAATTCGGCAACACCTTTGCGGCGGAAGCGCGCGGTGGCAAGCGGCGGGCTTGCACGGACGCCACCAGCGGTTAAGGACTGAATTCGTGCCGGCCACCGTTCACCCCCTGCGTCCCCGCGCCAACCCGTCGCTGGTTGGGCTTGTCGCATTGACCGCGCCGGGCCTGACCCAGGTCAACCATGTCATCATCGACCGGATGCAGTCGCCGGTGTCTCTTATCCCGGAGCTTGCCGGCCATCTGATCGCCGGCGGTGGCAAGCGGTTGCGGCCGATGCTGACCTTGGGGTGCGCGGCGCTGCTCGAATATGGCGGCACCAGGCACCACAAGCTGGCGGCGGCGGTCGAGTTCATCCACACGGCGACGCTGCTGCACGACGATGTCGTCGATGTGTCGGGCCTCAGGCGCGGCAAGCCGACCGCCAACCGGCTGTGGGGCAATCCGGCGAGCGTGCTGGTCGGCGATTTCCTGTTCAGCCGGTCGTTCGAGCTGATGGTCGAGGACGGCTCGCTGCGCGTCCTCAAGATCCTCAGCAGCGCCTCGGCCATCATCGCCGAGGGCGAAGTCGCCCAGCTGACCGCCCAGCGCAACGTCGAGACCAGCGAGGACCGCTATCTCGAGATCATCACCGCCAAGACCGCGGCGCTGTTTTCAGCTGCCTGCCAGATCGCCGCCGTGGTTGCCGAGCGCGACAGTGCGGTGGAAGCGGCACTCGAGGCGTACGGCCGGAACCTGGGCATCGCCTTCCAGCTCGTCGACGACGCCATCGACTATGTCTCCGACGCCGACACGATGGGCAAGGACGCCGGCGACGACTTCCGCGACGGCAAGATCACCCTGCCGGTCATCCTCGCCTATGCCCGCGGCAATGAGGACGCGCGCGAATTCTGGCGCCAGGCGATGAGCGGCCGCGCCAATGGCGACGCCGAACTGGCGCGGGCGAGCGTGCTGCTGAACGAAACCCACGCCGTCGCCGACACCCTGGCCCGCGCCCGCCACTATGGTGCCCGCGCCATTGATGCTCTCGCCGGCTTCCCCAAGGGTCCTGCCCGCGAAGCCCTGACCGAGACGGTCGAGTTCGCCATCGCACGGGCTTATTGAATCGCGATAAGAATCCGCCGTTTGCGGCGGCCGCGTTTTGCTGTTGCAGAAGTAGTGCTTCTGCTTCGAGCCGATCTCTCGTTGCCTGGCCGTCACTTTCCGCTAGTAGCGTCCGTCAGAGCGGGGGCTTTCATGCAAAATATAGGCACACCATTAATATTTCTGTTCGTGCTCGTGGTGTTGATTGCGGTCGTCGGACTGATTGCTGCGCAAGGCAAGGCGTCACCGAAATACAGGGCGAAGCCGTTGATGACACCGACGGAGCTCGCTTTCTATCGATTGCTGCGCGAGGCCGCGCTGCCCCTGAACGTCGCGCCGCAGGTTGCAATGGGCGCTATTGTTAACACCGTCGCCGGCTTGGATGCCAAGGAGCGAACCGGCGCCCGCAACAAGTTCGACCGGAAGATGATCGATTTCGTGTTGTTCGAGGATGGCGGCGCTGTGAAGCTTCTGGTCGAACTCGACGATCGCACGCACAAGGCGGAAAAGGATGCCGAGCGTGATCGGATAACTGACAGTGCCGGCTACACAACATTGCGGATGCGTGGCGCCGACGCGAGGAATGTTGACGCCATCCGCACCGCCATTGTTGCCAAGCTTGCGGCTGCCAATCTCCCGCCGGCGGGGACGACCAAGGTTGCGCCACCCGGCCGACGTCGCCAATCAGGGCATGCGGCGGCCGAATGAGGTCCAGTGGCTAAACATGCGTCACTGGCTGCGGTCGTCCAGACCGACGGCGGAACCCTGCTGCTTTCGGCGATTATAACCTCCTGAACCACGGGAGACTCAGCATGGCCGACGACCGGACGAAACGCGGGCCGCAGGATGCCGCGCGGGTCAACATCAATGAGGATTACGAGGTCCGCTACTGGGCTGAGAAATGGGGCGTCAGCCGGGCCGAGCTCGAGGCGGCGGTACGACAGGCCGGGACCGGCGCCGATGCGGTGGCGCGCGCGCTCGGCAAATAGCAGCGGGTGCGCATTGCAACGTTCAACGTCAACGGCATCAACGGACGGCTGCCGGTACTGCTGCGCTGGCTGGCGGAGACCGCGCCCGACGTTGTCTGCCTGCAGGAGCTGAAGGCGCCGCAGGACAAGTTTCCGCAAAAGGCCATCACCGATGCCGGCTATGGCGCCATCTGGCAGGGCCAATCGCGGTGGAATGGCGTGGCCATATTGGCACGCGGGCGTGTCCCGATCGAGACGCGGCGCGGCCTGCCCGGTGACGCGACCGACGACCAGAGCAGGTACATCGAGGCCGCCATCGATGGCGTGCTGGTCGCCGGGCTGTACCTCCCCAACGGCAACCCGCGGCCGGGCCCGCGCTTCGCCTACAAGATGGCCTGGATGGCGCGGCTGCAAGCCCATGCCGCCACCCTGATGGCGAGCGGCGCGCCCGTGGTGATCGCCGGTGATTTCAACGTGATGCCGACCGAGGCCGACGTCTACAAGCCCGAGCGCTGGTTGGACGACGCGCTGTTCGCCCCCGAGGTGCGTGCGGCATTCGATGTGCTTATCGGCCAAGGCTGGACCGATGCCATCCGCCACCTCCACCCCGACGCGACCATCTATACCTTTTGGGACTATTTCCGGAATGCCTATGGCCGCAACGCCGGGCTGCGGCTCGACCATCTGCTGCTCAGCCCGGCGTTGCTGCCGCGCTTGAAGTCCGCCGGCGTCGATCGCGAAGTTCGCGGCTGGGACAAGGCCAGCGACCATGCGCCGGCCTGGATCACGCTCAGGAAGAGGTGAACCCGGGCGCGGCGCCGCTGTCGAGCCGCGGGTTGCGCACGGCCAGCTCGTCGGTGAGCCAGGAGCCGAAGCCTGACCATAGCGCCAGCGGCAGGCCGAGCGCCGCCGCCGGGCGATCCACGGTGGCGGCGACGGCAACATATGTGGCAGCGACACCGACCAGGGCACGGCTCTCGATGCTACCGGCGCTGAGATCGCGGTCGCCGAAGGTAATCTTGGCATAGCCGTCGACCAACACCACCGTCAGCCCGGCAAGACCGATCGCCACGTTGCGCGCCGGCGTGCTGTCACGGCGCAGCAACCGATACGCGCCGACGCCCAGCCCGGTCAGCAGGATTGGCCACATGATGCCGAAGGCAGCGTCGGGCGGTGTCACGCGGGGCTTGTCGAGCGCCTTGTACCAGCGCCGCAGCCGGGGATGGCTCGGATCGGGGCTGTAGGGCCGGCTGACGAGGCCGCTGATAGTCAGCGCGCCGGCAACGATGAGCCCGGCGGGCAGGGGATCGAGTCCGCGGGCCATGCTCATTCGGCCTCGGCGATGGCGGCGCGGATCATCGCGTCCCAGACCGCGGGGTCGCCGGCGGCGGCCATGGCCTCGTCGGGCTCGCGCAGGGTCTTCAACACTGCGATGGCGTCCTCGCGATAGACCTGCCAGCTGGCGTCGACGACATCGGCGGCCGATGGATCGTCGCCCCGGGCATTGCTGCTGATGCGCTGCCCCGCGAGCACGCGCGCAATGCGCTCCACCGCGCTGCCGACCGAAATGTCCATTGCCTGTCACCCTTGCTGTGGTTGCCCACGAAACGGTGGAGGCGTTGGCGCGGTTCCGCGTCAGGTCGCCTCGCCCTCGCCGACCTCGTACAGGCGCAGGTTGCGGCCGGAGATCTCGAGATCGGCCCAGTGGGAACGCCAGGCGGCGATATGGTCGGACCGGAAGTGCGCCTGCAGATGCGCGCGGCTGTCCCACAGTTCGGTGATGTGCATCAGCCCCGCATCGAGCACGTCCTCGGCATAGCTGTAGTGAAGGCAGCCGGGCTCGGCGCGGCTGGTTTCGATCATGGTACGCATGGCGGCGCGCGCGTCGGCGAGGCGGGCCGGCGGCAGGCGGATGGTCCCGACGATCAGCAGCATGGCATCCCTCCTTGGTATGAGCCGGCTGGTGCCACCCTGCCGCAAGCGACACTAGCCGCACCATCGCCGCTTGAACATCGCCGCCGGATGCGCGAAGGACGCGCCATGCCTGCCGCCCGCCTTTACCAGCGTCCCAAGAATGCCATGCAGTCCGGCCGCGCCCGTACCGGCCAGTGGCTGCTCGAATATGAGCGCGACGAGCCGCAGCGCGCCGACCCGCTGACCGGCTGGGCCGGATCCGGCGATACCGAGACGCAGATCCGGCTGCAATTCCCCGACCGTGACGCGGCGCTGGCCTATGCCGAGGCCAATGGCCTGACCGTGGAGATCGTGCCGCTGGGGCCGCGCACGCTGAAACTGCAGGCCTACGCCGACAATTTCAGATAAAGCCGCGTTTGCGGGCGCCCGTAGCTCAGTTGGATAGAGCGCGGGACTTCTAATCCTGAGGCCGCAGGTTCGAATCCTGCCGGGCGCACCACCGCTGCAAAGGCTGCCGCTGACATCCGAAATCTCCGCGAAAGCCGACGTTCTTCACCTATTTGTTGCGAAAAGATGGTGCGCGCCAGGCGCAGTGGCGGCCTGATCGTGCATCCGGCGGCCTTGTCGCCGCAGCGCCGGGATGATCCGGCGCGCGCGCACCTGTTACTTCTGGGTTTTTGAATCACGACGGGTATATGCCAGTGAACCAGGCACGCGCTGTACCGGCAGGGAGGTTCGACACATGCAGGCTCCCGATGCTGGCGATGCGGATTGCGTAGCGGATCGCACTGGCGACCTTGAGGCGCTGCGCGGTGCCATCCGCGCGTTTTTCGCCGACGGCTATCCGCAGGACCTGATGGCGCGGCTGCGCGCCGGGGAGACGTTGGGGCGCGAGGATAATCTGCGCTCGCAGGCGGCTTTGGCGGCGCGGGGCTGGGGGGCGCCGCATTGGCCGGCGGCGCATGGCGGACCGGGCTGGACGATCGCCGAGCGCCGGCTGTTCGAGGATGAATATGTTCGCGCCGGGGCACCGACGGTGGTGCCGATGGGGCTGATCTATGTGGCGCCGATCATCATCGCCTTCGGCACGCCCGAACAGCAGCGGCGCTGGCTGCCCGATATCCTCCACGGCCGCAGTTTCTGGGCGCAGGGCTATTCGGAGCCGCAGGCCGGGTCCGACCTCGCGGCGCTGGCGACACGGGCGCGGCGCGACGGCGATGACTATATCGTCAATGGCCACAAGACCTGGACCAGCCTGGGGTTCTGGGCGGACTGGATATTCTGCCTGGTGCGCACCGGCGACGCGGCGCGGGGCGGCGCCGGCATCTCGTTCCTGTGCATCGAGATCGCGTCGCCGGGTGTCACCGTGCGGCCGATCACCGCGATCGACGGCCGCCACCATCTCGCCGAGGTGATCTTCGACAATGTGCGTGTGCCGGCCGCCAATCTGATCGGCGAGGAAGGGCAGGGCTGGACCTATTCGAAGCAGCTGCTGTCGAACGAGCGCATCTGGTATGCCCATATCGAGGAAAAGCGTGCCGCGCTGCGCCGGGTCCGCGACCTGGCTGCGCAGCAGGCGGCGACCCGCGATTTCCGGCGCCGGCTGGCGGAAGCGGAGATTGCCGTCGACTGCCTCGACGGCTTTGTCGAGCGGGCGCTGCTGGATGATGGCGCCAACGTCGCGTCGCTGATCAAGATCCTCGCCACTGAAACGGCGCAGGCGATCACCGAACTGGAGCTCGAGCTCGCCGGCAACCTCGCCGCGCCATTGCTGCCCGACCGCGGCGCCGGCTGGGCCGCGGCGCTGCCCGACCTGCCGGGCTTCATCGTGCCGGCAGTGGAGGACTATCTGATGACCCGCGCTCAGACCATCTATGGCGGCACCACCGAAATCCAGAAGACGATCATCTATCGCGCCGCGATGTAGTCACGAGATGATGAACACCAGCGGGCAAAGGACCGGGACATGAGCGAGACGATCGAAGGCGGGTGCAACTGCGGCGCGATCCGCTACACGATCGCCGGCCCTCCGCTGGCAGTTGCGGCGTGCCATTGCACACGCTGCCGGCGGCAGTCGGGCAGCGCCTTTTCGGTCAACCTGGTGGTCAAGCCGGAGGACATGACGGTGGCCGGCGAGCTTGCGGTGTTCGAGGACACCGAGACGAGCAGCGGGCAATCGGTGCTGCGGGAGTTTTGCGGAATGTGCGGCTCGCCGATCCGGTCACGGCTGAACGCCAACCCGCAGATTGTCGCCGTGAAGGCCGGCACCGCCGATGCGCCGGACGGCTTTGCGCCGTCTATCCATGTCTGGACGCAATCGAAACTGGCGTGGGTGGAGATCCCTGCCGGCCTGCCGCAATTTGCCCGGAATGCCGGCTGACATGGCCATTGACCCGCCGCTCGCCGGCCTCACCGTCGTCGATGCGGTCGTCGGCCCGCTGGCGGCGATCACGCGTATCTTTGCGGAGCTTGGCGCCACGGTGCTGCGCATCGTTCCCGATGATGGCGATGCGATTGCCACGCTCGCCGCCAATCGCGGCAAGCAGCCGGCGACAGACGCGGTGCTGGCCGACGCCGACATCATCGTCGAGAACACCGGCCTCGACCTCGCGCCCCTGCGCGCCGGGCGTCCGGGCCTCGTCACCATGACGGTCAGCGACTTCGGCGCCGGCAACAGCCTGTCGGGCTGGCAGGCGACCGGCCCGGTGTTGCATGCGCTGTCGGGGGAGCTGTCGCGGTCGGGCATTCGCGGCCGGCCGCCGCTGCTGCCGCCGGGCGATCTCGCCTATCAATGCGCCGGGGTGCAGGCAGCCTATGCGCTGCTGGCCTCGCATTTCCATGTCCTGCGCACCGGGCAGGGGGACCATATCGACTTTGCGGCGCTCGACGGCGCGATCCAGGCGCTCGATCCGGGCTTCGGCATCCACGGCAGCGCGACGCTCGGTCGGCCGATGCACCTCCTGTCGCGCGACCGGCCGCCGGTCGGTTTTCAATATCCGATCCTGCCCTGTGCCGACGGCCATGTCCGCCTGTGCGTGCTGGCGCCGCGGCAATGGCAGGGCATGTTCCGCTGGATGGGCTCGCCGGCGCAGTTTTCGGACCCTGCGTTCAACACCACCACCGTGCGCCACAAATCGCCCGACCTGATGCCGGCGATCGCGGCGTTCCTGGCGACCCGCACCCGGGCGACGCTGGAGGCGGAAGGCGAGCAGCATGGCGTGCCGATCGCCGGTCTGTCGACCCTTGCCGAGGTGCTGCAGACCTCACAATTCGTGGCGCGGGAAAGCTTTGCCACGGCGGTGCTGCCCGATGGCCGCACGGTGCCGCTGCCCGCCGGGCCAGTCCGCGTCAGCCCGGACGCGCCGACGGCGGCGCTGCCCGACGCCACACCGATCGCCGCACCCCAGGCCTTTACCGGCCTCAAGGTTCTCGACCTCGGCATCATCGTCGTCGGGGCGGAGGCAAGCCGGCTGTTCGCCGACCAGGGCGCCGATGTCGTCAAGATCGAAAGCCGGTCCTTCCCCGATGGCGTGCGCCAGTCGCACTTGCCCTATGGCCTGTCGGTCAGCTTTGCCGCCGGGCACCGCAACAAGCGCAGCCTGGGGCTCGACCTGCGCGAGCCGCAGGGGCGCGAGCTGTTCCAGCGGCTGGTCGCCGATACCGATGTCGTGCTGTCGAACTTCAAGCCGGGGACCCTGGAGGCCCTGGGCCTCGGCCCCGATGTGCTGGCGGCCGCCAACCCGCGTATCGTGATGGTCGAAAGCTCGGCGTTCGGCGCCACCGGGCCGTGGCGCGGCCGCATGGGCTATGGCCCGCTGGTGCGCGCCGCCACGGGGCTGACCGATCGCTGGCGCTATCCGGATGACGCCGACGCCTACTCCGATTCGGTCACCGTCTATCCCGACCATGTCGCCGGCCGGATGAGCGCCATCGCCGCGCTGGCGCTGCTGGTGCGGCGGCAGCGCCGCGGCGGCGGCGGCCATGCCAGCATCGCGCAGGCCGAGGTGATGCTGTCGCATTTCGCTGCCGAGATCGCCGGCGCCGTGCTGGGCGCGGAGCGGACCACCGACGCACCCTGGGGCGTCTATCCGGCGGCTGGCGACGATGACTGGTGCGTCGTCACCGTCCGTGACGATGCCGACTGGCAGCGGCTGGCGGCGACCATAGGCGGCGATCTTGCCGATGCGGCGCTGCAGGCACGGACGGCGCGCATCGCGGCGCGCGAGCGCATCGATGCCGCCGTCACCGCCTGGCTGGCGTCGCGCAGCGCCGACGCCGCCATGCGGACACTGCAGGCCGCCGGCGTGCCCGCGGCGCGCATGTTGCGAATCGCCGACCTGCGCGACTTCGATTATCACCGGGAACGCGGCCTGTTCCGCGACGAGGTCCATCCGCACCTGGAGGAAGGTGTCGTCGGCGAGGCCTGGCACGCGCGCACCGGCCGGCTCGCGCCGCCCGACGCGCGCCCGGCGCCGCTGCCGGGCGAACACTCGGCCGAAGTGCTCCACCAATGGCTCGGCCTCGATGCCGCAACCATCGCCGCGCTTATCGCCGACGGCATCGTCCAGCCGACCGACCCCGCCGTCTATGACGCCATCGCGGCAACGCTCGCGGCGCGGCCGGCGGCGGCGCAGATCGCGGCGGCGCGGGCAGGTGCCGGCATGTGACCCGGTTCAGCCGCCGGCGTCGATCAGCGCCTGGACCTGGCGATAAAAGGCATCGCGCGCCGCCGGCTCGGGGCCCTGGGTGGCGCGGGTCCAGTCGGCGTTGCTGGCGATGACGAGGTTGCGCTTGCGATCGATGAAGATGCCCTGGCCGAAGATGCCCTGGGCGGCGACGGCACCATCGTCATAGGTCCACCATTGAAAGCCATAGCCCTCGCCGGGCGAGCCGATGTCCTTCTGCTTGGTCGTCGCCTGGGCGAACCAGTCGGCGGGCACGATCTGGCGACCGCCGACATTGCCGTTGGCGAGCACGAACAGCCCCATCCGGGCGAAATCGCGCGTCGTCGCCTGCAGGCAACAGCCGGCAATCTCATGCCCGGTCTTGCCCTTCAGCCAGGTCGCCGGCGCCGCCATGCCGCCGGGCTGCCAGATCTTCTCCTGCAGATACTGACCCAGCGGCTTCTTCACCGCCGATGACACCAGCACCCCGATCAGGTTGGTCTCGCCGGTGTTATAGTGCCAGACGGCGCCCGGCGGATGGGCGCGCGGCAGCTTGCGCATGTAGCTGACGGTGGCATCGACGCCCTTGTCGGGCTCGGCGGCGTTGAAGCGCGCGACATCGGCGTCAGGATCCTCATAATCCTCGTTCCAGCGCACACCTGAGCTCATCGTCAGTAGTTGCCGGATGGTGACATCGTCATAGGCCGAGCCGCGCAGGTCGGGGATGTACTGGCTGACCTTGTCCTCCAGACTCTTGATCGCGCCATCGGCGATGGCAGCGCCGACCAGTGTCGAGGTGAACGACTTGGCCACCGAAAAGCTCGTCCAGCGGCCATTGGCGTCGAAGCCCAGGCCATAGCGTTCGAACCGCACCTTGCCGTCCTGCAGGATGACGATGCCGGCCTCGCGCTGCCCCGCAAGATATTTGTCGATGCCCGGAATGGCGAGCGGCTTGCCCGCCGGCAGCGCCAGCGGTGTTGTCGACGCCGCGATCGGCGCGGCCTCGGCGAGCACCGGCAGGCGGTCCATGGCGCGGAACGCCGCGTCGCGCTGGTCGACCGACCAGGACAGCACATCGGCATTGGTCGGCATGGCAGCGAGGACGCCGCGGGTTTCCTTGTCGAGGCTGGCGTACCACACGCCGCCCGCCAGCAGGATGGCGCCGACGGCCGCCAGCCCGATTGTCCTTTTCCGCATGACGCTCCCCCGTTGTTTCGGGGGACCATAGGCGGCGGCCGTCCAGCGGCCAAGCCGGGTCAGGAAAGCCCCAGCAACCAGTCCGCCAGCGGCACCGGATGGATCTTCGCGCCCGGCATCTGGTCACTCAGCTCGCGCCGGTTGGCCATGATCCAGGCGAGGCATTCGGCGCGGCTGTCGAACAGCTCGAACTGCGACAGCGACGGGGCCTTGCGCTCGCCATCGACGAGGAAGCGCGCGTGCGCGCGGCAGCCGGGGGCCGCGCTCCAGTCCCTGCTCGGGGCTTCCACCGCGGCGACCCAGTGCGGCTTGCTGGGGTCGAGCCCGTTGACGTCGATACGCTGCATTGGACGGCTCCTTGCCGTCCCGGGCCGCGGCGACGGTCGCCGCAGCCCGGGTTCCGGCCTAGCGCGCGGCGGGCTCGGCGATGCCGATCGGTTCCACGCTGTCGGGGTTCTGCGGCAGGTCGAAGCGATCGGCGTTCATCACCTTGGTCCAGGCGGCGACGAAGTCGCGGACGAACTTTTCCTCATGGCCCTTCTCGGCATAGACCTCGGCGACGGCGCGCAACTGGCTGTTCGAACCGAAGATCAGGTCGGTCCGCGTCGCCCGCCATTTCTCGTGCTGGCCGCCGCGATCATAGCCGATGAATTCCTCGTCGGCGCTGGTGTCGACGACCTTCCAGAAGGTGCCGTTGTCGAGCAGGTTGACGAAGAAATCGTTAGTCAGCTGGCCCTTGCGTGTCGTGAACACGCCTTCGGGCGCGTCCTTGTAATTGGCGCCGAGCACGCGCAGGCCGCCGACCATTACCGTCATCTCCGGTACCGACAGGCCGAGCAGCGAGGCGCGGTCGATCAGCAGCTCCTCTGTCTTCACCGAATGCCGGGTCTTCAGATAGTTGCGGAAACCGTCCGCCACCGGCTCCATCACCGCAAAGCTTTCGGCATCGGTCCAGTCCTGCGTCGCGTCGCCGCGACCGCCCTTGAACGGCACCTCGACATCAAAGCCCGCATCGCGCGCCGCTTTCTCGACCGCCGCGGTGCCGGCCAGCACGATGGCATCGGCGATCGACAGGCTGCCGCGCAGTTCGTCGATGCTGGCCAGCACCTGGCCCAGTTCCTCGGGCTCATTGACCGTCCAGTTGCGCTGCGGATCGAGCCTGACGCGCGCGCCATTGGCGCCGCCGCGGTGATCGGACCGGCGATAGGTCGATGCCGAAGCCCAGGCGGTCTTCACCAACTGGCCGACGCTGAACCCGGCGCCGAGGATGGCCGTCTTGAAGCGCGCGACTTCGGCGTCGGACGGCATTGTGCCGGCGGGCACCGGGTCCTGCCAGATCAAGTCTTCCGCCGGTACGTCGGGGCCGAGATAGCGGACCTTGGGCCCCATGTCGCGATGGGTCAGCTTGAACCAGGCGCGGGCAAAGGCATCCTTGAAGGCTTCATGGTCGTTGCGGAACTTCTCGGAAATCACCCGGAATTCCGGATCGACCTTCAGCGCCATGTCGGCGGTCGTCATCATCGTCGGCACGCGCTTGTTCGGGTCGTGCGCCGCCGGCGCCATGTCCTCCTCGCGCTGGTTGACCGGCTGCCACTGCTTGGCGCCGGCCGGGCTGCGGACCAGCTCATATTCATAGTCGAGCAGCAGGCGGAAATAGTTCTCCGACCATTGCGTCGGCGTGTTCACCCACGAGCCTTCGATGCCGCTGGTGATGGTATGCTCGCCGAAACCGCTCTCGTGCGCGCTGGCCCAGCCGAGGCCCTGCAGCGCGATGTTCGCACCCTCGGGGGCGGCATCGATCAGGCTCGGGTCGCCGGCGCCATGGGCCTTGCCGAACGTGTGGCCGCCGGCGGTCAGCGCCACCGTCTCCTCATGGTTCATCGCCATGCGTTCGAAGGTGATCTTGATGTCGCGCGCCGATTGCAGGGCATCGGGCACGCCGCCCGGGCCTTCGGGGTTGACGTAGATCAGCCCCATCTGGATCGCCGCCAGCGGAGTTTCGAGCTCGAGCTGTTCCTCGGGCAGGATGCGCGTCTTGCTGTCGGCGTGGCCGACGAACTGCTCCTCGGACCCCCAATAAATGTCGCGCTCCGCCTCGAACACGTCGCGGCGGCCGCCGCCAAAGCCGAAAATGGGTCCGCCCATCGATTCGATCGCGACATTCCCGGCGAGGATGAACAGGTCGGCCCAGCTGATATGCTTGCCGTATTTGCGCTTGATCGGCCACAGCAGCCGCCGCGCCTTGTCGAGATTGCCGTTGTCGGGCCAGCTATTGAGCGGGGCAAAGCGCTGCTGGCCGCTGTTGGCGCCGCCGCGGCCGTCCGCCGTGCGATAGGTGCCGGCGGCGTGCCAGGCCATGCGGATGAGCAGTCCGCCGTAATTGCCGTAGTCGGCCGGCCACCAGGGCTGGCTGTCGGTCATCAGCGCGGTCAGATCAGCCTTGAGCGCGGCATGGTCGAGCGCGTTGAACGCCGCGGCATAGTCGAAATCATCGCCCATCGGGTCCGCCGACAGGCCACCCTGGTTGAGCACATCGAGCGGCAGCGCTTCCGGCCACCAATCCTTGTTCTGCCGGCCGAGCAGCGATCGAACCGTTGTCGGGCGTTCCACGGGGCAGCCGCCGCCAAGATCACCAACACGTGCATCCATGACACATCTCCACCTTGCAATGTCGAAAAGCTACGACCCGCGAGAAGCTGGCAGAAACGAGTTAACTTCGTCACCAACGGCGAGAAAATTCATCGACATCCACGGAACCCGGGCGGAACGTCGCGCGTTGGATATCGAACGCGCGTCTTAGCTCGCGTGCCGCCAGAGATGGATGCCGCGAAAAAGTCCGCGATCCGCCACCGACTCGAACATTTCGTCGGGCCCTTCCGGGTCGAGAACCTCGTTATCGGCCAACCATTTGGCCACGGCATCGACATCGGGCAGTTCGTACGGGCGCAGGCAGTTTTTCGTCGGTCGCAATGCCTCAATCGTCGCGATCAACGATCCGGTCCGCTCGATCGTCGCCGCGACCTCGTCGACCGTCGCATCGACGTGCTCGGCGATCAACCCGATCTTGATGTTGCGGATTGCCGCCGCGCGTGCGGCATTGTCGCCGTGCGCCGCGTGGATCGCGATGTCGCATTCGGTATCCAGCCGCAGCGAGCGATTGTTGATATTCGACGATCCGACCCGCAGCACCGCGTCGTCGATGATCAGGATCTTGGCATGGACATAGATGGGCTCGCCGCCGGTGGTGAACGGATGGTACAGCCGCAGCCGGCCGTGCCTGTCGCGGCGACGCAGCGCCTCGAACAGCCGGGCGCGGGCGGTGTCCATCGCGATGGGTTCCAGCCAGCCCTGCGCCGTCAGCGGATTGATGACGACGATCTCGGGCCCGTCGTCCTCGTCGAGCCGGCGGGCGATGGCTTCGGCGATGCGGCGCGAGGCGAAATACTGGCTTTCGGCGTAGATGAAGTGCCGCGCGCCGGCGATCTGGTCGAGATAGAGTCGCTCGATCTCCAGTACCGCGGCGCGATCGGGCATCAGCGGCTCCGATCGGGCGATGGCGACCTCGACATTCTCGAAATCGACCTCCAGATCATCGGGCCAGCAATCGCTGACCCCTGGTACCGGCTCCAACGGGTCGCAGCCGGCGCGCTGCCAGCGATCGCGGCACAGGTCGCCGAGCGCCGCGGCGACCGGGCCCTGCAGCGCGCTGGTGGCATCGTGCCAGGGCGGGCAGGGCGTGCCGTCGGGGCCGACGCGCCTTGGGTCGTCGTCCTTGTGCTCGCGCGTGTCCCAGCGGCCGCCGGTCATGTCGATGCCGCCGCAGAACGCCATGCAATCATCGACCACGCAGATCTTCTGGTGGTGCGAGGCGCCGGTCGGATGGGTGCCGTCGAGCTTGGTATGGATGCGCGGATGGCTCATCCATTTCAGCAGGGTCAGTGCCGTCGATCCGCGGGTGATCAGCTTCAGCGCGCCAAGGTCCCAGCGCAACAGATAGATATCAAGCTCCGGATTGGCCTCGACCAGCGACCAGATGAAATCGCCGACGGTCGGCTGGTCGGGCTCGGTCGGGCTGTCGCTGAGCCGGATACGGGTGTCGAAATCCCAGCCGATGAGCATGATCCGGTGCCGCGCCTTGCGCATCGCCGATCGCGCCGCGACGAAATAATTGGCGGCGTCGACGATGACCGACACCTTTGTGGCCGTTTCGATTCGCCAGCAATTCGTCCCAGGCTTCAGCAACGCCGATCGTCCCCACAGTTGATCGGCAGACCCTGCCTCAGCTGTGCGAAAATCGCAAAACCCGCGGTGTCAGCGGCCGGTGAACGCCGCCGGCCGTTTTTCGAGATAATGGGCGACGCCTTCGCGGAAATCGTCGCTGGCAAAGCTGCCGACCATGTCGAGATTCGCCGCCTCGATGGCCTCGCCGAGCCCGGTGAACTGGGCATTCCAGAGCTCGCGCTTCATCGCCACGAGCGAGCGTGGCGAGACTTCGCTGGCGAGCATCCTGGCATAGGCCTGCACCTCGGCGGCAAAATCGGCATGCGGGATGACGCGGTTGACGAGGCCGAGCCCCCGGGCTTCCGCCGCTTCCACCCGCCGCGCCGAAAACAGCAGGTCGGCAGCATTGGCCATGCCGACCAGGCGCGGCAGCAGCCAGGAAATGCCGTGCTCGGCGATCAGGCCACGCCGCGCAAACGCCGTCGAGAACACCGCCAGGTCGGATGCCAGCCGGATGTCGGCATAGAGCGCCAGCACCATGCCGAGCCCGGCGCAGGGGCCGTTGATGGCGGCGATGATCGGCTTGGGCACCGCCGGGAACCAGCTGTACTGTTTCCGGAAATCCTCCCGCGCCGCCGGGTCCCAGGGCCCGGCGGCCTCCGGTCGGGCGTCGCCGCCGCCGTCCTGGATGCCCTGCAGCACGTTCATGTCGGCGCCGGCGCAGAAACCGCGGCCGGCGCCGGTCAGCACGATCACCCGCACCGCATCGTCGTCGCTCGCCGCGCGCATCGCCGCCCGCACATCGGTATCGAGCGAGGCGCACCAGGCATTCAGCCGATCGGGGCGATTGAGCGTGATTGTGGCGACGCCGGCGTCGACACCGTAGAGGATGTCCGCATAATCCGTTGAATTGCCCATGCGTGCATCTCCACCCTATGCTGGCGCCCGCCGACCGAGTGGAGGATGCGCCCGATGACCGACACTAGCTTTCTCGGGCAGCGCCACCAGACTCTTCGAAACGACAGCCCGGCGCCCGGCGTCGCCCGGTTGACGCTCGACCGGCCGGCGGCGATGAACGCCTACAGCTTTGCCATGACGCAGGAATTGCTGGCCGGCATCGCCGCGTTTCGCGACGATGACAGCCTGAAGGTGCTGATCCTGACCGGCGCCGGCACCCGCGCCTTCTGCACCGGCGGCGACTTGTCGGGCGCCGATCCCGTGCACCAGTCCCGCGTCGCCACGGCGCCGATGGGGCATGGCCGCGAAATGCGGGAGGGCATGCAGGCGGTGGTGCTGGCGCTGACCCGGCTCGACAAGCCGAGCATCGCGATGATCCGTGGCCATGCCGTCGCCGGCGGGCTGGCCTTGGCGCTGGCCTGCGATTTCCGCCTGGCGGCAGCGACGGCCCGCCTCGGCGACACCAGCAACAAGGTCGGCCTGCTGCCCGACGAGGGCGGCGCCTGGTTGTTCCCGCGCGCCATGGGATACGACAGGGCGCTGAAGATGGTTCTGCTGAGCGAGATCTACGACGCGCCGGCGGCAGAACGGCTCGGGCTGGTCACCGAAGTCGTCGCCGATGACGCGCTGGCGGCGCGAACGCTGGAAATGGCGGTCGCGCTCGCCACCCGCGCGCCGCTGGCGGTGCGCCTGTCGAAGCAGATGCTGGCCCGCGCCGCCGGCCTGTCGCTGGCGGAATCGCTCGGGGATGCGCAGCTGGCCGTGATGATCACCAACCCCAGCGCCGATGTGCGCGAGGGCGTGCAGGCCTTTTTCGAGAAGCGTCCGCCCCATTTCGAGGGCCGGTAGCGCAGCGTGGTGACCCCTACGAGAATCGAACTCGTGCTTTCGCCGTGAGAGGGCGACGTCCTGACCGCTAGACGAAGGGGCCGCTGCGGGAGGCGGGATTTGGACGTTGTGCCGCCGCTTGTCAATCAGGTCCGGCGCGCCACTCCCAAGCAGCCCGCGCCGGGCGAGTCTCAGGCAGCCCGTGCCGGGCGGGCATCCCGTTCCGCCTTCAGCGCCTCGGCGATCAGGAACGCAAGCTCCAGGCTCTGGCTGGCGTTGAGGCGCGGGTCGCACTGCGTCTGGTAGCGGTCGGCGAGGCCCTCGTCGGTGATGGCGATGGCGCCGCCGGTGCATTCGGTGACGTTCTGCCCGGTCATCTCGATATGGATGCCGCCGGCGTGGCTGCCCTCGGCGCGGTGGACGGCGAAGACGCTCTTCACCTCGGCCAGGATGCGGTCGAACGGCCGGGTCTTCAGGCCGCCGGCGGCCTTTACCGTGTTGCCGTGCATCGGGTCGCACGACCAGATGACGCGCTTGCCTTCGCGTTCGACGGCACGGATCAGCCGGGGCAGGTGGGCCTCCACCTTGTCGTGGCCGAAGCGGGTGATCAGCGTCAATTTGCCGGGGATGTTGCCGGGATTGAGCGTGTCGATCAGGCGAATCAGGTCGTCGGCCTCCGTCGTCGGGCCGCATTTCAGGCCCAGCGGATTGCCGACGCCGCGCAGGAACTCGACATGAGCCGAACCGGCAAAGCGCGTTCGGTCGCCGATCCACAGCATGTGCGCCGAAGTGTCGTACCAGTCGCCGGTCAGCGAATCCTGCCGCGTCATCGCCTGTTCGTAGCCGAGCAGCAGCGCCTCATGGCTGGTGAAGAAGCTGGCGCCCTTCAGCTGCGGCACCGTCTCGGGCGACACGCCGCAGGCCGCCATGAAATCGAGTGCCTCGCCGATGCGATCCGCCAGTGCCTTGTACTGGTCCGACCACAGCGAGCGGCCGGTGAAGTCCAGGTTCCATTTGTGGACCTGGTACAGATTGGCATAGCCGCCGCTGGCAAAGGCCCGCAGCAGGTTGAGCGTCGCCGCGGCGTGCATGTAGCCGGTGCGCATGCGTTCGGGATCGGGCGTGCGGGCCTCGGGCGTGAAGGCGATGTCGTTGACATTGTCGCCGCGATAGCTCGGCAGCGAGACGCCGTCGATCTCCTCGAAATCGCCCGACCGCGGCTTGGCATATTGCCCCGCCATGCGGCCGACCTTCACCACCGGCATCTTCGACGCAAAGGTCAGTACGACCGCCATCTGCAGCAGCACGCGGAAGGTGTCGCGGATGTTGTTGGGGTGGAAATCGGCAAAGCTTTCGGCGCAGTCGCCGCCCTGCAGCAGGAACGCCTTGCCGGCCTCGACATCGGCGAGCGCGCCGATCAGGTCGCGCGCTTCGCCGGCAAAGACCAGCGGCGGATAGGAGCGCAACTCACCCTCGACGGCGGCCAGCGCGGCGGCATCGGGATAGGCCGGCAGCTGCCTCGCCTCATGGGCACGCCAGCTTTCAAGGGTCCAGGGTCTCGTCTTCGTCATAACTGTGCCGCTTTGCGTCGTCCCACGGCGCGGCGCAAGCCTTTCGCTGGGGAACCGTGCTGGCGGCACCCGGCTTTCAGGCGTATTTACGCTTGTCGTGTTGCGTATGGAGTACGAAAATGAAGCATCTCGTCTTTGCAGCGACGCTGCTGGTCGCGAGCGCCGGGATGGCCGACGAGCCCCCGTTCCTGGCCATGGCCGCCCAGGATGACCTGGCCGAAGCCGCCATCGGGCGACTGGCGGAGGCGCAGGGCCTGTCCAACCGGGTGCGCGAATTCGGCCGCATGCTGGTGACCGACCATGATGCGCATCTGAACCGTGTCAGCGAACTGGCCGAAGCGCGGCGCATCAAGCTGCCCGAGGTGCTCGATCCCGACCAGCGCGCCGCCTATGAGCGCCTGTCGCTGATGCAGGGCGCCGCCTTTGACGAAGCCTTCAAGGCGCGGATGATCGCCGATCGCGGCAAGGATATCGCCCGGTATCGGGCCCAGCTCGGCACCGGCGATGGCGAGGTGGCGGCGCTGGCGCGGGAAACGCTGCCGGTGCTGGAGCGGCAGCTGGCGGCGGCGGGCAAATTGTAGAGCCCGCCCTAGCGCATCAGCACCAGTTCCTCCGCCATCGTCGGGTGCAGCGCCACCGTCTCGTCGAACTGCGCCTTGGTCAGCCCGGCCTTGATGGCGATGGCGACGGCCTGCAGCACCTCCGGCGCATCGGGGCCGATCATATGGGCGCCGACCACCTTGCCGGTCGCTTCGTCGACGACGAGCTTGTAGAGCGCGCGCTCGTTGCGACCGGCGAGGACGTTGCGCATCGGCCGGAAATCCGACGTATAGACCCGCACCGGGCCCAGCGTGTTCCTGGCCTGGCCCTCGCTGAGCCCGACGCTGCCGAGCGGCGGGTTGGAGAACACCGCGCTGGGCACGCAATCATAGTCGACCCGCGTCGGCTTGTTGCCGAACACCGTGTCGGCATAGGCATGGCCCTCGCGGATGGCGATCGGCGTCAGCTGGATGCGATCGGTGACGTCGCCGACGGCGTGGATATGCGGGACATTGGTGCCACTGTCGGCATCGACGCGGATGGCGCCGCGCTCGTCGAGCTCCACCCCGGCGACGTCCAGCCCCAGGCCCTCGACATTTGGCCGGCGACCGACCGCCCACAGCAGCAGGTCGGCCTCGATGGCTTCATCGTCATCGAAATTGACACGGACGCCGGTCTCGATCTTCTCGATGCTCTTCAGGCTGTGGTTGAACTTGAAATTGATGCCCTTGGTCATCGAAATGGTCAGCAGCCGGTCGCGCAGGGCGGTGTCCCAGCCGCGCAGGATCTGGTCGCCGCGGTTGACCAAGGTAACGCTGACGCCGAGTTCGTGGAAGATGCCGGCGAATTCATTGGCGATATAGCCGCCGCCGGCAATGACGACCTTCTTCGGCAGCGTTTCCAGGTGAAACACCTCGTTCGACGTGATGCCGAGGTCGGCGCCGGGCAACGCCGGCACTGTCGGCCGGGCACCGGTGGCGATCAGGATGCGGCCGGCGGTGATGCGCTTGCCGCCGACATCGAGCGTGTGCGGATCGATGAAAACGGCGCGGTCGTGGAAGATCGTCACCTTGTGGCTATCGAGCGTGTTCTCGTAGATGCCGTTCAGCCGGTCGACCTCGGCCAGGACATTGTCGCGCAGCGTCGGCCAATCGAACGACTTGCCCTCCAGCCGCCAGCCGAAACGCCGGGCATCGACCAGGTCCTCGGCGAAATGCGCGCCATAGACGAGCAGCTTTTTCGGCACGCAGCCGCGGATGACGCAGGTGCCGCCGACGCGAAACTCCTCGGCCACCGCGACGCGCGCACCGTGCCCGGCAGCGATGCGCGAGGCGCGAACGCCGCCCGAACCGGCCCCGATGACGAACAGGTCGAAATCATAGTCGGTCATGGCGGGGCTTTCAGGCAAGAACGGTCAGCGGTGAGATAGGGAGGGCGGGCGCGAAGACCAATTGATTTCTCCGTTCGTGCTGATCGAAGGCCCGGCGGGTCGTTGCGGCGGCGTCAGGGGAATGGCTCTCCGATTGGTTGCCCATCGACGAACACCTGCCGCTGCGGCACTGTGCGAACTTCGACACGCCCGGCCTTGATGGCGCGTTCGATCGCCGCCTGTGACACAGTCTCCTTGGCAGCCTGGCGCGGCACCCCCCAGCCTTCCCTCAGCCACTTTCCGTTTGCTTGCCGCCGGATGATGTTGGCGCTGTTCACGATATCGCTTGTCGGTACCACGATGGCCTCGCCCTTCGTCGCGTCGACCATGATCAGGCAGGTGCGGCTGCCGAAGCCGCAGGAACTTTCGCTGCGCAGGGCATCGAGCAGCGCTTGCGGCGGCGCGATGCCGGCCGGCATGAACACCCATCGGCGTTCCTGCTCGGCGCGCTGCCGGACATCGACCATCTTGTACTTGCTCTCCGCCACCAGCGCCGCCGTGGCGGCGGCCCGGATCGCAGGCGTGCCGGTGCGCGCCAGCGCCCGCGTCGCCGCAACGCCCGCGGGCCCGAAATCGAAGCGCAGGGCGGCGAGGTCGAACTTTTCGGCCGTGACGGCGCCGCGCTGCAATCGTGCCAGCTGGTCGCGCGTCGCGATGGCGCCGAAATCGATCATCGGGCTTGCCAGCAGCAGGGCCAGCCCGCCCAGGCCGATCGCGAGGTTGAGATTGCTCTGACGTGCAACCGCCATCCATTCGGCGCGGCCGCGGAGCAGCGCCACCAGATAGGCGAGCCCATAGGCGCAGGCGATGCCGCAGACGGTGACGGCCCATAGCCGGTCGGGCGAAATCCCGTGCTGCCGGATGCGCGCCGCGACCGAAACGGCGGCGATAACGCCCAGGAACAGCAGCGTCGCCGACAGCGCCACCGCCGACCCGCGCAGCACGCGGGAGCGCGCCTCCTCGTCCCGCCCGTCGCCGATGACGGTGTTGACCAGCACCAGCGCTCCCCAGACACACGACAGCAATATCGGCGTCGTCGATCGCGTCGCCTGCCACAGCGGCGTCAGGCCGGTGAACGGCAGCGACAGGATGAACACCACCAGCCCGGCCGCCAGCACCGGCGCCAGCACGGCGAGCACCGTCGTCACGACGCGCTTCAGCGTCGCCAATATGGCGTCGCGCTCGCGCAGCAAGCCGATGCCGCCGCCCAGCGCTGCCCCGGTCAACGCCCAGCCGAACAATCGTTTGTCGAGCAACGTCTTCAGCGCCGCGATACCGATCAGGTTGAACAGCTCGGCCAGCAGCAGGGCCATGGTCCAGACGATGCCGACGAACACCAGGCCGGCGCCGAGTAGCAGCAGGTCGGTCCAGGCGCGTTCATGCGCGACGGCATAGGGCAGGCCGCCCCCATGGGGCCGCGCCGACCGCCAGGCCTGGAACAGCGGCGTCGCCACCGCCACGGCGACCACGGCCCACAGCAGCCGCCAGGGGTCGGGACCGAAGGGCACGCCGATGCCTGCGGTGCGCGTGACGCCGGCGACCACCGCGGCCGCAAGCAGCGCGAAGACCACAGCCGGGCGATTGCCGGTCCGTTCGACAAGCAGCGCGATGCACAGGCCGGCGACGGCAAGGAAGGTCGCGAAGGCCAGCGCGTCCGGCGGCGGCGGCCCCCGCCACAATTCCGCCGGCAGCAGCCGGTCGATGGCGACGCCGATCGCGGCGCCGGCGATCGTGAGGCCCCAGGACCGGGCCGGCCAGCCCTGGGATGCGGCCTCCGCCACCTATTTCAGCAGCAGCGCGAGCTTGCCCAGCCAGCTGCTCGCCTCCGCGGCGGCAGCGGTGCGCGGGCTGCCGAGGCCGCTGCATTCGAGGCAGCTGGCCTGCATCGTCGGGCCGCCGGCCATCGTCTTCAGGTCGCCGATGGCGGCGAGCAGCTGCAGCCGCGAGCCGGCGGCCAGCTTGGCAAAGGGATCGCGGCTGGCCTGGTCGCGATCGTCGCCGGGATCGGCAAAGCTGCTGAGCAGGCCGACGAACGGCGATTCCGTGCGCTCGATGTCGATGGTGCGGACCTCGCCCTTGATGCCGGCGCGGCGCGCCGCGGCGGCGACGGCGGTGTCGAGCCCGCCGAGGCCGTCGACGAGCTTCAGCTGCTTTGCGGTGGTACCGGCCCAGATGCGGCCCTGGCCGATGCGGTCGACCTCGGCCACCGGCAGCTTGCGGGCGGCGGCGACGAGGCCGGTGAAGCGGCGGTAGACATCCTCCACGCCGGTTTGCAACACGACCTTGGTTTCGGGGGAGATGCCACGCACGATATCGGGTTCACCCGAATAGGGCGTCGATTTCACCCCGTCGGTGCCGACGCCGAATTCGGCCAGCGTGCGGTTGAAGCTGGGGATGATGGCGAACACACCGATGGAGCCGGTGATCGTCGACGGCTGGGCGATGATTTCGTCGGCCGCCGTCGCCACCCAGTAACCGCCCGATGCCGCCACCGGGCCGAACGACGCGACGACCGGCAGACCCTTCGACTTGGCATCCATCAGCGCCTGGCGGATCTCCTCCGACGCCAGCACCGAACCCCCGCCGCTGTCGACGCGGACGACGAGCGCCTTGATGTCGTCGTTGTCGGCCACGGCCCGGGCGATGGCGCGCGAGATGGTGGTGCTGCCGGCGGTGCCGCGCGGCGCCTCGCCATCGACGATGTTGCCGGTGACATAGACGACGCCGACGGCGTCGCCCGATTTCGGCACCAGCGACGACTGCGCCGCCAGATAGCGATCGAGCGTCAGGCCGCTGTAGGTGCCAAAGCTCTTCTGCTCGCCTTCGCCGACCAGCTTGACCATCGCCGCGTTGAATTCGCTGCGCGTGCCGACGACATCGATCAGCCGGGCGTCCCGGGCGGCCCTGGCGGCGTCACCGCCGGCAGCACCGAGGCGTTGCGGCAACTGGGCGAGGAAGCCGGTCACATCGGCGGCCGGACGCGCCACCTTCACATCGGCGACATAGGTCTGCCACAGCGAATCGACGAGCGCCTGCTCGGCGGCCTTGGCCTCCGGCGACGACGCGGCGCGGGTGAAGGGTTCGACGGCGGCCTTGTAGGTGCCGACACGGAAGACATTGATGTCGACGCCATATTTGTCGAGCAACGTCTTGAAATAGAGGTTGGCGCCGCCCGGCCCGGTCAGCAGCACGCCGCCGAGCGGGTTCATCCACACCCGGTTGGCCTGGGCGGCGAGGTAATAGCCGTCGTCGGTATAGGCGGTGGCATAGGCCTCCACCGGCTTGCCGGCCTTGCGGAAACCGCGCAGCGCGGTGCCGATCGACTGGAGATTGGCCTCGCCGGCGCCGACGAAGGTGTCGAGATCGAGGACGATGGCCTTGATGCGGTCATCCTCGGCGGCCAGGTCGATGCCGCGAATGATGTCGCGCACCTGGCGCTGGCGACCGATATCGCTGCCGCTGGCAAACTCGAAGGGCGTCCGCTCCGATCCCTGGTCGACAACGGCGCCGTCGAGGTTGAGCACCAGCGCGCCGCCGCTGGGCACGGTCAGCGTCGTGCGGCTGTTGAGCGCCGCCCACAGCCCGATGAAGAACAGCAGCAGCAACAGCAGGACCAGCAGGTCCTTGATGCCAACCAGGACGCGCCAGGTGGTGCGGACAAAGCTCATCGGATACCCTTGAAACGGTGCATCCGACTGTCTTAGCCGTCTAGGGGGGCTGGCGGCAACCGCACCCGACGGCAGCAGCCCCGGGAGTGGCAGGATGCCGCCCCCGGGGAGAGATCAGCCGAAGGTCAGCTCGATGATCCGCGTCGGCGTGGCGCGGCAGTACATCGGGATGCGCCGCGTCTCGTCGGGATAGGTACCATTCAGCGTCATGCGCAGCCGATAGCCGCCATTGCCCTTTTCGACGTCGTCGAGTGCGGCGATGCTGATCTCCCGGCCGCCGGTGGCGCCGATCTGGCGCGCCGCCTCGGTCAGGCAGGTGCTGGCGACGGGGCGCGCCGCCGACGGCAATGTCATCAGGTCGACGTTGATCGCCGCCGGCTGGGCATCGTTACCCTGTGGCGGCACATAGGACTGGCCATTGCCGGCGGACGATGAGCGGTTGGCGGAACTCAGCAACGCCAGCAGGCCGCCGGCGACGACGACACCCGCGATCACTTCGCCGGCCGATGGTCCGCGGTCATAATAATATTGCGACGGCGGGTAATAGCCGCCGCCCCAGCCGCCGGGCGGCCGCGGCGGCGGCCGATACCACCCGCCATGGGGCGGCCGGTAGCCGTTGCCCGGATAGGGTGGTCGGACGACGACCGGCGGGCGCGGCGGGCGTGGCCGCGGCGGCTGGATCACCGGCGGCCGGATCGGCGGGCGCACCGCGACCGGCGGGCTGATCGGTGGCCGGACGGGCGGGCTTATCGGCGGTCGGGGGCGGTTGCCGCCGTTGAAGCCGTCACCCGGGCGCACCGGCCGCGGCGGCTGCACCGGCGGCCGGGGGCGATTGCCGCCGTTGAAGCCGTCGCCCGGGCGGCCCGGCGCCGGCCGCGCCATCTTGTCGGCCGGCTGGGCGAATGCCGGCGCGACGATGGCGATCTCACCGGCGACCAGGGCCGCGATGCAGAGCGAACCGACGATCTTGTTCACGACAATCTCCCCCCGGAGCGATGTCCGGATTGTTACAGTGCGCGGGTCCGTGCCTCAGAATACCCGGAAGCGGGCCCGGCAGCCGTTGTTGACCCAGATGGCGCCGCCGTCCCAACCCCAGCTGCGGCCCTGGATACATTCACCGCCGAGCACGCGCTCGACCTCTGCACCGCGCCGGATCATCGCCGGGCAACGCGCCGGGCGGTAATTCCGGCTGCTGCATTCGACGACCTGGCCATAACCGCCGCCGCCGCCCGGATAGCCACCACCCGGATAGCCGCCGCCGCCACCGGCGAAGCTGCCGCCGACGATGAAGTCCGCCCGGCAGCCGCGGTTGACCCAGATGCCGCCACGATCGAAGCCCCAGGTCTGGCCTTGCACGCACTGGCCACCGCGCAGCCGCGTGATGCGCACGCCGCCGCGGGTATCGGCGGCACAGCGCGCCGGCTGGTAATCGCGGCTTTCGCACGTCACCAGCTGCTGCTGCCCGCCGCCACCCGGATAGCCGCCACCCGGATAGCCGCCACCCGGGAAGCCGCCGCCCGGGTAACCGCCGCCGGGATAGCCACCACCACCGCCGCCGCCGCGCTGCACGACATCGAAAAACGCCCGGCAGCCGTTCTGCACAAAGATCGCGCGCCGGTCCCAGCGCCAGTCATCGCCCTGGCAGCGGCCGCCGATGACCTGGGTGATCCGCACATCGGCGGCGTCACCGATGGCGCAACTGGCAGGGCGATAGTTCTGCGATTCGCATTTGATGCGGTTGGTACCCTGGGCCGTCGCAGGACCGGCGACACCGAGCATGGCGAGCAGCGCAGCCGCGCCGGCGAACATGAATTTCAACATGGCAACTCCCCTTTGCCGTTGTTGCGACAATCTGGGCCGTTCTTAACCCCATGTCGAGGCCGTTACGCGATGGTGACACCGGCGGCGCCCGCGGTCTCCACCGTGAACTGCCAGGCGATCCGCCCCGATCGCGCGCCGCGCCCGGCCGCCCAGGTCAGCGCCGCCGGTGCGTCGAACGCCAGACCGAACGCGCGGGCATAACTTTCGCAGATCGCCAGATAGGTCGGCTGGTCGCAGCCATGGAAACCCAGCCGCAGCCCAAAGCGATCCGCCAGCGCCAGCCGGTCATCGGCGACATCGCGCGGGTTGATCGCGTCGACATCGTTTTCCGCCATCGACCGCGGCACCAGGTTGCGGCGGTTCGAGGTCACCACCAGTCGCAGATTGTCGGGCCGCGCCATCACCCCGCCATCGAGCAGGGAGCGCAGCGCATGGACCTCGCCGCCGTCGCCATCCAGCGACAGGTCATCGAGAAACACCGTGAAGCGCCGACGGCTGTCGGCCAGCCGGGTGAACAACGCCGGCAGTCCCGCGAGATCGGGCTGGCCGACCTGCACCAGCGCGACATCGGCGCCGCCAGCCACCAGTGCGCCATGAACGGCGCGCACCAGCGAGCTCTTGCCCATGCCGCGGGCGCCCCACAACAGCACATCGTGCGCCGGCAGCCCGGCCGAATGGCGGCGGGCGTTTTCGACGAGCTGGTCGCGTTGGCTGTCGACACCGGCGTAAAGCGAAAGTTGATTGCAGCGCGGCGGCGGGACCGCCTCCAGTCCGCGCGGTGTCCAGACGAACCAATGGCCCTCGGCGGGATCGGCGCTGGCCGGCGGCGGCGACAGGCGCTCGAGCGCGGCGGCGATGCGGAGCAGGGGGTCGGTCATCCCGACGTCGTATCGGCTTTTCGATGTCGCGGCCACAACACCTGCAGTTCGGATGGCGTTGTGGCCGCGACGGGGGTGGAACGCGGCGGTCGCGCAAGTGTTGCAGTCCGCTCACGAATATGTCCCACCGTTGCGCGCGCGCCGTCGACAAGCTAGAGCGCGCAGCTTGTCCAATCCGGACGCTGCGGAAAGCCCTTTGATGTTCGAAACCCCGGCCTTTGCCCAGGCGGCTGCTGGCGCCCCCGCCGGCGGCGCCGTCGGCCTGATCGCCTTCGTACCCTACATCGCCATCTTCGCGATCTTTTACTTCCTGATGATCCGGCCCCAGCAAAAGCGCGCCAAGGCGCAGCGCGACCTGATCGGCGCCGCGACCAAGGGCGACACCGTCGTCACCGCGGGCGGCGTCATCGGAAAAATCGTCCGCGTCATGGATGCCGAAGGCGAAGTCGAAATCGAGATCGCCCCCAACGTCAAGGTGCGGGTCGTCAAGGCGATGCTCGCCGATGTCCGCAACAAGCCGTTGCCCGCCGCCGCGAATGACGTGAAGGGCTGATCTTGCTCGACTTTCCACCCTGGAAGATCTGGACGATCATCGGCACCATCGTGCTCGGCTTTCTTTTCGCCGCGCCGAACTTCGTTTCCGAACGCCAGGCCGCGGCGATCCCGTCGTTCCTGCCGTCGAAACAGCTCAGCCTCGGGCTCGACCTGCGCGGCGGCTCGCACCTGATGCTGGAGGCGGATACCAACGATGTCCGCAAGGCCAAGCTCGAAAGCCTGGAGGAAACCGTCCGCAGCGAACTGCGCCAGGTCGAAGGCGGCGCGGTCGCCTTCACCGACATGTCGACCGCCGGCGGCAATCTCAGCCTGATCGTTACCGATCCGACTCGCCTCGATGCCGCCGTCGAGGCGCTGCGCAAGGTCACGCGGCCGCTGTCGGGCCTGTCGGGCGCCCGCGATGTCGAGGTCAACGTCGTCGACGGCAACAAGATCGTGATGACCGAGACCGATGCCGGCGTCGCCCAGTCGATCGACAACGCCATGGCCCAGGCTGTCGAAGTGATCCGCAAACGCATCGACGAGCTCGGCACGCGCGAACCGACGATCGTCCGCCAGGGGTCCAACCGCATCGTCGTCCAGGTGCCCGGCCTGCAGGACCCGAGTGCGCTCAAGGCCTTGCTCGGCAAGACCGCCAAGCTGGAATTCAAGCTCGTCGACGTCACCGCCGATCCGGCCGAGGTGGCACAGGGCCGGGCCCCTCCCGGCAGCCAAATCCTCGCCAGCCTCGAGGGCGGCCCCGTCGTCGTCAAGCGCCGCGCCATCATCAGCGGCGACCAGCTCGTCGACAGCCAGGTGTCGAGCGACCAGAACGGCGCTCCGGCGGTCAGCTTCCGCTTCGATTCCACCGGTGGGCGCCGCTTCGCCCAGGCCACGCAGGAAAATGTCGGCAAGCCGTTCGCCATCATCCTCGACAACAAGGTCATCTCGGCCCCCAACATCAACGAACCGATCCTCGGCGGCTCGGGCATCATCTCGGGCAGCTACACGACGGCGACGGCCAACGAACTCGCCATCCTGCTGCGCTCGGGCAAGCTGCCGGTCGAACTGAAGGTCGTCGAGGAACGCACGGTCGGGCCCGATCTCGGCGCCGATTCGGTCCGCGCCGGCACCATTGCCGCCATCGTCGCGGTGCTTGCCGTCTCGATCCTGATGATCGCGACCTATGGCCGCTTCGGCGTCTATGCGGTGATCGCGCTGGTCATCAACGTCGTGCTCATCCTGGGCGTCATGTCGGTCGGCGGCTTTACCCTGACGTTGCCGGGCATTGCCGGCATGGTGCTGACAATCGGCGCCGCGGTCGATGCCAACGTGCTGATCAACGAGCGCATCCGCGAGGAACAGCGCAAGGGCAGGGGGGTGATCCCTTCGGTCGAAGTCGGCTTCCGCGACGCGACGCGGACGATCTGGGATGCCAACAGCCTCAACATCATCGTCGCCATCATCATGTTCGCCTTCGGCTCCGGCCCGGTGAAGGGTTTTGCCGTCGTGCTGTCGATCGGCATCGCGACATCGGTGTTCACCGCGGTCACCGTCGTCCGCCTGATGGTGTCGCGCTGGCTGGCCAAGGGCCGGCCCGCGGCGCTCAGCATCTAGGATATCGACATGCCGCTGAAACTCGTTCCCGACAACACCAACATCGGCTTCGTCCGCGTTCGCTTCATCGCGTTCGCGCTGACCATCCTGCTGACGCTCGGCTCGATCGCGCTGCTCACCACCAAGGGGCTGAACCTGGGCGTCGACTTCAAGGGCGGCCTGACCATGGAGGTCGAATTCGCCGCGCCGCCGCCGCTCGACACGCTGCGCGGCAAGGTCGATGCACTCGGCGTCGGCACCTCGGCGCTGCAGGAATTCGGCAATCCCAGGAACATCCTGATCCGCCTGCCGTTGCCGGAAGGCGACCAGTCGGCGGTGCAGAAGGTCGTCGCCAAGGTCCAGTCGGGGCTCAAGGCCGACTATGGCGATGTCAAGTTCCGCCGCGTCGAATCGGTGTCGGGCAAGGTGTCGGGGGAGCTTATCACCAGCGGCACGCTCGCGGTGCTGGCTTCGATGGCGGCGGTGGCGCTGTTCACCTGGTTCCGCTTCGAATGGTATTTCGGCGTGTCGACGGTGGTCGCCCTGGTCCATGACGTCATCGTCACGCTGGGATTCTTTGCGCTGACCCAGCTCGAATTCGACCTCAACGTCGTCGCCGCGGTCCTGACGATCATCGGCTATTCGCTCAATGACAAGGTGGTCATCGACGATCGCATCCGCGAGAATCTGCGGAAATACCGCACGATGGACATCGGCCCCATCATCGATCTGTCGGTGAACGAGACCCTGCCGCGCACCGTGATGACATCGGTAACGCTGCTGGCGGCGCTCGCCTCGATGCTGGTGCTGGGGCCGGACGTCATCTTCGGCTTCACCGCGGCGATGATGCTCGGCATCGTCATCGGCACCTATTCGTCGATCTTCGTGTCGTCGTCGCTGCTGATCTCGCTGGGCGTCAAGAGCCGCGCTGCACCGGTGGTCGAAAGCCGGGCGGAACGGGTGACGCGGCGCTAGCTAGACCAGCGTCCCGATCCCGTCGCAGCTAAGGTCGAACGCTGCCAGGCCGGCGTCGAGGTCGGTGCTCAGCGTCGGCTGGTCGAGGACCCAGTCGGCGGCATCGTCGGTTTCCTCGGCGGCCGACTCCATCGCCTCGTCCCATTCGCTGGCGTCGTAGGTGCCATGGCCGACCATCGCCAGGGCGATCAGTTCGGCCTGCTCGTCCTCGGCCAGGTCGTCGATGATGGCGCGCAGCTCGGCCTCGGCCGGGTTCTCGTCGCGCCCGTCCTCGAGCTCGTCGACCGAGCCGTCGTCGCTGGCATTGGAGCCCGCGTCGGGATCGGTCTCGGGGACCAGCGCCTCATATTCCCGCGCGCGCAGGATGATCCGGCAGACGGTTTCGACGGGGATGGTGAGCTCCATGGCCGCACCCTTCGTTGCGGACGGGATATTTGCCGTCAACCCGCTTCAGGCAGCGATGTTCCGTGCGAAGATGTGCGCTCGGAAACCGATGCTAGATACCGGGCGCGGCGCAGGCGCCATAGTTGACGCACCACTGGCTGGCCGCCCCCATGGCGAGCGCCGCGAGCAGCCACAGCAGCTTGCCGCGCCGGGTGAGTTCGATGTTGCCGGGCATCATTCCGCCGCCATCGCCGCTGCCGGCGTGCCGACCAGCCGCGCCTTGGCCGCGGCATATTCACGCCGCAGCCGGGCGACAAGCTCGCCGGCCGGCAGCACATCCTTGACGGCGCCGATGCCCTGGCCGCAGCCCCAGATGTCCTTCCACGCCTTGGCATCGGTATTGCCGCCGCTGCCGAAGTTCATCGCGCTCGGGTCGGAAACGGCGAGATTGTCGGGATCGAGCCCGGCGTTGACGATCGACGGGCGCAGGTAATTGCCGTGAACCCCGGTGAACAGGTTCGAATAGACGATGTCGGACGAGGCGCTGCCGACGATCATCTCCTTGTAGCCGTCGACGGCGCGCGCCTCGGTGGTGGCGATGAACGCCGAGCCGATATAGCCGAAATCGGCGCCCATCGCTTCGGCGGCGAGCACTGCTTCACCGGTGGCGATGCTGCCCGACAGCGCCAGCGGCCCGTCGAACCATTCACGGATCTCGCGGACCAGCGCGAACGGCGAGGTCGTGCCGGCATGGCCACCGGCGCCAGCGGCGACCGCGATCAGGCCGTCGGCACCCTTTTCCACGGCCTTCCTGGCGAACTTGTTGTTGATGATGTCGTGCATGACGACGCCGCCATAGCTGTGGATCGCGGCGTTGACGTCCTCGCGGGCGCCCAGCGAGGTGATGATCATCGGCACCTTGTACTTCACGCACAGATCGAGATCGGCCATCAGCCGGTCGTTCGACTTGTGGACGATCAGGTTGACGGCATAGGGCGCATCGTTGGCCCCCAGTTCGGTCGACAGGCGCTGCAGCCATTCCTCGAACTGCGGCAGCGGCCGGGCGTTGAGGCTGGGGAAGCTGCCGATGATGCCGGCGCGGCACTGCGCCATGACCAGCTCGGGCCCCGAAATGATGAACAACGGCGAGCCGATGACCGGGATCGACAGGCGGTTCTGGAACTGGGCAGGAATCGACATCTTGGGCGTGCTCCGTGACGGTTGACGCGGACGTTACCCTTCGTCGTCGTAAATCGCCACTAGCGGCTTTGTGGAGGCGGTGACGCAGCCCCGGAACATCCCCGGCGTGTTGAACGACCAGCCGCAACTGCCGTCGGCACCGACGAAGATGATGCCGCCATCGCCGTCCGCCGCCTTAAGTTCGTGCTGGACCACGATGTCGGCAGCATCCTGTGGCGTCTCGCCGAGCATCCGCACGCGCGCGCCGATCTCGTGCGCCGCGGCCAGCCGGATGAAATCCTCCCCAGATCCCGTCGCCGAGATCGCCACGGCGCGGTCGTCGGCCCAGGTGCCGGCACCGATCAGCGGCGAATCGCCGATCCGGCCCCAGCGCTTGCCCGTCAGTCCGCCGGTCGATGTCGCCGCCGCCAGGTGGCCAGCGGCGTCGCGCGCCACCGCGCCGACGGTGCCGTACTTCAGCGCCTTGTCGAACACCGATTCGCCGCGCGCCGCCGCTGCCTTCATCGCCTGCAGCGCCTGCCAGCGCTCCTCGACGCGGAACCAGCCGGGCTCGGCTTGCGGCAGCCCCATCTCCAGCGAGAAGATGTCGGCGCCTTCGCGGGCGAGCAGCACGTGCGGGCTGTGCGCCATGACGGCACGAGCGAGGTCGACGGGGTTGCGGGTGCGTGTCACGCCGGCGATGGCACCGGCAGCGCGGGTCTGTCCGTCCATGATCGCCGCGTCGTGCTCGATACGGCCTTCGGCTGTGAACACCGCACCGCGGCCGGCGTTGAACAGCGGGTCGTCCTCCAGCGTGCGCACCGCCGCCGCCACCGCATCGACTGCGCCGCCGCCGGCGGCGAGGATGGCCGCGCCGGCAGCGAGCGCCGCCGCCAGCTCGGCGCGATAGGCGGCATCCTGTCCGGAAGCGATCGCGGCGCGGCGCATCTGGCCGGAACCGCCGTGCACGACAAGGGCCCAGGCGGGCGGGGCGGGAATGGCGGGGCTGGTCATCGCACGGGCTTTACCGAATGGGCGGGCGCAGCGCGATGGTGCTGGCGCCGCAGCGAACCGTGGTAGCAGCGGGCAGATTTGAACTGCCGACCTCCGGGTTATGAATCCGGCGCTCTCACCAACTGAGCTACGCTGCCACGGGTGCGGTGAGGCGCCCCTATAGTCGGCGCCGCCGCACAGGGTCAACCGCCGATCAGAAGGAATAGACCAGCGTCACCCGGCTGATGGTGTCATTGCTCTTGCGCCCGAGCGGTGGATTGGATTCGGTATTGAGCTGGAACGACGCCCGCGCCGACAAGGCCCCCGACAGTTGCGCGGTCAGCGCCGTCAGCGACTGGAACGAAGTGTTGAAACTGTCGTAGAACACCGTCGCACTCTCGCTGAATTCGAGGCCCGGGGTCAGTGCCCACCAGAAATTGCCGGCACCGCGCGCGGCAAGGGCATTGTCGCTGATGCCGTTGGTGAACTGCGTCTGGCGCAGCGCCGGGCCGGCCTCCACCGACAGCTTCATCGTGTCGGTGGCGATGATCCTGTAGCCGAGCCCGAGCGATTCCGCGAAACGCCGGCGGAAGCCCGAGAAAGTGTCGCGTTCGTAGGACAGGGTGGCAAGCGCATAGAAATTGGGCGTGATGTTGTAGTTGCCTTCATAGCCGGCGAAATAGCGCTCGCGGGTCGTCACGCCATCCTGGCGCTGATAGTCGACGAAACCGCGGACGCTGTGCTTCCACGATCGGGTTTCCTTGGCAAAATTCAGCCCGATCGCGACGCCCTTGTTGTTGGTGTTGCCGCTGGAGATGTTGGCGCCGGCCTCGCCCGATCCGCTCCAGCCGTCGAGCATGCCCTGGCTCGCCAGCTGTTCGGTGCGGGCATCGGCGCGCGCCTTTTGCAGCGCCGCGACCCGCGCGTCGATTTCGTCGGCGGCGGCGGGATTGGTCTTCTTGGCGATGTCGGCGATCGTTTTCAGCTGGTCGGGGTCGGCGGCGTCGATCATCGCGGCGACGGCATCCGGGATCGGCGCGGCGGCGGCGGCGGTCGCCAGCGACAACGTGAAGGCCAGCGACGACAGGACATTGGCTGGGTGCATGGGGCGACATCCTCGCGATTCGAAACGGTACCGTTACCATCATTTCGTTATTCAAATGTCGAGATCGTGGGGACTGTCCTTTCGCCGGCGGCTGGGGCAGAAGGCGAGGGCGATGACCCTTGCCGATATCCAGCCCATCCCCCTCGATCTCGTCGACCGCGACCTCGATGCGGCAGCCGCCGCATTCGGCGACGCCTTTGCCCGCACCGGCTTTGCCGTCGTGTCGGATCATGGCATTCCGCAGCCGCTGATCGACCATGCGCTGGCCGCCACCCGCGCGTTCTTCGCGCTGCCCGAAGAGGTGAAGGCCGCCTATGTCGTCTCCGGCGGCGGTGGCCAGCGCGGGCTGACCCCGTTCGGCGTCGAGGCCGCCAAGGGCGCCGACACGTCGGATCTGAAGGAATTCTGGCACGTCGGGCGCACGCTGCCGCCGGGGCATCGCTTTGCCGCGATCATGCCCGACAATCTGTGGCCGGCGGAGGTGCCTGACTTTCACGCCGCCGTGCAGGCGCTCTACGACGCGCTCGATGGCGCCGGGCGCCGCATGCTGCGCGCCATCGCCGTCCACCTCCAGCTGGCGCCGCATTTCTTCGACGATCCCGTTGCCGACGGCAATTCGATCCTGCGCCTGCTGCATTACCCGCCGGTGCAGGCGGCGCGGGCCGGGGCGATCCGCGCCGGGGCGCACGAGGACATCAACGTCATCACGCTGCTGCTCGGCGCCGAGGAGGCCGGGCTGCAACTGCTGGCCCGGGACGGCGAATGGCACGACATCGCGGCACCACCGGGCAGCCTCGTCTGCAACATCGGCGACATGCTGCAGCGGCTGACCGGCGGCCGGCTGCCGTCGACCACCCATCGCGTCGTCAATCCGTCGCCCGAGCGCGCCGCGTTTCCGCGCTATTCGACGCCGTTCTTCCTGCATTTTCGGCCCGATTACCTGATCGAGACCATGCCCGGCGGCGGCAGCGAATGGCCGCCGATCACCGCCGACGACTATCTGCGCGAGCGGCTGCGCGAGATCAAACTGCTGTAACATCGCCGGCCGATAGCGGCGCGACACCCGACCCGGAGATATCGATCATGCGCACCTTGCTGACGGCCCTGACGCTGGGTCTCACCGCACCCGCGCTCGCGGCGCCTGTGCTCGACACGCCGGTCAAGGATGCCTATTGGGCCGATGGCCGGGCCCAGGTCGCTGCCCGGCTGCGGGCGGTGAATCGCCCGACACGGGCCAGGAACGTCATCCTGATGATCGGCGATGGCATGGGCATCGCCACCATCACCGCGGCGCGCATCTACGACGGGCAGAACCCCGGACCGGGCCTGCCCCGTCGCAGCGGCGAGGAAAACAGCCTGGCGTTCGAAACATTGCCCCATGTCGCACTGGTCAAGACCTACAACATCAATGCCCAGGTCGGCGACAGCGCCGGCACCGCCAGCGCGATGAACACCGGCATCAAGACCGACATCGGCGTGATCAACTTCGGCCCCGACCAGGACGCGGCGGCCTGTACCACGCCCGCCGCGCTGCCGCGCACCTTTGCCGAGATCGCCAAGGCACAGGGCATGGCCGTCGGCGTGGTGACGACGACGCGGGTCACCCACGCCACGCCGGCGGCGGTCTATGGCCATGTCCCCAACCGCAACTGGGAAGGCGCCGACCGCGCCTATCCGGTCGCGGATCGCCAGTCGGGCTGTGCCGACCTCGCGACTCAGATGGTCGACTTCAAGCCCGGCGGCGGCCTCGACCTGGTGCTCGGCGGTGGTCGCGCGCGTTTCCTGCCGACCGCCGCCAAGGGGATGCGCGACGACGGCGTCGACCTGGTCGCCAGATGGCAGCAGCGCCACCCCGATGGCCGCTATGTCGCCGATGCGGCAGCCTTTCGCGCCCTCGATGCCAAGGCGCCGGGCCCCGTGCTCGGCCTGCTCGCCAACGACCATCTCAGTTATGAGGCCGATCGCGATCCGGCGCAGGAGCCCGGTCTCGTCGACCTCGCCAAATTCGCGGTGGCCAGGATGCAGGCGGCGACGCGGGGCAAGCCGGGCTATTACCTGATGATCGAGGGCGGGCGCATCGATCACGCCCATCACGCCACCAATCCGTATCGCGCGCTGACCGACGCGCAGCAGTTCTCGCGGGCCGTCGCCGCAGTGCTGGCAAGCGTCAACCTCGACGACACGCTGGTGCTGGTCACCGCCGATCACAGCCATGTCATGACGATCGCCGGCTATCCGGCGCGCGGCAACGACATCCTGGGCTATCTGAAGAACGTCAAGGGCGGCGAATCCGAAGGTCCGGCCGGGCCGGAGGGCGCCGCGCTCGACGACGAGAAGCGGCCGATGACGACCCTGTCCTATGCCAACGGCCCGCGCGCCGCGCCCACGCTTTCACACATGCTGGCACCGACCGAAAAGAACTACCTCGCCAGCAAGCTGAACGGCACCGGCGGCGAAACCCATGGCGGCGAGGATGTCGCCCTGTTCGCCGACGGCCCGCGATCGAACCTCGTCGGCGGCGTCATCGAGCAGAACGTCATCTTCCACATCATGGCGGAAGCGCTGGGCTGGCGTTAGGGCTGGGCGCGGGAAGGCGGCACCGCCCGCTCCGTCAGGCGCTCGACAGCGCCACGGCGGCAATCACCCCGGCAGTGACGCCAACCACCAGCCCGGCGATCCAGAAGGATCGTCCCGAACGATTTGCATTGGGCGTCTTGTCTGCGGCCATCGGCGATCCCTTTGGCCGGTCTTGATGCCGCGCCTTCCAACATCACCAAGCAAAGTCCGTGCCACCTGCGCAACGACAGCGAAGCGCCTGTATTCGTGAGCTTCGGCGCCGGCCCTGGTCAGGCCGGTGTAAAGCCTGCCGACATGTCGGGATAGAAAGCCCGGCAGAATGTCAGCCCGTCGGGCGGCGCGTTGAGGCCGAGCGCGGTGCGGTCGCGCGCGGCCAGCGCCGCCGCCAGGTCGTCCGCCGACCAGCGACCCTGGCCGACCAGCTTCAGGCATCCGGTCATCGATCGTACCTGGTGATGCAGGAACGACCGTGCCGCCGTCTCGATGATGACGGTCTGCCCCTCGCGGCGCACCGCGATGCTGTCGAGCGTCTTGACCGGCGACCGCGACTGGCAATGCGCCGAGCGGAAGGTGGTGAAATCGTGCCGGCCGACCAGCCGCTGCGCCGCCGCGTGCATCGCATCGGCATCGAGCGCCGCCGGCACCCGCCACGCCAGCCCGGCCTGCCAGGTCAGCGAGGCGCGGCGATTGACGATGACATAGCGGTACGACCGCCCGGTGCAGTCGAAGCGGGCATGAAACCCCGGCGCCACGACGCAGTCGAGGATGGCGACCGGCAGCGGTCGCAGCGCGGCATTGATCGCCTCGGTCAGCCGGAACGGCGTCATCGGCCGGTCGAGGTCGAAATGCGCCACCATCGCGTCGGCATGGACACCGGCATCGGTCCTGCCGGCGCCGTGGACCGCGACCGCCTCGCCGGTCAGCCGGTGAATCGCCGCCTCGATGGCGCCCTGCACGCTGGCGCCGGTGGTCTGGCGCTGCCAGCCGACGAAGGTCCGTCCGTCATATTCGATGGTGACGCGAAACCGCGTGGTCATGCAGCGCCCGTGCGGTCAACAATCGTACCGTCGGCGATTGCCCAGCCGTTGAGCGCGTCGCGGACCGGCATGGCGGGCTTGCCGGCGCGCTGGATGATGGTCGGCTGCAGGATGCCGTCGCCGGTGCCGATAACCAGCCCGGCGGCATCGCGGCGGATGCTGCCGGCGGGCAGCACGCCTGGCAGGGCGGTGGCGGCGAGGATCTTGACGCGCTCGCCGGCAAGTTCGAGGAACGCCCCGGGCGCCGGGTTATAGGCGCGGACGGCACGCTCGAGCTCGACGGCGCTGCGCTGCAAATCGAGCCGGGCCTCGGCCTTGCTGATCTTGGCGGCATGGGTCGCGTCGGCATCGGTCTGCCGTACCCCCGCCAACGCGCCTGCGAGCGCCGTCACGACGAGGCCGGCCCCCATGCGGGCGAGTTCGTCGGACAGGTCGCCGGCGGTCTTGGCGGCGATCGGGGTGGCGGCCTTGAGAATCATCGGCCCGGTGTCGAGCCCGGCCTCCATGCGCATGATGGTGACGCCGGTTTCGGTATCGCCTGCCAGGATGGCGCGCTGGATCGGTGCCGCTCCGCGCCAGCGCGGCAGCAGCGAGGCATGGATGTTGATGCAGCCGAGCGCCGGCGCATCGAGCACCGCCTGGGGCAGGATCAGGCCATACGCCGCGACGATGGCGATATCGGCCGCCAGCATGGCGAGGTCGACCTGGGCATCGGGGTCGCGCAGCGTGCGCGGGGTGCGCACCGGAATGCCCAGCGCATGGGCGGCGAGATGGACCGCCGATTGCTGCAGCGCCTTGCCGCGGTTGGCCGGCTGCGGCGCCCGCGTATAGGCCGCGACGACATTGTGCCCGGCGGCAACGAGCGCGTGGAGCGCCGGCACCGCAAAGGGCGGCGTGCCCATGAAGATGATCCGCATGGGCGCTGGCTAATCGGAAAATGCCGAACTGTCATCCCGGGACCGGCCCGGGATGACGGTCGCGGCTCAGCCGGCGCTGGCGACGACGCTGACGGCGCGGCGATTCTGCGCCCAGGCGGCTTCATCGCTGCCATCGACCGACGGGCGTTCCTTGCCATAGCTGATCGTCGTCATGCGGCCGGTATCGACGCCCTGTGCGGCCAGGAAGTTCTTGGCGGCGGTGGCGCGGCGATCGCCGAGCGCCAGGTTGTATTCGCGGGTGCCACGCTCGTCGGCATGGCCCTCGACCGTGATGCGGACCTGCGGATACCGCGCCAGCCATTCGGCCTGCTTGCCGAGGATGGTGCGGGCTTCCTCGTCGAGCTCATAGCTGTCGTACTGGAACAGCACATGGTCGGACCCTGCCTGGGCGGCGAAATCGGCGGCCGAGCCGGGGACGTTGGCGTTGCCGACGTTCGACGGCGGCGGCACATTGCTGTTGCCGGCATTGGGGTCGATACCGGGCTGGACCGGCGTCGTCGCGCTCGGCGGCGGCGGCGGCAGGTCCTTCTTCTTGGTGGCGCAGGCCGATACGCCCAGCGCCAGCACGGCAATCAGGGGCAGGGTGAGCGAACGACTGGCCATCAACTTCTTCCTTCTCGAAACTTGGCCCCGCCGGGCCTTTCTAGCTGCAATAGCGGTTAAGGCAACACCACCGCTTTGGTTCCGTTACGGCAACAACGGAGACCAGGCGGGGTCGGAGCCATCGAGCGGCGTCGGGACCTTGCGCTCGTTCTGCCCGGACAGGTCGACCGACCACAGGTCGACGGGCCCACCGCGTGCCGAGCGGAAGAACAGGATGACGCGGCCGTTGGGCGACCAGGTCGGGCCCTCGTCCTGATAGGCATTGGTGAGCAACCGCTCGCCCGAGCCGTCGGGCTTCATCACGCCGACCGAAAACCGCCCGCCGCCCATGCGGGTAAAGGCGATCAGGTCGCCGCGCGGGCTCCACACCGGCGTCGCGGCCCGGCCGTCGCCGAAACTGATGCGCTGCTGGCCGGAACCGTCGGCGTTCATCACATACAACTGCTGGCTGCCGCCGCGATCGCTTTCGAAGACGATGCGGCTGCCGTCCGGCGAATAGCTCGGCGCCGTGTCGATGCCGGCCTGGTTGGTCAGCCGGGTCAGCCGCCGGCTGCCGATGTCGAGCCGGAAGATATCGGTGTTGCCGCCGGTCGACATCGAAAAGATCAGGTTCGACCCGTCGGGCGAAAACCGCGGCGCAAAGCTCATGTTGGGGAAATCGCCGATCGCCTGCTGGCGGCCCGACCCGAGCGTATAGAGCCACACCCGCGGGCGATTGCCCTCGAACGACATGTAGGTGATCGTCTGCTGGTTCGGCGCAAAGCGCGGCGTCAGCACGAGATTCTGGCCCGAGGTCAGGAACCGGTGCCCGGCGCCGTCCTGGTCCATCACCGCCAGCCGCTTGATGCGCCTGGTCTTGCGGCCGGTTTCGGAGACATAGACGATGCGGCTGTCGAAATAGCCGGTTTCGCCGGTCAGCCGCGAATAGACGAGATCGGCGCATTTGTGCGCGGCACGGCGCCAGCCGGCGGCGGTGGTGACGAAGCCGTTGCGCGCCAGCTCCTCGGCCGAAAACACGTCATAGGCATAGCAGCCGACGGTGATGCCGCCATCGGGATTGGCGGTGACGGTGCCGGTGACCAGCGCCTGGGCCGCGACGGTCCGCCAGCTGGCGAACTGCGGCCGCAGCACATCGGGCGGGGTGACGGTGGTCGTGAACGCCGCCGGATCGAGCGGCCGGAACAGCCCGGAGGACTTCAGGTCGTTCGAAATCACCTGCGCCACCTGCGCGCCGAGCGCCGCCGTGCTGCCCGCCTCGGTATTCGCGACCGCCGGCGTGGCAAAGGCCGGCACCGCGATCGGCAGCGGCTGGGCGATGCCGGAGTTGATATCGACCCGAATGGGGGCGGCAAAGGCCGGGGCAGCGAGGGCGAGGGCAGTCAGGAACAGGATACGCATGGGAAGGTCCTTAGCAGCGGTTTTGTGCCCGGGGGAGGGCCTACGTCATGCTCTCCGGGTCGAAATTGATCTCCACCGATTTCCACAGGTCGTATTGCGCCGCCGGCAGCTTTAGCGGCGAACAGCGCAGGACCGCGCGGCGCGCCGTCTCGGCAAAGGCGCGCGAATAATCGGCGTTGCCCGCCGTCACCCCCGTCTGCCCGGCCACGGTCGGGTTGCCCAGCACGCGGCCATCGCGGGCATAGTCGGCACGGATCACCACCGTCATGCGCTTCACGTCGCTGCCGCCGATCGGCGGGTTCCAGCACGGCGCCACCTGGGCGCGGATCGCCTGCGCCAGCGTCGCCGCGGCGCGCGGGTCGATGCGCGCCTGCTTCGGCGCCGGATTGCCCAGCGTCTTGGCCAGTTCCGACACATCGAGCGGGCGCGTCTTTGCCTTGGGCAGCGCCTTGTCGATCAGGCTGTCGAGCGTCGACACGTCGAGCGGCTTGGGCTCGGGCCTGGGCTTCTCGGTGGCTTTCTTCGGCGGGGTCGGTGCGGGCTTGGGCTCCGGCGGCGGCACGGCGTCGGTCGGCGCTTCGGGCGTCGGCTCCGGCGGCGTCGGCTCCACCGTCGGCGGCGGCGCGGCGGTTTCCTGCGGGGCGGCCTTCATCGACGGCTTCGGCGCTTCGGTCACCCGCGGCGCGTCGGCGATGTCGACGAAATCGATCGGGATCATCTCGTCGGCCGGTGCCAGTGGCGTCTGGCTCCACTGCCAGCCGAGGCTGAGCGCCGCGAACAGCAGCAGATGGGCGACACCGGCGCCGAGCAGCGACTTCTGCTCCGATGTCACTTGCGCGCCTTCTCCGGACGCGAATCACTGACCAGCGCGACCTTTCGGAACCCTGCCGAAGATACCTCGCCGACCAGCTCCATCACCCGCCCGTAATCCAATCCGCGATCGGCGCGCACGTACACGCGGGCATCGTCCTGCCGCGCCTCGCGCAGCGCCGCCAGCTTGGCGGCCAAGGTCTCGCCGGGCACCTTCATCTGGTCGATGAACACCTGTCCGGATGAATCAATGCTGACCTGGATTGGCTTTTCATCGTTCTTCAGGGCGTTGGCCTTGCTGTCGGGCAGGTCGATCGGCACGCCCGTCACGAGCAGCGGCGCGGTCACCATGAAGATGATCAGCAGCACCAGCATGACATCGACCATCGGCGTGACGTTGATCTCCGCCATCGGCTGGCGGCGCCCGCGACGCTGGGGGGACCCCATAGCCATCTAGCTGTCACCCCGGCGCAGGCCGGGGCCCATGGCCCGCAGGCCACCGGCGCGGGTGGACCCATGCGGCCGAAATTGTGGTTCATGGGCCCCGGCCTGCGCCGGGGTGACACACGGCGCTGCGCTAAACACCATCACTTCGCGTCCATCCCGTCCAGCTGCCGCGACAACAGCCCCTGGAATTCCTCCGAAAACGCCCCCAGCCGCGCCTCCAGCCGGCCGACGTTGTGCAGCAACCGGTTGTACCCGATCACCGCCGGGATCGCCGCGAACAGCCCGATCGCCGTCGCGAACAGCGCCTCGGCGATGCCCGGTGCCACCACCGCCAGCGTCGTGTTCTGCGACGCCGCGATCGAGGTGAAGCTTCGCATGATGCCCCAGACCGTGCCGAACAGCCCGACGAACGGCGCCACCGACCCGATGGTTGCAAGCACGTTCAGCCGGTCGCCCAATTCGTCGATCTCGCGGGCGATGCTGACCTGGGTGATCGACGCCAGCCGCGCCCGCACGCCCTCGCGGTCGACGCGGCCGCGCGCGAGGCTGCGGCGCCATTCGTTCATGCCGGCGACGAACAGCTTGGCCGACGGGTGCTGCGCCTTGGCGGCGGGGTCGTAGAGGGCGTCGAGGTTCTCGGCCTTCCAGAACCATTCCTCGAACTGCTTGGCCTGCAGGTTGATCGCCTTCAGCCGTCGCGAGCGTTCGAAGATGATCGCCCACGACCAGATGCTGGCCGCCAGCAGCCCGAACATGACCAGCTTGACGACGATGTCGGCTTCGAGAAACAGCGCCCAGGGGGAGAGGTCGGCTGCAGCTTTGGCAATCGGGTCCATTACAGTTACGCGGCCTGTTGCATGAGGAGGGTGAAACGTTCGTGCCACGCCTTCGACTGGCGGCGCGGGCGGCCGTCCATGTCGAGGAACGCGGCGGTGACGGCGGCGGAGCAGAGCAGTTCGTCGCCGCGCATGACATCATGGACGAGGCAAGTCGCGGCGGCACGCACCTGCGTCACCCGGCTGACGACGACCAGCCGATCATCGAGCCGCGCAGGCCGCGACCAGGTGATGTTCATCGCATGGACGGCGTAATAGCCGGTACCTTCCGCCATCATCTCGGTATGGACGACGCCGGTCAGGCGCAGCATCTCGGTCCGCGCGCGTTCCATGTAGCGCAGATAATTGGCGTGATAGACGATGCCGGTCAGGTCCGTGTCCTCGAAATAGACGCGGATCGGCAGATAATGCCGGCCACGTTCGATACGGCCTTCAGTGGGGAGATCGTCGGTCACGGCCCCGTCTTAGAAGACCATGCGCCGCCGGGGAAGCACCGTCCGGCGCAAGCCGGGCACACATGGCACCGTCCGGCGCAAGCCGGGCACACATGGCACCGTCCGGCGAAAGCCGGGCACACATGATCCGCCCGGCGGGGGCATCGGGCCGTAACCGGATGTTAGGCTGCCCCTGTCATGTTGTTTCCCGGGTCAGCGCTCGCGTTGGGTCGGTGCCGCTCGAGCCCGAATGGGCCGCGGCAGATCGACCCGCCTGTGTGAACCGGCGCCATCCGCCGGAGGATGGAGTGGCATATGCGTCATCTTGCATCGGCGGGGCTCGTCGCATGCCTCGTGGCGGCGCCGGCGGCGGCCATCGATTTCAGCACTGTGTTCGCCGTCAAGGGGCGCAGCGTCTACGCCGCCGGCCCGGCGGTCGATGTCGACACCGGCGTGCGCCGCCTCGGTCCTGGCGCACAGGACCTGGGCAAGTCCTTCGGCAAGATCATCGATCCGTGCCGCCATACGCCGCTACCAAGCTGCGATACCGGTGCCGAGGCCGGCGCCGACGTGCATTTCAACTTCGGCCTCAACTATGCCGCCAGGTTCAACAGCGGCTCGTTCGATGCGCAATATCCGGTTAACGTCCGCATCGATGCGCCGGCGGATTTCAGCAATGCGATCGGCGATCCGTTCACCATCCGCAGCGGCTTCAGCATCCCGGGCTTCGACGCGCCGACGTTGAAACTGGGGGTCGGCGTCGCCCCCATCGGTGCCCGGCTGCAAGCCCATTCGCCGACGTTGCAGGCCTTTGTCGACATGGATGCCAAATTCAATGCCTTTGTCGGCGCCCGCGCCTGTGTCGCCGGCATTTGCCAGGGGCCCTCGCTGGGGCGGTTCGATACCGACCAGTCGCAAACATTGGTGGCGATCAACCGCAACAATGACGGCCGCTTCACGGTTGCCGGCAACAGCGTCAACCTCAATCAGTATGTCACCGCACTCGATGGCAATGTCGTGGCAAAGCTCAGCCTTCCCGACATCGACGCGCTGTCGAACGGCTTCAACGGCAGCACTGCGACCAATCTGGTGACGCTGGGCCGCGGCAATATCGCGGCGCTGGGCGCCAATGTCGGAAACATCGTCGGCAACGCGCTCGGCATACCGCTGAGCGGCAATATCGGCGGCATCGGCTATGGCCTGCTCGACGTCAGCGCCGGTCTGGCCTTCGATGTCCGCCAGACACTCACCCTGTCGTTCACGCCGGTGGAAACCTATAACTTCCTGTCGCCGGTGCGGCAGGTGTTCGCCGATGGCAGCATAGGGGCCTTTACCCGATCGATCAGCGTCCCGCTCGGCCAGGATTTCACGCTGATGTCGGGGGTGCGCAACCTGGGCGTCGCGCCCGTCACGTCGCTTGTCGCGACACTATCGAACCTTACGGAGCTGGTCTTTGCCGGCGATTTCGACATCCAGGCGCTGAAGGCCAGCATCTTCGGCTTCGACATCGGGCCGCTTTACGACAGCGGCAGCGTCAACGGCGGCATCTTCAGCATCCCGATCTACGAGACGAGCTTTGCCGTCGATTTCGGCAGCGTCAGCGGCATGCCGTTCAATATCCTGCAGGCGCAGGTGTTTGCCGATGCCGATCCCGGCTACCAGGCGCTGTTTCGTCTGCTCGGCGACGATCCGGATCATCCGGGTGTCTATCTGACCGATGTCGCGGCGCGGGACCTCGGCTGCGCCATCCTGCTGCCGTGCCAACCGGTGCACGCGTTCGATGGCAGCCCGGTGACGCTCGACGACAATTACCAGTTCGCCTTTCTGGCCGACGGCGGTGCGTTGACGCTGCCGGGCATCGCAGCGGGCCATGTCGGCACCGATGCCGAGCTGCTGGCGGCGTTGTTCGGCACCGGCTTCACTGTTGACCGCAGCCCGCTCACGGCACCCCCGGGCCTGCCGCGCCCGGCGGGATCGTTCGTCCCCGAACCTGCCGGCTGGACGCTGCTGATTGTCGGCTTTGGCTTTGTCGGGGGTGCGATGCGCCGTCGCAGCGTCCCGCCACGCGCTCGCCATCGTTCCTGACAGGCGCCCGGAGATCCGGCGGCGTGACCCCGTGACGGGGACGCGGGCGGGACCGCCGGTGGCGACTCCGGCGCCAGCACGCCGAAACCGGTCCCGGCATCGCGAACAGCTTGCAGACAGTGACCGAATGGACTAAATACTGAACCATATGGTTCAGTGTTCCGACAATCAGCTCGATCTGTCATTCGCGGCGCTCGCCGACGCGACGCGGCGCGGCGTGCTGCAGCGGCTGGGGCGTGCCGACGCCTCGATCACCGACCTGGCCGGAACCTTCCGGATGACGCTGACCGGGATGAAGAAACATGTCGGCGTGCTCGAGCGCGCGGGGCTGGTCGAGACGCGGAAAACCGGCCGGGTGCGGACCTGCACGCTGGGCCCGCGCGGCATGGCAACCGAGGCGGCGTGGATCGACGACTGTCGCCGGCTGTGGGAGGCGCGCTTCGACGCGCTGGATACGATCGTTGCGGACTTGAAAGCCAGGGAGACACAAGATGAGCAGCAATGACAGCGGCACGACCACCAATGTGGAGCGCCGGTCCGACCGGGAGTTGGTGGTGACGCGCAGTTTCGATGCGCCGGCGCGGCTGGTCTATGCGGCCTGGAGCCAGGCGGATCTGTTCCGGACATGGTGGGTGCCGCGATCGCTGGGCATGACGCTGCTGTCGTGCACCATGGATGTCCGCACCGGTGGCGGCTATCGCCTCGAATTCGCCGTCGACGGCGCCGAGCCGATGGCGTTTTTCGGCACCTATACCGACGTGATCCCGGGGGAGCGGATCGTCTGGACCAACGAGGAAGGCCCGGACGGCGCGGTAACGACGGTGACCTTCAGCGAAACCGACGGCCGGACGCTGGTCACCTACAGCGAGCTGTACCCGACCAAGGCCGCGTTCGAGGAGGGGCAGAGTGCGATGGTCGACGGCATGCGCGAACAGTTCGCGCAGCTCGACGAACTGCTTGCCGGAGAGGCCGTGCGCTGACCTCGGCTGCAATACGACCAGATCGTCATCCCCGCGAAGGCGGGGATCCATCGCCGACACGTCGCCACCATGACCCCCGCGATGAACCGGGCTTCGCGAGGATCAAGCCAGCTTCCATGCCGGTTGGCCGGGTCGGCCGGTCAGCAAAGCCAGGTTGTAGACTCGTAAAGCCGGCAGGTCTGCTTTCGCCCAGTTGCGGACGCTGGCAGACCTCGCGATAGTGTACGCATGTCGAGCTATGCGGAAATTGATCCTATCATAGAAAAGTGGGTCGCCGCTCTGGACACACAGCTGTGTACTGAATGTGCGGATGCCCCCGCCAGGTTCTTCTACACCGGTGGAGACCCACCTTTCGAATGCTTCCAAATTTCGGTAGATGCGCCCGAAAACAACAGGGTAGCAGTCCACGCCACAGCCATAGACACAAATGACGGCACCGACGAAGCGCTAGACCGAACCTGGACAGGATCGATCGTGGACTTTGACAACATGATGCGTATCGCGGTTGAGACTGTCAGCGCTTGGAAGTCACGAAGCCGCGAAAAGCCCGATCCTCTGTCACCGTGGGAATGACTGCTTTCCACCCCATAGCGGCAGTCCCTTTGCGGACACCAACATCGCTAAGCGGAGTTCGCACGGCATAAGCCGTGGTGTGGTTTGATTGCCAAAGCGCCCTCGAGGCCCTATACCAATCCTTGGTATAAGAGAGGATGCTGCACCCGATGTCAGCTAAGAACACTTCCGTGAGCTTAGGCGACCACATGCTGGGCTTCGCTCAGCGGCAGGTCGCAACCGGCCGCTACAGCTCGACAAGTGATGTTGTCCGCGCGGGGCTACGGCTGCTCGAGGAACATGAGTCCCGGGTGCAGGCACTTCGGGAGGCTCTGATCGCCGGCGAGAATAGTGGCGAGTCGACGCCTTTCGATTTTGACGCGTTCATCGCCGCCAAGCGGGCGAAGCATTCTGCTGCGTGACCCGCTACATCCTATCCCCGCTGGCGCGCGCCGACCTTAACAACATCTGGGAATACACTTCGAACCGCTGGGATGATGATCAGGCGGAGGCGTATCTGCGCATGATACAAGCAGCGATCGACACCGTGGCCACCAATCCAAAGCTCGGACGACAGTACGACGAGGTCCGGGTCGGATATCGGCGTCATCGTGCTGGCTCGCATCTCATTCTGTATCGCGAGACATCAGACGTGATCGATATTGTGCGCGTACTGCATGAGAAGATGGATATCGGATCTCACCTGCCGGATCTGCACTAAGCAGGTTCCAACACGGACACCTCCTAGACGGCCGCTTTCGCCCACTAGCGGACATCGAGCCCTCAGTTAGAATAGCGGCATGGCTCAGGAACTCACGACACCACCGGCTCAGAAGGGCGGCCCCGTCCAGTCGAACTACCTCCACCCGTACGCTTGCTTTCGGTGTCGCAAGAGCTTCAAGCGCGGCAGTCGAGAAGCTGCTGTCCTTCCGTGTCCGGAGTGCGGCGGACCGAGTATCGGGCTGACACGCAAGTTCAAGCCGCCAAAGCAGACCGACGAAAAGCAGTGGGAGAAAGTCGAAGCCTTGGTGCGACGAGGGTTTCTGTTCTGGAGCCTCGGCGAGCCTTACCCCGATACCTTGCGAGAGGTCGCTGACTTCGCCGAAAGACACGCCAACTTTATCGCCCAGGAGCGCGCACGACAACCTGAGGCCTATCGTCAGATCGACGCTGCCCTCTCGCTAACATGATGACGCACGAACGGCGGCTGTCCATCCGTATCAGCCGTTCCGGTCATGAGTTCACGGCCTGGTGCAGGGGATGACATCCGTCGCGATTTCGGTGCAAATGTCGTCCGGGGACACAGGGGGCAACACGACATGCCGTACCGTCACGCGTGGTTGTTCATCATCGGCCTGATCGCCGCGACGGTGTTTGCGTTCTGGCGCAGTTACTTCACCGTGCTGGCGACATCGCCGGCCGGCTTTCATGCGCATGGGTTGACGGCTTCGCTCTGGATGCTGCTGCTGCTGGCGCAGAGCTATACGCCGCACCGAGGCCGGATGGCGCTGCACCGCCTGTCGGGGCGGGCCATGTTCGTCGTGATGCCGCTGTTCGCCGCGGGCTCGATGGGCGTGCTCCATTCGATGGCGGCCGGCACCGGCGGCGGTGACCCGTTCTACGACCTGTGGGGCGCCAGGCTCGGCTATATGGACATATTGGCGTTCGCCGGCGTGCTCTACGCCGCCGCCATGGCGCTGCGTCATCGTCGCAATGTGCGCCTGCACGCCGGCTATATGCTGTCGACGGCGCTGCTGCTGGTCAGCCCGGTGTTCGGCCGGGTCATCAACCAGACGGTGCCCGGCCTGATCATCGCCGGCCCGCAGGATTTTCCGCTGTTCGGCTGGGCCGCGCAATTGGCCAGCGCGTGCGCCGCGCTGGTGGCGCTGTGGCTGTGGCAGCGCGATCCGCGCCACGGCCGGCCCTGGGCGGTGGCGCTGCTGGTGATCGTTGTCCAGATCATCGGCTTCGAGACCGTTGCGGCCGGCACGCCCTGGCGCGCGGTGTTCGAAAGCCTGGCAGTCCTGCCGCTCCTGGCGCTGATGGCGTTCGGGCTGGCAGCGGGTGCCGCGGCGATGGTTGTCGGGTGGACGGCGGTGGCCCGGCGTGGCGGACCGCGCGCGGCGGCGGCCTAGGGTTATCAACGAAAAGGCCGCCCCGGTGTCCCGGAGCGGCCCTTTCGATGCGCGATGGCGCCGCCGTTATGCTTCGGTCTTTTCCGGGCGCGGCAGGCGCTTTTCGACGATGCGGGCCGACTTGCCCGAACGGCCGCGCAGATAATAGAGCTTGGCGCGGCGGACGACACCGCGGCGGACGACTTCGATCGCCTCGATCGACGGCGAGTACAGCGGGAACACGCGCTCGACGCCTTCGCCGAACGAAATCTTGCGGACGGTAAACGACGACCCCATGCCGCAATTGCTGCGGGCGATGCAGACGCCTTCGTAATTCTGGACGCGGGTGCGTTCGCCTTCGACCACCTTCACGCCGACGCGCAGCGTGTCGCCGGCGCGGAACTGCGGGATGGCGCGGACGGCAACGGCCTTGGCGATATTTTCGGCTTCGATCTGCTGGATGAGATTCATCTCATTCCTCCTTCTTCTGTCGTCGCGCGCCAGAGGGCGGTGGGCCCGCAGCGTCGGAATGACGCTGCCAAAGGTCCGGCCGCCGTAGCCGTGTGTCCTGTTCGGACCGCTCCGACCGCCAGGCGGCGATCTTTGCGTGATCCCCCGATCGCAACACCTCGGGGATCGCCAGTCCCTCCCACAGGGGAGGCCTGGTATAGTGCGGATGTTCGAGAAGCCCCGTTTCGAAGCTTTCGTCCACACCGCTCAAGGCCGCGCCCATTACACCGGGCAACAGCCGGACGCAAGCATCGAGCAGCACCGTCGCCGCAACCTCGCCACCCGACAGGATATAGTCGCCGATGCTGAGCTGTTCGATGGCGCGCGCCTCGAACAGGCGCTCGTCGAAACCCTCGAAACGGCCGCACAGCAGCGTGACGCCGGGACCGGCGGCCAGCGCGCGGACGCGGGGCTGGGTGAGGGGGGCGCCGCGGGGGGTGAGGGCGATGACGGGGGTGCCGTTCGCCACCCCATCGACCGCTGCCGCCACCACGTCGGCGCGCAGCACCATGCCCGGGCCACCGCCCGCCGGCGTGTCGTCGACGCTGCGATGCTTGTCGGTCGCCCAGTCGCGGATGTTGCGGGCGTCGATGGACCAGAGGCCATCGGTGAGCGCCCGGCCGGCGAGGCTGTGGCCGAGCGTGCCGGGGAACATTTCGGGGTAAAGGGTCAGGACGATGGCGGCCCAGGTCATGGCTGCGTCCAGTCTTCGACTTGCAGGCCCGGCACATCCGCAAAGTCGCGCGGGTTGGCGGTCACCAGGGTCACGCCCAGTGCCAGGGCATGCGCCGCGATCAACCGGTCGGACTTGGCCCGCTTGAACGGCAATGTCCCATAGGCCTTCGCCGCGGCATCGTCGAACGGCATCGCCGGGGCGATGCGCAGCAAGTTGTCAAGCATCGGCAACGCGCTGCGGTCGAAGCGCTCGATACCGACCACCAATTCCGCCAGCACGATCGCGCTGATCGCGAGCTCGCCTTGCGCGCACGCCGTCACCCGCGCCTGCAACGGCAACGAGGCGGCGCCGAACAGATACAGGCAGATGTTCGTATCGAGAAGATAACGCGGCTCAGTCACGCTTGAGCAGCTTGCCGCCCCAATCGAGCTCGCGTTCCTCGAACTCACGGTCTTCGCCGGCGATCGGCTTGATGCCCGGAATGCTTCCCCAGATTCCCGTCAGGTCGATCTTCTTCGGCACGTCCGGCACGGCTTCCACGATCCAGCGCCCCTGTTCCTCGCGCACCTCGACAGTCATGCCGGGTTCGACGGCAAAGCTCGCCGGAAACCGCACGGCGTTGCTGTTGCCCGACTTGAAGACCTTTGTCCGCGCCATCGCCAATGTATACACGCCCCGTATATACTAGGCAAGCCACTCCAGGTCGACCACGACCACCTCGCCGACCTCGGGCACCGCTGGCGCGCGGAACGGAACCATCACCGTCTTCCCATCGGGAAAGGTGATTTCCAGGATATCGCCGGCGTTGAAATTCTCGATCGCGGTCACCGTGCCGACGGGCTCGCCACTTGTGGTGACGACCGAAAGACCGATGATATCCGCATGATAATATTCGCCCTCCGCCAGCGGCGGCAGGGTTTCGCGCGGCACCGACAGCAAGGTCCCGCGCAGGTTTTCGGCCTGCGTCCGGTCGCCGATCTCGGCAAAGCGCGCCACCGCGCCGATCTTGTCGGGGCGGATCGACTTCAGCGTCAGGGTCCGGCCGCCGGCGGTGAACACCTTGTGCACCGTCAGGCTTTCCAGCCCCTGTGCGAACAGCTTCAGCCGCACTTCGCCCGTGATGCCATGGGCACCGGCCACCGCAGCGAGCGTCACATCAGCCATCACGCTTCACCTCAACCAGTCGCGGCCACCACAGGAATAACGCCGCGGCGAACATCGGCGCCAGCAGCCAGGCGTCGGCATCGAGCGTGCCCGCCAGCCGCCGCGCCGACACGGCATAGACGATGCCCATCATGATCGCGACGGCCACCGCCTGGCGAGTGCGGGCCCACAACAGGCCGGGCACCGCGGCGAGGCACGCCAGCGCCGCCGCCAGCTTGCGGTCGACGCCGATCACGGCGGGGTCGTCGGGCATGGCCAGCGGGCTGGCCTGCAGATGGGCGAGGGCGGTCCACGCCATCGCCGCCGCAAGCGCTGCGGCGACGGCAGGGACCAGCCGACGGCTCAGGCCTTGGGCTCTTCGTCGGCGACGGCTTCGACACCGGCGTCTTCGGCCACAGGCTCTTCGACAGCATCCGGCGCGGCGTCGGCAGGCGCTTCCTCTTCCACGGCCGGCGCCGCAGCAGCTTCGGCGGCGGCAGCAGCAGCGGCCTCGGCGGCTTCCTTGGCTTCGACTTCGGCCTTGGCGGCGGCGGCGACGGCCGCTTCTTCCTTGTCGATGGCGATCTGGGCGCGTTCCTTGGCCTTTTCGCCCGGCTCACCCTTCTTCAGGTTGATCTTGGCGGCGCGGGTGCGCACGCCGGCGGCATCGAGGAAGCGCGCCACGCGATCCGAAGGCTGGGCGCCGACGCCGAGCCAATGCGAGGCACGGTCGGTATCCAGCTTGATCCGCTCGGCCGAATCCTTGGGCAGCAGCGGGTTGTACGTGCCGATCTTCTCGATGAACTTGCCGTCGCGGGCGTTGCGCGAATCCGTGACGACGATGCGATAGTACGGACGCTTCTTCATGCCACCACGGGCGAGGCGAATTGCGAGTGCCATTTGTCAGTCTTCCTTCGTTAATTTCGAGTGATTGGGATTTCTAGCGTTTGGTGAATTTGTCGAAACCGGGGGGCATCCCGCCGCCGCCGAGCAGCCCGCCAAGGCCACCAAGACCGCCGCCGCCGCCGCCCATCTTGGCCATCATCGCGGCCATGCCCTTCATGCCGCCCATCTTCCTCAGCTTCTTCATGGCCGTGGCCATGTCCATCTGCATCTTGATGACCTTGTTGACGTCCTGCACCGTGGTGCCCGACCCCTTGGCGATGCGGATCTTGCGCTTGGCGGTCAGGATCTCGGGCTTGGCGCGCTCCTTCGGCGTCATCGCACAGATAACGGCCTCCATCCGCCCCAGCACCTTGTCGTCGACCTTGCCGTCGGCCATCGCCTTCTTCGCGGCGCCCATGCCCGGCAACATGCCCGCCAGCGCGCCCAGCCCGCCCATGTTCTGCATCTGGCGCAGCTGGCTGCGCAAATCCTCCATGTCGAACTGGCCTTTGGCCAGCTTCGCCGCCAGCTTCTCGGCCTCGGCTTCCTCGAAATTCGCCGCCGCGCGCTCCACCAGGCCGACGATGTCGCCCATGCCCAGGATGCGGCCCGCCACGCGCTGCGGATCGAACGCCTCCAGCGCGTCGAGCTTTTCACCCGTGCCGGCAAACTTGATCGGGCGCTCGGTGATGGCGCGCATCGACAGCGCCGCCCCGCCGCGGGAATCGCCGTCCATGCGGGTCAGGATGACACCGGTCAGCGCGACCTCGGCCTTGAAGGCGCTCGCCACGTTCACCGCGTCCTGGCCGGTCAGCGCATCGACGACGAGCAAAATCTCGTCGGGCTTCGTCGCCCCGGCGATCGCCGCCATCTCCGCCATCAGCGCGGTATCGACGTTCAATCGCCCCGCGGTGTCGAGCAGCACGACATCGAAACCCTGCAACCGCGCCGCCTGCCGCGCCCGCTCCGCAATCGCCACCGGCTGCTGCCCGGCGATGATCGGCAGCGTCGCCACGCCGGTCTGTTCGCCCAGCACGCGCAGCTGCTCCTGCGCCGCCGGCCGCGCGACGTCCAATGACGCCAGCATCACCTTCTTGCCGTGCTTCTCGGTCAGATATTTGCCGAGCTTGCCCGTCGTCGTCGTCTTGCCCGAACCCTGCAGGCCGACCATCATGATGACGGCGGGCGGCGTCACATCGATCTTCAGCCCGAATTCGTCAGCGCCGCCACCATCAGCACCGCCGCCGAGCAGCTCCACCAGCGCATCGTTGACGATCTTGACGACCTGCTGCCCCGGCGTGACCGACCGGATGACCTCCGCCCCGATCGCCCGCTCCGTCGCCTGGTCGATGAAGGTCTTGACGACCGACAGCGCGACATCGGCCTCCAGCAGCGCAATCCGCACCTCCCGCATCGCCGCCCGCACATCGAGCTCCGTCAGCGCACCGCGCCCACGGAGTTTTTCGAATACGCTGCCAAGCCGATCGGAAAGACTGTCGAACAAAGGACTCTACACTCGATTGCAAGGGACAACCCCTCCAAACGAAATTACGCCGGCGGGCGAAACCTCGCCGGCCAGCGTGCATCCATGGACGCGTCGCCCCCATTTGGGGATTGATGCGGCGTGTACCCGCACGGGCCGTAGAAGGCAACCCACTTACCTCTCCCGCCTGCGAGAGAGGCGCGACGCACGCCAGTGCGCCGGGTGAGGGGGTGCCCGCGTTCCGCCACCAAAGCGCCTCGGGCGGGCATGGGGCTTGTCTCTTGCAATCGGCGGTTCTTCCACATCGCGCGTCAGTTTGCACATTATGGGATGTGGAAGTTGACTGGAAGATGGGTTTACCCCTTCGCGTGTCGCTGGGCTACTACGCGGGCAGTCAATTGCTATGGCTGGCCTTCCGGCCGCTCATTTAAGCCGGATGCCTCGTGCAGAAGTGGTCCTTGTGACCTTATCGTTCGGCCTGGGCGTAAGAGAATCGTAACGTCTTATTAATCACAAGTTTTCTTACTTGCGTTAACTAAAACAATATTCAAACTGGCATCGGGGTCGCAAATCGTCTGCTGGGGGTCAGCAATGGAGCGCGGTATTTTTCGGGGCGAGCTCGATCAGGAGCAGCGTACGATTTTTGCACAGATACTGGACGGCAAAACGGGACGGGAAATCGCCGCCAGCCTTGGGACTACGCCGTGCCGCGTGGAAAGAATCGTCAGGAACACGCGTCGGCAACTCGACGCGTCGAGCCGTCATGACGCTGCCCGCATCATCGCGCGTCATCTAGACTGGAAAACCGGCCCGGCAGTCCCATTCGTCGGTTGCGATGATGGCAGGCAAAGCCATCAATATGGCAAGGATAGCCATCGCTCCGCTGCCAAAACGGTTCAAACAGAACGTGAACAATCTCCCTTTTCCGGGTATGTCAGTGATGCCGGAAATCCGATCGTCGACCAAGGAAACAATACCGGCGCGTACAGCGAAATTGCGAGGGGGCTCGATATATCCGAATTCTTGACTGCGTCACCCGTCACGCGACGTCTGTTGTTGATGGCAGTGCTGGTCGCCAGCTCAAGTCTGACACTAGGCGCGCTTATCTCGGCGTTGCAAGGTTTGGATATGCTGATGTTTTCTTGATTTTCGTAATGGGTAAATCCACTAACGAAAGAATGCATCATGTCTGACAAGATTGAAGTTGCTCGTAGTGTTGCCTCGCATCTCCTTGCCACCGAAGAAGCAATTGACGTCGCCATTGCCTGTGCGGCAGGCCTCGTCGGCTACCTACCCGTTGCTCGTCAGCAAACACACGTCTCTGCCGCTGTCGGGCAACCGGCGTTTGAGCAGGTTATTGCCGCAATGTCGGTGCTCGGTGAAGCACGCCGGCGGATCGTCGAGGCCCATTCGTCATTGGCCGAAAGCGGACGGCAGGCGCGCATTCCCGCGCGAAATTTCGGCGGGTTCGTCGACAAGCCCAGTCATCACGCGCAGTCCGGCATGCAGGTCGTGGCCGAAAGTCGGGCAGCATAAATTGACCAAGGCGAGCGCATGCATCTGACGCAGGTCGCCTTTTTGGCAATATTCCTGGCCACGCTCACCGCGGCTTACGCCCGTGGTGGACGGCCTGAACGCCAAGGTGGCGCTCTGCTACTGGCTGCTGCGCTCGTCACCCCACTCGTGCAGTTGAAAATGTTCAACGATGTCGAGCTTGGAATTGCGGCGGTCGACACCATGCTATTGGCGGCTCTCACGTGGCTTGCCGTCTGCTCGGAGCGCCGCTGGCCGATCTTTGCGGCAGCTTCTCAGGCGGCCGCCGTTCTGACTCATATCGCTCGCTTCAAGGCTGGGCCGGTCCACGGGGACGCATACGGAAATCTGCTGGTCTTCTGGTCTTATCCGGTTGCGCTGTCCCTGCTCTGGGGTTCGTTGATCGAAGGCCGCCGGAAAGCGGGAGCCGTAACTGTCGAGTCATCGCCAACGCGCACGCCACCGGCGGGGCCGCCTGTGACGCTCGCCAGGGATCCAAAATCCCTGGCAATGCGCGGTGACGATGTTGCATTGTTGACGCAATTATTGACGCTTCACGGTCTTGGGCGCGAAAGCGCAAAGATTGCGAGCGACCTAATTCAACGTGCTGGAAGCTTTGCCGCAGCTGTTGCCGCCACCCCCGCCAGACTGCAGTCATGGGGCCTCGATAATCGTGTAGCCGAAGCGCTCGCATTCACCCGCCAGACCACGCGTACCTCTCTCAAACGAAAGCTGGAGGCGCGCGTTAAAGTCGACGATATTCGTGATACTGTCGACTATCTGCACAGCGAAATGGCGCATCTGCCGCACGAGCAGTTTCGCGTGCTATATCTGAATGCGCGCAACCGACTAGTTCATGATGAAGTGCATGGCATCGGTACCGTCAATCAGGCAGCTGTCTATCCTCGAGAGGTCATCAAGCGTGCGGTTGAGGTTGGCGCAGTCGGACTCATTCTTGCGCACAACCATCCGAGTGGCGACCCGAGCCCGTCACGCGACGATGTCGTCATGACGAGAGTCATCGTTGAAGCCGGCCGGCATATCGGCATCACCGTCATCGACCACTTCGTGATTGGCGTGACCGGACATGTCAGCATGAAAGGTACCGGACTTATCTAAGTGGGGCGGCGGGGCCGCAGGTTTGCCCCTTCCTTGGCGGTGCTTCTCCGCTGTCCTACACTAACCGGACCGGTTATATCTCGGCGATTCGCGCTGGTGAGGGGTGGCGCATGACGGGGCGGAACTTTACAATTGCCGTCGCCCTGAAAGTGAGTGACTTTCGAGACTTTCGTTGGATTTCCGGCAGCTCTTCACAATGGGGTCCGGGCCTCAGGCCCGGCCGCCGGAGGCTCTTTCCGAAAGCCGACAAGAAGAAGCCAGTCGCCGGCGGCTTTCACCGCCGGCGCAAGGACTTAGAAGCGCGTGCGGATCGTTGCGCCCCAGGTGCGGGGTTCGGCGAGGAAGCTGGAGAACAGCTGGTTGCCGGTGCCGCCAAAGGCCTGGACCTGCTGCGACGAGCCGGCGCCCTGGAACGGCGTGTTGAACGCGACCTGCTGGTAGTTCACGTTGAAGACGTTCTGGCCCCAGAGCTCGATCGCCCAGAGTTCGTTGGGGCCGCGCAGGCCGATGCGGGCGTTGACGGTGACAAAGCCGTCCTGCTGCTTTTCGATGAACAGGTCGGAGCCGGTGTTGTATTCCGACGTCAGGCGGGTATCGGCATAGAACAGCGCGCTGAGGCCGGTGTCGCCGATTGCCGGGGTCAAGGCGGCGGACGCGGTGACGACGTGTTGCGGGGCGTTCGACATGCGGTTGCCCGGCAGCAGGAACAGCGCCGGATCGAGCGGGGCGCCGGCCTTGCTGCCCACCAGGTTGCGGGCATATTTGGTGTCGGCATAGGTATAGCCCAGGCTGACATTGATGTCGCGGACGGGGCGCAGCGTGGCCTCGATCTCGACACCCTGGGAGATGACGCCGGGCTGGGTCTTGCCGGTGCAGGTGCCGGTGGCGGCGCTGTTGTCGCGGTCGCCGCCGTTCAGGCTGTTGCTGCAGCCGTTGATGTTCTGCACGACGAACACCGTGCCGTTGAAGGTGTTGAGCTGGAAGCTGCTGAATTCGCTGCGGAAGCCGGCAAGGTTGAGCGTGAAGCCACCCTGGCGGAACTTGGCGCCGAGTTCGAAGCTGTTGACGGTTTCGGGTTCGAACCGCAGCCCGGCGGCATCGGCATTGGAGCGCGGGAACAGCGCCGAGCCGAGATCCGAGCGATCGAGGTTATAACCGCCGGCCTTGTAGCCCTTGGCATAGGAGGCATAGACGAGCAGCTCGTCGACGGGCTTCCATGACAGGACGCCGGTGCCGGTCCACTGGCTTTCGGAGAAGCGGTCGTTGAGGTCGAGGGCGTTGAGCGCCGTGCTGCTGTTGCCGGTGCACGACAGGGTGATGATGCCGCCGGCCAGCGCCGCGAGGGCGGGATTGGCGAGCAGCGGCCCGAGCGCCGCCTGCTGCGCCGGGCAGACGGTGTTGTTGTTGTTGAAATCGGCCGAGAAGATCTTGCGCTCCTTGGTGTAGCGGGCGCCGACCGTCAGGCTGAGCCGATCGGTGATCTTGAAGATGTTGTGGGTGAAGAAGGCGTAGTTCTGGCTGTCCTGGTTGTAGACGGACCGCACGTCGCCGAGATCGTTGAGCGTGCTGAGCCGGTTGAGCCCGGCGATGATCGGCGCGGCGCCGGCGCCGAGCGCATTGTTGAGGGCAAAGGTGCCGGTGGGGCTGAGGCAGCCCGGGGCAGCCGGGTTGCGGAGGGCGGCGGCGGGGTTGACGTTGGCGACGACACGGCAGGCGGCGAAGGCGCCATACTGGGTGCCGAACTTGGCATTGTCGACGACCTGCAGCTTTTCACGGCTGTAGAAACCGCCGACCAGCCAGTCGAGCCGATCGTCGAACAGGGAGCCCTGGAGGCGGACTTCCTGGGTGAAGGTGCGGAAGCGGCGGTAGTTGTTGCCGTCGTCGGCGCGGTAGGTGAGGTCGACGTTGGTATAGTCGATGTCGGCGGCGCCGCCGGCCTTGTACTCGCGGTAGGCGGTGATCGACGTCAGCTTGGCATCGCCCAGGTTCCAGTCGAGCTGGGCCGAGCCGCCCCAGTCGGTGGTGGTGTTGCGATAGCTGCGGCCCGGTGAAACCGCGATGTTGCGGCTGTACGGGTCGCCCGGGAAGACGTTGCCGAGGCTGGAGAGGATGTCGACGATGCGGTTGGTCGGCGAAACGGCGAGGTCGCCGGGCTGGCCGGGGGTGGGATCGAAGGTTTCGCGGGTCGAGGTGTAGACGGCGCCGCAGCAGTTTTCGTCGCGGTGGGTATAGTCACCGATCAGGCGCAGGCTGATGTCGTCCGTGGGGGTGAACAGCAGCTGGCCGCGGACGAAGATGCGATCGCGGTCGTTGACCTTGTTGCCGGAAATGACGTCGGTGTAGAAACCGTCGCGCTTGTTGTAGACGCCGTCGATGCGGGCGGCGAGCTTGTCGGCGATTATCGGCCCGGTGATGCCGGCGGCGACGCGGATGTTGTTGTAGTTGCCATAGGTGGCTTCGGCATTGCCGCCAAGCGTGAACGACGGCGCGGCTGTGATGATGTTGATGAGGCCGGCCGAGGCGTTGCGGCCGAACAGCGTGCCCTGGGGACCGCGCAGCACCTCGATACGGTCGATCTCGCCGAGCTCGTTGAGGCCGGCGCCGGTGCGGGAGCGGTAGACGCCGTCGATGAAGACGGCGACCGAGGATTCAAGGCCGGGGTTGTCGCCGACGGTGCCGATGCCGCGGATGCGGGCGCTGCCATTGGCTTCATTGCCGGTGGACGACACCAGCAGCGACGGGGCGAGCTGGTTGAGGGCGCGGATGTCGTTGGCGCCGGAATTCTGCAGCGACTGCTGGCTGACGGCGGACACCGCGATCGGCACGTTGGACAAAGTGGTATTGCGGCGGGTGGCGGTGACGATGATCTCGCCATCGGCGGTATCGACGGCCGGGGCGACTTCGGCGGCGGCGACTGCGGGTTCAGCGGGCGGGGTGGTCTGGGCGAAAGCGGCGACAGGCAACGCAAACAGGCAAGCGGACGCCAACAAAATTGTCTTCATGATGCTCCCAAAGGTTTTGTTATTTGTAGTTGGGGGCAGGGCTAGGGGACGGGACTCCGGGGGGCAAGCCTTGCCGTGCCGCAGCGCGCACTCCGGCGCTCCACGTGGCAAATATGTCACGATTACAGAATGTTGTTGCGTTTCCGTTTCTAAACTCGTGCCGGGTCGCGGGTTTGCCGACCGGCCTCAGTCGCGGGGGTACAGCGCCCGCTTCGGCCCGAGATAGCCGAACAGGAACGCCGCGACCTTGCGCATCTGGATCTCTTCCGACCCTTCCGTGATGCGGTAGCGGCGGTGGTGGCGATAGATGTGCTCGAACGGCTTGTGCCGCGAATAGCCGATGCCGCCATGGACCTGCATGGCGCGGTCGGCGGCCTCGCAGACCAGCCGGTTCGCCCAATAATTGCACATCGAGACCTTGTCGGAAATTTCCCGCTCGATCTGCTTGTGCTCCATGCGGTCCATGTCCCAGGCGGTCTTGCGGATCAGCAGCCGCAGCATCTCAATCTGGGTGGCGAGCTCGACCAGGGGCCACTGGATCGCCTGGTTGTCGGACAGCGGCTTGCCGAACGGCTTGCGGGTCCGCGCATATTTCACCGACTCCTCGACGCAGAAATGCGCGGCGCCGAGCGACGATGCCGCCTGGCGGATGCGGTTCTGGTGGACAAACGACTGGCCGATACCGAGCCCGCGGTCGATCTGGCCCCAATAGGCATCCTCCGGCACCCAGACATCGGTGAAGCTGACCCGCGGGTGGTCGGTCGGCATGTTAAAGGTCCAGAGATATTCCTCGACCTTCACGCCAGGTGAATGCGCCGGCACGATAAAGCAGGTTATGCCGCTGGCGTCGCCGTCCTTGCCGGAGGTGCGGGCGAAGACCATCGCATGGGTGGCGACGTGCATGCCGGTCGACCACATCTTTTCGCCGTTGATCAGCCAGCCGGCCTGGCCGTCGCGGGTTTGCGGCACGGCGCGGGTTTCCATGAAGGTCGCGTCCGACCCATGGTTAGGCTCGGTCAGGCCGAACACCGTGCGCATGGCGCCCGACATCACCGCCTCGCCATCCCGGGCATATTGCTCCGGTGTTGCGAATTCCTTGAACAACAGGATGAAGGGGTTGTTGCCGACGATCGAATGTTCGTTCTGCAGGTCGTTGTGGAGGCCCAGGCCTTTCGCCGCGAGATGCTCGCGGATGACCGCCATGGCGAGGTTGCTCCCGCCCTTGCCACCCATGCTTTCCGGCCAGGCGAAACGATAGTGGCCGGCCTTGTCGGCAACGTCGCGCGCCTCGGCAAGCAGCGCCTCCCATTCGTGTTTCGGCAGGCCGCCGGCCTCCCAATCGGTGCGGGCATATTCGCGGCGGTGGTCGAAAAAGCGCATGTTGTCGTCGCGCTGTTCGATGGGCTTGATCTCGGCCTCGATGAAGGCGTCGAGCTCCGCCAGATAGGCGCTCAGTTCGGGCGGCAGGCTGAAATCCATGGGTATTTCCTCAAGGCTTTGTAGGCCTTGTGGTCCGGCCATGGGGAGCGCGCAACCTGACGGATTGGCTGGATCAGTCGCCCGTCAAGGCCGCCGCAAAGTCATCGGCTTCAAAGGCGCGGAGGTCGTCCATGCCCTCGCCGACGCCGATGGCGTGGATCGGCAGGCGGAACTTCTCCGCCGCCGCCACCAGCATGCCGCCGCGGGCCGATCCGTCGAGCTTGGTCATGACCAGCCCGGTGATCTTGGCAACCTCGCGAAATACCTCGATCTGGCTGAGGGCATTCTGACCCGTGGTGGCATCGAGGACGAGCACTGTGTCGTGCGGCGCCGCCGGCGACAGTTTCTGGATGACACGGCGCATCTTCGCTAGCTCGTCCATCAGCCCCGCCTTGTTCTGCAGGCGCCCGGCGGTGTCGATGATCAGCACATCGGTGCCGGCGGCGCGGGCCCTTTGCAGCGCCTCATAGGCGAGGCCGGCGGCATCGGCGCCCTGCTCGCCGGAAATGACCGGCACGCCGATGCGGTCCGCCCAGATCCGCAGCTGGGCGATGGCGGCGGCGCGAAACGTATCGCCGGCGGCCAGCATCACCGTGTAGTCGAGCTCGGTGAAGCGCCGCGCCAGCTTGGCAATAGTGGTGGTCTTGCCCGAGCCGTTGACGCCGACGACAAGGATGACATGCGGTCGCGGGAAGGCGGTGACGGTGAGCGGTTTGGCGACAGGCGCCAGCACGGCGGCAACCTCGGCAGCGACGGCGGCTTTCAATCCGGCTTCGTCGATACCCTTGGCGAACTTGACGTCGGCGAGCCGGGTGCGGATGCGGCCGGCGACGGCGGGGCCGAGATCGGCGCCGATCAGCGCCTCCTCGATAGCATCGAGGCGATCGTCGTCGAGCGGCAGCGAACCCGTCGCAAGGCCCGCGAGGCTGTCGCCAAGCTTGCTCGTCGACCGCGTGAGCCCGGTCTTCAACCGGTCGAGCCAGCTCATCGGTAATGCTCCAGGTCGATTTCGCCGCGCCAGGCGATGACCGCCGGCCCGGCCATGTGGAGGTGGCCGTCGGCGGCGCGGCTGATGACCAGGTCGCCGCCGGGCAGGGTGACGGCCACGGTGGCGTCGGCGAGGCCGCGACGCTGCGCGATCGCCACCGCAGCGACGGCACCGGTGCCGCAAGCGCGAGTCAGCCCGGCGCCGCGTTCCCAGACGCGCAGCACCATGCGATCGCGCGCCGGCAGCGACGCGACGCCGACGTTGACGCGCTCCGGGAACACCGGGTCATGCTCGATCTCGGGACCTAGCGTAGCAAGGTCGATGGTGTCGGCATCGTCCACGAAGAACACCACATGTGGATTGCCGACATTGGCGGCGCCTGGATGCGCGAGCGGCCCCCAGGCCAGCGGCAGGTCGCGGGTGTCCATGGCGTAGGCGAGCGGGATCGCGTCCCAGTCGAAGCGTGGCGCCCCCATGTCGACCGTGGCGCCACCCGCTGTGGCGGAGGCGGTAAGCAGCCCGCCGGCGGTCTCGATGCTGGCGTCGCCACCGACCAGTGCGGCGACGGCGCGACTGCCGTTGCCACAGGCGCCGACTTCCTCGCCATCGCCGTTCCAGAAACGGGCGCGGACGGTGGCGATGCTGCTCGGTTCGACGACGACCAGCTGGTCGCAGCCGATGCCGGTGCGGCGATCGGACACCGCGCGGACTTGCGCCGTCGTCAGCACCAGCGGCTCGGCGCGGGCGTCGAACACGATGAAGTCGTTGCCGAGACCGTGCATCTTCAGGAACGGGCGAGGGGCCATGGCGGCGGTGTAGGGGGCGCCGGCGGGATCAGGCAAGGATGAACTCGCCCTCGATCACCGTCCGGCATTTCCCGGTGAGTACGGCGCGGTTGCCATCGAGCCGGCAGCCGAGATCGCCGCCGCGCTTGCTGGCCTGGTGCGCCGTGAACTCGTAGCGGCCAAGCCGGGCCGCCCAATAGGGCGTCAGTATCGCATGGGCGGAGCCGGTGACGCTGTCCTCGTCGACGCCGGCCTCGGGAACGAAAACGCGGCTGACGACATCGGCATCGCCGGGCCCGCCGGGGGCGGTGGCGATGACCATGATGTCGGCGCCGCGCTGCAGGTCGATGATGGCGCGGAAATCGGGGTCGAGCGCGCGCACGTCGGACGCGCTGTCGAACACCGCGATGAAATAGTCATGGCCGCGCGCCAGCACCTCGGTCGGCTGTGCCCGCAGCGCTGCGCCGCAGGCTGCCAGGCGATCACCGGTCACCGGCACATCGGCAACCCAGGCCGGCAGTGACAGGGCATAGCCGTCGCCCGCCCGCGCGACAAGCAGAACGCCGGCCTTTTTCGTCGAAAAGCGCACCGCCGCCATCCCCGGCAGGGCCGCGAGGATCAGATGCCCGCTGGCCAGCGTTGCATGGCCGCACAGCGCCACCTCGACGCCCGGCGTGAACCAGCGCAGGTCGAAATCCGCGGTTTCGGGGTCGGGGCAGGGCACCAGAAAGGCCGTCTCCGCCAGATTGTTCTCTGCCGCGATCGCCTGCAGGGTCGCGTCGGGTAGCCATTCGGTCAGCGGCATCACGGCAGCGGGATTGCCGGTGAACGGCGCATCGGCAAAGGCGTCGATCTGGATGAACGGCAGGCGCATCATGGTCCTTCAGGCAGCAATGTCGGCGGCGGTGTCGCGGTGGCCGCGTGGATCGATATGGATGAAGAATTCCGATTCCGGAAATGTCTCGGCCAGGCGCTGCTCGACCGTGTCGACAATGTCGTGCGCCGCGGCGACGGTCATCTCCGGCGCGAGCCAGACATGGAACTGAACGAAATCGACATTGCCGCTCGATCGGGTGCGCAGGTCATGGATGTCCTCGACGCCCGGCACGGCCATGGCAATGGCGGCGAGCTCACGGCGTTTCTCATCGGGCCATTCGCGGTCCATCAGCATGTCGACGGCGCGCCGGGCCGATCGCAGCGCGCTCCAGCCGATCCACAACGCGATGATGATGCCGAACACGGCATCGGCGCCGTGAAGGCCCAAATAGGCATCGAGCGCAAAGGCCGCGATGACCGTGATGTTGAGCAGCAGGTCGCTCTGATAATGGAGCGCATCCGTCCCGATGGCGATCGAGCCTGTGCGCCGCACGACGCTGCGCTGCCAGGCGACCAGCGCCAGGGTGAGGACGATGCCGACGACCGAGACGCCGATGCCGACCGCGGGCGCCCGCGGCAGGTCGGTGTCGCCGAACGCCGCCACGGCGCGCCACATGATGGCGACGGCCGAGCCGAGGATCAGCAGCACCTGCATCAGCGCGGCGATCGCCTCGGCCTTGCCATGGCCGAAGCGGTGGTCGTCATCGGCCGGCTGGGCGGCGAGGCCGACGGCAAACAGCGTCAGCAGCGAGGCGAGCAGATCGAGTGCGGTGTCGGCAAGGCTGCCGAGCATGGCAACGCTGCCGGTTTCGAGCGCCGCCCAGGCCTTCAGTCCGAGCAGCGTCGTCGCGACCCCGGCGGAGGCAAGCGCCGCCGATCGCGTCAGCCAGGCGCGGCTGGCGGTCACGGGTACAGCAGCCCCGTTTCCCAGCCGTCGTCGGTGCGGCTGAACAGTTCGCGTTCATGCAAGCGATTGTCGCGGTCCTGCCAGAATTCGATGGCGTTGGGGACGACCCGCCAACCCGACCAGCGCGGCGGGCGCGGCACATCGCGGCCCTCGAAGCGGTCGCGCAATTCGGCGAGGCCAGCGTCGAAGGTGGCGCGGTCGGGCAGGGGACGGGACTGCGCCGAGGCCCAGGCGCCGAGCTGGGAGTCCCGCGGCCGGCTGGCGAAATAGGCGTCGGCCTCGGTATCGGGCACCGGCTCGGCACGTCCGTCGATGCGGACCTGGCGGCGCTGCGTCTTCCAGTGGAAATCCAGATGCACGAACGGGTTGGCGGCAAGCTCGCGGCCCTTGCGGCTATCGAGGTTGGTGTAGAAGACAAAGCCGCGCGCATCCCAGAATTTCAGCAGCACGACCCGAACCGCCGGCCGGCCATCGGGCGTCGCCGTCGCCAGCGCAAAGGCGTTGGGGTCGTTGGGCTCGCTGGCTTCGGCAGCGGACAGCCAATGGGCAAAACGTGTGAAGGGATCAGGCATCGCGATGCCCTAACGCCTGGGGGTGGGAAAGTCACGACGGGCAGCGCGCCGCACGCTAATCTCTGGCATTTCCCGGCGCATTCCCCTAATCATGACAGGCACGCGACAAGCCTGCATTCTTGCGCTCACAAGGCCTGAAAAAACCCGATGGATTCCGTGATTTCGCCGCCGCCAGCCGGCGCCCCCGATATTCAGCCGATCTCGATCGTTACCGAGATGCGGACGAGCTTTCTCGATTACGCCATGTCGGTCATCGTCGCCCGTGCCTTGCCCGATGTGCGCGACGGACTGAAGCCGGTGCATCGCCGCATCCTCTGGGGTGCCCACGAAAGCGGCTTTACCGCCGGCAAGCCCTATCGCAAGTCGGCGCGCATCGTCGGCGACGTGATGGGTAAATATCACCCGCACGGCGACAGCTCGATCTATGACGCGCTCGCCCGCATGACCCAGGATTGGTCGCTGCGGCTGCCGCTGATCGACGGCCAGGGCAATTTCGGCTCGATGGATCCCGATGCCCCGGCGGCGATGCGCTATACTGAGGCGCGGCTGGCGCGCTCGGCCGAGGCGCTGCTCGCCGACATCGACAAGGACACGGTCGACTTCATCGCCAACTATGACGGCTCGGAGCATGAGCCCGCCGTCCTGCCGGCGCGCTTCCCCAACCTGCTCGTCAACGGCGCCGGCGGCATTGCGGTCGGCATGGCGACCAACATCCCGCCGCATAACCTTGGCGAAGTCATCGATGCCGTGCGGGCCTGGCTCGACGACCAGACGATCAGCGTCGAAGAGCTGATGAAGCACCTGCCGGCGCCCGATTTTCCCACCGGCGCCTTTATCGTCGCCACCAGTGGCCTGCGCACTGCCTATGAGACTGGTCGCGGCACCATCATCATGCGGTCGCGCTGGATCGTCGAGGAAGGCCGCGGCGAAAAGCGCAGCCTGGTCCTGACCGAAATTCCGTACCAGCAGGGCAAGAACGCCCTCGTTGAAAAGATCGCCGAGGCGGTCAAGGACAAGCGTATCGAAGGCGTTTCCGACCTGCGTGACGAATCCAACCGCGAAGGCGTGCGGATCGTCATGGAGCTGAAGCGCGACGCGACGCCCGAAGTCGTGCTCAACCAGGTCTATCGCCACACGCCGGCGCAGCAGACGTTCAGCATCAACATGCTGGCGATCCGCGGCGGCCGCCCGGAACTGATGGGCCTGCGCGACATCATCCAGGCGTTCGTCCAGTTCCGCGAGGAGGTCATTACCCGGCGGTCGAAGTTCGAACTCGCCAAGGCGCGCGAGCGGGCGCACCTGTTGATCGGGCTGGTGGTCGCCGTCGCCAATCTCGACGAGGTCGTCCGCATCATCCGTGGCTCGGCAAGCCCCGCCGTCGCCCGCGAAACACTGCTGGCGCGCGACTGGAACGCCGAGGAAGTTCGCCCCTATCTCGAGCTCGTGGAAGCCGGTGAATTCGAAGCCGACGCCGCCACCATCCGGCTGAGCGATGCCCAGGTGAAGGCCATCCTCGACCTGCGCCTGTCGAAGCTGACGGCGCTGGGACGCGAGGAGATCGGCGACGAGTTGAAGGAACTCGCCGGCACCATCGGCGAACTGCTGTCGATCCTCGCCGACCGGGTGAAGCTTTACGCCGTGCTGCGCGCCGAGATCGAGGAAGTCTCCGACAAATTCTCGACCAAGCGCCGGTCCGAGATCGTTGCCGCCGGCGACGACATGGAAGACGAGGACCTGATCGAGCGCGAGGACATGGTCGTCACCGTGACCCACAGCGGCTGGATCAAGCGCGTTGCCCTCAACGAATATCGTGCCCAACGTCGCGGCGGCAAGGGCCGGTCGGGCATGGCGACCAAGGACGAGGACGCGATCACCAACTTGTTCGTGACCTCGACGCACAACCCCGTCCTGTTCTTCTCCAGCGCCGGCAAGGTCTATCGCCAAAAGGTCTGGCGCCTGCCTGTCGGCAGCCCGCAGGCCAAGGGGCGCAGTCTCAACAATCTGCTGCCGCTCGCCGAGGGCGAGACGATCACGACCGTGCTGCCGCTGCCCGAGGACGAGGCCGAATGGGGCCGGCTGCACGTCATGTTCGCAACCGCGCACGGCAATGTCCGGCGCAACAGCATGGATGCCTTCACCAACGTGCCGACCGCCGGCAAGCTCGCCATCCGCTTCGAGGACGGCGACGATGATAGGCTGATCGCGGTGGCGCTGTGCGACGAGGCCGACGATGTGTTCCTGGCGGCGTGCAGCGGCAAGGCGATCCGTTTCCCGGTCGACGATGTGCGGGAATTCGTCTCGCGCACCTCCACCGGCGTGCGCGGCATGACATTGGCCACGGGCGATCAGGTCATCTCCATGTCGATCCTCAAGGCCTTTCCGGCGACACCACAGGAGCGCGAGGATTATCTCAAGGCGGCGGCATGGAAGCCCGAGCCGGGCGAGCGCATCCTGTCCGAAACCCGAATGGCGCAGTTTGCGGCGGCTGAGGAGTTCATCCTGACCGTCACCGCCAAAGGCTTCGGCAAGCGGTCATCGGCATTCGAGTATCGCCAGTCGGGCCGCGGCGGCCAGGGCATCCGCAACATCGGCGAAAGCGACCGCAACGGCGATGTCGTGGCCAGCTTCACGGCAAAGGACAGCGACCAGCTGATGCTCGTCACCGACCAGGCCAAGCTCATCCGCACCATGGTCGGCCAGGTCGGCATCAAGGGCCGCTCGACCCTGGGCGTGACGCTGTTCGACGTCGGCAAGGGCGAGCATGTCGTCTCGGCGGCGCTGATCCCGGCGGATGACGAAGCGGCTGGCGACGAGGCGGCAGCCGTCGTGCCGGGTGACGGCACCCCCGCGACCGAGGACTGAGCTTTATCTGTCACCCCGGCGAAGGCCGGGGCCCATATACCACGAGCTACGGCACGGATGCACCCATGCAGTCGCGATTGCGGTTGATGGGCCCCGGCCTTCGCCGGGGTGACAGTTACGCCCGATACCGCACCAGTCGCCACAGATAGACCGCCACCAGCCCGCCGACCACGATCGTCGACCCCGGTGACGCCCAGCGCGCCACCTCGGCATAACGCGCCTCCAGCAGATACCCCGCTGTCATCAGCAGGGTCGTCCAGATCAGGCTGCCCAGCCCGGACAGCAGCAGGAAACGCCCGACCGGCATATGGGCGATGCCGGCGGGCACCGAGACGATCGACCGGATCGCCGGCACCATGCGCCCGAACAGCACGACCAGCCCGCCATAGCGATCGAACCAGGCGGTGCCGCGATCGATGTCGGCAGGGTGCAGCGTCAGCCAGCGACCGTGGCGTGCGACCAGTTGCCGGGTCCGCTCCAGCCCGATGGCACGGCCCAGGCCGTACCAGAACCAGGCGCCGGCCAGCGATCCCAGCGTGCCGGCGGCGATGACGCCGGGCAGGCTGAGCTCACCCCGCGCCGCGACAAAGCCCGCCAGCGGCATGAACACCTCCGACGGCAGCGGCGGAAAGATCGTCTCCAGAAAGGTGAGCAGGATGATGCCGGCATAGCCGCCGCGCTCGATCAGGCCGCTCAGCGCCTCGATCATCGCTCGGCCGTCGCGACGCCGGCAAAGATCAGCAGTTGCCCGAGATAGTAACTGTACCAGACCAGCAGGCCATGGACGCCGGCGCCGCCGACCAGCGAGCCGCCCATGCGCATGATCAGCAGTGTGTCGGAAATGACGAACAGCAACGCGCCGAGGCCGGTCCAGCGCGGCGCGAAGCGGCTGAGCAGCGCCGCCGTCGCCATGCCGCAGAGCAGCACCGAATAGAGCATCAGCGCGCCGACAGGAGCACCGACCGGCATCACCAGCAGCGGCATGCCGAGGCCATAACCGATCAGCGCCAGCGCCGCGACCCGATCGGGGATGACGAGGCCGGGCCGGCGCCGGCCCATGTAGAACAGGATGGCGATGACATGGCCGACGGCGAATGCACCGGCGCCGACGTAGAACAGCCCCGGCACATCGAGCAGCACGTCACCCGCGGCGCCGGCCGCCATGATCGCCGCCAGCCAGCGCTGGCCCGGCAGCAGCGCCGCCGCAAGGGCCAGCGCCGCCACCGGCAGGCCCTTGGCAACCAGGTTCGCGGCCAGCCCGAATCGGCCCTCGAGCAGTGGAAAGACAAATCCGGCGGCGATCGAGACCGCGATCAGCACCGAGACGTCGGCGCGACCGAACCGCACAAAATGGCGTGAAATGGCGGTGTTCATCGGGCCTGCCATGCCCCTGAATCTTTCGCTTCGCAACGTCTGCGTTTCTCTGTATGGGCGAGTTGCGCGAGGACTGCGCGTAATGATCACGGAGATTTCCAATATGAAGACTGCTCTGACGCTGGTGGCTGTGGCCAGCCTCGGCCTGCTGGCCGCTTGCGGTGAGAAGGCTGCCGAAACGACGTCGACGACGACGGAAACCACCACCACCGAGACGATGTCGACGACCGACACCACCTCGGCTGCCGATGCAATGGCAACCGCTCCGGCTGCCGATGCCATGGCTGCCCCGGCCGACGCGACCAGCGCCGCCGCCGCCGCCGGTGCCGATGCCGTCACCGACGCCGCTGCTGCCGGCGCCGACCAGGCTGCCGATGCCGTCAAGGCCGGTGCCGACGCCGCTGCGGACGCTGCCAAGAAGTAAGATCGCGCTTAGCGATACTGCTTTTTGCGAGCATCTGTTTGCAAGGATCAGGCCGGTTCCGCCACGCGGGGCCGGCCTTTTTCGTGGGCGGAACGGGCCCGGCGGGACAATCGTTCAATGGCCGTTCAGGGCCGCTGCGGCATCCGGAATCTGCAAAACGGCGCATTTCCGATGGGATATGTTGACCGGCGGTGCGGCAATGGCCTAGCCGATGCACGTTCATCCTGGGAGGTTTGACCAATGAAGATCTTGAAGCGCAGCGTTGCTGCCGCCCTGCTCGCCAGCGTTGCCTTGTCGGCCGGCCCGGTGCTCGCCAAGGACCCGCCGGCACCCGCCGCGCCGAAGCCGCCGAAGCTGTCGAAGCCCTATGCCAAGACCCTGATGGAAGCGCAGAAGCTGATGCAGGCTGGTGACAACGCCGGCGGCCTTGCCAAGCTCAACGAACTCGATGCCGTGCCGCCGACGGCCGACGACGATGCCTATACTACGCTGTCGCTGAAGCTGAACGCCGCGATCGGCCTCAAGGACAATGCCCTCACCGAGCAGACGCTGTCCAAGATGCTGGCCACCGGCAAGGTGCCTGCCGCCGACCAAGGCAAGTTCTACCGCACCGTCGGGTCGCTGGCGCTCAACCGCAAGGACTACAACGCCGCGACGATGGCCTTCCAGGAACTCGTCAAGATGAATCCCGGCGACGGCGAGGCCCAGGTCGCGCTTTCGGAACTTTACGCGGCGCAGAAGCAGAACAGCAAGGCTGTCGACACGCTCAACGCTGCCATCGCTGCGCAAAAAGCCGCCGGCCAGGCGGTGCCCGAGGCCTGGTATCGCCGGGCGCTGGCCTTCGCCTATGACGGCAAGCTGCCGGCGCAGGTGCAGCCGACCGCGCTGGCGCTGGTCACCGCCTATCCGAACGCCGTCAACTGGCGCGACGCCCTGGTCATCACCCGCGACAGCTTCCAGCTCGACGATCAGGGCTCGCTCGATTTCATGCGCCTGCAGGCGGCGACCAACTCGCTCAACGGCGAACGCGATTTCGTCGAATATGCCGACACGGCGCTCGGCCGCGGTTTTCCGGGCGAGGCGCAATATGCCATCAACGAAGGCATCAAGAAGAACATGCTGAACGCTTCGAAGCCGTTGGTCGCGGAATTGAAGCGCAGCGCCGACTCCAAGGTTGCAGCTGACAAGGCGGCGCTCCCGGGTCTCGAAAAGGAAATCAAGACCAACGGCAAGCTCGCGCTGGCCACCGGCGATGCCTATTACGGCTATGGCGATTTCGCCAAGGCGGCGACGCTGTACCGCCAGGCTGTCGGCAATGCGGCGGTCGATCAGGCCACGGCAAACCTGCGCCTCGGCATGGCGCTGGCCCGTTCGGGCGACAAGGCCGGGGCGACGACGGCGCTGCAGGCGGTCAAGGGCGGCCCGCGCGAGGTGCTGGCCCAGTATTGGATGGCGTACATCGGGGCCGGGGCTCCGGCGGCGGCGTAGCGAGGCGGGCGGCTGCTTCGCCGGTTGCGGCGGGGCGGCTGTGAAGCGGCGCGGCAAAGCCGCGCCGTGACGTCGGACGGGTTCGGCCGGGGTTTCCGGCCGCCCCGCCGGCCGGGCTCGGGCCTCTCAAGCGCAACTGCGTTGCGCTTGTGGGCCCTTCGCCGTAAGGACACGCGACTCAACCGCCCCCGGAGTCGCCCCGCACATGGAAATTCGCCTCGGCCTGACATTCGATGATGTCCTGCTCGTCCCGGCCGCATCGGCCGTCCTGCCCAGCATGGCCGACACCTCGACCAGCGTCACCCGCGGCATCACCCTCAACATCCCGATCCTGTCGTCGGCGATGGATACGGTTACCGAGGCCGACATGGCGATCGTCATGGCCCAGGCCGGCGGCATCGGGGTCCTCCACCGCAACCTGACCGTCGAGGAACAGGCCAACGCGGTCCGCCAGGTCAAACGCTTCGAAAGCGGCATGGTCGTCAATCCGGTTACGATGACGCCGCGCCAGACGCTGGGCGATGCCCGCGCTCTGATGGCCAAGCACAAGATCTCGGGTTTCCCTGTCGTCGATGACAGCGGTCGCCTGGTCGGCATCGTCACCAATCGCGACATGCGCTTTGCCGAAAACGCCGACCAGCCGATTTCGGAGCTGATGACCCACGAGAATCTGATCACTGTCCGTCCCGGCACATCGGAGAATGACGCCCGCCGGGTCCTCTACACCAATCGCATCGAAAAGCTGCTCGTCGTCGATGATGGCGGCCATTGCATCGGCCTCATCACCGTCAAGGACATCGAGCGCGCCGTCACCTATCCCAACGCCACCAAGGATGCCGCCGGCCGCCTGCGCGTCGCCGCCGCCACCACCGTCGGCGACCTGGGCTTCGAACGGACCGCGGCGCTGCTCGACGCCGAATGCGACCTCATCGTCGTCGATACCGCCCACGGCCATAGCGACCGCGTCGCCGAGGCGGTCAACCGCATCAAGAAAGCGTCGAATGGCGCCCAGGTCATCGCCGGCAACGTCGCCACCGCCGAGGCGGCACGCGCGCTGATCGGCGCCGGCGCCGACGGCATCAAGGTCGGCATCGGCCCGGGCTCGATCTGCACCACCCGCGTCGTCGCCGGCGTCGGCGTGCCGCAGCTGACGGCTGTCATCGACACCGCCGAAGCTGCGGCCAAGCTCGGCATCCCGGTTATCGCCGATGGCGGCCTGCGCACGTCGGGCGATGTCGCCAAGGCGCTGGCCGCCGGCGCCGCCGCCGTCATGGTCGGCAGCCTGCTCGCCGGCACCGAGGAGGCGCCCGGCGAGACCTTCCTGTGGCAGGGCCGCACCTACAAGAGCTATCGCGGCATGGGCAGCGTCGCCGCCATGGCGCGCGGCTCGGCAGATCGCTATTTCCAGCAGGACATCAAGGACCAGCTCAAGCTCGTCCCCGAAGGAATCGAGGGCCAGGTGCCGTTCAAGGGCCCGGCGCGCGACGTGCTGCACCAGCTGGTCGGCGGCGTGAAGGCGGCAATGGGCTATACCGGGTCGGCGACGCTCGATGAATTCCGCCATCGCGCCGAATTCATCCGCATCACCAATGCCGGCCTGCGTGAAAGCCATGTCCATGACGTGACGATCACGCGCGAAGCCCCCAACTATCCATCGATGGGTTGACGACGAATTGACACCTGCAGCACGCGTCCAGGCGGCCATCGAATGTCTTGACCAGGCGGTCGCGGCCGCGCGCACCGGCGGGGCAGCCGCCGACACCATCGTCCAGCGCTATTTTACCACCCGCCGCTATGCCGGGTCGAAGGACCGCCGCGCCGTCCGTGACCTGGTGTTCGATGTCATCCGCAGCATCGGATCGCCCCCCGACAGCGGCCGTGCGGCGCTGATCGGCCATGCCCGGGCCAATGCGCCGGAACTTCTCGACCTGTTCAACACCGACAAGGACGCCGCCGGTCACGGTCCTGCGGCGTTGGTGCCCGGCGAGGCCGAGGCGCGGCCGTCGCTGGCGCCCGGCTGGCAGCTCGACATGCTGCGCACCCGTTTCGGCAAGGACACCGAGGCTGCCGTCGCGGCACTGCTCGATCGCGCCCCGCTCGACCTGCGCGTCAACACGCTCGCCGCCAACCGCGACGAGATGCTGATCGAGCTTCCCGATTGCGCCCCGACGCGCCACGCCCCCGATGGCCTGCGCGCGCCGACCGGCCTCAACGTCGAAACGCTGCCGGCCTTCCATGCGGGGAAGATCGAGGTGCAGGACGAAGGCTCGCAACTGGCGGCGCTGGCCGTCGGTGCCGAGCCCGAGGAACTAGTCATCGACCTGTGCGCCGGGGCCGGCGGCAAGACGCTGGCGCTGGCGGCGGCGATGGGCAACCGCGGCCGGCTGATCGCCGCCGATACCGATCGCGGCCGGCTGTCCGCGATGCCGCAGCGGCTGGCCCGCGCCGGGGTGACGATCGTCGAAACCCAGCTGCTCAACCCGCGCCGCGAATGGGAGGCGCTCGGCGATCTGGCGGGCCTTGCCGATCGCGTCATGGTGGATGCGCCGTGTTCGGGCACCGGCACTTGGCGCCGCAATCCGGAGGCGCGCTGGCGGCTGACGCCCGAACGCCTCGAAAAGCTGATCGTTGAACAGGACCGTCTGCTGCTGCTGGCGGCGGAGCTGGTTCGTCCCGGCGGCAGCTTGACCTATGTCGTCTGTTCGCTGCTGCCGGCCGAAGGCGAAGCGCGCGTGGCGGCTTTCACGGCCAAAAAGACTGCCTTTCAGCCACTATCCTTCGGCATCCCTGGCGTAGCCGACGACGTATCTCAGCTGACATTGTCACCGGGGGAACAGGGGTGCGACGGTTTCTTCATCGCAAGGCTGCAGCGGACCTGCTAACAAGGCTCCGCTGCAACGAAGAGGTTCAGATGCACGCGCGTTGGTTCGTCCCCCTGGCCCTGTTGATCGCCGGCACGGTTTCGGCGGTCGCAGTCGGCGCCGTCCCGACCGGCGACGATGTGCTGAAGCCTGTGTCGGTCCGGATGTCGGACCAGGGCAAGGCGGCGCTGGCGCGCGGTGATGCCAATGCGGCGATCGATTTTTACGAGGCGGCGCTGGCCAGTGACCCCAAGAACGTCGCTGCGTTCACCGGTATCGCCCAGGGCTATGAAAAGCTCGGCCTGCCCGGCAAGGCGGTCAAATATTATCGCGAGGCCCTGGCGCTGAACCCGTCCGACCTCAATGCGCTCGAAGGGCAGGGGAAGGCGTATATCCTGCGCGGCGCCACGGCGCGCGCCCAAGTCAACCTCGCCCGCATCAAGGCGTTGTGCAAGGTCGACTGCCCGCCGGCGGCGCGCCTGCAGACCGCCCTCAACACCGCCACGACGGCGAGCGCCGAAGCGGCCAAGGTGCCCGTCGCCAAGAACTGACGCGCTACGGCGTGCCTTTCGGCTCCACGATCACATAGACGGCGGTGGTCGTGCCGATGTTGACCGCCTCGTGCCAGGCGATGCCGTCGCTCCACCAGTTGCTGCCCGACGCCAGCACGCGGTCGACGGTGCCCGCCGCGGTCGTGATCCGCATCGTGCCGCCGGCGACGATATAGCCCCAGTGCGGCGTGTGGAAATGCCGTTCATGCCCCATGCCCGGCGGGAACACGCAGCGCGCCGCACGCACGCTGGCGTTCTCGTACAACAGGGTACAGACCTTCTCGCCCTTCCAGCCGGCATCGAAGGCGCTGGGCAGCGGCGCCGCGGCGATGGCGGCGGTGAGCCAGAACGCGGTCATCATGGCTGCCCGATGTCGATGCGATTGCCGTCCGGGTCCTCGATCACGAACGCCCGCATGCCGTAATCCTTGTCGGCGATGGCCTTCACGATCGGCACGTCGTGCGCCACGCAACGGGCATGCAGCGCATCGACATCGTCGACGAAAAGATGGGCGACGTTGAAGGCCGGGCCGCGGTAGCCCGGCGCCAGCAGCAGATGGAGTTCGGCGGCGTCGCGCTCCATGATCGCGAAAATCACCGGGTCACCGTTTCGGAACACCGGGGCGAACCCCAGGACGTCGGTATAGAAGGCGACGGCTCTTTCCATGTCGGCAACGCCGATGCCGGCGGCGATTCGGCCGAAGCGAATGGCGCTATCGTTCATGTGGTGCCTCTACAGCCGTGCGGCTGCCCGCGCAAACGCTGCCACCGGCACCGTTTCCGCCCGCGCCTCCGGGCTGATGCCTTCGGCCACCATCGCCTCCAGTGCGCCGGGCATGGTCTTCAGGCTGGCGCGCAGCATCTTGCGGCGCTGGCCAAAGGCGGCCGCCGTCAATTGCGCCAGCCGGGCCGCGCCGGTGTCCGACATCGGCTCGCGCGGCACCAGATGCACGACAGCCGAATCGACCTTGGGTGCGGGTACAAATGCCCGCGGGGGCAGGGTGAAGGCGATTTTGGCGGTGGTCCGCCACTGCGCCAGCACCGACAGCCGGCCATAGGCGCCGCTGCCCGGCTCGGCGACCAGCCGCTGTGCGACCTCCTTCTGGAACATCAATGTCAGGCTCGCCCACCACGGCGGCCAGGCTTCGCCGCCCAGCCAGCCGGTGAGCAGCGCCGTGCCGATATTGTACGGCAAATTGGCAACGATGTGCGCGCCGCCGCCGACCAGCGCCAGCGGGTCGACGTCCATCGCGTCGCCTTCGATGATCGTCAGCCGGCCCGCCGCGGCTTCGGCGAGCTCGGAAAGCGCGGGCAGGGCGCGGGCGTCGCGCTCGACCGCCACCACCGTCGCACCGGCGCGCAACAGCGCCCGGGTCAGGCCGCCGGGGCCCGGACCGACCTCATAGACGGTCTTGCCCTCGAGCGCCCCAGGCACGCGCGCGATGCGATCGAGCAGATTGCCGTCGAACAGGAAATTCTGGCCGAGCGATTTTTTCGCGTTGAGGCCATGTCGCGCGATCACCTCGCGCAGCGGCGGCAGGCGCAGCAGCGCTTCGGGAACCGGGCTCAACTCACCAGCCGCCGGGCGGCGCATTCGCCGGCCATGCGGATCGCCGCGATCATCGCCTGCGGACTGGCCAGCCCCTTGCCGGCGATGCCGAACGCCGTGCCGTGGTCGGGCGAGGTCCGCACGATCGGCAGGCCCAGCGTGACGTTGACCCCATCATCGAAATGCAGCGTCTTCAATGGGATCAGCGCCTGGTCGTGGTACATGCACAGCGCGGCGTCGTAATGGCGGCGCGCCGCGGCATGAAACATCGAATCGGCGGCGATCGGCCCGTGCACGTCGATACCCTCCGCAGCGAGGATCTCCAGTGCCGGCCGAATGATGTCGAGCTCTTCCCGCCCCAGCGTGCCGCTTTCGCCGGCGTGCGGGTTCAGCCCGGCAAAGGCCAGCCGCGGCTGCGCGATGCCATAGTCGCGGATCAGCGCCCGCGCCGTCACCCGCGCCTTGGCAAGGATCAGCTCGATGCTGAGCAGCCGCGGTACTTCAGACAGTGGCGCGTGGACGGTGATCGGCACCGTGCGCAGCGTCGGCCCGGCGAGCATCATCACGGCGTTGGTGGCAGCGATGCCGCAGCGTTCGGCGACGAACTCGGTCTGGCCCGGATAGTTGAAACCGATGGCGTAGAGCTGTGCCTTGGACACCGGCCCCGTGACGATGCCGCCGGCAAAGCCGTTGCGCGCCAGGCCGACGGCGATTTCCAGGCTGTCGAGGGCACAGCGGGCGCCGGCGAGATTGGGCTCGCCGGGCTTGACATAGCCGGGGTCGTCGACCTGGACCAGCGGCAGCGCGCCGTCGAATGCCGCGGCGGCGGCATCGGGCGTCGGCAGGGTGGTGATCGGGCCGTCCCACACCGCCTTCAGCGCGCGGCGATCACCGATTGCAAAGAACGGCGGCAAGTTTTCGGCGACACGCGCCGCCCAGGCCGCGGCGACGATCTCAGGCCCAATGCCGGCCGGATCGCCCATCGAAACCGCCAGCGGCGCCGGCCTTGCCTGCATCTGCGCCCCCGGCTCCGCCGGCATCAACGCGCCCGGCTCCGCCGGCATCAACGGTAATCGACGATCGCGTCGCGGCGGAGATCGCGCAGATAGCGGCGGGCCCGCATGTTGACGCGCTCCTCGTTCATTTGGGCATAGATTTCGTCGAAGTTCGGCGCCTTCACCTGCGTCGTGCTGTCGTCGCGGCCGCACAGCACAAGGACGCGCAGACCCTCCCGGGCTGAACCAAAGGCCGGCGTGGCCTGGCCGATCGACAGGCCGCCGATGATCTGCTGCAGCGCCGGCGGCAGGTCCTTCATGCGAATGGCGTCGTTGAGCGCCACTTCGGCGCCGAGGCCCTTGGAAATTTCCTCGACCCGGCCGCAGCCGCCCATCGCCTGGGTCGCGGCCTGGAATTCCTTCACCTTCGCTTCCGCCTGCGCCTGGGTGATGCCGGCGGGCAGCGGCAGGGAAATCTGCTTCAGGCTGAGCACGGCGTCGGCGGGATCGGCGGCGAGCACCTGGCGTTTTTCGACCAGCGCCATGATGGCGACGCCGCCGGGCACGGGAATCGGGTCGCTGACGCTGGTCGGGCCGCCGCCGGGTTGCAGGGTGGACACCACCGGCGCCACCGCGTCGTTCAGCTGTTCGGCACGCACCCAGCCGAGATCGCCACCGACGCCGGCGGTCGAGCCTTCGGAAAACTGGCGGGCATAGGCGACAAACGAGGCGCCGCCGCGAACCTGGCCGACGATGCGCGCGGCGTCGTTCAACACCTGCGCCTGGGTTTCGGGAGTCGCTGTCAGGAAAATCTCGCTGACGCGATACTCGTCCTTGCCCTTGGCGGCGTTCAGCTTGGAAATCACCGACTGGACTTCATCGTCGCCGACGTTGACCAGCGGTTCGACCTTGCGGCGCAGCACGCGGTTCCAGGCAAGCTCGCCGCGGATCTGGGCCTTGATGGACGCGGGCGATGAGCCGGCATCGCGCAGGAACTGTTCGAAGCCGCTGGCGGACTTCTTGAAATTCTGGGCAACGCGATCGTACGATCGGTTGACCTCCTCTTCGCTGATCCTGATGTCGTTGCTTGCGGCTTCCTGCACCTGCAGCTTCTCGTCGATCAGGTTGCGCAGCACCTGCAGGCGCAGCCGCGGGATTTCTTCGGGCGGGACCTTGCCGCCGTTGGCGGCGACGACGAGGTTGAGGCGCTGGTCGATATCGGTATCGGTGATGACATCGCCGTTGACGATGGCCTGGGCCTTGCGCAGCGTCGGATCTATATCGCCGACAACCCGCATTTCGGGCAGCGATCCCGCATCAAAGCTCGCGGGGCCAACATTCTGGGCCAGCGCCGCGGGCGTCGCCGCCAGCACGGCAGAGCCGAGCAACAGGCCGAAAATCGAACGGGGTGAACGCATTCCTGTCTCCGAACCGGGCCTTTTCGATGACCCGCAACCGCGTGGCGCGGCCAATGATGCGGTTGAATAGCGCAACCATCGCCCAACGGCAAAGCGCAGTTAGACCATCGATCCTTAATCCGGCCTTACCAGACGGTGCCTTCTAGCGGCTTAGCGTCTTGAAGGCGAGGGTCAGGTTGAACGAGTTGCCGGCACGGAAGTCGCGATCGCCGACATAGTCGCGCCGCCAGCTGACACCCAGCCGGAAACATTCATCCTCATATTCGATGCCGGCGCGGTGGCGGATCGCCTTGAAGCCGTTGCCGATCGCCGCCGGGTTTTCGGCCCGGGTGGTGAGGTCGATGATCGCCGAGCCATAGGCCGACCAGAAGCGCGCGAAACCGACGCGGCCGCCGAAGCGCAGCTCGGCACGGTCTTCCAGATCCTCCAGCGCGATGTTGCGGTTGAGTTTCAGGTAGCCGATCGTCGCATAGGTGCTGCGGCTGCCGACCTGAACGTCGATCTCGTTGCGGCGCACGGCAAAGCTGTTGCGGTCGACGCGGAAGCGGTGGGTGATCTCGAACAGGCTGCCGAACTTCAAGTTGCTGCGCCCGACGAAATCGCTGACCGTGTCCGACAGGCCGGTGCCTTGCGGAAATTCATTGCCGTTGCCGGCCAGGCGCACCGACTGGCCGATCTCGCTCTTCAGCTGCCAGCCGGGCCTATCGAGCCGATATTCGACGCCCCAGGTCACCCTCGTGCCGCCTTCGAAGCGATCATAGCCCGGGAAGCGGTTGAGATCGAAAAGGCTGACGTCTTCAAGCTCGATGGCGCGGCTGTCTTCGTTGGGCAGGCCGTCGTTGCGGCCGTTGGGTGCCGACACCAGTTGCAGGCGCGGCGTGATGGTCTGGATGCCGCCCAGCGCCGGGCCGGCGAACGGCCACTCCACGTCGAGCGCGGCGAGCGGAATGACGCGGCCGCGAATGCCGTTGCGCCCGGCATATTCGGGCAGGGTCGCCTTGTCGGCGTCGCTGACATTGTACAGGTCGCCGCGCAGCATGGCGGTGGCGGTGACGCGCTGGCCGAACCCCGTCAGCAGGCTGCGATCCCAGCGGCCATAGGCGAGGGCGCGCTGCACGCTCTGCCCGTCGCTGCGATAGAGGTTCATGCTGTTCGCGGCGACGCGCAGCCGGCCGCCCAGCGGCGTCGCATCGGGGCGCCAGTCGTAATCGACCAGCGGCAGCACGATCGGGATCTCGCCGCCGCGGTCGCTGGCGCGCAGGCCCTGGAACGCCCAGCCGGTGAACGACAGGAAGCTGTTTGCGGTCTGCCGCTCCAGCGTGTAGGTCGTCCGCAGCGTGTCGTCATAATCCTGGTTGTACAGGCGGTTGAACGTGTCGTCGGTGGTCAGCCGGACCGAAAAGGTCGATCGCCATTCGGGCGTGTGCTGCAATTGCCCCTTCAACGCGAAATAGCCGCGCAGGCGGTCGCCGCGGTTGATCGGCGTCACGCCATCGGCAGCGAAATCGATCAGCTGCGCATAGGTGGCATTGGCGTCGATCTGGATCGGGCCATCGCGCAGCAGCCGCCGCGCCTGCACCGCCAGCGCCGGATTGGCAGCGGTGTAGAATTTCGGCGTGATGGTGTAGTCGCGATCGGGTGCCGTGGCGAAATGATAGGGCACGCCGATGCCCACCCCCAGCTGCCGGACGATCTCGATCTGCGGCAGCAGCACGCCGCTGACCTGCTTGGCCTCGCCATCCGGATGCGAAAAGCTCGGCAGGAAGAATACCGGCACGCCGAACATTTCGAGGCTGGCGTCGCGATACGACAGCCGGTGCCGGTCGCGATTATAGCTGAGCTTCTTGGCCTTTACCTGCCACACCGGGTCATGCGGACAGCCCATGTTGTCGACGACGGCGCAGGGGCTGTAGACGGCGCGGGTCAGCGCATAGACATTGCCGCTGCGCTGGCCATTGTCGGCGGCGACACGGCCGCCGTCGTTGAGGACGAGCAGGACATTGTCGATGGCGCCGTCCTTCAGCGATTCGGTCAACTCGACACGGTCGCCAAAGGCCTGGTTGCCTTCGGGATCGGTGCTGACGACCTTGCCGGTGGCGATGACGACGCCCGACCCCTGGTTGTATTCGATACGGTCGGCGGTCAGCCGCCAGGCGTCGCGTGCCAGCTCGACCTTGCCGATCGCGGTGACCACCTCGCCGCGGTCGTCATAGGTCATCTCGTCGGCGGCAAAATCGATGACGTCGCCGGGTGCGACGATGTCGCCGCCGTCACGGGGCACCATGGTCGGCTCGGTGGCCGGGGGTGGTTGCTCGCCCAGCGCCGGTGCCGGCGTCTCCTGCGCTGCCGCTGGCATGGCCGCGGCCCATAGCATTGCCGTCGCCAGCAACAGGGGACGGGAGGGCAAGCGATACTGGAGACAGCCGGGACGCACGACGGTGGCTTAGCCGCGTCGTCGCGCCCCGTCCATAACCGTCGCAGCGGTTTGCGTGAGCGGTTCCGGAAGTCTAGACGATGGCCGAGACCGAAGCCGAGGACCATCGATGATCATTGCCTTTCCGCCCGCCGCCGATCCCGCGCCGCACGCGCTCGTCGTTCTTGTCGGCCCCGGCGGCGCAATGAGCAGCGGTGCCGCCGCTGCCGATACGGCCAGCGACGGCCAGGTTGCCCGCGCCATCGCCGCGGCACGATTCGACGGCGAGGCTGCTGCCCTTGTCGAGATCCTCGCACCGACCGGAGTCAACGCCACAAGGCTGATCGTCGCCGGCAGTGGTCCCGGCCAGTCGGCCGATGCCGCCATGTTCGAAAAACTCGGCGGCGCCATCGTGGCGCGGCTGCAGACCAGCGGTGAAACAAGGGTCACCGTCGACCTGACGGGTTTTGCGGGCTCGCTGCCGGCGGAGGGCGCCGCGGCGCATCTGGCCCATGGTGCCGAGCTGCGCAACTGGCGGTTCGACAAGTACCACACCACGATGAAGCCCAAGCAGAAGCCGACGCTGACCAACTTCGATGTCATCGGGGTTCCCGGCGCCGAAAGCTATCACGCCCAGCTCGCCGCCATCGCGGCCGGCGTCATGCGGACGCGGGCGCTGGTGGCCGAGCCTGCCAATATCATCTACCCCGAAAGCTTCGTCGCCGAGGCGCAGGACCTGCGCGATCTCGGCATCGAGCTGACGGTGCTCGGCGAGCCCGAGATGAAGGCGCTGGGCATGGGCGCGCTGCTCGGCGTGTCCCAGGGTTCGGTGCGTCCGGCGCGGCTGATGGCGATGCGCTGGAACGGCACGGGCAATGCCGATGCCAAGCCGGTGGTGTTCGTCGGCAAGGGCGTCACCTTCGACACCGGCGGCATCTCGCTGAAGCCGCCGGCGGGCATGGAGGACATGAAATGGGACATGGGCGGCGCCGGCGCCGTCGTCGGGGCCATGCACGCGCTGGCCGCCCGCAAGTCGAAATCCCATGTCGTCGGCGTCGTCGGCCTCGTCGAGAACATGCCCGACGGCAATGCCCAGCGGCCGGGCGATGTCGTCACCAGCATGAACGGCCAGACCATCGAGGTCATCAACACCGACGCCGAAGGGCGCCTGGTGCTGTGCGACGCGATCTGGTGGGCGCAAGAGCAATATGAGCCGGAAGTCGTCATCGACCTGGCGACGCTGACCGGTGCCATCATCATCAGCCTGGGCCATGAATATGGCGGCATGTTCGTCAACGACGATGGCCTCGCCGCCCAGCTCGAAAAGGCCGGCAAGACCAGCGGCGAGCATCTGTGGCGGATGCCGCTCGGCGATGCCTATGACAAGCTGATCGACAGCCCGATCGCCGACATCAAGAACGTCGGCCCCCGCGAGGGCGGCTCGATCACGGCGGCGCAGTTCATCAAGCGCTTCGTCAAGCCAGGCGTGAAATGGGCGCACCTCGACATCGCCGGGATGGTGTGGGCGGCCAAGGCCGGCAACCTGTACGACAAGGGCGCGACGGGCTTCGGCGTGCGCCTGCTCGACCGCTTCATCGCCGAGAATCACGAGGGGTGACCCCGACTGTCACCCCGGCGCAGGCCGGGGCCCATAAACCGCAATCTCGGTCACCCGGGTCCGCCCGCGCCGACAGCCGGTGGGCCATGCGCCCCGGCCTGCGCCGGGGTGACACGCGATGATCGACATCGGCTTCTACCAGCTTGCCGAGCGCCGCGCCGAGGCGGTGCTGCCGCAGCTCATCACCAAGGCGCTCGCCGCCGGCCATCGCATCGTCGTCCGCGCCGAGGATCCGGCGCTGCTGGCGCGCATCGACACGGCGCTGTGGAGCCATGCACCCGACAGCTTCCTGCCGCACGGCATCGACAGCGACGTCGGGCCCGACCGCGTCGCCAGCCAGCCGGTGCTGCTGACCGGGGCACCATTGCCTGCCGGAAATGCCGCCGACTGCCTCGCCCAGGTCGGTGGCGACCTGCCCGACGACCTCGCCGGGCTGACCCGGGCCATGTTCCTGTTCGACGCCGACAATCTGGAAACGGCGCGGGCGCGCTGGCGCGTGCTGGCGAAGGGCGACGGCGTGCGCCCGGTCTACTGGCGCGAAGGCGAGGGCGGCCGCTTCGAAAAGGCCGCCTGACGGGGTGTAACTTGCCAATATGCGGCACTGCGGCTAGGGGGACGGCGCTTTCACAACCCCAATATCAGATATCCGGAGTTTTCCCCGTGGCCATCACGCGCACCTTTTCGATCATCAAGCCCGACGCCACCCGTCGCAACCTGACCGGCGCCGTCAACGCCATGATCGAGGCCGCCGGCCTGCGCATCGTCGCGCAGAAGCGCCTGCACCTGACCCAGGCCCAGGCCGAAGGTTTCTACGCCGTCCACCGCGAGCGCGGTTTCTTCGGTGAACTCGTTGCCTTCATGATTTCCGGCCCGGTCGTCGTCCAGGTCCTCGAAGGCGAAGACGCCGTTCCCGCCTATCGTGCCATCATGGGCGCCACCAACCCGGCCAACGCCGACGCCGGCACCATCCGCAAGGAACTCGCCGAATCGATCGAAGCCAATACGGTGCATGGCTCGGACAGCGACGACAATGCCGCGATCGAGATCGGCTACTTTTTCGCCCAGACCGAAATCGTCGGTTAAGTCGCGTAGCGTTGTAGCGCCGCGTGCGCGTAGCGGCGACGCTACGCGCCGACAGGCGCACGACCGGCCGGCGGTGCGGTCGGCGGCAAGCCCACCGAACCCGTCCGACGCCAGCACGGGCTTTGTGCTAATGACCGGCAGCACGCACCAGTGTAGGTCATAGCCTCTCCCGATAAGGAGGCGACCTTGCCGACACCCCCTCAGCACCAACCGCAAGCCACTCCGCCATGGCGCGTCATCGGCTGGGGCGGCGCGGCCCTGCTGTTGGCGGCGCCGCTCGCCGCCATGCAGTTCACTGCCGAAATGCGCTGGGACATTGCCGACTTCGCGATGTTCGGCACCATGCTGCTCGTCGCCGGTACGGCGCTAGAACTGCTGGTGCGCGTCACCCGCGCCGGCCGCGTGCGCGCTATCCTGGGCGTCGCGGTCGCCGTGGCGTTCCTCTCCGTCTGGGCCGATGCCGCCGTCGGCGTCTTTCCCGCCTAGAACGGCAGCATCGCCATCCGCTTCGGCGCGCTCGCCCGCCAGCTGCGTGTCAGCCAGTCCTCGATATGCTGCCAGTCGTTATCGCCGGTATCGAGGCGGATGCCGATCCAGCCCGAGGGGCCAAGATAGGCCGGCCGATAGTAGAGCCCGGGGTCGTTCTCGATCAGCTGCGCCTGTTCCTCGACGCCGCTGGCCTTGACCAGCAGGCCGGTCACCCCATCGTGATGGTGGTCATAGCTGAAATAGGCAAAGAACTTGCCGCCGCGGACGAAAAAGCCGAGGGAGCCGTGCGACAGTTTTTCCTCCGCTTCGGGCAACGCCAGCGCCAGCTGGCGGACCCGCGCCAGCAGGGCATCGGGGGACGTCCTGCTCTGCACCAGCGCCGCCAGCACACGCGGATACAGCTGATGTTCGGCGATGAGGATGCGCGCCGCCAGCGTGTCGGGCGTGTCGCCAGGCAGCACCACGACGCGCGTTTGGCCGAGCACCGGGCCGTCGTCGAGCTCCGGCGTCACCAGGTGCACCGAACAGCCGCTGACCGTCTCGCCGGCGGCCAGCACCGCCTCGTGGACATGCAGGCCCTTGTGCGCCGGCAGCAGCGACGGGTGGATATTGACCATCCGGCCCTGCCATTTCGCGACGAATTCTGGCGACAGCAGCCGCATGTAGCCGGCCAGCGCGACATGATCGCAGCCGGCGCGGGTAAGCTCCGCATCGATGATGGCATCGAACTCGGCACGCTTCAGCCCCTGGTGGGCGCGGGCAAAGGTCGGCACGCCCTCCGCCGCGGCGAGCGCCAGCCCCGGCGCATCCGGATCATTGGCGGCGACCAGCACCACCTCATAGGGGCAGTCCTCGGCGCGCGACGCATAGAGCAGCGCCGCCATGTTCGACCCGCGCCCCGAAATAAGGACGCCGACGCGGGATTTAGGCATCATGGCTCGCCGTCCAGGCACGCGCCGAACCCCAGTTGCCGGCAGCGCCGGTGACGTCGCAGCCCTTGGCGCCGGCCTCGATGCGGCCGATGACGGCGGCGCTCTCCCCGGCCGCGGCCAGCGCGGCGATAGCGGCCTGGGCGTCGCCTGGGGCCACGACCATCACCATGCCGGTGCCGCAGTTGAACGTCCGCGCCAGCTCACCCGGCGCGATGTCGCCTTCGCTGCGCAGCCAGTCGAACAAGGGCGGCAGGGCGGGGGCGTCGACGATGGCGCGGGCGCCCTTGGGCAGCACGCGCGGGATATTCTCCAGGAACCCGCCGCCGGTGATGTGCGCCATCGCCTTGACCGTGCCGGCGCGGACCAGCGGCAGCAGCGAACGGACATAGATGCGCGTCGGCACCAGCAGCGCTTCGCCGAGCGACATCGCGGGCGCGAACGGGGCGGGGGCGGCAAGATCGTGCAGGCGCAGTTCGATGATGCGGCGGATCAGCGAAAAGCCGTTCGAATGTGCACCCGACGAGGCGATGCCGACCAGCACGTCGCCTGGCGCCACGCTGTCACCGGTCAACTGCTGTCCACGCTCGACGGCGCCGACCGAAAAGCCGGCGAGGTCATAGTCCCCCGGCGCATACATGCCCGGCATTTCCGCCGTCTCGCCGCCGATCAGCGCGCAACCGGCCATGCGGCAGCCCTCGGCAATGCCTGCCACCACTGCCGTCGCGGTTTCCAGCTCCAGCTTGCCGCTGGCGAAATAATCGAGAAAAAACAGCGGTTCAGCGCCCTGGACGATCAGGTCGTTGACGCACATGGCAACCAGGTCGACGCCGACCGTGTCGTGGCGCCCGGTGTCGATGGCCAGCTTCAGCTTGGTGCCCACGCCATCGTTGGCGGCAACCAGCAACGGATCCTTGTACCCCGCGGCGCGCGGATCGAAAAAGCCGCCGAAACCACCCAGTTCGGCATCGGCGCCCGGCCGGGCGGTGGCGCGGGCCAGCGGTGCGATCATCCGCACCAGTGCGTTGCCGGCGGCAATCGAAACGCCGGCATCGGCATAAGTCAGCGGTTTGTGGTTCGACATGGACCGTCCTTAGCGGCCTCGCGCCCGCCGGCCAAGCTTGCCGCTTGGCATTCCGCCCGACGCCGCTAGAACGGCCAACGTGAAAGTGCTTTTCCGCCTGCTGCTGCTGGTCCTCGCCGCTATCGCTGCGCCCGCGCTGGCCCAGGACGCCGGCGGTGGCAGCGCCTATGCGGTCGGCGGCATCGAGGTCGACGTGTCGGCTGCCAACCCCGAGGCGGCGCGCATGGCCGCCTATCGCATCGCCCAGCGCAAGGCCTGGCCGCTGCTCTGGGCCCGGCTGACCGGCGGCGCCCCGGCGGCGGCACCGCGGCTGTCGGACGGCCAGCTCGACAACATGGTGTCGGGCATCGAAAGCCAGGGGGAACGCTTTTCGATGACGCGCTATATCGCCCGGCTCGGCGTCGTCTTCGATCGATCGCGCGCCAGCGATTATTTCGGCGGCTTTGGCGACCGGTTGCAATCGCCGCCGATGCTGCTGCTGCCGGTCTACAGCGACGGCGGCGCGCGTACGCTGTATCAGGCGCGGACGCCGTGGCGCGCCGCCTGGCAGCGTTATCGCGAGAATGTCACGCCGATCGACTATGTTGTCGCCTCGGGTTCTGCTGGCGACAATGTCGTCCTCACCGGCTGGCAGGTGTCGCGGCCCGACCGGCCGACCTGGCGCGCCATCCTCAACCGCTTCGATGCTGTCGACGTGCTCAGCGCCGAGGCGCGGCTGACGCGGGCCTATCCGGGCGGGCCGATCCGGGCATTGTTCATCGCCCGCCATGGCCCCGATGCGACCCAGCTCGGCCGCTTCGAACTGGCGATCGCCGACGACGATGGTCTCGACGCGATGCTCGACAATGGCGTCCGCCAGATCGACGAGATCTTTGCCATTGCCCTCCGCGATGGCCGGCTGCGCAGCGAATCCGACCTGACCGCGGACCTGACCCCGATCATCGCCGATGCACCGGCGATCGGACTGGTGCTCGAAAGTACCCAGGACGATGCCGCCGGTGCCGCGACGATCAGCATCGATGCAGCAATGCCGACACCCGATGCCGCCGCCGCGACCGCGCTCGAAACGCAACTGCGCAGCGTGCCGGGCATTACCGGCGTCACCATCACCAGCCTGTCGCTGGGCGGCACCTCGCGCGTGCTGATTGGCTATGCCGGCGCCCGTGATGCGCTGGCCTATGCGCTCGACCAGCGCGGGCTGCGACTGGCGGCCGAAAATGGCGAGACGGTGCTGCGCCGCCGCCGCGACGGCGATGCGCCGGTGCCGCCACCGGTGGTGGCGCTGCCGGTTCCCACGGCGCCGTCGGGGCAGGTACCCGCGCCGGCGCCGACGCAGCCGCCGGGACAGGCGCCGGGGCAGGTACCCGTCCAGGCGCCAATCCCGCCGACTGCCGAGCCGCCGCGTCGCAGCCGGCCTGAAACTCCGCCGCCACCCGACAAGCGCCCCGTCGACCTGCTGCCCAATTTCGGCGCATGAGCGACGCCCTGCCGCCCGAAGCCGAGCAGCCGCCGCTGCCGCTCGCCTATGTGCCGCGCCTGGGGGCGGGGGTGTTCCATGTTTCCGACAGCAACCGCGCCGCTGTCGAATGGCTCGCCGATCCGGCGCGCTGGCCGGGGCCGCGGACGCTGCTGGTCGGCCCGGCGCAGTCGGGAAAATCGCACCTCGCGGCACTCTTCGCCGCCGGTCACCACGGCCGCATCATCGACGATGCCGACCTGATCACCGACGGCGAACCGCTGTTCCACGCCTGGAACGCCGCGACCGCCGCCACGCCGCTGCTGCTGACCGCACGGCGGACGCCGAAATTCTGGGCGCACAGCCTTCCCGATCTGGCCTCGCGGTTGGCCGCCACGCCGCTGGTGCGGCTCGACGACCCCGACGATGCGCTGATGGTCGCTGTCATCGAAAAGCAGCTCGCCGATCGTGGTCTGCGCGTCATGCCCGAGGTCGTCACCTATCTGTGCAGCCGCATCGAACGCAGCTTCGCCGCCGTCGCCGATGCCGTGGCGCGGCTCGATGCGCTGGCGCTGGCCGAACGCCGCGACATCACCGTGCCGCTGGCACGCGAGCTGCTGGAAGGGCAGTTGCGACTGGCGTTCTAACCTCGCTTACACATCCAAAGCCCCGCCAGTCATCGACCTGTCATCCGCCATCCGCTAAGGTGCCGCCATGGCCAGCGTTCCGAAATCCCCGCCCGTCGCGGCAATTCCCGATGCCGAACGCTATTTCAACCGCGAAATCTCGTGGCTGGCGTTCAATGACCGCGTGCTCGAGGAAGCCACCAACCCGGCGCATCCGCTGCTCGAACGGCTGCGCTTCCTGTCGATCTCGGGCAACAACCTCGATGAATTCTACATGGTCCGCGTCGCCGGCCTGCGTGGCCAGGTGCGCGCCGGTATCGAAACCCTCAGCGCCGAGGGGATGACCCCGGCGCAGCAGCTCGCCGCCATCGCCGCCCATGCCGACCGGCTGATGGAGGCACAGCAAAAAGTCTGGGGCGATCTCGTCCGCGAACTCGGCCGCGCCGATTTCCATGTCATCACCGCCGAACGCCTGACCGGGCCGGAGCGCGACTGGCTGCAGCGGCATTTCCTCGACCAGGTCTTCCCGGTGCTCACCCCACAGGCGATCGACCCGGCGCACCCGTTCCCGTTCATCCCCAACAAGGGGTTCTCGCTGATTCTCGAGCTGCGCCGCCAGTCCGATGACGAGCTGCTGCGTGCATTGCTGATGCTGCCGGCGATGCTGCCGCGCTTCATCCGCCTGCCGGGGACGGTGATTCGCTTCATCAGCCTTGAAAACACGATTCGCGCCTTTTTCGACCAGCTGTTCCCGGGCTACGACCTGATCGGCGACGGCGCCTTCCGCGTCATCCGCGACAGCGATATCGAAGTCGAGGAGGAGGCCGAGGATCTCGTCCGCTTCTACCAGACCGCGCTCAAGCGCCGCCGCCGCGGCGAGGTCATCCGCCTGAAGATCGAGGCGTCGACCCCGCCCGGCCTCAACAGCCTGGTACAGGCGGCGCTCGGCGTCGGCGCCCGCGACACCACCGTCGTCACCGGCGTGCTCGGCGTCGCCGACCTGGCGCTGCTGGTGGACGAAGACCGGCCCGACCTGAAGTTCGAACCCTATTCCCCGCGCTTTCCGGAACGCATCCGCGAGCATGGCGGCGACTGTTTTGCCGCCATCCGCGCCAAGGACCTTGTCGTCCACCACCCGTACGAGAGCTTCGAGGTCGTCCTCGCCTTCCTGAAACAGGCCGCCGCCGACCCCGATGTCATCGCCATCAAGCAAACGCTGTACCGCGCCGGCAAGAACAGCCCGATCGTCCGCACCCTCATCGACGCCGCGGAGGCCGGCAAGTCGGTGACCGCGGTGGTCGAACTGAAGGCGCGCTTCGACGAGGAACAGAATCTCGTCTGGGCAGCGGCACTCGAACGCGCCGGGGTCCAGGTCGTCTATGGCTTCGTCGAATGGAAAACCCACGCCAAGCTGTCGATGGTGGTGCGCCGTGAAGGCAAGAACATCCGCACCTATGTGCATTTCGGCACCGGCAACTATCATCCGGTGACGGCGCGCATCTACACCGACCTGTCGTTCTTCACCGCCGATCCGGTGCTGGCACGCGACGCTGCGCAAGTGCTCAACTACATCACCGGCTATGTCCAGCCGACCCGGCTCGAAAAGATCGGCATGGCGCCGCTGATCATGCGCGACCGCATCTACGACCTGATCGATGCCGAGATCGCCCATGCCCGCGCCGGCCGTCCGGCGGAAATTTGGGTCAAGCTCAACAGCCTCGTCGACACCGGCATCATCGACAAATTGTACGAGGCGAGCAGCGCTGGCGTGCAGATCGAGCTGATCATTCGCGGCATCTGCTGCCTCAGGCCCGGCGTGCCCGGCCTGTCCGAGAACATCCATGTCCGTTCGGTGGTCGGCCGGTTCCTCGAACACAGCCGCATCTTTGCCTTCGGTAATGGCGCCGAGCTGCCCGGTCCGCAGGCAAAGCTGTTCATTTCCAGTGCCGACTGGATGCCGCGCAATCTCGACCGCCGGGTCGAGGTGATGGTGCCGATCGAGAACCCGACGGTCCACGCGCAGGTGCTCGACCAGGTCATGGTCGCCAATCTGAAGGATACCGAGCAGACCTGGCAGCTCCGCAGCGACGGCAGCTACCGGCGCCTGCGCGGGCTCGACCCGGCGTTCAACCTGCACCGCTATTTCATGACCAACCCGTCACTGTCGGGGCGCGGCGCCGCGCTGAAGAACACCGGCAAGGTGCCCCGGCTGGTGCTCGACGACGATAGCGACGACGATCGGGGCATCACCAGCGATGCCGCCAGCGACGCCGCGGATGCCGCCGGGCTTTCCTGACCCGATTTCCTGACACATCCGCCGCGATGGATGCTTTGCGCGCGCGGCGGCATCGGGCATAGCGTTCCCCTGAACAGGTCCGGAGCAGGCGTGGCCAGCATAGTGCAGATCGATGAGGCGGATATCCACATCGCACCCGCCACGGCGGGGCTGATCGGCATCATCGATATCGGATCCAACAGCGTCCGGCTCGTCGTCTACCAGGGCCTGACGCGGATCCCGGCGACGCTGTTCAATGAAAAGGTCATGGCCGGCCTCGGCCGCGGCCTCGCCGCCAACGGCCGGCTCGGACGCGGCTCGATGGATGCCGCGGTCGCGGCGTTGACCCGCTTTGCCGCGCTCGCCGATGCGATGGGCGTGACGACGCTGCGTACGGTGGCGACGGCGGCGGTGCGGGAGGCGTCGAACGCCGCGGAATTCATCGGCCGTGTCGAACGGGAATGCGGCCTCAGGATCGAAACCATCAGCGGGGAGGCCGAGGCGCGCGGCGCGGCGCTCGGCGTCATCGCCGGCATCCCCGATGCCGATGGCGTCGTCGGCGATCTTGGCGGCGGCAGCCTCGAACTGATCCGAGTCGCCGGCGGCGAGGCGCACGAGCGCATCTCGCTGCCGATCGGCTCGCTGCGCCTCGATGCGGTGCGCAAGCGCGACAAGCGCGCGCTGGCGCCGTTCATCCGCAAATCGCTCGATACCGTCGGATGGGCAGCGGCGGGCAAGGGGCTGCCCTTCTACATGGTCGGCGGCAGCTGGCGCGCACTGGCACAGGTCCATATCCACCAGACCGGCCATCCGCTGCCGATCGTCCACCAATACGAGATGCCGCGCGAGGCGCCGGCGTCGCTGGTCCGCAGCCTGACCCAGGTCGACCTGGCGACGCTGCGCCAGGTGCCCAACATCTCGACGTCGCGGCTGCCGTCGCTGCCGGGTGCCGCGATGCTGCTGGCGGCTACGGTGAAGCGGCTCGGCTCGTCATCGGTCATCGCCTCGGGCTTCGGCCTGCGCGAAGGGTTGTTGTTCGGCGAACTGCCGCCGGCGGCACGTGCGCTCGATCCCCTGATCGAGGCCGCGCGCGGCGAAGGCGAGCGGCAGGGCCGCTTCCCCGAACACGGCGACCTGCTGTTCAGCTGGATGGCCGGGCTGTTCGACGGCGAAACGCCCGCCGATCGCCGGCTGCGACTGGCCGCCTGCCTGCTCAGCGATATCGCCTGGCGGGCGCACCCGGATTTCCGCCCCGAACGCGGCGTCGACACGGCGCTGCACGGCAATTGGGTGGCGGTCACGGCGGCCGAGCGCGCGGCGCTGGCCCAGGCACTGCATTTCTGCTTCGGCGGTGGCGGCAATGCTCCGATCCTCGCGCTGCTGGCGCAACTGGCGTCACCGCAGCTCCTCGCCCGTGCCCGTGCCTGGGGTCTGGCCCTGCGCCTCGGCCAGCGCCTGTCGGGCGGCACCGCGGCGGCGCTGGTGGCGAGCCGACTGGTCCGTGATGGCAATGATGCGGTACTGCACCTCGATGCCCGGCACAGCGCGCTGCTCGGCGATGCGGTCGGCCGGCGGCTGAAACTGGTGGCCGGCGCACTGGGGCTGGAGCCGCGGGTCGTGGTGGCCCGGCAATGATGCTTCATCTTGCGATCCTGGCCGGGCTGGCGGCGGGGCAGGTGCCCGCTGACGACACCATCACCGTGACGGGGCGGCGCCTCGACAAGCCGGCCGCGACCGCCGTCGCCAAGGCGATGCTGGCGGTGCTGCCACCCAGCCCGCGTGCCGGGCAATATGCGCGATGGAACATGCCGGTCTGTCCAAAGGTCACTGGCCTCGATGATCGGCTGTCGGCCCGCATCGTCGCCAAGTTCCGCGCTGTCGCCACCGAGGCCGGCGCGCCTGTCGCCGCGGCCGACTGCAAAACCAACATCGTCATCAGCTTCACGACCGACGCCGCAGCCGTGGCAGCGCGCATCCACGCCAGTCGGCCGGCGACGCTCAACGTGCTGGCCGACGGCGATCGCCAGGCCATTCTGAAGGGCAATCTGCCGGTGCGCTGGTGGTCGGGGCTGCGCATCGAGGATTCGAACGGCTTGCCGGCCACCACGACGAGCACGGCGCTGGCCTTTGCCCAGACCAACGGCCAGGGCGGACCCATGGCGATGGGCGGCAACGACACGGTCGCGACCGACAGCTATTCGTCGAGCCTGATCGACACCCACGTCCAGGTCAGCGCCCGTGCCGCCACCGTCCTGGTCGATGTCGACCTGGCGACCGGCTATCGGCTCGATGCGGTGGCGGCGTACATCAGCATGGCGGTCCTGTCGCAAGCGGCGTTGGGCGGACCGGCCGATCCGGCCCAGACGATCCTCGGTCTGTTCAGCGGCGCCAGCCCGTTGACCGATCTCAGCCGTGGCGATCGCGCGCTGCTGGCCGCCCTGTACAAGATTCCCGCCAACCGCAACGACCGGCGCCAGCGCGGCGCGCTGACGGCGGCAATGGTCGACGCGCTGATGGGCACGCGCGACTGACCGCGGCGATCATGGTCGCGCGCCCAGGCCCAGCCTGCGATCCGCAGCGCTGCAGCCGGACACGGGCAAGCTGGCCCTGTCCGGAAACACCACGACCACATTGCTGCCCGGCCGGCGCCGGCTGGTAGGGCGAGGTGACCGCCAGCATGGCCGCGTCGTCTTTGCTTGCGGCCCGGTCACAATCATCGCGAAAGCGAGCGGTGCAAAAGCGCGATGTATGCCCGGGTCCTTCAGGTCGGGGGCGCGATCACATCCGGCCCATCACATCCGGAACGTGCCGAACCGCGTCTCCGGCACCGGCCGCTGCAGGCTCGCCGCCAGCGACAGCGCCACCACCGCCCGCGTGTCGGCGGGATCGATGACGCCATCGTCCCACAGCCGGGCGCTGGCGTGATACGGATGCCCCTCGCGGTCGTACTGCTCGCGGATCGGCTTCTTGAAGGCTTCTTCCTCGGCCTTGGTCTTGAAGCCGCCGGTCTTCACCGTCGCCAGCACGCTCGCCGCCTGCTCGCCGCCCATCACCGAAATGCGCGCATTTGGCCACATCCACAGGAACCGCGGCGAATAGGCCCGGCCGCACATGCCGTAATTGCCGGCGCCGAAGCTGCCGCCGGTGACCACGGTGATCTTCGGCACCGCGGCGCAGGCGACCGCCGTCACCAGCTTGGCGCCGTGCTTGGCGATGCCTTCCTGCTCGAAGCGCTTGCCGACCATGAAGCCCGAGATATTCTGCAGGAACAGCAACGGTATACGCCGCTGGCACGCCAGCTCGATGAAATGCGCGCCCTTTTGCGCGGATTCAGAAAACAAGATGCCGTTGTTGGCAAGGATGGCGACCGGATAGCCCTCGACATGGGCGAAGCCGGTGACGAGTGTCTCGCCGAAGCGCGGCTTGAAGGCGTGGAGTTCCGACCCGTCGACGATGCGCGCGATGACTTCATGGACATCGACCGGGTGGCGGGTGTCGAGCGGCGCCAGGCTGTGCAACTCGGCAGGGTCGAATAGCGGCGGCCGGTTGGGCTGCGGCGCCACCGAAGCGGGAACGGGCAGGGTCGCGACGATGCTGCGGGCGATGCGCAGCGCGTCCTCGTCATCGTCGGCGAGATGGTCGGCGACCCCCGACAATCGGGTGTGGACATCGCCACCGCCCAGTTCCTCTGCGCTGACCTCCTCGCCGGTCGCCGCCTTCACCAGCGGCGGCCCACCCAGGAAGATCGAGCCCTGATCGCGCACGATGATCGATTCGTCCGCCATCGCCGGCACATAGGCGCCGCCGGCGGTACAGCTGCCCATGACGACGGCGATCTGCGAAATGCCGAGCGCCGACATGTTGGCCTGGTTGAAGAAGATCCGGCCGAAATGGTCGCGGTCCGGAAACACCTCGTCCTGCCGCGGCAGGTTGGCGCCGCCCGAATCGACCAGATAGACGCACGGCAGCCCATTCTGCGCGGCGATTTCCTGGGCGCGCAGATGCTTCTTCACCGTCAGCGGGTAATAGCTGCCGCCCTTCACCGTCGCGTCATTGGCGACGACGACGCACAGCTTGCCGGCGACCTGGCCGACCCCGGCGATCATGCCGGCGGCGGGCACGTCCTCACCATACACACCATCGGCCGCCAGCTGTCCGATCTCGAGGAACGCCGTGCCCGGATCGAGCAGCGCCTCGACGCGCTGGCGCGGCAGCAGCTTGCCCCGCGCCACATGGCGGTCGCGCGATGCCTCAGGCCCGCCCAGCGAGATCTTCGCGATCTTGGCCTTCAGGTGGGCGACCAGCGCCGCCATCGCGGCAGCGTTGGCCTTGCTGTCCGGGCCGGGGGGGAGGGGGGTTCCGATGCTGGGCATGGCGTGACCTATAGGCATGGCGGCCCGCATAGCTCAAGGCGCGGCGCTGCGCCCTGCCGTGACCCAGCCGTCGGCCGACCGCGCGACGCCGAAGATCGCCGCCAGCCGCCCGGCATCGAGGACCGCTGCCGGCGGGCCATCGGCAACCAACGCGCCATCGGCGACAAGCAGCAACCGGTCGCAGCGCGTCATCGCGAGATCGAGATCGTGCAGCGCCACCAGGACGATGGCGCCGCGGGTTGCCTCGGCGCGCAGCAGGTCCATGACATGCAGGCGATGGCCGGGATCGAGATTGGCGGTCGGCTCATCGAGCAGCAACACCGCCGGCCTATTGACCAGCGCGCGCGCCAGCAACACCCGCGCGCGCTCCCCCGTCGACAGCGTGTCGACGCGGCGATCGGCAAAGGCAGCGGCGTCGGCGCGGGTAAGGGCATCGGCCACTGCACCATCGTCGCTGCCGCCGGCCAATCCCAGCACCACCACGTCACGCGCCCGCATCGGCCAGGCGACATCGCGATCCGCCGGCAGCCAGGCGAGCCGCGTCGCGCGCTGCCGGGCCGGTAGCGCTGCCAGCGGCGTACCCTCCAGCGTGACCGTGCCCGGGCCATGCCCCAGCCCGGCCAGAACGCGCAGCAGCGTCGTCTTGCCGGCGCCATTGGGACCGACGAGGCCGACGAGCGCGCCGGGATGCAGCGCGATATCGGTCGGTGCCAGCATCGGCGGCCGGGCGAGGGCGGTGGCGACCAGACTCATCGGCCCTTGACCACCAGCCAGATGAAGAACGGCGCGCCGAGCAGGGCCGTCAGCACGCCGAGCTTCAGTTCCTGGCCGTTGACCGGCACCCGCACCGCCATGTCGGCGGCCACGAGCAGCACCGCACCCGCCAGCATCGCCGGCAGCAGGGTCGCGCCGGGGCGGTTGCCGACCAGCGGCCGCACCAGATGCGGCACAACCAGCCCGACGAAACCGATGCTGCCGGCCACCGCCACACCGGCGCCAACCATCACGCCGGTGGCGATCACGACCGTCCAGCGCAGCCTGGCGACATCGACGCCCAGCGTTTCGGCGACATCCTCGCCCAATGCCAGGCTGTCGAGCGCCCGCGCTTGGCGCAACAGCACGGCACCGGCGACAAGCACGATCGGGCCTGCGATGGCGAGCTGCGGCAGGCTGCGATCGGCGAGCGAGCCCAAAAGCCAGAACATCACGTCGTAAAGCGCATAGGGTGAGGGCGCGAGGCTGAGCGCCAGGTTGACCAGCGCCCCCGCCAGCGCCGAAATCGCCACGCCGGCCAGCACCAATGTCGCCGTGCCCGCTGCAGGACCGGCCAGGGCCAGCAGCAGTGCCAGCGCCAGCAGCGCACCCGTTATGCCGCCCGCCGCCACCGCCAGCACGCCGCCGCCGAGGAAATAGCCGGCGAACACCGCGCCCAGCGACGCTCCCGTCGACGGTCCCAGCACATCGGGCGACGCCAGCGCATTGCGCAGCAGCCCCTGCATCGCGGCACCGCCGAGCCCGAGCGCACCGCCGATCAGCACGGCCAACGCCGTGCGCGGCAGGCGCAGTTCCAAAAGAATCGTCCGCGCCAGCCCCGGATCGCGCTGCGCGACCGCGCCCAGCATCGCCGGGTCCCAGCACAGCGACGCCAGCACCAGCGGCAGCAATGCCAGCGCCAGCACCGCCGGCAAGCGCGTCACCGTCGCACCAGCGCACGCAGCCGGGCCACCTCGGCCGCCACCAGCGGCCCACCACAGGTCCAGACCCGGCCATCGGTCTCGATGCGCTGAACGGCGGCCGGCAGGGCAGCGATTGCCGGATGCGCCAGCCAGTTCTGGTTCGCCGACATCTGGCCGGGATAATAGCGCGATACGACAAGCACTTGTGGAGGCTTGCTCAGAAGCTGCCCCAGATCGACCTGGCCCCGCGTCACCCGCTGCTGCTGCAGCCCGGCGTGCCGCAGCCATTGTGCCGACAGGCCGTCGGCGGCGATCGTCTGGCCGCCACCACCGACCATCAGCGCGGTCAACGGCGCGCGCGGCGGTGGCGCCAGGTCGACCAGCATGCGCGCGATCAGCGCCTCGCCGGCCGCCGCCCGGTCGAGCGCTCGCGCCACCTGCCGGATATTGGCGCTGACCTCGGCGAGGCTGCGCGGCTGCACGATATTGACGACGGCAAAGCCCAGCCGTCGCGCCGCCGTCGCCGCGCTGGCATCGCCGGCGCTGGTGAGCACCAGGTCGGGCTGCACGGCGACGATGTCGGTGACGCGGCCGCGGTTACGCACCAGCCCGCGCGCCCGCGCCGCGACCGGCGTTTCCATTGGCTCAGCCCCCAGCCGACTGACGGACACCAGCTGGCCCGGCGCCGCCAGCAGCAGCGCAAGCTCGTCGGTGCACAGGTTGAGGCTCGCGACGCGGCGCGGCCGCGCCGGCGCGGGTGGGGCGGGGAGGTCGAGCGCCAGCACCGGCGGCGGCTTCGATGGCAGCGTCGGCAGGCTGGCGACGGCCGACACGGCCACCAGCAGCGCTGCCGCCAGCCCCGCCACCGTCCGCTTCATGCCCGCGACCCCATCCTGATCCCCTACAGCCGCACCCGCACCCCGCCATGCACCGTTAGCCCCGGCGTACGATAGGCGAAGACATCCTGATACGATCGATCGAGCGCGTTTTCGATGCGCCCGGTGACGTCGAGCCGCGGGGTGACATGGATCGCCCCCGACACCGTCAGCAGCGTATAGGGCGCCAGCCGCACGGTCACGAAGCGGGCGAAATCGGTGTCCTCGCGGGCCCCGGTGATGGCGGCGCTGGCGGCGAGGTCGAAGGCCTTGCTGGTCCAAGCTGCGGTCACGCTGCCCGAATGGCGCGGCCGCCGCACCTCGCGCAGCTGCAGCCCGGCGGCAACCGTCTGCTGCGTCGCATCGAGCCAGGCATAGCTGGCGCTCAGCGTCAGGCCCTCGACCGGCCGGGCGGTGGCGGTCGCCTCGATCCCCTTGCGGCGGCTGCGGCCATTGGCATTGGCGACGCCCGACAGGAAGGTCGTCGAATCGAAGGTCGACACGATCTCGTCATCGAGCGTCGCATGATAGTAAGTGATATCAAGCCCGTAGACGGCGTTGCCCCAACCGGCACCAAGGTCCCAGCTGCGGCTGCGCTCGGGCTTCAACCCCGGATTGCCGACGAAAAAGCCCGGGAAAAAGCCGTAGAGATCGAAGAAGGTCGGGTCGGCGACGCCGGTGCCGAAACTGCCATGGACGGCAAAGCCGCCGCCGGGTCGCACCGCCGCGGTGGCGCGCACCGTCGTCGTATCGGCAAAGCGGTTGTTCAGGTCCCGCCGCACCGCGACACCGCCGCCGAGCCAATCACCGACATCGAGGCGATATTCGCCGACCAGGCTGGTCTGCAGCCGACTGCGCGACTGGTTCGACAGCGCCGTCGGGTCGGCATCGGCGCTGGTGAAGCGCTCGCGATCATGTTCGACGGCGGCGGTGAAGCGATGCCTGGCGGCGCCGGTCTCGGCGGTCAGGCTCGACTGGTAGCGAAATACCAGCCGGCCGCCGTCGGACCGGTTCTGGAGAACATCGGCATTGCGGTTGATGTTGGCGGTATCGGTGAACAGGACCGATACGTCGTTGCTCCAGCGGTCGTCGAGCAGCTTCACGCCAGCTTGGGCGCGCAGGGCCAGCTGGCGACTGCGCGTTGCGAGCGGCGCATCGAGCGGAACGCCGGCGCCATAGTCGAAATCGTCGAACTTGCTGTTGGAGGTGACGTAACGGCCGACCAGCGAGACGTTCGTGTTCTCAGTCGGTTTGGTCGCGACCTTCGCGTGGGCAGTGAAATTCTGATAGCCGTCCTTGTCGCCGCCGCTGCTGGCGATGTCGTAGCCGCGCGAGGTCAGATAGCTTGCCTGGCCGCTGATGCTTGTGTCGCCGCTGGCATAGCCCGCGCCGGCGCCGGCGCGGAAGGTGCCGAGCGAACCACCCTGCGCTTCTCCGTAAAGCCCGGTGTCGCTGCGCGTCAGAATGTTGATGACGCCGCCGATCGCCTGGCTGCCCCACAATGCCGATTGTGGCCCGCGCAACACCTCGATGCGGTCGACGCCGCCGGCGAGCAGCGTCTCGTATCTGAATTCGCCCGACGAGGCGGGATCGGTGACGTCGATGCCGTCGATGAAGGTGATCGTGTGATTGGCCTCCGCGCCGCGAATGCGGACCTGGGTCTGGGCGCCCAAAGGCCCAGACTGGCTGATGGCCACACTGGGGGCGAGCGTGAGATAATCCTTCACCAGCGGCAGCGCGAGCGCATCGATGGTGGTGCGGTCGATGATGGTCAGTGCGGTGCCCGACAGGGCGACCGACACGGGTTCGCGCGATGCCGTCACGGTGATCGGATCCCGCGCATCGGCAAAGATCGCGTCATCGGTGGTGGGCAGGGGGCCGGCCGCAGCCAGGGCCAACGAAATCAACATATTGCGTCCCTTCGTTAACGCCTGAACACAGGCGTGCGACAGCATGAAGCCGCCGCAAACGAAGGACGCGAGGATTCGCGTTCCCGTTACACGCTCCGCTGGACCCGGCAGGCATGGGACGACCAGGGACGGCAGGTTTCCTGGCTAACGGCTCGAACGCCCTTGCTTCGCCTTCCCGGTTGCCCAGTGGCATGAGAAGCAAGAACTCGCCGCTTACAGTTGCGGGCACAGCACCGGATTTTCACCGGCTTCCCTTTTAACCACGCTTTCGCGCAGCACCGTCCGCGGCGAGGGATATGCCACCCAAGGCCGCAGCGCAACCGTTGCATTTGTCGTGGCGGACGGCTATGCGCGCCGCTTCCCCTGGCTGGTCGGAACCAGCCGCACCCAGGAAAGTCCTTGCCATGAAGTCCGGTATCCACCCCGATTACCACATGATCACCGTCAAGATGACCGACGGTACCGAGTACAAGACGCGCTCGACCTACGGCAAGGAAGGCGACACGCTGGCGCTCGACATCGATCCGACCTCGCACCCGGCATGGGTCGGCGGCGCCGGCAAGATGCTCGATGCCGGTGGCCAGGTGGCGCGCTTCAACAAGCGTTTCTCGGGCTTCGGTCTCACGAAGTAGTTCCAGCCCCTCCTCTTGCGGGAGGGGTCAGAGCACCATCTCGCGCGCCGCGGCATAGTCCGCCTTGCCGTTCGGCGCGCGCGGCACCTTGTCGACGATGAACACCTGCTTTGGCGTCTTGTAGCCGGCAAGGTACGTCCGAACATGCGCGCGCAGCGCCTCCGGATCGGCGCCGCGTGGCGCCTCGACCACCGCCGTCACCGCCTGGCCCCATTTGTCGTCGGCGATGCCGAACACCAGCGCGTCATCGACCGCCGGATGGGTCTTCAGCGTCTCCTCGACTTCCTCGGGAAACACCTTTTCGCCCGCCGTGTTGATGCACTGGCTGCCGCGACCGAGCAGGGTGAAGCTGCCGTCGGCCTCGATGATCGCCCAGTCGCCGGCCATCGAATAGCGGGTGCCGCCGATGGTGACGAAAGTCTCCGCGGTCTTCTTCTCGTCGCGCCAATAGCCCCGCGGGATCAGGCCGCCGCGGGCGATGCGGCCGCGGGTGCCGGGCGGCACCGGGCGCAGTTCGTCGTCGACGATCAGGGTCTGGCCATCGGCGCTGAATACCGTCGCCGCGCCGGCATTGGCGCTGGTCTGCACCGAATTGCCGAGGCCCAGGCTCTCAGACGATCCCAGCGAATCGACGATCATCAGATTCGGCGCGTGACGCAGCAGCCCGGCCTTGACCTCGGGCGACCACATGGTGCCGCTGGAGATCATCACCGCCAGCGAGGCGATGCTGCCGTGGCCGGCGTCGAGCGCCCTCAGCAGCGGCCGGCCAAAGGCATCGCCGACGATGACGGCATAGTCGCAGCCGAGCCGCTGGCAGGTTTCGACCGCCAGTTCGGGCTCGAACGCGTGGCCGGGGATGGTGACGACGGTGCCGCCCCGCGACAGGGTGCTCAGCGCGATGATGAATCCGGTGCCGTGCATCAGCGGCGGCATGACGAGCGCGCGAAACCGCCCGACGCCGCCCTTCACCATCTCGAGATAAGTGGGCAGGTCGCTGTCCGGGGCGATGCCGTTGCCGACCATGACCATGGCGGACAGCGCGCCCTGGTCCCACATCACACCCTTGGGCATGCCGGTGGTGCCGCCGGTGTAGATGAACAGCATGTCTTCGGGGCTGTGCGCCTGTTCGACAAGGACGCCGCCGCTCTCGGCAACAGTGTCGAAGTCCTGCGCGTAATCAGGCGTTTCGGCGCCGACTTGCAGAAACAACTTCACCTTCAGACGATCGCGGATGCTTGCCACCAGCGGCTCGAATTCGGCGTCGTAGACAAGCACCGCGGCATCGCTGTTGTCGAGGATGTAGAACAGCTCCTCGCCGGTGTAGCGATAGTTGATGTTGACATGGACCAGCCGCGCCTTGAACCCCGCGATGGTGGTCTGGAGATAGGCGGGGCTGTTGCGCATCAGGTGCGCGATGCGATCCCCCGGCACCGCGCCGGCGGCGTGACAGGCGGCGGCGAGCGCATCGGTGCGCCGGTCGAAATCACCCCAGCTGGTGACGGTATCGCCGTGGATGGTGGCGGGGTGCGCCGGATCGACCGCGCTGCCGATTGCCGCGAAGATCGTGCCGAAACTCAGGCCCAAGGTCATTCTGTCATCTCCCCGGCGGCAATCTAGGCCCGGGGAGACGCTTGGCAATCCCGCCCAATCCGTTAGGCGGTCCTGCCCGGCTCCAGCATGCGATGCAGGTGGACGACGACATATTTCATCGTCGCGTCGTCGACGGTGCGCTGGGCGTTGGCACGCCAGGCCGCCTCGGCACTGGCATAGTCGGGGTAGATGCCGACGACATCCAGCGCGCCGGGCTCGATGAAGTCGAGGGTCTGGGGGTCGCTGACGCGGCCGCCGAAAACGAGATGCAGCTTGGTATCCATCGCCGCGGCCATACCCGCGCGGGCCGCAAAACTCTAGGCGTATTCGGCCATCAACCGCTTCATGGTGTCGCCGAACCAGGTTTCGAATTCGGGCCCGTCCCAGGCGCGATGGTCGCCGCGCTTGTAAGCGGCGCCGTTCAGCGCATAGAATTCGGCGTTGATGCGGTTGGCGAGCCGGTTGTCCTTGGTGCGGATCACCGTCGCCGGCGACCCGACGACGATCGAACTGGGCGGGACGATGGTACCGTCCTTCACATAGGCGTGCTGGCCGACGATCGAACCGCTGCCGATGACAACGCCATTGTAGATCGTCGCATTGATGCCGATCAGGCAATGATCGCCGATCGTGCAGCCGTGCAGCGTCGCGTGATGGGTGACCGAGCTGTACGCACCGACGACCACCGGCTTGCCGGGATCGGTGTGGATCATTACGAAATCCTGGACGTTGGCGAACGCCTCGATAGCGACATGCGCCGTTTCGGACCGCACCACGGCGTTGCACCAGATCGACGCGCCTTCGCCCACGCTGACGTGCCCATAAAGCTGCGCCGAAGGGTGGACGAAGGCCGTTTCGGCAATCTCGATACGACTGGTCAGCCTGCCGTCCTCGTCGCCAGCGACTTCGAATTGGCGCTCTTGAGGAAGGTCACCAGCGCGTCGAAGCCGTTCTTCTGCACATAGGCATTGAAGTCCGCCTCCTGCGTCAGCGACAGGTTGATACCCTGGACGGTCAGGTTGTTGATGACGTTCTTGCCGGCATTGTTCTTCTTGACCTGCCAGATCGCATCGACGGGCTGGGCACCCGGCCGGGTGACGCGGGTATAGACATCGGTCATCGGCCCGCGCGCGACGGTGCGCAGCACGGTGATGCTGGCATCCGAATAATCGTACAGGCGGTCGGCATAGGCATTGAGCACGAAATCGGGCAGCGCCTGTTGATAGGCGGTGTATTGCGCCGGGGTGATCGTCGCGCGATGGCGGCGGATCAGGCGGTTCCCGATATCCTGCAGGGCCACATTCTGCTGCAGCATCGTCCGAAATTTGGCGCGACCGGCGGTCTTCGATATCGACTTGTCGCGCAGCACGCCGAAGGCGTTATTGGCGAGGCTTTCGACAAAGGCGCGCGCGGCAGGGTCGCCGGCGTTGGCGGTCGCAGCAGCGACCTGGGCGTGGGCCGGCATCGCCAACGCCACAGGCGACACCAGGATCGCGGCGGTGGCAGCGAGGGTATTGAGCTTCATCGTCATGACTCCTGAACAGACCGGCCCGGCGCGTCAACGCAAAGGTTGCCGGGCCGGGCCGCTGTACGTTCATACGAATGGATGGCTGAACGGTTGCTGACGCGCGGTCAGCCCTTCATCTCGTCGCGTGCGGCATCCATCACAGACTGCGCCGCCTGCTTGGCCTTGCGGGTCGCCTCGCTGGCGCGAGCGCGCACGGTATCGACCGACAGGCCATGGGCGTCGAGCTCGTCCGATGCCCGGCGCGCCGCGGCCCGCGCGGCGGCACCCAGTTTGGCGCCGGTATCACCCAGTGCGCGGCGCTCGGCCTCGGTCGTCGGGAACAGCGCCCCAAGCGCGGCACCGGCGGCAAGGCCCATCAGGATCGACACAACTGGGTTGTCGGCAACACTACCGCTTGCCGACGCCGCCAGCGCCTGCCGGCGGACGGGCGGCGCCACATCGTCGTCGCCGTCTTCGTCGCCATAGGCGCGTGGCGCCCGGCCGGCATCATATCCGAAGCCGTCATCGTAATCGGTGTATTCACCCTCGCCATCGCCGAGATTGACAGTCGCCCTGGCCAGCTTGCCGCGCGCCAGCAACGCGACGCCGATCGCGGCAACCGCGGCGGCGATCGCTAGTGGGTGGGATCGTGCCGCGGTCTTGGCCTGTCCGACAAACTGCCGGCTGCTGCCCGAAACACGGTCCATGGCGTTGCCGACGATACGGCGCGGGTCGAGGCGGTCCTGGATTTCATCGATGGTGGAGGCGATGCGGGTGCGGGCGTCCTCGGCGTCTGCGGCGACGCTCTCTACCGGATCGGCTGCCATTTCAATCTCCCTTCAACGTTTCGACATCGCGCTTCAGATTGGCGACCATGCGCTTTGGCGCAAGCTCGATTTTCTTCAACATGCCGATACCGACAAAAATCAATATGGCGCCGATCACCGCCACGATGGCGGCGACGATCAGCGCCGCAGCGACGATGCCGACACTCTTTGCCAGCGCGGCGATGCCCGCCACCAGCAGGCAGAGCAGCGCCAGCGACGCGATCATCCCGCCGGCGGCGACCGCACCGACACCGGTCAGGGCCTGGCTCAGCCCCTCCTGCATCTCGGTACGGGCAAGACGCAGTTCGGTGCGGACAAGATGCACGACATCGTCGACAAGACGGATCGTCAACTGTCCCAGCGAATCCTTCGATGCCATGCCGTCACTGCCTGTCTCGACCGCAGGCAGGGTGGCCGTCGGTTGCAAATCGGACATTGTCAGCGACTTCCGGCTTTGACCAGCCGTGCCCCCAGAAAGCCGGCGGCGACCGCGATGCCGACAGCGAGGCCAGGCGACCGTCGAACGAGATCGCGGCCCTCGTCGATCAGGTCCTCGACGGGCGTGTCGCGGATCGTCTGCTGGATGTCACCGATCGCGTCGGCGGCCTGGCGAACATAGCCGGCGATCGGGCCGCCACCGACGGATTCGGCCTTTTCGGCAAGCTCGCGGATGATGACGACGATGCCGTCGATGCTGTTCGCCAACTCCGACTTGCCGTTATCTGCCAGCGAAAACAGCTTGTTCTGGGCGCCGCCGACCAGACCCTGCGCCAGCCCGGCCTTGCGCTTGGGCGTACCACTATCCTGGGTATCCGCAAAACCCGCGTCGTCGGCCGGCTGCCACTGTGTCTGATAATCTTCCGCCATGATCATTTCTTCCCGTACTGAAACCATGCTGCCGACAACGTACCGCTGCGCCGGCTGTTCCGAAGTATTTGCTCGACCGGGCCCGGCCCGATAGATGGCGATGCCGACCGGCCGGCACAATATTCATTGCGGCCCGGCAAGGACTATTTTGCGCCCGTCGGGCCGAACAGCAAGGGGCTGACCTAATGACCGCCATTATCGACATCCATGCCCGCGAGATTCTCGACAGCCGCGGCAATCCGACCGTCGAGGTCGACGTGGTGCTCGAAGACGGCTCGCTGGGTCGCGCCGCCGTGCCGTCGGGGGCGTCGACCGGCGCCCATGAGGCGGTGGAGCTGCGCGACGGCGACAAGACGCGGTACCTCGGCAAGGGCGTGCTCAAGGCGGTCGCGGCGGTCAACGGCGAGATCTTCGACGCGCTGTCGGGGATGGAAGCCGAGGAACAGGGCGAGATCGACGCCGCGATGATCGAGCTCGACGGCACGCCCAACAAGGCGCAGCTCGGCGCCAATGCCATCCTGGGCGTCAGCCTGGCCGCGGCCAAGGCGGCGGCCGAATCGCGCGGGCTGCCGTTGCACCGCTATGTCGGCGGCGTGTCGGCCAGCCTGCTGCCGGTGCCGATGATGAACATCATCAACGGCGGTGCCCACGCCGACAACCCGATCGATTTCCAGGAATTCATGGTGATGCCGGTCGGTGCCCCGACACTGTCCGAGGCCGTCCGCTGGGGCGCCGAGATCTTCCATACGCTGAAATCGGAACTGAAGGCCGGTGGGCACTCGACCGCGGTCGGCGACGAGGGCGGCTTTGCGCCCAATCTCAACGGCACGCGCGCCGCGATGGATTTCGTCATGGCGGCCATTGCCAAGGCCGGCTTCAAGGCCGGCGAGGACGTGTTCATCGCCCTCGACCCGGCCGCAACCGAGTTCTTCCACGACGGCCATTATGTCCTCGCCGCCGAAGGGTTGAAGCTGACGCCCGAGGCCATGGCCGAATATTATGTCGCGCTGGCCCGCGACTATCCGATCCTCAGCATCGAGGACGGCATGGCCGAGGATGACTTCACCGGCTGGAAGGCGCTGACCGATGCACTCGGCAAGACCCACCAGCTCGTCGGCGACGACCTGTTCGTGACCAATCCGGCGCGGCTGGGGCAGGGTATCAAGGACGGCCTCGCCAACGCGCTGCTGGTCAAGGTCAACCAGATCGGCACGCTGACCGAAACGCTGGCGGCGGTCGATATGGCGCATCGCGCCGGCTATCGCAGCGTCATGTCTCATCGGTCGGGCGAAACCGAGGATTCGACCATCGCCGACCTCGCCGTCGCCTGCGGGACGGGCCAGATCAAGACCGGATCGCTGGCCCGGTCGGACCGGCTCGCCAAGTACAACCAGCTGATCCGCATCGAGGAAGAGCTGGGCACCCAGGCGCGTTATGCCGGGCGGAGCGTGCTGCGGGGCTGAGGCCCGGCGGTTGCGGCAGCGGCGCCACCTCCGTATCGATCCGGGCGTGCGCTGCTGGTTGATCTTCTTGATGCTGCTGCTGCCGTCTCCCGTGCTGGCCGCGCGGCTGACCGGCCTTGCGTCGTCACCCGGCGTCGTCACCATCACCGCCGACGGGCCGCCCGCGGTGGCCCACCAGTTCGCCCTCGATGGCCCGCGCCGGCTCGTTGTCGACCTGCCGGCGGTGCTCGACGCGCCGCTTGCCGCCGATGGCGCCGGCAGCGTCACCCGGCTGCGCGCCGCGATGTTTTCTCCGGGGGTCGCGCGCCTGGTCATCGAGCTGTCGGGGCCGCTGGAGATCGTCGCGGCGCGCAACAGCGCCACCGGCCTGACGCTGACCCTGCGGCGCATCAACGAGGCCGATTTCGCGACTGCCGTGGCGCGTGGGCGGCGGCCGCTGCCGGTGGTGTCGGGCGGGACAACCGGCGCACCGACCATCTCGCCGGCAGCGCCACCCGCCGCGCCGGCGTTCGAGCTGCCGCAGGACATGTTCCAGACGCGCGGCAACCCGCCCGCGACTGCCGTGCCGGTGCCGGTCCTGCCGCCGCCGCCGGCACCGACCACGACCGCGACCCCCGACATCCCCATGGTCATCCCGCCACCCGAGCGGGCATCATCGCGTCGGCGCACGACCGGCGTCCGCCCGCGCAACGGCAGCCGGCCGCTGGTCGTCATCGATGCCGGCCATGGCGGCAAGGATGTCGGCGCGATCAGCGTCAACGGCGGCTATGAGAAAGAGGTGACGCTCGCCATCGCCCGCGCCACCGCGGCGGCGCTGCGGCGATCGGGCAAGGTCGATGTCCGGCTGACCCGCGACGACGACCGCTTCATCCCCCTTGGTGGCCGGGTGAAGATCGCGCAGCTGGCGCGTGCCGATTTGTTCGTGTCGATCCACGCCGATGCCGCCGGCAACGACCAGGCGCGCGGTGCCAGCGTCTATACCCTGTCGTCGGTCGCGTCCGACGCCGTCGCCGCGCGGCTGGCGGCGCGCGAAAACAAGGCTGACATCATCGGGGGCGTCAATCTCGGCGTCGAGGCGCCCGATGTCGGCGACATCATGATCGACCTGTCGCGCCGGGCGACCGGCAATGTTTCGGTGGCCTTTGCCGAAACGCTGCAGGACGAATTGTCCGACCGCATCAGGTTCCGCGGCGAATTCCATCATTTTGCCGGCTTTTACGTGCTGAAGGCGCCGGACGTGCCGTCGGTGCTGCTCGAAACAGGCTATGTCACCAACCGCGACGATGCCGAGCTGCTGTTCTCGTCCAGCGGCCGCAAGCGCGTGGCCGCAGGCGTCGCACGCGCCATCGAACGCCACCTCGTCGGCGATTGAGATGCTTCCCTCTGGCTGCCACAGGGGCTATCGCACGGCGTGCATGCTGGAGTGACGATGCGGCGTTGGTTGATTTTCGGCGGGGCGGGGCTGGTGGTGATGGCGCTCGCCGTCGCGGCCATTTTCTGGTCGGCGATGCAGGACCTGCCCGACGAGGCCGAGCTGGCGCAGTTCGCTCCGGCGCTGCCCTCGACCGTCCGCGACATCAATGGCGAGATCGTCGGCAATTTCACCCGCGAACGCCGCATCTACTTGGGCTACAACGAAATTCCGAAGAAGCTCGTCGAGGCCTATATCTCGGCGGAGGACAAGACCTTCTTCGAACACGGCGGCCTCGACTATCAGGGCATCGTCGCCGCAGTGTTCACCAATATCGAATCGCTGTTCACCGGCGGCCGGCCGGTCGGCGCCTCGACGATCACCCAGCAGGTCGCGAAAAGCCTGATCGGCAACGAGGTCACCTACAGCCGCAAGCTGCGCGAGGCGATCCTCGCCCGCCGCATCGAGGCGACCTTCACCAAGCAGCAGATCCTGGAACTCTACCTCAACCAGATTTTCCTCGGCCGTAACGCCTATGGCGTGGAGGCGGCGTCGCAGGCCTATTTCGGCAAGCCCGCCAACCAGATCGACCTCGCCCAGATGGCCTATCTCGCCATCCTGCCCAAGGCGCCGAGCACCTACAGCCCGGTCAGCCAGAATGCCCGTGCCGTGGCGCGCCGCGACTATGTGCTGGGCCAGATGCAGGCCAATGGCTATATCACCGCCGCAGAGCGCGCCGCCGCGTCTGCGGAACCGCTGGTGGCGGTGCCCAACCGCGCCCTCACCCAGGCGCGGGCGTCCGACTATTTCGTCGAAGATGTGCGTCGCACGCTGATGGCCAGATTCGGGGAGACCGAGAAGGACGGCCGCAACAGCGTCTATGGCGGCGGCCTGTGGATACGCACCTCCGTCGATCCGCGGCTGCAGATCGCTGCCGAGGAGGCCATGCGCAACGGCTTCATGCGCTATGAGCGTGGCCGCGCCTGGCGCGGACCGCCGGCGCAGATCGAGATCGGCGATGGCTGGCAGGCGCGGCTGCAGTCGGCCGCCGTCTCGACGGGCTTTCCCGACTGGAAAAAGGCGGTCGTACTGTCGAAATCGGGCAGCGATTCGACCATCGGTTTCACCGACGGCAGCACCGGCAGCCTTCCCGGCTATGCCGCCTCGCTGCCGCTGAAGGGCACCGCGACCTCGGCCGGCCAGGCGCTCAAGCCCGGCGACGTCGTTCCCGTCGTCAAGTCGGGCAATGCCTGGGCGCTGCGCCAGGCTCCCGAGGTTTCGGGCGGCATGGTCGTCGAGGATCCGCATACCGGCCGCGTGCTGGCGATGGTCGGCGGCTTCGACGCGCGCTCGCAAAGCTTCAACCGCGCCACCCAGGCCAGGCGCCAGCCGGGGTCGACCTTCAAGCCGATCGTCTATGCCACCGCGATGGACAATGGCTTCACGCCATCGTCGATCGTCGTCGATGCACCCTATTGCGTCTATCAGAGCCGCAGTCTCGGCCAGAAATGCTTCCGCAACTTCGGCAACATGCGCGGCGCCGGGGCGCAGACGCTGCGCTGGGGCCTCGAACAGTCTCGCAACCTGATGACCGTCCGCGTCGCCTACAACACCGGCATGGACAAGGTCGTGGCCCAGGCCAAGGCGCTGGGCCTGGGCAGCTATCCGGCGGTGCTCGCCATTGCTCTCGGCGCCGGCGAGACGACGGTGATGAAGCTGACCAATGCCTATGCGCAGATCTTCAACGCCGGCCGTGCGCTGGAACCGTCGACGATCGACATGGTGCAGGATCGCGACGGCAAGGTCATCTTCCGCCGCGACAATCGCGCCTGCCCGGGCTGCGCCGCCGCCGACTGGAACGGTGAACCGATGCCGCGGCCGGGCGGCAAGCCCCGCCAGGTGATGGACCCGCGCACCGCCTTCCAGACCGTGCACCTGATGGAAGGCGTCGTGCAGCGCGGCACCGGCACGCGCATGCTGGCGCTCGATCGCCCGTTCGCCGGCAAGACCGGTACCACCAGCGGGCCGAAGGACGTCTGGTTCGTCGGCGGCACCCAGGATCTCGTGGCGGCGCTCTACCTCGGCTATGACAAGCCCCGCGACCTTGGCGGCTATGTCCAGGGCGGCACCGTCGCCGCGCCGATCTGGCTCGATTTCGGCAAGGCCGCGCTGAAGGATGCGCCCAAGCTGCCCTTCGTCATCCCGCCGGGCGTCCGCATGGTCCGCGTCGACCGCCGCTCCGGCAAGCGCGTCTTCGGCGTCTGGCCGACCAGCGAGGCCAAAGCGGCGGTGATCTGGGAAGCCTTCAAGCCCGACAGCGAGCCGCGCCGGACGGGCACGGTGGCCGGCGCCGGGGCAGGGCAAGCCGGCCCGAGCCGCCGGGTGCGCAGCGACGCCGAGTTCATGAAGAACACCGGCGGCATCTACTAGAAACTTGCGCGGCCGGCGGGCCCGCCCTATGTCCGCCGCTCTTCGTCAAGGAACCAGACAATGCGTGCCGAGGCACAGACCTATGCCGATTCCATCAAGCAGGCATTGGACCTGCTGAGGAGGTTTCTTTGACTGGGATCGCGCACTCCGTCGCCTCGATGAACTGAACGCCCGGGTCGAGGACCCCAAGCTCTGGGATAATCCCAAGGCCGCCCAGGCCGTGATGACCGAACGCCGCCGCCTCGACGAGGCGGTGTCGGCGACCCGCGCCATCGAGATCGAGCTCTCCGACACGTCGGAACTGATCGAAATGGCCGAGGCCGAGGGCGATGAAGCCATGGCCGTTGAAGGCGTCGCGGCGTTGAAGACACTCGCCGAGCGCGCCGAACGCGACAAGGTCGCAGCGTTGCTGGCGGGTGAGGCCGACAACAACGACAGCTATATCGAGGTCAATTCGGGTGCCGGCGGCACCGAAAGCCAGGATTGGGCCGAGATGCTGCGGCGCATGTACCAGCGCTGGGCCGAACGTCATGGCTACAAGGTCGAGATCATCGACATCCATGCCGGAGAACAGGCCGGCATCAAGAACGCTACCATGCTGATCAAGGGGCCCCAGGCCTATGGCTGGTCCAAGACCGAGAGCGGTGTCCACCGCCTGGTTCGCATCAGCCCCTATGACAGCGCGGCGCGGCGCCACACCAGCTTTGCCAGCGTCTGGGTCTATCCGCAGATCGACGACGATATCGACATCGATATCAAGGAATCGGATCTGAAGATCGACACCTATCGCGCCTCGGGCGCCGGCGGCCAGCACGTCAACACCACCGATTCGGCGGTGCGTATCACCCATGTGCCGACCGGCGTCATCGTCGCCTGCCAGAACGAACGATCGCAGCACAAGAACCGCGCCACCGCGATGAAGATGCTGAAGGCGCGCCTCTATGAGCGCGAACTAGCGATCCGCGAAGCCGCGGCGGCGGATGTCGAGGCCGGCAAGACCGATATCGGCTGGGGCCACCAGATCCGTTCCTACGTCCTCCAGCCCTATCAGCTGGTCAAGGACCTGCGCACCGGCAAGACCTCGACGTCACCGTCCGACGTGCTCGACGGCGACATCGACCCGTTCATGGCGGCGGCGCTCAGCCAGCGCGTGACGGGCGACAAGGTCGATGTGGAGGACGTGGATTAGGCGCAGCGAACTCGCCGGGTCGCGTTCCGGCGCACGGACAGTCAGCTGCGGCCTAGGTCGAAACGACCTGTCTTGCGCTCGCAAACGGCCGCCACGCGTCGCGCAGACGCGGCATCAGCATGATCGGTCGGCGATCGGCGGGATCGGCGAGCGGCATCGCGGTGCTGCAATAAGCGCATTCGGCGGTCTGCCGGCCGACATGCCATTGCGTGCCCCCGCAGCCGGGGCAATAGTTGGGTCCGCCGACCCGATAGGTCATCGTGTAGCGGCGGATATTGCCGTCTGTCTGCGTGGTCTGCTGCTGCATCGGGAACCCTCCCTCGGTCCAATCAAATGGACGATCAGCAACGCTGTCTGTCGGCAGACGGTTCCGGGAGTGCGACGAACTGTTCAGCCGGCGGGCGTCTGCGCCGGGTACGGTACGCCGACCCGGATACGCCGCGAAAAATCGGGGTCGGGCGGCGACCCGGCGGCGCGCGGCCCGATGCGCGCCGCCGTGACCAGCACGGGCAGTGGCACCGCCCGGCTGACGAAGCGGTGCTCGCGCAGGTACGTCGGCAGCCGCCCGGGCAGCAGGATGCGCCAGTCCATCGCCACCTCGGGATCGAGCCGGCGCGCCATGCCGAAGATGACGGTCGTGCAGTTGGCCGCCAGCGTATTGTACCAGCGCGGCCGCGCCGACACGTCGTTGGCCAGCGTCACATATTCGCGCAGCAGCCCCAATGCGGTCGCCCGTTCGATATCGAGCCGGTACAGCCGCACATCCTCGCCGCGCACCGTGCTGCGCACCTTCACGATGTCGCGCTCGTCGGCGGCGATGATCGCCAGCTCATAGGTCTTGAAGAACCCTGCGCTGGCCGAATAGCGTTCGCCCTTTTCCTTCCTGATCTCGATCGAAAGGGCGAGCGGTGCGCTGTCCCGGAAATCGAAGCTGACGATGGCATGGGCGATGCTCTCGCCCGCCCAATAGCTGAGGAACAGGTCGGCGCCGGTCAGCTGGCTCAGACGGTACTGCCGCGTTTCCCAGCGCTGGTCGTAATCGGTCGCGCTGCGCCAGGCAAAGTTGCGGACATTGTTCACCGTCAGCACATCGCCGTCGATGCGGGCATCGGCGACCCGCGCCATATCGGGCTCCCAGACCCGGTCGTTCGACGGCAGGATCGTCGACCACCAGCCGAGCAGCACCGCCCAGGCGGCGATGACTGCCACGCCTGCGAACAGCCGCCGCTGCTTCCACGCCAATACCACTGCCACCAGCATCACCGCGACGAAAATGGCAGCGATGGCTCCGCGCCCGAAGCTCCCCAGCGGCAGCCGCAGCCACAGCGCCATGACGCCCCACAGCGTCGCCAGCGCCCACAGCAAGCCGAGCAGGAGACGGGCGAGCGCCCGGACGATCCGCATCAGAACTGCGCTTCGTAGCGCCGCAGCCCGGCATCCAGATCGGCGATCAGGTCGCCCGGATCCTCCAGCCCGATCGACAGGCGCACGAACGGCCCGGTGAAGGGCAGGGTGGTGACGCTGCGGCAGCCGTCGAGCCGCACCGGCAGCGCCAGCGATTCGAACCCGCCCCAGGAAAAGCCGATGCCGAAATGCTGGAGATCGTCGATCAGCGCCGCCAGCTGCCGCCGCGTGCCACGCTTCAGCACAAAGGCGAACAGCCCCGACGACCCGCTGAAATCGCGTCGCCACAGGTCATGGCCCGGGTGCGACGGCAGCGCCGGATGCAGCACGCGATCGACGGCCGGCTGCGCCGCCAGCCAGCGCGCCACCTGCAGCGCGCTCGCCTCCTGCCGGTCGAGCCGCACCGCCAGCGTGCGCAGCCCGCGCAGCGCCAGCGCGGCATCGTCGGGGGACACGGTATGTCCCAGCCGATAGGTCGCCGCCTTCAGGCGCGGCAGCAGCGCCTTTGTCGCCGTCGCCGACCCCATCATCAGGTCACTGTGCCCGCCGACATATTTGGTCAGTGCCTGGATGCTGATGTCGCAGCCCAATGCCAGCGGCTGCATTCGCAGCGGCGTCGCCCAGGTGTTGTCGAGCATGGTGACGATGCCGCGCGCCCGGGCGATGGCGGTGATCGCCGGCACATCCTGAATCTCGAAGGTCAGCGAGCCCGGCGATTCGAGCAGGATCACGCTGGTCTCCGCCCGCAGCAGGGTCTCGATCCCGGCGCCGATGGCAGGATCGAAATACTGCGTCGTGATCCCCATCCGCTTCAGCACCTGGTCGGCGAACAGCCGGGTGGGCTCATAGGCGCTGTCGGTGATCAGCACATGGTCGCCGGTCTTGACGACCGCCAGCAGCGCGGTGGCGATTGCCGCGACGCCCGACGGAAACAGTTTCGTGCCCGCCGCACCCGGCTCCAGCGCCGTCAGCGCATCCTCGAGCGCCCATTGCGTCGGGGTGCCGCGCCGGCCGTAGTAGAGCTGCGCATCGGGCGAGGCGTTGGCGGCCTCCAGGTCGGCGCAGCTATCGAACAGGATGGTCGAGGCGCGCCACACCGGCGGGTTGACGATGCCGTCCGAAAACCCCGGCCCGCGCCCGGCGTGAACCAGCCGCGTCGCAACGGCCTGGCCCGACAGGTCGGCGGGTGGCTGGCGCCGGCTGGTCAGACGCCCATCACCACCGGATTGGTGGCGCTGGCGCCCCATTCGGACCAGCTGCCGTCATAGATGGCGGTCTTGTTGTGGCCCAGCAGGCTGGCGGCAAAGGCCAGCACCGCCGAGGTCACGCCCGAGCCGCAGGTGGCGACCAGCGGCTTCGCCAGGTCGATACCGGCGGCGTCAAAGGCGGCCTTGATCTCGTCCTTCGACTTGTAGGTGCCGTCCTCGTTGAACAGCGTGTCATAGGGCAGGCTCCTGGAGCCCGGGATATGGCCGCCGCGCAAGGATGCGCGCGGTTCCGGCTCGGTGCCGGCGAAGCGGCCGGCGGAGCGGGCATCGACGACCTGTTCGGTCTTCGATCGCAGATTGTCGGTCATCTGCTTCTGGTCGCGGACCAGGCTCTTGTCGGCCCAGACGGTGAAATGGCGATGGCGGACGATCGGCTTGCCGCTTTCGACCGCGCGGCCTTCCGATTGCCATTTGGCGAAACCACCGTCGAGAATCGCGACCTCGTGAGCGCCGAATAGCGTCAGCATCCACCACACGCGCGCAGCCGACCGCAGCGGCGAATTGTCATAGACGATGATACGGCTGCCATCGCCCAGGCCCAGCGCCTGCATGCGGCTGGCGAATTTTTCCGGCGGCGGCAGCATATGGGGCAGGGGGCTGGTGGTATCCGACACCTCGTCGATGTCGAAGAACACGGCGCCGGGGATATGGGCGGCCTCGAATTCGGTGCGGGCGTTACGGCCATGTGCGGCCAGGAACAGCGTCGCATCGATGACGCGAATGTCGCTCTTGCCGAGTTCGGCCGCGAGCCATTCGGTTGTCACCAGCGGATTCATTGTTCACTCCCGATTTTTTCGTTGGGCGTGACATAATCGGGTCAAGACGCCATGTCATCCCGCAAGACAGGCGAGAGAGAACAGATTTTCACATGAACGACACGCTCCATCTCGGCCAGGCCTCCAGCCTGCCGGCATCGCCAGAAGCCGCCGTGCTCGATTACCCGCCCAATCCGCGGCCGGGCAGCGATTATCTGGTGCGCTTCACCGTGCCCGAATTCACGTCATTGTGCCCGGTCACCGGCCAGCCCGATTTCGCCCATATCGTCATCGATTATGTGCCCGACGCCACCATCGTCGAATCGAAGGCGCTGAAGCTGTTCCTGGGCAGTTTCCGCAACCACGCCGGCTTCCACGAGGATGTCACCGTCGGCATCGGCCAGCGGCTGGTCGCCGAAATGGCGCCGAAATGGCTGCGCATCGGCGGCTATTGGTACCCGCGCGGCGGCATCCCGATCGACGTGTTCTGGCAGTCGGGCCCGGTGCCCGCCGGGTTGTGGCTGCCCGACCAGGGCGTGCCGACCTATCGCGGTCGCGGCTGAGGGAACCGACACTGCTTCAGCGCGTTTGCTGCTCCGGCGTGGTCCTCATGCCGGGGGTGCCCGTATGCGTATGTTGCTTGCCGCGGTCGCGATCGCCATGGCCGGAATCGCGGCGCCAGCCGCCGCGACGACCCTGTTGTTCCTCATTTCGGGGCCGGTCGAGGCGGCGTTCAACATTGATACCACCGCGCCTGCCGTGATCGACGAACGCCATGTCGAGTTCATCGGCGTGCCCGGCTATTTCAACGGTGAGGACGACATCGCCGATGTGCGTTTCCACGCGGTCCACGACGATCCGACGCTGCCGGCGCTGTCGATCTTCCGGGCCAACGGCGGCAGTTTCAACCTGTTCGGCGACCAGCTCTTCGCCGGGTCGGCCCGGGCTGCCCGTTTCACGCCCGGCGACTTCCTGCTCGCCAGCCTCGACCACGACGACCCCGTGCTGCTGTCGATCATCGGCGAAGACGGCATTTCTGGCACCGTACCCGAGCCGGCGAGCTGGGCCTTGCTGACGCTGGGCTTCGGCCTTGTGGGCGCGCAGCTGCGGCGGCGCGCCATCGCCGCCTGATCAGGCGATCCCGACGACCTTGTGGGTCTGTACGCCCAGCCGCCACTGCGGGTGGTCGAGGCAATAGGCGATCGCCGCCCGGGTGTTCTCGGCGCGCGCCGGGCCATCCATCGGCTGCAGGAAGAAATGCTGGAAATCGAGGTCGGCGAAGCGCTCGGGCATCGCCAGCGGCTGCGGATAGACGAGCTTCAGCTCCTGGCCGCGGGTCAGGACCAGCGGCGCCGCCGCCTTGGGGCTGACGCAGATCCAGTCGATGCCAGACGGCGGGACCTGGGTGCCGTTGCTCTCGATGGCGATCTCGAAACCGCGCACGTGCAGCGCCTCGACCAGCGCGGCATCGAGCTGCAGCAGCGGCTCGCCGCCGGTGCAGACCACCAGGCGATGCGCGGCCGGCGTGCCCCAGCAGTCGCTCACCGCCGCCGCCAGCGTCGCCGCATCGACGAACTTGCCGCCGCCTGGGCCATCGGTGCCGACGAAATCGGTGTCGCAGAAGCTGCAGACGGCGGTGGCACGGTCCTGTTCGCGGCCCGTCCACAAATTGCAGCCGGCAAAGCGCAGGAACACCGCGCGCCGCCCGGTCTGCGCGCCTTCACCCTGCAGGGTGAGAAACAGTTCCTTGACGGCGTAGGTCACAGCGCCGGGTCCGCTACGCCTGCCTCCGCGAACCCCTTCGCCCGCAGCCGGCAGCTGTCGCACTCCCCGCACGGCGTTCCCGCCGGTGTCGGGTCGTAGCAGCTCCAGGTCAGTTCGATCGGCGCCCCGACGGCGGCGGCCGCGCGCACGATATCGGCCTTGGTCATCGCCGCCAGCGGGGTGTGGACCTTGAACTGTTCGCCCTCGACCCCGGCCTTCGTCGCGGCGTTGGCCATCATCTCGAACGCCGCGATGAATTCCGGCCGGCAGTCGGGATAACCCGAATAATCGAGCGCATTGACCCCGATGAACAGATCGCGCGCGCCCGCCGCCTCGGCCCAGCCCAGCGCCACCGACAGGAAGATGGTGTTGCGCGCCGGCACATAGGTCACCGGGATACCCGGCTCGACGCCGCTCTTCGGCACATCGATGTCCGCTGTCAGCGCCGATCCGCCGAAACCGCGCAGGTCGAGCGGCAGGGTGATATGCCGCTCCGCCCCCAGCGCCGCGGCGACGCGCGCCGCATGCGTCAGCTCGATGCGATGCCGCTGGTTGTAATCGATGGTCAGCGCCAGCAGGCGAAAGCCATCGGCCCGCGCCATCGCCGCCACCGTCGTCGAATCGAGCCCGCCCGACAGCAGGACGACAGCCGTCTTCATGCCGCGATCCGCCACACCCGGGCGCAGAACTGGCAATCGACTCCGATCATGCCATCGGCACCGCGCATGTCGGCGCGCTCGGCCTCTGGAAAACGCTCGATGACGTCCTTGATGTGCGCCAGCGAGCAGCGGCAACCTCGCGTCGGCGTCGGCCCCGGGGTCAGCCGCACCTCCTCCTCATGGAACAGCCGCCACAGCAGGGCTTCCTCGGTCAGGTCGGGGCTGTTCAGCTCGTCGGCGGTCACCGTCGCGGCCAGGGTCCGCATATGCTGCCAGTCCTCGGGCTCCGGCGTGCCGTCATCCTCGGCGAACAGCCGCGCCCGGCCTTCCTCGCCGCGCGGCAGATATTGCAGCAGCAGCCCGCCGGCGCTGTAGCCGGTCAAGGTATTGCCGGCGACGGCGGTGCGGATCAGCGTCGGCAGCTGTTCCGAAGCGCGGAAATACTGCTCGATGGCGTCAGCGATGCTGTCGCCCTCCAGCGGCACGATGCCCTGGTAACGCTCGCTGGCGTCGGTCTGGTCGAGCGTGATCGCGAGGTGCCCGGTGCCGAACATCGTCGCCAGATCGCCCGCCGGCGTATCGGGCTCACCGCGCAGATAGCCGCGCAGCTGCCCGGCGTTATAATCGCAGACCAACAGGCTGACCGGGCCGTCGGATTGCGCCTGCAGCGTCAGGCCGCCGCCGTTCTCGCGCAGCGTCGCACCGAGCATGGCGGTGACGACCAGCGCCTCCCCCAGCAACTGCGCCAGCGCCGGCGGATAGTCATGCGCGGCCAGGATCGCGGTGATCGAGGCGTCGAGGCGTATGACGCGGCCCCGGACATCGCGCGCCGGCACGGCAAAGCTGAGCACACGGTCGCGGATCGGCGCCAGGCCTTCGCGGATGGGGGTATCGGTCACAGTCTGTCCAGGCACCAGAGCAGGATCGCCTTCTGGACGTGCAGACGGTTTTCCGCCTCGTCCCAGATCAGCGAGCGCGGGCCGTCGATGACGTCAGCGGTCACTTCTTCGCCGCGATGGGCGGGCAGGCAGTGGAGGAACAGCGCCTCCGGGCCGGCCTTGGCCATCAGCGCCTCGGTGACCTGGAACGGCATCATCGCCGCGAGTTTTTCCTTGCTGTCGGCCTGGCCCATCGAGATCCAGGTGTCGGTGACGACGACATCGGCGCCCTCCACGGCGGCCGTGGCGGAACGGACGATATCGATGGCGCCGCCGCGGGCGCAGGCGGTCGCCATCACGGCGGCATCCGGATCATAGCCGTGCGGCACGCCGAGCCGCAGGTCGAAGCCCAGCACCGATGCCGCCTCGATCAGCGAATTGGCCATGTTGTTGCCGTCGCCAAGGTACGACCAGCAGCTGCCCGCCACCGGTCGGCCGCTGCGTTCCTCATAGGTCATGATGTCGGCGAGCACCTGGCAGGGGTGGCTGATGTCGGTCAGGCCGTTCACCACCGGCACGCTGGCAGCGGCGGCGAGCGCCTCCAGCGTCTGGTGGACATTGGACCGCAGCATGATGACATCGACCATGCGGCTGAGCACCCGGGCGGTGTCGGCGACGGGCTCGCCGCGGCCCAATTGCATGTCGCCGGCGCTGGTGACGATGCTGCTGCCGCCCAGCTGCCGCGCCGCCATGTCGAAGCTGAAGCGGGTGCGGGTGCTCGGCTTTTCAAAGATCATCGCCAGCACATGGCCGGCCATCGGCGCATCGGCATCGACCTGGCCTTTCGACCAGCCGGCACGCGCCGCCTTGCGCCGGTGCGCCTCGTCGAGAATGGCGCGCAGGCCCGGCGCCCTGGCGCTGGCGAGATCGAGGAAATGCGGCATCAACTATACCTGGCTCCCCTCCCGCGTGCGGGAGGGGCTGGGGGTGGGGGACTCAGGGGGTCGAGGGAAGCCTTGCCGAATACTTCCCCACCCCCGACCCCTCCCGCAGGCGGGAGGGGCGATGATGCTCAGGCAGCAACCGCCGGTTCATAGGCCCGCGCCGCCGCCGACAATTTGTCGACGCACTCGCGAATATGATGTTCCTCGATGATCAGCGGCGGCAGCAGGCGGACGACATTGTCGCCGGCCGCGACCAGCAAGATGCCGTGGCTGCGGGCATGATTGACGAAGGCACGGCTGTCGGACTTCATCTTCAGGCCCATCATCAGCCCCATGCCGCGGACACTGTCGAACAGATGGTCGTGGTTGGGGATCATCTGTTCCAGCGCGGCGCGCAGCCGCGTCGCCATCTCGTTGACATGGGCGAGGAACGACGGCTCGGTGACGACATCGAGCACCGCCTCGCACGCCGCCATGGCGAGCGGATTGCCGCCATAGGTGCTGCCATGGGTGCCGACGACCATGCCCGATGCGGCATGTTCGGTGGCGAGGCAGGCGCCGACCGGGAAACCGCCGCCGATACCCTTGGCGATCGCCATGATGTCGGGGGTGACGCCATATTGTTCATGGGCGAACAGCGTGCCGGTGCGGGCGACGCCGCACTGCACCTCGTCGAGGATCAACAGGAGCCCGTGCTCGTCGCACAGGTCGCGCAGGCCCTGGAGGAACGCCTGCGTCGCCGGCCGAATGCCGCCTTCACCCTGGATCGGTTCGATCAATATGCCGCCGATCGACGGATCGATGGCGGCCTTCACCGCCTCCAGGTCCCCGAACGGCAGCACATGGAACCAGTCGGGCAGGGGCTCGAAGCCCTTCCTGAGCTTTTCCTGGTCGGTCGCCGAGATGGTGGCGAGGGTGCGGCCGTGAAAAGCGTTCGAAAAGGTGAGGATGCGATAGCGTTCGGGATGGCCGGCGGCATAGTGATGGGCGCGACATGTCTTGATCGAGCACTCAAGCGCTTCTGCCCCGGAATTGGTGAAAAACACCGTGTCGGCGAAGGTCAGATCGACCAGCCGCTGTGCCAGATTGGCCTGCGCCGGCACCTTGTAGAGGTTCGACGTGTGCATCAGCGTCGCCGCCTGCTTCTGGATCGCGCCGACAAGGTGCGGATGGCTGTGGCCGAGCAGGTTCACCGCAATGCCGCTGGCGAAATCGAGCCACTCGCGGCCTTCGGCGTCGTAAAGATAACAGCCATCCCCGCGCACCGGCTCGACCTCGCAGCGGCCATAGACGGGCATCAGGGCGGTGATGGTCATGTTCTCTACTCCGTGCGGCATCATCAGCGGATACCGGCGACGCATGAAGGGCAACGCAAAAAGGCGGCCCTGAGCGACCGCCTCGCTGCCGGATATAGCGAGTTGTGACGGGTGTCTCAACCCCGCACCCTTGCGCTTTGCCGCCCGGACCGCAAAGACGGCGCCACAGACGCACCGGGAGCCCATCATGTCGCCACCACTTCGCATCGGCATCGCCGGCCTGGGCACGGTCGGCGCGGGCGTCGCGAAGCTGCTGGCCGACAATGCCGAGCTCATTGCCCGCCGCGCCGGCCGCCCGATCACCGTCAGCGCGGTGTCCGCCCGCGATCGCAACCGCAACCGCGGCGTCGACCTCGGCAACTATGCCTGGGTCGATGACGCTACGGAACTCGCCGGCCGCGACGATGTCGACGTGGTTGTCGAGTTGATCGGCGGTTCCGACGGTCCCGCGCTCACCCTGGCGCGGCGCACGATCGCTGCCGGCAAGGCGTTCGTCACCGCCAACAAGGCCATGCTCGCCCACCACGGCCTCGACCTCGCCGCCGCCGCGGAGGGCGCCGGCGCGCCGCTGAAGTATGAAGCGGCGGTCGCCGGCGGCATTCCGGTCATCAAGGGCCTCAGCGAAGGCATGGCGGCCAACCGCATCGCCCGCGTCTATGGCCTGCTCAACGGTACCTGCAACTACATCCTCAGCCGCATGGAGGCCGAGCGACTCGACTTCGCCGTCGTCCTCGCCGAGGCCCAGGCCGCCGGCTATGCCGAGGCCGACCCCAGTTTCGACATCGACGGCATCGACACCGCGCACAAATTGTCGATCCTCGCGGCGCTGGCCTTTGGCGCACGCATCGACTTCGACGGTGTGGCGACCGAGGGCATCCGCGCCGTCGAACTCGCCGACATCGACCAGGCCCGGGCGCTGGGCTTCCGCATCAAGCTCGTCGGCCTTGCCGAACACGACGGCGGCACCCTGTTCCAGCGCGTCCATGCGGCGCTGGTGCCGCTCGATCACCCGCTCGCCGCTGCCTCGGGCGCGCTCAACGCTGTTGCCGCCGAGGGTGATTTCGTCGGCCGGCTGTTCTTCCAGGGCCGCGGGGCAGGCGAGGGACCGACCGCCAGCGCCGTCGTCGCCGACCTGATCGACATCGCCCGCGGCATCACCGGGCCCGCCTTCGGCATGCCGGTCGCCAGCCTGGCGCCATTGCCGCGTGCCGATGCCGCCAGCCGGCGCGGCCGCTATTACCTGCGGCTGACCGTTACCGACCGCCCGGGCGTGCTGGCGGAACTGACCGCGGCGCTGCGCGATCATGGCGTGTCGATCGAAAGCCTGATCCAGCGCGGTCATGCGGCCAGCGGCGACGCCATGGTGGTGATGGTCACCCATGTCGCCAGCGAGGCCGAAGTGCTCGCCAGCCTGGCCCAGATGGCCGGCAGCGATGCCGTCACCGGGCCGCCGGTGATGATGCACATTCTGGACTTCTGACCTTTCATCCCCACGGTAAACCGCCTAGACCCGCCCGGATATCGCAGTTTTCCGGAGCGCATATGTCCTCAATCGCCAGCAGTTCGATCCTCGACCGTGTCCTGGTGCTCGAAATGGTGCGCGTCACCGAGAACGCCGCCATTGCCTGCTCCAAGCTGATCGGCCGCGGCGATGAAAAGGCCGCCGATGCCGCCGCCGTGGAGGCCATGCGCGACGCCCTCAACCAGCTCGATTTCGACGGCACTGTGGTCATCGGTGAAGGCGAACGTGACGAGGCACCGATGCTGTTCATCGGCGAAAAGGTCGGTCGGGGCCATCTCGAGACCGGGGTCGGCACCGGTCCGCGCATTGATATCGCCCTCGATCCGCTGGAAGGCACGACGATCACCGCCAAGGCCGGCCCCAATGCCCTCGCCGTGTTGGCGATCGCCGAGGAAGGCGGGCTGTTGAATGCCCCCGATACGTACATGGACAAGATCGCCGTCGGCCCCGGCTACCCCGCCGGCGTCATCGATTTGCGCAAGTCGGCGACCGAAAATGTGCGCTCGGTGGCCGCGGCCAAGGGTGTCGAGCCTCATGAACTGATGGTCTGCGTGCTCGATCGGCCCCGCCACGAGGCGCTCATCGCCGAACTGCGCGGGCTCGGCTGCGGCATCATGCTGATCCCCGACGGCGATGTCGCCGGCGTGATCGCCACCACCAATCCCGATACCGGCATCGACCTCTACATCGGCAGCGGCGGCGCCCCCGAAGGCGTGCTGGCGGCGGCGGCTTTGCGCTGCGTCGGCGGCCAGATGCAGGGCAAGCTGGTGTTTCGCAACGAGGATGAGAAAGGCCGTGCAAGGCGCTGGGGGATCAAGGATCTCGACCGCGTCTACAATCTCGAGGACCTGGCCTCGGGCGATGTCATCTTCGCCGCGACGGGCGTCACCGACGGCTCGCTGCTGAAAGGCGTCAAGCGCCGCCGCGACGGCGTCATCACCACCCAGTCGGTGGTCATGCGCGCCTCCTCGGGCACCATCCGCTGGGTCGATGGCGAACACCGCGCCCATCGCCACGCCTGAGGCCATGCAGAGCGTATTTGGCGTCAACGCGTCGCTGCTCGGCCAACCCTGGCGCTGGCGTGGCAATGTGCTGCCGGGCAGCGACGTTGACGGCCGCAGCGCCATGGATGGCCGCGGCGCCGACGAACTGCTGCACCACCTGTTCCGCGCCCGCGGTGCGAACCCGGATGATTTCGCCCGGCTGAAGGTGCCAACGCTGCGCGACTGGCTGCCCGATCCGGCGATCTTCCAGGACATGGAGCGCGCCGCCGCCCGCCTCGCCGACGCCATCGCCGCCGGCGAAGCCATCATCGTCTATGGCGATTATGATGTGGATGGAGCAACTTCCGCCGCCGTCCTCATCCGTTACCTGAGGATGGTCGGCGCCACCGTCGGCCATTACATCCCCGACCGGCTGCTCGAAGGCTATGGCCCCTCGGCCGACGCCCTGATGGCGCTGAAGGATGCCGGCGCCGACCTGGTCGTCACCGTGGATTGCGGCACGCAGGGCTTCGAGGCGCTCGCCGCCGCCCGCGCCGCCGGTCTCGATGTCATCGTCGTCGACCATCACAAGGCCGCCACCGCGCTGCCGGTCGCCCATGCGCTGGTCAACCCCAACCGTCTCGATGAATGCGATGCGGCGGCCGCGCACGGCCATCTCGCGGCGGTCGGTGTCGCCTTCCTCCTCGCCGTCGCGCTCAACCGGCTGCTGCGCCAGCGCGGCGCCTTCGCAACCCGGCCAGAGCCGAAGCTGACGGAACTGCTCGATATCGTCGCGCTCGGGACCGTCGCCGATGTGGTGCCGCTGACCGGGCTTAACCGGGCCTTCGTGACCCAGGGCCTGAAGGTCATGCGCAACCGGCGCAATCCCGGCATCGCGGCGCTGCTCGATGTTGCCGGTGTGCTGCGCGCGCCGCAGTGCCGCGACCTCGGATTTGCGTTGGGGCCGCGCGTCAACGCCGGCGGCCGCGTCGGCAAGTCCGATCTCGGCGTGCGGCTGCTCACCACCGACGACCCCGCCGAGGCGCTGGCGCTGGCGCAGGAGCTCGACCGGCTGAACGTCGAGCGGCGCAGCATCGAGGCCGAGGTCACCGAAGCGGCGCTGGCGCTCGCCGACCGCGACAGCAACATGGCGGTTGCGGTGATCGCCGGTGAAGGCTGGCATCCCGGCGTCATCGGCATCGTCGCTTCGCGGCTGAAGGAACGCCTGCACCGGCCGACGATCGTCATCGCCATCCAGCCCGACGGCACCGGCAAGGGTTCGGGCCGCTCGATGCCCGGCGTCGACCTTGGCGCCGCGGTGCTGGCGGCGAAGGATCATGGCCTGCTGATCGCCGGCGGCGGCCATGCGATGGCCGCCGGGTTGACGGTCGCCGGCCACAAGATCGACGCGCTGGCGGCTTTTCTCAACGAGCGGCTGTCGGGCGCCGTCGACACCGCCGCCACCGGCCGCGCCCTCCACTGCGACGCCGCCGTGGCACCGCGCGGCGTCTGCCTGGCGCTGGTCGAAACGCTCGATGTCGCCGGGCCCTATGGTCAGGGCTGGTCGGCACCGCGGGTCGCCTCGGGGCCCTGGGTCGCCGTCGATTGTCGCATCGTCGGCGAGTATCACGTCAAGCTGATGCTGTCGGGAGCCGACGGCGCGCGCTGCAAGGCGATCGCCTTTCGCCAGGCCGACACGGCGCTGGGCGCGGCGCTCGCCGGCGCCCGCGGCCGCGCCTTCTACATCGCCGGTCGCATCAAGCGTGACGACTGGAAGGGCGAGCCCAGCGCCGAGATCGAGATCGACGATATCGCCTGGGCATGATTCGAACCCGGGGGTCGGGCATGGTGCGAGCCAGATCCAGGCAATTTGCGAGCGCGTGCGCCACAGCGATGCGACATTCGCGCGGCATCGCAACCAAATGCTTGACGCCAACCGCTGTCGCCTTTAGCAGCCGCTCTCCCGCTGGTCCCTTCGTCTAGCGGTCTAGGACGTCGCCCTTTCACGGCGAAAACACGGGTTCGATTCCCGTAGGGATCACCACCGCCTCGGCGGCGCCGCGCGGCAGCTGCCGCGGGGATGAAAAGTCGCCGGGTTTCATTACCAGCGCCGGCTTTCGCGGCTATCATCGGCGAGAACCGTCGTGACCATCCGCAAGATCATCCACATCGACATGGACGCGTTCTACGCCTCCGTCGAACAGCGCGACGCGCCTGACCTGCGCGGGCGCCCGGTCGCCGTCGGCAGCGCCCAGGCGCGTGGCGTCGTGGCGGCCGCAAGCTATGAGGCGCGGGCGTTCGGCGTGCGGTCGGCCATGGCCTCCGTCACGGCACTGCGGCGCTGCCCGACGCTGGTCTTCGTGCCGCCGCGCTTCGATATCTATCGCGCCGTGTCGCAGCAGATTCGCGCCATCTTCGCCGATTACACCGACCTCATCGAGCCGCTGTCACTGGACGAGGCCTATCTCGATGTGACTGATGACCGCCGCGGCATCGGTTCGGCGACCGCCATCGCAAGCGAGATCCGCGCCCGCATCCGCGCCGACACCGGGCTCACCGCGTCCGCCGGGGTGTCGTACAACAAGTTCATCGCCAAGCTGGCGTCGGACCAGAACAAGCCCGACGGGCTGTGTGTCATCCGCCCCGCGCAGGGGCCGGCGTTCGTCGCGGCGTTGCCGGTCAAGCGCTTCCACGGTGTCGGGCCGGTCACGGCGGCGCGCATGGAGCGTCTGGGCATCTTGACCGGCGCCGATCTGAAGGCGCGCGACCTCGACGAGCTCACCCGCCATTTCGGCAGCAGCGCCGGCTATTTCCACCGCGCCGCGCATGGCGACGACGATCGCCCGGTGCGCCCCGACCGGCCGCTGAAATCCGTCGGCGCCGAACGCACCTTCGATACCGACCTTAGCGAGCCCGCCGACCTGGTGGCGGCGCTCGACACGGTCATCGATGCCGCCTGGACGCGCATCGCCCGCGCCGGCGCGCGCGGACGCACAGTGACGCTCAAGGCAAAGTTCGCCGATTTCCGCAGCATTGCCCGTTCCCGCACGCTGCCGCAGCCGATCGCCGACCGCGCTGGCCTCGCCGACACCGGCCGCGGCCTGTTGCAGGCGCTGCTGCCGGTCCAACTCGGCATCCGCCTGCTCGGCCTGACGCTGTCGGGTCTCGACGACGGCCGGGCCCCGACCACGCAGCCCCCGCTGGATTTCGGCGACTGAACCGGCATTATGGGGAGGCGGAGCCGGCATGGGGGCAGTCTGATGCGGATCGATACCAATCGCCGGCAGTTGATGGGGGCGGGCCTCGCCGGGCTGGCCGCGCCGGCGCTGGCGGCGGCCGGCGACGATCGCGGTGCCGACCTCGTCGTCCACAACGCCGTCGTCCATACCGTCGATGCCGCCGCGCCGCGGGCGACGGCCTTTGCCGTCCGCGACGGCCGCTTCCTGCGCATCGGCAGCGATGCCGCCGCCCGGGCGCTGGCGGGCAAGGGCACGCAGATCGTCGATGCCAAGGGGATGACCATCGTTCCGGGCTTCATCGACTGCCACAACCATGCCAGCGGCGACGTGCTGCTGTACGAGGTGCTGGTCGGCAACCCGTTCGAGGTCGAGGTCGTCACCATCGCGAGCATCATCGAGAAATTGCGCGCCCGCGCCGCCAGGACACCACCCGGTCACTGGGTCGACGGCTTTTTCTACGACGATACCAAGGTCAAGGACGGCCGACTGCTCACCGTCGCCGATCTCGACCAGGTGTCGCGCGACCATCCGGTGGCGGTGCACCACCGCGGCGGCCATACGGCGTTCTACAACAGCACGGCGCTGCAACTCGCCGGCATTACACGCGCCACGCCGAACCCCGCCGGCGGCACCTTCGACCGCGATGCCGACGGCGCGCTGAACGGCCGTGTCACCGATCTCGCCATGAACGTGTTCGACTCCGTCGGGCAGCGGCCGCAGTTCACCCCGGCGCAGGAGGCCGAGCGGGCGCGCGCCGCAGCGGCGCATATTTCAAAGGCATTCGTCCGCTATGGCCTGACCAGCGTCCACCACGAAGGCGGCGACCTGGCCGCGCTGCAGGCGATCCGGGCGCGCGGCGACTTGCTGCACCGTGTCAGCTACGAGGCCTATCCGCCGTTTCTCGACGCGATGATCGCCGGCGGGCTGCAGACCGGCTTCGGCGACGACTGGATCAGGCTCGGCGCCACCGCGGAACATACCATCGATGGATCTTTCTCCGAGCGCACCCTGGCGCGCAGCACGCCCTATGCCGGGCGCACGCCGGCCTATTACGGCAATGTCACCACGACACAGGAGGCGCTCGACGCCTGGGTGGAAAGGGTCCATCGCGCCGGCATCCAGGTCAACTGCCACGCCAATGGCGATGTCGCGATCGCCATGCTGCTGACGGCGGTGGAGCGGGCGCAGCGGCTGTTCCCCGTCGCCGATGCCCAGCCCAAGATCACCCATTGCACGCTGGTCAACGCCGACCTGGTGCGCCGCATCAAGGCAGCGGGCGCGATCCCGGCGCCGTTCACCAGCTATGCCTATTACAACCCAGACAAGTTCAGATATTACGGCGAGGACCTCATGCAGCATTGCATGGCATTCCGCTCCTTCCTCGACGCCGGCATCCCGGCCTGCGCCGGATCCGACTATGATCCAGGCCCGTTTTCGCCGCTGATGGGCATGCAGGGCATGGTGACTCGCACCGGCTGGAACGGCGAGACCTGGGGCGCCAACCAGCGCGTGACGGTGGCGGAGGCGCTGCGCATCAACACGCTCAACGGCGCCCACGCCTCCCGCGAGGAAACCATCAAGGGCTCGATCACCGCCGGCAAGCTCGCCGATTTCGTGATGCTGTCGGACGATCCGCACACGGTCGCGCCGGACCGGATCAAGGACATCAAGGTGGTGCGGACCGTGACCGGCGGGCGGACCGTTTACGACGCCTAGGCTAGACCCCCGCCGCCACCGGATCATAGGCCATGATCGCCGGATCGCCGACCGGCGCACTGGCGCCGTCGAAGGTGTCGGGATCGAGCGACTGGGTGACCTTGCCCTGGATGATCGATTTGGCGTGGAGCAGCGCGGTACGCGGGCCACGGGCGGCCTCGTAGCGGGCAAAGGCGTCCTCCACGGCAGCTTCCCGGGAAAAGGCCGCCGCAAGCGCCCAGCCGTCCTCGATCGCCATGGCGGCGCCCATGCCGAGGAAGGGCAGCATGGCGTGGGCCGCGTCGCCGAGCAGGGTCACCCGCCCGCGTGACCAGCGCGGCAGCACGGCGCGGTCGTACAGGCCCCATTTGATGCTGCTGGCCGCACAGCCGATCAGGCCGATGACATCGGGGTGCCAGCCGGCGAATGCCGCCAGCAATTCGTCGCGCGTTGCCGGGATCGACCAGCCTTCGCCGGCCCATGCAGTGGTTTCGACGATCCCGGCGCAGTTGACGACGCTGCCGCCGCACATGGTGTAGCGGTTGAAGGTTCGCTGCGGCCCCATGAAGATGACGCTGCGGCCAAGGCCCATGAACGGCGCGGCCTCTGCGGCCGGCACCAGGAAACGATAGGCGACATGGTCGGTGAAGCGCGGTGCATCGCGCGGCCACAGCAGCTCGCGCACCGCCGAGCGGACGCCATCGGCGCCGACCAATGCCGCGCCCTGCGCGGTGCTGCCATCGGCAAAGCGCGCCGTCACCCGATCTCCGCCTTCGTCGATGCCGACCGGCGCATGGCCGGTGGCGACAGTCACCTCGAGGTCTGCGAGCGCCGCCAGCAGCACCGCCTGCAGATCGGCGCGATAGATATGGCGGACGATGTCGGCGACGCCATCGTCGGGCGTGCCGTCGCCGCTGTCGAAGCCCCCCATCAGCAGCCGCGCCGTGCGGTAATGGACGAACGGCAGCGCACCCGCCGGACACGCCCGCGCCGCCACCGCCGCCTGCAGCCCGAGCGCCCGGAACACCGATTGCGCGCCGCGGCCGAGCGTCAGCCCGGCACCGACCTCGCCCAGCGCCGTCGCGGCCTCGTGCACCTCGACGGCAAAGCCCCGCTGCCGCAGCGCGATCGCCGCGGTCAACCCGCCAAGGCCGGCGCCGATGACGAGGATGGTCAGCCGGCGGTCCGCGCCGGGGTGTTGACGCCCATCGACTGCAGGTACTTCCGCACGTTGCGCGCCGCCTGGCGCAGTCGCTGCTCGTTCTCGACCATGGCGATGCGGACAAAGCCTTCGCCGTCCTCGCCATAACCGACGCCCGGTGCCACGGCGACGCCGGCGTGGGTCAGCAACTGCTTGGAAAACTCCAGGCTGCCGAGATGCGCCAGCGCCGGGGGCAGGGGGGCCCAGCAGAACATGCTGGCGCGCGGGGAAGGGATGTCCCAGCCGGCGCGGCCGAAGCTTTCCACCAGCACGTCGCGGCGGCGCTGATACAGCAGGCGGTTGGCCTCCACGATATCCTGCGGGCCGTTGATGGCGGCGACCGCAGCGGCCTGGATCGGCGTGAACGCGCCATAGTCGAGGTAGGATTTCACACGGGTCAGCGCGCCGATCAGCGTCTTGTTGCCGACCGCAAAGCCGATCCGCCAGCCGGCCATCGAGTAAGTCTTCGACATCGATGTGAACTCGATCGCCACGTCCTTGGCGCCGGGCACCTGCAGGATCGACGGCGTGGGCTTGCCGTCGAAATAGATCTCCGAATAGGCGAGGTCGGACAGCACCCAGAGCTGGTGCTTTTTCGCGAACGCCACGACGCGCTCGTAGAATGCCAGGTCCACCGTCTCGGCGGTTGGGTTCGACGGATAGCCCATGACCAGCACCGACGGCTTTGGCACGGTAAAGCGCATCGCCCGTTCCAGCGATTCGAAATAGCGTTCGTCGGGCGTCGTCGGCACGCTGCGGATGGTGGCGCCGGCGATGATGAAGCCGAAGGTGTGGATCGGGTAGCTCGGGTTCGGCGCCAGCACGACATCGCCCGGCGCGGTGATCGCCTGGGCCAGGTTGGCAAGCCCTTCCTTCGACCCCAGGGTCACGACGACCTCGGTTTCCGGGTCGACATCGACGCCGAAGCGGCGGCCGTAATAGCCGGCCTGGGCGCGCCTAAGCCCGGGAATGCCCTTCGATGCCGAATAGCCATGGGCATCGGGCTTGGCCGCGACCTCGCACAGCTTGGCGATGACATGCGGCGGCGGCGGCAGGTCGGGATTGCCCATGCCGAGATCGATGATGTCGTCGCCGCGGGCACGGGCGGCCGCCCGCATGCCGTTGACTTCGGCGATGACATAGGGGGGCAGGCGCTTGATGCGATAGAAATCTTCGGACATCGTCTGGGCTCTCGACAATCTGGTACGGGCTTAACGCACCCGGGTCATAACACAAAACAGAGCGGGCGAGGGCACCGCCCCCGCCCGCCTTGCCGGACCAGAACGGTGGTTCGCATCACATCGGGGCGGCGGCCTTCTTGGCGGGCTTGGCCGCACCATCGGGCGTCCAGGCGCCGCCATGGGCGGCGTCGCGCATATCGGCCTGCTCGCCGGTCATCGCGCGCTTTTCGGCGGCGGCGGACTGGACGCAGCCATCGGTGACCTTGGCGCTGCAGGTCGGCAGGGTCGGCGCGGCGGGCGCGGCCGGGGCGGCGTCCTGGGCCAGCGCCGGGGCGGCGTCCTGGGCCAGCGCCGGGGCGGCGACCAGGGTCGCGGCGAGGATGAAGATCGAACGGATCATGTCTATTCTCCCAAAGGACCACCAGCCGGTTGCGCCAGCGTCGATGCGTTCATAACGCCTCCGTGCCGGCGCCGAAAGTGCGGAATCGATGCGCCGACGGGGGTTGCCATCCGGGTCCCGAGGGCCAAAGTACCGGGCGACAAATATCGCGCTTTGGGGAACAGGCAGATGGCCGAGACGCCGGTGGACGTGCAGCCGCTCGAAGCATTCCAGAAATGGACCGAACTGGCCGGGCGCGGGCAGCAGCTGATGCTCGAATTCTGGTCGAAGGAGCCGGGGCTGCCGGTCGCCGATCCGCTCGGCGTCGTCGCCACCTGGCAGCGCGCCGTCGCCGCGGCGATGACCGATCCGCAGCGCCTGTTCGAGCTGCAGACCCGCTATATGACCGATGCGATGGCACTGTGGCAGTCGTTCCTGACGCCGGGCAGTGTTGCCAGCCCGGTCGGTGCGGTCAAGGACAAGCGCTTTGCCGGCGAGGCCTGGCAGGAGGCGCCGGCCTTTGATTTCCTGCGCCAGTCCTACCTGCTCACCTCCAGCTATGTGATGGAGGCGACGCAGGGCATCGAGGGCCTCGACGAGCACGAGAAAGCCAAGGCGCAGTTTCTCGTCAAGCAGTTCGTCGATGCCATGTCACCCTCCAATTTCGCGCTGACCAACCCCGAGGTGCTGAAGAAGACCGCCGAAACCGGCGGCAGCAACCTGCTGAAAGGGCTCGAGCATCTGCTCGAGGACCTGAAGGCCGGCCGCATGAAGATGACCGACGAGAACGCCTTCGAGGTCGGCCGCAACGTCGCCATCACGCCGGGCAAGGTGGTGTTCGAAAACCGCCTGTTCCAGCTGATCCAGTACAGCCCGACGACCGACACGGTTTACGAGATCCCGCTGCTGATCTTCCCGCCGTGGATCAACAAATTCTACATTCTCGACCTGACTGCGGAAAAAAGCTTCATCCGCTGGGCGGTCGAACAGGGGCTGACGGTGTTCGTCACCAGCTGGAAAAGCGCCGACGCGACGCTCGCCGACGCGACGCTCGACACCTATGTCGGCGAAGGCCAGTTGACCGCGCTCGACATCGTGCTCGAAATCTGCGGCACCGCCAGCGCCCATACCATCGGCTATTGCGTGGCCGGCACTACGCTCGCCGCCACGCTCGCGGTGCTGGCGGCGCGGGGGGAGGCCGACAAGGTCAGGTCCGCGACCTTCTTCACCGCCCAGGTCGACATGAGCGAATGCGGCGAACTGGCGGTGTTCATCGACGATGCCGGGCTGGAAGCGGTCGAGCGGCTGACCGCGGAAAAGCCCTGGCTCGACGGCCGCAACATGGCGATGACGTTCAACCTGCTGCGGTCGAACGACCTGATCTGGAACTATGTCGTCAACAACTACATGATGGGGAAGGATTATTTCCCCTTCGACCTGCTCTATTGGAACAGCGACGCGACCAACGTGCCGGCGAAATGGCACATGAGCTATCTGAAGGACATTTACCGCGACAATCTGCTGGTCAAGCCCGGCGGCATCACCGTACTGGGCGTGCCGATCGACCTCACGAAGGTGGCGACGCCGAGCTATATCCAGGGCGGCAAGGAGGACCATATCGCCCCGGCGCGATCGGCTTACAAGCTGACCAGCAACTTCACCGGTGAAAAGCGCTTCGTCCTCGCCGGATCGGGCCATATCGCCGGCGTCGTCAACCCGCCGTCGCAGAACAAATATCAATATTGGACCAGCGACACGCTGCCCGAACGCTTCGACGACTTCGTTGCGGGCGCCAAGGAGACCAAGGGAAGCTGGTGGCCCGACTGGATCGCCTGGCTGGCGCCGCGCTCGGGTGAACGCGTCAAACCGCGGGTGCCGGGCAAGGGCAAGTACAAGGCCATCGAGGATGCCCCCGGCCGCTATGTGAAGGAGCGGATTTGACCGCCTTTCGCGACGCCATGCGCCGGGTCGTCACCGGCGACGACGCCGGCGGGCAGTCGGTCGTCATCATCGACGGCGGCCCCTCGGCGTTCAGCGGCGACCCCGATCTCGGCGGTCTGTTCGAGATCTGGGAGGATTCGACCTCGGCGCCACTCGACCCAAAGGATCACGCCGACCTCGGCACCACCCGCGCCGTGCTTGGTCCTAGGCCCGGCAACGTCCAGGTGCGCTGGTTCGTCGTGGCGCCGCTGCCCGACGGCGTGCCCAAGCCGCAGCTCGACGCCATCGTGAAGACCGTCTTCGCCGGCTTCGACGGCGACCGCCACATCATCGACCAGACCCGCCACCCGGCGATGCACGAGACCCACTCGATCGACGTCATCTGCCTGCTGCAGGGCGATGTCAGCCTCGTCCTCGAAGGCAGCGAGACCCGGATCAAGCCGGGGCAGGTGGTCATCCAGCGCGGTACCAACCACGCATGGGTGGCGCATGGCGGCCCGGCGTTGCTGCTGGCGGTGCTGATCGATCGGCCGATGGCCTAGGGCGCCGGGAGGTCTGAACGCCGGGCGGGAACTGCCAACCGGTGTCGGCGAGACAGAAAAGGGTGGTTAACTGCCGTTCCGCCATCGGGCTAAGCGCGCTTCTATAAACCGGCTGACGGTCGCCTGTGTCTCCCATGTATCGGGAACATGGTAGAGCGTTTCGGTGCTGGAGAATGCATGGTCGTAATCAGCTAGGTATGATCCCGACCCTGTGTGAAGCCCATTCTCGTGTGCGTAGTAAGCTGCCGCGAACTGCTGTCCGTCGCCATTCAAGTCCTCGTCAGTAAACTTACCATCACAGACGCTGAGCAACCATTCTCCGGGCGAGATCTCCTGCCTTCTGAGCTTCCCAAGATCTTCGGAGCATTCGCTGGTATGCAGATCACCTGCCATGCCATTCAGGACAGCCCACGATACGAACATCGCAATGTGCGTCGCCCCAGCACTCTCGGGAAGGCTGGAAGGGAAATCGCCGCCATAGTGCCATGATGCATCATCGTACTTCAAATCATCGATCCTTGTGCCGACGCGCGTAGGTTGGCGTACCGGGCGAACGTCCGCAAATGGGCGAAGCCGGACCGTACTCTCCGGGCCGGCACGAACAAGTCCTCCAAAAGTCTCGAAAGTCACTCACTTTGCGTCTTTGCCGCCGCGAAGATATATCTTCGCCGCCGAATCCTACAGATACTCACGATGTGAAAGAGCGAAACGCTCACTGTGCTAACCAAATAGGAGATAAATGTCAACCCTCTCCCGCTTGCGGGAGAGGCGAGACGCGCGTCAGCGCGCCGGGTGAGGGTGTTTGTGCGCTTTGGGACGAAAGAAACACCCTCACCCGCTCGGCGGAGGCGCCGAGTCGCCTCTCCCGCAGGCGGGAGAGGGAGGATGGGTTTACTCCGCGGCTTCGGCCAGTTCCGGTCGCACCACCACCGCCGCCTTCGAGAACACCATCTCCTGCGCCAGGTCGCCCTCGCGCAGTTCCTTGCGGTCGTGCTTGTAGCTCGCGGTGACCATCCAGGGCGCGCGGTTACCGGATTTCGGCAGGGCGTCGGCGCCCCGCTGGACGTAGCCGGACGACAGGTCCATCGCCAGCCGCTCGGGCTGGACGTCGGGGCCGGGGGTGGGGGTCGCCACCGCCACGCCGGTCGCCTTCATGTGGTTGAGCAGGCGCACGACATATTCGGCGATCAGGTCGGACCGCAGCGTCCAGCTGGCGTTGATATAGCCGAAGCTGACCGCAAGGTTGGGAAGGCCGGAGAACATCATGCCCTTGTACGACAGCGTCTCGCCGATGGCGCGGGGCTGCCCGTCGACGCTGACCGCCATGCCGCCCAGCGCCTCCAGCTTCAGGCCGGTCGCCGCCACGACGATATCGGCCTTCAGCAGCGCGCTCGAGGCGAGGCGGATGCCGTCGGCCTCGAAACGGTCGATGGTGTCGGTGGCGATATCGGCCTTGCCGGCCCTGATGGCGTCGAACAGGTCGTTGTCGGGAACGAGGCAGAGCCGCTGGTCCCAGGGGTTGTATTTGGGGTTGAAATGCGTGGCCATGTCATAGCCGTCGGGCAGCAGTTTCTGCAGTCGGCCGAGCAGGCTGGCGCGGACTTTCGCGGGGTTCTTCCGCGTCTGGTTGTAGAACCACATGCCGAGCGTGACATTCTTCCAGCGGACGATGTCATAGGCCAGTTGCGCCGGCAGTATCCTGCGCAAGGCATTGGCAATGCCGTCGCTGCCCGGCCGGCTGACCATGTAGGTCGGCGACCGCTGCAGCATCGTCACATGCGCCGCCTTTTGCGCCATGGCCGGCACCAGCGTGACGGCGGTGGCGCCCGATCCGATGATGACGACGCGCTTGCCGGCATAGTCGAGGTTTTCCGGCCAGAATTGCGGCTGGATGACCTGGCCGGCAAAGTCCGCCTCGCCCGGCCATTCGGGCTTATGGCCTTTCGAATAGCTGTAATAACCCGAGCACATGTAGAGGAAATTGCAGGTGAATTGCCCGGTGCCGCCATCGGATTGCCCGGTCGTCACCGTCCAGCGCGCCGTGGCGCTGTCCCAGTCGGCCGACCTGACCTTGTTGCCGAAGCGGATGTGCCGTTCGATACCGTGCTCGCGGGCGGTTTCGCTGACATAGTCGCGGATGCTCGGGCCGTCGGCGATGGCGTTGGCCTGTTCCCAGGGTTTGAAGCTGTAGCCCAGCGTGTACATGTCGCTGTCCGACCGGATGCCGGGGTAGCGGAACAGGTCCCAGGTGCCGCCGATGGCGTCGCGGCCTTCGAGAATGGCATAGCTGCGATCCGGCGCGCCCTTTTGCAGGTGTACCGCGGCGCCGATGCCCGACAGGCCGGCACCGACGATCAGCACGTCGAAATGGTTGGTCACGCTGTTCTCCCGGGCGCAGCCCCCGCTGCTTGACGCTTACGTTAACTGCGTGGCGCCCCATTCGCAACCAGCGCGTCGGCGTCGATGGCGGCCACGCTGGTCACGCCGGTCAGCGCCATGGCGACGCGCAGTTCGGCGGCGATGAGCGCGAGCATATGGGCGACGCCGGCCTGTCCACCGCCGCCGAGCGCCCAGGCCCAGGCACGGCCCAGCCAGACGCCGTCGGCGCCCAGCGCCAGCAGCCGCGCGACGTCGAGCCCGGAGCGTACCCCGCCATCGGCGAACAGCGTCATGCGGCCGCCGACGGCATCGGCGATGGCGGGCAGGGCGCGCGCTGCCGACAGCACGCCATCCAGTTGCCGCCCGCCATGGTTGGACACCACCAGGCCATCGGCGCCGGCGACGAGTGCCGAGCGCGCATCATCGGCATCGAGCACGCCCTTCAGGATCAGCGCCCCGTCCCAGGCGGCGCGCACCGCCTCCAGGTCGGCCCAAGTCACCGATGCGTCCATGTTGCCGGCGATCCAGGCGAAGAAGTCCTCCAGTCCCGACTGGCGCCCGAGCAGCGCCGCGACATTGCCGAGGTGGTGCGGGCGCCCGTGCAGGCCGACATCCCAGGCCCAGCCGGGGTGGCGCAGCGCCTGGCCGACCCGCCGCAACTGGCCGCCGAGGCCCGGCGCGCCGGCGAGGCCCGAGCGGCGATCGCGGTAGCGCGCGCCGGCCACCGGCAGGTCGACGGTGAAGACCAGCGCCGGGCAGCCCGCCGCCTTGGCACGCGCCATCAGGTCGCGCATGAAGCCGCGATCCTTCATCATGTAGAGCTGGAACCAGGGCGGCGGCGCCGCGGCCGCGACCTCGGGCAGGGCGCAGATCGACAGGGTGGACAGGCAGAAGGGCACGCCGGCGGCGGCAGCAGCGCGGGCGGCCTGGACCTCGCCGCGGCGGGCGTACATGCCGGCAAGGCCGACCGGGCCGAGCGCGACCGGCAGCGCCTGGTGCATGCCGAACCATGACGTCGAGGTGTCGATCGCCGACACGTCGCGCATCACCCGCTGCTTCAGCGCGATGGCCTGCAGGTCGGCGACGTTCCGGTGCAAGCTGGTCTGCGCGTAGGAACCGCCGTCGATATATTCGAACAGGAACGGCGGCAGCCGGCGGCGCGCGGCCTCGCGGTGATCGGCGATATCGGCGACGATCACCGCGGGACGGGCATCAGCGCCGCGGCATGCCCGGCATCTGCGGCGGCGGCCGGCGATCGCGATCGCGGCGCGGCAGCTGCGCCTGATAGGCGACGAGGCAATGTTCGGTGCAATAGGGGAAACCGGCCTGCGAGGCCTTGCCGCAGAAATGGAAGTCGGCGTCGCCGGGATGGCCGATCGGCCATTTGCAGACCTTTTCGTTCAGGTCGAGCAGCGTCGTCTTGGCGGCCTTGCCACTGCGCGCCGGCTTCTTGGCGACCGGTGGCGGCGCGGGGCGGGCGATGACCGGCGCCGGCGCGACCGGCGCTGCCGCAGCGGGTGCCGCGACGGGGGCAGCAGCGGCGGCGGGTGCGGCCTCGGCCACCGGCTCCTCGCCGCCCTTCACAGGCGACGGGCGCGATTCGAGGCCCAGGCGATGCGCCTTGCCGATGACCGCGTTGCGGCTGACGCCTTCACCGAGCAGTTCGGCGATCTGGCTGGCGGTCATGCCGCCTTCCCAGCCGGCTTTCAGCTGTGCGATGCGTTCGTCGGTCCAGGCCATCAATATCGTCCCTGTTGCCGTGCCGCCTTGCGGTGGTCACGGTCCCGGCGTTAAAGCCGGGGAATGCTGAACCCCGATAGTCCGAAAATCGCTCAGGGTGCCCGCCATCCCGAACCGGGCGTGGTCGTCATCCCGTCGGTCAACTGGCAGGGGTTGAAGACGCTGTATCTGAAGGAGGTGCGCCGGTTTTTCAAGGTGCAGTTGCAGACGATCTGGGCGCCGGCCATTACGACGCTGTTGTTCCTCGTCATTTTCGCCCTCGCGCTGGGCGGCACGCGGACGGCGGTGCTCGGCGTGCCCTATCCCGATTTCCTGGGGCCGGGCCTTATCGTCATGGGCATGATCCAGAACGCCTTTGCCAATTCATCGTCGTCGCTGCTGGTCGCCAAGGTGCAGGGCTCGATCATCGACGTGCTGATGCCGCCGCTGTCGGCGGGGGAACTCGTCGCCGCCTATGTCGCCGGCGCGCTGACCAGGGCCTGGCTGGTCGGCATCGCGGTGTGGGCGGTGATGGCGGTGGCGCCCGGCGTCGACGTGCCGATCCGCGATCCGTTGCTGGTGATCTATTTCGGCACGATGGGCGCGGTCATGCTGGCGCTGCTCGGCGTGCTGACCGGCATCTGGGCTGACAAGTTCGACCATGCCGCGGCGGTGACCAACTTCGTCATTCAGCCACTGACGCTGCTGTCGGGCACCTTCTATGCCATCGACCGCGTCAACCCGACGATGAAGATGATCAGCCATGCCAATCCTTTCTTTTATGTCATCGACGGATTTCGCAGTGGATTCATCGGGGTTTCCGATGGATTGCTGGGGCAGGGCGCGATACTCCTGTTCGTTGTCAACGTGCTGCTGTGGGTCGTCAGCTACCGGGTCCTGCGCTCCGGCTGGCGGCTGAAGGCCTGAACGCACGCGACGGCGGACGGTATCGCCTGCGCAGGCCGGGGCGAATCGCCGCGCCGGCGTTGCCGGGCGGCGCCGGACAGGAATACCGGGTAGCAGGCGATTGTTTCGTATGAGGTTATAGCGTCCGCATGAACCGTCTGTCTCCCCTGGGCCTGCTGCCGCTGTTCGCCCTTTCCGCCTGTGGCGGCGATGGCGGCGGTGCCGATGCCAAAAAGGCGCGGCCGCCGGCGCTGGTCGGGGCGCAGACCGCGGGCGCCGTCGATTTCGCGCCAAGCCTGATTGCGCTCGGCACCGTCACGCCGCTGCAATCGGTGCAGGTGCGGTCGCGCATCGACGGCCAGATCACCCGCATCCTGTTCAACGAAGGCGACGCCGTCCGCGCCGGCCAGCCGCTGTTCCAGCTCGACGACCGCGCGGCGCGGGCAGCCCTCGCCCAGGCCCGCGCCGGCCTCGCCAGCGCGCACGCCCAGGCCATGCTGGCGAGGGGCGAACTGACCCGCGCCGAGGCGCTGGTCGGCAAGGGCTTTGTTTCCGGCGCCGTCGTCGACCAGCGCCGCGCGCTGGCGGGAACCGCCGCCGCCGCCATCGCCGGCGCCGAGGCGGAGGTGCAGAGCGCCGAAACGACATTGAGCTACCTGACCATCCGCGCGCCTGTCAGCGGGCGCACGGGGGAGATCGGTTTCCGGCTCGGCGCCAACATCCGCGCCGCCGACACGCTGCCGCTGGTGACCGTCAACCAGCTGTCGCCGATCGCCGTGCGGTTCCTGGTGCCGGCCGACCAGATCCAGATGGTGCGGACGGCGATGGGGTCCGGCCCGGTCAGCGTCGTCGCCCGCCCGCAGGAAGACGACAGCGCGCCGGCGATCGCGCAAGGGCGGCTGACCTTCCTCGACAACAATGTCGGCGCCGGCAATGGCGCGGTCGCCGCCAAGGCGGAATTCGCCAATGTCGGCAATGTGCTGTGGCCGGGCGGCATCATCAACATCGCGCTGCCGCTGGGTGCCGCGCGGCCGCGCATCGCCCTGCCCGAGGCGGCGGTGCAGACGGGCCGCGACGCGCCGTTCGTCTGGGCGATCGGCAGCGACGGCAAGATCGCCATGCGCGATGTCACCGTCGCCGGCCGGTCGGGCGGGAAGGTCTATCTCGCCAGCGGCGTCGCACCGGGTGAGCGGATCGTCGTCGATGCGCTGTCCAAGCTGAAACCCGGCGACAAGGTGCGCACCAAGGACGGCCCCGGCCGCCCGCCCCGCACCGCCGCCGCGGCGCCCGCGCCGGCACCGACGGTCGGCGGCTGATGGGGCTGGTGCGCCTCGCCGTCGAACGGCCCGTCGCCACGGTGCTGCTCAGCCTGGCGCTGATCTTTGCCGGCATCTTCGGCTATCGCACCCTGCCGGTTTCGGCGCTGCCCGAGGTTGACCTGCCGACCATCCAGATCAGCACCAACCTGCCCGGCGCCAATCCGGCGACCATGGCTTCGTCGGTCGCGACCCCCATCGAGCGCCAGCTGTCGACCATCGCCGGCATCGATCTGATCACCTCGTCGTCGACGACGGGCTCCACCACCGTCACCGTCCAGTTCGCGCTCGATCGCAACATCGATGCGGCGGCGCTCGACGTGCAATCGGCGCTGTCGGCGGTGGCGCGTCGCCTGCCGCGCGAGATGCCGACGCCGCCGACCTTCAAGAAGATCAATCCCGCCGACCAGGCCGTGCTGCTGATCTCCATCCGCGACAGGACACGGTCGTCGAACGCGCTGCAGACCATCGTCGACACGCTGGTGGTGCCGCGCATCTCCACCATGTCGGGCGTCGGCGAGGTGCAGACCTATGGCAGCCGCCGCTATGCGATGCGCATCCAGTTCGATCCCGCCGCGCTGACGGCCCGCAACCTGACGCCCGACGATGTGCGCGCCGCGGTCGCCGCCGCCAACAGCAACATCGCCGTCGGTTCGATCACTCGCGGGGAACGCAGCTACATCCTCGATGCCAGCGGCAACCTCGAGACGACGCGCGAATTCGCCAGTATCATCGTCGCCAGCCGCGATGGCCTGCCGGTGCGGGTCGGCGACGTCGCCAAGGTCATCGACAGTTTCGAGAACTATTACGGCGGGTCGAAACTCAACGGTGAACCGTCGCTGACGCTCGCCATCTCGCGCCAGCCCGGCGCCAATGTCGTCAAGCTGGTCGACGATGTGCTCGCGACCTTGCCCGCGATCCAGGCATCGGTGCCGCCGTCGATCACCATGCAGCCGATCGTCGACCGATCGGATTCGGTCCGCCATTCGGTCACCGATGCGCAATACACGCTGGTCGGCACCGCGATCCTCGTCATCCTCGTCATCTATCTGGTGCTCGGTGACTGGCGCGCGACGATCATCCCGGCGATCGTGCTGCCGCTGGCCGCCGTCGGCACCTTTGCCGGCATGTATTTCTTCAAGTTCAACCTCGACAACCTGTCGCTGCTGGCGCTGACGCTGGCGACCGGCTTCGTCGTCGACGATGCCATCGTCGTCCTCGAAAACATCGTGCGGCGGATCGAGGGCGGCGAGGACCCGCGCCGGGCGGCGGTGACCGGTGCCAACGAAATCGCCTTCACCGTGCTGTCGATTTCGATTTCGCTGGTCGCGGTGTTCATCCCGCTGCTGTTCATGGGCGGCGTCATCGGGCGGTTGTTCCGCGAATTCGCGGTGACGATGACGATCGCCATCGCCATTTCGGCGGCCTTGTCGCTGACGCTGATCCCCATGGTCGCGGCCCGCGTGTTGAAACCCGGCCACCAGGGGGAGGGCAGCCGCGTCGCGCGCGCCTCCACCCGCGCCTTCGGCAAGCTGCAGTCGCGCTACATCAGGGCCTTCGATTCGACGTTGCGGCACAGGAAGATCGTCGGCGTGCTGACCGTCGTGTCGATCGGCGTCGCAATCTGGGGCTTCACCGTGGTGCCCAAGGGCTTTTTCCCGACGGAAGATACCGGCGCCATCTTCATCGGTACCGAGGCGGCACCCGACATCAGCTTCACCGACATGCAGGCCAAGCAGGACCAGGTGGCGCGGATCGTGCGCGCCGACCCGGCGGTACTGCGCGTCAACAGCTTCCTCGGCGGCGGCAGTTTCGGCAGCGCCAACACCGGCCGCATGTTCGCACCGCTGAAACCGCGGTCCGAGCGCGATTCCGCCGAAGTCGTCCAGGCGCGGTTGCGCAAGAAGCTGGCAAGCATCCCCGGCATCTCGGCCTTCCCCAACATCCCGCAGAACTTGCAGCTCGGCGGCCGCCAGTCCTCGTCGAACTACCAGTACACGTTGTCGTCGGTCGACAAGGAAAGCCTCTATGCCTATGCGCCGCAGCTCGAGGCCCGCCTGCGCGCCACGCCGGGGTTCGAGGACGTGTCGACCGATTACCAGCGCGGCGCCCGCCAGGTCATGGTCAAGGTCGATCGCGATGCCGCCAGCCGGCTCGGCGTGCCGGTCGCCGCCATCCGCCAGACCCTGTTCGCCGCCTTCGGCAACCAGCAGGTGTCGACGATCTACACCGATGCCGACAGCTATGACGTGATCATGGAGGCCGAATCGACCCAGCAGATGACGCCGGACGGCATCGGCCGGCTGACGGTGCGCTCGGCCGCGGTCAATGGCGCGCCGGGCCAGCTGGTGCCGCTGTCGGCGCTCGTCACGCTGAACATCGAAGGCGCGCCGACGGTCGTCGCCCACCAGAGCCAGTTGCCGGCCGTCACCGTCTCCTTCAACCTCGCCAAGGGGGTGGCGCTGTCACAGGCCAAGCCATTGATCGATGCCGCGGCGGCGGAGCTCGACCAGCCGGCAAGCATCAGCGGCGCCTTCGGCGGCAATGCCCAGCAATTCGGCGCCTCGACATCGTCGATGCCGATCCTGTTCCTCGCCGCCATCATCGTGATCTACATCGTCCTGGGCGTGCTGTATGAAAGCTTCGCCCACCCGATCACCATCCTGTCGGGCCTGCCGGCCGCCGGCATCGGCGCGGTGGCCTTCTTGTGGCTGTTCAACATGCCATTGGACATCATCGGCATCATCGGCGTCGTGCTGCTGATCGGCATCGTCAAGAAAAACGCCATCATGATGATCGATTTTGCGCTCGCCGGGCAGCGCGAGCACGGCTGGACCCCGGTCCACGCCATCCGCGAGGCGGCATCAAAGCGCTTCCGCCCGATCATGATGACGACCTTCGCCGCCATGGCCGCCGCCGCACCGCTGGCCTTCGGCATCGGCGCCGGCGCCGAACTGCGCCAGCCGCTGGGGATCGCGGTGATGGGCGGGCTGCTGGTCAGCCAGGTGCTGACGCTGTTCATCACGCCGGTCGTCTATCTCGGCATCGAAGGCATCAACGCCCGGCTGCGCGCGCGGCGCGGCGGCGCGGAAGTGCGCGAGCTGCCGGGGGCGGAAGCGCCGGGGCGGGTGGCGGCGGAGTAGGGCTGCGCAGAATTAACAGGCCGCTTTAAGTCTAACATATTATCGGAAGACCGTCGATGTAAGGCCATTGTCCATGTGGCCGATATTGGATCAGTTTATCAACTGCATCGGATCTTCGCTTATCGGCATCGCTTTGGACTTCGCTAAGCCATTCGCGCACGCCCAAATCCAGAGCGATCATGAAGTCTTTGATCGTTATATAGAATGCCGCATCATTGGGTCGGGCTCCGGTTCTGGCGAGGTAGAAATTAACCACGACGTTTGCTCGGTTCGGTGGCACGAAGATAATGCGGTCAAATCCATGCTTGCCTCTGGTGAATCCCGTCGACTCATGAATCAATGCGTTTCGCACTATATAAACTACTGAGCCATCAAAGTTTACTATCTTAGCTGTAAATCGAGGCAATACCCATTTATCGTACCATTCTACATACCGCTCCTTCGGCTTCTTTGGCTGACCCCAGAATTCAACAGCGCCACAGGCGTCAGGCAACATCAACAATGTCGATACGACCGGATAGTAAATCCCACAGTCAAAAGTTGCTCGGATTTCATCAAGTAGAGGTTCCACAATAACTCTCCTTATCCTAGCCGATTTGGCGAGAATTGCGACGACCTAGGTAGAGACTTACGAATAGAGGCGCTTTAGTCTGGACCTCTTTCTTGAGTATTTCGCACTACCGGACGGCTGTACCCTAATGTCTACCCGAGTTTCACCAGCGCCCGCTCGACCTCGGTCCACAGTCCCGCGAGCGCGCGGGCGGCGGGCGACTTTGGCGATCCGGCCAGCACCGGCATCTGCGTCGCCGCCATGGTTTCGATGGCGGCGGCATAGGGGATGACGGGCCTGTCGGGCGCCAGCGCCACGGTGCTGCGGTGGAGGGCCTTGCGGCGATCGACCATGGTGAACACCGGCAGCACCGTCGGCGCGCTGCCGCGATGGTGTTTGGCCAGATGCTCGAGCAACTGGTCATAGGCCCGCATCGACAGCGGGGAGGGCAGCATCGGCACAACGAGCAGGTCGACGGCGCGAAACACCTGGTCGGCGAGCTGGGTCAGGCCGGGCGGGCAGTCGAGGATGACGCGGTCATACTCGGCCTCCAACGACTTGATCAGCTTTCGCAGCCGCTTGGCCCTGTCGTCCTCGCCGAGCTGTTTTTCGAGCTGGCGGAGCGACTTGTCGGCGGCGAGCACGTCGAGCCTGGCGAAATCCGACGCCTGGACCAGCGGCATCAGGTCGCCGCCGGCGATGCCCTTGCGCGCCGACGCGTCGGCGCGGGCGGTCAGGCGCAGTGTGTAGGTCGCGGCGCCCTGGGCGTCGAGGTCCCACAACAGCGTGCGGCGCGCCGACAGCGAGGCCGCGGCATGGGCGAGATTGACCGCCAGGGCCGATTTGCCGACGCCACCCTTGACGCTGAACACGGCAAGGCTGCGCACCGGTCAGGCCGCGAGGGCGTGGCGCAGGCGGTCGCGGATGTCGCGCAGGGCGGCGAGGTCGAGGATCGGCCCTGGAATGGAAGGCGGTACAAAGGTGGCGACTGGCGTCGGCACAATGGCGGGAACGGCTTCGGGGGCCGGCGGCGGCTCCATGACGGTGCGAACCGGCGCCGGCTTGGCGCGGTCCTTGGTGCCACCGAGCGCCAGCTGGGCGCCGCGGATGGTCAGCCCCTCGTCGTGGAGCATCGCCTTGATGGTGGCGAGCAGCGCCATGTCGGCCGGGCGGTAATAGCGGCGGTTGCCACCACGCTTCAACGGTTGCAGCTGCGGAAAGCGCGTTTCCCAGAAGCGCAGGACATGCTGGGGCACGCCGATCGTTTCGGCCGCCTCGCTGATCGTCCGGAACGCCCGGTCGGATTTTTCCTTGTCCGCGCTTCCGCCGGCGCCTGCAGATGCCATGGCCTAGCCCTTATTCGCCGGCTTGTTGATCGCCTCGCGCAGTAGCTGGCTCGGGCGGAAGGTCAGCACGGTGCGCGGCTCGATCGGCACTTCGATGCCGGTCTTGGGGTTGCGGCCGATGCGCAGGCCCTTCTGGCGCAGGACGAAACTGCCGAAGGACGAGATCTTGACGTTGTTGCCGGCAACCAGCGCATCACCGATGCGATCGAGCACCGATTCGACCAGCGACGCCGATTCGGCCCTGGAAAGCCCGATTTCGTTGTGAACCGCGTCGGCCAGGTCGGCGCGCGTCAGGCTGCCTGCTGCGATGCTTTCTGTCTTGCTCATTCGCTTCACCTTCCCCCAACGGACGCCTCGAAACACGCAAGCCGCGACACTCCCACCATCATTAACCGAAGATTATGGAATAAGCTACCACCTGACTGCGGCGGCCCCCCAGGTAAAGCCACCACCCATCGCTTCCAACAACAGCAAATCATTGGCTTTCACCCGCCCGTCGCGGACCGCGGCGTCGAGCGCCAGCGGCACCGATGCCGCCGAGGTGTTGGCATGGCGGTCGACAGTGACGACGACGCGCTCGATCGGCAGGCCCAGCTTTTTCGCCGTGCCCTCGAGAATGCGCAGATTGGCCTGGTGGGGGATCACCCACGCGACCTCGGCGGGATCGAGCCCGGCGGCGCCGAGCGTTTCGGTCATCACCGCGGCCAGGTTGGTGACGGCGTGGCGGAACACCTCGCGGCCCTTCATGCGCAGCTTGCCGGTAGTGCCGGTCGATCCGGGGCCGCCGTCGACATAGAGCAGGTCGTTGTAGCGGCCGTCGCTGTGCAGGCGGGTGGCAAGAATGCCGCGATCGACAGCGGTGCCGGTGCCGGCTTCGGCGCGGAGCACCACGGCGCCGGCGCCATCGCCGAACAGCACGCAGGTGCCGCGATCCTCCCAGTCGAGGATCCGCGAGAAGGTTTCGGCGCCGATGACCAGCGCGGTGCGATAGGCGCCGGACGTGATCAGCGCATCGGCGACCTGCAGGGCATAGAGGAAACCCGAGCACACCGCCGCGACATCGAAGGCGACGCCGTGGATCATGCCCAATTTGTGCTGCACAACGGTGGCGCAGGCCGGGAACGTCTGGTCGGGGGTGGCCGTCGCGACGACGATCAGGTCGATGTCGTCGGGGGTCAGGCCGCAGCTTTCCAGCGCCTTGCGGGCAGCTTCTGTGGCGAGATCCGAGGTGAATTCCCCCTCGGCGGCGATGTGGCGCTGGCGGATGCCGGTGCGTTCGACGATCCATTCGTCGCTGGTGTCGACGCGAGCGGCGAGCTCGACATTGCTCAGGATGTGCTGGGGCAGATAGCTGCCGGTGCCGATGATGCGGGCCCGGATCATGCCGCGGCGATCACTTGGCGGCGATTTCGGCAACCGCCGGGCGGTGCGCCTGGAAATTGGCGAGATCGTGCATGATGCGTTCGCTGACATTGTCGGCGATCAGGTCGTGCGCCACGCCGATGGCGTTGGCAATGCCGCGCACGTTCGCCGATCCGTGGCTTTTGACGACGATGCCGTTCAGGCCCAGGAAAACCGCGCCGTTATGGGCATTGGGATCGAGATGCGCGCGCAGTGCCGACAGCGCGCCGCGCGACAGCAGATAGCCGAGCTGCGTCAGCCAGGATGATTTGAAGGCGGCGGTGAGCAGGCCGACGACCAGCTTGCCGGTGCCTTCGGCGGTTTTCAGCGCGATATTGCCGGAAAAACCGTCGGTGACGATGACATCGACATTGCCCTGGCCGATCTTGTCGCCTTCGACAAAGCCCTCGAATGTCATCGGCAGATTGGCGCCGCGCAGCAGCCCGGCGGCTTCCTTCAACTCATCGGTGCCCTTCAATTCCTCCTCGCCGATGTTGAGGAGGGCGACCCGCGGCTTTTCAAGGCCGAGCACGGTGCGGGCAAAGGCGGCGCCCATGACGGCGAACTGCACCAGGTTTTCGGCATCGCATTCGGTATTGGCGCCCAGGTCGAGGACGACCGAATCATTCTTCAGTGTCGGCAGCAGCGCGGCGAGGGCGGGGCGGTCGATGCCCGGCATGGTGCGCAGCGCGAACAGCGCCATCGCCATCAGCGCGCCGGTGTTGCCGGCGGAGACTGCGGCATGGGCGGCGCCGTCCTTGACCGACTGGATGGCCATGCCCATCGACGAGGTGCGCGAGCGGCGCAACGCCTGGCTGGGCTTGTCGGTGCCCTTCACGACCTCGTCGGTGTGGACGACGACGGCCGTGGCGGCGAGGCGCGGGCAACGCGCCAGCTCCGCCTTGATGCGGGTTTCGGGGCCGTGCAGGCGAAAGACGAGGCGCGGATAGCGTTCGGAGGCCAGTTCGGCGGCGGCCATGACATCGGCCAGGCCGGCATCACCACCCATCACGTCGAGCGCAATGGTCGGCGAGACCGTTGCGGACGGGACGGGGGCGATCATGCGTTCGGCGTCAGCCACCAGGGCCTGAACGGATTCAGGCCTGGTTTTCGGCGATGACTTCGCGCCCGTTATAGTGGCCGCAGGCGTTGCACAGGTGGTGCGGCTGCTTCAGCTCGCCACAATTGGGGCATTCCTGGAACGCGGCCGGGACCAGCGCGTGGTGGCTGCGGCGCATGTTGCGCTTGGAAGGCGAAGTCTTGCGTTTCGGAACGGCCATAAGGCACCTGTATCTGTCTTGCGGTTGAGGCGTGTCTCACGGCGTCTTTAGGCCGCATCGGCGACCGCCGGAAGCCCCGGGTTTCGTGAAGCGCCGCCGTATAGGGATTTTTCCGCTTTGCGCAAGCACAAAGGCTGGTGTCGGGGCCGCTGCAGCGGGGGAGACGAACGGCCAAAGCACTTGTAAGGAAGGGCCGTGCTGACCCTGCTCGATATCCGCAACGTGGTGCTGATCGAAGCGCTGGCGCTGGATTTCAGCGCCGGCCTGTCGGTGCTGACCGGCGAAACCGGGGCGGGCAAATCGATCCTGCTCGACGCGCTGGGGCTGGCGATGGGCGCACGCAGCGATGCCGGGCTGGTGCGGACCGGCGCCGATTCGGCGCGGGTGACGGCGGAATTCACCGTCGGGGCCGCGCATCCGGCGCGCGCGCTGCTGCTGGCCAACGATATCGACGGCGCCGGCGACGGCGATATGCCGATCATCCTGCGCCGCCAGCTGAAGGCCGATGGCGGCAGCCGCGCCTATGTCAACGACCAGCCGGTGTCGGCGGCGCTGCTGCGCGAGGCGGGAGCGGCCCTGGTGGAGATTCACGGCCAGTCCGATGATCGTGGCCTGCTGGCGGCGCGCGGCCATCGGGCGTTGCTTGACAGTTTTGCCGGGCTGGCATCGCAACTGGCGGCGGTTCGGGGGGCGTGGGGGGCCTGGCAGGCGGCCAAATCGGCGGAAACAATGGCTGCCGAACGCCTGGAGAGTGACCAGCGCGACCGGGAATGGCTTGATCACGCAATCAAGGAATTATCGGCGCTGAATGCGCTGCCAGGCGAGGAAGCCGAGCTCGCCGAGGCGCGTGCATCGATGCAAAAGGGCGCGCGGCTGACCGACGACCTGACCGCGGTCGAGGCGTTACTGTCCGGAAAAGACGGCGGAATCGGCCAGTTGGCGCAGGCGGCGCGGCGGCTCGACCGCATCGGCGCCGAACATCCGCTGCTCGGCGAAGCGCTGGAGAGCCTCGATCGCGCGCTGGTGGAGGCCGGCGAAGCCGAAACCCGGCTGGCAGCGGCCGTCCAGGCGCTCGATGCCGACCCGGCGCGGCTCGAAGCGACCGAAACCCGGCTGTTCGACCTGCGCGCCATGGCCCGCAAGCACCGCGTCGAGGCCGATGCATTGGCCGACCTTGCCGACACCTTGCAGGCGCGGGCCGCGGCGCTGGTGGCGGGCGAGGGGGGCCTGAAGGCATTGGCGGCGGCAACCCGCGCCGCGGCGGCCGCCTATGACGGTGCCGCGACGGCACTGGGCGCCGCCCGCCGCGCCGCTGCCGGCCGCCTCGACGCTGCCGTGGCGGGCGAACTGGCGCCGCTGAAGCTCGACGCGGCGCGCTTTCGCACCGTCGTCGTCGCCGCCGAACCGGGGCCGGAGGGCGCCGAACGCGTCGAGTTCGAGATCGCCACCAACCCGGGCGCGCCGTTCGGCCCGCTGATCAAGATCGCCAGCGGGGGCGAACTGTCGCGTTTCGTGCTCGCCTTGAAGGTCGCGCTGGCCGAAACCGGCAGTGCGGGCACGCTGATCTTCGACGAAATCGACCGCGGCGTGGGGGGTGCAGTGGCCTCCGCCATCGGCGACCGGCTCGCCAGGCTGGCGGAAACCGCCCAGGTCCTGGTCGTCACCCACAGCCCGCAGGTGGCGGCGCGGGGTGCGCATCAGTGGCGGATTGCCAAGGCCACCAGCGCCGGGGCGACGCGAACCAATGTCGTTCCGCTGGACATCGCGGCGCGGCAGGAGGAGATTGCCCGCATGTTGTCAGGGTCCGATGTCACCGACGAAGCCCGCGCCCAGGCGGCGCGGCTGCTCGGGCACTGAGTTTGGGCATCGCGACACTTTCACTGCACCGCCGCGAACAACTCCGCACCATGCTGCGCTGGCTGCTTTCCGTGATCTATTTCACTGTCGGCTGCATCCATCTGCGCTCACCCGAGGCGTTTTTGCCGATCGTGCCGGCCTGGGTGCCGAGCCCGCGCGAGACGATCCTGCTCACCGGTGTCTGTGAAATCATCGGCGCCGTCGCGCTGTTCGTGCCGCGGCTGCGCTGGCTGGCGGGGCTGGCGCTCGCCGCTTATGCCGTCGCGGTCTATCCGGCCAACATCAAGCATGCGCTGGAAGGCGTGAAGGTCGGCGGCACGGCGCTCGGCTGGGGCTATCATGCGCCGCGCCTGGCGTTCCAGCCGGTGTTCGTCTGGTGGGCGTTGTTCGCCGGCGGCGTCGTCGACTGGCCGTGGCGCAAGGCTCGCTAGGTGTTCGTCGGCCATTTTGCGGCCGGGATCGTCGGCAAGATCGCCTGCCCGAGGCTGCCGCTGTGGCCGTTGATCGGTGCCAGCCAGCTTCTCGACCTCGGCTGGGCGACGCTCGTCATGGCGGGCGTCGAGAAATTGCGCATCGTGCCGGGGCTGCCGGGCAGCCCGCTCGACCTTTATTACATGCCCTGGACGCACAGCCTGCCCACCGCGCTGCTATGGTCGGCGGTCGCCGGGCTGCTGGCGGCGCGGTGGTGGCAGGGGGTGCCCAGGGCCGGGATCGTCGTCGCGCTGGTGGTGTTTTCGCACTGGCTGCTCGACCTTGTCGCACACCGGCCCGACCTCGGCCTGTGGTTCGACAGCATGAAGGTGGGGCTGGGCCTGTGGAACCTGCCCCAGCCGGAGATGGCGCTGGAGATGGGCGTGGTGGCGCTGGCGGGGGGCGGCTGGATCGCGTTGCGCAAGGACCAGGGCCTCGCCGCGGGTCCGGCGCTGGGGTTCCTGCTGCTGCTGACGGTGCTGCAGATGGTTTCGCTGGTGTCCGGCGCCGCCGAAAACGGCGTGCAGATGGGCCTGCTGGCGCTGTTCGGCTATGGCGTGACGATGGCCGGAGCCTGGGTGGCGGAGCGGCGCGACAAGGCGGCCATTCATCGATAACGCCGGTTATTCGTCGATGACGTCGGCGATGGGGCGATCATCGCCCCTGGCGACTTCCTCATGCCATTTGCCGTCGGCGTCCTGCCAACTGATCGGCACGGTTTCGCCGCCGAGTTGCTGTTCGGCGACGACGGCACGGGCGGCGGCCAGGGCATCGTCATGAGTGCGGAAGGTTTCGGCAAAGACGTCGCCGAGCTTGTAGGTCCAGCCACCGTCATGCTCGACGATGCGATAGTGGATCTCGGTCATCGACTTTCTCCGCGTGGGTGCAGGCAAGACTGGAACGCTACTGGCGCAAGACCGTTCCGCAGCCATATTATACTTTGGTCTGGGTGTCTTGCAGGTTGCACCGCAGCATTGGCCGGGTTAGATGAACTCCCTGTAATGTAACATCGGTCCGGAGAGCGAATGGCGAGCAAGAGTGTGGCGGCAAGCAAGCGGGGCCTGTTTTCCAGCTGGCGGTCCGACCTTCCGGCCTCGATTGTCGTGGCGCTGGTTGCCTTGCCGCTTTGCCTCGGCGTCGCGCTTGCATCGGGGGCGCCGCTGTTCTCCGGACTGATCGCCGGAGTCGTCGGCGGCATCGTCATCGGCGCGTTGAGCGGCTCTCCATTGTCGGTCAGCGGCCCTGCTGCCGGCCTCACCGCCATCGTCTTCGGCGCCATCGAGCGGCTGCCGACCTACGAGGTGTTCCTGCTTGCCGTTTGTCTGGCGGGTGCGCTGCAGCTGCTGTTCTCGCTGACCCGTGCCGGCGTGCTCAGCGAATTCGTGCCGTCGTCCGTCATCGTCGGCATGCTCGCCGCCATCGGCATCATCCTGATTCTGAAGCAGTTGCCCTATGCCATTGGCTATAATGGCGATTACGAAGGCAGCTTCACGTTCAGCGAGCCCGGCGGCAGCAACACGCTCAGCCATTTGTCGATGCTGTTGCGCGAACAGATCATCTGGGGATCGGCGCTGATCGCGGCGGTCTCGATCGTCTTCATGATCTGGTGGGACAAGGCGAAGCCCAAGGACGGCCCGCTGAAACTGTTGCCGGGGCCGCTGGTCGTCGTCGTATTCGGCGTGGTCGCCAACATGGTGTTCGGCATGGTGGCGCCGGGCCTCGCGATCGGTCCCGAGCATCTGGTCCAGGTGCCGGTGCCGAAATCGACCGGCGAGTTCATCGGCCTGTTCCGCACCCCCGACTTCAGCGCCATCGGCAACAGCGCGATGTGGGTCGCGGCGATCACCATCGCCATCGTCGCCAGTCTCGAATCGCTGCTCAGCGTCAAGGCTGTCGACGAGATCGATCCCAAGCGGCGCGTGACCGACAAGAATCGCGAATTGCTCGCCCAGGGCGCCGGCAACCTGGTGTCGGGTCTCCTTGGCGGCATCCCGGTCACCTCGGTCATCGTGCGCAGCTCGGCGAACGTCGAATCGGGTGCCGACAGCCGGCTGTCGACGATGCTGCACGGCACCTGGCTGCTGCTCAGCGTGGTGCTGATTCCCTTCGTTCTCAACATGATCCCGCTGTCGGCGCTGGCCGCGGTGCTGATCATGACCGGCTACAAGCTGACGAAGCCCAAGCTGTATACCGAGCGCTGGAGCCATGGCTGGACGCAGTTCGTGCCGTTCGTGGCGACCATCGCGGCGATCCTGTTCACCGACCTTTTGCGCGGGATCATCATCGGGCTGGTCATCGGCTTCGGCTTTGTCATCGCGCGCAATTTCAGCACGGCGATCAGCTATGTCGAGAACGGCGACACCTGCATGGTGCGGGCGCGTCGGGACCTGTATTTCATCCACAAGGTCCAGCTGCAAAAGGCGCTGTCGCGTATCCCGGACAATTGCGACGTGCTGATCGACCTGTCGGCGACCAGCTATGTCGACCTCGACAACATCGACATCATCAACGCCTTTGCCAAGGGCGCGCCGTTTCGTGGTATCACGGTGCTGGTCAAGGGCGATGCTGCCGGCCGCACCGCCTCGCAGATCGAGGCTCCGCTCAAGAAGGTGCGTTTCGCATGAACGAATACAAGCAGCTCCTGCTCGCCAACCGAGCCTGGGCGGCCGAACAGCTTCATGACGATCCCGACTATTTCAGTCGGCACCTGGTCGGGCAGCGGCCGGAATTCCTGTGGATCGGTTGCTCCGACAGCCGCGTGTCGCCCGACCAGATGACCGATTCGACGCCGGGCGGCCTGTTCATCCACCGCAATGTCGCGAACCTGGTGTCGACGGCCGATCTCAACCTGATGGCGGTGCTGCAATATGCCGTCGACGTGCTCGAGGTGCCGCACATCATCGTCTGCGGCCACTATGGTTGCGGCGGTATCACGACGGCGCTCGATGGCAATGTCGAGGGGCCGATCGACCGCTGGCTGGAGAACGCCCGCGAGGTCCATGCCAACCACGCCCATGAGATCGACGCGATGCCCGACCGCGAGGCGCGGGTGAACCGCTTTGTCGAGTGCAACGTCCGCGACCAGCTGGTGAAGCTTGCCAATACCGCGACCGTGCAAGGGGCATTCGCCCGCCAGGCCAAGTTGTGCCTGTACGGCTGGGTCTATGACATGCGCAACGGCCATATCGAGCCGCTGCTGGAGATCGACGCGACCACGGCTCTCGATACCGTGCCGCAGCCGGGGCGCGTGCTGGTCTAGGGCGCTGCCAGCCCGTTGCTGACCAGTCCGGCCGCCACCTCCGCCACCGCCTCGGGTGACAGGCTCTCGTCCCAGACGCCGAAGCGCAGACCGAGAAAGACGTTCATGCCCATGATCGCCCAGGCGCGGACGGTCATGTCGCCGTCCGAAATCTCGCCGCGGCCATGGGCGGCGCTTAGCGAGGCGGCATAGCCTTCCGCGATCTCGCGATAATGGCGGCGATAGGCGTCCTCGGCGACAAAGGCGCTTTCGTCGATGATGCGATAGAGCGCCTTGTGCTGGCGGACGAAGCCGATGAAGGCGGCGATGCCGGCGCGTTCCCCCGACAATCGGTCGGGGGCGGCGAGAATGACGGGCGCCACCGTCTCGCGGACTTGGCGGCTCATGTCGGCGACGAGGGCGCGAAAGATCGCCTCCTTCGAATCGAAATAGGTGTAGAAACTGCCGATGGCGACGCCGCCGCGCTGGGCGATGCGGGCGATCGAGCCTTCGTGATAACCGCGCTCCCCGAATTCCTCGGCGGCCGCGTCGAGGATGGCGCGCAGCGTGCGGCGGCCGCGTTCGGTGCGCGGGGTCTTGTCCGGCGCGTCGGCAAGCTGTGGCTTCTCGGGCACATCCATCATCGGTGTTCGATGCCTAGTTGAATAGTGGTTCAGGTTTCAGTATTGCACGCCCCAACGATACGCAACCGTTATGCGTGAACCGTCGGGGAGACAAACATGGCCATCTCAATTCGCGCTGCCCTCACGCTCGGCGTGGCATTTTCGGCGCTGTTGCCGGTGGCGCCGGCGGGAGCCCAGTCGATCACCGAGGCCGCAAGCGCCGATGCCGAGATCATCGTTACCGCCCGCCGCCGCGACGAACGGCTGATCGACGTGCCGGTCGCGGTCACCGCGTTCGGTGCCGCCGATGTGGCGCGGCTGCAGGCGATCGACCTCGGCGGGTTGCAGGGGGCGTCGCCCAATCTCAACATCGTCCAGGGCCGCGGTTCGTCGGCCAGCGCCAACATCTTCATCCGCGGCATCGGCCAGCCCGACGCGCTGCAGACCTTCGATCCCGCCGTCGGTGTCTATGTCGATGGCGTCTATCTCAGCCGCATCCAGGGCGCGCTGCTCAGCCTCAACGATGTCGAGCGCATCGAGGTGCTGCGCGGGCCGCAGGGCACGCTGTACGGCAAGAACACCATCGGCGGCGCCGTCTCGATCGTGTCGAAAAAGCCCGATCTCGGCGTGCTCAAGGGCGAGGCCAGCGCCCAATATGGCAGCTACAACCAGATCCTCCTCAACGGCTATGTCTCGGCTCCGATCATTGCCGACAAGCTGGCATTGTCGCTGGCTGGCCAATGGGACAAGCGCGACGGCATCGTCACCGATCCGCTGACGGGCAAGGAATACAACGATCGCAACGGCATCAGCGCCCGCGCCATCCTGCGCGCCAAGCCGGCGGAGACGGTCGAGCTGATCCTGTCGGGTGACTACACCCGCCAGCGCACGGCGCTGACGCTCGGCTATGCGACAACGCCGCTGATCCAGACCAGCCTGTTCCCGGTGGCGGTGAAGACGCTGGTGCCGGCCAACCCCTATGGCCCCTATGACTACAAGGCTTCGACCAGTTTCCGGAACGGCGAGGGCCAGAAGCTCGACCATTGGGGCGTGTCGCTGACCGCCAATGTCGAGCTTTCGGACGTCTTCACGGTGACCTCGATCACCGCCTATCGCAAGCTGCGCCCCGATTTCTTCATCGACATCGATGCCACCGAGGCCGAATTGGGCGATGTCTTCGTCGGCGTCGACCAGCACCAGTTCAGCCAGGAGGTGCAGCTGAAATGGGATGCCGGCAAGTTCAAGGGCGTGTTCGGGCTCTATTACCTCAACGAGACCGTCCGCTCGCACCAGGAAGCCTATGCCGACGACCTGTTCACCTTCCTCGGCGGCCCGGTGACCTTCACCCGCTTCATCGACGATGTGCAGAACACCAAGTCGTACGCGGCGTTCGGCCAGGCGACCTATGATTTCACCGATCGGCTCTCGCTGACGGCGGGGCTGCGCTATACCAAGGAAGATCGCAGCTACAACCGCGTCACCACCACGACATCGAACCTGGCGGCGCTGGTTGGCCGCTTTGCCTTCCCCGACAATCTGCCCGCGCCGCTGAATGGCGACAACACCGCCAGCTTCGACGCCTGGACGCCGATGGCGACACTGTCGTTCAAGCCCGTCGACGACACGTTGCTTTATGTGTCGGCCAGCCGCGGTTTCAAGTCGGGTGGTTTCAACGGCCGCGCCAACTCGCTCAACGACCTGACATTGGTGGTCAACGGCACGCCGACGCTGGTGACGCGGTTCGAGCCGGAAAAAGTCTGGACCTATGAGGCCGGCGCCAAGGGCGTGTTCATGGGCGGCAAGGTGCGGCTGTCGGGCGATGTCTTCTACAGCGACTATACCGATTTCCAGGCCCGCGTCGGCGGCGGCACGGTCGGCGCCGCCAATACCGGCGTGTTCCCGGTGATCAACGCCGGCAAGCTGCGCATCTGGGGCATCGAGGCCGAGGCGGCGGTGCGTCCGGCGACCAACTGGAACCTGCGTATGGCGTTCGGTTACCTCGACGCCAAATACCAGGAGTTCAACGACGGCCGCCGCGTGCCGCCGTCGACCTTCTCGTGCAACCCGACCGGCGCCGCGATCACCTGCAAGCCGGCCTTTGCGCCGCCGATCACGCTGACGCTCGGCACCGACTATACCATCCCGCTGGGCAGCGCCGGATCGATCACGCTCGGCGGCGACGCCCGTTTCGTCGACAAGCATTTCCTGTCGGTCGACAATCGCCCGGGGCTGACCGAGCCGGGCTATTGGCTGGCCAATGCCTATGTCCAGTACGATGCGTCGGGCGGGCAATTCTATGTCCGCGGCGGCGTCAAGAACCTCGCCAACACGCTGTACCGCACCGACGGGCAGGAGTTCTCGTCGGTCGGCAACATCCAGACCGTCTATTACGGCGATCCGCGGACCTGGAGCATCACCGGCGGCTTCCGCTTCTGACGCGCGTCGAGCGGCGCGCTGTCCCGGGTGGACGGCACGGCGATCGTATCGCCTCGATTTGCGCTCGACTTGCCGACGCGGCACGGCGCCGTTCATATGCCCGCAAGCTTTCGACCGACATTCCGGATGACGGTTATGGTGAAAGTGGAGGGTCTCTTGCGTATCCCAATCCTGGCTCTGGCGGTTTTCGGCAGCCTCGCGCTCGGCGCCTGTGCGCAGCGCAGTGAAGTCGCGGCCGCGCCGCCGCTGCCGCCACCGCCGCCCCCGCCGCTGGGCGCCGTCGCCGGCAGCGTCGCTGCCGATCGCGACGGCGATGGCATCATCGACGGCTATTACACGTCGGATGGCATCTACCACGCCAACTATGTGCCGCCGCCGCCGCCGCCGATGCCGATGCCGACCCGCCGCGGCGAACGCGGCTGATCCTGCTGCGGGGAATGCCGAACCTCGGGGTTCCCCGCTGGCTGCTGCCTGTTGTGCTGTCGTTCGCGATTGCGGCGCCGGCTGCGGCGCAGCCTGCCGACCTGCGCGCAGCGATCCGCAGCGAGGCGCGTGGCAAGGTTCGCGACTTCTATGCGACACGCGGTTTCCAGCCGCTCTGGGCTGCCGACGGCGCGATCCCGCCGCAGGCGGCGGCGCTGGTCGATGATCTCGCCACCGCCGATGCCGACGGCCTGAAGCCATCGTCGTACAAGCCGCAAAAGCTCCTCGATGCCATTGCGGCGGCCCGCGGCGGCGATGCGCGCGCCGTGGCCCGGGCGGAGGTGCTGCTGTCGACCAGCCTTGCCCGCTATGTCCGCGACCTGCGCAAGCCGCGGGGCGGCGACGAGATGACCTGGCTCGACCCGCGGCTGAAGCCGGCGAAGCTGGCGCCCGACGCCGTGCTGCGCGCCGCTGCACTGCCGCAGCCCTTTGCCGATTATGTCGCGACGATGGGCTGGATGAGCCCGCATTATCTGCGGCTGCGCAGGCAGGTGATGCGGGCACGGGCCGACGGCGCCGACCGGGAGACACTCGACCGGCTGCGGCGCAACCTCGATCGGGCGCGGGTGCTGCCGGGCCCCTGGACCCATCATGTCGTTGTCGACGCATCGTCGGGGCGGCTCTGGTACTATCAGGCCGGCCGGCAGCTTGGCGCCATGAAGGTCGTCGTCGGCCGGCCGGAGACGCCGACGCCGATGCTCGCGGGCATGCTGCAATATGCGGTCCTCAACCCCTATTGGAACGTCCCCGTCGACCTGGCGCAGACGCTGGTGGCGCCGAAAGTGCTCGCCGGGCGGTCGCTGAAGGCGATGGGCTATGAGGCGCTGTCGGACTGGTCCGTGGCACCGCAGCGCTTGCCGGCGAGCGCCATCGACTGGCCGGCGGTAGCGGCGGGCACGCAGGAGCTGCGGCTGCGCCAGCTGCCGGGCGGGGCCAATTCGATGGGGCGCGTGAAGTTCATGTTCCCCAACGACCTCGGCATCTATCTCCACGACACGCCCGATCGTCATTTGTTCAAGCCGGCGGACCGGCATTTCAGCAATGGCTGCATCCGGCTGGAGGATGCACCGGCTTTGGGGAAGTGGCTGCTGGGGCGGCCGATCCGGGGTGCCGGCCGGGCGCCGGAACAGGCGGTGCCGCTGGCGGCGCCGGTGCCGGTGTATCTGACCTATCTGACCGTGCAGGACGACGGGGTCGGGTTTCGGGAGGACGTTTACGGGCGGGATCGCTAGGGCTGTCCCGAACCTCGGCGGGAGCCGACTTGGCTCGCCAGCAAAGCCGGCAGTGCCGCCGTCATCCGCGCGATTGCGCCGTCCAGCACCGCGTCCTGCTTGGCGAAGCACAGGCGCAGCGTGCTGGTGACCGGATCGTCGGCGTAGAAGGCGGAGACCGGGATGCTCGCGACGCCGGCGGCGATCAGCCGGTCGGCCACCTCGACATCGCCGTGGCCGATGCCCGAGGCGGTGAGGTCGATCGAGACGAAATAGGTGCCGGCACTGGGCAGCATCGCAAAGCCGGCGGCGGCGAGGCCGGTGACGAGCCGGTCGCGCGACCGCTGGAAGCCGGCACGCATCGCGGTGAACCAGCCGGGGTCCTTGGCGAGCCCCTGGGCGATGCCGGCCTGCAGGTTGGGCGGGGTGGTAAAGGTGAGAAACTGGTGCGAGCGGGCGAGGGCGCGGGTGAGGTCGGGGCCGGCGCACATCCAGCCGACCTTCCAGCCGGTCAGGGCGAAGATCTTGCCGCCGGAGCCGATCTTAACGCTGCGCTCGCGTAGTGCCGGCACGGCGAGGACGCTGGTGTGGGCGGCGCCGTCGAAGACGACATGTTCCCAGACCTCGTCGCTGACCACGATGGCGTCATGGGCGGCGGCGAAGCGGGCCAGCAGTTCGAGGCTGGCGCGGTCGAAGGTCGAGGCCGACGGGTTGAGCGGATTGTTGATGAGGACCACGCGGGTTTTCGGGCCGAAGACCGCGGCAAGGTCGGCTTCGCTGAACTGCCAGCGGGGCGGCGCCAGGCGCACCAGTCGCGGCACGCCGCCGGCACGGCGGACGAGCGGGAGGTAGGCATCGTAGAGCGGCTGGAACAGCACGACCTCGTCGCCCGGCGTGATTAGCGCCAGCAGCGCCGCGGCCAGCGCCTCGGTGGCGCCCGAGGTCACGGTGACCTCGCTTTCCCAGTCGAGATCGACCGCCTGGTGGGCGCGGTAATGGTCGGCGATGGCGCGGCGCAGCCCGGGCGTGCCGGCCATCGGCGGATACTGGTTCGAGCCCGTCAGCAGCGCCGCGGCGGCGGTGTCGAGGACATCCTGCGGCCAGCCGGCATCGGGAAAGCCCTGGCCGAGGTTGATGGCGCCGGTCGCCCGGGCGCGCGCCGACATGGTTTCGAAGATGGTGGTCGGCAGGCTGGCGTAGAGCGGGTTCATGAACGTGAATAGGGCGGGCGGGCGGGCCGGTGTCAATCGCAGCCGCGATACGTTAAGCTGGCGGCGCGGGAGGGACGCGAATGACGAAGCTGTGGGTGGCCGTGATGGCCGCGTTGCTGGCATGGCCGACATGGGCAGCGCCGTTCGAGTTCAGCCCGGTACCGCGCTGGGCGGAGGAGCCCGAAACCGAGGTCAAATGCGCCGCGGTGAAGGCCGAATGCCCGGCCCTGGCAAACAAGGACACAATCGAAGTCGAGGTCGGCTACGACGAGCTTTACGATGGCGACGGCATGCTCGTCGGGCTGCGGTTGACGCGATCGACTGAATGCAAGCCGCTCGACGAGGCGCTGCTGCTCAGCCAGCGCCGCTTCAAGCTGTTGTTCCACAAGGACGGCGTGCCCGATCTCGACAATATTCATGTCGAGGTCCGCAGCGGCGTCAAGCCGGAAGACGTGCGGGTGGTGAAGTCGAGCGGCACCAGCCTGTCGCTGGGCTGCAACTAGTCGGGCATGGCTTGGCGGCGGCGCCGGGGTGATGCTATCGGCGGCGCCATGGACATGCCGCCCGACGAAATGACCGAGGCCGAGGCCGCCGCCGAACTGGCGCGGCTCGGTGCGCTGATCGCCGAGCATGGCCGGCGCTATCACGGCGAGGATGCGCCGGTGATTTCGGATGCCGAGTATGACGCACTGGTGCAGCGGAACAGCGCCATCGAGGCGCGCTTTCCGCATCTGGTCCGCGAGGATAGCCCAAGCTGGAAGGTCGGCGCGGCGCCGGCAGCGGGGTTCGGCAAGGTGGTGCATTCGCGGCCGATGCTGAGCCTCGACAATGTGTTTTCGGATGACGAGGCGCGCGAGTTCGTCGGGCGGGTGCGGCGTTTCCTGGGGCTGTCCGCCGAGGAGCCGGTGGCGCTGCTCGCCGAAGCCAAGATCGATGGGCTGTCGTGCAGCCTGCGTTATGAGGGGCGGCGGCTGGTGACGGCGGCGACGCGCGGCGACGGTGCGGTTGGTGAGAATGTCACCGCCAATGTCCGCCATGTGTCGGGGCTGGCGATGACGCTTCCGGACGACGCCCCCGATGTCGCCGAGGTGCGCGGCGAAGTCTATATGCGCAAGGCCGATTTTGCCGCGCTCAACGCCCGCCAGGCGGTGGCAGGGGACAAGGTGTTCGCCAACCCGCGCAACGCCGCCGCGGGCTCGCTGCGCCAGCTCGATGCGAGCATCACGGCGGCGCGGCCGCTGTGTTTCCTGGCGCATGGCTGGGGGGAAATGAGCGCGGTCCCGGGCGATACTCAGACCGGCGTCATGGCGGTGATCGCGGGCTGGGGTTTCGACATCGGCGACTTGCGGGCGCAGTGCGATTCCATCGAGGCGGCGCTTGCATTCACCCGGCGGATCGAGGCGATGCGGGCCGACCTGCCCTTCGATATCGACGGCGTCGTGTACAAGGTCGATCGGCTCGACTGGCAGGCGCGGCTGGGGCAGGTGGCGCGCAGCCCGCGCTGGGCGGTCGCGCACAAATTCGCCGCCGAGCAGGCCGAAACGACGCTGCTGGCGATCGATATCCAGGTCGGCCGCACCGGATCGCTGACGCCGGTGGCGCGACTGCAGCCGGTGACGGTCGGCGGGGTCGTCGTCACCAACGCGACGCTGCACAATGAAGACGAGATCAACCGGCTCGACGTGCGCGCCGGCGACCGGGTGCGGGTGCAGCGCGCCGGCGACGTCATCCCGCAGATCCTCGGCCGGGTGCCGTCGGACGCGGCGCGCGGCCCGGCCTATGAGTTCCCCGATCATTGCCCGGTGTGCGCCTCGACGGCGGTGCGGGAGGAGGGCGGGGTGGTGCGGCGGTGCACCGGCGGGCTGACCTGCCCGGCGCAGCGCAACGAGCGGCTGCGGCATTTCGTGTCGCGGCTGGCCTTCGATATCGAGGGGCTGGGCAGCGAGCGCATCGAGCAGTTCGCCGCCGCGGGCATGATCGCGACGCCCGCCGACATCTTCCGGCTGGAACGCGACGCGTTGCTGGCGCTGCCGGGGTTCAAGGCGAAATCGGTCGACAATCTGCGCGGCGCCATCGCGGCGCGGCGTTCGGTCGGGCTCGATCGATTCCTTTATGCGCTCGGCATCCGCCATGTCGGCGAGGTGACGGCGCGCGACCTGGCGCGGGCGTTCGGATCGGCCGAGGGCCTGCGCGACGCGGCGCTGGCGGCGGCCGACGATCCGGAAGCACTTGCCCGGCTCACCGACATCAGTGGCATCGGGCCGGTGGTCGCCGAGGCGCTGGTGGATTTCTTTGCCGAACCGCACAACCAGGCGACCTTTGCCGACTTGCTGGGGCAGGTGACGCCCGAAGCGCTGGTGGCGGCGCGGCAGACGGCGCTGACCGGCAAGACGGTGGTGTTCACCGGCTCGCTGACGGCGCTGACCCGCGACGAGGCGCGGGCGCAGGCCGAGGCGCTGGGTGCCAAGGTGGCGGGATCGGTCTCGGCGCGCACCGACCTCGTCGTGGCCGGCGCCGACGCGGGGTCGAAGCGCGCCAAGGCAGAGGCGCTGGGCGTGCGGGTGATTGACGAGGCCGAATGGCAGGCGCTGGTGGCGGACGCAGCGGGCGGTTGACGGACTTTGCAGGGGGCGGGGGCATGACGATCGGGCGGCGCGCGGTGATGGCCGGCATGGCGGCGGCATTGCTGCCCGGGGTGGCGCGAGCGGCCGAGGCCGGGGTGCCGCCACCCGATCGCGAGCTGCGCGTCAAGGTCGCCGGCGGCAGCCTGTATGTGCGGATCAACGGCGACCTGAAGGCGAAGCGGCCGCCGCTGCTCATGGTCCATGGCGGGCCGGGCGGCGCGCTGTGGCAATTCTTCCCGGCGCTGCCGCTCGCCGACACGCGCGCGGTGGTGCTCTATGACCAGCTCGACAGCGGGCGCTCCGACGCGCCGGGCGACAAGGCCAACTGGACCGTCGATCGTTTTGTCGGGGAGATCGCCGCGATCCGCGCGGCCCTGGGATTGGAGCAGGTGCATCTGCTCGGCCACAGCTGGGGCGGCATCGTCGCCAACCGTTATGCCGCCACCCGTCCGGCGGGCTTGCGGAGCCTGGTCCTGCAGGGGGCGCCGCTGTCGGCGAGGCGTGCGAAGGACAGTATCGCCAGCCTGCTGCCGGGCCTGCCCGATGGTGCCGGCGCGGTGCTGGCGGCGGGGGCGGCCAGCGATCCGGCAGCCTATGGCAAGGCGATGGGGGTGTTCATGCGCAAGCACCTCGCCAGGACGAGCGTGCGTGATGTCGCCATGCCCTATATGGCGCCGACGCCCGAGGACCGCGGTGATGCGGTGGCGGCAGCGATCGCGGGTACCGACCTGGTGGGCGGTTTCGAAGGCGCGCTCGCCGGCTTCGATGACGACGGCCTGGCGCGGCGGGTGACCGCGCCGACGCTGCTGATGTGCGGCGAGCTCGACATCATGACGCCGGCCGCGACGCGGGCGATGCTGCCGCTGTTCGGTCGGGCCGATTTTGCGATGCTCTCGGGAGCGGGGCACATGGCGCAGTTCGATGCGCCGGCGGCGTGGCGCGACACGCTCTCAAGGTTCATCGCACGCCATGATGGATGAGCGCACAAGTGCCTGATTCCGTTTCGCCATGCATTCGGTGCATGGCTGCTCATCGCAATGATGCAGTGCACAATCATTTCGGTTGTCTTTATATCCCACTTTGTCGATGGGAATTAGCCCACGACGATGAGGAGACAAGCGATGAAGGTTATCCTTCAGGACTACGAGCCTCGGCAGCGTCCGTTCGGCGATGCCGAACAGAAGACCAAGCCGATGGTCCGCAAGCCCCGCCTGCGCCTTAACCCGGTGGTCAGCGACAACAGGCTGTTCCACGCGCTTTAGGCGCTAACGACGTTGAGGCTCCGCGCTAATCCGCGCGAGCAGGCCGCGTCAGCACCAGGCAGGGCCATTCGCCCAGCCGGTGTTGGCGTAGCGGCACGATTCCGTGCCGGCGATACGCCGCACGCACCCGGCGCGCCTGCGATTGCAGCAGCCCGGCCAGCACCAGCACACCGCCCGGCGCCAGCAGGCGCGACACATCACGGCTGATGTCGATCAGCGGGGCGGCGAGAATGTTCGCCATTATCAGGTCATAGGGCGCGCGCACCGCGAGGCGCAGGTGCGCGACCCCGGCGGCCTCCACCAGTTCGATACGCCCGGCGCTGCGGCCCTCCGGCATGGCATTGTCGTGCAAATTGCCGCGCGTGACCGCAACCGATACCGGATCGATGTCGCTGGCGATGGTCCGGGCTTTCCGCCAGCGTCGCGCCGCGCCGATGGCCAGCACGCCGGTGCCGGTGCCCAGGTCGGCGATCCCGCTGAATTTGCGACGTTTGGCGAGCCGGTCGATGGCGAGCAGGCAACCGTGCGTCGTCGCGTGCTGGCCGGTGCCGAAGGCGAGCCCGGCCTCGATGGCGATGCCGATGTCGCCGATCCGCACCGCATCGGCATGGGCGGCGGTGTGGACGACGAACCGCCCGGCGCGCACCGGCTCCAGCCCGCGCTGCGACAATGTCGTCCAGTCGGCAGCGGGCAGGGGGGCGATCGTCACGTCGCGCGCCGCCGGGAACAGCGCGACGATGCGCGCCACCAGGTCCGGCGCCGGTTCGTCGGCGAAATAGGCGGTCATCACCCAGTCGTCGGGACGGTCGGGGTCGGGCTCCTCCACATTCAGTGTCGGGGGATCGAGCAGGTCGGGAAAGACATCGCCGATCTCGGGCATCGCCTCGGCATCGGCGCGGTTGCAGGCGAGCGTCAGCGCCCAGCCACTAGCGGACATAGCTGGCGCCGTTGATGTCGAGCGTCGCGCCGGTCAGCGAGGCCGGGGCGTCGGTGGCCAGCCAGCGGATCGTCTCGGCGACTTCGCCGGCGGTGGCGACGCGACCCAGCGGCGTGTCGGCGATGACCTGGGCGCCGGCCGGCGTGGCCATGTACGCCTCCGCCATGTCGGTCAGCGTAAAGCCCGGCGCCACGACATAGGCGACGATGTTCTGCGCGCCATAGCCGCGGGCGATGCTCTTGGTCATGGCGATCATGCCGGCCTTCGCCGCCGCATAGTGCCAGTGGGCGGGGCTGTCGCCGCGGTGGCCGGCGCGGCTGGCGACATTGACGATGCGGCCGCCGCCATTTTCCTGGAAGTGCAGCACGGCGTGGCGGCAAAGATCGGCGGCGGCCTGCAGGTTGATGGCAAGGCTGCGCGCCCAGATGGTGGCGAACTGGTCGGCGTCGGTGATGTCGGCATCCTCGAAGACGCCGGCATTGTTGATGACGACATCGATGCGGCCGCCGGCGCGGGCCAGCGCCGCGGCCCACAGGGCATCGGCGGCGCGGGGTTGGGCGAAATCGCTGGCGATGATGCCGTTGCTGCCGGCGGTGCTCTGCCCGATGACGTTGTGCCCGGCTGCGATCAGCACGTCGCGGGCGGCGGCGCCGATGCCGCGCGAGGCACCGGTAAGGAGGATGTTGGCCATGGCGCTGCTTTGGAGTGCCGCGCCGGCGCTTGCAACCTTATCGCGCCAGCAGTGCGGTGATCGCCGCCTCCGCGGCCAGGCGCCGGCCTTCCCAATCGCCGGCGATGATCACCGGCGTGATGCCGCGCAGCGCCAGTTCGTCGGCGATGGTGCGGTGGAACTTGGTGCGCGCGGCGCCGCCGAACAGGCGCGTGCCGTCGTCAATCCATGGCGTGTCGGGGGTGAACAGCAGGTAGAGGTCGGCATCGGCCTTGATGGCGCTGAGCAGCGGGTCGCGGCGGCCGTGCAGCATCCGCGACCAGGCGCTGGTCATCACGATGTCGGTGTCCTCGATGATCAGCGGCGGCTTGTCGGCCTCCAGTTGGCGGCGGGCCGCGAGGTGCCCCTCCGCGATGTCGCGCAGCGCGGCGACGGTGAAATCGGTGCCCAGCGTTTCCGCCCAGGACCGGCCATACTCCGCCATGACGACGCCGCCGAAGCGGGCCGCAAGCCGCTGCGCCAAGGTCGATTTTCCGGTGCTTTCGACGCCGATCAGGCAGGCGCGCTTCATGTCACGGCCCGGCGCCAGCTGTCCCACCCCCAGCAGGCGATGCACAGATAGACGGCATAAAGCCCGGCGGTGGCGAGCAGGCCCTGGTTGGCATAAAGCCACACCGACAGGATGTTGATGGCGATCCACAACGGCCAGCTTTCGACGTGGCGGCGATCGGTGAGGATCTGCGCGACCATCGACCAGGCGGCGTTGCCGGCATCGAACCAGGGGGCGGCGGCGTCGGTGTAGCGGCTCATCACCAGGCCGAGCAACGTGGTGCCGCAGATGCCGGCGGCGAAGACCATCAGCAGCGACCGGCGTTGCAGGGTGCGGACGGGCACCGGTTTGGTGACGTCGACGACGGCACGCCGCCAGTACCACCATCCGTAAAGCTGGGCAGCGAGGAAAAACACCTGCAGGCCGGCGGCGCTGTAGAGCCGGGCCTGGGCGAAAACGATGAAATAGAGGCAGACCGTCACTACGCCGAACGGATAGTTCAGCAGCGATCGCCGTGCGATCAGCGTGATGTTGACGAGGCCGAACAGCGCGGCAAGGGCTTCAAGCGGAGTCACGCCGAACTCTGTGCCGAAGAAATGCCCCCCGCGCCATCGGCACGGGGGGCATTGTCATCAGAAGCGATAGCGGATGCTGCCGCCATAGGTGCGCGGCAGGTTGCGATACCCCGACAGGCTGCCGGCCTGCGCCACCGACGGGAAGATGGTGGTCAGATAGGCGGCATCGGTCAGGTTGCGACCCCAGGCGGTGACTTCCAGGCCCTTGCCGAGGCCGAGCGTGACCGAGGCGTTGAGCGATTCGGTCTCGCGGGTGTAGGTCGGGGCGCCCTGGGCGATCGCCACCTTGCTCTCGTGGTTGAAGTCGGCGTGGAAGATCAGGCGCGCCGATTCCGACAGCTCGGCGGTGTAGGTGGCGCCGACGGCAACGGTGAACTTGGGGATGCCGGCGGGTGTCTCGCCGCTCAGGTCGGTCGGCTGGGTCCCGAAGGTCGGGGTCAGCGCGGTGCCGCCGGTGAAGCTGTCGAACTTGGGATCGAGATAGGTCAGCGACGCCGTGACGTTCAGCGCCTTGACCGGCGTGAAGCTGGTGTCGATCTCGACGCCGAAGGTCGACTGCTTCTCGGCGTTGCCGAGGACGAAGCCGGTGCCGGTGAAGATATTGCCCTGGAAGCCTTCCAGCGACTGCTTGAACACGGCGAGGTTGAAGGCGAAGCCGGTGTACTGGCCCTTGATGCCGATTTCATAGACTTCGGCATTTTCCGGGTCGGCAAAGCGCGTGCCGGTGGTCAGGTTGGGCTTGCCGAGACCGGCGGCGAGGATCGCCGGCAGGTTGGCGGCGGTCGGCCGGCTGTCGCGCGACAGGTTGAACGACGACGCCTTGAAGCCGGTCGCATAGGTTGCATAGGCGTTGATGTTGTCGCTGGCCTTGTAGGCGACGCGCAGCGTGTACGACAGGTCGTTGTCGCTGGTCTTGCCGTCCTCGACTGCGTTGGGGAAGTTCACGAACTGCGGCAGGAACTGCAGCGCGCGCAGGCCGAGGAGCGGGTTGAACTGCGGGTTGCCCGCCACTGCGGCGGGGATGCCGAGCCGGACGCCGGCGTTGACGAGGTCGATCGACGAGAAGACGTCGGTGCTGGTGACGTCGCTGACGACGGTCTTGCGGTCGCGGGTGTAGTTGAAGCCGGCGGTCAGCGTGAGCCGGTCGGTGACGTCATAATCGACCTGGCCGAACACCGAGATGGCACGGTTGCGATAGTCGTAATTCTCGAACACACCCTGTCCGGCGGCGCCGAAGCTGCCGGCGGGGGCGAAGCCGAGGCGCTCGAGCACCGTATAGGCCGGCCCCGGGTCCAGGCCGACACCGGCCGGAACATTGCCGGCGAGCAGGCTGGCATAGTTGCGGAAATCACGGCCGAGCGTGAGCGTCGGGCTGAAATCGATATTCTCGCGGAAGTAGAAGGCGCCGAGCAGGAAGTTGACCGGACCGTCGAAGTTCGAGGCGATGCGGGCCTCGGCGGTATAGGTGTCGATCTTGGTTTCGGCGCTGTTGCGACCGATCAGGTCGGCGCTGGTGAAATCCGAATCCTGGTTGGTGTAGCTGCGGACGCCGCGATAGGCGCCGATCAGCGTCAGGTCGAAAGCGCCGGCGCGCCAGTCGGCCTGGGCCGAGACGCCATAGTTTTCGATCTCGTTGTCGGAATCGAAATTGGTCGTGCTGGTCAGCGCCAGCGGGTTGCGGCTGTCGATCTTGCCACCGAGGCCACGGACGGCAGCGCCGGTCGGGCCATCGACGATGTTGACGACGGCGCAGCAATTTTCGTCGATCTTGTCATAGTCGGCGATGATGCGGAGCTTGAAATCATCGCTCGGCTTCAGCAGCAGCTGGCCGCGGACACCCCAGCGATCACGCTCGTTGAATTCCGAACCCGAGGCCAGGTCGGTGACATAGCCGTCGCGCTTGTTGACGTTGCCGGCCAGGCTGAACGCCACCTTGTCGGTGATCGGCCCGCTGATGCTGGCACGACCGATGATGGCGTTGTAATTGCCGTAGGACACTTCGCCCGAGCCGCCGAAATCGAACTGCGGCTCGCGGGTGACGATGGAGATGATGCCGGCGCTGGCGTTCTTGCCGAACAGCGTCGACTGCGGCCCGCGCAGCACTTCGACACGCTCCAGGTTGGGCAGGTCGCCGATCTGGGCGGCGGAGCGCGAGCGATAGACGCCGTCGATGAAGACGCCGACCGAAGGCTCGATGCCCGGATTGTTGGCGCCGTTGCCGAAGCCGCGAATGATGAAGTTGGTGTTGGCCGAGCTTTGCAGCTGCGAGACGCGAAGCGACGGGACCAGCGTCTGCAGGTCGATCAGGTCGCGGACCTGCGAGCGTTCGATGGCGGCGCCGGTGGTGACGGCGACCGAAATCGGCGTGTCCTGCAGCGTGGCGGCGCGCTTGGACGCGGTGACGACGATGATGCCTTCGTCGTCATCGGCGGCGGTATCGGTGACAGCGGCCGACGTCGTCGGGGCGGTCTGGGCCGTGGCCGCCGACGCGAGGCTGGTGGCGGCAATGGACGCGAGCAGGCCCGCCTTGAACGCGGGGGTACGGAACAGCATTGATAGACCTTCCCAAGGAGCTTGGTTGCATGAGATGCCGCAGTGAACCTGCGAACGGTAACGAAACGAAGGGCGTCCGGGACGGACGCGCCGACGCGACGGCTGGCGGCGCTCTGCATCAAAACGTTCCGGTACACAACAAACTGTTAAGGACGGGCAGTGTCTCTGTCGGCGGGTGCGGCACTTAAGCCACAGTTTATCGAATGACTTGCCGGCGGCACCGGCCTATCGGCAGGGCATGACGGCGCGGCGACAAGGAAAACGGGTATTGCAGGATCGTGGCTGGGTATTGGAAACGCCGCGGTTGACCGTCAGGCCGATGCAGATATCCGACGCCGACGATTATCACCGCATCCGCGGCCTGATGCCGTTCGATCCGCAGAGCCGCAGCCTCGATGAAAGCCGGGCGCTGGTCGCGGCGATGGTGACCCGCCCGGCCGTCGATGCCGAAGGCTGGGGGCAATTCGCGGTCATCGATCGGGCGTCTGGGGTGCTCGTCGGCGACCTGGGGGTCAATTTCGACACGCCGCGGGCGCGCCAGGCGGAGCTGGGCTTTGCCATGGATCCCGCCTGGCGCCGGCAGGGGCTGGCCGTGGAGGCGGCCGGCGCGATGGTCGACGCGCTGTTCCGCAGCGGCCGGACGCGGGTGACGGCGCTGACCGATGCCCGCAACATCGCGGCCCAGCGCCTGCTCGCCCGGCTCGGCTTTCGCATCGAGGGCCGCTTCGTCGACAGCTGGCAGGATGGCGACCAGTGGTACGACGAGCTGTCCTATGCCCGGCTGGCGTCGGAACACCGCTGACGAATATCGCCGGTTTGCCCGGGCGGCAGGGCCCGCTAGGGTCGCCCCGATGACCATGATTGCCCCCGATGCCGTTACCGCCCTGCTGTCGCGGGTGGCCGACGATGTCGGCATCGTTGCCGTCACGGCGCTGTCGGGCGGGGCGGCATCGGCGACCTATGCCGTCGATGCGACGCGGGGCGGCGCGGCCTGGCCGCTGATCCTGCAATGCGCCGCGGCCGGTGAAGTGGCGGAAGGCAGCCTGCCCAAGGCCGACCAGGCGGCGCTGCAGATGCTGGCCGGGCGCCACGGCATCCCGGTGGCGCCGGTGGTGGCGGTGCTGGAGCCGGGCGACGGGCTGGGCGCGGGCTTCGTCATGGCGCGGATCGAGGGCGAGGCGCTGGCGCCGCGCTGGTTGAAGCTGCCGGATTATGCCGCGGCGCGGGCGGCGATGACGGGGCAGTGCGCCGCGGTGCTGGCGCGGCTGCACGCGATTCCGCTGGCGAATGTGGCCGACCTGGCCTTGCCCGGCGGCGGGATCGAGGCGGCGCGGCAGCGGATGTTCGACCATTATCGCAGCTTCGGCGTCGCCTCGCCGGTGTTCGACCTGGCCTTTGCCTGGCTGGCGGAGCGCTGCGGCGATGCGGCGCCGGCGGCGATCGTCCATGGCGACTTCCGCAGCGGTAATTTCATCGTCGACGAACAGGGCCTGGCGGCGGTGCTCGACTGGGAACTGGCGCATCTCGGGGAGGGAGCGGAGGACCTTGGCTGGCTGTGCGCCAACGCCTGGCGGTTCGGGGTCTGGCAGAATCCGGTGGGCGGGTTCGGGCAGCGCGAGGCGCTTTACGATGCCTATGCGGCCGCCGGAGGCGCGCGCATCGACCGCGGGCGGGCGCATATGTGGGAGGTGTGGGGCACGCTGCGCTGGGGGCTGTCGTGCCTGCAACTGGGCAACGACCATGTCAGCGGGCGTGTGCCGTCGGTGGAGCGGGCGGCGATCGGCCGGCGGACGTCGGAAGTCGAGCTCGATTTGCTGCATCTGATCAAGTTTGGAGACATCTGATGGCCGAACAGATCGAGGCGCAGGCGCTGGTCGAGGCGGTGGCGGCGTTTCTCGGCACCATCGAGGGCCGATTGAGCGGGCGCGAGGCGTTCCATGCCAAGGTGGCGGCCAACGCGCTGGGCATCGTGGCGCGTGAACTGGCGCAGCAGCCGCGGGCGGCGGAGGTGGCGGCGCTGTCGGCTTTCCTGGGCCATGACGCCGGCGTCGATGCGCTCAGGGCCGAAATCTGCGGCCGGTTGCGCGCCGGCCAGTTGACGCCGGAGACGCCGGGGCTGCTCGACGCGCTGCTGGCGGCGACCTTGGCCAAGGTGGCGGTCGACAATCCGCGCTATTCGACGTTCCGGCGGTTGTCCGGGGGTGGCAAATGATGACGCGGCGGGCGGTGCTGGCGGGGGCGGCGGCGCTGGCGGCGGGCCCGGGGTTTGCGCGGCCGGGGGTGGAAATCGCGGGGATCCGGCTGGAACCCGACCATGAGGCGATGGTCGCGGTGCCGGGCGGGCGTATCTACGTGCGGGTCAACGGCGACCTCAAGGGGCCGCGGCCGCCGCTGGTGATGATCCATGGCGGGCCGGGCAGCGCGCACTGGTATTATCTGAATGCCACCGCGATGGCGGGGGAGCGGGCGATCATCCTGTACGACCAGCTCGATTGCGGGCGATCGGACGCGCCCGACGACCCGGCAAACTGGCAATTGCCGCGCTTTCTCGACGAGCTTGACGCCATTCGGGCGCATTTCGGCGTGGCGCGCTGGCATGTGCTGGGCGGCAGTTGGGGCGGGACGGTCGCTCTGGAGTATGCGGCGCGCGTGTTTCGGGATGCGCCGGACACGTTGGCGAGCGTGATTTTGCAGTCGCCACTGGTGTCGACGCCGTTGTGGCTGCGCGACGCGGGCGTGCTGAAGGCTGGAATGCCGCCGAAGATCCGCGATCTGCTCGACCGCTGCGACGTGCCGGGGGCGGTGCCGCAGGCGGAGTGCGATGCCGCGACCGATGCCTTTTATGCCCGCCATGTGCACCTGGCGGAGCCGACGCCGACGATTGCGGCCTACAAGGCGGCGTTGCCGCGCAGTTTCAGCAGCGGAATCTACAATCATATGTGGGGCCGGGCGGAGTTCACGGCGACGGGAACGCTCAAGGATTATGACGGTACGCCGCTGCTGCAGTCGCTGGACGGGCGCCGCACGCTGTTCGTGGCGGGGGCGCAGGACGAGGCGATCCCCGCGACGGTGGCGGGGTTTGCCGCGGCGGTGCCGGGTGGCGCGACGTTCCGCGAGGTGCCCGATGCCGCGCATTCGGTGATGAACGACAATCCGGGCGCGTATCTGGCGGTGCTGGGGCCGTGGCTGGCGGCGCACGATTGAGGCTGGGACGCGCTGAACCACCACCGTCATGCTGGCGAACGCCAGCTTCCACTGCGCCGCGGGGGGCGGCGTGGCGGGTTTTCGGGGCGTTTGCGCCGTGGTTTCGGAGGCCGGCGCCTGGTCATCGGTGATGCCGGCGTGCGCCAGCATGACGGGGAGGGGTCAGGGCTTGGCAGTGAAACCCGTGGATTCCGACCAGAACATGTCGATATCGGGGTAATGGCATTGGTCCGCCGCGGGGAAATCGGTGCCGATCGCGACGAAAACGGCGGGTGCCGGGCTGCGGTTCTGCAGATGATGGCCGTTGGGTTCCCCCGCCTTGAACGTTGCGATGTCGCCGGCGTGGAGCAAGGTCTCGCCGCCGTCCTCGACCAGCACCGCTACGCCCGACAGCATAACCACCATCTCGTCCTCCGCCGTGTGCCAGTGGCGCTGGCTCGACCAGCCGCCCGGGGCAAGGGTGACGAGGTTGGCGCCGAACTGGGTCAGGCCGCCGGCGGCCGCGACGGCACGCCAGCTGCGGCCGGCGACGGCATCGCGATAGGGCGGCAGGTAGCCCGAGCCGGTGTTGACCGGCAGCGCCGCGATATCGACCTTCGGCATCAGTGCCTTTCGATGACGACCGGCAGCTTCTTGTAGCCGTGGACGAACGACTGGGCGACATACTCGGGCTCGCCGGTCACCCGCACCGTCATCTTTCGCTTGAGCATTTCCTCGATCAGGATCTGGATCTGCAATTCGGCAAGGCGCGCGCCGACGCAGCGGTGGACGCCGAAGCCGAAGGCCAGGTGGCGCCGGGCATTGGGCCGCGCGATGTCGAGCCGCTCGGCATCGGGGAACACGCTCTCGTCGCGGTTGCCCGAAATGTACCACATGACGACCTTGTCGCCCTTTTTCATCGCGTGGCCATTCAACTCGGTATCTTCGACGCAGGTGCGCCGCATGTGCGACAGCGGTGTCTGCCAGCGGATGATTTCGGGCACGGCGGCGGGGATCTTGCCGTGGTCGGCGACCAGTTTCTGCCATTCGCCGGGATATTGGTGGAAGGCGTGGACCATCCCCGACATCGAATTGCGAGTGGTATCGTTGCCGCCGACGATGAGCAGGATGAGATTGCCCATCCGCTCATTATATTCCATGTCGCCCATCGCATCGGAATGCGCCATCAGCGAGACGAGATCGCCGCTCGGCGGCAGCGCCTTGCGTTCGGCGAACAGGCGATCGAAATAATCGGTCATGTCGCGCAGATGCTGCTGGCGGATGTCCTTGGTCGCCGGATTCAGCGCCGCCTCGATGTCGCCGCCCCAGTCCGACCACAGGGTCAGCTTGCGCCGGTCCGCCCAGGGGAAATCGAACAGGATCGCCAGCATCTGCGTGGTCAGCTCGACCGAGACGGTGTCCACCCAGTCGAATTCGGTGTCATAGGGCAGGGTGTCGAGCAGTTCCGCCGTCCGCGCCCGCACGCTTTCCGCCATGCGGGCGATTTCGGACGGGCCGAAGCTCGGCGTGATGACGCGGCGCTGCTCGCCATGCCGGGGCCGGTCCATGGCGATGAACTGGACCAGATTATATTCGCCCAGCATGTCGACGACGGTGATGCCGCCAAAGACATGGCTGCTGGAAAAAATGTCGGGCCGCGCCTCGACCGCCTGTATGTCGGCGTGGTTGCTGATCGACCAATAGGGGCCGAACGGGCTGTCGGCGGTATAGTGGATCGGCGCCTCGGCGCGCAGCCGGGCGAACCAGGGCCGCCAGCTGTCGGTGGCGTAGATCGTCGGATCGGTCACATCGATATCGCGCAGCGGCATGGTGTCTGCCGTGTCGTGCGCCCGCAATTGCGTCGCCATCGTGCCAGTCTCCCCAAAAGAAACCATGCCGATCATGCGCCGGCTTGTGGCAGATGCTACGCTCGAAAAGGCAACGATGCGAGTCTATCGAAATGACCAATGTCGACCGGACGATCGACCGCAGCATCGACCCGACCGCCGACCAGGTGCGGGCGCTGCGCGACCATGGCAGCGACGGCGCGGTGGTGATGCTCAACCTGCTGAAATTCCGCGATCGCGCCGACTATCCGGACGCTGCCGGCATGGCGTCATGCTCGGGTGCGGAGGCCTATGACCGCTACCAGCACGCCTTTACCGTGACGGTCGCCGCGATCAGCCAGGCCGAGGTGCTGTACGATGGCCCCGTCGAGCAGGTGTTCATCGGCATGGCCGGCACGCCCGAGACCGACTGGGACAAGGTGCTGATCGTCCGCTATCCGACGCGCCGCCATTTCCTCGCGATGATGGCCGATGCGGCCTACCGCGAGGCGCTGGTCCACCGCTATGCCGGGCTGGCGCGGACGGTGCTGCTGCAGTGCGGCGGATAGCGCTTGCGATGAACGGTTGCGCTGGGCGGCTGAACGCTTAAAACGGCGCCAATCCGGCCTGGTCGGAAAAAAGTCGCAGCTTTCAGCACAGGTGACCCCATGGCCGGCCGTCCGACCGCTCCACGCCCGCTTTCGCCGCATATGACCATCTGGAAATGGCAGGTGCATGCGATCGTGTCGATCCTGCACCGCATCACCGGCAATGCCATGGCGCTAGGCGCGGTCGTGCTGTTCCTGTGGTGGCTGATCGCCGCGGCGACGGGGCCGGAGGCCTATCGCATCTTCATGGCCGTGGCGACCGGCTGGTTCGGTATCCTGGTCGCGATCGGTTTCAGCTGGGTGTTCTTCCAGCACCTCTGCTCGGGCATCCGCCATCTGGTCATGGATACCGGCCAGGGGCTGGAGATCACCGCAAGCAAGACGCTGGCGCGCGGCACCATTGTCGCCGCGATTGCGCTGACCGTCATCCTCTGGGTCGGCATCTATCTGTACAAGGGCTTTTGACCATGGGCGCCGGAACCGAACTCGGCCGGGTACGCGGCCTGGGCGCCGCCAGGAACGGCGTGCATCACTGGTGGCTGCAGCGGGTGACCGCGGCCGGCAACATCATCCTGATGTTGTGGTTCATCTTCTCGCTGGCCCGGCTGCCGTCGCTCGATCATTCGGCGGTGGTGGTGTGGCTGCGGCAGCCTGTCGCTGCGGTGCCGATGCTGCTGCTCATCGTCTCGGTTTTCTGGCACTTCCGCCTTGGCGTGCAGGTGATGCTGGAAGATTACGTCCATGGCGCCGCGCGCGTGCTGGCCCTGCTGGCACTGAATTTCTACGCGTTGGCGGGGGCGGCAGCGGCCGTTTTCGCCGTTCTCAAGATTGCGCTCGGAGCGGCATGATGGCGGCAAGCTACCAGATTATCGACCATGTCTATGATGCGGTGGTCGTCGGCGCCGGCGGATCGGGGCTGCGCGCCGCAATGGGCATCGCCGAGGCCGGGCTGAAGACCGCCTGCATCACCAAGGTGTTCCCGACGCGCAGCCACACCGTCGCGGCGCAGGGCGGGATCGCGGCGTCGCTGGGCAACATGGGGCCGGACCACTGGACCTGGCACATGTACGACACCGTCAAGGGGTCGGACTGGCTCGGTGACCAGGACGCCATCGAATATCTGTGCCGCGAGGCGCCCGCCGCTGTTTACGAGCTCGAGCATTTCGGCGTGCCGTTCAGCCGGACCGAGGCGGGGCGCATCTACCAGCGGCCGTTCGGCGGCATGATGCAGAACATGGGCAATGGCCCGCCGGCGCAGCGCACCTGCGCCGCCGCCGATCGCACCGGCCATGCCATGCTGCACGCGCTGTACCAGCAGAGCCTGAAATACGCGACGGACTTCTACATCGAATATTTCGCCATCGACCTCATCATGGTGAACGGTGAGTGCAGGGGCGTCATCGCCATCAACATGGATGACGGCAGTATCCACCGCTTCCGCAGCCACAAGACCGTGCTGGCGACGGGCGGCTATGGCCGCTGCTATTTCTCCGCCACCAGCGCACACACGTCGACCGGTGACGGCGGCGGCATGGCGATCCGCGCCGGCGTGCCGATGCAGGACATGGAGTTCGTGCAATTCCACCCGACCGGCATCTATGGCGCCGGCGTGCTGATCACCGAAGGCGCGCGCGGAGAGGGCGGCTACCTGACCAATGCCCAGGGTGAACGCTTCATGGAACGCTATGCGCCGTCGGCGAAGGACCTCGCCTCGCGCGATGTCGTCAGCCGTTCGATGGCGATGGAGATTCGCGAAGGCCGCGGTGTCGGCAAGGAGGGGGATCATATCCACCTTCACCTCAACCATATCGATCCTGCCGTGCTGCACGAGCGCCTGCCCGGCATTTCGGAGACCGCCAAGGTCTTTGCCGGCGTCGATGTGACGAAGGAGCCGATCCCGGTAACCCCCACGGTTCATTACAACATGGGCGGCATCCCGACCAATTACCACGGCGAAGTCGTGACGCTGAAGGACGGCGATCCGGATTCGGTCGTGCCCGGGCTGTTCGCTGTCGGCGAGGCGGCGTGCGTTTCGGTGCATGGCGCCAATCGGCTCGGCTCCAACAGCCTGATCGACCTCGTCGTCTTCGGCCGTGCGACGGCGCATCGCATCGGCGAGACGCTGAAGCCCGGCACCGCCCATGCGCCGCTGGCCAGGGACAGCGCCGACATGGCACTGGGTCGGCTCGACGGCTTCCGGCATTCCAGGGGTGGTTCGGGCACCTCCGAAGTGCGGCTGGCGATGCAGAAGACGATGCAGTCGAACGCTGCGGTGTTCCGCACGTCGGAGATCCTCGACGAGGGCACCCGCAAGATCGACGCCGTCTATCAGCGCATGGCCGATATCGGCATCCAGGATCGTTCACTGGTGTTCAACACCGACCTGATCGAGACGATGGAACTCGACAACATGATCGGCCAGGCCGTGCTGACCATGCACATGGCCCAGGCGCGGCACGAAAGCCGCGGCGCGCACATGCACGAGGACTTCCCCAACCGCGACGACGACAAGTTCATGAAGCATTCGCTGGGCTGGTTCCGCGACGGCTCCGTGGAGCTCGCCCAGCGGCCGGTGCACACCTACACGCTCACCGACGAGATCGAGTATATCAAGCCCAAGGCCCGCGTTTACTGATGGCGCGGCTGCTGGACCTGGACAAGCTTGTTTCCCGGGCCGGCGCCTTCAGCCTGACGGTGTCGCTGATCTCGTACAGCTTTTCGGCCGGCAAGATCTCGGTGTTCGGGCCGCGGTTGCAGTCGTTCTTCTCGTTTCCCGACCTGGCGTTCAATTTCAGCGCCCTGACGCGGGCGACGGTGACGGTGCTGTCGGTGGTGCTGGTGCTGCAGGTCGGCGCCTGGCTCGCCGGGCATCTGGTGCAAGCCTATCCCGGCGCGACGGGGCAGTTGCAGCGGTTGCTGGGCCCGGCCTTTGGCCTGCGGGGCACGATCCTGTTCAGTATTCCCCTCACACTCATCATCTATTTCGTCTGGCGCCCATTCATCGACAATGAATATGACAACGAATACCGCATCATGTTCCATATCCTGCTGCCGCTGTTCGGGCTGGCGACATGGTTCAGCCTGGGGCGCTATCTCAACGGCAGTGCCGACGGCTATGTGGTGATGACGACGATGATCCCGGCGATCCTGATCTTTGCGTTCTTCGTCGGGCGCTTTGAATCGATCGCCCAGGTGTCATGCTATGAATATGACGACCGCGCCGACCGCCGCTATTTCGTCGACAGCTATGTCGACGGCAAATGGAAGCCTGATGGCGAGGGCTACAAGGTCATCGTCGCGTCCTCCAGCCGGGCGCTGCTGTTTCGCCGGCTGCCGACGCGCGATGCCTATATACGGCTCTGGGACTATGCCCAGGACCGCTCACTGATGCGTTATCTGATCAAGGACGGCGCGCTGAACTCACTGCCCTGCCGCGCCACCAGCTGAAAAGAGTAAGGTAAGACCATGGCTGAATTCTCCCTGCCCGCGAACAGCAAGATCGGTGCCTCGGGCAAGCGCTATCCGGCGCCGGCCGGTGCGAAGAACACCCGCAGTTTCAAGATCTACCGCTGGAACCCCGACGATGGCGCCAACCCGCGCTATGACACCTATGAACTCGACCTCGACAGCACCGGGCCGATGGTCCTCGACGCGCTGATCAAGATCAAGTCGGAGGTCGATTCGACGCTGACCTTCCGCCGCTCGTGCCGCGAAGGCATTTGCGGTTCATGCTCGATGAACATCGACGGCACCAACACGCTGGCGTGCACCCAGGCCATCGCCGACATCAAGGGCGAGGTTGGCATCCTGCCGCTGCCGCACATGGAGGTCGTCAAGGACCTGGTACCCGATTTCAAACACTTCTATGCGCAATATGCGTCGATCAAGCCCTGGCTGCAGACCGTCACGCCGACACCGTCGGGGGAAGAGCGACTGCAGTCTGTGGAGGATCGCGGCAAGCTCGACGGCCTGTACGAATGCATCCTGTGCGCCTGCTGCTCGACGGCGTGTCCGAGCTATTGGTGGAACAGCGACAAATTCCTGGGCCCGGCGATCCTGCTGCAGGCCTATCGCTGGCTGGCCGACAGCCGCGACGAGATGACCGGCGAGCGGCTCGACCAGCTCGAGGATCCGTTCCGGCTGTATCGCTGCCATACGATCATGAACTGCGCCAATGTCTGCCCCAAGGGTCTGAATCCCGCCAAGGCGATCGCGGAGATCAAGCTGATGATGATCGAGCGGCAGGGCTGAGGGCACAATTTACTGATGGGTGCTCGGGGGCGGTCCGGGCGGGATGACACTTCGCGATTATGCGCTCGCGCTACCCATTACCGCACGCGCGCCACGATAATTCCGTCCCAGCCCTTGGCACCGGCCAGTTGCAGCGCCGTCGCCTCCACCCGCGGATCGACCTTAAGTGCGGCGAACAGCGCGACCGTGCCCAGCGCTTTTTCATCCAGCGGGGCCAGAATATCGCCGCCGCGCACGACATTGTCGACGATGATCAGCGTGCCGGGCCGCCCCAGCCGCACGGCATGATCGAAATAGACGGCGTTGTTCTGCTTGTCGGCGTCGATGAAGACCAGGTCATAGGGTCCGGCCAGGTCCGACAGCACGTCGAGAGCGGCGCCGCGGTGGAGGGTGATGCGGTCGGCGAGCCCGGCGGCGGCGAAGTTCGCCGTGGCGACATCGGCATGGCCGGCATCGATCTCGATGGTGTCGAGATGGCCGCCGTCCGCGAGGCCGCGCGCAAGCCAGAGGGTCGAATAACCGGCCAGCGTACCGATTTCCAGGATGCGGTGGGCGCCGACGAGCCTTGCCAGCAGGTACAGGAACTTGCCCTGCGGTGCCGACACGTTGATGGCCGGCAGGCCGGCGGCATCGGCGCGGGCCAGCGCCGCTGCGAGCACATCATCGTCGCCGCCCAGATGGGCGAGCAGGAAATCGTCGACGGCGGCGAAATCCATGGTGTCAGAGGCCGTCGAAGCTGCCGCCACGGCCCTTGCCGGCGCTGAACCGGGCGGCGCCGGCCACAGCCTCGGCGCGCAGCGGGGCCAGGCCACCATGCGCCTCGGCATAGAGCGCATCGGTCAGCGCCATGTCGAACTGGGCGAGGGCGGAGGCACGATCAGCGCGCAGACAGATTTGCGGGAAGCGGGCGATATCGGCGGCGAGCGCCTGCGCCGTCGCCAGCGCGGTGCCGGCGGGCACGACACGGTCGGCGAGGCCCCAGGCCAGTGCCTCCGCGGCGGCGACCGGGCGGCCGGTCAGGATCATGTCCATGGCGCGGCCCTGGCCGACGATGCGCGGCAGGCGGACGGTGCCGCCGTCGATCAGCGGCACGCCCCAGCGCCGGCAGAATACCCCGAAGGTGGCGGTGTCGCCGGCGACGCGCATATCGCACCAAAGCGCCAGCTCCAGCCCGCCGGCGACGGCATGGCCCTCGATGGCGGCGATCACCGGCTTCGACATCTGCATTCGCGTCGGTCCCATCGGGCCGGGTCCGTCGGGATCATAGCGCGGATTGGCGTCGCCGACGGATTTCAGGTCGAAACCGGCGCAGAAGGTGCCGCTGCCGCCGGTCAGGATCGCCACCGACAGCGTGTCATCGGCATCGAAATCTGCAAAGACGGTGCGCAGCGCCAGCGCCGTCGCCGGATCGACGGCGTTGCGCGCCTGCGGCCGATCGATGGAGACGGTCAGGACCGGTCCATCTCGTGCAACGATAACACTCATGCCATCCTCCCGCGACGCACCATACTGGACGCGGACGAGGCCGGACGCTAGCCACGCTGGCATGACACGCGAACACATCACCTCGGGCGACCTGGCGGGCTGGACACGGTGGCGGCGCGATCCCGACGGGCGCTTTGCCTCGCTGCTCGGCGATTTCTATTTCCGCGCCACCGATCATGGCGTCGAATGCCGGATGGAAACCGACCGCAAGCATTCCAACGGCCTCGGCTATATCCATGGCGGGTTCATCATGTCGTTCATCGACATGGCGATGTTCGCCTTCATCTATCGCCAGCTCGAAAACAGCGCCGCGGTGACATTGAGCTGCGCCACCGATTTTCTGTCGGCGGGCGTCGTCGGCAAGCCGATCGAGGCGTCGGGCGAGATATTGAAGGAAACCGGCAAGATGCTGTTCGTGCGCGGACTGGTGCGCCAGGACGGCGTCAACGTCGCCTCGTTCACCGGCACGATGCGCAAGGTGCCGCGCCTGCCGCGCCCCGATGGCGATGCCGCCGCCAGCCGCCCGGCGTCGCCGCAGGTCGATTGATGGCGGGCGTGCGCGCGGCCTATGAGGCGCTGGTCGCCGCCGGCGAATTGCGGCCCGACGCGGCGCAGGCGGCGGTCGCCGACAGGCTGCAGGCGCTCGCCGACGAACTCGAGGTACCGGTCGAGCGGCCCGGGCTGTTCGCCCGGCTGCGCGGCGCGGCGCCGCCCGAGCCGCCGCGCGGCCTGTATATCTGGGGCGGGGTCGGTCGCGGCAAGTCGATGATCATGGACCTGTTCTTTGCCCATGCGGAGGTCAGCCCCAAGCGTCGGGTGCATTTCAACGAGTTCATGCTGGAAATCCATGCCGCCATCCATGCGGCGCGCGAGGCATCGGGGGAGGACCCGATCCCGCGCGTCGCCGCCTGGGTGGCGGGGCGGGCGCGGCTGCTTGCCTTCGACGAGATGCAGGTGAAGGACATTGCCGATGCGGCGATCCTGTCGCGGCTGTTCGCGTCGCTGTTCGAACATGGCGTGACGGTGGTGACGACCAGCAACCGGGCGCCGGTCGACCTCTACAAGGATGGCCTCAACCGCCAGTTGTTCCTGCCGTTCATCGCGCTGATCGAGCAGAAATGCGATGTGGTGACGCTCGATGGCCCGACCGACTACCGGCTGCAGCGGCTCGGCGGCGCGGCGACCTGGCATGTGCCCAATGGCCCGGCAGCGACGGCGGCGATGTCGGAAACCTTCTTCCGGATGACCGATTACCCGGTGGAGGATCGCGCCCGGGTGCCGACCGAAACGCTGGCGGTGCCGGGCGGGCGGACGCTGCATGTGCCGAAATCGCTGAAGGGTGTGGCGGTGTTCTCCTTCGCGCGGCTGTGCCGGCAGCCGCTGGGCAGCGCCGATTATCTCGCCATCGCGCGGCATTTCCATACCGTATTCCTGGTCGGCATTCCGGTGATGGGACCCGAAAACCGCAACGAGGCGGCGCGCTTCGTGGCGCTGATCGATGCGCTGTACGAGCACAAGGTCAAGTTGATTGCCGCCGCCGATGCCGAGCCGGCGGCGCTGTACCCGACCGGCGACGGCAGTTTCGAATTCGAGCGCACGGTTTCGCGGCTGATGGAGATGCAGTCGGCGGATTACATGGCGCTGGGACACGGCGAGGGCGGGGCCTGAGACTTTTGGGGTGGCGGGTCCCAATCGGTTGCACCGCACCATCATCGGGACTATCCGGACCCGGTCTTTGAACGACTCAAACGAAGGATCGAAAGCCCATGGCCCGCAACAAGATTGCGCTGATCGGCGCTGGCAACATCGGTGGCACGCTGGCGCATCTCGCCGCTGCCAAGGCGCTGGGTGATGTCGTGCTGTTCGACGTGGTGGAGGGCGTGCCGCAGGGCAAGGCGCTCGACCTGGCGCAGTGCGGCCCGGTCGAAGGTTTTGATGTCGAATTGAAGGGCACCAACGATTACGCCGACATCGCCGATGCCGATGTGATCATCGTGACGGCCGGCGTGGCGCGCAAGCCCGGCATGAGCCGCGACGACCTGCTCGGCATCAACCTGAAGGTGATGAAGGCGGTCGGCGAGGGCATCAAGGCCAATGCGCCGGGGGCGTTCGTCATCTGCATCACCAACCCGCTGGACGCGATGGTCTGGGCGCTGCGCGAGTTTTCGGGCCTGCCGCATCACATGGTCGTGGGCATGGCGGGCGTGCTCGACAGCGCGCGTTTCCGCCATTTCCTGGCCGATGAGTTCAAGGTTTCGGTCAAGGACGTGACCGCGTTCGTGCTCGGCGGCCATGGCGACACGATGGTGCCGGTGGTCGAATATTCGACCGTTGCCGGCATTCCGATCCCCGACCTGATCAAGATGGGCTGGTCTACCCAAGAGCGCATCGACGCGATCGTCCAGCGCACCCGCTCGGGCGGCGGCGAGATCGTCGGCCTGCTGAAGACCGGCAGCGCCTATTATGCGCCCGCAACCAGCGGCATCGCGATGGCGGAGGCATTCCTCTATGACCAGAAGCGCGTCATTCCGGCGGCGGTGAACCTGACCGGGCAATATGGCGTCGACAACCTTTACGTCGGCGTGCCGTGCGTGATCGGCGCCGGCGGTGTCGAGAAGATCGTGGAGATCGCTCTGACGGAAGAGGCCCAGGCCAATTTCACCGTGTCGGTGGATGCGGTGAAGGAACTGCTGGTGGCGTGCAAGGCGATCGATCCGAGCCTGAACTGAATTTTTCCCGTCATCCCCGCGAAGGCGGGGATCCATCGCTCGCCGTTCGGGTGATGGACCCCCGCCTCCGCGAGGGTGACGATCCTCCCGCAAAGGTGAGCGCGCATGAACATTCACGAATATCAGGCCAAGGAAGTCCTCGCCAAATTCGGCGTGCCGGTGCCGGCGGGCTTTGCCGCGCTGACCGTCGACGAGGCGGTGGCCGCGGCGGGCAAGCTCCCCGGGCCGTTGTGGATCGTCAAGGCGCAGATCCATGCCGGCGGGCGCGGCAAGGGCAAGTTCGTCGAGCTGCCGCCGGAGGCCAAGGGTGGCGTTCGGCTGGCGCGCTCCGCCGATGATGTTCGCGCCGCCGCGACCGACATGCTCGGCAACACGCTGGTGACGATCCAGACCGGGCCGCACGGCAAGCAGGTCAATCGCCTCTACATCACCGATGGCGTCGACATCGCCAAGGAGTTCTACCTGGCGCTGCTCGTCGATCGTGCCACCGGCCGCATCTCGCTGGTCGTAAGCACCGAAGGCGGCATGGACATCGAGAGCGTCGCGCACGACACGCCGGAGAAGATCCAGACGCTGACCATCGACCCGGCGACGGGCGTGATGCCGCATCACGGCCGTGCCGTCGCTGCTGCGCTGGGCCTGACGGGCGACCTTGCCAAGCAGGCCGAGAATGTCGTCGCCAGGCTGTACGATGCCTTCGTCGGCACCGATGCCTCGCAGATCGAGATCAACCCGCTCGCCGTCACCGAAGACGGCAAGCTGATGGTGCTCGATGCCAAGGTCGGCTTCGATCCCAATGCGCTCTATCGCCACCCCGACCTGGTTGCGCTGCGCGACCTGACCGAGGAAGACCCTGCCGAGGTCGAGGCGTCGAAATACGACCTCGCCTTCATCAAGCTCGACGGCACCATCGGCTGCCTCGTGAACGGTGCCGGCCTCGCCATGGCGACGATGGACATCATCAAGCTGAACGGTGCCGAGCCGGCCAACTTCCTCGACGTCGGCGGCGGCGCCGACAAGGAGAAGGTGACCAACGCCTTCAAGCTGATCCTCAAGGATCCGGCGGTGAAGGGCATCCTGGTCAACATCTTCGGCGGCATCATGCGCTGCGACATCATCGCGGAAGGCATCATCGCCGCGGCGAAGGAAGTGAACTTGAGCGTGCCGCTGGTCGTCAGGCTGGAGGGCACCAATGTCGAGCTCGGCAAGAAGATCCTCGCCGAATCCGGCCTGCCGATCATTTCCGGCGACAATCTCGGTGACGCCGCGGCAAAGATCGTCGCCGAAGTGAAGAAGGCTGCCTGATGTCCATTCTCGTCAACAAATCCACCCGGGTCATCACCCAGGGCTTCACCGGCAAGCAGGGGACGTTCCACACCGAGGCGTCGATCGCCTACGGCACCCAGGTCGTTGGCGGCACGGCGCCGGGCAAGGGTGGCCAGGAGCATCTCGGCCTGCCGGTGTTCAACACCGTGCACGAAGCCCGTGCCGCAACCCATTGCGATGCCAGCGTTGTCTATGTGCCGCCTCCCGGTGCTGCCGATGCCATCTGCGAGGCCATCGACGCCGAGGTACCGCTGATCATCTGCATCACCGAGGGCATTCCGGTGCTCGACATGGTGCGGGTCAAGCGCTCGCTGTCGGGCTCCAGGTCGCGCCTCATCGGGCCGAACTGCCCGGGCGTGCTGACGCCGGGCGAGTGCAAGATCGGCATCATGCCGGGCAACATCTTCATGAAGGGCTCGGTCGGCGTCGTCTCGCGTTCGGGCACGCTGACCTATGAGGCGGTGCATCAGACCACCGCCGTCGGCCTCGGCCAGACCACCGCGGTCGGCATCGGCGGCGATCCGGTCAACGGCACCAACTTCATCGACATGCTCGAGCTGTTCCTCGCCGATGACGCGACCCAGTCGATCATCATGATCGGTGAAATCGGCGGCAGCGCCGAGGAGGAAGCGGCGCAGTTCATCCAGGACGAGGCGCGCCGCGGCCGCAAGAAGCCGATGGTCGGCTTCATCGCCGGCACCACGGCGCCTCCGGGTCGTCGCATGGGTCATGCCGGCGCCATCGTTTCGGGTGGCAAGGGCGATGCGGCATCGAAGATGGCGGCGATGGAAGCCGCCGGCATCCGTGTGTCGCCGTCGCCATCGCTGCTCGGCATCACCCTGGCGGAAGTGCTGAAGGGCTGATGCCCGGCACGATCGAATTGACCGGGCAGGCGGAGCTGCCCGCCTGTGCCTGCTGCGGAATCCCATCGCGGCGGGTGTGGGGCAATCTGATCGATGACGAGGGCACCACCGTCTATGTCGTGCAATGGGCGCCGGGGACGAACGGCAGCCATGCCGTCGCCATCGGGATGGTGTTCGGCCCCTGGGGCGAGGGGACGGACCGCGAGGACCGGGCCTTTGCCGCGGTCGAGGGCCGGCTTGTCGAGGACGGCGTGCAGCTGATGGTGATCGATGCGGCACGATCGCCGATCGATGCCGCGCCGCTGGCGGCCAAGGCGCTGCGCCGGCACGAGATCATCAACCGGCCGCTCCACGACCGCGTCTTTCGCTATGTCGAACAGATCCGGGTGCGGGATGCGCGCGTTGCCGGATTGACCTCGGCCTGAGCCGGGCCTGAAAACGGGAGCGTGCCGATGACCGTCAAGTCGCTCGATCACGTCAATATCCAGACGACCGCCGTCGCCGAAACCGCGCAGTTTCTCGCCGATGTGCTCGAACTTCGGCCGGGGCCGGTGGTGCCTGGCGGCGACATGGCCAGGGTGACCTGGATGTACGATGCGCAGGACCGGCCGCTGGTGCACATCACCTTGCCCGGGCAGACCTTTGCCGAGGATGCCGACAGGCCGCTGCGCGCCGATACCGGCGCGCTGCATCATGTTGCGTTCGAATGCACCGGCCATGCCGCAATGCTCGAGCGGCTGGAACGCCTTGGCATCCCGGCGCGGCATCGCCATATCGGCGAAATCGGGCTGCAACAGGTGTTCGTGACCGAGCCCAACGGCGTGTTGCTGGAGCTGAATTTCCGCGAAGGCTGACACCAGGGGCGATAGCGGCCGTAAAACATGCCTGCCATGCGTTAATCTGCGGTGACACGCCGGGCCGCCGGGGCTATCAGCCCGCTACGATGCAAGGACTGTCGTGATGGAATATGAAGCGTTGCTGCCCACGGCCGAGGACAGCGCGGGGCCTAGCTGGGCGCGCAGCGACTGGCCGCCGGTTGCGACCGACGATCTGACCCGGGCGCTCGATGCGTCCGACATGATCGTCACGGCGCCGGCGAAAGTCGCCGCCAAGGCCATGCAGGTCGCCGCCGCCAATGGTGCCGACAGCGATGCGATCGCGCGCGCCGCGCAGGATTCGATTTCGGCGCTGATGCTGATCCGCACCTATCGCGTGCGCGGGCACCTTGCCGCCAATCTCGATCCGCTGGGGCTGATGAAGCGCGAGCTGCCGGCCGACCTGACGCCCGAATACCACGGCTTCAAGGACAGCGACCTCGATCGCCCGGTGCATATCGGCGGGGCGCTCGGCCTGCAGACCGCGACGATCCGCGAGCTCGTCGACATCCTGCGCCGCAATTATTGCGGCAATGTCGGTCTCGAATACATGCACATCAACGACGTCGAGGAACGCCGTTTCCTGCAGGACAAGATCGAGGGCCGCGACAAGGAGATCCAGTTCACCGCGCTTGGCAAGAAGGCGATCCTCAACAAGCTGGTCGAGGCCGAGCAGTTCGAACGATTCCTCGGTCGCAAATATGTCGGCACCAAGCGCTTCGGGCTCGACGGCGGCGAAGCGATGATCCCGGCGATGGAATCGATCATCAAGATCGGCGGCCAGCTCGGCATCACCGAGATCGTGTTCGGCATGCCGCACCGCGGGCGCTTGAACATGCTCGGCAATGTCATGCAGAAGCCGTTTCGCATCATCTTCCATGAATTCGGCGGCGGTTCGGCCAACCCGGACGATGTCGGCGGCTCGGGCGATGTCAAATACCATCTCGGTGCCAGCACCGACCGCGAGTTCGATGGCAACAAGGTCCATCTGTCGCTCGCGCCGAACCCGTCGCACCTGGAGGCCGTCGATCCGGTCGTGCTCGGCAAGGTGCGCGCCATCCAGACCATGGCCGGCGACGAGGACCACACCCGGGCGATGCCGGTGCTGCTGCATGGCGACGCGGCGTTTGCGGGGCAGGGCATCGTCGCCGAATGCTTCGGCTTTTCGGGGCTGACGGGCTATAACACCGGCGGTACCATCCATTTCATCGTCAACAACCAGGTCGGTTTCACGACGAGCCCGCAGTTCGCGCGCTCGTCGCCCTATCCGTCGGATGTCGGCAAGATCGTCCAGGCGCCGATCTTCCACGTCAACGGCGACGACCCCGAGGCGGTGACCTTTGCCACCAAGGTCGCCACCGAGTTCCGCCAGACGTTCAAGCGCGACGTCGTCATCGATATGTGGTGCTATCGCCGCTTCGGCCACAACGAGAGCGACGAGCCGAGCTTCACCCAGCCGCTGATGTACGCCGCCATCGCCAGGCATCCGCCGGTCAGTGAGCTTTATGCCACCCGGCTGCGGCGCGAGGGCGTCATCGACGACGCGTTCCTGCAGGCTGCCATCGATGGCTATACCGCGGCGCTGGAGGCCGATTTCGACGCCGCCGCCGGCTTCAAGGCCAACAAGGCGGACTGGTTCGAGGGTCGCTGGTCGGGCCTGGGCAAGCCCAAGGACGAGATCGGCGCCCGCCGCGCCGCGATGACCGGGGTGCCGGCGGCGGAACTGCGCGCCATCGGCCAGACACTGACGACGGTGCCGCCGTCGTTCAACATTCACAAGACGTTGGCGCGCATTCTTGATGCGAAGGCCGAAACGCTGAAATCCGGCACCAACATCGATTGGGCGACCGCCGAGGCGCTGGCCTTTGGTTCGTTGCTGCAGGACGGCAATGGCGTACGCCTGTCGGGCCAGGATTCGGGGCGCGGCACCTTCAGCCAGCGCCATGCGGTGTGGACCGACCAGCTCGATGGAAGCCGCTACACGCCGCTGAAGGCGATCAGCCCGGAATTCGAGGTGCTCGACAGCCCGTTGAGCGAGTTCGGGGTGCTCGGTTTCGAATATGGCTATGCGCTCGCCGATCCGCGCACCCTGGTGCTGTGGGAGGGGCAGTTCGGCGATTTTGTCAACGGCGCCCAGACCATCATCGACCAGTTCATCGCATCGGGCGAGATCAAGTGGCTGCGCGCCAACGGGCTCGTGATGCTGCTGCCACATGGTTACGAGGGGCAGGGGCCCGAGCACAGCTCGGCGCGCATGGAGCGGTTCCTGCAGCTGTGTGCGGAGGATAACCTCCAGGTGGCGAACGCGACGACGCCGTCGAACTATTTCCACCTGCTGCGCCGCCAATTGCTGCGCGATTTCCGCAAGCCCTTGATCATCTTCACGCCGAAATCGTTGCTGCGGCACAAGCGGGCGGTGTCGACGATCGCCGACATGGATGCGGGGACGACGTTCCACCGCTGCCTCGATGACCTGGCACCGTGCACGCCCGAAAACGTGCGTCGCCTCGTGCTGTGCAGCGGCAAGGTTTATTATGACCTGCTCGAGGCGCGCGAGAAGACCGATCGGGACGATGTCTATCTGCTCCGCGTCGAGCAGCTGTATCCCTTCCCGTCCGATGTCATCTCCGATTATGTCGCGCGATTCCCGAACCTCGAGGAGGTGGTGTGGGCGCAGGAGGAGCCGAAGAACGCCGGCGCCTGGACCTTTGTCGCGCCGCTGATCGAGGACGCGCTCGACCGTCGGCCGATCTATGCCGGCCGCGCCGCCGCCGCCGCGACCGCGACGGGGCTGATGCGGCGCCACAATGCCGAACAGGCCAAGCTGGTTGCCGAGGCGCTGGGCGCCAGCCGCGCCGAAGTCACCGCCGCCATCCGCGGCGGGCTGAAATCAAAGCAGAATGCAGGATAACATCATGGCAACCGACGTCATCATCCCGGCGCTGGGCGAATCGATCACCGAGGCGACCGTCGGCCAGTGGCTGAAGCAGCCCGGCGACGCGGTGGCCGCCGACGAGCCGATCGTCAGCCTGGAAACCGACAAGGTCGCAGTCGAAGTGCCGTCGCCGGTCGCCGGCACGATGGGCGAGCAGTTGTTCAAGGTCGGCGACAATGTCGCGGTCGGCGCGCGCATCGCGCTGATCGAGGTGGCGGGTGCGGCGCCGGCGGCCAGGGTCGAGAAGAGCGGCACCGAGGCGGCGGCAGCAGCCGCAGCGCCGACGCCGGTGGCAGCAGCGGAGAAGGCGGCTGAGGTGGCGGCGCCTGCTGCTGCGCCGGCACCTGCCGCGGCCCCCCTGGCGCCCGCCGCTGCCGGCGTTCAGCCGCTCGAGGCGATGGGCCCCGCGGTGCGGACGCTTGTCGATACCTATAACCTCGACCCGGCAAGCATCACGGCGTCGGGCCGCGATGGTCGCCTGACCAAGGGCGATGTGCTCGCCGCGATCGAGGCCGGCACGGCCAAGGTGCGTGCCAAGGCCTCGGAATCGGCGGCGCCTGCGGCAGTTGCGGCCCCGGCGACGAGCGAGCGCAAGGAGGAGCGCGTCCGCATGACGCGACTGCGCCAGACGATCGCGCGCCGGCTGAAGGAGGCGCAGAACACCGCCGCGATGCTGACGACGTTCAACGACGTCGACATGACGGCGGTGATGGCGGCGCGTTCCAGGTACAAGGACTTGTTCGAGAAGAAGCATGGCGTCCGCCTTGGCTTCATGTCGTTCTTTTCTCAGGCGGTCGTCCAGGCGCTGCGCGACGTGCCCGCCGTCGGCGCTTCGGTGGAGGGCGAGGAGATCGTCTATCGCAACTATGCCGATCTCGGCATCGCGGTGTCGTCGCCCGGCGGCCTCGTCGTTCCCGTGCTGCGCAACGCCGACAAGCTGAGCTTTGCCGAGATGGAGAAGGCGATCGGCGATTTCGGCAAGCGGGCGCAGAACGGCCAGCTGAAGATCGAGGAACTGCAGGGCGGCAATTTCACCATCAGCAACGGCGGCGTCTTCGGCTCGCTGATGTCGACGCCGATCCTCAACACGCCGCAATCGGGCGTGCTCGGCCTGCATCGTATCGAGGATCGCGCCGTGGTGCGGGACGGCGAGATCGTGATCCGCCCGATGATGTACCTGGCGCTGTCTTACGACCATCGCATCGTCGATGGCCGCGAGGCGGTGACCTTCCTCGTCAGCATCAAGAACGCGATCGAGGATCCGTCGCGCCTGCTGATCGACCTGTAAAGGACTGACACCATGGCCGAATTCGATTTCGATGTCGTCGTCATCGGCGCCGGCCCCGGTGGCTATGTCGCCGCCATCCGCGCGGCGCAGCACGGCCTTAAGGTCGCCTGCGTCGAAAAGCGCGACCGGCTTGGTGGTACTTGCCTCAACGTCGGCTGCATTCCGTCGAAGGCGCTGCTTCACGGCAGCGAATATTACGAGGAAGCCAGGGACGGGTCGCTCGCCAAGTTCGGCGTCAAGCTGGGCAGCGTCGAGCTCGACCTGCCGGCGCTGCTCGGTGAAAAGGACAAGGCGGTCAAGGAGCTGACCGACGGCATTGCCTTTCTGTTCAAGAAGAACAAGGTCGAATGGATCAGGGGCGAGGCCAAGTTTACCTCGGCAAAGGCGATCGAGGTCGGCGACCGTGCGATCACGGCGAAGGATTTCATCATCGCCACCGGTTCCGAAGTCGCGCTGTTGCCGGGCATGACTCCCGATGGCGAGGTCATCGTCACCTCGACCGAGGCGCTGTCGCTGGACAAGGTGCCGGGGCATCTGGTGGTCATCGGCGGTGGCTATATCGGGCTGGAAATGGGCTCGGTCTGGCGGCGCCTCGGGGCCAAGGTCACGGTTGTCGAATATGCCGAGCGGATCGTGCCGGCGATGGACATCGAGGTCGCCAACGCCTTTGCAAAGGTGCTGACGAAGCAAGGCTTTGCGATCCATACTTCGACCAAGGTGACAGGCGTCAAACGCGACGGCGCCGGCGCCGTGGTCAGCGTCGAGCCCGCCGCGGGCGGGGATGCAACCGACATCGCCGCCGATATCGTGCTGCTGTCGGTCGGCCGGCGGCCCAATACCGATGGCCTGAACATCGAGGCGACGGGGCTGGTTCTCGATCGCGGTCGCATCATGGTCGGCCATGACTTTTCGACGCCGGTGGCGGGCATCTGGGCGATCGGCGACGTCGTTCCCGGCCCGATGCTGGCGCACAAGGCCGAGGACGAGGGGCTGGCCTGTGCCGACAACATCGCCGGGCTGACCGGCTATGTGAACCACGACGTCATTCCAGCGGTCGTCTATACCCACCCCGAAGTCGCGACCGTCGGCAAGACCGAAGAAGAACTGAAGGCCGCCGGCATCGACTACAAGGCCGGCAAGTTCCCGTTCGCCGCCAACAGCCGCGCCAAGGCCAATCGCGACACCGAAGGCTTCGTCAAGGTGCTGGCCGATGCCAAGACGGATCGCGTGCTCGGCGTCCACATCATCGGCAGCATGGCCGGCACGATGATCGCCGAAGCCGCGATCGCGATGGAGTTCGGCGCGTCGAGCGAGGACATCGCCATGACCTGCCACGCCCACCCGACCCACCCCGAGGCGCTGAAGGAAGCCGCCATGGCGGTGACGGGCAAGCCGATCCACATGTGATGGCGCCGCCGGCGGCGATGCTTGCGGCGCGAGGGTGCCTGCATTGGCCGCAGGTCGCTTCCGCAGCGGCCATTGCCGCATTGCGATCAAGTTGCACGACGGCTTCCAAGCCCGGCCAGCGCTATGCATGCAGCTCCGCTTTCGTCACCGATGCGCTGCATGTCATGCAGGACATCGCGTCTGCATGCTGCGAGGGCGCCCGGCCGGTTCGTGCCGTGCTGTTTGACAAGACGCCCGGCAGCAACTGGTTTGTGCCATGGCACCAGGACCGAACGATCGCGGTGCAGCAGCGGGTCGAACTTGAGGGCTTTGGACCGTGGTCGGTGAAGGACGGCATGACGCACGTCGAGCCGCCGTTTGCAATCATGGCGCGCATGGTGACGCTGCGGCTGCATCTCGACGACTGCGGTCCCGGTAATGCGCCCCTGCACGTCGCATTCGGAAGCCACCACAGCCGCGTGGCCGCCGATGATGCCGGTCGGATTGCAGCCGGTAGCGAGCAAATGGCCTGTGTCGCGCAAGCCGGGGATGTCTGGGCCTATGCGACTCCCATCGTGCATCGGTCAGACCGCGCCGTGGCACCGTCGCGCCGCCGGGTGCTGCAGGTCGATTTTTCGCCAGACCAGCTGGCCGGCGGACTGGCGTGGCTCGCATGACCGTTCAGATGGCGCCGCGCCGCCGGTTCACTGTGCGGCTGTTTCACAAGATCCATCTATGGATCGGTGTCGTCGTTGGTATCCAGCTGTTGTTGTGGACGGCGAGCGGGCTGCTGATGACCTCCTTTGCCATCGAGGAGGTGCGGGGCACGACGTTGCGGCGCGATGTGCCGGCGGTCGACCTGCGGGCCTTTCGGCTCGCACCGATGCCGCGGTCCGATCGGCCGATCGAGCGGGCCGAACTGATCGCCTTGCTTGGTCGCCCGGCTTATCGGATGGCGGCAGGCGAGCGGCGCTGGCTGATCGATGCGCGGGATGGGCAGAACTGGACGATCGGTCGGGGCGATGCGCTGGCGATTGCGGGCAACGAGGTCAAGCTGCGGCCGCCACTGGTGGCTATGCCGGTCGCCGATCCGCCGCCGCTGGAGTTGCGCCGGCCAGGGGCGGCGTGGCGGGTCGATGACGCGGATGGCACCCATGTCTATATCGGCACGGCGGGGGAGGTGATGGCGGTGCGCACCGATCTGTGGCGCTGGTTCGATTTCGCGTGGGGCCTGCATATCCTCGACCCGCTGGGGCGCGAGGACACGCATCATCCCTTTCTCATCGCGTCGGCGGCGCTTTCGCTGGTCTCGGTATCGAGCGGGTTCGTCCTGCTCTGGGTGCGGTTTCGCCCGCGGCGGCGCCGGGCATGATCGACCCGCCGGCGCTGGAAACCGTGCGGCCCTTGCTGTCGTGGCTGGACATGGCGGGCGTGGCGGTGTTTGCCGTATCCGGCGCGCTGGCGGCGGCGCGGGCCAAACAGACAATTGTCACCTTTGCGTTCTTTGCCGCGATCACCGGCATCGGCGGTGGCACGCTGCGCGACCTGCTGATCGGTGCGCCTGTGTTCTGGGTCGGGCGGTCGGACTATCTCGGCATTTGCCTGATCGCCGCAGGCGCCGTCTGGGTGCTGCGCGCCGATCGCTGGCAATTGCCGGCGTTGCTATGGTTCGATGCCATCGGCATGGCGGCCTATGCGGTGATCGGTGCGGCGAAGGCCGGCAGCTATGGGCTGCCGCCGCTGCCGTGCATCGTGATGGGCGTGTTGACAGCGAGTTTCGGCGGGATCGTCCGCGACGTGCTGGCCGGCGAGCCGTCGATCCTGCTGCGGCGCGAAATCTATATTTCCGCCGCTGCGCTGGGGGCGACGACCTATGTGCTGCTTGTCGTGCTCGGCATGGCGGCGCTGCCGGCGGGGATCATCGGCGCTGCGGCAGGCTTTGCTTTGCGCGCGCTGGCGATCGGCAAGGGGCTGGCGCTGCCGGCGTATCGCGACGAGTAGCAAAAGAGCCCGTGCGTTCCGAAGATTGTCAATCACGGGCCTCGGCCCTCGCCGGGGTGACAGGGATGCGCCGCTAGATTCTCAGCGTCAGCATCGCGCCGACGGCGATCGCGGCGCCGATCTGCAGCCCGAGCAGGATGGCCGCCTGGCTGGCGAAAGGCTGTTCGTCGCGCATATGATCGAGCCGAACCTGTGCGACAAGGGCGCCAATGCCGCCGCCGAAGGCAATCAGACCGAGCAGTTCGGCCTCGGCGATGCGGTTGATATTGGTCACCTGGCGGCGCTTGTCGGCCGCGAAGACGAAGTAGGTGACGATATTCATCAGCAGCAGGTAGAGCGGCAGCCAGCGCCAGATGACGGACGGGATGATCAGCGCCGGTCGGGGCGGCGGCGCGGCGGCGACGCGGCGGCTGCGGATTTCGTTGGCGCAGCGGGTAATGTTGTCGTTGCCGAGCGCATAGCCGTCGGCGACCATCTGGCACGACAGGTCGACATCGCCGATCATGCAGCGGACGATGGTGCGCGGCGGATTGTCGAGGCTTGTCCGCCCGCCCGTCGGGGTGCACCGGAGTTCCTTGCCGCGGGTCAGCGCGGCAAGGTGGTCACGGGCCGCGGCGCCGGGATCGACCGGGCAATCGCCGAACAGGCCGCCGCATGGCACGGCGGGCTCGGGGGCCACGATGTCGTGCAGCTGCATGGCCTGGCCGCGGGCCGCGCAGCGCACGACCTCACCGCTGGAATGCGCGGGGTTCATGCAGGCAAAGCCGGTGGCTGCGGCAAGAACGAGCAGAGACATGATCATCCATTAGTTTGAACGAAACGCTAATGAAAGATTTTTACGTGTGCGTTGCCGGGCTCCGGAGGTTGTGGTCGCGGCGCTAGATGACCGGCGCGGCAAGGGCGAGGATGATGCCGAGGTGGACGCCGGCGATCATCAGCAGGCGGTTGGCGAAGGGTCGTTTCCGCGTCTTGTGGCGCAGGATTTGCTGGACGGCGATGGCGCCGGCACTGCCGCCGATCGCCGCGACGAGCAGCAGCGTGGATTCGGGTACGCGCCGCCGGCTGTCACCGGCCATGGCGCGACGTTTGTCGATGAAGAACAGCACCGCGGCGAGCAGGTTCATGACCAGCAGCCACAGGCCGATACGCGGCCAGGTCAGCCACGCCGTCCGCACCGTCGGCGCGGGGTCCAGCGCCTCTATCTGCGTGCGCTCCGGCAGCGGCGCTGCGCCCGGCGTCGCGAGATCGACAAGCTCGGCACGCGACGGGGTGTCGGTCCGATCGCCGGCGACATCGGCAAGCTGGTCGGCAACCGTGAGCCGCGCCGGGCCGCAATCCAGCTGCCCGTAGCGCGGCGCTGCCATGCCGGCCGCGATCATGTCGCAGCCGAGGTTGCGGCCGTCCGCTGTGCAGTCGACGACCTGGCGGCCATAGCGATCGGTATCGACCGCATCGCAGGTTACCCGCTTGCCGCGGGTCAGGCCGGCGAGATAGTCGCGCGACCGGTAGGGATCGCCGGGCGTGCAGGCACGACCGGGACGGCAGGCGCCCGGCATTTCCGGCGCGTCGATGGCATGGAGGCGCATCGCCTTGGGGATGCCCTCACAGCGAATGGCGTCCCCGTCGTGATGACGGGGATTGACGCAGGCGAAGCTTGCCGCCGCGATGAGGGTGATCAATGCCACTAGCGTAACGATATGCCGAGGCGCGTGCCGGAACAAGCCGGCACGGCATCAGTCCATGAACGGGTCGCGGACCAGGATGGTGTCGTCACGCTGGGGTGATGTGCTGACCAGCGCCACCGGGCATTGGGTGAGTTCCTCGATGCGCCGGATGTACTTGATGGCCTGGGCCGGCAGATCGGCCCAGCGGCGGGCGCCGGCGGTCGATTCGGCCCAGCCTTCGAAGGCCTCGTAGATCGGTTCGACCCGGGCCTGGTCTGCGCTGTGGGCGGGGAAATAGTCGAGGTCCTGGCCGTCGAGGCGATAGCCGGTGCAGATCTGCAGCGTTTCGAAGCCATCGAGCACGTCCAATTTGGTCAGCGCCATGCCGGCGACGCCCGACACGGCGATCGCCTGGCGGACGAGCACCGCGTCGAACCAGCCGCAGCGGCGCTTGCGCCCGGTGACGGTGCCGAATTCATGGCCGCGCTGGCCGAGCTTTTCACCGTCGGGATTGTCCTGTTCGGTGGGGAAAGGTCCGGAGCCGACGCGCGTCGTGTACGCCTTGACGATGCCGAGGACATAACCGACCGCGTTCGGCCCCATGCCGCTGCCCGCCGCCGCCTGGCCGGCGACGACGTTGGAACTGGTCACGAACGGATAGGTGCCGTGGTCGACATCGAGCAACACGCCCTGGGCGCCTTCGAACAGGATGCGGCTGCGCTTGGCCTTGGCATCGCGCAGCGTCGTCCACACCGGTTTGACGAAGGGCAGCACCGATGGCGCGATCTCGTGCAGCTGGGCGACCAGTGCTTCGCGATCGACGGGCGCGATGCCGAAGCCGGTGCGCAGGGCATTGTGGTGGGCGAGCAGGCGATCGAGCTGGGGGCCGATGTCGTCGAGGTGAGCGAGATCGCAGACACGGAGCGCGCGGCGCCCGGCCTTGTCCTCATAGGCCGGGCCGATGCCGCGACGAGTGGTGCCGATCTTGCCGGCGCCCGACGCATCCTCGCGGGCACCGTCGAGATCGCTGTGCAGCGGCAGGATCAGCGGGCACTGGTCGGAAACGTGCAGGTTCTCGGGCGTGATGCTGACGCCCATGGCGGAGACGCGCGCGACCTCGTCGCGGAAATGCCAGGGATCGAAGACGACGCCGTTGCCGACGATGCTGAGCGTGCCGCGCACGATGCCGGACGGCAACAGGCTCAGCTTGTAGACCTTATCACCGACGACGAGGGTATGGCCGGCATTGTGGCCGCCCTGGAAGCGCACGACGACATCGGCGCGTTCCGACAGCCAGTCGACGATCTTGCCTTTGCCTTCATCGCCCCATTGGGCGCCGATGACGGTAACGTTGGGCATGGGTTTCCTTTGGTCAGACCGGGCTGGCCTCTACGCCATTCCACGCATGGGTACAGCGAAAATCCCGGGGGTCGGCGGCCGCATCGAAGGCAGCGACGGTCGACCAGCCGGCGGCGCGCAGCGTGGCGCCGACAGCGGGGTCGGTACCGGCCGGCAGCAGCACGCGGCGCGGGTCGCTGACGCCGAGCCCGGCATCGACCAGCCCGTCGATGTAAAGCGAGAAACCGATCGCCGCCTCGGCCGAGCCATCCGGGCGCATGATGACATAGGCGCCGCCGCGGCCGACTTCGCCCGAAATGCCGGTGCCGAACAGCGAAAAGCCGATCCAGGTCTGGTATTCGAAGCCGTGTCGCTCGGTCGGATCGATGGTCACCGCGATGTCGCCGAGTCCCGCGACCAGTGCCGCGACGGCATCGAGCCGGGCCCTGACCAGCGCGGGCAGGGGGAGCGCCGCAAGCCGTGACAGCGCCTGTGGAGCGGGGCCGGCGGCGGCGATCAGTGGTTCATAGGCGCCGGCGCCGAGCGCCATCAGGCCGCCGACGTCCTTGCCGTCGAGCAATGCCTGCACATCGGCGAGCGCGGCGCGGCCCAGCGGCCAGCCAGCGCCGGCCAGATCGGCGACCAAGGTCGGCAGCGTGATGTCGATCGACAGACCGCTGAGGCCCGCCGCGCGCAATGCCTCGACGGCGACGCCGATGACTTCGCCGGCGGCGGCGGCGGTGTCGCTGCCGATCAGTTCGGCGCCGACCTGCACGGCCTCGCGTTCCGGATTGAGCTGGGTGCCACGCACGCGGACGACCGGTCCGGCATACGACAGGCGCAGCGGCCGGGCGGCATCGCCGAGGCGGGTGACCGCGATGCGGCCGACCTGGCCGGTCATGTCGGACCGCAGCGCCAGCGTGTGCTGGCTGACCGGATCGGTGAAGCGCAGCAACTCGCGCCGGGCCGCGCCGCCGAGACGGCTGCCGAGCGATTCCTCATATTCGACCAGCGGCGGCTGCACGCGTTCATAGCCGTGCGCGGCGAAGCTGCCGGTCAGGCTGCGGACGAGCGCGGCGGTCGCCTCCGCCTGCGGGGGCAGGCGGTCGCGAAGGCCCTCGGGGAGGAGGCCGGGGGGGATCATGGGCGAAGTGAGAGCATGGCGGGGAGGGGAGTAGCCCCCTCTCCCCGATCACGGCAAGGGCCGTGAGCGGGGCAGGGGCTCATGCTCACGCGAACACCAGCGCCTTCACCGTCTTGACGCCGGGCAGCTGGCAGATGCCGGCGAGCAGTGGATCGGGGATGGCGTCGTCGACCGACAGCAGCAGGATGGCCTCCTGGCCCTCGTTGCGGCGGCCGAGGTGGAAGGTGCCGATGTTGACACCGGCCTCGCCGAGCGTCGAGCCGAGCCGGCCGATGAAGCCGGGCTTGTCCTCGTTGACGATGTACAGCATGCGGCCGTTGAGATCGGCCTCCACGGTGATACCGAAGATCTCGGTCAGCCGCGGCTTGGTCATGCCGAACAGCGTGCCGGCGACGCTGCGATCGCCATCCGGCGTCTTCACGGTGACGCGGACCAGCGTGTGATAGTCGGTCTCGCGCTCGTGGCGGACCTCGGCGATCTCGATGTTGCGTTCGCGCGCCAGGAACGGTGCGTTGACCATGTTGACCGTGTCGCTGTGGGTGCGCATCAGCCCGGCGAGCACGGCGGCAGTGATCGGCTTGATGTTGAGTTCGGCGGCGGCGCCTTCGACCTCCACCGTCACGCCGCTGATGCCCGACGACACCAGCTGGCCGACGAGGCTGCCGAGCCGTTCCGCCAGCTGCATGTAGGGGCGCAGCCGCGGCGCTTCCTCGGCGCTGAGCGACGGGACGTTGAGAGCGTTGGTGACGCCGCCGGTCAGCAGGAAGTCCGACATCTGCTCGGCGACCTGGATGGCGACATTGACCTGGGCTTCATCGGTCGAGGCGCCGAGGTGCGGCGTCGAGATGAAGTTCGGCGTGCCGAACAGCGGCGAGGCCTTGGCGGGCTCCTCCACGAAGACGTCGAGCGCGGCGCCGCCGATGTGGCCGCTGTCGAGCCCGGCCTTGAGCGCCACCTCGTCGATCAGGCCGCCACGGGCGCAGTTGATGATGCGCACGCCGGGCTTGGCCTTGGCGAGATTTTCCGCCGACAGGATGTTGCGGGTGCTGTCGGTCAACGGCGTATGCAGCGTGATGAAATCGGCCTGGGCGAGGAGTTCATCGAGGGTCACCTTGGTGACGCCCATATGCTCGGCGCGTTCGGCGGTGAGGAACGGGTCATAGGCGATGACCTTCATCTTCAGCCCGAGGGCGCGGTCGGCGACGATGCTGCCGATGTTGCCGGCCCCGATCAGCCCCAGTGTCTTGGCGGTCAGCTCGACCCCCATGAAGCGGTTCTTTTCCCACTTGCCGGCCTGGGTGCTGGCATCGGCCTCGGGCAGCTGGCGGGCGAGGGCGAACATCAGCGCGATGGCGTGTTCGGCGGTGGTGATCGAGTTGCCGAAGGGCGTGTTCATGACGACAACGCCGGCGCCCGATGCGGCCGGAATGTCGACATTGTCGACGCCGATGCCGGCGCGGCCGATGACCTTAAGGTTTGTCGCGGCGGCGATGACGTCCTTGGTGGCCTTGGTGGCGCTGCGCACCGCGAGGCCGTCGTAGTTGCCGATGATCTTGATCAGCTCGTCCTTGCTGAGGCCGGTGATTTCATCGACCTCGATGCCGCGGGCGCGAAAGATTTCGGCGGCCTTGGGGGACATCTGGTCGGAGATAAGGACTGTGGGCATGGGCTGTTTCCTCTGCTTCGTCATGCCGGGCTCGACCCGGCATCCACTGTGGTGGGAGACGACGACGACCGGCGCCTGGGCCGGCGGTGGATCCCGGCCTGCGCCGGGATGACGATTATTTCGTGACTTCGGCGTGGGCCCAGTCGAGCCACTGCGTCAGCGTCTCGATATCGCTGGTGTCGACAGTGGCGCCGCACCAGATGCGCAGGCCGGCCGGCGCGTCGCGATAGGCGCCGATGTCATAGGCGGCGCCGTCCTTTTCGAGCAGCGACACCATGGCCTTGACCTGCTCTTCGGTCGTACCGGGCAGGGTCAGGCACACACTGGTGTTCGACCGCGTCTCCGGCGCCTTGGCGAGGTGTTCGACCCAGGGTGTCTGCTCAACCCAGCGGGCCAGTGCCTGGGCATTGCCGTCGGCGCGGGCCATCAGTTCGGGCAGGCCGCCGATGTGCTTCGACCATAGGAGCGCATCGATATAGTCTTCGACCGCCAGCATCGACGGCGTGTTGATCGTCTCGCCGCTGAAGATGCCTTCGATCAGCTTGCCCTTGGAGGTGAGGCGGAAAATCTTGGGAAGCGGCCAGGCCGGGGTGTAGCTTTCGAGACGCTCGACGGCGCGGGGGCCAAGGATCAGCACGCCATGGCCGCCTTCGCCGCCCAGCACCTTTTGCCAGCTGTAGGTCAGCACATCGACCTTGTCCCAGGGGATCTCCTGGGCGAACACGCCCGAGGTGGCGTCGACGAGGTTGAGACCTTCGCGGTCGTCGCGGATCCAGTCGCCGTTGGGGACGCGGACGCCGGAGGTCGTACCGTTCCAGGTGAAACAGATGTCGCGGCTCTGGTCGATGCGGGTCAGGTCGGGCAACTCGCCATATGGCGCGGTGACGACATCGGCATCGAGCTTCAGCTGCTTGACGGCGTCGGTCACCCAGCCTTCGCCGAAGCTTTCCCAGGCCAGCATCGTCGCCGGACGGGCGCCGAGCAGGCTCCACATCGCCATTTCATAGGCGCCGGTGTCGGAGGCGGGGACGATGCCGATGCGGTGCGTCGACGGGACGTTGAGGATTTCGCGGGTCAGGTCGATGGCGAGTTTCAGGCGCGCCTTGCCGATCTTGGACCGGTGCGAACGGCCGAGCGAATCGGTTGGAAGGTCGGAGGCTGCCCAGCCGGGGCGCTTGGCACAGGGGCCGGACGAAAAATGCGGACGCGCCGGGGGCGCGGTAGGACGGTCAGTCATGTTCTCTCCTTACAGAGAGCTCGCGCGGCGTTGGGACCGCGTGGCCCGGGGCCGCTCATAGGCGGCTCGCCGGCCCGGTCAAGCGAATGTTTCGGGTGCTACAGCGCCGCGGTGATCGCCCGGGCCAGCCCGGCATGTGCGGCATAGAGCGTGTCGGAGGGCGCCGTGCCGCCGTTCACGAAGCTGGCGATCAACACGGGTCCGGCAACGCTGCGAACCGGCCAGACGATGGCGACATCATTGACGCTGCCATGGCCGCCGGTGCCGGTCTTGTCGCCGACCCTCCAGCCTTTCGGCAGCCCGGCGCGCAGGCGGGTGTCGCCGGTGGTGTTGGCGACCAGCCAGGCGGTGAGTTGCCGACGGCTGGCCGGCGACAGGATGTTGCCGAGCAGCAGGCGTTCCCAGGTGGTGGCGATGGCATCGGGGCTGGTGGTGTCGCGCGGGTCGCCGGGCAGGGCCTCGCTCATCATCGGCTCCATGCGGTCGAGGCGGGTTACCGGGTCGCCGATGCGGCGCAGGAAGGCGGTCAGCCCGGCGGGGCCGCCGACGGCGGGCAGCAGCAAATTGGCGGCGGTGTTGTCGCTGTAGATGATCGTCGCCTCGGCCAGCGCAGCGACGGTCGCGGTGCCGCCGACATGCTGTTTCGACACCGGCGAAACGTCGAGGATGTCGCGCGCCGTAACCGGGATGGCGCGGTCGAGCCGCTCCTTGCCGCGGTCGACCTGCTCGAGGATCGCCGCCACCAGCACCATCTTGAAGGTGCTGGCCATCGGGAAGCGTTCGGCGCCGCGATGGCTGAAGCGGCGGCCGGTGGCGGTGTCGTGGACGGCAAGGCCGATGCGGCCGCCGGTGCTGCGTTCGGCGGCCAGCACCGCGACCTCGAGGTCGAGCGGCGGCGCTGCCCGCGCCAGCGCCGGGGCGGCAGCGAGCAACGCGGTCATCTGGACGAAGTGGCGGCGGTCGATCATCGTCTCGGGCTCCCGTGATGGCGATTGCCACGCTAGCGACGAGGGACACCCGGGCAAGCGAGCATATTTCACCCCAGCCATTACCCAGGCTAATGACGCGGGATGGATCGTCCGCAAATCCCGCTCAACGCGCTGCGTGCCTTCGAGGCGGCGGCGCGGCATCGCAACTTCACCCGCGCTGCGATCGAGCTGTGCGTCAGCCAGGCGGCGCTGAGCCACCAGATCAAGGGGCTGGAGGCACGGCTGGGTGTGCAGCTGTTCCGCCGATTGCCGCGCGGCGTGCTGCTGACCGACGAGGGCGAGGCACTGGTGCCGGTGCTGGGGGCAGCCTTCGACAGCATCGGCGCGACCCTCGATCGCTTTGTCGATGGCCGCTATCGTGCCGTGCTGGCGGTGGGGGTGGTCGGCACCTTTGCCGTCGGCTGGCTGCTGCCGCGGCTGACCGATTTCGCGGCCCGGCACCCGGCCATCGACCTGCGCGTGATGACCAACAACAATCGCGCCGACCTGGCCGCCGAGGGTCTGGACCTCGCTGTCCGCTTCGGCGATGGCGACTGGCCGGGCGTGCTGGCGACGCTGATCATGCCGGCGCCGATGATCCCGATGGCGGCGCCAAACTTTGCCGGGCAGCCGATCGCGAGCCTGCCGCTGCTGCGATCCTATCGTGCCGGCGAATGGCAGCGCTGGTTTGCCGCCGCCGGGCTGCCGTGCCCAGTGCTGCAAGGGCCATTGTTCGATTCGGGGCTGGCACTGGCGATCGCCGCGGCGGGCGGTGCCGGCGTCGCACTGCTTCCGGCACCTATCTTTGCGGCGGGGCGGGTGGTGCCCGGGCTGGTGCCGCTGTCGGACGTCACCATCGATGTCGGCAGCTATTGGTTGACGCGGGCGCGGTCGCGGCCCGAAACTGCGGCGATGGCGGTGTTTCGGGACTGGCTGGAGGCGGGGGGCGCGAGATGATCGATTTCAACGGCCAGGTGGCGTTGGTGACCGGCGCCGGATCGGGTATCGGCCGCGCCTTGTCCGAAGCGCTGGCGGCCCGCGGGGCGCGGCTGTTCTGTGCCGATATCGACGGCGATGCCGCGGCGGAAACCGCGCTCGGCATCGATGGCGAGGCGCTGGCGATCGACCTTGCCGAACCCGATGCCGCGGCGACGCTGGTCGATCATATCCAGGCGCGCACCGGTCGTATCGATTTTATCGCGTCGAATGCCGGCGTCGGTTATCGCAAGCGCCTGCTGAAGGCCGATCTCGACGATCCGGCACTGGCGCGGATGCTGGAGCTCAACATGCTGGCGCCGCTGCGGCTGGCGCAGGCCTGGCTGCCGCACCTGGAGGCGGGCGGAACGCGCGGCCGGCTGATGATCACCGGCAGCGAAAATTCGCTGTCGGTGCCATCGGCGGTGAAGGGTTTCGGCCTCGGGCTCTATGCCGCATCCAAGCATGGCGTGCTGGCGCTGGCCGAATGGCTGCGCGACGAGGCGGTGGGCGGCGACAAGCCACTCGACGTCCATGTCCTGCTGCCGGGCGGCGTGTATACCGGCATGACGCGTGACGGGCTGGGCCCCGATCCGGCAGCGTGGCCGGCAGCGATGGCGGTCATCACGCCCGAACGCTGTGCCGAAATCGCGCTTGCCGGCCTCGATGCAGGGCTGTTTCATATTCCGACACACCGGCATCTCGCCGACGACATGGCCCCGCGGCACGCGGTGATCGCAGAGGCCGTACGGGTGCTTGGGCTCTAGCGATTGCCTCGCCAGAGCCCGAAGCCCAATCATGAACGCTACGCAACCGTTACTACAATCTTAACAGACTGCAGCAGGTCAACGCATCGCGGACGTTCAGGTTCCCAGCTCGCCAATCGATTCGTTGGATGAAACGGTGGCTTCATCGCTCACCCTGGTCATCGTGAGTTTGCCATCCTTGACGACGAAACCGAGCTGACCCTCGACAAGCGCCAGGGCATCAGCGCCGAATACATCCCGGCGCCAGCTTTCGAGGACCGGCAATCCGGTGGTGACGCCGGCGGCCAGCGCATCGATATCGTCGCCGCGGACAATCAGCTTGGGGGCGACGCCGGTCTCCTTGGAACGAATCTTGAGCAGCAGCTTGAGCAGATCGGCGATCAGTGCGCCTTCTGACGACAGGCCCGGCCGCTGTGGCTCGCGCGCCGGCATTTCCTCGAGCGGCAGCGGTCCGGCATCCTGCAGCGCGCGGATCAGCCGATCACCGATGGCGTTCGACGCCCAGGCCGCGCTCAGACCGCGCACCTTGGCGAGATCGGCCTGGCTGCGCGGCGGCGAGCCGGCGAGATCGCCGAGCGTTTCATCCTTGACGATGCGGCCGCGCGGCACGTCCTTGTCCTGCGCCTCCAGCTCGCGCCAGCGCGCCAGCGCCTTGAGCCTGCCCAGCACATCGGCCTTGCGCGACGGCAGGCGCAGGCGCTGCCACGCCCGATCGGGATCGTTGGCATAGGTAGCGGGGTCGCAGGCGCGTGCCATCTCGTCGTCGAGCCAGGCGCCGCGACCGGTGCGGCGCAGCTTGTCGACCATCTTGGGAAACAGCGTCGCCAGATGGGTGACGTCGCCGATGGCATATTCGAGCTGGCGATCATTCAGCGGCCGCCGCGCCCAATCGGTGAAGCGCGCGCCCTTGTCGACCTGATGGCCGAGATAGGCGGCAACGAGGTTGGTATAGCCGATCTGTTCGCCGAGCCCCAGGGCCATGGCGGCGATCTGGGTGTCGAACAGCGGGGCGGGGGTCTTGCCGGTCAGGTTGTAGATGATCTCCAGGTCCTGGCCGCCGGCGTGGAACACCTTGAGCACCTCGTCCTCGACCAGCAGCTTCAGCAGCGGCGCGAGATCGATGCCCGGCGCCTTGGGATCGATGGCGGCGGCTTCGGTCGGACTGGCGACCTGGACCAGGCACAGATCCGGGTAATAGGTGCTTTCGCGCATGAATTCGGTGTCGACGGTGACGAATTCGGCCTGGCTCAGGCGCTCGCACAATGCAGTGAGGGTTTGGGTATCGGTGACCAACGGGTGTATGAGCATGACTCGGCATAGCGCAGCCGTGCATGCTTGACAAAGCCGCAACGCCGGTGTGTCACGCGGCATCCTGACACCAGCGCATCATTGCCCGGAAATTGCCCATCATGCACGCCTATCGCACCCATAATTGCGGCGCCCTGCGCGCCACCGATGCCGGCGCCGCGGCCCGGCTGTCGGGCTGGATCCATCGCAAGCGCGATCATGGCGGCGTGCTGTTCATCGACCTGCGCGACCATTTCGGGTTGACCCAGATCGTCGTCGGCCCGGCGTCGCCGGCGTTCGAGACGCTGGATCGCGCCCGGCTCGAATCGGTGGTGACGATCACCGGTGATGTCGTGGCGCGCGAGGGCGGGGCGGTGAACCCCAATCTCGCCACCGGCGATATCGAGGTGCGGGCGACCGCGGTGACGGTGCAGTCGGCGGCGAGCGAGTTGCCGCTGCCGGTGGCCGGCGACGCCGAATATCCCGAGGATATTCGGTTGAAGTACCGCTTCCTCGATCTGCGGCGCGAGCGGCTGCACGCCAACATGATGCTGCGGTCGAATGTCATCGCGTCGCTGCGCCGGCGGATGATCGAGCAGGGCTTTACCGAGTTCCAGACCCCGATCTTGACGGCGAGCAGCCCCGAGGGCGCACGCGATTACCTGGTGCCGAGCCGCGTGCATCCGGGCAAATTCTATGCGCTCCCGCAGGCGCCGCAGATGTTCAAGCAGCTGCTGATGGTCGCCGGCTTCGACCGCTATTTCCAGATCGCGCCGTGTTTCCGCGACGAGGATGCGCGTGCCGATCGCAGCCCCGGCGAATTCTACCAGCTCGATTTCGAAATGAGCTTTGTCACGCAAGACGATGTTTTTGCGGCGATCGAACCTGTGCTGGCCGGGGTGTTCGAGGAGAACGCCGGCTTCGGCGGCCGCACGCCCTGGGCGGTGACCAAGGGGGCGTTCCCGCGCATCCCCTATGCGGAGTCGATGCTGAAGTACGGCAACGACAAGCCCGACCTGCGCAATCCGATCGAGATCCAGGATGTGACGGCCCAGTTCGTCGGCTCGGGCTTCGGCCTGTTCGCCAAGATGGTCGAAAGCGGCAATGTCGTGCGCGCCATCCCGTCGCCGGGCACCGCCGAAAAGAGCCGCAAGTTCTTCGACGACATGAACGAATGGGCGCGGGCCGAAGGTTATGCGGGGCTGGGCTATGTCACCCGCAAGGGCGGCGAGTTCGGCGGGCCGATCGCCAAGAATCACGGCGAGGCCGGCATCCAGGCTGTTTACGACCAGCTCGGGCTGGGGCCGGACGACGGCTGCTTCTTTGCCGCCGGCAAGGAATCCCAGGCGGCGAAGCTGGCCGGGCTGGCGCGGACCCGCGTCGGGCAGGAACTCGGGCTGATCGAGAGGGACACCTTCAAATTCTGCTGGATCGTCGATTTCCCGATGTTCGAATATGACGAGGACGCCAAGAAGATCGATTTCAGCCACAACCCGTTCTCGATGCCGCAGGGCGAGCTCGAGGCGCTGGAGACGCAGGACCCGCTGACGATCAAGGCGTATCAGTACGACATCGTCTGCAACGGCGTCGAACTGTCGTCGGGCGCCATCCGCAACCATCGCCCGGAAATCATGTACAAGGCCTTCGAGATCGCCGGCTACAGTCGCGATGATGTCGATCGCGATTTCGCCGGCATGATCAACGCCTTCAAGTTCGGCGCGCCCCCGCACGGGGGCTCGGCGCCGGGTGTCGACCGCATGGTCATGCTGATCGCCGACGAGCCCAACATCCGCGAAGTCGTCGTCTTCCCGATGAACCAGAAGGCGGAAGACCTGATGATGAACGCGCCGAACGTGGCGACGGCGAAGCAGCTGCGCGAGCTGCATATTCGGGTGGTCGAGTAGATGTCCAGGCTGCGCCTCAAGCATTTCGAAGACGTCGTTCCTGTCGACGGCAAGACCTACAAGGCGCGGCTGAAGGAATTGCAGCACCGGATGGAACTGATCCAGGCGGCGTATATCTGCCACAACCTGCGCGGCATCGTTGCCGTCGAAGGCTGGGACGCCGGCGGCAAGGGCGGGCTGATCAAGCGGCTGACCGAAACGCTCGACCCGCGCTTCACCGATGTCTGGTCGATCGGTGCGCCGACCGACATCGAGCGGGGCGAGCATTATCTCGAACGCTTCTGGCGCCGGCTGCCCGACAAGCGCGAGATCGTTGTCTATGACCGCACCTGGTACGGGCGGGTGCTGGTCGAGCGGATCGACGGCTTTGCCACCGCGGCGGAATGGGGCCGGGCGTATGACGAGATCAACCAGTTCGAGGCGATGCAGGCCGCCGACGGCGTGCGCATCGTCAAGCTGTTCCTCCATGTGACGCAAGGTGAACAGGATCGGCGCCTGAAGGAACGGCTGGAAGTGCCCTGGAAACGCTGGAAAACCGGGCTGGACGACTACCATAATCGGTCGAAGCGCGCGGACTATATCGACGCCTATCACGACATGTTCGACAAGACCTCGACCGAAATCGCGCCCTGGACGATCATCGCCGCCGACGACAAGAAGGCGGCGCGGCTGGCCGGGCTGGAAGCGGTGGTCACGGGCCTGGGGGCAGGGGTCGACCTCAGCTGGCCCGAGATTTCGCCCGAGCTGAAGACGGCCGCGAAAAAGGCCGGCGTGCTTTAGGCTGTTCCCGCAGCGCGGCGGGGCGCTGTTCAGCCTGGCGTGCTCTTGCCCAGATACGCACTCAACCGGTTGGTCGTCGGCATCACCGCCGTCCGCGGGTGCATGAGATCATAGACCACGGCATTTTCGAGCACGCGCTGGACGTAGTTGCGGGTTTCCGAAAGCGGGATCGCCTCGATCCAGTCGACCGTGTCGATGCCGTCGAGGCGGGGGTCGCCGTTGGCGGTGATGAACCGGCGGACGTTGCCTGGCCCGGCGTTGTAGCCCGCCACCGCAAGGACATGCGAGCCGGCGAAGTTGCTCTTCAACCGCGCGAAATAGGCCGACCCCAGGGTAACGTTGTAGATGGGATCACTGCTCAGCCGTTCGGTCGACGCCGGCAGGCCCAGCTTTGCCGCCTGTTCGGCCGCGGTGCTCGGCAGCAGCTGCATCAGGCCGCGGGCATTGGCCGACGACAGCGCCGTGCGGTCGAACTGGCTTTCCTGCCGCGCGATGGCGTGGATGATGGTGAACTGGCTCGACAGGCTGGCGGGCAGGTCCAGCATCGGAAAGGCGGCATCGAGCAGCGCCAGTTCGCCGAAGCTGCGCGACGTCTTGCCGGCGTAGACGCCGACGTCGGGACGATCGAGCGGCCTGGCAAGGCCGGCCACCAGCGCCTGTTGCAGCGGCGTTTCGGCGCGGTCGGCGAGGTGCCGCAGGAAGATCGTCTGGCGGCCGCGATCGCCGAGATCGCCGAACGCCGTCGCCGCCCGCACCAGAGGATCGGCGCGGAAATTGCCCGCAGCATCGGCGGTGACCGCGGGTGCCGGAACGCGGTTGACGACCAGCGCGCGGGCCAGCCGCTCGGCAGCAAGCTGGCCGTAGAAGTAATCGAAATGCGTTGCGGCGGCGGCATAGGCGGCGTTGGCTTCGGATTTGCGCCCGGCAGCTTCGGCGGCGCGGCCGGTCCAGTAATCGCCGCGGGTCTGGCTGATCGGCGTCAGCGCGGCGGCCCGGACATTGCGGAAATGCACCAGCGCCTGTGCCGGCTGCCCCAGCTTGCGCAGCGCCAGCCAGCCGGCGAGCCATTCATTGTCGATGAACTGCACGCGTTCGCCGAGCGACCGCTCGGCGATGGGCTTGTCGGCGCCAAAGGCATTGTGCCGCGCGGCGATGCGATAGGCAGTATCGAAATTGCCGGCGCGCCAGGCGAGGCGGACATATTCGAGCCGGGCCTTGAGCCAGGCTTCGGGGTCGAGCACCGTGCCCGGCGCCGTCCCGCCGGCGGCGAGCAGAGCCTGGGCGCCGGCCATGTCGGTGCGGCGCAGCCATTGGGCACGATCGAGCAGCAGGCCGGGGTCGCTGCGCAGCGCCGGGGGAACGCCCGCAAGCCGGTTTGCGGCATCGGGCGAATTGGCGCGCAGGGCGATGCGGGCGAGCAGCCACAGCCGGCGGTCCATGTCGATGCGCGGCAGCAGCCGGGCCGCGGCCGTCGTCTGGCCGCTCCACAACAGACGGTCGGCGCGCGCCAGGTGATCCGCCGGCGTCAGGTCGTTTTCGAAGCGATTGAGCAATTGCGCCTCGGCGACGACATCGAGGCCGGACGAGCGCCAGGCTTCGGCGGCGGCGTTGCGCGCCTCGGCACCGCGGCCGGTGGCGGCCAGTGCCTCGGCGTAACGCAGCCGGGCGATCGCCGTCAGCGGCGGAAATTGCCGGAAATAGGCGATGCGATCGGCGGGCGCGACGGCGGCGTCGATGCTTTTCTCGGCGAGGCGGCGGATGACGCTCGCCTGCGGCCAGTCGGGATTGTTGCGCAGGAACAGCGCATATTCGGGGAAGAAGCCCTTGTAGGTGTCGCGGCGCAGGCGATCCCAGGTGACGACGGTATCGAGCACCGGCACGCTGCCGGCGCCGACCAGTGGCGATCCCGCGACACCGGAGAACTGGCCGGCGGCATTGCTCGCCAAGCGCTGCACGTAAAGGCTGCGCGTGCCCTCGTCGATGGCGGCTAGCGCCGGCGTGGCGGTACCCAGCAGCAATGCCAGGGCCAGCGCGGCGCCAAAGACATTGCTTGCCATTCCTGCGCTGCGCTTCATATCAACTCTGTTCCCGAACACTGGATCGCTCGCATAGGCGGTAACCGTGGCGGGGTGAAGGCTTTCGAGGGTATAGATGTTTCAGGGTTCGATCCCGGCGCTGGTGACGCCGTTCAAGGACGGTGCGGTCGACCTTGCCGGCTTTGCGGCGTTCGTGGACTGGCAGATCGCCGAGGGCTCGAACGGCCTTGTCCCCGTCGGCACCACCGGCGAATCGCCGACGCTGAGCCACGCCGAACATTATGCCGTCATCACCGCCTGTGTCGAAACGGCGGCCAGGCGCGTGCCGGTCATCGCCGGGTGCGGATCCAACGATACCGCCACGGCCATCGCGCACATGGCCCATGCCGAAAAGGTCGGCGCCGATGCGGCGCTGATCGTCGTGCCCTATTACAACAAGCCGAGCCAGGCCGGGCTGATCGCGCATTTCACCGCGCTGACCGAGCGCTCGAAACTGCCGATCATCATCTACAACATCCCGGGGCGGTCGGTCGCCGACATGAGCACCGAGACGATGGCGGCGCTTGCAAAACTGCCGCGCATCATCGGAGTGAAGGACGCTACCGGCAATCTCGCGCGGGTCTCCGCCCAGCGCGAGGCGTGCGGCGCCGATTTCGTCCAGTTGTCGGGCAATGACGACATGGCGCTCGGCTTCAATGCCATGGGCGGTGTCGGTGCGATCTCGGTCACCGCCAATGTCGCGCCGAAACTGTGCGCGCAGTTCCAGGCGGCGACGCTGGCGGGCGATTTCCGGACGGCGCTCGCCATCAACGATCGACTCTATCCGCTCCACGCTGCCTTGTTCAGCGACACGTCGCCGGGGCCGACGAAATATGCGCTGGCGCGTTTGGGGCACATGACCAGTGATGTCCGCCTGCCGATCGTCGAACCCGATGCCGCCTCGCGAGCGGCGGTGGATGCCGCGCTCAACCATGCCGGGCTCGCCTGATGGTCCGGCCGCACAAGGAGACCGTGAAGGTCAAGACCGTCGCCGAGAACCGGCGCGCGCGGTACGAATATTTCATCGAGGACGTCGTCGAGGCCGGCATTGCGCTGGCGGGGACCGAGGTAAAGGCGCTGCGCGGCGGGGAAGGCAGCATCGCCGAAGCCTATGCCGAGTTGCAGGACGGCCAGATGTGGCTGGTCAACGCCAACATCCCCGAGTTCAGCCATGGCAACCGGTTCAATCACGAGCCGAAGCGCCCGCGCAAGCTGCTGCTCCACGAGCGCCAGATCAACAAGATGGGCGCGGCGGTGGCGCGCCAGGGCATGACGCTGATTCCGCTGTCGATCTATTTCAACGATCGCGGCCGCGCCAAGGTCGAGCTGGCGCTGGGCAAGGGCAAGCAGCTCCACGACAAGCGCGAGACCGAAAAGACCCGCGACTGGAAGCGGGAAGCGGCGCGCATCATGCGGGATCGCGGCTGATGACGGACGACGGCGGCTTCAGGGACAAGCTGGTCGCCGTCAAGCAGGCCTGGGCCCGCGCCGGCCGGCTGCTGACCGGGACGCCTGACGAGGAGCATGCCCATCGCCTGCCGCCGGGGCAGCACCTGGTCACCAACTGGCCGGTGCTCGATCTCGGCATCCAGCCCGACGTGCCGCGCGCCGACTGGCGGCTGACCGTCGATGGCGCCGTCGTTAACCCGATCACCTGGGACTGGGACGCGCTGATGGCCCAGCCGCCGTTCGAGGACGTGTCGGACATTCACTGCGTCACCCAATGGTCGCGCTATGACAATAGCTGGCAGGGCGTTTCGACCCAGCATCTGCTGTCGGTGGTGCAGCCGCTGCCCAATGCCGCCCATGTCGTCCTCCACGGCTATGACGGCTATACGACCAACGTGCGGCTCGATCATTTTGCCGACGGCGACTGCCTGCTGGCGCACAGCCATGACGGGGCGCCGATCGGCCGCGAGCATGGTGGCCCGGTGCGCGCCATCATTCCGCGCTATTATCTGTGGAAATCGGCCAAATGGCTGAAACGCATCGAGATACTGCCCGCCGACAAGCCCGGTTTCTGGGAAACCCGCGGCTATCACAACGAAGGCGACCCCTGGACGGAGCAGCGCTACGGCTGACGATCGGTCCTTGGCCGCGCCGCGCCGGCCCGACGGCTGGCCGGCGCCCTATGCCGATGGCGAGGCCAGCCCGTGGATCGCCAAGGTATTGATGACATTGCCGATGGCACTGGCGCTGTTGTCGCGCAGCGGCCGCATCGTGGTCGGCAATGATGCGCTGTTCGCCACCGTCGGTGCCGGTTGCCGCCCGGGAGCGCGGCCCGAGTGGCTGGTGGTGCCCGACGACGCCGATCGGATCGCCGCTGCTGTCCGGCAATCGATCGACAGCAGCAGCGGGCTGGAGGTTCTGGCTGCGCTGCAGAACCGTCCCGATGACAAGCAGATCATCACCATCACGCCGGTGCCCCCCGGGTTCGGCGTCGCCGCGATCATGGCGCTGCGCGATATCCGCGACCGACAGCGGCTGGAGGCCCAGGTTGCCGCGGCGACGCGGATGCAGGCGGTGGGCCAGCTCGCCGGCGGGATCGCCCATGATTTCAACAATATCCTGACGGCGGTGCTGGCGCTGACCGACCAGCTGCTGGAGCGGCACCCCCCCGGTTCTGACGATCACGAAAGTCTCGACGAGATCGGCCGCAACGGTCGGCGGGCGGCGGCGCTGGTCGAACAGCTGCTGGCCTTTGCCCGGCAGCAGCCGCAGCGGCAGCAGATCCTCGACCTGATGCCGTTGATCGAGGCGTTGCGGCCGTTGCTGGCGCAGCTGCTCGGCCAAGGAGTCACGCTCGAGATCGGCGGGGCGCCGCGCAATGCCGTCCGCGCCGATCCGGGCCAGATCGAGCAGATCATCGTCAACCTGGCGGTCAATGCCCGCGACGCGATGGGCGGGACCGGGCGACTGGAGATCGCGCTGCGCGATGTGCTGGCGGCCGACATTGCCGGGCTCGGCCACCGCATCATACCCCAGGCCGACCATGTCGTCATCGATGTCAGCGATACCGGGGAGGGCATCCCCTCGGCGATCGCCGGCAAGATCTTCGAGCCGTTCTTCACCACCAAGCCGCAGGGCCAGGGCACCGGGCTGGGGCTGTCCACGGTCTATGGCATCGTCAAGCAGAGCGGCGGGTATGTGTTCACCCGGCCCGGCACCGGCGGCCAGGGCACGGTGTTCTCCATCTTCCTGCCCGCCGTGCCGGCGCCCGAGACGGTGGCGCCGGCGCCGCCTGTCCAGCGCGGCGCCGCGCTGCCGATCACCGGCACGCGGGTACTGCTGGTCGAGGACGATCCCGCCGTGCGCAGCATCCTGGAGCGCGGCCTGAAGCGGCAGGGCGCCCTGGTCACCGCGGCGCCGGAGGCCATGGCGGCGCTGGCGCATCTCGACGGCGAAGCGACCTTCGACGTGCTGGTTTCGGACGTGATGATGCCCGGCATCGACGGTGTCGAGCTGGCGTCGCGAGCGCTGACGATGCGGCCGGGGCTGGCGATCGTGTTGATGTCGGGCTTTGCCGAACCGCCGCTGCACCGCGCCGCCAATGCCAGCGGCGTGCGGTTCGTTGCGAAACCGTTCGCATTGGCCGACCTGACCGCGGCGATCGCCGAGGCGCAGCGGGCAACCCTATGATATAGAACGTCAATCCGACCGATTGAATTTTCGTGTTCTCCCCTTGTTCTGTAGGAACAAATACGATACAAGTGCGGCATTGACGTGATGCGACAGACGTTTACGAAAGGGCGGAGAGCATGGCAGCGGCATTGAAGGTAGTTGACGGCAGCATGGACAGGCAAAAGGCGCTCGAGGCAGCTCTCGCCCAGATCGATCGGGCTTTCGGCAAGGGCTCGGTGATGAAGCTCGGCTCGCGCGAGACGATGGAGGTCGAGGCGATTTCGTCGGGGTCGCTGGGCCTCGATATCGCTCTCGGCATCGGTGGCCTGCCGCGCGGCCGCGTGATCGAGATCTACGGTCCGGAAAGCTCGGGCAAGACGACGCTGGCACTGCATGCGATCGCCGAGGCGCAGCGCGGCGGTGGCACCGCGGCCTTCGTCGATGCCGAGCATGCGCTCGACCCGGCCTATGCCAAGAAGCTCGGCGTCAACATCGACGAGCTGATCGTCTCGCAGCCGGATACCGGCGAGCAGGCGCTGGAGATCGTCGACACGCTGGTGCGCTCCAACGCCATCGACGTGCTGGTCGTCGATTCGGTCGCGGCGCTGGTGCCACGCGCGGAAATCGAAGGCGAGATGGGCGACAGCCATGTCGGTCTGCAGGCGCGATTGATGTCGCAGTCATTGAGGAAGCTGACCGGATCGATCAGCCGGTCGCGCTGCATGGTGATCTTCATCAACCAGCTGCGCATGAAGATCGGCGTGATGTACGGCAACCCGGAAACGACGACGGGTGGCAACGCGCTGAAATTCTACGCTTCGGTGCGCCTCGACATTCGCCGCACCGGCCAGATCAAGGATCGCGACGAGGTCGTCGGCAACACCACGCGGGTGAAGGTCGTCAAGAACAAGGTGGCGCCGCCGTTCAAGCAGGTCGAATTCGACATCATGTACGGCGAAGGCATTTCGAAGCTGGGCGAAATCCTCGACCTCGGCGTCAAGGCCGGCGTCGTCGAGAAGTCGGGCGCCTGGTTCAGCCATGACTCGATCCGGATCGGCCAGGGCCGTGAAAACGCCAAGAAGTATCTGAAGGAACATCCCGAGATGGCAGCGAAGATCGAAAAGGTCATTCGCGACAATGCTGCCGGTATCTCCGACGCGCTGATGGCCGGGCCCGATGCCGATGATGGCGACGACGCCGAAATGTAGGTTCCTCTGGCCCGGTCGGTCGCAAGTGCGGCGGGCCGGGTTCGGGACAAGGGTGTGCAACGGGCGGACCTCTCGAGCTACCGCCTGAAATCTCGGGTTGACCCGGCCAGCCAAAACGGCCGAATTGCTGGTCATGAACGCACCCGCAACCATGGACCATGACCGGTCCCGCCCGGCCCATGATCATTATGACCTGGTGGTGATCGGCGCCGGGGCGGCCGGCCTGGTGGCCGCCGGCGGTGCGGCCCAGCTCGGCGCCCGCACCCTGTTGATCGAACAGCACAGGCTCGGCGGTGAATGCCTGTTTACCGGCTGCGTGCCGTCGAAGGCACTGATCGCGATTGCCGCCAAGGCGCGGGGCGGGGCTCCGATCGACTGGGCTGCGGCGCACCGCGCCGTCCATGGCGCCATCGCCACCATCGAACCGCATGACTCGCCCGAGGTGTTCGAGGATTTCGGCGTCGAGGTCGTCTTTGGCCATGCACGCTTCGCCGGCCGCGATGCGATCGAAGTCGGTGGCCGGCGCGTCACCGGCCGGCGCTTCGTCATCGCCACCGGTTCCGATCCCGCCGTGCCGCCGATTGCCGGCATCCATGACGTGCCGTTCAACACCAACGAAACCATCTTCGATATCGCCGAACGCCCCGATCACCTGGTCATCATCGGGGGCGGTGCCATCGGTTGCGAGCTGTCGCAGTCCTTTGCCCGGCTCGGCAGCGAGGTGACGCTTGTCGACGTCGGCACACTGTTGCCGCGCGACGATCCCGATGCCGTCGCCGTGGTCCGCCGCCAGCTGGTCGCCGACGGCGTCGTCCTGCACGAGAGCGTGAAGATCGCCTCAGCCGCGGGAGGCGCCGGCGCGGTCAGGCTCACACTGGCCGACGGCAGCGTCATCGCCGGATCGCATCTGCTTGTGGCCGCCGGCCGCGCGGCGCGCCTCGCGGGTTATGGCCTCGACATCGCCGGTGTTGCGTCGACCAAGGCCGGCATCACGGTCGATAAATACCTCCGCACCAGCAACCCCCGCATCTTTGCCATCGGCGATTGCCGCGAAGGCCCGCGGCTGACCCATGCCGCCAACCAGGATGCCCGCTGCGTCATCCAGAATGCGCTGTTCCCGTTCCGCAAGGCGGCCGATTATTCGGCGCTGCCGGCGGTCACCTATACCGATCCCGAGCTGGGCCAAGTCGGCCTGACCGAGGCCGCGGCGCGCACGGCACATCCAAGGGTCGAGGTGCTGCGCCACGACTTCGACCATATCGACCGTTCGATCGCCGAGCATGACGTCCGCGGCTTCCTCAAGATCATGGCGGTGGGCAACAAGGTTGTCGGCGCCACCATCGTCGGTGCCCATGTCGGCGAGCTCGTCGCGCTGCTCGGCTTCGCGGTGAGCGGCAAGTTGAGCCTCGGCGATCTCGCCAATCATACCTACGCCTATCCGACTCTGTCGGAAGTCATCCGCTTCGCCGCCGAAAAGCCGGGCCAGGCGCGACTGTTCACGCCGTTCATGCGCCGCGTCACCGGCCTGTTCCAGAAGCTACCCTGAGGACCGCCGTCGATGAGCAATGCCGAGCAAGTCGAATATTGGAACGGCAAGGTCGGCGAGACCTGGGTCCGCATGCAGGAGCGGATGGACCTGGCGCTGACGCCGGTGACCGCGACGCTGCTGTCGCTGGCGGCGCCGCAGCCGGGCGAGCACGCGCTCGATGTCGGCTGCGGGAGCGGCGAGACGACGCTGGCGCTGGCCAATGCGGTCGGCGACGACGGTCTGACCATCGGTATCGACATTTCGGAGCCGCTGCTCGCCCGCGCCCGGGAGCGTGCCGAGGAGTTGCTGAGCGAGGCTGATTTCCGCAATGCCGACGCGGCGACGTTCGATGACGAGGTCGATGGCTTCGATCTCATCGTTTCGCGCTTCGGCGTGATGTTCTTCGCCGACCCGGTTGCCGGCTTTGGCAATTTGCTCCGGCTTGCCTGCCCGGGCGCGCGGCTGTGCTTTGCCTGCTGGCAGCCGCCGTCAGAAAACATCTGGGCGACCCTGCCGCTGCAACTCCTCGCCGATGTGCTGCCGCCGCAGCCGCCGGCCGATCCGCACGCGCCAGGGCCGTTCGCCTTTGCCGATCCCGAGCACACCGGCGCGATCCTGGCCGACGCCGGTTGGCAGGATATCGCCTTTCACGCCATGCCCTTTGCGATGGTGATAGGCACCGGCGACGATCCCGTGGCGGCGGCGGTGCAGTTCGCGCTGCGGATCGGCCCGGCGGCGCGCGCCGTCCGGGAGGCCGGGCCGCAAGTGGAGGCGATCGCGAAGGAACGCCTTGCCGCGGCCTATGCCGGCTATCTGGCCGAGGGCGAAGTGGCATTGCCCGCCGCGATCTGGCTGGTATCGGCGCGCGCCTGAAACGATCCCCCGAAGCGGCGTCATTGCCGCCACTTGAGGAACGGCGTCCTGTCGCCTAAGTCCTGACAAATGATTTCTTCCAACGATATCCGTCGCAGCTTCCTCGCCTATTTCGAGAACGCGGGGCATCGCGTCGTGCCGTCGGCGCCGCTGGTGCCGCAGAACGACCCGACGCTGATGTTCGTCAACGCCGGCATGGTGCCGTTCAAGAATGTCTTCACCGGCCTGGAAACCCGCCCCTATGTCACTGCCGTGTCGTCGCAGAAATGCGTTCGCGCCGGCGGCAAGCACAATGATCTCGACAATGTCGGCTATACCGCGCGCCACCATACGTTCTTCGAAATGCTCGGAAATTTCAGCTTCGGCGACTATTTCAAGCCGCAGGCGATCGAGCATGCCTGGACGTTGCTGACGAAGGAGTGGGGCATTCCCGCCGACCGGCTGACCGTCACCGTCTATCATACCGACGACGAGGCGGCATTGCTGTGGAAGCAGATTGCCGGCCTGCCCGACGAGCGGATCATCCGTATCGCGACCAACGACAATTTCTGGTCGATGGGCGATACCGGGCCGTGCGGGCCGTGCTCCGAAATCTTTTACGACCATGGCGATCATATTCCGGGTGGCCCGCCGGGCAGCCCCGACGAGGACGGCGACCGTTTCGTCGAGATCTGGAACCTCGTCTTCATGCAATATGAGCAGGTCGATGCCGCGACCCGCCTCGACCTGCCGCGACCCAGCATCGACACCGGCATGGGGCTGGAGCGCGTCGCTGCGGTGCTGCAGGGCGTCCATGACAATTACGAGACCGACACCTTCAAGGCGCTGATCCGCGCCAGCGAGGAGCGGACGCAGCCGGCGACCGATGCCGCGTCCACCGCCTCGCATCGCATCATCGCCGATCACCTGCGTTCGTCGGGCTTCCTGGTCGCCGATGGCGTGCTGCCGTCGAACGAGGGACGCGGCTATGTGCTGCGCCGGATCATGCGCCGCGCCATGCGCCACGCCCATCTGCTCGGCGCGGCCGAGCCGCTGATGTATCGTCTGGTGCCGGCGCTGGTCGCCGAAATGGGCGTCGCGTTCCCTGAACTGGCCCGCGCCCAGGCGCTGATCGAGGAGACGCTGAAGCTGGAGGAAACCCGGTTCCGGCAAACGCTGGTCAATGGGCTGCGCCTGCTCGACGAGGTGACGGCGAAGATGGGCCCGGGCGATGTGCTGCCTGGCGATGTCGCGTTCAAGCTGTATGACACCTTCGGTTTCCCCTATGACCTGACCGAGGACGCGCTGCGCAGCCAGGGCCAGACGGTCGACCGCGCCGGCTTCGATGTGGCGATGGCCGAACAGAAGCGCGCCGCTCGCGCCGCCTGGACGGGCAGCGGCGCCAAGGCGTCGGACACGGTGTGGTTCGACATCGTCGAGGCGAAGGGTGCCAGCGAATTCACCGGCTATTCGGGCGTGAAGGGCCAGGCCCAGGTCGTCGCGCTGGTCCAGGGCGGCAAGCAGGTCGACCGGGTCGAGGCCGGTGCCAGCGTCGACATCGTCACCAACCAGACGCCATTCTATGCGGAGTCCGGTGGCCAGGCCGGTGACGCGGGCCTGATCAGTGGCGACGGTGTGGCGATCACCGTCAGCGACACGTCGAAACCGCTGGGCAAGCTGCACGTCCATCACGGCACGGTCGAAAGTGGCAGCATTGCCGTTGGCGACACCGTCTCGTTGGTCGTCGATGCCGACAAGCGCGACCGGCTGCGCGCCAATCATTCGGCGACGCACCTGCTGCACGCGGCGCTGCGCCATCGGCTCGGCGGCCATGTCACGCAAAAGGGCTCGCTGGTTGCGGCCGATCGCCTGCGCTTCGATTTCAGCCAGCCGCGGGCGCTGACGGCGGAGGATATCGCCGCGGTGGAGGCCGAGGTGAATGCCCAGATCCGCGGCAACCGCCCGGTGTCGACGCGGCTGATGACGCCCGATGCGGCGATCGAGGCCGGGGCGCTGGCGCTGTTCGGCGAAAAATATGGCGAGGAAGTCCGCGTGCTGAGCATGGGCGGCGATGACGAGGCGAATTATTCGACCGAGCTGTGCGGTGGCACCCATGTCACGGCGCTGGGCGACATCGGGCTGTTCAAGATAACGGCCGAATCGGCGGTGGCCAGCGGCGTGCGGCGCATCGAGGCGCTGACCGGCGAAGCGGCGCGGCGCTACATGACCGACCAGGAAGAGCGGCTGAAGGCGGCGGCGGCGGCGTTGCGGGTGCGACCGGATGAGGTGGCCGCGCGGGTCGAGGTGCTGGTCGAGGAGCGCCGCCGGCTCGAACGCGAACTGGCCGAGACGAAGAAGGCGCTCGCGATGGCGGGGCCGGCGAGCGGCGGCGGCGCCGCCGCACCGGAAAGCGTCGGCGGCGTCGGCTTCATCGGGCAGGTGCTCGAGGGGCTCGACCCCAAGAGCCTGCGCGGGCTGATCGACGATGCCAAAACGACCCTCGGCTCGGGCGTCGCCGTGCTGGTCGCGGTCAACGATGGCCGTGCCTCGGTCGCGGTCGGCGTCACCGATAATCTGAAGGACAGCCGCTCGGCGGTCGATTTCGTCCGCATCGCCTCGGCGGCGCTGGGCGGGCAGGGCGGCGGTGGCCGGCCCGATTTTGCCCAGGCGGGCGGGCCCGACGCGGCCAAGGCTGCCGATGCCATCGCAGCCGTGCGGGCCGCGCTCGCCTTGCGGGCCGATGCTGCCTGACCTGCCAGGGGTCGAAATCTGCCGGATCGACGGCAGCAGCCTGGCGCGGCTGGCCGAAGTCGAAGTCGATGTCTTCGACGCGCCGATCGATCCTGAGCGGGCGCGTGACTGGCTGGCGTCGCCCGATGTCGTGCTGGTCGTCGCGATCGTCGGGGGTCGAGTGATCGGGCAGGTGCAGGGCCTGATCCTGCGCCACCCCGACCAACCCACCGAACTCTATATCGACAATCTGGGAGTGACGCCGGCCTGGCAGCGCCGCGGCGTGGCGACGGCGTTGGTGGATCGGCTCGGCAGCATCGCCCGTGCCGATGGCTGCACGGCGGGCTGGGTGCTCAGCGAGCCCGACAATGCGGCGGCTCGCGGATTCTACGCGGCGCGGAACTTCGCTGCCCACCCGACCGTGCTGTACGAACGACCATTATGACGACCGCGGCCGACGGCAGCCCGCCGCCCGGTTATCACGGCACGATATAGGTGACCGACGCCTGCGCCACCGGGCGGTCGGGACCGTCGGTCCAGATCTGCACGTCGCTGACGATGAGCCGCTTGCCGAGGCGCAGCAACCGGGCGTCGGCGGTCAGCAGCATCGGCGGGCAGGCGCGCAGAAAATGCACCGTCAGCGCGCTGGTCACCGCCATCGCCACCGGGCCGATATGGGCCAGCACCAGCGCATAGGCGACATGGTCGGCGAGCGCCATCTGTGTGGGGCCGGACACGATGCCGCCCGGCCGAAGATGGCTGGCGTCGGGCATCATCGTCATGCGGACATGGCCGGGCCGGGCGCTGGCGATGCGCGAGCGGCGGTCGTCGGGCACTTCCGGAAAGGCGGCGGCGATGAAGGCGTCGACCTCGGCGGCGTCCATCAGCAGCGTGTCGGCGGACGGTACCGTCACGCGCGCGCCAGCACGACCTGGGCGAGCACCGTCAGCGGCATCGATCCCATGCGAAGCACCTCGTGGAAGGCCTTGATATCGAACGCTGTGCCTTGTTTGGCCTCGACGGCCTGGCGCAGGCGTCGCCACTCGGTATGGCCGACCTTGTAGCTGCACGCCTGGCCCGGCCAGACGCAATAACGGTCGATCTCGCGCTGGGCGCGGCCGCGGGCAAAGCCGGTGGCGGTCACCATGTAATCGGTCGCGCGTGCCCGGTTCCAGCGCTTGAAGTGCAGCCCGGTGTCGACGACCATGCGCACGGCACGGAACATCAGCGATTGCAGGTGCCCGATCTCACCGAGCGGATCGCCGGCATAGACGCCGAGTTCGGCGGCCAGGTCTTCCGAATAAAGCCCCCAGCCTTCACCATAGGCGGCAAAGCCACCGAAGCGGCGCAGCGCCGGGATGTCGGGCGATTCGCGGGCGATGGCGCCCTGCCAGTTATGGCCGGGCAGCGCCTCGTGATAGGTCAGCGTCGGCAGGTTGAACTTGGGCCATTCCGCCGTGTCCTTGAGATTGATGTAGTATCGCCCCGGCCGCTTGCCATCGAGGCTGCCGCCGACGGCATAGCCGCCCGGCGCACCGGCCTGTATTTCGGGCGGCACGCGGACGATCTCCACGTTTGCCGCCGGCAGCGTGGCGAACACCCGGGGCAGCAGCGCGCGGACGGTGGCGGTCTGTTCGTTCAGCGACTTGAGCAGCCCGGCGCGGTCGGCATCGGTGTTGGGCCATAGCTGGTCCGGCCGCTGCGCCAGCGCGGTCAGTCGGTCGCCGACGCTGCCCTGCGTCAGCCCTTCGCCCTTCAGCAGCGTGTCGATCCGGCCCGACAGGTCGGCGACCTGGGCGAGGCCGAGGGCGTGGACGGCATCGGGCGTCATGGTCGTCGTGGTCTGGAAGGCGAGCGCGCCCGCGTAATAGGCCTCGCCATCGGGCAGCTTCCAGACGCCGGCATCGGGGAGGGCCTGGGCGCGCAGGCGGCGCACCGCGGCGATCTGGCGATCGAGCGCCGGCGCGACCTTGCCGGCCATGATGGCCTGGGCGCGAACCTGCCAGTCGCCGGGAATGCCGGCCGCCGTGGTCTTGTCGCCGAGCACGGTGACGAGCTTGGCGGCCGCGGGATCGATGGCGCGCTGGCTCTGCAACTGGCCCAAAGTGAGGTCCAGCACGAAATCGGGCGGCAGCACGCCGGCGGCGGCATCGGTTTCGAGATTGGTCGTCGAGGCGTCGATCGAGGCGGCATAGGCGGCAAGGCGCGACAGCCAGGCGTCGGCGTCGGCGGTGGTGGCGACCGGATGGTTCGACACAATGAAGTCGGGGACGCTTTGGTATGGCCCGGTAAGCTGGCTGACGGCATAGGGCGAGTAGGGAATATAGCCGAAGCCGTCCGAACCTTCGCCGAAGCGGAAGTGCTTGCCGCCGTCGGCGACGCGCCTGGCCTGATAGGCGACGACGTCGTGATCGATCTGCGCTGCCGGCGACAGTTTCGCGCGGTCGATGGCGGCAAGCCGGACCAGCCGGTCGGCATTGGCGGCGACATAGGCCTCGCGGCCGGTGCGGGTGGCATCGTTGAGCAGCGCCCGCTGGCCGGCACGCGCCCCGGTATCGAGGCCGAGCGCCGTCACCTGCTGAGGGTGGCGATCGAGCTGTTCCGCCCAGAAGCGGTCGAGCAGCGCGCGCAGCCGCGCGTCTTCATCGGCCGCGGCAAAGGCCGGCGCGGCGCCGGCAGCAAACAGGCTGGCCGCGGATTGCAGCAACTGGCGACGGTTCATTCGGGACCCCTTGATCGTTGCCGCGAGACTAGGCGGTCACATTCACTGCGGCTAGTCCGCGGCCCCGAGGCGGGTTATTCTCCGCATCCAGCCCATTGCCTGCAGGAGCTTGCGATGATCGATCACTTCGGTTGCGGTGTGGGCGACTATGAGGCGGCGAAACGCTTCTACACGGCCGCCCTGGCGCCGCTCGGCTACATGCTGATAATGGAGGCGACCGCCGCGGAGGCGGAGAGCGGTGCCGCTGCCGCCGGTTTCGGTCGCGACGGCAAGCCCGATTTCTGGATCGGGGCGGAAGGACAGACGGCGCCGCCGCTGCACGTCGCGATCACGGCAGACGACCGGAATGCCGTCGATGCCTTTTACGCCGCCGCGATGGCGGCGGGCGCCACCGATAACGGTGCCCCGGGGCTGCGGCCGCATTACCACCCGAACTACTATGCCGCCTTTGTGCGTGATGCGGACGGCCATAACATCGAGGCGGTCTGCCATGCGCCCGCCTAGGTGACTGATCGCCGGCGCACCGCGCGCCGCGGCCGTGTCGGGCCGCCGGCCTGGATGCGGCTGCGCAGTTCGGCGCGCTTTTCGTGGATGGAGGCGATGACCGGGCCCATCGGCACGCCCAGGTCCACGAGCACGGCCTCGGCAAGTTGCAGGCTCGATTCGATGGTTTCCGGCACCGCATCGGTGACACCTTGGGCGTAGAGCCGCGACGCATGGTCGGCGTCGCGGGCGCGGACGACGACGCACAGCGCCGGGTGGCGTTCGCGGATCAGGCGGACCAGCGTGTCGAGGCTGTCGGCGGCGTCGATGGTCAATACCACCGCCCGCGCGGTTTCGAGATGGAGGGCGTCGAGCAGTTCGGGGCGGCGGGCGTCGCCATAGATCACCGGCTTGCCGGCGGCACGGAGCCGGATGACCTCGTCGGGGTCGCTGTCGACGGCGATATAGGGCTGCTCGTGGGTGTCGAGCATCGCCGCCACCAGGCGCCCGACGCGGCCGAAGCCGATGATGACGGTGCGGTCGGGCGCGGCGGTGTCGGAGGCTGCCGTCGCGGCGCGCCCGGCGCCGAATCGGGTTTCGATATGTTGACCGAGCAGCCCCAGCAGCGGGGCGATCGCCAGCGCCAGGCCGGTGACCAGCAGCGCGGTCTGCGCGGCGCCGCCGCCGGTCAGTCCGGTGGCGGCAGCGGTGCCGAGCAGGATGAGGCTGGTTTCGGACGGTGCCGCCAGCAGGGTGGCGACATGGCCGGCGACGCCGGTGCCGCGGCCTTCCCAGCGCAGCAGCACGAAGATGACGGCCGCCTTGACCGCGCAGACGGCAAAAACGCCGCCGAGAATTAGCAATGGATCGGCGAGGACGGCGCCGAGATCGAGTTGCATCCCCACCCAGATCAGGAACACCCCGAGCAGCAGGCCCTGGAACGGCGCGATCGCCGCCTCGACCTGGCGCCGGTAGTCGGTTTCGGCAAGCATGACGCCGGCGACGAGGGCACCGACCGCGGGCGACAGCCCGACGCTGGCGGTGGCGACCGAGCTGCCGATCAGGACGACGAGCGCCGCCGCCAGGAACAGCTCCGGCCGGCGGGTGCGCGCTGCCTGCAGGAACAGCGCCGGCAGCAGCAGCCGGCCGGCCAGTGCGACGCCGCCAATGGCGAGCAGCCCCATCGCCAGGCTGGAGATAAAGCCATCGGCGGCCGATCCGGCGCTGAGCAACAGCAGCAGTGGCGCGATGGCGATGTCCTGCGCCAGCAGGATGCCGAAGGCGGTGCGCCCGGCCTGGGTGCCCATCCGGCCGCTGGCGCTGAGCATCTGCAGACCTACGGCGGTCGATGACAGCGACAGGGCGAGCGCCAGCGTCAGCGTCACCGTCGGCGACAGGGCGAAGGGCAGCAGCAGCAGGATCAGCGCGAAGGTGCAGGCGACGATCTGGCCGATCCCGGTGCGGAAGACGAGGACGCGCATGGTGCGTAGCCGTTCGATGGAAAGTTCGAGGCCGAGGGCGAACAGCAGCAGCGCGATGCCGATCTCGGCCGGCGCCGCCAGCGTTTCGGCATGCGAGATGGTGAAATTGCCGAGCCAGGGATAGGCGGGCGCGAAATGCCCGATGCCGAACGGCCCGACCGCGACGCCGACGAGGATGAAGCCGACAACCGGCGAGATGCGGAGCGCGGCGAAGGCCGGAATCACCAGCCCGGCGGCGCCGAGGACGACGATGATATCCTGGAAGGTCGATGATTCGAGTGGGAGGGACATGGCACCACACTGGCAGCTTGGGCGGGTCATGCCAGCCTAAAGGCCCTGCGGCAGCCACATCCCTTGTTGCCCGGCCGGCGATCGCCTATCCCCGCGCCGGATTGGGGGTGCGGCCGTGCGTGATCTGACAACCGGCTCGATACCGCGGCATCTGGTCGGCATGGCGGCGTTCATCGGCGTCGGTCTGGTGGCGCAGACGGCCTATTTCCTCGTCGACCTGTATTTCGTGGCACGGCTCGGCGATGCGGCGATTGCCGGCGTGGCCAGTGCCGGCGCCTCGACGTTCATCGTCATGGCGGCGACGCAACTGGTCGCGGTCGGCGCGCTGGCGCTGATCGCCCAGGCCATCGGGCGGCGTGATGACGCCGATGCGCAGACGGTCGTCGACCAGGCGCTGTCGATGTCGCTGGCGATGGGCCTGGTGACGGCGGTCCTTGGCTATACAGTCGGGCTCGGCGCGGTGCGGGCGCTCGGCGCCGATGCGGCGACGGGGGATGCGGCGGTGGCCTATCTGGTGGCGTTCCTGCCGTCGCTGGTGTTGATGTTCCCGCTGGCCGTCATCGGGTCCACGCTGCGCGCGGCGGGCGTCGTCGGGCCGCCGATGGTCATCCAGATCGCCACCATTGGCATCAACATCGTGCTGGCGCCGGTCTTGGTCGCCGGGTGGGGCACGGGGCATCCGTTGGGGGTCGCCGGCGCCGGCTGGGCAAGTTCGATCGCGACCGTCATCGGCGGCATTGCCTTTTGCATCGGCTTCGGGCGCTGGCAGCATCGTCTGCGCCTGCGGCCCGGGGCGTTGGCACCCATCTGGCAGCAATGGTGGCGGATCACCGCGGTCGGCCTGCCGGCATCGGGCGAGTTCCTGATGATGTTCCTGCTCAATGCGGTGATCTTCTGGATCATCCGCGACTATGGTGCGGCGGCACAGGCCGGCTATGGCATCGGCTCGCGGCTGATGCAGTCGATCTTCCTGCCGGCGATGGCGGTGGCCTTTGCGACCGCGCCGATCGCCGGGCAAAATTTCGGCGCCGGCCAGGCCGATCGGGTGCGCGCGACGTTCCGCGCCGCGGCGATCATCGGCAGCAGCCTGATGGTGGTGCTGACGCTGTTCTGCCAGTGGCGGCCGGAGCTGCTGGTCGTGCTGTTCACCGACGAAGCGGCGGTGGTGGCGGTGGCGGTCGATTACCTGCGCATCATCTCGCTCAACTTCGTTGCGATCGGGCTGGTGTTCGCCTGCTCGGGGATGTTCCAGGCGCTCGGCGACACCCGGCCGGCGCTGATCAGCTCGATCGTGCGCGCGGTGGCGTTCATCGGCCCGGCGCTGCTGATGGCGCGGCAGCCCGGCGTCGCCCTTCATGACCTGTGGTATCTGTCGGTGGCGGCGGTGACGGTGCAGGCGCTGGTCAGCCTGTGGCTGCTGCGCGGCCAGTTGCAGACGAAGCTGGCCGGGCTGGTGCCTGTCTAGCCCTCGCGCAGCCGCGGCATCAGCTCGACGAAGTTGCAGGGCCGGTGGCGGCTGTCGAGCTGGTCGCGCAGGATGCCGTCCCAGCCGTCCTTCACGGCGCCGGTGGAGCCGGGCAGGGCGAAGATATAGGTGCCGCGGGCGACACCGGCGCAGGCGCGCGACTGGATGGTCGAGGTGCCGATGGTCTGGAAACTGAGCCAGCGGAACAGCTCGCCGAAACCCGGAATGTCCTTGTCCTGCACCTGGGCCAGCGCCTCGGGCGTCACGTCGCGGCCGGTGACGCCGGTGCCGCCGGTGCTGATGATGCAGTCGATCTTGGGGTCGTCGATCCAGTCGTTCAGCTGCGCCACCAGCAGCGGGACATCGTCGCGGCTGATGGCGCGGGCGGCGAGAATGTGGCCGGCGGCCGTCAGGCGATCGACGAGCGTGTCGCCCGAGGTGTCGTTGGCGGCGTTGCGGGTGTCCGAGACGGTGAGGACCGCGATACGGATCGGGGTGAAGGTGCGGGTTTCATCGATGGGCATGGGGGGAGGGTATGCGGGTGCGTTGCGCTTGTCATCCCGGCCGTCGCCGTGGTGACAGGGTTGTTCTACTGCGAGAGCCCCGCGGTAACCGTCACCTGGTCGTCCTCGTCGAGCTTCAGCTGCGGCGGCACGCTGCCGGGTAGCAGCGGGGCCGGCACGGTCGACGGCGCCATCAGCGGTCGCGGCGCCATCTTGATGCCGGCGGCGCCGGGCATGCCGGGGAATTTCGGCCACATGTTGGCGGCGAGCGCGTCCATGCTCGCCGGCTTCACCCCGTCGCGAAGCTGGTACATCCAGTAATTGCGCAGCACGACCTCGACATAGTGCCGTGTCTCCTTGAACGGGATCGATTCGATGAACAGCAGCGGGTCGCCGCGATCATCGAGGGTCGCGTTCCAGCGCTGCACCGAGCCCGGACCGGCATTGTACGCCGCGACCACCTTGGGCAGCAGGCCCTGGGTATAGCTCATGTCGCGCAGCGCCTCGAGATAGGTCTGGCCGACTTCGATGTTGAACGCCGGATCGGCCAGGTCGCCTACGACGAAGGCGGATCCCTGGGACAGCGCGGCCTCGGTCATTTCGGCCTTCACTTGGCGGGCGGTGCCGGGCATCAGCTGCATCAGGCCCTTGGCCCCGGCGCGCGAGGTGGCGGTGGTGATGAAGGTCGATTCCTGCAGCGCATGGGCGAACACCAGCCCGCGATCGACCCGCCAGCCGCGCGCCGGCACCCAATCCGGCGCCGGATAACGCGCCGACAGCGGCGCCTCGATGCCGGCCGGCGGGCGCACGGCGAGGCTATACTGCGTCGCCGGCAGGCCGAGCCGGGCGGCAAGCCGCAGCAGGGCCGGATAGTCGGCCTCGGGCGCGGTCTGGGCGAGGTAGCGGAGTTCGCGGTCGCCGAGGCCGATCTGACCGATCTCGATCAGCGCGGCGGCGCGCTTGGCACCGGGGACGGTCTTCAGATGGTTCCAGTCGGCGGTGATGAAATCGGGCTCGTTCCAGTCCTGCGCCGCCGGCAGGCCGAGGGTGCGGCGGGCGAGCAGGCCGTAGAAGTTGTTCGGCGTCCTGGCGGCGGCTTCGAGGCGTTCGGAGACGAGTTCCGGCCGCCCGGCGGCCAAATGCGCGCGGCTGGCCCAAAAATTGGCGGCGGCGGCGAGATCGCCGGCGGGCGACTTGGTGAGAACCTGGTCGAATGACCGGGCGGCGAGGTCATATTGCCCGGTGCGGAACGCCGCCAGCCCGGCGACCCAGGCGCCGAGCGCCGGATACTGGCCATTGCCATAGTGGCTGGCCTTGGCGGCTTCCTGCGCCAGGCGCAGCGCGGCGACATTGTCGTTGGCGCCGTAATAGCTCCAGGCGATGCGCTGCGCCCATTGGCTGCGCGCGCCCGGCGACAGCGAACCTGCGTCGGCGATCCAGCGCGCCTCCGCCTCCGCATTGCGATCGGCGGCGAGCAGCAGCTTGATGGCGCCGCCGGTGCTGAGGTCGATCGGGCCGGCGTCGTTTGGTGCCACCGTGTAGCTGACGGTGCGGAACGGCTTCACCGTCGGCAGCAGCGGCAGCGGCGCGGTATCGGCGCCGGGCAGCCGTGCCGCCATCTGGGCGATGCGCTGGGCCTGGGGCAAGTCGCGACAGGCCTGCAGCCAGGTGGCGAGTTCGGAGCGGCTGAGCTTTCCGGTCGAACCGCGGACGATCATCAGCTGGGCGCGGGCGGTTTCGGTGAGCAGCCCGTTGCCAACATTCATCAGTCCGGCTTCGGCGGCACTGGTACGGCCGGCCTCGATATCGAGGAAGATCTGGCGATAGGCGGCGCGGTCGGCAGCGGACAGTTGCGGCGGCACGGCGCGCTGGCGGGCGGTGATGCCGGGGCGATTGGCGGTGACGGTGAGAACGGTGTCGCCCGGGTCGGCGACTTCGGCCTGTGCGGGGACGTGCGCGGCGCCCGCAATCAGCAGGGCGGCAAGGGAGAGTGTCTTGATCATCGGCTCTCGATTCGCGCCGCGAAGGTCTGGAGATCGGCCCAGGCAAGGCGCTTCAGTTCGGGTTGCGCGAGCAGTTGCCGCGGGTGAAATGTCGCCAGCAGCGGAATGCCGGCGGCGGCCAGCCAGTTGCCGCGCAGCGAGGCGATGCCGCGCGGGTCGCCGGCGACCGACGACGCGGCCTGGCCGAGCGCCAGGATGCAGCGCGGCCGGGCAAGGGCGATGGCGCGGGCGAGGAAGGGCGCAAAGGTCGTCGCCTCCTCGGCGCGCGGCGCACGGGCCAGTGGCCAGGGCACAACATGGCCGGTTGCATGGTCGGCAGGCGCCAGGCCGATGGCGGCGAGCATGCGCTCCCGCAGCAGGGCGGCCGGGCTGCCGGGTTCCTCCGGCTGGTCGCAGAGGATCGCGACGGCGGTTCCGGGTTCGCCGCGCCACAGCTGCGGCACCAGGCCGGGGCGGCGCAGCGGATGGCTGTATTCGGCGACCGCCGAGGCCAGCGCCGGCAGGTCCATGGCGGCATCGGCGAGCGCGGTCGCCGCGGCGGGAGCCGCGGTGCGCGCGGTAGCGGCCGGCGCGGCGATCGCGGCGGCTGGGCGCTGCACCGGGCGCGGAACCGGCGGTGCCGCCAGCCAGTTGCGCGGCGTGTCGGTGACCAGCGCATCGGCCCCGGCGGTCACCAGCCAGGCAAGCGCCGACACCCCTTCGGCATCCCCGATATTCATGTTGCCCTGTCGCACGACTGTCATGATGCGGCCTAACGGCCTCTGGTCAAGCCGCAATGGCTTCCGTATCTGGTGAATCATGGCAAAGCCGCGACGTGTCGTTACGAATGCGTCAGGCGGCCGGAGCGACAAAGGCTGATCGATGACCGACCGTGAATCAATGCCCTATGACCTGGTGATCGTCGGCGGCGGGCCGGCGGGCCTCGCCGCGTCGATCCGCGCCAAGCAGCAGGCCGCGCAGATGGGTGTCGAACTGTCGGTCTGCATCCTCGAAAAGGGTTCGGAGATCGGCGCGCATATCCTGTCGGGGGCCGTCGTCGATCCGCGCGCGCTCGATGAACTGCTGCCGAACTGGCGCGACCTCGACAGCCCGATGACGGTGCCGGTGACCGAGAACCACCACTGGATCCTGACCGAGGGCAAGAAGTACGAGTTTCCGCACGGCCTGATGCCGCCGTTCATGAACAACAAGGGTTGCTACACCGTCAGCCTGGGCAATCTGTGCCGCTGGCTGGCGACCCAGGCCGAGGCGCTGGGCGTCGAGATCTTCCCGGGGTTTGCAGCGGCCGAAGTGCTGTGGAACGACGATGGCAGCGTCAAGGGGGTCGCCACCGGCGACATGGGCATCGCCCGCGACGGGACGCGCAAGGACAGCTGGCAGCCGGGACTGGAGCTGCACGCCAAGTACACGTTCTTCGCCGAAGGGGTGCGTGGCCATCTGTCGAAGCAGCTGGCGAAGCATTTCGACCTGTGGAAAAACAGCCAGCCGCAGATCTTCGGCATCGGCCTCAAGGAGCTGTGGGACATTCCGGCCGACAAGCATGTGCCGGGCAAGGTCATCCATTCGCAGGGCTGGCCGCTCAGCGACGCCAACGGCGGCGGCTTCATCTATCACCAGGCCAACGGCCAGGTCGCGCTCGGCTTTTCGGTGTGGCTGAACTACGACAATCCCTATCTGTCGCCGTTCGATGAATTCCAGCGCTGGAAGACGCATCCGGCGATCCGCGAGATGCTGGAGGGTGGCCGCCGCGTCTCCTATGGCGCCCGCGCCATCAACGACGGCGGCTGGCAGGCGGTGCCGAAGCTGACCTTCCCTGGCGGCGCGCTGATCGGTTGTTCGGCGGGTTTCGTCAACGTGCCGCGCATCAAGGGCAGCCATACCGCGATGAAGACGGCAATAATGGCCGCCGATGCTGCCGTCGAGGCGATCGCCAGCCAGCGCAGTAGCGATGAGCTCGTCGCCTATGGCGAGGCCTACAAGAAGAGCTGGGTCCATGACGAGCTCAAGATGGTGCGCAATACGCTTCCGCTCGTCGAAAAATACGGCAACCTGGTCGGCACCGGCCTCGCCGGTGTGTCGATGTGGATGGAATATCTCGGCTATACGCTGCCGTTCACGATGAAGCTGAAGCCTGATTTCACCTATATGAAGCGCAAGGGCGCGGCCAAGCCAATCGCCTATCCCAAGCCCGATGGCGTCATCAGCTTCGACAAGCTGACCAGCGTTTTCCTGTCGAACACCAACCACGAGGAAGACCAGCCGATCCACCTGACGCTGAAGGACCCGACGGTGCCGATCCGGGTCAACCTGCCGATGTACGACGAGCCGGCGCAGCGTTATTGCCCGGCCGGCGTGTACGAGGTCGTCGGCCAGGACACCGACGAGCCGCGTTTCCAGATCAACGCGCAGAACTGCGTCCACTGCAAGACGTGCGATATCAAGGACCCGTCGCAGAATATCGTCTGGGTGGTGCCGGAGGGCGGCGGCGGACCGAACTATCCGAATATGTAGCGCAGCGCGGGAGGGCGCGTGCCGCGCCCACCTCGCGCAAGCTCGGCCGGCGGGGCGGTCGGCTCCGCCGGCCGAACCCGTCCGACGCCAGCATGGGCTTTGCCCATGCCCTCCCTGTCATCAACCCGCCGCCCCCACGGCTCGACTCCCACCCCCAACCAAGCCACTGTCCCACCCATGCGCCGCACCCTTGCCATCCTGCTCCTGCTCACCCCGGCCGCGACCCTGGCCCGCCAGGTCGTGCCTGCCCCGGCGAGCGCCGAATCCGCGTTGCACGGCTATGTGCTCGGGCGCTTTGCGGCAGCCGATGACGCGCTCGACCGCGCCACCCGCTATTTCGACGAAGCCAGGGCTGCCGATCCGGGCCAGCCCGAGCTGACACGGCGAACCTTCGACCTGGCCGTCGCATCGGGCGACCGGACGCTCGCGACAACGATCGCCCGCCAGATCGCCAGCACAGGTACAGCCGATTCCGATGTGTCGCTGGTGCTGCTGGCCGACGCGGTGCTGCGCAAGGACTGGGCGGAAACCGACAAGGCTCGCGCCGGGCTGGCCAGCGCCGGCTATGGCGTCGTCGTGGGACCGATCGTCGAGGCCTGGACGCTGTTCGGCCGCGGCAAGCGCGACGACGGGCTGGCGAAGCTCGATCCGGCGGCGTTCAGCGGTTTTGCGCGCTCATACATCGCCGAGCAGCGCGCTCATATGCTCGCTGCGATGGGCAAATGGCCCGAAGCGGCGGCGGCCTATGCCGAACTGCGCGCCGGTACCGGCACCGGCATCAGTTTCCTGCGGCAGGGCGAGGCCGATGCCTTGGCACAAGGCGGCGACAAGGCCGCGGCGCTGAAGCTGCTGGCGGGCGATGACGCGATGGTGGCGACGGCGCGGGCGCAGCTGGAGCGCGGCAAGCGCATCGGCGCGCTGGCGCCCGATCCGCGCCGCGGCATCGGCTGGATGGCGGCACGGCTGGCGACCGACCTGTCGCGCGACAAGCCGGTGCCGCTGGCGCTGCTGTTCGCCAGGGTCGGCAGCTTCCTGGCGCCCGAGATGCCGGCAACCTGGCTGATCTGCGGCGATGTGCTGGCGCGATCGGGCCAGCAGGCGCCGGCGCTCGATGCCTATGCGATGATCCCGGCCGACAGCCCGCTTGCCGCCGCGGCGCAGGCACGGCGTGCCGAGGTTCTGGAGGCGATGGGACGGGCCGGCGATGCCGGGACGCTGCTGGCGGCGGCGGCGACGGCCGATGGCGCCGGCAGCGACGACTGGACGCGCCTCGGTGACTGGCACCGCCGAGCAGAGCGTTTTCCCGATGCGATCACCGCATATACCAGGGCGATCGCGGTCGCCGGGGCCGATGCCAGCTGGGGCCTGTATTTCCTGCGCGGCAGCATGAACGAACGCGGCGGCAATTGGCCCGCAGCGGAGGCCGACCTGCGCGAGGCGCTGCGCCTGTCGCCAGACGAGCCGATCGTGCTCAACTATCTCGGCTATTCGCTGCTCGATCGGGGCGGCGACCCGGTCCTGGCGGCGACGATGATCGAGCAGGCGGCCAAGCTGCGTCCCGGGGATGGCGGCATCATCGATTCGCTGGGCTGGAGCCAGTATCGCCGCGGTCGTTATGCCGAGGCGGTGGCGACGCTGGAAAAGGCCAGCAAGCTGGAGCCGACCGATCCGACGGTGACCGGGCATCTCGGCGACGCCTACTGGCAGGTCGGCCGGCGCATCGATGCCAAGTTCATGTGGCGGGCGGCGCTCGACCTCGATCCCGATGCCAAGGAACGGGCGGCGCTGACGGCAAAGCTCGACTATGGTCTCGATGCGGCGCTGGTGATGGTGTCGGCGAAATAGCCCGCGACGCCATGCGCCTGACCGAACCAGCGCCGGCCAAGCTGAACCTGGCGCTGCACCTGCGGCGGCGGCGGCCCGACGGCTATAATGATATCGAGACGGTGTTTGCCTTTACGGCATTCGGCGACACGCTGGCGGTGGCGCCTGCGGATGACCTGTCGCTGGCGGTGACCGGGGAGTTTGCAGGGCCGGCGGGGCAGGGGGCGGACAATCTGGTGCTGCGGGCGGCACGTGCGCTGGCGGCGGCGGCCGGTATCAATGCCGGGGCAGCGCTGACGCTCGACAAGCGTATTCCGGTGGCGGCGGGCCTGGGCGGCGGCTCTGCCGATGCGGCGGCGGCGCTACGGCTGCTCAATCGGCTGTGGGGGCTCGACTGGCCGGCCGACCGGTTGCGCGCGATTGCCGATCCGTTGGGGTCGGACGTACCGGCGTGCGTGGCGCCGGTGACCAGCCTGGGGTCGGGACGCGGCGAGCAGCTGGCGCCGTGGCCCGACGTGCTGACCGGTACGGCGGTGCTACTGGTCAATCCGCGGGTGGCGGTGCCGACCGGGCCGGTTTTTGCCGGCTGGGACGGGCAGGACCATGGTGGCATCACGGCCGGTGCCGCGCTGGCGGGGTTGCGCAACGACATGACGGTGGCGGCGGTGACGATTGCCCCGGTAATTGCGGACGTGCTCGCGGCGCTGTCGGCAACCGCCGGTGCGCAACTGGTGCGGATGAGCGGGTCGGGGGCAACGTGCCTCGCGCTTTATGATTCGCCGGCTGCCTGTCGCGCCGCCGAGGCTGCGCTGGCACCGCGCGGTTGGTGGCTCGCCGCGACTCACCTGTTGTAACCGAGTCGGACTCGGTTTCGGTCCGGATCTGCTGCTACTTTTGCGGCTGATAGCGCGCCGCGTGATTGTGCAGCGCAGCAAAAATCATTGACGAAACCTTGTTTCTACCGCAGAAACGACGTGTTGCGCTGCAAAAACGACAAAAATGCTGACCGCCGCTCAAATTCCGCTTGACCCGGTTCTGAGTGCCACTTAAAGCTTCACTCAGTTGATTTGAGTAAGGCTCAACCGAACGAGATCACCCGGGCAGCCCCGCCCAGAACGCCAGCAAGGAGCAAGTACCATGACCAACCGTTTCTTCCTCGTTCCCGTCGCCATCGCCATCAGCGCCGCTTTCCTCGGTGCCGCCGCGTCGCCTGCCATGGCCGCTGAAGGGACCTGCAACACCGCGCCGGCACAGATCCGCGCCATCGCCGCCACGGCGCAGCCCGACCAGGCGCGCAAGGCGCTCAACCTCGTCCAGACCGGCGAGAAGCTGTGCGAAGCCGGTGGCCGCAACGAAGCCGGCAAGAAGTTCGCGGCCGCCGCCAAGGCGCTCGGCACCGACATGGCCGCGCTGACGACGACGACCGCCGCCCAGTAAGGCAGTTCGTTCCGATTTACCCTCGATATCCTGACCCCAGGATGCCCTAGGGGCCGGCGATCCCCTCGCCGGCCCCTTTTTCTTGGGCGCGCGCCCGCCTATGGATTGGCGATGTCCAATCCGCACCTCCATCTTGCCCGCAACGGCGGCGTCGCCCGCCTGCTCATCGATCGGCCGGTGCGCCGGAACGCCATGGACCAGGCGATGTGGGAGGCGTTCCCGACGCTGGTCGAAGCGGCGATGTCGGATCCGGCAGTTCGAATCCTGATTGTCCAGTCGGCACACCCGGGGCCGTTCTGCGCCGGCGCCGACATCGGTGAGTTCGCCACGGCGGCCCCCGATCCGGTCTGGCGGGCGCGCAACCAGGCTGCCATTCGCGCCACCCAGGTGACGCTGGCGCGGGCGCCGAAGCCGACCGTTGCGATGATCGATGGCGATGCCGTCGGCGGTGGCTGCGGGATTGCGCTGGCCTGCGACGTTCGGATCGCTTCGCGGCGGGCGCGGCTGGGCATCACGCCGGCAAAGCTCGGCCTTGTCTATCCGCTCCATGACACGCGGTTGCTCGTCGATCTTGTCGGCCCGGCGCAGGCCAAACGCTTGCTGTTCTCGGCCATGCTGATCGACGCCGCCGAGGCACTGCGCATCGGGCTGGTGCAGCAGGTCGTCGAGGACCTGGAGGGCGAAGTCGCCGCCTTTGCCGACAGCATCATCGCGGTGTCGCCGGCAAGCCAGCGCGCCAGCAAGGCCATCATCCGGCGCATCGCCGAAGGCGCCCACGACGACGACGCAACGTCGGCGGCCGGCTTCGACGAGGCCATTACCGGCGCCGATTTCCAGGAAGGCGTCGCGGCCTTCCTTGAAAAGCGCAAGCCGGTGTTCGTGGCGTGACAGCGCCGCGGATGATCGATGGCGCGGCGCCGCTGCTGCTGATTGCCGACCATGCGTCGAATGCCGTGCCGCCGGGGGTTGACCTCGGCATCGATCCGGCGCTGCTCGATCACCATATCGCCGTCGATATCGGCACCGCTGCGCTGGCCGAGGCGCTGGCCCGGTCGTTGTCCGCGCCGGCGATCATTGCGACGGTTTCGCGCCTCGTCATCGATCTCAACCGCGATCCGCACGTCGCCGGACTGGTGCCGATCGCCAGCGACGGCCACGTCATCACAGGCAATGTGACGGCGGGGGCGGGGGAGCGGGACCTGCGCATCGCCGCGATCCACGCGCCCTATCACGCGGCGATCGCGGCCAAGATCGCGCGGCGGCGCCCGGAGATGCTGGTCAGCATCCATAGCTTCACACCAAGACTGGCAACCGCGCCGGAACTGGCGCGCCCATGGCCGGTGGGCATACTCTACAACAGCGACGATCGCGCCGCGCGGCCTGGCATCGCCGCGCTGGCGGCGCGCGGATTGCATGTCGGCGACAACGAGCCCTATTCGGGCCGCGACCTCAACTACACGATGAACCGCCATGCCGAGGCGGCGGGACTGCCCTATCTCGGGGTCGAAATTCGCAACGACGGGATCGCCGATGCCGCCGGAGTGGCGCACTGGACGACGGTGCTGGCCGACACGATTCACCACGTGCTGCGCGCGCTCCGCTAGGCGGGCGGCTCCCACAGTTCGATGCCGTTCCCTTCGGGATCGTGGATGCGGGCGAAACGACCGGTCGCCGGATCGTCCCATTCGGCGCGAGTTTCGACCGTGATGCCGGCGGCCTGCAGGGCCACGATCATCTCGGCGATGTCGCTCACCCTGAAGTTGATCATGAAGGCCTTGTCGGTCGCGAAATAGTCGGTGTCAGCCTTGAATGGTGCGAACACGGTGGGGCCGCCATCCGCCCGCCAGTACCAGTCGTCGGGGTCGCCTGTCCCCGAGGCGTTGCAACCCGCGCCGACACCGAGATGGGTGCGATACCAGGCGCCAAGCGCATCAGGATCGCGCGACCGAAAAAACAAGCCGCCAAAGCCGGTGACGCCCATCAGATGACCTTTCAACGCAAGATAATATCTCCGGGACGCCTTGACGCGCACTGTCGTTGCGCGCAACGAGACCCGCAATTCTTGCCGGAGTCGTCATGTCCAACCCCGTTCCGCCCCGCTTCGACAAATCGCGCCTGCCCAGCCGCCACGTCTCGGTCGGTCCCGAACGGGCGCCGCACCGCAGCTACTATTACGCGATGGGGCTGACCGAGGAAGAGATTTCGCGACCATTCGTGGGGATTGCGTCGGCCGGCAATGATTCGGCACCGTGCAACACCACGCTCGATGCCCAGGCGGATGTCTGCCGACAGGGTGTTGATGAAGCTGGTGGCATGCCGCGGCGCTTCAATACGATCACGGTCACCGATGGCATCGCCATGGGCCACCAGGGCATGAAGTCGTCGCTGGTCAGTCGCGAAGTCATTGCGGACTCGGTTGAACTTTCGGTCAGGGGTCATTGTTATGACGGGCTGATCGGCTTTGCGGGGTGTGACAAGTCGCTGCCTGGCATGATGATGTCGATGCTCCGGCTGAACGTGCCCAGCATTTTTGTTTATGGCGGCTCGATCCTGCCAGGCCGGTTCGAGGGCAATGACGTGACGGTGGTCGACGTCTTCGAGGCGGTGGGAGGCTATGCGGCCGGCAGCTGCCCGATTGCGCGGCTGACCGCGCTCGAAAAGGTCGCATGCCCTGGCCATGGCGCCTGCGGAGGGCAGTTCACGGCGAACACCATGGCCTGCGTCGGTGAAGCGATCGGCCTCAGCCTGCCGAACAGCAACATGGCGCCGGCACCCTATGCCAGCCGCGCCGACATTGCCATCGCTGCCGGGCGCCAGATCATGACTCTGATAGAGCGCAACATCCGGCCGCGCGATATCTGCACGCGTGAGGCGTTCGAGAATGCCGCGCGCATTGTTGCCGCCACCGGGGGGTCCACAAACGGTGCGCTGCACCTGCCGGCCATGGCCAATGAAGCGGGGATCGATTTCGACCTGTTCGACGTCGCCGAGATATTCAAGACAACACCTTACATTGCTGACTTGAAGCCGGGTGGCAGGTATGTTGCCCGCGACATGTACGACGCCGGCGGCGTTTACATGGTGATGAAGCAGCTTTTCGACGCCGGTTTCCTGCACGGCGAGTGCATGACCGTCAGTGGCAAGACGCTCGCCGAGAACATCGACGAGATCACCTGGAACCCGGACCAGAAGGTCATCTATCCGGTCAGTGCGCCGCTGTCGCCTACGGGCGGCGTCGTCGGGCTGAAGGGCTCGCTCGCGCCGGACGGTGCCATCGTCAAGGTGGCCGGCATGGCGCGACTGCAGTTCACCGGACCGGCGCAGGTGTTTGATTGCGAGGAAGATTGCTTCGCCGCCGTCGAGGCGCGGCGGGTGTTGCCGGGCAGTGTCGTCGTCATCCGCTACGAAGGCCCCAAGGGTGGTCCCGGCATGCGCGAGATGCTGTCGACGACGGCGGCGTTGTACGGGCAGGGGCTCGGCGAGCATGTTGCGCTGATCACCGACGGGCGATTTTCGGGCGGGACCCGCGGCTTCTGCATCGGCCATGTCGGGCCGGAGGCAGCGGAAGGCGGCCCGATTGCGCTGGTCGAAGATGGCGACATCATCAGCATCGACGCGGAGGCTGGCACGATCGAGCTCGATGTGGCTGACGACCTACTGGCGGCGCGGCGCGCGGCCTGGGTCCCGCGTCGCCACGATTACCAGTCGGGGGCAATCTGGCGGTTCGGCCAGAACGTCGGCCCGGCGCGAAACGGCGCCGTTACCCACCCGGGCGCACGGGCCGAAACCCACATGTTCGCCGATATTTGACTTAGCGCGGCGGCGGGGGCGTCAGTGGCACGGCACCCGGGGGCGGCTGGATGGCGATGCCCTGGCCGGTCGGATAGGGCTGGATCGGCGGCACGGGCACCGGCGCGCGGATATCGTTCCACAATGGTTCGCCGCGACTGTCGCGAGGCACTTCAGCCAGGCTCGGAGCGCGCGAATTGCCGACATAGAGAGGCGACGGCGCACAGGCGGACAGGCCCATCAGGCCCAGCAACAGCAATTTGGTACGCGCCAGCATCTGCGCGGCTTGATACACGGCGCACCGATGAAGACAAGTCACTCATGCTGATTCCAGCGCCGGGCCTGCCGCTGCCGACCCCCGGCGAGATGCGTGCTGCCGAGCAGCGGGCGATCGCCGATGGGACGCCGGCCCTCGTCCTGATGGAGCGTGCGGCCGCAGCGGCGGCGCTGGCGACCCGACGCTATGCACCGCGCCGTGAGGTGCTGGTGCTGTGCGGGCCCGGCAATAATGGCGGTGACGGTTATGGCGTGGCGCTGTTGCTGCAGGCGGCCGGCGTAATGGTGCGGGTGGCGGCGAGCGGACCGCCCCGATCCCAGCCGGCGGCCACGATGGCGGCGCGCTGGACAGGACCGATCGAGGCGCTGGCATCCGCTGCGCCGGCGCCGGTGATTGTCGACGCACTCTATGGGACCGGTGTTGCACGGCCGCTGGATGACGAGACCCAGGCGACACTAGATCGGCTGCGGTGCGCGGGAGCGGCGGTCGTTGCGCTCGACATCCCGAGCGGTGTCGATGGTGCGACGGGTGCAATGCTCGGGCGACCGCTGCCGGCTGACCTGACGGTCGCCTTCGGGGCGATGAAGCGCGGCCACGCGATCGGCGCCGGGCGTCTGCTGTCGGGGCGGGTCGTCATCGCCGATATCGGCATCGCCGTGCCGTCGTCGACCGTGCTCGTGCAGCAGGCAACATTGGCCTTGCCCGCCGACACCCACAAATATCAGCGCGGCGCGGTGCTGGTCATCCGCGGGACAGCGCCCGGTGCAGCGCGGCTGGCGGCGCTGGCTGCGCTGCGGGCCGGGGCCGGACTGGTAACTCTGGTCGGTCCGGATGCCGGGGTGCCGGCGGATGCGATCATGCAGCGGGATGATGCAGCCGGGTTGGCGCTGCTTGCCGACCCGCGCACCGGCGCGATCGCCATCGGCCCGGGCCTCGCCGATGACCAGCGCAGCCGGGATTGGCTGCTGCAGGCGTTGGCAGGCGAGGCACCGGTCGTGATCGACGCCGGCGCCCTGGGCCTGGCGGGGGATCCCGCGCGCTTCGCCGCTGGCCGCGTGTCGCTCGTGCTGACGCCCCACGAGGGGGAGTTCACGCGGCTGTTCGGGCCACCGGGATCGGACCGCATCGCGGCGGTGCAGGCGGCGGCGAATGTCGCGGATGCCGTCGTACTGCTGAAGGGCGCCGAGACCATCATTGCCGCGCCCGATGGGCGGGTGGCGGTCAACACTCATGCCGCACCGTGGCTGGCGACGGCGGGATCGGGCGATGTGCTGACCGGTATCATCGCCGCGTTGCTGGCGAGCGGCCTGTCGCCGTTCGACGCGGCCACGACCGGCGCCTGGCTGCACGGCGATGCCGGCATCCGCGGCGGGGCGGGCCTGATCGCCGACGACATTCCGGGGCTGTTGTCCGCCGTCCTGGGCGCCTTGTGAGCGAGGCCGTGCCTGTGGTGCGATTGGCGGCCCGCGGCGACGGGGTCACCGCCGACGGGCGGTTTGTGCTCGGGGCGGCCATTGGCGACGCCGCGCTGTTCGACGGTGACACCGTGACGATCCTGGCCGGACCGGGCCATGCGACGCCGCCGTGCCGGCATTTCCCCGAATGCGGCGGTTGCCAGCTGCAGCATATCACCGACGACGGTTATGCGCGTTTCGTCGCCGATCGCATCGTCGGCGCGCTCGGCCACGTCGGCATTGTGCCGGGCTGGGTGGCGCCGGTGGCATTGTCACCGCCAAAAAGCCGCCGCCGGGCGTCGCTGCGGGCGGTCAAGCGCGGCAACAAGCTGGCGCTCGGCTTCAATGCGGAGGCCAGCCACCAGATTATCGACATGCACCAGTGCGAGGTGCTGACGCCGGCGCTGTTCGCCCTGGTTGCGCCGCTGCGGGAATTGCTGCGGACGGCGCTGGCCGATGGGCAGGGTGCCGGCGTGACGTTGACCGAGAGCGACACCGGCATCGATGCGCTACTCGCCAATGTCGCCGCCGAGCGTTTGGTCGATATCGAGCGGCTGACCGATTTCGCCGCCGTCCACGACCTGGCGAGGCTGTCGATCGAAGGCGCCCATGGTGTCGAGACGGTCATGGAGGCGCGCCAGCCGCTACTGGCGATGGGCGGCGTGCCGGTCGCCTTGCCGCCGGCGCCGTTCCTGCAGGCGACGCGAGAGGGGGAGGCGGCACTGGTCGCGGCGGTCGCCGAGGCGGTGGGCGGGACCAGGCGGATCGCCGACCTGTTCTGCGGGCTGGGCACCTTTGCCTTGCCGCTCTCGCAGGCCGCCCAGGTGTTCGCGGTCGATGCGGCGGGGCCGGCGGTGCAGGCGCTGACCGCGGCGGCGCGCGCCCATGGTCGGCGCGTGAAGACGGTGCACCGCGACCTGTTCCGCCGGCCGTTGACGGCGGCCGAGCTCGAGGCGTGTGATGCGGTCGTCTTCGACCCGCCGCGCGCGGGCGCGCAATCGCAGGCCGCGATGCTGGCGGCGTCAAGGGTCGATACGGTAGTTGCCGTATCCTGCAATCCCAACACCTTCGCCCGGGATGCTGAGACATTGGTCAAGGGTGGTTATCGCCTGGAGCGGCTGTGGCCGGTGGCGCAGTTTCGCTGGTCGACGCATGTCGAGCTGGTCGCGCAATTTCGCCGATAGACTTGCCAACGCCACGAAATGCCGGTTTCCTTGCGGTTCGGGAGGTTGCCACCATGCCCCACGACCCGCGCGTCACCGCCTATATCGACAAGGCGCTGCCCTTTGCCCAACCGATCCTCGGCCATGTGCGGGGCCTGGTTCACGCATTCCTGCCGGCGGCGACCGAGACAATGAAATGGGGCATGCCGTTCTTCCAGCTGAATGGCCGCGATATCGCTATGATGGCGGCGTTCAAGGCCCACGCCGGCCTCGGCATCTTCGATGGCAGCGCGATGGCGACCGGCGACGGCATGGGGCAGTTCGGCAAGCTGGCGTCGGTCGCCGATCTGCCCGGCGACGCGCTGCTGGTGGAGCGACTGAACGCCGCCGCGGCGCTGGCGCAGGCTGGCCGGCCGGCACGGCCGCGACCACCGGCGGCGCCGAAAGCGCCGGCTGCGGTGCCCGACGATCTCGCGGCGGCCCTTGCTGCGGAGCCGGCGGCGGGGGCTGCGTTCGCGGCTTTCCCGCCCGGCGCGCGGCGCGACTATGTCGATTGGGTGTTGGGGGCAAAGCAGCCGGCAACGCGGGCAAAGCGCATTGCGACGACCGTGGCGCAGGCGGCAGAGGGCAAGAAGATCAACTGGAAGTATGAGAAAAGCTGATCAGTGCCAGGCGAGCGCCAGTGCGGCGTGCAGCGTCATCGCCATCAGCGCCAGCGTGCTGAGCGCGAACAACGCAAAGCGCAGCTTGATGATGTTGCTCGTCGACTGGACGATGCTGTGGACGACACGCAGGCCAACATAGGACCAGGCGAGGAGGGCGTTGAAGCCGCCACCGGTGCCAGTCACGGCCAGCACGCCGCAGATGGCGTAGAACAGCACCGGCTGTTCGGTCAGGTGGATGTAGTTGTGCATCTTCCACTGCGCCTGGTCGGCGAGCACGCCGTCGAGGCCACCGGGCTTGCTGCCGCGGACCTTGTTGATGTCGATCCCGACCCGGGCGAATTCGGAGATGCGGACTATGACGGCCCAGACCAGCATGATCAGCGTCCAGGCAACGAGCGCTACTACCGGCGCGAGTATCGGACTGTGCATGAAAAGACCCTCCGTGTTGCCACGGAGGGTCGGATTTCATTGCGAAAGTGTCAAATGCTCAGGCGGACATCTTGACCGGCGTTCGCCGTCAGGCGAACATCTTCCCCCACGCGCGCTTGGCACGGTCCTTCCAGTGGCCGCGGTGATAGGCGTCGCTGGCGAGCAGCGGCATCACCGAGCCGGCTTCGGCGAAGACCATCTGCTCGATGCCGGTATTGACCTTGCCCCAGCTGGCGGCCTCCTGCAGCGTCGACGAAGAGCAGGCGCCGTCGCGGACGTCGGCGACAGTGATCTGCACCGCATATTTGTGGACCTGGACGTCGTCATGTCCCAGGATCTCGGCACAGACGACGGTGTCCTGGATGAAGTTCTTGGGCACGCCGCCGCCGATCATCAACAGCCCGGTGGTGCCGGCCTTGATCTTGATGTCGGTCAGTTCGCGGAAGTCGGCGATGGCGTCGAGCACCATGTACGGCTTGCCTTCCTTGGCACGGTCGACCTGATGCTTGACGAGGCCAAAGCCGGCCGATGAATCGACGAACGCCGGGCAGAAGATCGGCACGTCATGCTCGTACGCCAGCTTGACGAGGCTGTTGTCCTTCTTGCCGTGCTCGACGAGATACCTGCCCATCTCGCGGATGAAGGCACGGCTCGAATAGGCCTTGGGCTCCAGGCTGTTGGCGATTTCCAGGATGGTGTGGTCGCAATCCTGCAACTGCTCTTCGTCGATATAGGTGTCGTAGATGCGATCGATCAGCAGCGAACGCAGCGTGTCGTCGTCGGGCACCTCGAGCGCCTGGTAATGCTTGTGGCCAAGGCCTTCGAAGAAATCCATGTCGACGATGCTGGCGCCGGTGGCGACGATGCCGTCGATCATGTTGTTGCGCAGCAATTCGGCATACAGGTCCATGCAGCCGCCGGCGCTGGTGGAGCCGGCGATGACGAGGAAGATGGTGCAGTCGGGGTCCGACAGCATCTGGTTGTAGATCGACGTGGCACGGGCGAGATCGCGCGAGGTGAAGCTCATGTTCGCCATGCCGTCGATGATCGGGCGCGCGTCGAAACTGCGGATGTCGATGTGCTCGACAACCTTGGACAGCAGCTCGGCCTTGCGCTGCTGGTTGATCTGCTCGGTCATTTTCAGTGCCTCCAGTGGCGTGTCACTGGCACGACGCTGACAACAGCGTCGCCCGCGGCCGGATCATTCCGGCGCCGAGCGGGTAAGCTGCCCCGGCTCGCGCCGGGGCAGGGAATTAGCGGAGTCGTATAACCTTGGCGTCGGACTCTTCCGTGACACCATAGGCGGTTTCCATCGGCTCGTCCCGAGCGATCACCGTCGCACCGGCGGTGAAGCCGTTGAAACCGGTGCGCATCGCCGAGCCATAGGCGCCCAGCATGCCGACCTCGATATAGTCGCCAGCCTGGATATCGGCGGGCAGGTCGAACGGCCCGTGCATGAAGTCCATGTCGTCGCAGGTCGGCCCGTAGAAGCTGAAGCCCATCGTCTTGGCCCGCGAATCGGTACCGCGGACCAGCGCGACCGGGAACCGCCAGGCGACGTGCGCCGCATCGAACAACGAGCCATAGGCACCGTCGTTGATGTAGAGCACATCGTCCTTGCGCGCCTCGACGCGGACGAGGACGCTGGCATATTCCGCCGACAGGGCCCGGCCCGGCTCGCACCACAGCTCGGCCGAATAGGACACCGGCAGCGATTCATAGCCGCGGCTGATGACTTCGAAATAGCCATCGAGCGCCGACGGCTCCATGCCCGGGTAGATCGACGGGAAACCGCCCCCCACATCGACGACGTCGACGGTGACACCGGCAGCGACAATGGCGACGCGGACCTGGGCCAGCGCCTCGGCATAGGCCTGCGGGCTCATCGCCTGCGAACCGACGTGGAAGCAGATGCCCAGCGCATCGGCCGCCTGGCGGGTGGCCATCAGCAACGGCGCGGCATCCTCGGCAGCGATGCCGAACTTCGACGCCAGGCTGAGCTTGCTGTGCGACGACGACACGCGCAGCCGGACGCAGAGCGTCAGGTCGGTCGCGGCGACACCATCGGTGGCGGTCGCCTCGACGATCTTGTCGAGCTCGGTCAGCGAATCGAGGCTGAAGGTGCGAACGCCATGGACCTTGTACGCTTCGGCAATGGCTTCCTGGCCCTTGACCGGGTGCATGAAGCACAGGGTCGCATGCGGCAGCAAGCCACGCACCAGGCGCACTTCGGCGATCGAGGCGACGTCGAAATGCGTGATGCCGGCATCCCACAGCGCCCGGATCAGGTCCGGCGAGGGGTTGGCCTTCACCGCATACATCGACGTACCCGGAAACTTCTCGAGGAAGTAACGGGCAGCGCGATGCGCGGCGTGCGGCCGGACAAGGGTGACGGGTTGGGTCGGCTTCTGGCCGAGCGCTACCCCCAGCGCGTTATGGTTTTCGTGCAATTCAAGGGACCTCCGGGTGGGCAAAGCGTGACGACTTGCGTCGTCACCAAAGCTGCCTTGCGGTGGAAGTCCCATGGGGCAGCGGAGGGCGTATCTAGGGTCGCGCCCCCCCCATGTAAAGCCGTTTTTTCACATCCGTAAAAAACAGTGTTTTCCGTTGCCCTTTCAACAGCTTGTCTATAGGTTCAGCGTGACCGGAAAAGGGGCTTTTTCAATGACTTCCACTGTGACGCTCGGCGAGGTCGTTGCAGCCGCCGCCCGAATTGCCGGTGTGGCGGTGCGAACCCCGCTGGTGCGCAGCGACACGCTCGATGCGCTGACCGGGGCACGGATTTTCCTGAAGGCCGAGAATCTGCAGCGTACCGGCTCCTTCAAGTTCCGCGGCGCCTATAACCGGCTGTCGGCGATCCCGGCCGACCAGCGCGGCGCCGGCGTCGTCGCCTTTTCGTCGGGCAACCATGCCCAGGGCGTTGCGCTGGCAGCCAGGCTGCTCGGAATGCCGGCGACGATCGTGATGCCGAGCGACGCACCCGCCATTAAGGTCGAGCGGACCCGCGGCCATGGTGCCGAAGTAGTGTTCTATGACCGGCTGACCGAGGACCGCGACGCCATCGCGACGGCGATCGCGGCCGAGCGCGGCGCCGTTGTCGTGCCGCCGTTCAACGATCGCCACGTCATCGCCGGGCAGGGCACCGCGGGCCTGGAGGCGGTCACGGACCTTGCAAAGATGGATGTGACAGCCGATCTGGCGCTGGTCTGCTGCGGCGGCGGCGGCCTGGCCAGCGGCTTCGCCGTCGGCTCGCAGCTGCCTGTCATCGCCGTCGAACCGCAGAATTGGGACGACGTCACCCGCAGCCTTGCCGGCGATGCGATCGTGCCGGTCACCGACCCGCAGCCGACGCGCTGCGATGCTCTTCAGACGTTGCGCATGTCGGAACTGACCTTTGCCACGTTACAGGCTCATGGCGCCGTCGGCCATGTCGTCAGCGAGGGCGAAGTCGCCCAGGCGGTGGCCTTTGCCTTTCGCGAGTTGAAGCTGGTCGTCGAGCCGGGCGGCGCGGTGGCGCTGGCGGCAGCCCTGGCGGGCCGCATGGACCTTGCCGGCAAGACGGTGCTGGTGGTGTTGTCGGGCGGCAATGTCGAGGCCGGGGTGTTCGCTGCTTGCCTCGCCGAGGCGGGCTGAACGACAGCGTCGCTCTCAGGCGCCCGGAGTTGCAAAGCGGTGTGTGACCGGCGTGTCGACGCTGGTCGGTCCGGCCGCTTCGCCGAACCAGCGCGCGACCTCGGCACGGCCGGCGCTGCCGATGTGCAGGCCCAGCTTGGTACGCCGCCACAGCACATCGTCGGCGCTGGTTGCCCATTCGGCGTCGACGTAATGCTGCAGCTCGGCCTCGAAGATCCCGCCGATGTTGGCGCCGAGCCCGGCGGCAAGCAGGGGTTCGGCGGCAGTACCGAGGGTGATCGCCAGCCGCTTGACCAGCCTGGGGTCGTAATCCTCGTTGGCCGCAACCAGGTTGGCAAGCCAGCGAGCAAAGGCCTGCTGACCGGTTTCACCCGGCAGCTTGTCGACATCGCCGCCTGGCAGCGCCGCCGTATGGGTCCAGGGCTTTGATTTCGGCGCAATGCGTTTCAGCACATCCTCCGCGAGCACGCGGTAGGTGGTGATCTTGCCGCCGACGACCGTCATCGCCGGCACACCATCGTGTTCGACCAGGCGATAGTCGCGCGTCGTCTCGCGGTCGCCCTTGCCGGCTTCGAGGATCAGCGGGCGGACACCGGCAAAGCTGTGGACGACATCGTCATGTGTCAGCGGGCGCGCCAGATAGCGATTGGCGGCGGCGAGCAGGTAATCGGTCTCGTCGACGGTGATCTTCGCGGCTTCCGGCGCCTCGATGTCGCGCTCCGTCGTCCCGATCAGCGAGAAATCGCGTTCGTAGGGAATGACGAAGATGATGCGGCCGTCGGGCTGCTGGAACATGTAGGCGTCGCGGCCGAGGTGGACGCGGCGCGTGACGATGTGGGAGCCCTGCACCAGCCGCAACGCCGGCGCATCGTTGCGGCCAAGCACACTGCGGGCCACCTCGGACGCCCAGGGCCCTGCGGCGTTGACGATGCGGCGCGCCTGAAGGCTGCGGCCGTCGCCGAGCGTCACCTGCCACAGGCTGCCGTCATATTCGGCGCGGGTGACGCGGGTGCGCGGCAGGATCAGCGCGCCGCGGTTGCGGGCATCCTGGCAGTTGGCGATGACCATGCGGGCATCGTCGACCCAGCCATCCCAGTACCGGAACGCGGCGCTGTACCTTGCATCGAGCGCACGGCCGGCGCGATCCCGGCGCAGGTCGATGCGCGACGATCCCGGCACGATCTTGCGCCGGGCGAGATTGTCATAGAGCCACAGGCCGGCGCGCAGCATCCATAGCGGGCGACTGCCGGCATGGGGCAACACGAAGCTTTGCGGCCAGCTGATGTGCGGCGCGATGTCGAGCAGGACCTCGCGTTCGGCCAGCGCCTTGCGGACGAGGCCGAAGGCGTAGAATTCGAGATAGCGCAGGCCGCCGTGGATGAGTTTGGTGGAAGCGCTCGAGGTGGCACCGCCGAGATCGCCGGCCTCAACCAGTGCGACGCTGAGCCCGCGGCCCGATGCGTCGCGGGCGATGCCGGCGCCATTGATGCCGCCGCCGATGATCAGCAGGTCGTGTATGCGGTCGAGGCTGGCGGTCATCATGTGATGCGGGGTTAACTAGTCGGCACTGCCGGTTTAGGGAAGGCGGCATGACAGCCGATCTGATCCTCGTTCTCGACGCCGGGACCACCTCCACCCGGGCGATCGCCTTCGACACGCGCGGCGCCATCGTTGCCAGCTGTGGCCGGCCGATCACCCAGCATTATCCGCAGTCCGGCTGGGTGGAGCATGACGCCGCCGAGATCTGGCGCTTGAGCCGGGATTGCCTGATCGATGTCTCCGACCAGGTCGGCGCGCCCCGCATCAAGGCGATCGGCATCACCAACCAGCGCGAAACCATCGTGTTCTGGGATCGGTTGACCGGCGAGCCGCTGGCCAATGCCATCGTCTGGCAGGACCGGCGCACCGGCGATGCGTGTGCGGCATTGAAGGCTGCAGGGCATGAGGCGGCGGTGCAGGCGCAGACCGGGCTGCTGCTCGATCCCTATTTTTCGGGCACCAAGATCCGCTGGGCACTGGACAATTGGCCGCGGGTGGCAGCGGCAGAGCGGGACGGGCGACTGCTGGTCGGTACGGTCGAGAGCTGGCTGATCTGGAAACTGTCGGCCGGGGCGCGGCATGTGAGCGATGCGACCAATGCCTCTCGGACACTGCTGATGGATCTTGCCAGCTGCGCATGGGACACGGGGCTGTGCGAACTCATCGGTGTGCCCCAGGCTGTGCTGCCGACCATCGTTGACTGTGCCGGGGCGCTGGCAACGACGGCGCTGCTCGGTGGCGAAACACCGATCACCGGCAGCGCCGGCGACCAACAGGCGGCGGCGATCGGCCAGGCCTGTCTGGAACCGGGGCAGCTGAAGGCGACCTATGGTACCGGCTGCTTTCTGCTGGCCCATGCCGGGGCGCGCCCGCCGACATCGACGCATCGCCTGCTGTCAACGGTCGCGTGGCGGCTGGATGGTGTGCCGGCCTATGCTCTGGAAGGGGCAATCTTTACCGCCGGGGCTGCCGTCCAGTGGCTGCGGGACGGGCTGGGGATCATCGGCAGCAGCGCCGAGACGGAGGCCCTGGCGCAGAGCGTGGCCGACAGCGGCGGCGTGGTCTTTGTGCCGGCGCTGGCCGGCATGGGGGCGCCGCACTGGCAGCCGACGGCCCGGGGCACGCTGACCGGCCTGTCGGGCGGCACGACGCGGGCGCATATCGTGCGCGCCACGCTGGAAGCGATGGGCCAGCAGACGGCCGATCTTGTGGATGCGCTGGCCGCCGACGGCGTGCCGGCGGCGGCGCTGCGGGTCGACGGCGGCATGGTCGCCAACGACTGGCTGTGCCAGAATCTTGCCGACAGCCTGGGCGTGACCGTCGAACGGCCGCGGGTGATCGAGACGACGGCACTTGGGGCAGCCATGCTGGCGGGGGTCGGGGCGGGGCTGTGGCCCGACCTCGGCGCGGCAGCGGCGGCGATGTCGGCGCCGGATCGCAGTTTCACGCCGAACGTCGATGATGCAACCCGGACGACACGCCGGGCCGCCTGGGCCCATGCCGTCCGCCAGACATTGGCCGACTGACCATGAACGAAGCTCCACAGATCATTTTCGCCCTGTCGGTTGCCGCGGCGCTGGCACTGATCATTACCGGCATCTGGCTGGTCCGCCAGCCGGGCGGCAACCGCACCAAGGCGGCGCTGATGATCGTTGCCGGTGTTGTCATCGTCTTCAACGCCTGGATCAACAGCCTGCCGGTGCCGGTCAGCCCATCAGGGAGTTGATCTCGCCATAGGTGATCGTGCCGGGCACGGTACTGGCGTCGCCGGTCAGGAAATCGTGGGCCAGCGTGCGCGCCAGGCCATAGACGGCCTGGGTGATGCCGGAGCCGGCGCTGAGGCGGCGAACGCCCATCGCCGCCAGTGCCGGGGCATCGGGGACGCCGTCGCGTGCCAGCACGTTCAGCGGCAGGCCGAACTGGTCGCGGATATCGCTCGCCAGCCGCGTGATCGCGTCGGCATCGGTGACGCCGGGTACGAAAATGCAGTCGGCGCCGGCGGCGGCATAGATTGCAGCGCGGCGCATGGTTTCGGCGTGCTCTTTGCCCGGCGCCAGCGCGCGCAGCCAGACATCGCAGCGGGCATTGATGAACAGGTCGGGGCGCCTGGCTGCCTTGATCTTGGCGGCGAGCAACTCGGGCGTGCCGGCACCATCCTCGATGTTGATGCCGACGGCGCCGGCGGCGGCAAAGCGGCCGACAGCGGCGCCGACCTCTTTGGGTTCATCCGAATAGCCGCCCTCGATGTCGACGGTGACCGGCAGCTTCACGGCAGCGACGATCGCCTTAACGGCATTCAGGTGCTGGAACAACGGCAGCGCGTCGCCATCGGGAAAGCCGAGTGACCAGGCCATGCCGGCGCTGGTGGTGGCGATGGCGGGCGCGCCCAGGCTTTCGATCAGGCGCGCCGAGCCGACGTCCCAGGCATTGGCGAGGCGCAGTAGCTCGGGGCCGGCGTGCGCCGCGCGAAAACGGGCGGCGCGGCTGGAAAAGGCGGTCGTCATGGCGGGTTGCTCCCTGTGGGCAGGCCGCAAGGGCCTGCGACTTTGATGTGCTTGCGGCCGGGATGAACGCTGATAGTCTCCGTGCCAACGATAAAAGCGATGGGGACGGGGATATGCGGATCTTGGCGGGCGCAAGTGTCGCGGCGTTGGCAGCAGCGATGTGGCTGGTGCCGATGGGACAGGGCGATGCGGCAATGCCCACGCGCGCCGCCAGTGTCGATGCGCAGCGGCTGCTGAACGCCGCGGCAGAGCCCGGCAACTGGATGACCCATGGCGGCAGCTATGCCGAGCAGCGCTATGCCAATCTCGAGCAGATCAACGCCGGCAACGCTGGCAAGCTCGGGCTCGCCTGGTCGCATGATTTCGACAGCAACCGCGGCCAGGAGGCGACCCCGCTGGTCATCGACGGCGTGATGTACACCACCAGTGCCTGGTCGAAGGTGGTGGCACTCGATGCCGCCACCGGGGCCGTGAAATGGTCCTACGACCCCGAAGTATCGAAGGATCGCGGCCATTCGGCGTGCTGTGATGTCGTCAACCGTGGGGTGGCGGCCTGGGGCGGAATGATCTTTGTCGGCGCGCTCGATGGCCGGCTGATCGCGCTCGATGCGGCGACGGGCAAGGTGAAATGGTCGGTCGTCACCTTCGACCAGAAACAGCCCTATACGATCACCGGCGCGCCGCGGGTGGTGAAGGGCAGGGTGCTGATCGGCAATGGCGGCGCCGAGCTGGGCGTGCGCGGCTATGTCACCGCCTATGATGCGATGACGGGCAAGAAGGCCTGGCGGTTCTACACCATCCCTGGCGACCCCGCCAAAGGCCCCGATGGCGAGGCGTCGGACGAGGTACTGAAGGCCAAGGCCGGCGAAAGCTGGTCGGGCAAATACTGGCAGGCGGGCGGCGGCGGCACCGTGTGGGATGCCATCGTCTATGATGCGGAGCTCGATCGCTTGTACATCGGCGTCGGCAACGGGTCGCCTTGGAATCACCAGGTGCGATCGGAAGGAAAGGGCGACAATCTGTTCCTGTCCTCGGTGGTGGCGCTCGACCCCGATACCGGCAAGTACATCTGGCATTACCAGGGCACGCCCGGCGAAACCTGGGATTTCACCCAGACCCAGCCGATCATCCTGGCGACGCTGCCGATCGACGGGAAGCCTCGCAAAGTGTTGATGCAGGCGCCGAAGAACGGGTTTTTCTACGTCATCGACCGCGAAACCGGAAAGCTGATCAGCGCCAAGGGTTTTGTGCCGCAAAGCTGGACGACGGGCGTCGATCCCGGCACCGGGCGGCCGATCGAAGTAGCTGAGGCGCGCTATCGCACCGGGACGGCGCTGGTCACGCCCTCGGCACTCGGCGCGCACAACTGGCACCCGATGGCCTTCAGCCCCAAGACCGGCCTGGTTTATCTACCGGCACAGGAAGTGCCCTTCGCCTATCAGAACGACGCCGGCTACAAGCACAAGCAGGGCGCCTGGAACATCGCCGTCGTCGCCGCGCTGAACGCGCCGCCCAACAACGCCGCGCAGACGCGTGCAACCCGCGCCATATTGAAGGGGCAGCTGCTGGCCTGGGATCCGGTCAAGCAAAAGGAAGTCTGGCGCGTCCAGTATGACGGGCCGTGGAACGGCGGCGCGCTCGCCACCGCCGGCAATCTGGTTTTCCAGGGCAATGCCAAGGGCAAGTTCCAGGCTTTCGACGCCGCCACCGGCAAGACCGTGTGGAGTTTCGACGCACAGACCGGCGTGATGGCGGGGCCGGTTAGTTATACCGTCGACGGCGTGCAATATGTCGCCGTCTCGGCCGGTTATGGCGGCGCCTATCCGCTGTCGACGGGTTATGTCGACGGGCCGCAGCGTATCCAGCCCAATGGCCGCATGCTGGTCTTCAAGCTGGGCGGCACGGCCAAGCTGCCGCCTTATGACGCGCCGACGTTGGCGGCTGCGAACCCGCCGACCGACAAGTTCACGCCGCAGCAGATCGCGCTCGGTGCCGATATCTTCGAAGGCAATTGCGGCCTGTGCCATGGCGCCGGCGCGCGTTCGAGCGGGCTGGTGCCCGATCTGCGCCGATCGGGAGCGTTGAGCGACCGTCAGACCTGGGCGGCGGTCGTCCACGGCGGCATCCTGAAGGACCGCGGCATGGTCAGCTTTGCCAAATGGTTCAAGCCCGAGGAGATCGAGGCGGTGCGTGCCTATGTCGGCGAACAGGCGAAGTTCCTGGCCAGCGACGAGGGCGCGCAACTGGCGGCGAAGGGGGCCGACAGCAAGTAGCTGTGCTGGCGAGCGCGTTGCTCTCGCTCGCCAAATTCCCCTAGTGCGATCGCGTCAACTCGCGCATCGCGCGATCGAGGCCTTCGAGCGACAGCGGGTACATGCGGTTTTCCATGATCGTCTTGATCATCTGGATCGACTGGCTGTGGCCCCAGCTTTTTTCGGGGATTGGATTCAGCCAGGCCGCCGAGTGATAGACGTCGAGCATCCGCTGCATCCAGACGTCGCCGGCTTCCTCGTTCCAGTGTTCGACCGAGCCGCCGGGATAGTTGATCTCATAGGGTGACATCGACGCATCGCCGACGAACACCAGCTTGTAGTCATGCGGGAATTTGTGGAGCAACTCCATGACGGGCGTGCGTTCGGCCCAGCGCCGCTTGTTGTCCTTCCACAGCGCCTCATAGGGGCAATTGTGGAAGTAGAAGAATTCCAGATGCTTGAACTCGCTGCGCGCAGCCGAGAACAGCTCCTCGCAGACCTTCACATGCGGATCCATCGAGCCGCCGACATCGAGCATCAGCAGCAGCTTGACCGCATTGTGCCGCTCCGGCCGCATGACGATGTCGAGATAGGCTTTTTTGGCAGTGCCCGAGATGGTTTCGGCAAGGTCGAGTTCGTCGGCGGCACCGTCGCGGGCGAAGCGGCGCAGGCGGCGCAGCGCCACCTTGATATTGCGGGTGCCGAGCTCAACCGAATTGTCGAGGTTCTTGAACTCGCGCTTGTCCCAGACCTTGACCGCCTTGCCGTTGCGTCCCTTGTCCTGGCCGATGCGGACGCCCTCGGGGTGCGAGCCTTGCGCGCCGAACGGTGACTTGCCGGCGGTGCCGATCCATTTGTTGCCGCCTTCGTGGCGCTTCTTCTGTTCCTCGAGCCGCTCTTTCAGCGTCTCCATCAGCTTGTCCCAGCCGAGCTTTTCGAGCTCCGCCAGTTCCTCGGCCGAGAGGTTGAGCTCGGCGACGGCGCGCAGCCAGTCTTCCGGGATTTCCGCAGTCCCGGTCTCAACGGTCGGTTCCAGGCCCTTGAAGACCTTGGCAAACACCATATCGAAGCGATCGAGCAGGCCCTCGTCCTTCACATAGGTCGCGCGCGCCAGGTAATAGAAATCGGTGATCGACCAGTCGATGACGTCGGCCTTCAGCGCCTCCAGCAGCAGCAGATGCTCCTTCAGCGATGCCGGGATCTTGGCTGCGCGCAGCTCTTCGAGAAAGGTCAGGAACATGGGGCAATCTCTACCATCATTGCGCCGGCTGCAAAGCCCGCTTTGGAGAGGGGTCGTGCAGCCGTGAGACCAGCACGAAGGAGATGATCATCAGCAGGTACCAGGCGCCGAGCTTCGACAGCGGCACCATCGACCAGCCATGCGCCTGTGCAGGATAGCGCCAGGCATTGGCGAAGGTGGCGATATTCTCGGCGAACCAGATGAACAGCGAGACGAGCAGGAAACCGAGCAGCAGCGGCATGGCGCGGCGGGCGCGAAAGACGGTGAACTCGACCGAGGTGCTGCGGAAGATCCAGGCGGTGACGGCGAACAGGCCCCAGCGCAGGTCGGGCACGAAGTGATGGGTGAAGAAGTTGGCATAGATCATTGTCGCCAGCAGGGTCGGCTGCCAGCGCGGCGGATACCGCCGAAAGCCGAAGCCGAAACCGCGCCAGGTGCGGGCGATATAGCTGCCGACCGCGGCGTACATGAAGCCGGAGAACAGCGGCACGTCGCCGATGCGGAGCAGGCTGGGCTCGGGATAGGTCCAGGAGCCCATCATGGTCTTGAACAGCTCCATGATGGTGCCGACGATGTGGAAGCCGAGGATGACCCGCGCCTCGTCGAGGGTCTCGAGCCGCAGCGCCAGCATCGCCAACTGGATCGACAGCGCGGCGAGGGTCAGGAAGTCATAGCGCGCCAGCGCCGCGTCGGCCGGGTAGAACAGATGCGTCGCCAGCAGTAGCGCCAGCATCAGCCCGCCGAACAGGCAGGCCCAAGCCTGCTTGAAGCCGAACAGCAGGAATTCGAAGCCCCAGGCCTGCCAGCGCGAGCCGAATTCGAGCGATTCGAGGCGGTCGCGGACACCGGCAAAACGAGTACGCGGCGCCGTCATCCAGCGGTTTTCAGGGCCTTGAGGGTGCGATTGGGTGGCGACACGGTTTCGATCCGACCTCCCGGGTAAAAGGCCCGGATCGCAGCTTGCTCGGGTTCGTCGGCGAGCGCCAGCGCCAGCGCTTCGGGGCTCCATCCACCGTCGTGCGTGAACAGCCGTTCGGCGCTCCACGGCGTGTACAGCGCCACGTCGGGCCCTTCGACGCCGAACACGCGGCCGGTGAAGCGGCACGCCGGCGAGGCGAGGTAGACGACCAGCGGCGAGACATGCTCGGGGGAATGTCGGTCGAAATCGGCGCCGCGCGGCATCAACTGGTCGACGCTCGGCGAGGCCATGACCATCCGGGTACGGGCGCAGGGCGCGATGGCGTTGACCCGCACGCCCAACCCGGCGAGCTCCTGGGCATGGACCTGGGTGAGTGCCGCAATGCCGGCCTTGGCCGCACCATAGGCGCCGCCGTCGGGCATCGGATGGACACCGACGGGGGAGGTGGTGTTGACGATGGCGCGCCCCGCCGCCGGGCCGCGTTCGGCCCAGAACCGCGCGGCATGATGGCTTACGGCGGCGGTGCCCTTCAGGTGCACGCCGATCTCCAGGTCGAAATCGGTCTCGGTCATGGTGATCACCGACGCCGGACGGTTGATACCGGCATTGTTGACGACGATGTCGAGGCCCCCGTAGGTCGCCACGGCCTGGGCGATGATGGTCTCGGCGCCGGCCCAGTCGGCGACGCTGGCCAGGTTGGCGACCGCCTGGCCGCCGGCGTTCTGGATTTCGGCAACCACCTCTGCCGCGGCGTCGCTGCTGCCTTCGCCGAGCACGCTGCCGCCGAGATCGTTGACGACGACGCGTGCCCCCGCCGCCGCCAGCGCCAGCGCATGGCAGCGCCCCAGGCCGCGCCCGCCGCCTGTCACAACCGCCACCTTGCCGTCGAGCATGCCCATCGCCAACACTCCGCCCCAATCAGGAGATTGAGCCTTGGGCGCGTTCGATTTTGCCGGCAAGACCGTGCTTGTGACAGGGGGCAGCACCGGGATCGGCAACGCCGCGGCGCGTGGCTTTCGCGACGGCGGCGCGCGCGTGGTGGTGACCGGCACCCGCGCCGCTGCCGCAGACTATGCCGGGGAAGACGGCGACCTGTCGGGCATGACGTACCACCGGCTCGACCAGGGCGACCGCGACGCGGTCGCCGCTTTCGATCCGGGCATCGCCAGCCTCGATGCGCTGGTCGTGGCAGGGGCCAAGGTCGCGTACCGGCGGCAGGAATTCGAGATCGACACCTTTGCCGATGTGCTCGCCACCAATTTGACGGGACCTATGCAGCTGGCGATGCGGTTCCGCAGCGCGCTGGCTGCCGCGCGGGGCAGCATCGTCTTCATCGGCTCGGTCGCCAGCTTTCGCGGCACCATAGGCCAGCCGGCCTATTCGGCATCGAAGGGCGGGCTGCTGACGCTGACACGGACGCTGGCGCAGGCGCTGGCGCGGGAGGGCATCAGGGTAAACCTGGTCGCGCCGGGGCTGGTGCGCAGCAAGATGACCGCGATCACCTGGGCCGATGCCGATCGCCTCGCCGCCACGGAGCGCCAGGTGCCCCTTGGCCGCATCGGCGAGCCCGACGACATTGCCGGGGCGATCCTGTTCCTGGCCTCGCCACTGGCGGCCTATGTTACCGGCACGTCACTGACCATCGATGGAGGATTGAGCGCATGAGCTGGGCAAATGGCAAGACGGCGCTGGTCACCGGCGGCAGCCAGGGCATCGGCCATGCGACCGCCGCGGCGCTGCGCGACCTCGGCGCCGAAGTGACCGTAACCGGCACGCGCGCAAGCTTTAGCGATTATGACGATCCGCTGGCGGGTGTTGCCTATGTCCAGGCCGATCTCGCCACCCCCGCGGCGCGGGCGCACCTGGCCGGGCGCTTCTCGGCGCTCGATGTGCTCGTCAACAATGCCGGCGGCGGCAGCGCCAATGAATATGACCAGGACCAGTTCGAAAGTGTCATGGACCTCAACCTTAACGCCGTGATGGACCTGAGCGTCAGGCTGTTTCCGCTGCTGAAGGTCGGCGGCGGCAGCATCGTCAACGTCGGTTCGCTGGCGTCGTTTCTCGCGCTGAAGGAAACACCGGCGTACACCGCATCGAAGGCGGGGCTGCTCGGCCTGACCCGCGCGCTCGGCGACAAATGGGCAACGGAGGGCGTGCGCGTGAACCTGGTGGCGCCGGGCTTCATCGCGACGCGGATGACCGAGCGCATGCGGGTCGATCCGGCGTACGAGAAAAAGCTGCTGAAGGCGGTTCCGATGCGGCGCTGGGGCGAACCGCGCGAGATTGCCGATGCCATCGTGTTTCTGGCGTCGCCGGCTGCCAGCTACATCACCGGGCAGAGCATCGCGATCGATGGCGGCCTCATGCTGCGCTGATGCGCATTCGCGATCATCTGCTGACCGCCGTCGACCTGGCGGCGACGTTCCTGCTGGCGATCGAATGCGCGATCGTCGGCATCCATGCGGGTCTCGACCTGTTCGGGCTGCTGGTCCTGGCCTTTGTCGGGTCGGTCGGCGGCGGCGTCATGCGCGATCTCTTGCTGGGCGAGCATCCGCCATCGGCGTTCCGGGACTGGCGCTACGCCGCCCTGGCGCTGCTGGCGACGGCGGGCACGGCCGTGGTCACGTTCGCGTTCGGCCCGGTCGGTGGCTTGACGCCGCCGCTGACGCTTGACGTCTTCGCAGCCGTCGGGCTGGCGCTGGCGGCGCTCGCCGGCACGCAGAAGGCGCTGGACTGTGGGATCAGCAGCACCGGGGCGATCATCATCGCCACCGTCAACGGCTGCGGCGGCGGCATCCTCCGCGATATCCTGACCGCGCAGGTGCCGCATGTCCTGCGTGCGGACTTCTACGCAACCGCGGCGTTGGCGGGTGCCGCGCTGATCGTCGTGCTCGTCCGTCGGTTCGGAGTGGCGCGCGGCCGCGCGGTGCTCGCCGGCGGGCTGGTGATCTTTGCGCTGCGGACGGCAGCCCTGGTCGGCGACTGGTCGCTGCCGCATCTGCGTTGACGCCCCCGTCAGGGCAGCTTCGCCAGCCAGCGCTGCTTGGCGGCGGCGAGGGCGAGCAGCACCGCATAGCCCAAGGCGCACAGCGCCAGCAGCGTGCCCTGACCGACCGGACGATGGACAGGCGTCAGGAAACACGCAAGCGCCGCGACGATGATGACATGCGCGCTGTAGACGAACAGGCTGTTGCGTCCGAGCAGTACCAGCCATGGCGCCTTGCAGACCGCATCGAGGCACTGCACCAGGGTCGGGTAGCGCCCTGACCGGTCGGACCGGATGAAGAGATAGAAGATGGTGTAGCTGGTGGCGGCAACACAAAGCACGGCCTGCACCGACAGCAGGTCGCGCGCCGGATAGAACAGGCTGTCGTTGTCCAACATCGAAGCACTGTCGAGAACGCGCCCCAGGTAGAAGAAGGCGCAGACCAGCAGGCATGCGACGAGGAGCCGGTCCATCAGTTTGCCATCCATCGCCAGCAATGATGCCGGTGGGGTCTTGTAAAGCCAGCCGATGGTGAAACCGAAATAGAAGAAGGCACCCCATGACAGCAGGTTGAACGCGCCGCTGATCCGGATATAGTCACGCCATGGGACGATACTGGCCATGATCCAGTCGCCCATGGCGGTATCGAAACCCGCATCGGCGATCAGCCATGCATCGACAAGGACTGCTATGAACACGATCGGCCCGAAGCCATCGAGCAGACGGATCGCCGATGGAATGAACAGCATGGCACCCATGAACAGGATGAGGATCTGCAGGTTGCCGGGCTGGTAGACGAAGGTGAATGCGGCGCCGATGCTCTGCCAAAGGACAGGCACGCCTGCGGCGTCGACCGGCATCCCGGCGCGGCCGAACGCTATAATAGGCAGCAGCAACACCGCGAGGCAGGTCACCACCTGATAGCCGTAGAGCGCACGGACGCGGCGCAAAACGACGCGCTGGGCGCCGCCGAAACCCTGGCTTCGATAGTGACCGATATAGGCGAGCGCCGCGACGAATCCCGAAAGCGGCACCAGATATTCGGCATCGAACACCGGCAGCAGCACGGAATGATGCAAGCGGGCGAGTACGAAGTCTGTGCCGAACACCTGGCCCATGGCGGTGAAATGCACCAGGTACATCATCGACAGCAGGTAGCCGCGAAGGCCGTCGAGTCGGTGCAGGCGCACGCTGCCGCCCTGTAGTCCGGCGGTTCTGGCGACCTCGACACCCGCCGGCGCTAGCGCGGCGGCGAGGCCTGCTTCTCCGCTCGCCATGCTGTGCCGCCCCCGCCGACAGTGACCCGTTGCGGCGTCAGCCTCCCTGGCGCCGGCTCATGAAAGCGAGGCGTTCGAACAGCATCACGTCCGCCTCGTTCTTCAGCAGGGCGCCGTGCAGTGGCGGGATCAGCGACTTGGTGTCGCGATTGCGCAGTACCTCGATCGGCAGGTCCTCGTGCATCAGCAGCTTCAGCCAGTCGAGCAGCTCCGATGTCGACGGCTTCTTCTTCATGCCCGGCACTTCGCGGATGTCGAAGAAGATGTTCATCGCCTCGGCAACCAGCGTCTTCTGGATGTCGGGGTAATGGACGCGGACGATCGCCTCCATCGTCTCGCGGTCGGGAAACTTGATATAGTGGAAGAAGCAGCGGCGCAGGAACGCGTCCGGCAGCTCCTTTTCATTGTTGCTGGTGATGATAACGATCGGCCGCGCTTCGGCCTTCACCCGCTCGCCGGTTTCATAAACGTCGAACTCCATGCGATCGAGCTCGGTCAGCAGATCGTTCGGAAACTCGATATCGGCCTTGTCGATCTCGTCGATCAACAGCACCGGCAGCTTGGGCGCGGTGAACGCCTCCCACATCTTGCCCTTGCGGATGTAATTGGAAATGTCGTGTACGCGGGCATCGCCAAGCTGGCTGTCGCGCAGCCGGCTGACGGCGTCATATTCATACAGGCCCTGCTGCGCCTTGGTCGTCGACTTGATGTTCCATTCGATCAGCGGCGCATCAAAGGCATCGGCGATCTGCTGGGCGAGCACGGTCTTGCCGGTGCCGGGTTCGCCCTTGACGAGCAATGGCCGGCGCAGCGTGACGGCGGCATTGACGGCAACCTTCAGATCGTCGGTCGCGACATAGCCGGAGGTGCCCTGGAAACGCATCGATGTCATGATCAGCCCTTGCTTAACGTTTGCGGCAGGCTAGAGGGCCAGCGTTTGGCTCGCAACTAGCGATACGCGTATGTGACTTCGCTCTTCTCGCCACCGGCAAAGCCGAACATGGTGCCGGCACTGTCGGCAACCTGGCTGGCCAGCCGCGGTCGACCGCGGTCGTCTAGCCGATATTCGCTGGTCTGCTCGAAGGTCAGCACCTTGATCAGCATGTTCATCCGGAACGGCTCGCGCGACGTCACCTTGACACGTTCGACCCAGGGCTGGCCGGCGCGGGTGGCAAGCACGACCTCGGCCTGGAGATGCGACGAGATATCGGCGCTGTCGGTCCGCACCGAGCCGGCGGGAAGGACCGGGATCTTGAGAACAGTCCGCCCTTGGCTGTCGGTCGTTCGCTCGGTCGCGCCCGACAACAGCACTGCCATGCGGTGATAGCCGGGGACCGGCGAGGCAGCCGCCAGCTTCTGCGCCTCCTCGCGTTGTCCCGACGTCGGTTTCTTGCCGTTGATCGACACCAGTTGCCAACGCCGACCATCCCAGCGTTCGACCTTCAGCAGGTTGGTCGTGGTGCCGCCGCCGGTCCGCACCGACCGCGTCGTCCGTTCAAATACCAGGGTGGCCGGGGGCATCGCCTGGGCATCGGCGATGACACGATCGCGCAGGCTGTCTGGCACGGGCAGGGGGACAGACGCGATCAGCGCGAGCGCCAGGGGCAGCATCTGCAAAGCGGCTGGGGTCATGGGCAGAGGCTTACCGATGCGCAGCGCCTGCCACAAGTGAAGGATATAATGGCACACCGATTGCGGCAGGGTGTCACGCGACGGCAACGGCGACCCGTAGGGGGGTCAGCGTGTCGGGGTATAGATCGTCTCGGTGCGGGTCGTGCCGGCCTTGCCCAACTGCGCGCCGGCGAGGGATTGGGTCTGGCGGACCAGCGCCGGGCGGCCGCCGGGTCCCGGCTTGTACTCGTTGACGACTTCGAACGTGTCGAGCTTGGCGACCAGGAAGAACGACAGCGGCTTGGCCAGCATGATCCGCAGGCGCGACACGAACGGCACCGGCCCGCTGGTGTCGACCAGCGCCTCGGCGACCAGATTAGCCGATATGTCCTTGCCGATATCGATGCTGCCTTTGGGCAACCCCTCGACACGATAGACTGTGCGGCCCTGGGCATCGGCGACCCGGCGGGCCTTGCCGCCGAGATAGTCCGCAATGCGGTAATAGCCGGCGATCGGCCGGGCGGCCGCAGCCTTGCGGATGCGGGCGACGTCCTCGGCAGAGGCCGGCTTGCCGCCGACAGTGAGCGGTGTGAGGACCTTGCCGTCCCAGCGTTCGGTTCGCAGCTGGGTTTCCGGTGCCGCCGCGCCTTCCTGTGCCAAGGTGCGCACCGACCGTTCGAAGGCGATGCTTGCCGGCGGCACGGCCCGCGCCCCGGCGACGATCTGGACAAGCAGCGGATCGGCCGGAGCGGCCGCGACCGGCGACAGGGATAGCGCCGACAGCGCCAAGGCTATGATGGCTTTCATTCCTTGCCTGTAACAGCCTCGCCGGCGGGCGCAATCGTTCAAGCTGCCATCGCCGCCGTCAGACCCGCGCCGGCCAGGCTGTTGCCGGGCCTCTGCACGAGCGCCCGCCGGAAATCGGCCGCCGCACCCGACCGATCCCCCGATTTCAACCGCACGGCGCCCGCCAGCACGGCCACCGGCGTCGGCCACAACGGCGGCTCGAAATAGGGAAAGTTCGCCTCCACGGCCTCCGCGGCACGGTAATGCCGCAGCGCCTCGGCCGGCTCACCCCGCGCCTCGGCAATCCGGCCGCGTGCCACTCCATCGGCGATCGCCGCCAGCGCCAGGTCACTCACGCTTGTCCGTGTCGCCTCCGGCCCCGCCTTGATCGCATCGCGCGCCGCCCGCAACGCCAGCAGTTCGGCCTCGGCGCCCGCGATATCGCCCGTCTGCGCCTTTGCCTCGGCGCGCACGCCATGCCACGCCACCATCAGGCGCAACAGCCGCGGATCGGGCGCCGGCAGCGCCAGCACCTCGGCCGGCGTCAGGAACCGTGCCCGCGCATGCAACGCCGTCGCCAACCGTGCCTGCAGATACGGCCTTTTCACCGCCGCCTCCGGCAAGATCGCCGCCTCGATCGCACCCGCCGCCGCCAGCGCCGTCACCCGGTCCCCGGTCTGCGTCGCCGCCGACGCCAGGAAGTGATTGTGATGAATGAAATAGCCATAGAACTTCGGGTCGTCGCCCACCGCCCGCGCATAGGCATCGTCCGCCGCGATCGCCGCGCGGTTGGCATCGATTGCCTCCTCGAACCGCCCGATCCGGTACCAGGTATGGCTCGGCATATGCACCATGTGCGGCGCCGCAGGGGACAAGCGCCCCAGCCGCGCCGCCGGCCCCGCCGCCCGCCCTGGATCGGCCGATGCCTCCGTAAGGTGGATCAGCAGATGGATCGCCTGCGGATCGTCGGGAGACCGCGCCAGCACCGTCTCCACCAGCCGAATCGCCTCGCCGGCGCGGCCCTTGTTCACCCGACCGCCGGCCGCCCAATAATCCCAGGGCTGTGCGTCCATCACCGCCTCGGCGGCCAGTATCGCGACTAGGTCATCCGCCGGCCAGCGCGCCGCCAGCCGCAGCATCGTGTCGGCATAGCGGTCGCCATGCACGCCGCTCTGTTTCCCACCCGGCGCGTGCCGCATGTGCACCGCGTCCACCAGCGCCCGGTCCCGCTCGGACAGCGCGCCGCTGCGCAACGCCCGCCCCGTATACCCCTGCGCCCGCGCGACAGTCGCCGCGTCGATCGGCCCACTGTTGATATAGGGCCCCAGCGCCAGCGCCGTTCCCCAGCCGCACATCGCGCATGCCGGATCGATCACCGCCGCCCGCGCGAAACTCTTGAGCGCCTCGTCATAATCGAACCCGAACAACTGCCCGAGACCCTGGTCGAAAAACGCCTGCGCCTCGCGGTTCGCACTCACCGGCATATGCGCCGGCGTCAGCCCGGCCACCAGCACTGCCGGCTTCACCCCCGCGCGTCCGGCACCTTCCCCCGATCCGCACGCGCTCACCGCCATTGCCTTGGCCAGCGCCGCATCCGCCGGTACCGGAGCGTTGCTCGCCGGCGTGGCGACGAGAGCGGCAGTCAGGGCAAGTGCGGCACGGACGATCATTCCGCCATGGTGGTGCAAACCCCGGAGGATGGCAAAGCCAGAATGGCTCCGGCGGCTGGGGCCGACGGCTCAAGACCACAAGGCAAAAGCGGCCGGGGCCAGGGCCCCGGCCGGCTGCAGCGCTAAACGTCCAGGAAACTCCGCATCTTTCGCGACCGCGACGGATGCTTCAGCTTCCTGAGCGCCTTCGCCTCGATCTGGCGGATACGCTCGCGGGTGACGCTGAACTGCTGCCCGACTTCCTCAAGCGTGTGATCGGTATTCATGCCGATGCCGAAGCGCATGCGCAGCACCCGCTCCTCGCGCGGCGTCAGCGATGCCAGGACGCGGGTGACGGTTTCCTTGAGATTGGCGTGGATCGCCGCGTCGACGGGGATGACCGCATTCTTGTCCTCGATGAAATCGCCAAGGTGCGAGTCCTCCTCGTCGCCGATCGGTGTCTCGAGGCTGATCGGTTCCTTGGCGATCTTCATCACCTTGCGGACCTTTTCGAGCGGCATCGACAGCCGCTCGGCGAGTTCCTCGGGCGTCGGCTCGCGGCCGATCTCGTGGAGTATCTGGCGGCTGGTCCGCACCAGCTTGTTGATCGTCTCGATCATGTGCACCGGGATGCGGATCGTCCGCGCCTGGTCCGCGATGCTGCGCGTGATCGCCTGGCGGATCCACCAGGTCGCATAGGTCGAAAACTTGTAGCCGCGGCGATACTCGAACTTGTCGACCGCCTTCATCAGGCCGATGTTGCCTTCCTGAATAAGATCAAGGAATTGCAGGCCGCGATTGGTGTATTTCTTGGCGATGGAGATGACCAGGCGCAGGTTCGCCTCGACCATTTCCTTCTTGGCGATCCGCGCCTCGCGTTCACCCTTCTGCACCATGTTGGTGATACGGCGGAATTCGCCCAGCTCGACGCCTGTCGCCTCGGCGATGCTGGCGATCTCGCCGCGAATGGCGTCGACGCTTTCGACTTCCGCTGCGGCAAAGGCTGCCCATTTCTTGTCGATACCGGCGACACGGCTCATCCAGCTATCGTCGAGCTCGTTCCCCATATAGTCGTCGAGGAAGGCCTTGCGGTTGATCTTGTGCTTGTCGGCCAGCTTCATCATCTGGCCTCCGAGCGTCAGCAGCCGGCGGTTCTGGGTATACAGCTGGTCGACGAGCAGCTCGATCTTGTTGTTGTTGAAATGGATCGACTGGACGCCGCGGGTCAGTTCCTCGCGCAACTTCTGGTACTTGCGCTCGTCAGCCGGCGGGAAGGCGGCATTGGCATGCAGCGCCGTCAGCCGGGTTTCCTGCAGCTTGAGGAACTTCTTGTAGGTAGCGGTAATCTCGGCAAACTTTTCCAGCGCAGCCGGCTTCAGCACCTCTTCCATCGCGGCGAGCGACAGGGTGGTGTCCTCCTCGTCATCGTCCGGAATCGCCGGCTTGCCATCGGGGCGCATGCGCCGCTCGGTCATGCCGTCTTCCTCGTCGGGGGCCGCAGCCTCCTCCGCCGGTTCCTCGTCGTCCTTGAACTGCACGGTCGGCAGGTCGCTGCCCTCGGTCGGCTCGCCGTTCTCGTCGGTGGCGGCCTCGGCCGGGTCCTTGGCGAGCATGGCTTCGAGATCGAGGATCTCGCGCAGCTGCATGCGGCCTTCGTTGAGCGCGTTCGACCATTCGATCATCGCGGTGAAGGTCATCGGGCTTTCGCAAAGCCCGGCGATCATCGTGTTGCGACCGGCCTCGATGCGCTTGGCGATGGCGATCTCGCCTTCGCGGCTGAGCAACTCGACGGCGCCCATCTCGCGGAGGTACATGCGCACCGGGTCATCGGTGCGATCGAGCGGCGCCTTGACGACCGGGGCGGCCGGTGCAGTGCCGAGATCGCCTTCAACGGGTTCCGGCTCGTCCTCGTCATCTTCAGCGCGCGCGGTTTCGGCCCCGTCGTCGGCGGGCTCGTCATTCTCGATGATGTTGATGCCCATTTCCGACAGGGCGGCCATCACGTCCTCGATCTGCTCGCTGGACATCTGGTCCTGCGGCAGCGCCTCGTTCAGCTCGTCGTAGGTGATGTAGCCGCGCTTCTTGGCGCGGGCGAGGAGCTTCTTGACCGAAGCTTCGTTGAGATCGAGCAGCGGCGCGTCTTTGGCGTCAGGACCATCCGTGTCGGAACCATTGCCGGTACCGGTTCCGTTCGCTTTTGCCATTCGTTGCTTCCCTTGTCCGTCCAGCGAACTTCCAGTTTCCCTGGGCGCTTTCCGGCGAATCATACGCCTTTAGTCGTCACGCAGAGATTCCGCCAGCCGCATCATCGCCGAATCGATCTCGACACGTTCGGCAAGCAAAGCCTGCTGACGCTCGAAATCACTGTCCTCCAGGCTCGAGCGAAATCGCGCCGTGGCGGTTTCCAGCTCCAGCTCGATCCGGGTGCGGGCCGCGATGGTGTCAACCATCATGCCAAAATCCCGGGCCGTGGCGTCCGCCGCCGCATCTCTCCTGGTAAAGGAAAAGCGCAAGCGATTGGATTTCAATGTCGCGTCGGCCAGTCCGCCAACACCTCTGCGGACAAGGTCGGCATTGAGCGCGTCACTTTCAAGGTCGGGACTCAACGCCAGCGCCGACAGGATTGCGTCGCGGAGCTCCGCCTGGCGTGGGTCGGACATAGGCAGGGCGGCCAGGGCTTCGCCATGGCGGTCAGCAAGGCCGGGATGGGTGAGCAGGCCGGCGAGCAGCGCCGTGACTTCACCACTTGCTGTCCGGGCGCCAGGGCCACGTGAGCGCAAGGCAGGGGAGGCGCCGGCCAACGGCGCCACATAGCGTGCGCCGCGCACAAAGGCCTGACGGGGAGGGCGCTCGGGTCGGGCGAAATAGAGCGCATCGAAGCGGGCGTTGAAATCTGCCGCGTAAAGCGCGCGTACCGACGGATCGGCGATGGCATCGGCATGTGCCTTCAGCCGCTGGCGCACCGCTGCGCGACGTTCCGGAGTCGCCGTGTCCTGGCCCTCGGTTTCGCTGCGCCAGAGATACTCGCTCAGCGGCAGCGCAGCGTCCAGCACCACCTCGAATGCCGGCGCCCCGCCACGTTTGACGAGGTCATCCGGGTCCTCGCCCGGCGGCAACGTGGCAATCCGCAGCGACTTGCCTGGCGCCAGCAGGGGCAGGGCGCGCAGGCAGGCCCGCAGCGCGGCACGTTGCCCGGCGCCGTCGCCGTCGAAGCACAGGATCGGCTCGTCGACCTGCCGCCAGGCCAGCGCCAGCTGCGTCTCCGTCATCGCAGTGCCGAGCGGCGCAACGAGCTCGGCAATACCGGCTTGGGCGACGCCGATGACGTCCATATAGCCCTCGACGACCACAAGGCGGCCCGACTTGTGCGCGACCGGTCCGGCGCGATCGAGATTGTAGAGCAGCCGGCCCTTGTCGAACAGCGGGCCATCAGCCGAGTTCAGATATTTGGGCTGGATGTCACCCAGGGCACGGCCACCGAAGCCGACCACCCGCCCGCGCCGGTCGCGGATCGGGAACATCAGCCGGCCGCGGAACCGGTCATAGGTCTGGCCGTCGTCGCTGCGACCAAGCAGCCCGGCTTCGACCAGCTTGTCCTCGCCGGCATCCTTCAGCGCGGTCTTCAGCGCGGTGCGGCTTTCAGGCGAAAAGCCCAGTGCGAAATCCTTGATCATTGTCGCCGAGACTCCGCGGCGATCGAGATAGGCACGCGCCTCGGCGCCGGCGGTGGATCGTAGCTGGGCCTGGAACCACTCCGCGGCCCGGCCAGCCAGCGACTGCAGCGTGTCGGCAACCTCCGCCCGGGCACGCGCCTCGGGACTTTCGCTCGGCACCTCCATGCCGGCCTGGGCGGCGAGCTGCTTGACCGCGTCGATAAAGCCCATGCCTTCCTGCTCGGTCAGGAAACGGATGACGTCGCCATGCGCGCCGCAGCCGAAGCAATGGTAGAAGCCCTTGTCGTCGTTGACGTAAAAGCTCGGTGTCTTTTCGTTGTGGAACGGGCAGCAGCCTTTCCATTCCCGGCCCGCGCGCGTCAGCTTGACACGGCGGCCGACGACCGGCGCCAGCGGGACGCGGGCCCTCAGCTCGTCGAGAAAGGCGGGCGGCAGGCTCATGCGGCCGGGTAGAGCGTAGTCGGATTGGTGGCAAAGGCCGGAAACAGCACGTCCAAACGCCAATCCGACACAATCGGCAGGCGCTCGCACAAATGGGCTTCGACCGCCGCATAGCCGGCCATGTCCTCGTCGATCTCCACGATCCCGTCGCTGGTTGCGATGGCGAGGCACAGCAAGTCCACCGTCAACAGGTCCCGCTTGTACGCAACGACGTGTTGCACCGCGTCCCAGCGCACCGATCGCGACTCGCGGCGGGCCAGCAGCGTAAAACCATCGTCGTCGGCCAGCAGGCGCCGGACATGCCGCAGCCGCCAGTCAATATAGCGCCGCCACCACGCCGGCATGGTCATCCCGCCAGTGCCACCTTCACCATCGCCCCGGCAGTGCCCATGTCGATCTGTCCGGCAAAGCGCTCCTTCACCAGCGCCATCACCTTGCCCATGTCCTTCACTGACGTGGCACCCACTTCGGTGACAATTTCGCGGATCTTGGCCTGGGCCTCCCCCGCGGACATCTGTGCCGGCATGAAGCCTTCGATGACGCCGAGTTCGGCGCGTTCGGCATCGGCGAGTTCGGGGCGGTTGCCCTGGACGTACATCTCGATCGATTCGCGGCGCTGCTTGGCCATCTTGGACAGAACTTCGGCGACCAGCACATCGTCATCGGCGGGCGGCGTACCGGTGCGGAGTTCGATATCGCGGTTCTTGATGGCCGATGCGATCAGGCGCAACGTGCCCGTGCGCACCAAATCCCCCGCCTTCATCGAGGTGATTGTGGCGGCCTTGATATCGTCGCGGATCATGTTCGAGTTCCTGTCTGTGTTGCGTCCAAGCCTAGCGGCTGCGCGGCAGAAAGAATAGATTGACGCGCGCCGAACCCGCCCCTAACTCGCCAGCCGTTTGAGCCCCAGACAGCAGGCGAAAAGCCCAACCCTAAAAGGATCCCCCATGGCCGTGGCGCCCGCACCCGCACAACCAAAAGGTGCGACTGGCGTATTGGTTCTGGCGGACGGTTCGGTCATTTGGGGTCGGGGTTTCGGTGCCGAAGGCGTCGCCGTCGGCGAGGTCTGTTTCAATACGGCAATGACCGGGTATCAGGAGGTGATCTCCGATCCTTCTTATGCCGGGCAGATCATCACCTTCACCTTTCCGCATATCGGCAATGTCGGGTCGAACAGCGACGATATCGAATCGCCCAATCCGCACGCGCTGGGTTGCGTGGTGCGCGAAGCGATCACGCCGGCGGCATCGTTCCGCTCGACGCGCAATTTCGACGACTGGATGCGTGCCTGGGGCCGCATCGGGATTTCGGGCGTCGATACCCGCGCGCTGACCAAGCGCATCCGCATGGGCGGCGCCCCCAATGCAGTGATCGCGCACAACCGCACCGGCAGCTTCGACCTGAAGGACCTGATGCGCCAGGCCAAGGGCTGGCCGGGGCTGCTCGGCATGGACCTGGCGTCGGTGATCAGCACGACGCAGAATTATGGCTGGGACGACGGCCTGTGGACGCTGCAGGACGGTTATGCGGTCCACAGCGGCAACCCGGACGGCCCGCACGTTGTCGCCATCGATTATGGGATGAAGCGCAACATCCTGCGCAATCTGGTCGCGGCCGGGGCGCGGGTGACGGTGGTGCCCGCGACAGCGACCTATGACGAGATCATGACGTTGAAGCCCGACGGGATCTTCCTGTCGAATGGTCCCGGCGATCCGGCGGCGACCGGCGTTTATGCGGTGCCGACGATCCAGAAGTTCCTCAACGACAATCTGCCGCTGTTCGGCATCTGCCTCGGCCACCAGCTGCTCGGGCTGGCGGTCGGTGCGAAGACCGTGAAGATGCAGCAAGGCCACCGCGGCGCCAACCATCCGGTGAAGCGGCTCGACGATGGCCGGGTCGAGATCACCTCGATGAACCATGGCTTCGCGGTGGAAACCGAAACGCTGCCGGCCAACGCCAGGCCGACGCATATCTCGCTGTTCGACGGCTCGCTGGCGGGGCTGGAACTGACCGACACACCGGCATTCTCGGTGCAATATCACCCGGAGGCGAGCCCGGGGCCGCAGGATAGCAAATATCTGTTCGAAAAGTTCGTGGCGTCGCTGGAGAAGGCAGCATGAGCAGCATTGATCCCAAGCGCTTGGCCGAGGAACTTGAGGCCAATGAAGAGGTTTTGCAGGCGCTCGCGGCGAACGGCGATATCGCCGAATCGCCGCGCACCATCGACGTGCATTTCAAGGGTGCTCAGGACGACATCGAGACCCTTGCCGAAGATGCCCAGGGCCTCGGCTTTCGTTTCATCGACTTCGGTGAATTCGAGGACGGCGATTGGGCGGCCGACTTTCAGGTCGATGGCCCCGTCACCCGCGACGCCCTGAAGTCGCTCATCACCCGCGCGCTCGAAATCGAGATCAGCCATGGCGTCGAATTCGACGGCTGGGGCTGTGCCGCAGAGACCGGATCCGACCAGTAATGCCCAAACGCACCGACATCTCGTCCATCCTGATCATCGGGGCGGGGCCGATCATCATCGGCCAGGCCTGCGAATTCGACTATTCCGGCACCCAGGCGGTGAAGGCGCTGAAGGCCGAAGGGTATCGCATCATCCTCGTCAATTCGAACCCGGCGACGATCATGACCGATCCCGAACTGGCCGATGCGACCTATGTCGAGCCGATTACCCCCGAGATCGTCGCCAAGATCATCGAGAAGGAGCGGCCTGACGCGGTGTTGCCGACGATGGGCGGGCAGACGGCGCTGAATACCGCGCTTGTCCTGCACCGCGACGGCACGCTGGCGAAATACGATGTCGAGCTGATCGGCGCCGATGCCGAAGCCATCGACAAGGCCGAGGACCGGCTGAAATTCCGCGATGCGATGGACAAGATCGGCCTTGAAAGCCCGCGCTCGCAGATCGCCCACAGCATCGACGAAGCGATGGTGGCGCTTGATTTCGTTAGCCTGCCGACGATCATCCGGCCAAGCTTCACAATGGGCGGCACCGGTGGCGGCATTGCCTATAACAAGGAAGAATTCGTCCGGATCGTCACCGGCGGGCTCGATGCCTCGCCGACCACCGAAGTGCTGATCGAGGAATCGGTGCTCGGCTGGAAGGAATATGAGATGGAGGTCGTGCGCGACCGCGCCGACAACGCAATCATCATTTGTTCCATCGAGAATATCGATCCGATGGGCGTCCACACCGGCGATTCGATCACCGTCGCGCCGGCGCTGACGCTGACCGACAAGGAATATCAGATCATGCGCAACGCGAGCATTGCTTGCCTGCGCGAAATCGGTGTCGAAACAGGTGGTTCCAACGTCCAGTTCGCAGTCAATCCTAAGGATGGGCGGCTCGTCGTCATTGAGATGAATCCGCGTGTGTCGCGGTCGTCGGCGCTGGCGTCCAAGGCTACCGGCTTCCCGATCGCCAAGGTCGCGGCGCTACTCGCCGTCGGCTACACGCTCGACGAGGTGATGAACGACATCACCGGCGCAACGCCGGCCAGTTTCGAGCCGACGATCGACTATGTCGTAACCAAGATCCCGCGCTTCGCCTTTGAAAAGTTCAAAGGGGCCGAGCCGCTCCTCTCGACGGCGATGAAGTCGGTCGGCGAAGTCATGGCAATCGGCCGGAATTTCCAGGAGAGCGTGCAGAAGGCGCTGCGCGGCCTCGAAACCGGGCTGACCGGTTTCGACGAGATCGAGGCGTTGGTCGGCGCCAGCCACGACGAGATCGAGGCCGAGTTGAGCCGGGCGACTCCCGACCGGCTGCGTGTTGCCGCCCAGGCGCTGCGCGAGGGGCTCACCGTCGAGCGGATCCACGATATCGCCAAGTTCGAGCCCTGGTTCCTGCGCCAGATCGAGGAGCTGATGCAGGTCGAGGCGCGGCTGAAGGCCGGCGAGTATCCCAACGGTCCCAACAGCTTTCGCCGGCTGAAGGCGCAGGGGTTCTCCGACGCCCGCATCGCCAAGCTGACTGGCAAGACCGAAACCCAGGTCGCCGCCGATCGCCGCATCCTCGGTGTCCGCCCGGTGTTCAAACGTATCGACACCTGCGCCGGGGAATTCACCGCCAAGACGCCGTATATGTATTCGACCTACGAAGCGCCCAGCTTCGGCGTGTCGGACTGCGAATCCGAACCCAGCGACGCCACCAAGATCGTCATCCTGGGCGGTGGCCCGAACCGCATCGGGCAGGGCATCGAGTTCGATTACTGCTGCTGTCATGCCTGCTTTGCGCTGCACGACGCCGGGTATGAAACCATCATGATCAACTGCAATCCGGAAACGGTGTCGACCGATTACGACACCTCGGATCGCCTGTATTTCGAGCCGCTGACCGCCGAGGACGTGCTCGAGGTGCTCGACAAGGAAATGCAGAATGGCACGCTTGCCGGCGTCATCGTCCAATTGGGCGGCCAGACGCCGCTGAAGCTGGCGCGCGCGCTGGAGGCCGCCGGCATCCCGATCCTTGGTACTGCGCCCGACAACATCGACCTTGCCGAAGATCGGGAGCGCTTTGCCGGTTTGATCGAGCGGCTGGGCCTGAAGCAGCCCGAGAACGGCATCGCCCGCAGTCGCGAAGAGGCGATCGCCGTCGCCACCCGCATCGGCTATCCGGTGCTGATGCGGCCGAGCTATGTGCTCGGCGGCCGGGCGATGGAGATCGTCGATACCCAGGCCCAGCTCGAAACCTATATACGCGAGGCGGTCATCGTATCGGGCGACAGTCCCGTGCTGATCGATCGCTATCTGCGCGACGCCATCGAAGTCGATGTCGATGCGGTCGCCGATGGCGAGACCGTCTATGTCGCCGGGGTGCTGCAGCATATCGAGGAAGCGGGGGTCCATTCTGGCGATTCGGCTTGCTCGCTGCCGCCGTACAGCCTGCCCGCCGACATCATCGCGGAAATCGAGCGGCAGACGAAAGTTCTGGCCGAAGCACTTGAAGTCAAAGGCCTGATGAACATCCAGTTCGCCGTCAAGGACGGCGACGTCTACCTGATCGAGGTCAATCCGCGCGCCAGCCGGACCGTGCCGTTCACCGCCAAGGCAACGGGCATCCAGGTCGCCAAGATTGCCAGTCGGGTCATGGCCGGGGAGGCGTTGGCCAGTTTCGATCTCAGCCCTCGCGGTACCGGTGGCCATATCGCGGTCAAGGAAGCCGTGTTCCCGTTCGCCCGCTTCCCCGGCGTCGACCCGGTGCTCGGCCCCGAGATGAAGTCGACCGGCGAGGTCATGGGCCTCGACAGCGACTTCGCCACCGCATTCGCCAAGGCGCAGCTTGGCGCCGGCACTGTGCTGCCGCAATCGGGCACGGTGTTCGTGTCGGTCAAGGACAGCGACAAGCCGCTGGTCATCCCTGCCATGCGCGACCTGCTCGCCATGGGTTTCACGCTGATGGCGACGGAAGGCACGGCGCGGTCGCTGGCCGCCGCCGGGCTGACCGTGACCCAGGTCAACAAGGTGGCGGAAGGCCGGCCACACATCGTCGACCGCATCAAGGACGGCGATATCGCGCTGATTTTCAACACGACGGAGGGCGTGCAGTCATTGCGCGACTCGGCATCGATCCGCGCCTCGGCGCTTTATGGTCGGGTGCCGGTGTTCACCACGGCGGCCGCCTCCATCGTGTCAGTATCGGCAATTGCCGCACTGCGGCGACGCGCGCTTGATGTACGACCCCTGCAGGCCTATCATCTCCAGCCCGAGGCGTAGAACCCCCCACGGACAGCGAAGCCCAAGGCGGTGGAACCATCATCGCAGGGGGGCGTCTTTGAGCGATCAGAAGGTTGAGTGACGAGAATGGCAACGGTCGAAAAGCTGCCCATGCTGGCAGAAGGTCATGCGGTCCTGGCGACCACATTGAAGCGCCTGAAGGAAATCGAGCGGCCCGAGGTCGTCGAGCAGATCGAAGTCGCGCGTGCCCATGGTGACCTGTCTGAAAATGCCGAGTATCACGCCGCCAAGGAACGCCAAGGCCAGATCGAGGCCCAGGTCATCGAACTCGAAGACCAGTTGGCGCGTGCCGTCATCATCGACCCGACGACCCTGTCGGGTGACAAGGTCGTGTTCGGCGCCACCGTCCACCTGCTCGACGAGGACGACAAGAAGATCGTCTATCAGATCGTTGGCCATACCGAAGCCGACGCACGCCGCGGACGCATCAGCTACAACAGCCCGCTTGGCCGCGCGCTGATCGGGCGTCGCATCGGCGAGGAAGTCGAAGTGACGACGCCGTCGGGTGATCGCTATTACACGATCGAAAGCGTCGAGTTCATCTGACCGTGACGACGCGGTGAAACCTTTCAAGCCGCCGACACCGATCGCCACCAACTCGTTGATCGGCCTGTGCGTCGTCGTGCAGGTCGCGACGGCGCTTGCTGGCACGGGCTTCGCCGACGCGCTGCATTTCAACTTCGGGCTCATTCCAGCGCGCATCACCGCGGCGATCGGCGGTCGTGCCGATGCTGCATCGGCGCTGGCGACCTTGCTCACCCATGTTTTCCTTCATGGCGGATGGCTGCATCTGGGGCTCAATGTGCTGTTCCTCGCCTGGGTCGGCCGCTACGTCGAATGGGTCACCGGACGGGCGGCGCTGATCGCGATCTTCCTGGCCGGCGGGATCATCGGCGGCATCACGCAGGTGCTGGCCGGGCCGGCCGACACCTTGCCGGTGGTGGGGGCGAGCGGCGCAATCGCGGCGGTGTTCGGTGCCTATGCCGTGCTGTTCGCGCAAAGCCGGGTGGCGTCGCGACGCTTGCTGGGCCTCGCTATATCGGGTGAGACACTGACGGCGCTCTGGTACGCCGCAACCTGGATCGCGCTGCAGTTGCTGACCGCGGTGGCGTTTCAGGGCGGCGGCATGCAGGTGGCAATCTGGACCCATATCGGCGGCTTCATCACCGGATTGCTGATCGCGCGTATCTGGGGTCGCGGGCCGCAACCGTTCTGAATGCGGGCGCTGGTTTGCCATGTGTTGAGCGACGATCGCTCCGGATTGCGTTTCGAGACCGACTGGCCAGAGCCGCCGGCGCCCAAGCCGGGCGAGGTAACTGTTGCCATACACGCAGCAAGCCTCAATTTTCCCGATCTGCTGATGTTGTCGGGCGGTTACCAGTTCCGCCCAGAGGTGCCGTTCATCCCCGGCACCGAGGGCTGCGGCACCGTCATCGCCTGTGGGGCAGGGGCGGAGGCGCTGGCCGGAGCGCGGGTCATCGTTGGTGGGCGCGGCGGCTGTTTTGCCGAGCGCCTGACACTTCCGGCCCCTGCGGTGCGCCCGGTGCCGGCCGGCCTGTCTGATGCCGAGGCGGCGGCCTTTACCGTTGGTGCCCTGACAGCCTGGGTCGGGCTGATGACGCGTGGGCGCCTGCAAGCCGGGGAGCGCGTGCTGGTGACCGGCGCCGGCGGCGGCATGGGCCTGGCGGCGGTCGCGCTTGCTGCACACGAAGGCGCCCATGTCATTGCGGTTGCCTCGACGGCCGCACGCTTGGCCCTGGCGCAGGCGGCAGGAGCGCACGACACTGTGCTGGTGGACCGAGCGGCGCCGGTGATCGAAGCGCGCGACATCGATATCGTCTTCGACCCGGTCGGCGGACCGCTGGTGCCGCAGGCGATCCGCACGCTCAGGCGCAACGGCCGCTACCTGATCATCGGCTTTACCGGGGGGCGTCCGTCGCCGTTTCCACTCAATCGCGCGCTGCTGAAGGAGATCGAGGTGCTCGGCGTCCGCGCCGGCGAGTTCGGGCGGCAGGATCCCGCCGCGGGTCGCCGCCATATCACGGCCATCGACGCCCGTGCCGACGCGCTGCGGCCGCAGATCGGCCTTACGGTGCCCTTGGACCACGCCACCAGAGCGTTCGACGCGATGGCAGCGGCGACCCTGTCGGGCAAGGCCATCGTCACGATCTGATCGGATTCGCAGCTTGGCGGAAGGGGTGGGATTCGAACCCACGGATGCTTGCACATCGGCGGTTTTCAAGACCGCTGCAATCGACCACTCTGCCACCCTTCCGTGGGCGCTGCTTTGCCCAACGCGGGGCGGGAGGGCAAGCCGTCACCCGAATTGGCGTTTGTATCGGCGTCTCATTGTGGCACTACATCTGGTATGTTGATGCGTATCCTTCTTCTGGCCCTGTTGGCCACCATGCCGGCCAGCGCCGACGAGACCGACGCGGCGCTGGGCTTTCGAATCTGGCTCGGCAATTACCGCACCGCCGCGGAGGCGCGCGGCCTGAAGCGCGAATGGCTTGATGCCGGGCTGGCCGAGGCAGTCTATATGCCGCGCGTCGTCTCGCTCGATCGGGCCCAGCCTGACGACAGCGGCCGGCGCAACATCTTTGCCGATTATCTCGCCCGGCAGCTCAACGACGTGCGGATCAACCAGGGCCGGGCGCGGGCTGCCGACAATCTCGCGACGCTGCAGGCGGTCGCCGCCAGCACCGGCGTCGCGCCCGAGATCATCATCGCCATCTGGGGCATGGAAACCAGCTATGGCGCGGTCACCGGCAACTTCGACCTGCCGTCGGCACTGGCGACGCTCGCCTATGACGGCCGGCGTGCCGAGCTGTTCACACGCGAGCTCGACGCCGCGGTGCGCATGGTCGGTGAAGGCAAGGCGACACGCGAGCAGATGCGCGGCAGCTGGGCCGGCGCCTTTGGCCAGCCGCAGTTCCTGCCATCGAGCTATCTCGCCCACGCCGCCGATGGCAATGGCGACGGCCGCATCGATATCTGGGGCAGCGTGCCCGACACCTTTGCCTCGATCGGGCGCTATCTGGCCGATGCCGGTTGGAAAGCTGGCGTGCCTTGGGGCTTCCGGACGTTGCCGCCACCGGGCTTCGATCGGGCGAGCGTCGCCAATCCGGTGGTGCCGACGACCTGCATCCGGCCGCTGCAACGTCACAGTCTGTCGCTGCCGGCGCGCGACTGGCGGGCGCGCGGTTTCCAACCCGTGAATGCGATGTGGCCGGCCGATGACGTGCCGATGGCGCTGGTGGAGCCCGACGGCGATGGCCAGGGCGCCTATCTCGTGACTGCAAACTATCGGGCCATCATGGAGTATAACTGTTCCAATTTCTATGCGCTGTCGGTGGCGCTGCTGGGGGATGCGGTTGCGACGGCCACGCGTTGAGTTGATCCTGGCCCTGATGCTGGCGGCCTGCGCAACGAGCAACCGTCCGCCCTCCCGGGTGCCAACGGCGCGCGCGCCGGCCAGCGTTCCCGGCGCGCCCAAGATCGGCAAGCCCTATCAGGTGTTCGGCGTCTGGTATTATCCCGCCGACGATCGCGCCTATGACGAAAAGGGTATTGCCAGCTGGTACGGCCCCGGTTTTCACGCGCTCAGCACAGCGAACGGCGAGCGCTATGACCAGGATGATGTGACGGCGGCGCACAAGACGTTGCCGATGCCGAGCTATGTCGAGGTCGAGAACCTCGACAATGGCCGCAGGCTGACGGTGCGCGTGAACGATCGCGGACCCTTTGTGGCCGGGCGCATCATCGACCTGTCGCGGCGTTCGGCCCAACTGCTCGGGGTCGATCGTGTCGGCACCGCGCGCGTCCGCGTCCGTCGCGTCTATCCCGATGCGGACACGCGCCAGCGACTGGCGCCGCCACCCGCGCCGCCGCCGTTGCCGCCGATCGTCGTCGCCAGTGCGGCAGCGGTAGCGCCCATCCCCGACGCCGTGCCGGTGGTGTCGACGGTGACGATCCCCGGCAGTGCTCCGCCCGCGGCGGTATCGCTCGCCAACGGCCATTTCATCCAGGTCGCGGCGTTGACCGATGCCGGGCGCATCGCCTGGCTCAGCGGCTATCTGACAGCTTTTGGCCCGGTCCTGCAGCAGCCGGCGCCCAACGGCCTGACCCGGATTCGGCTCGGACCCTTCAAGGACGATACCGCGGCCAACGCCGTGCTGGCGCAGTTGCGAGTCGCCGGTTACAGCGAGGCGCGATTGATCCTGCCATCATCCGGTATCGCCACAACGCCCCGTCCCGTCACACCCTGACACTCCGAAAGTAACCGATCGATGCGTCCCTTGCTGTTTCTTGCCTTGCTTGCCACCGTCAGCCCCGCCGCGGCGCAGGCGCCGACGTTCAACACGCCTGCCGCTTTTGCCTATATGAAGGACCTGTCGAACGGCGCGGTGCTTTATGCCAAGGATGCCGACACCCCGATGCCGCCGGCGTCGATGGGCAAGATGATGTCGGTCTATGTCGCCTTCAAAATGCTGAAGAGTGGCGAGGCCAAGCTCGACCAGAAGATCCTGGTGCGGCCGGAAACCTGGACGAAGTGGCATTCGCAAGGTTCGACGATGTTCCTTTCGGTCAACGAGCAGGTCAGCGTCGAGAATCTGCTGCACGGCATTGTCACCCTGTCGGGCAACGACGCCTGCGTTGTACTGGCGGAAGGCCTTGGCGGCACAGAGGAGAACTATGTGGCGCTGATGAACCGCGAGGCGCAGCGCCTGGGCATGAAGAAGTCGCGTTTTGCCAACACCAACGGCTGGCCCGATCCCAATGAGTATGTGACCGCGCACGACCTGGCGCTTGTTGCCGAAGCGACGATCCGCGACTTTCCGGATCTCTACAAGCGTTTCTATGCCAAGGATAAGTTCACCTGGGGCAAGACGCTTGGCAAGGGCGAAGCGATCACCCAGGCCAACCGCAACCCGCTGCTCGGTCGGATCAGCGGCGCCGATGGCCTGAAGACCGGCCATACCGAGGAAGCCGGCTATGGCTTCACCGGCTCCGCGGTGCAGAACGGCCGCAGATTGGTCATGGTCGTCGCCGGCCTGTCGTCGTTCAACGAACGCGTCGCGGCATCGGTCGATTTCATGAATTGGGGCTTTGCCGCCTGGCAATCGGTGCCGGTGCTGAAGGCGGGGCAGGCAGCGCAGATGGTGCCGATCGCGGGCGGGGCCGAGCGCGAGGTCCAGGCCGTCGCACCGCGCGACCTGTTCGTCACCATGCCGCGCGGTTTTGCCTCCGACCGCAAGCAACGGGTCGTGCCGCTGGCCAATGTCACAGCGCCGATCGCCAAGGGCCAGAAGATTGCCGACCTGATCGTGTCCGTGAAGGGCCTGCCCGACACGCGCCTGCCGCTGGTGGCGGCGCAGCCGGTCGCCGAGGCCGGTATCTTCCGCCAGTTCTGGAACTGGCTGACGTCGTTCTTCGGCTGACCGTGAGCGGCCGCTTCATCACGTTCGAAGGCGGCGAAGGCAGCGGAAAATCGACCCAGGCGCGGTTGCTTGCCGAGGACCTGACTTCGCGGGGGCACAAGGTGGTGCTGACCCGCGAGCCCGGGGGCACGTCGGGTGCCGAGGCAATCCGCTCGCTGCTGGTGACCGGCGATCCGGATCGCTGGACGGCGTGGGGGGAGGCGTGTCTCGTCAACGCCGCCCGCGCCGACCATGTCGCCCGGGTTATCCGGCCGGCGCTCGATCGCGGTGACTGGGTGATCTGCGACCGCTTCGTCGACTCGACCCGCGCCTATCAGGGTGCTGGCAAGGGCATCGCGGATGCCGACTTGTGCCGGCTGCACGCCATGGCCAGCGGCGACCTGTGGCCCGACCGGACCCTGGTCCTGCAGGTGTCGCCGCGGCAGGGACTGGCGCGGGCAGGGGCGCGGGGCGACCTGGAGCGCCGTTTCGAGGGGCATGACGCGGCCTTTCACGATCGTATCGCAGCTTTTTTTGCGGCTTTGCCGGGGCAGGAGCCCGATCGCTGCCACGGTCTCGACGCCGATCAGCCGGTCGAGGTGCTTGCCCTGGCGATCCGGGCGCTGGTGGCATCGTGATCGGTCATGATGACCAGGTCGAGGCGTTCAAGGCCGCGTTCAAAGGGCAGCGCCCGCATCACGCCTGGTTGCTGACCGGGCCGCAGGGGCTGGGCAAGGCGCTATTCGCCGAAACAGCGGCGATCTGGCTCCTCGCTGGCCGTCCGGAAGGGTCCGGCTTCGAGGGCGGCAGCGAAAGCAGCGCCGCCTCGCTGATCGCTGCCGGCAGTCACCCCGACTTTCGGCGGCTGGTGCGAACAGAGGACGACAAGGGCAAGCTGCGCTCCGTGATCCGCGTCGACGAGGTGCGCGCGTTGCAGCCGCTGTTCCGGCAGACACCTTCGATTGCCGATTGGCGGATCGTCATCGTCGACAGCGCCGACGAGATGAATACGCAATCCGCCAATGCGCTGTTGAAGAACCTCGAGGAGCCGCCGCAGCAGACGCTGTTTTTCCTCATCAGCCACACGCCGGGCCGACTATTGCCGACCATCCGGTCGCGCTGCCGGACCCTGCGCTTCGGTCGGCTGACCGATACCGAGGTCGATGCGGTGCTGGGTGCGGCGCCAGGCCTCGACGATGATGATCGCGCCGCGCTGGTCCGCATCGCCGAGGGCGCCCCCGGCCGCGCGTTGCGCTTCGCCGAAAGCGGGATCGCCGCACTGGAGGAGCAACTTGCCGAACTGGCGGTCACGCCGGCCGCCGCAGCGCCGGGCCGCGCCATGGCGCTCGCTCGCAGCCTTGCCGGCAAGGCCAATACGCCCCGGTACGAGGCGTTCCTGGAGCTCGCGCCGGCAATGATTGCCCACGCCGCGCGCGATCGGCAGGGCACCGCCCTTGCCCGCGCGCTGGCGGACTGGGAGGCCGCGAGCAAGCTTGCCGCCAGTGCCGTCGCGCTGTCGCTCGATCCGCAGTCGGTTGCCTTCGATATCGCCGGCAAGGTGGCGGCGCTGGCGGACACGCACTGAATTGTTGCGCCGCAGCGCGTTCTCCCGCATTCCGTCGCGCCATGAACAAGCGCTATTACATCACCACTGCCATCGCCTACCCCAATGGCCGGCCGCACATGGGCCATGCCTATGAGGCGATTGCGACCGACGCCATCGCCCGTTTCAAACGTCTCGACGGCCATGATGTGCGCTTCCTTACAGGCACCGACGAGCATGGGCTGAAGATCGCCCAAGCGGCGCGCGCTGCAGGCGTCGAACCCCGCGACTATGTCAACGGCACCTCGCAGCCGTTCATCGATCTCGATCGCCAACTCGGTGTCAGCTTCGATCGCTTCATCCGGACGACCGACGAGGATCACAAGGCGCTTTGCCAGGACCTGTGGCGCCGTATTGCCGCCAATGGCGACATGTATCTCGGCCGCTACGAAGGCTGGTACTCGGTTCGCGACGAGGCCTATTACGACGATGCCGAGCTGGTCGCCGCCGAGGATGCGCAGGGGCAGCCGGTCAAGCTGTCACCGCAGGGCACACCCGTCGACTGGACGGTCGAGGAGAGCTGGTTCTTCAAGCTGTCGGCTTATGCCCAACCCTTGCTCGACCTTTATGCCAACAACCCTGATTTTGTTGCGCCGGTCAGTCGTCTCAACGAGATGCGGGCGTTTGTTGCCGGCGGACTTTCGGACCTGTCGGTGTCTCGCACCAGTTTCGACTGGGGTGTGCCGGTGCCCGATGCGCCGGGCCATGTCATGTACGTCTGGCTCGATGCGTTGGCCAACTACCTCACCGGAGCCGGGGGCATCGATGGCGAATGGTGGCCGGCCGACCTCCATGTCATCGGCAAGGATGTCGTGCGTTTTCACGCGGTCTATTGGCCCGCGTTCCTGATGTCGGCCGGCATTGCCCTGCCGAAGAAAGTGTTCGGCCATGGTTTCCTGCTCAATCGCGGCGAGAAGATGTCGAAATCGGTCGGCAATGTCGTCGACCCGGGTGAGATGGCCGATCGCTTCGGCGTCGATCGCCTGCGCTGGTTCCTGCTGCGCGAAGTCGCCTTCGGCGAGGACGGTAGCTACAGCGACGAGGCCATCGTCGAGCGGACCAACGCCGATCTTGCCAATGGCATCGGCAACCTGGCGCAGCGGGCGCTGTCGATGGTCGCCAAGAACCTGGGCGGCGTCATGCCGGCGCCGGGCGACTTTGAGGGTATCGAGGCACTGTCGGACAGCATTGCCGCGCTGACCGAAGCTTATTTTGCTGCTATGAATAGCCTGCAACTGCATCGTGCGCTGGAGGCGGTGATGGGCATGGTGTCCGCCACCAACGGCTTTTTTGCCGAGGCAGCGCCGTGGAAGCTTGCCAAGACAGACACCGACGCCATGGCCGGGGTCCTGGCGGTGACGCTCGATGCCACGCGGCGTATCGTGCTGCTGGTCCAGCCCTTCATGCCGGATTCTTCGTCGACGTTGCTCGACCAGCTGGGTGTCGAAGTCGGGGCGCGCGATTTCAACGCCAAAGACGTAATTGTTCCCGCCGGAACACAGCTGCCGACGCCCAATGGCGTGTTCCCGCGCTGGTCGGAATTAGCGTGACGACGGCGCCGGTTCTGCGCTGGGCGACCGAGGCCGATCTGCCGGCGCTGCGCGCGATGATGGCGCGCGCGATCGCCGAGCTGCAGCGCGAATTCCTGTCGCCCGCCGAGGTCGAGGCCAGCAAGGCAATGATGGGCCTCGATACGCAGCTGATAGCCGACGGCTGCTATGCATTGGCCGAGCTCGACGGGCAGCTCGCCGGCAGCGGCGGCTGGAGCCGGCGCGCCACACTATACGGCGGCGACCACAGCGCCGGTCGCGATGCGCGGCTGCTCGATCCGGCGACCGAGCCGGCACGGATCCGCGCCATGTACACCGATCCGGCGTTTGCCCGTCGCGGTATCGGGCGCGCCGTCCTCCAGGCCTGCGAGGCGGCAGCACGCGAAGCCGGTTTCCGGCGCGTTGAGCTGATGGCAACGCTGGCGGGGCAACCGCTGTATCTTGCCGCGGGTTTCACACCCATCGAACGCATCATCGACAGCAACGGTGCGGTACCGGTGCCGCTGGTCCGCATGGGCAAATCGCTATAGGGCAGGGGCCATGCTCATCGACAGCCATTGCCACCTCAACTATCCCGGCCTGCGCGAGGACGTGCCGGGCGTCCTCGGCCGCGCCCGCGCTGCCGGTGTCGGCGGGTTCCTCGGCATATCCACGAAGCGCGGCGAATGGGGCGAGGTCATCGCCCTGGCCGATGCCGAGCCCGATATCTGGGCCACGGTCGGGATTCACCCGCACGAAGCCGACATGCATCCCGATACCGACGCAGCGACACTGATCGATGCGACGCGCCATGCTCGCGTCGTCGGCATCGGTGAAACCGGGCTCGACTATTTCTACGACAAGAGCGACCGCGATCGGCAACGCGCCAGCTTTCGCGCCCATATTCTCGCGGCGCGCGCCACCGGCCTGCCGCTGATCGTTCACACGCGCGATGCCGAGTACGATACGCTGGCGCTGCTGAAAGAGCCGGGCGAGGGCGTGCTGCGCGGCGTCATCCACTGCTTCACCGCAAGCCAGGCCTTTGCCGAAGAGGCACTTGCACTGGGTTTCTACATCTCGCTGTCAGGCATCGTCACCTTCAAGAATGCGCGCGACCTGCAGGCGACGGCGCTGACCATTCCCGCCGACCGGCTGCTTGTCGAAACCGATGCGCCATTCCTCGCGCCCGTCCCGATGCGCGGCAAGGTCTGCGAGCCGGGCTTCGTCGCCCACACCGCGCGCTTCGTTGCCGACCTGCGCGGGGAGGGGGTCGAGACGCTCGCTGCCAGCACCAGCGCCAATTTCCACCGTCTGTTTGCCAAGGCGCTGCCGGCAACGTGAAAGTTACGATCCTGGGTTCGGGCACATCGAGCGGCGTGCCTCGCATCGGCGGCCCCGACGGCGCCGGCGACTGGGGCGCTTGCGACCCGGCTGAGCCCAGGAACCGGCGCCGGCGGGTGTCGATCTTGGTCGAGCATGATAACCAGACCCTGTTGATCGACACCGGACCCGACCTGCGCGAGCAATTGCTTTCCGCGCGGGTGGCCCATCTCGACGCGGTCTTCCTCACCCACGACCATGCCGATCACGCCCATGGCATCGACGACCTGCGCCAGGTCTTTCACGCCATGGCCGCGCCAGTCGCCTGTTTCGCCTCGCCGGCAACCTGGGCTGTGCTGCGCCCGCGCTTCGCTTATGTCTTCGAAGGCACGAATTTCTACCCGCCGACCTGCACCGCGACCGATCTCGATGGGCCGGTAAGTGTTGGCGCGATGCAGGTGACGCCATTCCCGCAGAACCACGGCAACATCGATTCGGCCGGCTATCGCATCGCGGCGGCGGGCAGGGCGCTCGCCTATTCGACCGATGTGAAGGCGCTTGATGCCCGCGCCGATGCCGCGCTGGCCAACCTCGACCTGTGGATCGTCGATGCACTGCGCCGCACGCCGCATCCGACCCACAGCCATCTGGCGCAGACACTCGACTGGATCGGACATTATCACCCGCGCCGGTCGGTGCTGACGCATATGGACCAGTCGATGGACTACGCCACTCTGTGCAAAGAACTGCCCGCCGGCGTCGAGCCCGGCTATGACGGGCAGGTGCTGATGCTTGACGAACCAGCGGGCCGCTGAAGTCTCAGGCGATCCGCAGCCAGGCATAGAGCAGCGCCAGCGCAAAGGCCGTGGCCGAGGCGGCGACCACAGCGACGAGCGGGCGGGGGCCGGACTTCATGATCTCCGCCAGCGGCGACCGAATTGCCGTTGCAGCGACCGAGACCGCCAGCATGACAGCCGCGGTTTCTGCTGCAAAACCGGAAACTTGCGCCGGAATCACGCCTGTCGAATTGACACCGGCGACAGCAAAGAAGCCGAGCACGAACCACGGCACCAGCGGCGGCTTCCTGGCGCCGCCGGTGACCTCTAGCTTCGCGGGAAACAACAACGCGATGATGGCCAGCACCGGCGCCAGCATCGCGACCCGCGCCAGCTTGACGATCGTCGCGGTCTCCCCGGCGGCGGGCGAAAAGGCATAGCCCGAGCCCAATGCCTGGGCGACATCATGGACCGAGGCACCGAGGAAATAGCCGGCCTGGGCGTCGCTGAACTGCAGCGCATGGGCGACGGGTGGGTACAGTACCATGGCCAGCGAACTCATGGCCGAGATGCCGACCAGTACAAGGGTCAGTTCGGCCTGGCGGACGCGGCTTTCGCCAAGTGTCGCCGACAACGCCATGGCCGCCGAGCCACCGCAGATGGCGACAGCGCCGCCCGAAAGGATACCGAACGGCATGGTAAAGCCCATCGTGCGCGCAACAATGGCACCGGTGGCGATCGTCGCGGCGATCGTGACGACGACCATCACCAGCGCCTCAGGGCCAAGTGCGACGATCTGGGCAAAGGTGATGCGAGCACCGACGAGGACGATCGCCCAACGCAGCAGCTCACGTGCCGCCAGCGTCAGGCCCGGCGTCAAGCGACTGTCGGCCGACAGGAAGTTCAGCGCCAGGCCGATCAGCAGCGACATCAGCGTGAGCGGCGCGCCGTAGCGGCTGGTCAGCGTCGCAGCCGCCATCGTGGCGAGGCCCGCGACCATCAGGCCGGGAATATAGCCGGTCAGCCCGACCTTTGGCGTCGGTTCGATATCACCGAACAGGTCGGCGGCCTGGGGAATGGGGCGGTTCGACATCGCCCGAAGTCGTTAAGCCACCGGCGCGCTACGGCCAAGGCTGATATTATTTAACATAATATATATTATCGGGATAACATCATCGACGAAGGGGGTGACTCCGGCGACGCCTTCCGGCACATCCCCGCCATGGCCGTGCCCCTCTCGCTCGAACGTCTTGCCGATATCATGGCTCGGCTGCGTGATCCCGACAACGGCTGTCCCTGGGACCTGGCGCAGGACTTTGCCACGATCGCGCCTTACACGATCGAGGAAGCCTATGAAGTTGCCGAGGCCATCGCCGGCGGCGACATGCCGGAATTGAAGAAGGAACTCGGCGACCTGCTGTTTCAGGTGGTGTTTCACAGCCGCATGGCCGAGGAAGCCGGCCACTTTGCCCTGGGCGACGTTGTCGCCGCCGTTTGCGACAAGATGGAACGTCGCCATCCACACATCTTCGGCACCGGCACCGCTGCGACCGATGCCGGCGCGCAGAAGCTGGAATGGGAGGCCATCAAGGCAGCCGAGCGCGCCGCTGCCGGCGTCGCGGACAAGCCGGTCTCGGCGCTCGACGGCGTCGCGCTCGCCCTGCCCGCATTGATGCGCGCCGAAAAGCTGCAGTCGCGCGCCGCCCGCGTCGGCTTCGACTGGCCCGACATTGCCGATGTCCGCGCCAAGGTCGACGAGGAGCTCGCCGAGCTCGACACAGCCATCGACGCCGATCACCGCCGCGAGGAAGCCGGCGACCTGTTGTTCGTCATCGTCAATCTGCTGCGCCGCCAGGGCATCGACCCCGAGGACGCGCTGCGCGCCGGCAGTGCCAAGTTCGAGCGCCGCTTTCGAGCCATGGAGACCCTCGCGGGCGCCAGCTTTCCCGATCTCGATCTCGATGCTCAGGAGGCGCTTTGGCAGCGGGTGAAGGCGAGCGAACGGGCATGATCGAGCCCCTATCCGCGGCGCTCCTGCCACCCGGTGTTCGCGCACGGCATGTCCACAACGTCAACGGCCTGTCGATGCATGTCCTCGAAGCCGGATATGAGGACAGCGGCCGCCCGATGCTGTTGCTCCTCCACGGCTTTCCAGAGCTTGCTTACAGCTGGCGGCATGTCATGCCGGCGCTCGCCGCCGCAGGCTATCATGTCGTGGCGCCCGATCAGCGTGGCTTTGGCCGCACGACGGGCTGGCCGCCGGGTTATGACGTCGATCTCGATCCTTTCCGGATGATCGGCCTCGCTACCGATGCACTGGCGCTGGTCGATGCCTTGGGGCGGCGGGAGGTTGCCGCCGTCGTCGGCCATGATTTCGGCTCGCCGGTGGCCGCCTGGTGTGCGATCGCCCGTCCGGACGTGTTCCGCGCCGCGGTGCTGATGAGCGCCCCCTTCCCCGGAACGCCGCGCCTCGCCGCCACTGCGGTGCCCGACGAGATCCACCGGCAACTCGCCGCATTGCCGCGTCCGCGCAAGCATTATGTCGGCTATTATGCGACCCGGGATGCCGATGCCGACATGCACGCGGCGCCGCAAGGATTGTCGGCGTTCCTGCGCGCCTACTACCACGCCAAGAGCGGTGACTGGGCCGGTAACGTCCCCTTCCCGCTCGCGGCCTGGACGGCAGCCGAGCTGGCCCGGATGCCCACCTATTACATCATGGATGCCGCCGCCGGCATGGCGGCGACCGTCGCGCCAATGATGCCGTCGCCCGTAGAGATCGCAGCCTGTCAGTGGCTGACCGACGCCGAACTGGCAGTCTATACGGGCGAGTATGTCCGCACCGGCTTCCAGGGCGGGCTGAACTGGTATCGCGCAACCATCGACGGCCGCAATCTTGGCGAGCGTCTGTTTGCCGGGCGCCGCATCGACGTGCCCTGCATTTTCATCGCCGGTGCGCGGGATTGGGGCATTCACCAGCGCCCGGCAGCGCTCGCCGCCATGGAAGGGCGTGCGTGCAGCAACTATCGCGGCACGGTACTGGTCGAGGGTGCCGGCCATTGGGTGCAGCAGGAGCGCCCCGACGACGTCGTTCGCGCCATCCTCGGCTTCATGGCAGCAGTGTAATGGCGACGCCGGCGACGGCGCAGCCCATCACGACGACGAGCGGCGGCAGCCGATATCGCACGAGCGCCAGCAGGGCCAGGGCGGCAACGATCACTTCGACAATACCGACAAGGGCGTTGGTCGCGACCGGTGTGAAGAGGGCCCAGCCGAGCACGCCGACGACCGCGGCGTTGGCACCGCGGATCGCCGCGCGTACCCCGGCTCGGCCTCGCAGCCGGTCCCAATGGGGCACCGTGCCGAGCACCAGCAGCAGTCCTGGCAAAAAGATCGCCACTGTCGCCAGGATGGCACCGCCAGGGCCGGGTGTCGCCAGCGCGCCGAGATAAGTCGCAAAGCCGAACAAGGGACCGGGCAGCGCCTGTGCGATGGCATAGCCGGCAAGAAACGCCTCCTCCGAGACGAACGACGGTACCACCCGCGCCTCCAGCATCGGCAGCACGACATGACCGCCGCCGAACACCAGCACTCCCGACCGGTAGAAGGCGTCGAACAGCCCGGCCCAGCGCCAGCCGGCCGCCGCCAGGATCGGCCCGCCGACAAGCAGCAGCATCAACAATGCCAATGCCGCGACGCCAACCCGGCGGGAGACGCCGGCCGCGGGCGCGGTAGCAAAATGGCCCGGCGCATTGCACAGCCATCGGCCCAGCAGCGCGCCGACGACGATCGCCAGCAACTGCCCGGAACCGCCACCCAGCAGCGCGACGATGATCGCCGCCAGAACCGCTAAACCCAGCCTGACGGCGTCGCTCGCCTGCGTGCGCGCCATATCGAACACCGCCTGCGCGACGATCGCCACTGCGGCAAGTTTCAGCCCATGTATGATCCCGGAGCCGACCGGCCCCGCCAGCGTCGCCAGGCCGCACGCCGCCGCATACATCAGCAGTGCCGATGGCAGCGTGAATCCCACCCAGGCCGCGATGCCGCCGGCGAGGCCGGCATGGCGCAATCCTATGGCAAAGCCGAGCTGCGACGATGCCGGCCCGGGCAGGAACTGGCAGATTGCCAGCAATTCGGTGAAGTCGTCGGTATCGAGCCAGCGCCGACGCTCGACGATTTCGCGGCGAAAAAAGCCGATATGGGCGAGTGGCCCGCCGAAACTGGTCATTCCCAGACGCAGGAATGTCCAGAAGACCGGACCGATCACCTCAGCGCTGCGAAACGTTCCCGATCGGCGTCGCTCAATCGCACTTGCAGGGCGATGCCGTCGTCATTGCTGCTGCGCCCGATGACCTCGCCATGCTCGTGCAGCCAGGCGAGCCGCCGCCCATCACCGGCCCCCAGCTGGAATTCGTGCACATGGGTGCCGGCGCGCAGCAATATGTCCATGCGTTCGCGCAGCGCGTCGAGGCCTTCGCCGGTCAGTGCCGATACCATCACCGCATCGTCACCGACCCGGCCGGCGAGCGCTTGGCGTTCCTCCGCGTCCATCGCATCGATCTTGTTCCAGACCGTCAGCAACGGCACGCGCTTCAACTCGTCAGCCAGGCCCAGCCCGCTCAGCACGCCGGCGACATCGGCAGCCTGGGCCTCGCTGTCGGGGTGCGAGATGTCGCGGACATGGACGATGAGGTCAGCTTCGGTCACTTCCTCCAGCGTTGCGCGAAAGGCGGCAACGAGCTGCGTCGGCAGGTCGGAAACGAAGCCGACAGTGTCGGACACCACGACCTTGTCATGGCCGGGCAGCTTGATCGCCCGCATCGTCGGGTCGAGCGTGGCGAACAGCAGGTCCTCGGCCCGCACCTCGGCGCCGGTGAGACGGTTGAACAGCGTCGATTTGCCGGCATTCGTGTAGCCGACCAGCGCGACGACCGGCCATGGCGCCTTCTGCCGTTGCCGCCGATGCAGCCCGCGGGTGCGGCGCACATCCTCGAGTTCGGCCTTCAAGCGCACGATCCGATCGCGGATCAGCCGCCGGTCGGTCTCGATCTGGCTTTCACCGGGGCCGCCCATGAAGCCGAAGCCGCCGCGCTGCCGTTCGAGGTGGGTCCAGGACCGCACCAGGCGGCTCGCCTGATACTGGAGATGTGCCAGCTCGACCTGCAGCGTGCCCTCGCGCGTGCTGGCACGTTCACCGAAGATCTCGAGAATGAGGCCGGTGCGGTCGATGACCTTGGCCTTGAGATGCTTTTCGAGGTTGCGCTGCTGGATCGGCGAGACGGCACCATCGATGACTACGAGCTGCGCGTCATGCGCCGCGACCGCAGCCGCAAGCCGCTCGATCTGGCCCTTGCCGAACAGGGTCGACGCGCTTGCCCCGCGCAGCTTCACGACTTCCGAATGGACGACGTCGAGAGCGATGGCCTGCGCCAGCCCTTCGGCCTCGGCCAGGCGCGCCTCAGGCGAACGGATCGCCGGCACGCCGCCCTTGGCCTCCTTCACCGGCAACACGACGACCGTAGGCGCGCCGAAGCGTACGCCCTTGCTATCGTCCCAGATCTGCCCCCCGGCAGGATGTGATGAGGTCAATCGGTATCGCCTTCGTCTTTTTCGGCATCGAACAGCTGCACCGGCGATGCGGGCATGACCGTCGAGATCGCGTGCTTGTACACCAGCTGGGAATGTCCGTCGCGGCGCAACAGCACCGAGAAATTATCGAACCATGTGATGACGCCCTGAAGCTTCACGCCGTTGACGAGAAACATGGTGACCGGCGTCTTGGTCTTGCGGACGGCGTTGAGAAAGACATCCTGCAGGCTGTTGGATTTGTCGGCCATGGTAAGCCCCTTTCCGAATCTTGTTGGCGGCAGGTTTCCCACCGCGATCGCCTCGTTGCCCGGCGTCGGCTGCCGCACCGGAAAGGCGCGACACCCAAAGGATAGGGTGGCGACGGCCGCTTCTCAATGGGGCGAATGACCAAGGTCGCCGATTACTCGATGTCGGCCTCGGTATCTTCCAACGGGCCATCGGACAGGCCGAGCGCCTTCAGCTTGCGATGCAGCGCCGACCGCTCCATGCCGATGAAGGCGGCAGTTTTGGAGATATTGCCCGAAAAGCGCCGGATCTGGGCGCGGAGATATTCGCGCTCAAAAGCTTCTCGTGCCTCGCGCAGCGGCGTTCCCATGATGGAACGCACCGCCTGTCCCGGGACCAGCTTTGCCGGCTCTGCCGTGACTTCCGCCGGCAGCATGTCGATGTCGAGGCTGGCCATCCGCTCAGGCGGCGCCAGGATCAGCGTGCGCTCGACGACATTGCGCAGCTGCCGGACATTGCCCGGCCAGTCATAGGTCTGCAGCGCCGCGATCGCATCGTCGGTCAGCGTCGGCGGCGACACCCGGCGTTCGGCGGCGTAGCGCGTCAGGAAGTACTGGACGAGCTCGGCGACATCCTCTCGGCGCTCGGCCAACGACGGCAGCCGGACGGGGACGACATTGAGCCGATAGTAGAGGTCCTCTCGGAACCGCCCCGCCGCGATCTCGGCAACCAGATCGCGCGACGTCGCGCTGATGACGCGGACGTCGACGCGCACCCAGCGTGACCCGCCGACCCGCTGGAAAATCTGCTCGGTCAGCACGCGCAGGATCTTTGCCTGCGTCGGCATCGGCATGTCGGCGACATCGTCGAGGAACAGCGTGCCGCCATGGGCCTGCTCGAACAGGCCCGATCGCACCAGATGACCATTCTCCTCGACGCCGAACAGCGCTTCCTCGACCCGCTCGGGCGTCATCCGCGCCGCGCTGACGACCACGAAGGGCGACGAGTCGCGTGGGCTCCATTGGTGCAGCAGCCGCGCCGCGACCTCCTTGCCCGACCCTGCGGCGCCGGTGATCAGCACGCGGCTGCCGGTGGCGGCGACGCGCTTGAGCGTCGCGCGCACGGCGTTGATCTGCGGGCTCGACCCCGTCAACTCGGTATCGAAACCGACGCGCTCCTTCAGCGCCTCGAACTCGCGCTTCAGCCGCTCGGTCTCGGTCGCCCGGCGCACCACCAGCAGCAGTTGCTCGGATTGAAACGGCTTCTCGATGAAGTCATAGGCGCCGCGCTTGATTGCTGCGACGGCCGTTTCGATGTTGCCGTGGCCCGAAATCACCACCACCGGCAGGGTCGGCTCGCGCCGCTTGATCTCGTCGAGCAACTCGATGCCGTCAAGCCGCGAGCCCTGCAGCCAGACATCGAGAACGATCAGCGACGGCCGCCGCTCGGCCAATGCGGCCAGCGCGCCGTCGCTGTCACCGGCGGTTCGCGTGCCATAGCCTTCGTCGTCGAGGACGCCCGCGATCAGGTCGCGGATATCGGCCTCGTCGTCGACGATCAGAATGTCGAGTGCCATCTAATGCTTCATCCTAGGCTGTCATCTTCAGCGCGCCCGGGTCGAGCGCGTCTGCCGTCATGGCGCGTGACAGGCGCGCGCGTGCAAAGGCGCCGCCATCAGCGGAATCGCCCAGTTCCAACGTACCACCATGGTCCTCGACGATCTTCTTCACGATCGCCAGGCCCAGCCCGGTGCCGCGCGCGCGCGTCGTCATATAGGGCTCGGTCAGGCGCTCACGGCCTTCGGTCGGCAGGCCGATGCCATTGTCGGTGACCGTCAGCGTGACGCGGCGCTCATCATCCTCAATCAGGATGTCGATCAAGCCCTCGCGTGCCAGCTGCCCCTCGCCGGTCTCGCGATCGATCCGGGCGGTGACCGATTCGGCCGCGTTCTTGATGAGGTTGGTGAGTGCGCGCGACAGTTGCTGTCGGTCGCACACCAGCGGCTCCGCCTGCCCTGCTGCGATAAAGCGAATCGCCGGATAGGCGACTTCCTGAAGCACCAGCGCCTGGCGGACGATGCGTTCCAGGCTTTCGATAGCGAACACCGGCTTGGGCAGCCGGGCAAAATCCGAGAATTCGTCGACCATGCGGCGCAAGTCACCGACCTGGCGGACGATCGTGCCGGTCAGGGTGCCGAAGGTCTCGGCATCCTCGCTGATCTGCCGGCCGAACTTCTTTTGCAGGCGCTCGGCGGCGAGCTGGATCGGCGTCAGCGGGTTCTTGATCTCGTGCGCGATGCGGCGCGCCACATCGGCCCAGGCCGCGCGGCGCTGGTCCGCCAGCTGCGCCGAGATGTCGTCGAACGTCAGCACGAAGCCACCGTCGGTCTCGTTCTCCGCGGCGATGCGCACTGACAACGTCTGGAGCTCGGCGCCGCGGGCGATCCGAACCTGGGCCGAGGCATCGCCACTGGCCTGCGCTTCTTCGAGCAAGGTCGCCAGCTCGGGCACCACCCGGTTCAGCGGTTGCCCGGTCAGCTGGATCTCGGACATCTCGAGCAGTGCGGCTGCCGAGCGGTTGGCGACGCGGATAACGCCCTTGGCCGAAATCGACAGCACGCCCGCGGACACGCCCGACAGTACCGCCTCGGTGAACTGGCGGCGAACGTCGAGCTGCTGGTTGGCGCCGACCAGCGCCTGTTGCTGCGCCTTCAGCTGGCCGGTCATGCGGTTGAAAGCCCGCGCCAGCGTGCCGATCTCGTCGGGTGACCCGCGGACCGGAACGCGCGCATCGAGATCGCCGGCACCGACGCGCTCCGCTGCCAATGCCAGTCGCGAGATCGGCGCCACGATGCGATTGGCGAGCCACAGGGCGAACCAGACGGCCACCGCCAGGGTCAGCAGCGAGACGCCCATCAGCACCAGATTAAAGCGCAGCTGCATCACCCGTGACCGTTCGATCAGCGCACGATATTCGCCGAGTGCGCCTGCCGCCTGCGCGGCGCGCGCCAGCACGACGGGATCGACCTTGCGCGTGACGTACAGAAACCGGTCCGAATTCGGTTCGGTGGCGACCACTGCCTCGATACGGTCGGTGCCCTTGGCCACCGCGACGCCGATGCCGACCTTGGCCTGGCTGAGGTCGATCCCCGACAGGCGCCGGCCGATATCGGCGGCCGGAATGCCGCTGGCGGCGATGGTCGTCAGACGGCCGTCGGATGCGCGGCTGAAAACGGCCGCTTCGGTAAGGTTCCGGCCCTGCACCTGATATTGCAGGCCTTCCCTGAATTGCTCGCTGCCCAGGCCGAACTCGCGCGCATAATTCTCGATGTCGGTGGCCATCGGCACGATATCGGTGGCCACCCGCTGCCGATTTTCCTCGACATAGGCTTGGGCGACTTCGTTCGAGCCGTCGAGAATGGTCTTCACCCGGTCGGAAAACCAGAACTGCACGCCGAACTGAAACAGCAGCGACGCGAATATGACTACGAGTACGGTGGGCACCGCCGCGATGCCGGCGAACAGCGCCACCATGCGAATATGCAGCTGCGCCCCCGCCAGCCCGGCACGACGATTGGCCAGCAATATCGCCACCCGCCGCCCGATCAGTACGACGAGCACCATCAGCGGCAACAAGTTGGCAACGACGAGCAGCGTCACCAGCCGCGGCGACACGCCGTTCACCGGCGCCGCCCCGCCGGTCAGCAGCGCATAGCTCGACCAGCCGAGGATGATGGTCAGGACGGCAGCAGCGACCTCGAGTCGCGGATAGAAATCGACCCGCCGGGTCCAGCGCTGCAGGCGTCGCCGAACCGGTCGCCAACGCGACGGCGCGGCACCCGGATCGGGAAATGCGACGGCATGTGTCATCTGCGTGACCTCTTACGGCAAAAGCGTTGCCAAAGGAACACAGGCGTGTCGGCGTTGCGACAGACGGCGATGGATCAGCTGCGGCGTATCGCCATGGGGTCGAGGCCGAGGTCGGTCAGCTTCTTGCGCAACGTGTTGCGATTGATGCCGAGCAGGCGGGCCGCCTTCAGCTGGTTGCCACCGGTCGCGTCGAGGCAGGCGCTGATCAGCGGCCGCTCGACCTCGGCGAGCAGCCGGTCGTAGACACCCTCTGGAGGCAGTTGGTTGCCGAAGCCAGCGAAGTAAACTGCGATATGCGCGGCCGCAGCGCTGCCCAGCCCTTCGCCGTCCACAACAGCCGGCGGCGCGGTCGCAATGACGCCCTGCCCCAGCCCGGCGATGACGGCGGCGGCCGTGATCGTGTCACCGCGCTCCAGGACCGCCAGCCGCCGCATCAGGTTTTCCAGCTCACGGACATTGCCCGGCCAGCTGTGACCGCGCAGCGCATCGATGGCGTGCGTGTCGAGCTGCTTGCGCGGCAGCCCTTCATTGACCGCCATCTCGAGAAAATGCCGCGCCAGCGCCGGCACGTCCTCGCTGCGCGCCCTGAGTGGCGGCAAGGTCAGCGGCACGACGTTGAGACGGTAGTAGAGATCCTCGCGGAAGCGTCCGGCGCGCGTCAGCGCCAGCAAATCCTGGTTGGTCGCCGAGACGATGCGGACGTTGGCGCGCTGGCTGCGATTGCCGCCGACCGAGGTGAATTCGCCGGTCTGCAGCACACGCAACAGGCGCGTCTGCGCTTCCAGCGGCATGTCGCCGATCTCGTCAAGGAACAGCGTGCCGCCCTGGGCCTGCTCGAACTTTCCGGCGGCCCTCGCCTGCGCACCGGTAAAGGCGCCGCGTTCATGGCCAAACAGCTCGCTTTCGATCAGCTCGCGCGGGATTGCCGCCATGTTGAGCGCGATAAACGGGTGATGCGCTCGCGGTCCCATGTCGTGGATCGCGCGTGCGACAAGCTCCTTGCCGGTGCCTGATTCGCCCAGAACGACGACCGTCAGGTCATTGGGCACGACGCGGGCGATCAGGCGATAAACCTCCTGCATCGCCGGTGACCGGCCGATCAGGGGGGTGTCGTCACCGCCGAATTCACCAGTGTCGGTTTCCGCGCGTCCTTCCAGTGCCGCTGCAACCGATCGGATCAATTCATTGAGATCGAAGGGTTTCGGCAGATAGTCGAAGGCGCCCTGCTCGGTCGCCCGAACCGCCGTCGACAGGGTATTCTGCGCGCTCATGACGATGACGCGCAGACCCGGCCGAAGCGCCAGCAGCCGCGGAATCGTATCGAGGCCGTTGGCATCGGGCAGGATGACATCGGTGATCACCACGTCACCGCGGCCTTCCTGGACCAGCTTGACGAGGCCAGCGCCGGTTTCGGTGAGCCGCACCTGGTAGCCGGCACGGGTCAGCGCCTGGCGGACGACGGTGCGGATGGCGGCGTCGTCGTCGGCAACGATGATCGTGGCGGTCAAGCTGGTTCTCCGCTTTCACGCGTCACCGGCAGCAGCACGCGGAATATGGTCTCCTCGGGCTCGCCTGCGCGGTCATATTCGACAACGCCGCCATGCTCGGCGACGATCTTGGCGACCAGCGCCAGCCCCAGCCCCGAACCGCCACGCTTCGTGGTGACGAAGGGCTCAAAGACGTGATCGACCAGGTCGCCGTCGACGCCGGGGCCGTTGTCGATGATCCGCACCTCGAGCGGCAGCGACACCGGCGTTGCCGCCCCGCCGGCACGGACCTTGAGACCCGGCCGGTAGGCCGTGGTGATCCAGATCCGGCCTTTGCGCCCAGAGGCTTCGGCGGCGTTCTTCAGCAGGTTGAGAAAGACCTGGACCAAGGCATCGCGGTTTGCAGCGACCAGCGGCAGCGATGGATCATAGCGTTCGCGAATGACGGCATCGGCGGCAAAGCCCCGCTCCGCAACACGGCGGACATGGCCCAGGATCTCGTGGATATTCTCCGGCCGCAGCTTCATCGGCCGGGTGTCGGTGAAGCTCTCCATGCGATCGACCAGCTTGGCGATGCGATCGACCTCGGCAACGATCAGGTCGGTGAGTTCACGGCCATCGGAATCGATCCCGCTGGCCAGCAACTGCGCGGCGCCGCGAATACCGGACAGCGGGTTTTTGATCTCGTGCGCCAGCATCGCCGCGACGCCGACCGCCGAGCGCGCCGCGCCCTGCTGATGCACCTGGCGGTCGACGAGCGTCGCGACCGATCGCGTCTGGAACGCGACGGTCAGCCACTCGGGCGCCTCACCGACAGGGGAGACGAGCACATCGGCCCTGGCAGTGCGGCCACCACTGAACTGCAGCGGCACGTCATAGGCTGCGCAGCCGCCGCCTTCGCTGCGCGCCCGCGAGACCAGTCCCTCGACGGCGCTGTCGGGACCGAAAGCCGCAGACCAGCCGCGTTCGCGCAACGCCTGCTGGCTGGCGTTGAGGAAATTTTCCGCGGCGAGATTGACCTGGGTCAGTGCGCCGTCGGGGTCGACGAGGATCGCCGGCACAGCCAGGCCGGCCAGCATCTCCGCGGCACCGGCGATCACGCCGCCAGCGCCGTGGTGTCCGTATCGTGCGCGATCAGCGCCGCATAGAAGCGATCGACCATGTCCAACACAGCGACCGGACTGCCCAGCTTGTTGACTTCATTGCGGAACAGGCCGGAATCGTGCAGCCCCTTGGTGTACCAGCCAAGGTGCTTGCGCGCCAGGTTGACGCCTATTACCTCGCCATACAGGTCGAGCATCATCGCATAATGTTCGCGCACGACGGCGTGCTGCTCGGCGAGCGCCGGGTCGGCCGGCACCGGCCGCCCGGTCAGAGCCGCCATCACCTGCGCAATCAACCACGGCTTGCCATAGGCGCCCCGTCCGATCATCACGCCATCGGCGCCCGACTGTTCGAGCGCCATCTCGGCATCGGCGATCGAGCAGATATCGCCATTTGCAATAACAGGAACTTTGACCGCATCCTTGACTTGACGGATGAAAGCCCAGTCGGCCGAACCCGAATAGAGCTGGCAACGCGTACGGCCGTGGACGGTGATCAGCTGGATGCCCAGGTCTTCGGCGACGCGCGCCAGTTCCGGGGCATTGAGGCTGGCATGGTCCCAGCCCATCCGCATCTTCAGCGTGACGGGCACCTTCACCGCCTTGACCGTCGCCTCGATGATGCGGCGCGCCAGGTCGGGCTCACGCATCAGCGCCGAGCCGGCATGACCGTTGACCACCTTTTTCACGGGGCAACCCATGTTGATGTCGATGATCGCGGCGCCCATGCCCTCGTTGAGCTTGGCGGCTTCGGCGATGCGTTCCGGATCGCAGCCGGCAAGCTGCATCGAAACGGGCTCCTCGCTGGCATCCCAGGCGGCCTTTTGCAGCGATTGGCGAGTCTCCCGGATCATTGCCTCGCTAGCAATCATCTCGGTGACCGTCAGCCCGGCGCCGAAGCGCTTGACCAAGGTCCGGAACGGCCGATCGGTGACGCCGGTCATCGGCGCCAGGATGACCGGCATGTCGAGCGTCAGCGGCCCGATCGGGATGGGATGGATGCGCGTCACGAGAAACTGCCCAAAAAACAGGCACGGGCCATATCGGCTTTCCCCCTGTTCGGCAAGCGAAGGGCGCGATAGAGGGCGCAGGTGACCACACACGCCATCATCGTTGCAGCCGGCAAAGGCCATCGTGCCGGCGGCGACATTCCCAAACAGTATCGGACCGTTGACGGCAAGGCGCTGCTGCGCCACGCCATCGAGTGCCTGCAGGCCCACCCTGCCATCGATGGCGTGACGGTTGTCATCAACCCCGATGACCGGACGCTCTACGATTCTGCGCTCACGGGCCTTGCCCTGCCCACGCCCGTGGCTGGCGGCGCGACACGCCAACAGTCGGTGCTGAACGGACTGGAGGCACTCGCCGCGTCGCCGCCCGACATCGTCCTCGTACACGACGCAGCACGGGCCTTCTTGCCTGCAACCGTCATCGACGCGCTTTTCGCCGCCCTTGACGATCCTGCCAACGACGGCGCGGTGCCGGCCTTGCCCGTCGTCGACAGCCTGCGACGGGGTGGCCGCCACTTCGAGACCTCGGTCGATCGGGACGGTCTGTTTCGTGTCCAGACGCCCCAGGCGTTCCGTTTCGCCGCGCTGCTCGCCGCCCATCGCGCTTCCGCACCCGGTGCCACCGACGAGTTGGCGATCGCGATGGCCGCGGGCCTGCGCGTCGCGGTCGCAGCGGGCGACGAACGCGCCTTCAAGGTGACGGAGCCTCAGGATTTTGCCAAAGCTGAAGCCATGATTAGCCCTGCCCTATCCTCTCGCGCCGCGAGCGGCTTCGATGTCCATCGCTTCGGTCCTGGCGACCATGTCTGGCTTTGCGGCGTCCGTATCCCGCACAGCCACGGCCTCATCGGCCACAGCGATGCCGACGCCGGGCTGCATGCCCTCACCGATGCGCTGCTCGGCACGATCGCCGCCGGCGATATCGGCGACCATTTCCCGCCCAGCGATCCGCAATGGCGCGGCGCCGCGTCGGACATCTTCCTCGCCCATGCGGCAGGGCTTGTTCGCGCTGCCGGCGGCAACATTGATCACGCCGACATCACGCTCATCTGCGAACGCCCCAAGATCGGACCTCATCGAGATGCCATGCGAGCGCGCGTGGCCGCCATCCTCGACATCGATGTCGCACGCGTCAGCGTCAAGGCAACCACAACGGAGTTGCTCGGGTTTACGGGCCGCAGCGAAGGCCTTGCCGCCCAGGCGATGGCCAGTGTCCGACTGCCGGCGTAGAGGAGCCCAATGAACCCCGAACTCATCGCCGCCGCAAAGGACGTGATCGATGCAAATCGGGCCCTCGGTCGGACCGTGGCCACGGCCGAAAGCTGCACCGGCGGCCTCGTCGCGGCGGCGCTGACTGAACTGGCCGGGGCATCCGACGTTTTCGATCGCGGCTTTGTCACCTATTCGAACGAAGCCAAGATGGAATCGCTCAGCGTCAGCAGCGACATCCTGGAAACCTTCGGTGCCGTGTCGATCGCCGTCGCCTGGGCGATGGCGCAGGGCGCATTGAAGCATAGCCATGCCGACATCGCCGTCGCCGTTACCGGGGTCGCCGGGCCCGGCGGCGGCAGCGCGAAGAAGCCGGTCGGCACGGTGGTCTTCGCCCGCGCCACCCGCGATGGCGATCCCGATGTCGTTGTCGCCGACATTCGCCAGTTCGGCGACCTCGGCCGCGCCGAAATCCGCCGCCAGGCGGCGCTTGTTGCGCTCAACCTGCTGCTGCCCGAGGCCTGATTGTGGCATGAAGACCGTCCGGCTGATCGGGGTGCCGACCGATCGCAACTCGAGCTTCCTGCGCGGTGCTGCCGGCGCGCCTGCACCGATCCGCGCCCAGCTGTTTTCGTCGCATGGCAACCTCGCTGCCGAAGTCGGCGGCGAACTTGGCGGCAGCATCGGTTTTCACGACGCCGGGGACCTGCCGCTGCTTGAGGACGGCGGCGACGACGCGATCATCACCGCCTCGGTCGTCGCCGCACTCGTCGCCGGCGAAGCGCCGTTGCTGCTGGGCGGCGACCATGCCGTGACCTTTCCGATCGTCCAGGCCATCGCTGCGCATCATGGCCCGGTCAGCATCCTGCACTTCGATGCCCATCCCGATCTCTACGACGATTTCGAGGGTAATCCGCGCAGCCACGCATCGCCCTTTGCGCGGATCATGGAGGCCGGCCTTGCCACCCGCCTGGTCCAGGTCGGCATCCGCACCATGAACGACCATTGCCGTGACCAGGCGGCGCGCTTCGGAGTCGAGGTGCTGCCGATGCGCGGCTTCCGGCCGGACCAGGTCCCGCGCCTGTCGGGCCCGGTCTATATCTCGATCGACCTCGACGGCCTCGATCCGGCGTTCGCGCCAGGAGTCTCACACCACGAACCTGGAGGACTGACGGTGCGGGAGGTGCTCGATGTGCTGGCAGCAGTCGAGGCCCCGGTCGTCGGTGCCGACATCGTCGAGTACAACCCGCTGCGCGATATCAACGACATGACGGCGGTCGTCGCCGCCAAGCTGGTCAAGGAGCTGGCTGCGCTGCTGTCACGTTGAGCGGCGCCGCCGGGGCGGCCGACGGCCCATAGATCGCTGCGGCGCGTGTTTCGAAGGCGCCGACCATCCGCTTGAACGCCTCGCCGAAGAACATGCCGGCGAGGCGCTCGAACATCTTGTTGCGAAATTCGAAATCGACCGAGAAATCGACGTCGCAACCGCCAGGCGCAGCGCGGAAATGCCAGTCGTTCTTCAGGTATTTCAGCGGCCCGTCGATATAGTCAACGTGGAGCTTTGCGGGCCGTTCAAGCAGCACCCGGCTGGTAAATCGCTCCCGCACCATCTTGAAGCCGACGACCATGTCGGCAACGACGGTCTGCCCATCATCGCTGCGAATGCGCATCGCCTGGACCCAGGGCAGGAATTCGGGATAGCGCCGAATGTCGGCGACCAGGTCGAACATCTGCTCGGGCGACCAGGGCAGCCGCCGGGTTTCGGAATGGCGCGGCATCAGGCGCCGGCTTTGGCCCGGCGCTTGGCCTGCATCTCGGCAAAATCGGCGCCGGCGTGATAGGAGGACCGCGTCAGCGGCGACGCAGCGACCTGCAGGAAGCCCTTGGCACGCGCTACTGAAGCATAGGCTGCGAACGTCGCTGGCGGCACGAACTCGACCACCTTGGCATGCCGCGGTGTCGGCTGCAGATACTGGCCGACGGTCAGGAAATCAACGCCGGCGGAGCGCATGTCGTCCCAGACCTGGTGCAATTCCTGCCCGGTCTCGCCAAGGCCGACCATCACGCCCGACTTGGTGAAAACCTGGTCATTGAGCGACTTGACTTGATCGAGCAGGCGCAGCGAGTGATAATAGCGCGCGCCCGGCCGGATCGTCGGGTACAACCGCGGCACGGTTTCGAGGTTGTGATTGTAAACGTCGGGTCCAGCGGCAACGATCATCTCGACCGCGGTCTTCTGCTTGTTGCGAAAATCCGGGGTCAGAATCTCGATCGTCGTCTTCGGGGCATGCTTGCGCAGTTCCTCGATGACCCGAACGAACTGGCGCGCGCCGCCATCGGGCAGGTCATCGCGGTCGACCGAGGTGATGACGATATGCTCCAGCCCCAGCGCGCCGGCAGCCTCTGCGACGTGCGCCGGTTCCAGCAGGTCGACGGGACCCGGCATGCCGGTCTTGACGTTGCAAAAGGCACAGGCGCGCGTGCACGTGTCGCCCAGGATCATCACCGTCGCGTGCTTCTGGCTCCAGCACTCACCGATATTGGGGCACGCCGCTTCCTCGCAGACAGTATTGAGGTTCAACCGCCGCATCAGCGCCCGGGTCTCGGCAAAGGCCGGCGACGTCGGCGCGCGAACCCGCAGCCAATCGGGCTTGCGGGCGCGGAGCTGGGCAGCGGGGTTCTCGATCATGCCCCGGAGATAGCGACAACGGCCGCGATATCCAAGTGCGTGCATCGCGCCGCGCGTCATCTTGCCAAGGTTGCCGGGGCTGCGTAACCCTTCGCGCGGCGATTGGCCGATGGGGACGATGTTCAGATGGCCGGCTTCGACGACCTGATTGCCGGATACCGCCGCTTTCGGGGCGGCGCCTATGTCGAGCAGCGCCAGCGTTATGATGCCCTCGCCGCGGCCGGGCAGAAGCCGCGGGTGATGATCATCGCCTGTTCCGACAGCCGCGTTGATCCAAGCCGCGTGTTCGACAGCGGCCCTGGCGAAGTCTTCGTCGTTCGCAACGTCGCCAATCTCGTCCCGCCCTATGAGACCGACCGCGGCTATCACAGCGCCTCGGCCGCCATCGAGTTCGCCGTCACCCAGCTTGAAGTCGAGGAGCTTGTCGTGCTCGGTCATGCCCAGTGCGGCGGCATCACCGCCTCGTTGACCGGCAAATTCGACGGGGCGGAACATGGCGCGGGCGCCTTCATCGACCACTGGATGGACATGATCGAGCCTGCCCGCGACGCCGCGCTGAAGGCGGCTGCAGCGCATCCCGATGTCGACGCCCAGGAAGTTCTGGAGCTCGCCGCCATTCGGCTCAGCCTCGCCAACCTCCGCAGCTTCCCGTTTGTAGCGGCACGCGAAGCCGCCGGCACGCTGACCCTGCGCGGCGCTCATTTCGGCATTGCCGACGGTGCACTGCGGGTCCTCGATCCGGCGACCGACCGCTTCGTGCCGGTTTCGACCGGCCTGTCGCACTGAAGCGCTATTTCGCCGGCACGTCCCACAGGCGACCGCGCGGATCACGCGCGCCGGCGCGCTGCTCGACCCAGTTCTTGTGGCGCTTGAAGCCGCAGCCCGAGCCGCCTGCCGCGCCGGCCGTCGAGCAACTGTGCATGCCGCCCGCGTCGTAATCGAACAGCGCGTTGCGCTCGCGCGACACGCTGGTGGTGGCGGGGTCGTCCGCGTCGCGCTCGACCGGCAGCGGCAGCCGATATGGCGACTTGGGTGGGTCCGGGTTTGCGCAGACGACGATCTCCCCCGGCTGCGCCTTGGGGCACAAGGCGCTGAGCGACGGTGGCACCAGCGGCAGCCCCTGCAGCAACAGCAGGGACATTGCCGCGATCAGAAATGCAGCGCCCGGCCATAGGCCCCGAGGACGCTCTCGTGCATCATCTCGGACAGCGTCGGGTGGGCAAACACCGTCTCCATCAGCTCGGCTTCGGTGGTTTCGAGCTGACGGGCGATGACATAGCCCTGGATCAGCTCGGTGACTTCGGCGCCGACCATATGGGCGCCGAGCAATTCGCCGGTGGCGGCGTCGAACACCGTCTTCACAAAACCTTCGGCCTCGCCCAGCGCGATCGCCTTGCCATTGCCGATGAACGGGAATTTGCCGACCTTGACGTCATGCCCCGCCGCCTTCGCCTTCGACTCGGTCAGGCCGACGCTGGCGACCTGTGGACGCGAATAGGTGCAGCCCGGGATATTCCAGATTTCGAACGCATGCGGGTTCAGGCCGGCAATGTTTTCGACGCAGACAATGCCTTCATGGCTGGCCTTGTGTGCCAGCCAGGGCGGACCGGTCACGTCGCCGATGGCGTGCAGGCCCGGCACGTTGGTGCGACCATAGCCGTCGACGGCGATGTGCCCGCGCTCGGTCACAACGCCGAGCGCCTCCAGGCCGATATTCTCGGTATTCGGCACGATGCCGATGGCTACGAAGACATGGGAGAATGTCGCGACGGTCGCCTCGCCGTCGGGGGTGGTGATCGTCGCCTTCACCTCGGCAGCCGATGTCGTCACATCGCTGAGCTTGGTCCCCGACAGGATGCGCATGCCCTGCCTTGTCAGCGTCTTGGCCATGAAGGCGGAAATTTCCTCGTCCTCCACCGGCAGGACGCGGTCGAGCATCTCGACGACGGTAACGTCGGCGCCCATGTCGTTGTAGAAGCTGGCGAACTCCACCCCGATGGCGCCCGATCCGATGACCAGCAATTTCGTCGGCATTTCCGGCGGCACCATCGCGTGGCGATAGGTCCAGATCCGCAGGCCATCGGCCGCCAGGCCGGGCAGGTCCCGCGCCCGGGCACCGGTGGCGACGATGACGTTCTTGCCAGCCAGCACCCGATCGCCGGCGCCGGTCTTGACGGTCACCTCGGTCGCTCCGGTCAAACGCCCCTCGCCTTCGACGACCGTGACCTTGTTCTTCTTCATCAGCGACTTTACGCCGGCATTCAGCTGCCCGGCCACCTTGCGACTGCGCTCGGTGATCCTTGCGAGGTCGAAAGACACGCCGGTCGCCGACAGGCCATAGGCCTCGGCATTCTGCATGTAGTGATAGATTTCCGACGTGCGCAACAGCGCCTTGGTCGGAATGCACCCCCAGTTGAGGCAGATTCCACCCAGGCGTTCGCGCTCGACGATGGCCACGGACAGGCCAAGCTGCGCGGCGCGGATGGCGGCGACATAACCGCCTGGGCCGGACCCGAGGATGACGAGATCGAAGGAGTCAGACATTATCCAGCTTCCGTTCCAGCTTTTTGCCGCGGCCCTTCCGGCAGCACAGCCAGCGATACCGCGGCACCCGGGATGACGCCCAAGATCAGCGCCATCCACAGGTTCGAAGTGAAGGCCGCCATCAACGTCGTCCCAAGGATACCCCCAAGCCCAGCGACTGCGGCCGGATGCAATACAGCGCCTAGGCGACGCGCGAACAGCCTCATCGCAATGGAGAATGCGCCCACGATGAGAATCGGGATGAGTACGATTGCCAAGACGATGCCGAAGAAGCCCGCGGCGCCAGTGGCATTCCCATCGCGCAACATGCCACCGGCAAATATGCCCCAAGCTGGCAAGGTCACACCCAGAAGCACCACCGCGATGATGATCAGATGCCTGATCGATCGCCAGGTCGCGGACTGATCGACCGGTATCACGCCACCAATCCCAGCGGGCTCTCGATCAGCGCCTTGAACGCGCTCATCAGCTCCGCCCCGTCGGCGCCATCGATCGCCCGATGGTCGAAACTGCCCGTCACCGTCATGATCGTGGCGATCGCCAGCGCGTCTTCGGTCACGAACGGCCGCTTCTCGCCGGCGCCGACCGCCAGGATCATGCCCTGCGGCGGGTTGATGACCGCGTCGAACTGCTTGATGCCATACATGCCGAGGTTGCTCACGCTGGCAGTGCCGCCCTGATATTCATGCGGCTGCAGCTTCCCGTCGCGCGCCTTGGCCGCCAGCGCCTGCATCTCGGTGGCGATCACCGACATCGGCTTCAGGTCCGCCCCGACGATGATCGGCGTGATCAGGCCCGAAGGCGCCGCCACCGCGACCGAGATGTCGGCACGCTGGTAGCTGACGAGCGTTTCACCCGCGAACGACACATTGGCCTTGGGCACCTGGCGCAATGCCAGCGCCAGCGCCTTGATGACCATGTCGTTGACGCTCAACTTGATCTTGCGCGGCTCCAGGGCATTGTTGAGTTCCCCGCGTAGCTTGAGCAGTGCATCGATGCGCACATCGCTGGTCAGGTAGAAATGCGGCACCGTCTGCTTGGCTTCGGTCAGGCGGCGCGCAATGACCTTGCGGACGTTGCCGAGCTTTTCCGATGTCTGCGGAATATCGGCAAACCCGGGCGCAGGGGCTGCCGGCTTCGGCGCCGGCGGTGCTGCGGCGGCTGGGGCCGGGGCCGGCGCGCTTGCAGCAACAAGCGCCGGGGCGGCCGGCTTGCCCGACGCCGCGTCGACATCGGCCCGCACGATGCGACCGTTCGGCCCGGACCCGCTCACGCCCGCCAGGTCCACGCCCTGCGCCTCGGCAAGCCGCCGGGCGAGCGGTGACGCATTCACACGCCCCTCCTTCTCCACTCCCTGCATGGGAGCGGCAGGGGGCGGGTTCTCCGCGACAGGCGCCGGCTTCGGCGCTTCGGCTGCGGGGCTGGGCGCTTCGGGTGCCTCGACCTTCTCGGCCGGCGGCACCTCGGCGGCCGGCTTCGGCGACGGCGCCGCCGCCTCCCCCTCACCGCTCAACCGCATGATCACCTGCCCGACCGGTACACCCTCCGTGCCGGCGGCAACGACCAACTCTGCCACCGTCCCCTCGTCGATGCTCTCGACCTCCATCGTCGCCTTGTCGGTTTCGATCTCGGCGAGCACGTCACCCGACGTCACGGTATCGCCGACCTTGACGAGCCATTTCGACAGCGTGCCGGTCTCCATCGTGGGAGACAGCGCTGGCATGGTGATATCGATGGGCATCGTTACTCCAGTCTCGGCCTTGGACCGGTCAAACCCGGGCTTTGTATTCGCGTTCGAAAGCGCTGACGACGCCGACAGCCCAGGCATAGTGCCCGGTCCAGTCGGCAGCTTCCGACATATAGCCGCCAGGGCGCGACGCGCGTATCACCGACCGGCTGCGAGCCGGGTCCGGATTGTCCCAGTCCAGCACTTCGCCGACCGCACCCTGAAAAGCATCCCGGTCGGCGTGCAGCTTGTTCAAAATCGACCGGTCCTGGTCCAGATCGTTGTTGAGATTGACCCTGAGGCTATCGCTGATGACGCTGACCCCGATGTGCGAGGCCTCGCCGATGGCTGGAAAGCGGATCGAATTGTTCGTCCCCTTCGGCTCGCTGGGGCTCAGCCCCGCCTCCGACGCGAAAGCGTGGAAGCCGTCCAGGAACTGGCGGCAGCGGGGATTTGTCGTCATTTGTAACAAACCTTCTTCGCCGCGCTGACGACATCCTCGACCTTGAGCAACGCCAGCTTCTCGAGGTTCGCCGCATAGGGCAGCGGCACGTCGACATTGGTCACCCGCAACACCGGCGCGTCGAGATCATCGAACCCCTGCTCCATCGCGACCGCGATGATCTCGCTGGAGATCGAACAGGTCGGCCAGCCTTCCTCCACCACGACCATGCGGTTGGTCTTCTTCAGCGACGCCAGCACCGTCGCCGTGTCGAGCGGCCGCAGCGTCCTGAGGTCGATGACCTCGGCGTCGATGCCCTGCTCGGCCAGCTGCGTCGCCGCATCGAGGGCCACGCCGACGCCGATCGAATAGCTGACCAGCGTCAAGTCCTTGCCCTCACGCACCACGCGCGCCTTGCCGATCGGGACAACGACATCGCCCTCGGGCACGTCGAAGCTCTGGCCGTAAAGCAGCTCGTTCTCGAGGAATACCACCGGATCAGGACAGCGGATCGCTGCCTTCAACAGTCCCTTGGCGTCGGCGGCGCTGTATGGCGCGATAACGATCAACCCCGGCACGCTGGCATACCAGGGTCCGTAATTCTGGCTGTGCTGCGCCGCCACCCGCGAGGCGGCGCCGTTGGGCCCGCGGAACACGATCGGGCAGCGCATCTGGCCGCCCGACATGTAATTGGTCTTTGCCGCCGAATTAATGATGTGATCGATCGCCTGCATGGCGAAATTGAAGGTCATGAACTCGATGATCGGCCGCAACCCGCCCATCGCGGCGCCGGTACCAAGCCCGGTAAAGCCATATTCGGTAATCGGCGTATCGACGACCCGCTGCGCCCCGAACTCCTCGAGCAACCCTTGCGTGACCTTGTAGGCGCCCTGGTACTCGGCGACCTCCTCGCCCATCACGAAGACCTCGGGCGTCGTCCGCATTTCCTCGGCCATCGCATCGCGCAGCGCCTCGCGGACGGTCTGACGCTTCGTCGGGCCGTCGGCGGCACCGGTGTCGGGCACACCCTCGTCGGGCACGAGCGGGCTGACCTTGGGCGGCGCCTTGGGGTCGGCGCTCGGCGGCGCAGCGGCCGTTACAGCCTGCGCCTGTTCCGGCGATGCGCCCGGCTCGAGCGCGGCCCCAGCCTCTTCGTCAACAGCCTCTTCGCCGACCGCCTTCCTGGCTTCCGCCTTCGGCGCCGGCGGCGCAGCCTCTTCATCCTCTCCGGCAATCGTCGCGATCAGCGTGCCCACCTTCACGCCCTCGCTGCCGGCGGCGACATGCAGTTTCTGCACCACGCCGCCGTCATCGGCCTCCAGTTCCATCGTCGCCTTGTCGGTCTCGATCTCGGCGAGCACATCGCCCGGCTTGACGGTGTCGCCCTCGGCCACCAGCCATTTGGCCAGCGTGCCTTCCTCCATGGTCGGCGACATGGCCGGCAGCTTGATCTCGGCCATCAGTAGGTTCCCACCAGCACATCGGTGTAAAGTTCGGACGCCTCGGGCTCCGGCGAGGATTCGGCAAAATCGGCGGCGGCGGTGACGATGTCGCGCACCTCCTTGTCGATCGCCTTCAACGCCACCTCATCGGCAAAGCCGGCCTCGATGATCTCGCGCTTGGCCTGTTCGATCGGGTCGCTCTTCTCGCGCATCGCCTGGACTTCCTCGCGGCTGCGGTACTTGGCCGGGTCCGACATCGAATGGCCGCGGTAGCGGTAAGTCTTCAGTTCGAGCAGCAATGGCCCCTTGCCGGCGCGCACCCATTCGACTGCGGTCTGCGCCGCGCCGCGCACGGCCAGCACGTCCATGCCGTCGACCTGCAGCCCCGGCACCCGGAAGCTCTCGCCGCGCCGATACAGCAGGTCTTCGGCCGAAGAACGATTGACGCTGGTGCCCATGGCGTACTGGTTGTTCTCGATGACGAAGATCACCGGCAGCTTCCATAGCTCGGCCATGTTGAAGCTCTCGTAAACCTGGCCCTGGTTCGATGCGCCGTCGCCGAAATAGGTAACCGCGATGCCGCCATCTCCGCGATATTTGTGGGCAAAGGCGAGGCCGGTGCCGAGCGGCACCTGCGCCGCGACGATGCCATGGCCGCCGTAAAAGCCATGTTCGACGCTGAACATGTGCATCGATCCGCCCTTGCCCTTGGAAATGCCGGCCTGGCGCCCGGTCAGTTCCGCCATCACGGCATTGGCAGGAATGCCGGCGGCAAGCATATGGCCATGGTCGCGATAGCCGGTGATAACCGAATCGGTTTTGTCGAGCGCGGCCTGGATGCCGACGACGACAGCCTCCTGCCCGATATACAGGTGACAGAAACCGCCGATCATCCCCATGCCGTACAGCTGCCCGGCACGCTCCTCGAAGCGGCGGATCAGCAGCATGTCGCGGTAGAAGCCGAGCAGCTCGTCCCTGGTCGGCTTGTGCCGGACCGGTTCGTCGGGCCGCGGCCAATTATGCTCGGGAACTGGGTTGGAAGCGGTGGCGGCCATTTTCGTTACGGTCCGAGCCATGAAACACGCCTTTCCGGTGAAGCATCCCCGCTATAGGAGCCTCCCCCCGTCCGCTTCAACCCCGCATGGGGTTATTTGGTATCGAGCGGCACCACGACTTCGTCGGGCTTCACCACGTTGAGGTTGCGGCGAACGAGCTCGTCGGCGAGATCGGGATCGACCCGCCGCGGATCGAGCAGCCGGACCTTGCGATCGAGCGCCGCCTTGGCCTCGGCACTAGCCGCGGCCTGCTGCTGCAACTGGTTGCGCTCCGTCTTGTAGCCCTTCCACGCGATGACCCCTGTCGGCCCTGAAATGGCGTGGCTGACGAAATAGCCGATCAGCAGGATGCAAACCGCCGGCAGCGCCGCGGCGCGCAGGTAACGGGCGAGGACAGCACGCGATTCCATCGTCGATTGCGATACCGTTTCGCAGCGAGGGACGCAACGTCTCCCCACCCCGGCCAAGGGAGCGGAGAAGGCTGGCCTCGCGTGGCGACCCTGCTATGACCGTCGCAAACACTGTCTCTGGGGAGAGTCGCCATGACCGCCATCAACACCGTCGTCGACCTGCGCAAGGATGGCGATATCGCCGTCGTCACGATTGATTCGCCCCCCGTGAACGCTCTCAGCGCCGATGTCCGCGATGGCCTCGCCGGCGCCTTTGCCGCCATCGCCGGTGATGCCGCCGTCAAGGGGGTCGTGCTGGTCTGTGCCGGCCGCACTTTCATCGCCGGCGCGGACATCTCCGAATTCGGCAAGCCGCCGCGCGGTGCCTCGCTGCACGCCGTTCAGGATGCCATGGAGGGTGCCCCCGTCCCCGTCATCGCCGCCATCCACGGCACGGCCCTGGGCGGTGGCCTGGAGGTCGCGCTGTGCGCCCATTACCGCGTCAGCGATGCCAAGGCGAAGTTCGGGCTGCCCGAGGTTAAGCTGGGGCTGCTGCCCGGCGCCGGCGGCACCCAGCGGCTGCCGCGCATCGTCGGCGCCAAAAAGGCCGTCGAGATGACCACAAGCGGCGCACAGATGAATGCCCGCGACGCGCTCGCAGCCGGGTTGGTCGATGAGGTCGTGGACGGCGACCTGACCACCGGCGCTGTCGCCTTTGCCCGCAAGGTCGTCGCCGAAGGCCGGCCGCTCAAGAAAGTCCGCGACGACAACAGCAAATTGGGCGGCGATGCCGCCTCGCTGGCGCCGATGTTCGCCGACTTCCGCAAGGCCAATGCCCGCGCCTTCAACGGCTTCGAGGCCCCCGAGGCGAATATCAAGTGCATCGAGGCTGCGGTCGCCCTGCCCTTCGAGGAGGGCATGCGCGTCGAACGCAGCGAGTTCATGAAGTTGATGGGCGGGCTGCAGTCCGCCGCCCAGCGCCATGTCTTTTTCGCCGAGCGCCAGGCCGCCAAGATCGACGGGCTCGACCCCAAGGCCGAGCTGCTGCCGGTCAGATCGGTCGGCATCATCGGCGCCGGTACCATGGGCGGCGGCATCGCCATGAATTTCCTGTCGGTCGGCATCCCCGTCACCATCGTCGAGACGAAGCAGGAGGCGCTCGACCGCGGCGTCGCCGTGATCCGCCGCAACTACGAGAACAGCGCCAGGAAGGGCCGGTTCAGCTCGGAGGAGGTCGAGGCGCGCATGGGCCGGTTGACCCCGACGCTGGCGCTGGAAGACCTTGGGCAAGCCGACCTGATCATCGAAGCGGTGTTCGAGAACATGGACATCAAGAAGCAGATCTTCGGCCGGCTCGACGCCATCGCCAAGCCCGGCGCCATTCTCGCGTCGAACACCAGCTATCTGAACGTCGACGAGATTGCCGCCAGCACGCAGCGGCCCGAGAGCGTCCTCGGCATGCACTTCTTCTCGCCGGCCAACGTCATGCGGCTGCTGGAGGTCGTGCGCGGCGCCAAGACCGCGCCGCAGGTGCTCGCCACCGCCATGGCCATCGGCAAGCAGATCGGCAAGATCGGCGTCGTCTCCGGCGTCTGCCACGGCTTCATCGGCAACCGCATGCTCGGCAAGCGCCAGGAACAGGCCAACAAGCTGATCCTGGAGGGTGCCCGACCGTCCGATGTCGATCGGGTGCTGACCGATTTCGGCTTTCCGATGGGCCCGTTCCAGATGGCCGACCTTGCCGGGCTCGACATCGGCTGGTCGACGGAAACGTCGAAGGGCGAAACCGTCCGCGACCGGCTGTGCGAGGCCGGGCTGCGCGGGCAGAAGAACAGCCACGGTTTCTACGACTATGACGAGAACCGCAATCGCACCCCCTCGCCGGTCGCCGAGAAGATCATCGACGACTATGCCGCTGAAAAGGGCATCAATCGCCGCCAGATCGACGACCAGGAAATCCTCGAGCGCTGCCTCTATCCGATGGTCAACGAAGGCGCCAAGATCCTCGACGAGGGCATGGCCCAGCGCGCCAGCGACATCGATATCGTCTGGATCAACGGCTATGGCTGGCCGGTCTATCGCGGCGGCCCGATGTTCTGGGCCGAACACGACGCCGGTCGCGAGACCATCGCCGCGGCGCTGGAGCGGATGGGCATGGACGTATCGCCCCGCCTGAAGGCCGGCTGGTAACATGCGCAGCTTCCTCGTTGCCGCGCTCCTTGCCACCCCCGCTGCATTGCCGGCCGCCGAATATGTGGCGCCCGACTATGCCCAGGATGCGAGCTGGCTGTGCCGGCCCGGCCGCGCGGACGCCTGTGCCGCCGACCTCGGCACCACCAGCGTCGCCGCCGATGGCAAGCTGACGGCGGTGACGCCGGCGGCGCCGGCCCGCGAGCCGGAATTCGACTGCTTCTACGTCTATCCAACCGTATCGACCGACCGGACCGGCAACAGCGACATGGTCGCCGACCCGGCCGAAACCAACGTCGCACGCGTGCAGTTCGCCGCGTTCCGCAACGTCTGCCGGCCGTTTGCGCCGCTGTATCGCCAGGTGACGCTCAAGGCGCTGCGCGACGTGATGACCGGCCAGCCCAGCGACGCTGACCGCACGATGGCCTATCGCGACGTCGCCGCCGCCTGGGCCAGCTATCTGTCGCGCGACAACAGCGGTCGCGGGGTCGTCCTCGTCGGCCATAGCCAGGGCAGCGGCGTGTTGAAGGCGCTGCTCGCCAACGCCATCGAGGGCAAGCCCGCCGCCAAACAACTCATCGCCGCCTATATCCCGGGCCATAATGTGCTTGTGCCCGTCGGCAAGGATGTCGGCGGCGATCTCAAATCGACGCCGTTGTGCCGCCGCGACGACCAGACCGGCTGCGTCCTCGCCTGGGTCTCCTTTCGCGACGGGGCCGCGCCGCCCGCGAACAGCCGTTTCGGCCGCACGACAGAGGCTGGCATGACGGTCGGCTGCACCAACCCGGCGGCGCTTGCCGGCGGCCGTGGCGCCGCGCATCCGTTGCTCCCTGCCGGCCCCGCCATCGTCGACAACACCACGCCGCCGCGGCCCTGGGCAAAGAATGCCCGGATCGCCTCGCCGTTCGTCACGCTGCCGGGGCTGCTGTCCGCCGAGTGCAAGGCGGTCGACGGCGCCAATGTCCTCGCCATCCGCACTGATGCCGACGCCGCCGACCCGCGCATCGACGACATCGGTGGCGATGTCGTCGTCGGCGGGCAGGTGTTTGCGGACTGGGGGCTGCATCTGGTCGACGTCAATGTCGTCCAGGGCGACATGCTCGTGCTCGCCGACAAACAGGGCAAGGCCTGGCTGGCGCGCAACAAGGGTGCGGCGACAGCGCCGTAACCTTTTGGTCGCCGGCCACGTATATTGGGGCATGACCGATCGCCGAACCATCCTCGCTGCCGGACTTGCCGGCGTTGCCGCCCTGCCCTTCCTGCGCAGCTTCATCGAACAGCCGGCGCTTGCCGCGGGCACGACGAAGTTCACCTATGCGCTGACCGATGCCCAGTGGCGCGCGAAGTTGCCGGGCCTCGCCTATGACGTGCTGCGCCACGAGGCGACCGAGCGCCCCTATAGCTCGACGCTGAATGACGAACATCGCGCCGGCACCTTTGCCTGCAAGGGTTGCGCGCTGCCGCTGTTCGCGTCGAGCACCAAGTTCGACAGCGGCACCGGCTGGCCGAGCTTCTACGCGCCGCTCGCCAACGCCGTCGGCACGACCGTCGACAAGAGCATTCCGTTCATGACCCGCACCGAGGTCCATTGCCGACGCTGCGGGGGCCATCTCGGCCATGTCTTCGATGACGGTCCCAAGCCGACCGGCCTGCGCTATTGCATGAACGGTGCCGCACTCACCTTTTCTCCTGCCAAGGCCTGATCCGATGACCACGCTCCGCATCCTGATGGCCGCCGCCCTGCTCGGCAGCGCCGGCTGCTCGCTCGCGGCCGAGCGCATGGTTGCGGCGCCGGCGCCGTCTGCCGATGTCGTCTTGAAGCGTGGCCCGCTCCAAACGGCGGTGTTCGCCGGCGGATGCTTCTGGGGCGTCGAGGGCGTGTTCGAACGCATCAAGGGCGTACAGTCGGTCCGATCGGGCTACGCCGGCGGCACCAGGCAAACGGCGGCATACGACGTCGTCAGTTCCGGCCGGACGGGCCACGCCGAAGCCGTCGAAATCCGCTACGATCCCGCCAGGGTCAGCTATGGTACGCTGTTGCGCGTGCTGTTTTCGGTGGCGCACGATCCGACCCAGCTCAATCGCCAGGGACCCGATCGCGGCAGCCAGTACCGCAGCGCGATCTTCCCGCAGACCCCCGAGCAGGCGAAGCTGGCGAAGGCCTATATCGCCCAGCTGACCTTGGCCAGAACCTGGCCCGGCGGCATCGTCACCACGATCGAAACCGGCAAACCCTTCTACGTTGCCGAGAGCTACCACCAGGATTATCTGCGCGCCAATCCCGATCAGCCCTACATCGCCATCAACGACATTCCGAAGGTCGACGGGCTGAAGCGCATCTTCCCGCAACTGTGGAGCGACAAGGCGGCCAGCTAGCCACCTGCGCTACAGCAAGCGCGCGAGCGCTAGTGACCGAGGTTCTTGACGATGGTTTCCACCATCTTCTTGGCGTCGGCGAGCAGCATCATCGTATTGTCCATGTAGAAGACCTCGTTGTCGACGCCGGCATAGCCGACCCCGCCCATCGAGCGCTTGATGAACAGCACGGTCTTGGCCTTTTCGACGTCGAGGACCGGCATGCCATAGATGGGTGACGTCTTGTCGGTCTTGGCGGCCGGATTGGTGACATCGTTGGCGCCGATCACGAAGGCGACATCGGCCTGCGAGAAATCGCTGTTGATGTCCTCGAGCTCGAAGACCTCGTCATAGGGTACATTGGCCTCGGCGAGCAGCACGTTCATATGACCGGGCATGCGGCCGGCGACCGGGTGGATGGCGTATTTGACCGAAACGCCCTCTTTCTTCAGCAGGTCCCCCATTTCGCGCAGCGCATGCTGCGCCTGGCTGACCGCCATGCCGTAACCCGGCACGATGATGACGCTCTCGGCGTTCTTCATGATGAAGGCCGCGTCCTCGGCTGATCCGGCCTTGTACGCCTTCTGGATCGCCGCACCCTTGTCGGTGGCGCCGCCGGCGTCGCCGAAGCCGCCGGCGATGACGCTGATGAAGCTGCGGTTCATCGCCTTGCACATGATGTAGCTCAGGATCGCACCCGACGAGCCGACCAGGGCGCCGGTGATGATCATCGCGGTGTTGCCGAGCGTGAAGCCCATCGCCGCGGCCGCCCAGCCCGAATAGCTGTTGAGCATCGAAATGACGACGGGCATGTCGGCGCCGCCAATGGGGATGATGAGCAGGAAGCCGATGACGAAGCTGAGCGCGGTGATCGTCCAAAACACCCAGGGGCTCTGGTCCGCGACGAAATAGGCGACCAGGCCGAGGATGGCGGCGAGCAGGCCGAGGTTGATGACATGGCGGCCCGGCAGCATGATCGGATTGCCGCCCATGCGGCCCGAAAGCTTGAGAAAGGCGATGACCGAACCCGAGAAGGTGATGGCACCGATGGCCACGCCCAGCCCCATTTCGACCCGGCTGACGCCATAGATCTCGCCGGTGACGGTATCCAGAATGCCGAAGGCCGCCGGGTTGAGATAGGCGGCGCAACCGACCAGCACGGCGGCCATGCCGACCAGGCTGTGAAAGCCGGCAACCAGTTCCGGCATCGCCGTCATCTTGATGTTCTGCGCGATGTAATAGCCGATGCCGCCGCCGATCACGATTGCGCCGATGATCAGCGGCAGGCCAACCTGGTGCAGGATCAGCGTTGTGCCGACGGCAATACCCATACCGATCATGCCATAACGGTTGCCCTGCTGCGACGACTCCGGCGACGACAGGCCGCGCAGCGACAGGATGAACAACACGCCCGCGACCAGATAGGCGAGCATGGCCCAGGCAGGCGTGGCAGCGGCGGCAGCATGTTCCATCGATCGGGCCCTTACTTTGCCGCTGCCGGGACGACCGGCTTCTTGTCTTTTTTCTTGTACATCGCGAGCATCCGCCGCGTGACGGCAAAGCCGCCGAAGATGTTGACGCTGGCCAGTACCACCGCGAGGAGACCAAGCCACTTCGACGTTTCGGACCCGCCCGCTGCCGCCGATGACGCGATCAGCGCGCCGACGACGATGACGGACGAAATCGCATTCGTCACCGCCATCAGCGGCGTGTGCAGCGCCGGCGTGACCGACCAGACGACATAATAGCCGACGAAGCAGGCCATCACGAAAATGGAGAAGATCGACAGGAATTCCATGGCTCTGCTCCTCAGGCCGAAAGGCGTTCGTGGACGACCTTGCCGCCCTCGGTCAGCTTGATGCCCTTGACGATCTCGTCATCGGCGGTGAACGCCGCGGCCTTCGCGTCCTTGTCCCAGAAGGCGTTGACCAGATTGAAGACGTTGCGCGAATACAGCGCCGACGCATCGGCCGCGAGGCGCCCCGCGGCATTCTTGTGGCCGATGATCTTCACGCCATGGACGACCGCCGTCTCGCCGACCTTCGAACCTTCGACGTTGCCGCCGCTTTCGACCGCCAGGTCGACGACGACGCTGCCGGCGCGCATCGATGCCAGCTGTGCGTCGTTGATCAGCCGCGGCGCCGGACGCCCGGGGATCAGCGCGGTGGTGATGACGATGTCCTGCTTGGCGATGTGGCTCGACACCAATGCAGCCTGCGCTGCCTTGTATTCGTCCGACATTTCGGTGGCATAGCCGCCACTGCCCTCACCCTCGATGCCCTTGACGTTCTCGACGAAGATGGCCTTGGCACCCAGCGATTCAATCTGCTCCTTCGTCGCCGAGCGCACGTCGGTCGCCGAAACCAGCGCCCCCAGGCGCCGCGCCGTCGCGATCGCCTGCAGGCCGGCAACGCCGACGCCCATGACGAACACGCGCGCCGCCGAAATCGTGCCGGCCGCGGTCATCATCATCGGAAAGGCGCGGCCATAGGCTTCGGCCGCGTCGATCACCGCCTTGTAACCGGCGAGGTTGGACTGTGACGACAGCACGTCCATCGACTGGGCGCGAGTAATGCGCGGCATGAATTCCATCGCCATCGCCGTCACGCCCGCGGCGGCATAGCCGTCGATGCGGGCGCGATCGGCGAACGGCGACAGGATGGCGGCGAGCATCGCGCCTTGCTTGACGCCGGGCAGGTCGGCAGCGGCCGGCCCCTGCACGCCGATGATCAGGTCGGCATCGGCAATCGTTGCCGCGCGGTCACCGACAGTGGCGCCGGCCTCGGTATAGGCCGCGTCGGAAATGTTGGCGCCCGCCCCGGCCCCGGCCTCGACGGCGAGCGTTGCCCCCAGGCCGATGAACTTCTTGACGGTTTCCGGCGTGGCAGCGACGCGGGGTTCAGCGTCGGCGGTCTCGCGCAGCACGGCGATCTTCATTCCCAGCCCTTTTCGTCTTGTGCGCGGCGTTCGGCGATCAACGGACCAGGAACACGGCCAGCAGGATCAGCGCGATCGCAATCAGGATGACGGCCCATTTCGTGACCGTCATGAAGGAATCATAGGTCTGGCGGTGGTTGGTGCCCGGTGTCGTGCCCTCTGCCGGCTCGTTGCCGTCGTTCGCCATGATCATTCCCGTTGTCATTGATACGCGTCCCTCGCGCCTTTGCCCAATAGCAGATGCTACACCGCTGTGAAGATGTCACGCTGCATTGCACAAGCTGGCGCTTCCGCGAGGGCATGGCGATTGTCCGTGCCCTGCGACTTCGTTACGCTCGCCGCAGGGGGAAGCAATGCAACAGCCGGAAACCAGCGACCATCAATTCGTGGTGGGGCGGAACTATCGCAGCATCAGGGGCGATATCACCGTGCTCGACGCCATCGCCGGCCAGCCCCCGGCCGCGATCGAACGTCGCCTGGGCTACCACGCCGGCCGGCTGGCCAAGGGCTACAGCCTCTTGCGGATGGTGGAAAAGGTCGGGCCCGACGATTTTACCTGGGGTGACCAGACCCGCTATTCGGGCGGCCGCCAGCTTTACCGCGACGCCGGGGCGATGGTGCCTCGCCGCGACCTGCTGCGCGGCGAGCTGCTCGTTCGCCACGGCAGCGACGCCGCCGCCGATGCCGAACTGTACCGCATCTTCGGCGACTCCCTCCGCCGGATCAACGACGGCGTCGGCAAGGGCCTCATCATCAAGGTGTTTCCGAATATCCCGCACAACGCTGCCATGCCATCCCACGTCCAATATCCCGACGCCGATGTCCGCAACATCCCGCAATGGACCCTGGTCCATGGCAAGGCGATGGCATGTATCGCCAATGTCCACGCCGGCGCCGTCTTCGGCGGCCGGCTCTAGCCGTCACTGGATCGCCCGGGCGACCGCGAGCGCCTGCACCGTTTCCGCGACATCATGGACCCGCACCACCTGTACTCCACAGGCGGCGGCGTGCAGCGCCAGCGCCAGGCTGCCTGGCAACCGATCATCGGGCGGGACATTGCCAGCGAGGCGCGCGATCAGCTGCTTGCGGCTCGCCCCCAACAGCAGCGGCACGCCCAAGCCGTGGAACAGCGTGAGCCCGCGCAGCAGTGCCAGATTATGCGACACATCCTTGCCGAATCCGATGCCCGGGTCGGCGATGATGCGGTGGCGCGCAATGCCCGCCGCCACACAGGCGTCGATCCGCGCCGCCAGCCAGTCATAGACATCGAGCAGCGCATCGGCATAGCGCGGCGCCTCCTGCATCGTCGCCGGTTCGCCCTGGGCATGCATCAGCACCACCGGGCAGCCCCGCGCCGCCACCAGCGCCAGCGCGTCGGGATCGTGCGCCAGCGCCGAAACATCGTTCACCAGTGCCGCCCCGGCGTCGATCGCATCCGCCATCACCGCCGCCTTGCGGGTATCAATGCTCCAGTTCAGCCCCGACAGGCCGGGCAGCACGGCCCCCAGCCGAGCGCGTTCGGTGGCCAGGTCGACCAGCGCCGCCCGCGGCCGCGTCGATTCAGCCCCGATGTCGATGATGTCGGCCCCTGCCGCCACCATCGCCCGCGCTGCCGCGATCGCCACCTCGGGCGCGGCATGGCGGCCGCCGTCGGAGAAACTGTCAGGCGTGACGTTCAATATCCCCATCACCGCTGTCCGGCCACTCGGCAGCCCCGCAATCGCCGCGCGCGGCGCAACCAATCGCGCCAGCACGTCGGTATCGACCTGTTCGGCGTCGACGATCCGCGCCCGCTCCCCGCGGGCCGAAATTTCGACCCGGGCGAAGCGCAGCCGGCCGCCCGCCAGTGGCAGCCCGTCGCCGAGCGCCACCGGGCGATAATATCGGGTTACCAGACCTTCACCCGGTCGGCCGGCGCCAGGAAATAGGTCTCGCCGGGCTTGGCATCGAACGCCGCGTACCAGCTATCGAGATTGCGCACGACATAGGGGCGATAGTGCCCCGGCGTATGCGGATCGGTCGTCAGTCCGCGCAGCAGTGCGGCATCGCGATACTTCTGGCGCCAGATCTGGGTGGCGCCGAGGAAGAATCGCTGTTCGGGCGTGTAACCGTCGATGACGCGGCCCTTCGAATTCCCCAGCGAGCGCTTGTAAGCATCATAGGCAACGGTAATGCCGGCAAGATCGGCCATGTTCTCGCCCAGCGTCAGCTCGCCGTTCACATGCGTGCCCTTCAGCGGCTCATAGGCGGCATATTGCTTGACGACCTTGTCGGTAAGCGCGGTGAAGCGCTTCACATCCTCGGGGGTCCACCAGTCCGCCAGCTTGCCTTCCTTGTCGAACTTGCGGCCCTGGTCGTCGAAATGGTGGCTGATCTCGTGGCCGATGACCATGCCGATGCCGCCGTAATTGACTGCCGGGTCGGCATTGGGATCAAAGAACGGCGGCTGCAGGATGGCGGCCGGGAACACGATTTCGTTCCACAACGGGTTGGCATAGGCATTCACCGTCATCGGCGTCATGCCCCATTCGCTGCGATCGATCGGCTTGCCGACCTTGTCGAGCTGGCGCTGGTATTCGTAACGCGAGGACCGCATGGCGTTGCCCAGCGCATCACCGCGCACGACCTCGAGCGCCGAATAGTCGCGCCACTTGTCCGGATAGCCGATCTTGGGCGTGAACGCCGCCAGCTTGGCACGCGCCTGCAGCTTGGTCTTGGGATCCATCCAGGTCAGGTTGGCGAGGCGATCGTCCATGGCGAGGATGATGTTCTTCACCAGTTCATCGGCCTTGGCCTTCGACGCCGGCGGGAAATACTGCGCGACATACAGCTTGCCGACGGCCTCGCCGAGCGCCCCCGACGTGTTGTCCACGGCCCGCTTCCAGCGCGGCTGGTTCTGCGGCTGACCGTTCAGCACCGTGCCGTTGAAGGCGAAATTGGCATCGACAAAGGCCTTGGGCAGATAAGGCGCGGCCGCCCGCAGCGTATGGAACTGCAGATAGGCCTTCCAGGTGTCGAGCGGCTCGCTGTCGATCAGCTTCGCGGCGCCGGCAATGGCGCTCGGGTTGGCGACGATCAGTTCCTTTTGCGCCGACAGGCCGGCAGCCTCGATCAGCGGGGCCCAGGCAACGCCGGGATAGGCGGCGGCGACGCCGTTGGCAGCGACGGGGTTGTACAGCTTCTCGACCTGGCGCTGCTCGACCTGCGTCCAGTGCGCCGTGGCTATCTTCTTCTCGAGATCATAGATCGCCTGCGCCTTGGCGGGCGCATCGGCAACGCCGGCCAGTGTCAGCATCTGCGCGATATAGGGTACATATTTGGCGCGCACTTCGGCAAAGCGCGGGTTCTTGTCGTCGAGATAATAGTCCCGGTCGGGCAGGCCGATGCCGCCCTGGCCGACATAGGCCGCCATGACATCGGGGTTTTTCAAGTTCGGCTGAACGCCGACGCCGATCGGCGTGTCGATGCCGTTGCGGCTGGCATCGCCGATGAAGCGGGCGAGCCCGGCCTTGTCCTTGATTGCAGCGATGGCGTCGATCTGCGGCTTGATCGGCGCGACACCCTTCGCCTCGATGCCGGCTTCATCCATGAAGCTGGCGTACCAGTCGCCGACCTTCTGGGCTTCGCTACCTTTCGGCGCGGTCTTCGCCCCTTCGGCAGCGCCTTCGATGATGGTCCGCGTACGTTCCTGGCTGAGGTCACGCAGCTTGGTGAACATGCCATAGTTCGACTTGTCGGCTGGAATTTCCAGCTTCTCGATATAGGTGCCGTTGACATAGCGGACCCAGTCGTTGCCGGGCGTGACGCTCTTGTCCATGCCGGCCAGATCGATGCCGAAGCTGCCAAGCTCGGGCTTGCCGGCCGCAGCGACGCTGTCGGCAGCAAGCGCCGGCGCGAACGGCATCGTTGTCGCCAGCATCGCGGCGACCGAAGCGCGCAAGAGAAAGGAACGAGCCATGGAAACTCCCCGCAAAAGATTGATGCGGCGTGTTATCCAATTAGTACGGCGGCTGTAAAGACCTGCGTCGACCAGCCCCAATCGGCAGAGCAATCCGAGTCCTCAGGCCACACCGACGCTGGCGCGATAGACGGCCCTCTTGGCATCGAGCGGCACCAATTTGCCGGCTTCCTCGATGTGCCAGAATGTCCAGCCGTTGCAGCTTGGCAGGCCCTGCGCCGCGGCGCCGAGCTGGTGGATCGAGCCCGTCTTGGCGCCCATGCTGAGCGAGCCGTCGGCGCGCACTTCGGCATGATGGCGACGCTGCGGATCGATGAGCCGGGTGCCGGGGCGCACCAGCCCCGATTCGACCAGGCTGCCGAACGGGATGCGCGTCTCGGCGCGCTTTCCCTGGCTGACCGTCATGTCGCCGCCCGATAGCGGCAGCAGCCCGGCGATGCGCGCCTCTGCCACCTTCACGTATTTTTCCTCGCGCTCGATGCCGATGAAATGACGGCCGAGCAGCTTGGCGACGGCGCCGGTCGTGCCGGTGCCGAAGAACGGATCGACGATCAGGTCGCCCGGCTCGGTGCAGGCGAGCAGCACGCGATAGAGCAGCGCCTCGGGCTTTTGCGTCGGATGGGCCTTGACGCCGTCGGTCTTCAATCGCTCGCCGCCGGTGCAGATCGGGATCAGCCAGTCCGACCGCATCTGCAGCTCGTCGTTCATCGCCTTCATGGCGTGATAGTTGAACTTGTACCTGGAGTTCTCGGACTTCGACGCCCAGATCAGCGTTTCATGGGCATTGGTGAAGCGCGTGCCCTTGAAATTCGGCATCGGATTGGCCTTGCGCCAGACGATGTCGTTGAGGATCCAGTAGCCGGCATCCTGCAGCGCCGCCCCGACGCGGAAGATGTTGTGATAGCTGCCGATCGTCCAGATCGCGCCATCGGGCTTCAGGATGCGACGCGCGGCCGTCAGCCAGGCGACGGTGAATTCGTCATAGGTGGCATAGGAGGCGAACTTGTCCCAGTCGTCGTCGACCGCGGCGACCTTGCCACCTTCGGGGCGGTGGAGGTTGTGCGCGAGCTGGAGATTGTACGGCGGGTCGGCAAAGACCAGGTCGACCGAGGCTTCGGGCATGGCATTCATGGCGGCGATGCAGTCGCCCAATATGATGCGGTCTTTTTCCATGGTCCGGCCTTCTCGAAAAACGCTCGAGAATCGCCATGAGTCATCGCCGAATCGCCGTCAACCCGCACGCGGCGTCCGGGCGAATCGCCGCTGAATCATTGCGTTGGCGCGATTCGCTCCGAAACGACTCCAGACAACCGCATGTTGAGTCCGGCGGCCTACGGCACCACCAGCACTGGCGTGTTGCCGAAAAGACTCAGCCGGCGGATTTCCGGAACCGCCGGGGCTCCAGAGTCTGCCATCCGCGCACGGGCGCAAAGCTCTGGCGGTGGTGCAGCGTCGGCCCCTGCGCGCGCAGCCCGGCGGCGTGCTCGGGCGTGCCATAGCCCTTGTTGCTGCGCCAGGCGAAACCCGGATGCTGCGGGCACAGCTCCTCCATGATCGCGTCGCGCACCGTCTTGGCGATGATCGAGGCAGCGGCGATCGACAGCGACAGCGCGTCCCCACCGACGATTGCCGTCGCAGTATGTGACCAGCGCGGCAGGCGGTTGCCGTCGACAAGAACATGGTTGCAGGGTTTCGGCAGCGCCGCGACCGCCCGCTCCATCGCCAGCATCGTCGCCCAATGGATATTGAGGCGATCGATTTCCTCGACCGACGCCATGCCGACGCCGATTTCGGCACAGTCCTGCAGCAGCAGGCGCAGAGCGGCGCGGCGCTCGGCCGTCAGTTGCTTCGAATCGTTCAGGCCCTCGGGATAGCAATCGGGATCGAGGACAACAGCCGCGGCAACCACAGGCCCGGCCCAGGGCCCGCGCCCCGCCTCGTCGACGCCGGCCACCCGCCCGCCGATCCGGATTTCATGGGCAAACGAAACACCCTCTCCCCTTGCGGGAGATGGCGACTCGGCGCCAGCCGAGCGGGGTGAGGGGCTGCCACCCTTCACAATGGATAAAACCCCAGCGGCCCGTGCCCGCCCCCGAACCCCGGCGCCCGCGCAATCCCCTGCGCCACGAACGCCCGCGCCCGCACCACCGCGGCCTTCAGGTCCAGCCCCTGCCCCAACCCGCACGCCAGTGCCGACGCCAGCGTACAGCCGGTGCCATGGGTATGCCGAGTCTCGACCCGGGTGCCCGTAAACGCCACATGCCCGCCGCGCGTCACCAGCCAGTCAGTCAGCCGATCGCCCGTCAGATGCCCGCCCTTGGCCAGCACCGCGCCGGGTCCCTGCAGCAGCAACTCCTGCGCCGCCAGCAGCGCATCGGCCTCATCCTCGACCTCGGTGCCCGACAGTGCCACCAGCTCGGGCGTGTTCGGCGTCACCACGCTGGCCAGCGGCAGCAACCGCTCGATCAGTGCGAGCGCGGCTTCATCATCGAGCAGCGATGCACCACCCTTGGCCATCATCACCGGGTCGAGCACGATCGGCACCTTGAGCCAGCCCAGGATTTCGGCAATTGCAATGACCGTTTCCGCCGCGCCGATCATGCCGATCTTCACCGCATCGACCCCGATATCGTCGATACACGCTCGCATCTGTGCCACCACCACGTCGGCTGGAATGGGGTGGATGCCCATCACGCCGAGCGTATTCTGCACCGTCACCGCCGTTACCGCCGTCATGGCATAGCCGCCGAGACAGGTAATCGTCTTGATATCGGCCTGGATGCCGGCGCCACCGCCGCTGTCCGACCCGGCAATGACCAGAATGCGCGCCGGCCGATCGCTCACGCCGCCACCACCGCCGCGCAAATCTCCTCCACGATTGCCTTCACCATCTGCTTGTCGTCGCCCTCTGCCATCACGCGGATCACCGGCTCCGTCCCCGACTTCCTGATCAGCAGCCGGCCATGGCCGTTCAGCCGCGCCTCGCTGCTGGCGATCAGCGCCTTCACCTGGTCGTCGTCGAGCGGTTTGCCGGTGAAGCGCACGCTTTTCAGCAGCTGCGGCACCGGATCGAAGATGTGGAGCACCTCGCTCGCCGGCCGGGCACTCGCCACCAGCGCCGCCAGCACCTGCAGCGCCGCCACCAGGCCGTCCCCGGTCGTCGAATGGTCGGCGAGGATCAGATGCCCCGACTGCTCGCCGCCGATGTTGTAGCCGCCGGCGCGCATCGCCTCCAGGACATAGCGGTCACCAACACCGGCGCGGTGCAGGTTCAACCCGCGCCCCGACAGCCAGCGCTCCAGCCCCAGGTTCGACATCACCGTCGCCACCAGCCCGCCGCCCTTCAGCGTGCCGGTGTCCTGCGCGCGGCCGGTGATCAGTGCCATGATCTGGTCGCCGTCGACGATCTGGCCCTTTTCATCGACGACGATCAGCCGGTCGGCATCGCCATCGAGCGCAATGCCGATGTCGGCGCCGACTTCCAGCACCCGCATCTGCAGCGCCTTGGGATGGGTCGAGCCGAACTGGTCGTTGATGTTGAAACCATTGGGCGTCACCCCGATGGCATCGACATCGGCGCCCAGCTCCCAAAGCGCCTGCGGGGCACAGCCATAGGCGGCGCCATGGGCGCAATCGATGACGACCTTCAACCCGTCGAGCCGCAGGTCGTCGGGGAACGTCGCCTTGGCAAAATGGATGTAGCGGCCGCGGGCATCCTCGATACGGCGGGCCCGGCCGATCGACTTGGGCTCGGCGAGCGCGACATCGGAATCGATCATCGCCTCGATTTCGATTTCGTCGGCATCCGACAGCTTGAAGCCATCGGGCCCGAACAATTTGATGCCGTTGTCCTGATAGGCATTGTGGCTGGCGGAGATCATCACGCCCAGGTCGGCACGCAGCGAGCGCGTCAGCATCGCTACCGCCGGCGTCGGGATCGGCCCGGCCTGGATGACGTCCATGCCGACCGAAGTGAATCCCGCGGTCAGCGCCGATTCCATCATGTATCCGGACAGTCGCGTGTCCTTGGCAATGACGACCTGGTGCTTGTGGTTGCCGCGCAGGAACCGCGTGCCTGCCGCCTGCCCCACCTTCATGGCGATCGCCGCGGTCATCGGGCTGGCGTTGGTCAGGCCACGAATGCCGTCGGTGCCGAAATATTTGCGTGTCATGCTGCTTTGCCCTGGCTCTTTGCCGGCTGTTTACGCGCAAGTGATTGGCTTGTCGAAGCCCCGCGCTTAGCATCACCAGCGAAGAGGAGCCGGAAATGCAGCATCGCAAACTAGGTACGCAGGGACTCGAGGTTTCGGCGCTCGGGCTGGGCTGCATGGGCATGGCGGGCACCGCCGGCCAGGCGGCGATGTACGGTGTCGTCGACATCGACGAGGCGGTGGCGACACTGCACCGGGCGCTCGACCTCGGCGTCAATTTCTTCGACACCGCCGAAGTCTACGGCCCCTGGATCAACGAGGAACTCGTCGGCCGCGGACTGAAAGACAAGCGTGACCAGGCCGTCATCGCCACCAAATTCGGCTTCAGGATCGTCGACGGCAAGGTTTCGGGCACCGATTCGCGCCCCGAAAACGTGCGCGCGGTCGCCGAAGCCAGCCTGAAGCGGCTCGGCACCGACCATATCGACCTGTTTTACCAGCACCGCGTCGACCCCAACGTCCCCATCGAAGACACCGTCGGCGCGATGGCGGACCTCGTCCGCGAGGGGAAGGTGCGTTATCTCGGCCTGTCCGAAGCCGGCGCCGGCACCATCCGCCGCGCCCATGCCGTCCACCCGATCAGCGCCTTGCAGAGCGAATGGTCGCTGTGGGAACGCGGCGTCGAGGACGAGATCTGGCCGCTGTGCCAGGAACTCGGCATCGGCTTCGTGCCCTATTCACCGCTCGGCCGCGGCTTCCTGACCGGCAGCCAGCCCCGCGCCGAGGACCTGCCCGACAGCGACTATCGATCCAAGGACCCCCGGTACCAGGGCGCCAACTACGACGCCAACATGGCCGCAGTAACAGTCGTGAAGGAGATCGCTGCCACCCATGGCGCCACCGCCGCACAGGTCGCCCTCGGCTGGCTGCTTGCCAAGGGTGACAGCGTGGTGCCGATCCCCGGCTCCAAGCGCCGCTTGACGCTGGAAGACAACGCCGGTGCCGCTTCGCTCACCCTCACCGCCGCTGACATGGCAACGCTTGACGCCGCCCTGCCCCCGGGCACCACCGCCGGCGACCGCTATGGCTCCAAGGCGATGATGGCGATGGTCCGGCTTTAGGCCGGCACAATTTCGGCACACGCGGCCGCCGCGCGGACGCCGGCGCGATACAATGCTTCGGCACGATCATTATCGCCGGCCATCGCGGCTGCTGCGGCGGGCGCGATGAAATCGTCATACAGCCGGCGGTAATGCTCGGCGGCATCGGGCAGGCGATCGATTGCCGCCACGATCGCCGGCGCTTCCGCATAATAGGCAGCGACGGCGGCCGCCCCTGACGGGGTCGCCAGCATCACCTCATCGCGATAACGGCGCAGCGCCTGCAGCTCGGCGCAGTCATCGGCCAACCCCATCGCCGCGCAGGTTGCCGTGGTGATATAGCATTTGAAGCAGCAACCCGTGTTTGTCGCCGTCGCCGGCGCCACGCTCAGCGCCATGAAGCGGTTGGTGCCGCGACTGGGGTCGGCAAACGCCTCGCGCAGGTTTGCGGTGATCGAAGGCTGACCAAAGGGCGCGGCGACACGCCGGGTCACACGCCGCATCGCCTCGATCTGGCCCGCCGGTACGTCGAGCTGGTAATCGGTATAGCTGAGACCGCCTGCCGTTCGGGTCGCTGTCAGCCAATGGGCACCGGTGGCGCCGAAGTCATCGTCCCAATCCATGACCAGGACGACAAAGCGGGTCCCGACCGCGCAGGCGCCCATCTGGCCGGCTATCACGCCGACGGACAGAGGGTTGACGGTATCGCCGATACGATTGACCGCAAATCCGTGACGAGACATCAGCCAGCGTTGTACGCCAAGCACCTGCGCCGGCAGCGTGTCCTTCGCCAGGTCGGACCGTGCGACCGCGCACTTGCGGTAGGCGTATTCGAGGAAAACCTCCTCGATTTTTGCAACCGGCACGCCGACGTCGGCGATCACGGCCCCGCGTTCCGCCTCGGCGGTGGTTCCGGCCAGCCCGGCCACGCAGCACAGCGCGCAGTTGACCATCGCCGCATCGGCAGCAGGCGTGTCGTTTACCGGCATGATCCCCTCCGTTGGCGCCCCCGCGCCGGCTGAATTAGGCACGCGACTGGCACGGCAGGCAAGTCCCGATTCGGCGCCGCTCTTGACCCCGGACCGCCATTCGCCACAGTCGATACTTTCCGGGGGTTCACCATGCCGATCAATCGCCGCCTGTTTCTCGCCGGCAGCGCCGTCGCTGCCGTGCCCGGCCTCGCCCGCGCCGCCATCAGCGCGCCCGGCGCCAATGCTGCCCAGCAACAGGCGCTCGCCGCCATTGCCGCCTATGTCGAGGACCATCGCCGACGCTTCGGCCTGCCCGCACTCGGCCTTGTCGTCGTCGATGGCCCGCTGACGGCGCTGATCCAGTCCGGCACCCGCGACTATGAACGCCGGCAGCCGCTCGGCCCCGATGACCTGTGGCAGATCGGATCGATCAGCAAATCCTTTGTCGCCATCTGCCTGTTGCAACTCGCCGAGGCCGGCAAGCTCGATCTCGAAGCCGATATCCGGACCGTGCTGCCCGAGGCGCCGCTGCCCGATGCGCCGTTCACCATCCGCGGCCTGCTCGACCACACCACCGGCCTGCCCGATTTCGCACCGCCCTTCGGCCCCGCCGGCCACAAATTGTGGACAGGATTCAAGGCCGGCAGCCACTGGAGCTATTCCAACACCGGCTATGATCTTCTCGGCAGCGTCATCGAGCGCATCGACGGCCGCCCGCTGGCGCGCAGCATCGAGGCGCGCATCATGCAGCCGCTCGGCATGGCCGCCAGCCGCGGCAACATCGCCTTTCGCGATCGCGCCCGTTACCCGGCCAGCTATGGCCCGCTGCGTCCCGACCGGCCGATGCTGTCGCCGTACACGCTGGCGCCGGCACCCTGGGTCGATGCCTCGCTGGGCGCCGGCTCCGTCGCGGCGACGCTGCCCGACATGGGGCGGTACCTGCGTTTCCTGATCGGCGTCGGCAAGGGCAAGGGCGGTCCGCTGTTCAGCGACGCCACCGCCAGGCTGTGGCTGGCCAGCCCCGTCGTCCAGGTGCCGGCGGCACCGGCGGAAACCTACGGCCTCGGCATCATGCACCGCCCCGTCGACGGTCATGATCTCCTTCACCACACCGGCGGCATGGTCAGCTTCGCCTCATCGTTCCACAGCGATGCCGTGTCCGAAGTCGGCGCCTATGCCAGCACGCCGATGTCGGGCGGCGCCGGCTATCGCCCGCGGCTGATCACCCAGTTCGCCTGCCAGGCCATGCGCGCGGCCAAGGAGGGCAAGCCGCTGCCGACGCCGACGGCGCTGGTCGAGGCTGCGGCTCCCAGGCCGGCAGACTATGCGGGGCGCTATGCCGGCCCCGGCGGCAGCTTCATGGTTGAGGCCGGGCCGGCGCTGACCCTCGTCGATGGCGGCACTCGCACGCCGCTGCGCATGCTCGCCCCCGATATCTTCGCCGCCGACAGCGTCCGCTTCGGCGAGTTCCCGATGGCTTTTGCCCGTTCCAACGGCAATGTCGTCGCTGCCGACTGGGGCCCCGGCCGCTTTGGCCGAAACGGTGCCGCGGCGACGCTGCCGGCCACCCCCGAGCGGCTTGCCCAGCGCGCCGGCCACTACCAGAGCGACGATCCCTGGATCGGCGGCTTCACCCTCGTTGCGCGCGGCGACAAGCTCTACGCCGATGGTGTGCAGCAGCTTTACGAGATCGGCGAAGACGTCTGGCGGCCGAGCGACGATGACTGGAACCCGGAGCGCGTAGGCTTCACCGGCTTTGTCGCAGGACGCCCGCAGGTGGCCATCCTGTCGGGACGCATGCTCGAACGCCGGGACGGCTAGCGCGTCAGCACGAGGCACCGGTCGTGCCCGGCCAGGTCCCGCCGCAGCAGGATGCGAAAGCCTTCCGCCCGCGCCAGGTCGGCGACAGCCTCGGCCTGGGTCGCGCCGATTTCGATGATGGCGGCACCGCCCGGGTTGAGCAGGTTGGGCAGTTGCGGGATCAGCATGCGATAGGCATCGAGACCGTCGGCGCCGGCGAACAATGCCGCCGCCGGTTCATGGTCGCGCACGTCGGTCGCGAGCTCCGCGCCGGTCTCGACATAGGGCGGGTTGCTGAGGATCAGGTCGAACCGACCATCGACCGCCTGCCCCCAATCGCTTTCGCTGAACACAGCACGGTCCGACAGCCCGAGCCGCGCCGCATTGCCTGCCGCCACGACCAGCGCTGCGAAGCTGCGATCGACGCCCAGCCCGCGCGCCCGCGGCCAGATGCTGAGCGCCGCCAGCAGCAGGGCGCCGGAACCGGTGCCGAGGTCGAGGATCGTCGCCGGCGCATGATCGCCACGCACGCGCTGCGCCGCCTCGATCAGCGTTTCCGAATCCGGCCGCGGGATCAGCACGTCGGGCGTCACGGCCAGCTCCAGCGACCAGAATTCCCGCCAGCCGGTGATATAGGCGACGGGCTCACCCTTCTCGCGCCGCGCCACCAGCGCCTCGTAACCGGCCTCGTCGATGTCGCGGCTCGGCCCCGTCAGCAACGTCATGCGATCGGTGCCGACGAGATGCGCCAGCAGCACCTCGGCGTCGAAGCGATCGATACGGCGGGACGCGGCGAGCAGCGCGGCGGCGGCGTTCACCCGAGTTCCGCCAGGCGCGCGGCTTCGTCCTCGGAAATCAGCGCCGCGACGAGTTCCTCCAGCCCCGGGCCCTCGAGAATTTCGGGCAGGCGGTGCAGCGTCAGGTTGATGCGATGGTCGGTAACGCGCCCTTGCGGGTAGTTGTAGGTGCGGATGCGCTCGGAGCGATCGCCCGAACCGACCATCGCCTTGCGGTCCGCCGACCGCGCCGAATCGACCTTGGAACGTTCGAGGTCGTACAGGCGCGAGCGCAGCACCTTCATCGCCTTGGCCTTGTTCTTGTGCTGCGATTTCTCGTCCTGCTGCTGCACCACCAGCCCCGACGGCAGATGGGTGATGCGCACGGCGCTGTCGGTGGTGTTGACCGACTGGCCGCCCGGGCCCGACGAGCGGAACACGTCGATGCGCAGGTCCTTGTCTTGGATGTCGATATCGACCTCCTCGGCCTCGGGCAGTACGGCGACGGTGGCGGCGCTGGTGTGGATGCGGCCTTGCGTCTCGGTCGCCGGCACGCGCTGGACGCGGTGGACGCCGCTTTCGAACTTCAGCCGGGCAAAGACGCTATCGCCGGTGACGCTGGCGATGACTTCCTTGAAGCCGCCCATTTCGCCCGGGGACATCGATATCGGCTCGATCCGCCAGCCGCGCGTCGCCGCATAGCGCTCGTACATGCGGAACAGATCACCGGCGAACAACGCCGCTTCATCGCCGCCGGTACCGGCGCGGATTTCGAGCATGGCGGGCTTGGCATCGGCGCTGTCGCGCGGCAGTAGCTTCAGCGCCAGTGCGCGCTCGGCGGCGGGCAACTGCTCCTCGATGGCGCCGAGTTCCTCCTGCGCCATGTCGTACATCTCGTCAGCGGCGGCGATCGACTTTAGGCTCTCGGCCTCTTCACGTAACGACCGCAGCGCCGCCGCAGCTTCGACGACCGGCGTCAACTCGGCATAGTCCTTCGACAGCTGGACGAACTTGTCCGCAGCGAGCGCCGGGTTGCCCATCTGCGACGCGAGGTCAGCATGCCGACGTTCGATCTGCGCGATGCGTTCGGGAGAAATGATCATGCAGCGTGCACCGCAAGCAGCGTCAACAGTCGATCCGCATCGGCGTCCGCAGCCAGCGTCTGGACATGGATTGGTTGATCCGCTCCTGCGCCGCGCACGATGACAATCGCACTCGCGCCGCGCTTCCTGGCGACCTCGATCTGCCGCTTGGCATTGCCGCGATAGGCCATCTCGGCAGCAATGCCGGCCCGGCGCAGGGTCAACAGGCAAGCGCGCGCTTCCGGCTCCAGATCGGGGCTGTTCGAAACGACCGCGACTGTGCTGGCCACCTCCGGCTCCGCCACCAGCATAGCCAATCGCTCAACCCCCCCGGCCCAGCCCACCGCCGGCGTCTCCGGCCCGCCCATCGCGCCGATCAGACCGTCATAGCGGCCGCCGCCGATTACCGTCCCCTGCGCGCCCAGCGCGTCGGTCACGAATTCGAACGCCGTGTGGCGGTAATAGTCGAACCCACGCACCAGCGCCTCGGCGCGCACGAAATCGACACCCGACGCCTGCAGGCCCTTCTGCACCGCCTCGAAGAACGCCCCCGCCTCGGCGGTCATATAGGCATCGATGCGCGGTGCATCGGCGACCAGCGCCTTGTCGCCCTCCGCCTTGGAATCGAGAATCCGCAGCGGGTTCTTCGCCAGCCGCTCCCGGCTTTCGGGTGACAGTACATCGAGATGCGCCGAAAAATGCGCCACCAGCCCCTCGCGCCACGCTGCCCGCGTTTCGGCATCACCCAGCGTGTTCAGCTGCAGCACGACGCGGTCGTCGACCCCCAGCTCGTCCAGCAATTGTGCCGCCAGCGCGATCACCTCGACATCGGCCGCCGGCTCGGCTGCGCCCAGCACCTCGGCATCGAGCTGGTGGAACTGCCGGAACCGCCCCTTCTGCGGGCGTTCATAGCGGAACAGCGGCCCCCAGGTCGCAAGCTTCATCGGCGCGTGCTGCTGCCAGCCATTCTCGATATAGGCGCGCGCAATCCCTGCCGTGAATTCCGGCCGCAGCGTCAGCGAATCCCCGCCGCGATCCTCGAACGAATACATTTCCTTCGACACCACATCGGTGGTCTCGCCGAGCGAGCGCGCGAACACCGCGGTCGATTCAAATATCGGCACCTCGACCCGGCCGAAACCATAGAGTTTCCGCACCCGATTGAACGTCTCGACGACATGATCGAAGCGCGCAGCCTGCTCACCCATCATGTCCTGCGTGCCGCGCGGCCGCTGTGGCGCCCGCTGCGGTGGTTTCTGTGCTGTCGTCATAACGCTGCCGGATAGGCGAGGCCGCGGCGAATGTCACCTGCAACGCCGCTGGACAGCCGCAAAGCGCCGCGCCTAATTGTGACAAAAGAAGGAATCTCGATGCCACGTCCGTTTCTGCTGGTCGGCCTTGCGGCCCTGTTGTCCACCTCTACCATCGCCGCCCCGATCCGCAGCCTGCCGCAACCCCTGCCCATCACCAGCACCATCCCGGCGCCGCAGGACATCGCCTACCCCGGCACCATCACGCTGAAGGTCGACGCCACCGACGTTACCCGCGGCATCTGGAAGGTGCGGCAGACCATCCCAATCGTCGAACCCGGCCCGATGACGCTGCTGTTTCCGAAATGGCTGCCCGGCAACCACAGCCCGACCGGCCAGGTCGAAAAAGTCGCGGGCCTGACCATCAGCGCCGGCGGCAAGCCGCTGCGGTGGAAGCGCGACGAAATCGACGTCTATGCCTTCACCGTCGATGTCCCCGCCGGCACGCGCAGCCTCGACGTCCGTTTCCAGTTCCTGTCGGCCACCGCCGGAAACCAGGGCCGCATCGTCGCCACCACCGACATGCTCAGCCTGCAACCGAACAGCGTCGCTCTCTATCCCGCCGGCTATTTCACCCGCCAAATTCCGTTCAGCACCAGCGTCACCTGGCCGGCCGGCTGGACCGCCTATGGCGTGCTGAAGCCGACGGGCCGCAGCGGCGACACCACGACCTATGAGACCGTCGATTTCGAAACGCTTGTCGATTCGCCCTTCATCGCTGGCCGGTGGGCGAAAAGCTGGGACCTCGGCAACAACGTCAGCCTCGACGTCGTCGCCGATGCGCCGCGCTTTCTTGAAGCCACGCCGGCGCAGATCGACGCTCACAAACGCCTCGTCGACCAGTCGCTGAAGCTGTTCGGCGCCCGGCATTTCGATCGTTATCACCTGCTGCTGTCGCTCTCCGACGTGATGGGCGGCATCGGCCTCGAACATCATCGCAGCAGCGAGAACGGCGTTTCACCGCCCTATTTCACCGACTGGAACAAGGGGCCCGGCGATCGCAACCTGCTGCCGCACGAATTCACCCACAGCTGGAACGGCAAGTACCGCCGCGGCGCCGACCTGTTCACGCCGAACTACAGTGTGCCGATGCGCAATTCGCTGCTCTGGGTCTATGAAGGCCAGACGCAGTTCTGGGGATATGTGCTCGGTGCGCGCTCGGGCATCACGTCGAAGCAGGATACGCTCGACAGCCTCGCCGCCATCGCCGCGTCGCTCGACAACCGCCCGGCCCGCAGCTGGCGCTCGCTCGACGACACCACCAACGATCCGGTGATCAGCCGCCGCGCGCCGAAAGGCTGGACCAGCGAGCAGCGCAGCGAGGATTATTACGCCGAAGGCATGCTGATCTGGATGGAGGCCGACGCCATCATCCGGCGCGAGAGCAAGGGCGCCAGGGGCCTCGACGATTTTGCCCGCGCCTTCTTCGGCGTCAACGATGGCGACTGGGGCGTCAACACCTATGATTTCAACACGGTCGTCAGCACCCTGAACGGTGTCGTGCCCTATGACTGGGCGGGTTTCCTCAACCAGCGGCTGACCGAAAAGGCCGAGCACGCGCCGCTCAACGGCTTCACCATGTCGGGCTACAAGCTCGTCTATACCGACACCCCGACGACGGCCTTTGCGGAAGCACGTCGCGGCGTGCGGAGCAACAATCTCAGCTATTCGGGCGGGCTCGTCATCGGCAAGGACGGGTTGATCGAGCAGGTCGTCTGGGACAGTGCAGCCTATGCCGCCGGCCTGACCGTCAGTGACAGCCTGGTCGCGGTCAACGACAAGCCCTATTCCGACGACCAGCTCAAGGCCGAGATCACCGCGGCCAAGGGCGGCAAGGCGCCGATCCGGCTGCTGGTGAAGACCGCCGACCGGCTGCGCGTCGTGGACTTCGCCTGGAATGGCGGCCTGCGCTACCCGCGCTTCGAAAAGACCGGGCCGGAGGGGGCGCTCGACCAGCTGCTCAAGGCTAGGCCTTGATCAGCTTCAGCCCGACGATGCAGCCGACCAGGCCCGCCAGCAGCAGCAGGCGCGGCAGGCTGGCGACCTCGCCGAACCAGATGATGCCGACGATCGCCGTACCGGCCGCACCCACCCCGGCCCACACGGCATAGGCGGTGCCGATCGGAATGGTCCGCCCGGCATATTCGAGCAGCCCCATCGACAGGCTGACCGCGACAAGGAAGACCAACACCCAGGGCAAGTTGCGAAAGCCGTCGACAAAGCGCAGCGACGTCGTGAAGCCTACTTCGAACAATCCGCCGAGGATCAGTGCCAGCCAGGCCATAGCCATCCTTCCCATAGACAAATCACGCCGCGGCCCCTACGCCGCGCCGCAGCACAGGAGACATTAATGCGGATCGATCAAATCCCCATCGGCGTGAACCCGCCGCACGACGTCAACGTCGTCATCGAATGCCCGCTGGGCGGCGAACCGGTCAAGTACGAGCTCGACAAGGCCTCGGGCGCGCTGTTCGTCGATCGCATCCTGCACACCGCCATGCGCTATCCGACCAACTACGGCTTCATCCCGCACACACTCGCCGAGGATGGCGACCCGATCGACGCCCTTGTCGTCGCTCGCACCCCCTTCGTGCCCGGCTGCATCAGCCGCGTCCGCCCGGTCGGCGTGATGATGATGGAGGACGACGCCGGCGGTGACGCCAAGTTGCTCTGCGTGTCGGTTAACAAGGTTCACCCCTATTACGACAATGTCAGCGAATACACCGACTTGCCGGACATTCTTCTTCAGCAGATCGAGCATTTCTTTACCCACTACAAGGACCTGGAGCCCGGCAAATGGACGAAGTTCCAGGGCTGGCAGGGCAAGGCGACCGCCGAACGGCTGATCCTGGAATCGATCGAACGGTATAACGAAGCCGAAAAGGGCGCCAACGTGCCGTCACCCCGCGAACATCCGGGCGCGCCACGCGGCTGACCCTTACTTCCCCCCTCCCTTTCAAGGGAGGGGTCGGGGGAGGGTGTGTCCGACCCTCACTGAACTCGGGCGCGGGATGGCTCACCCTCCCCCGCATCCCACTCCCTTTCAGGCAGGGGGAGCAGCGCCCGCCAGCGCCGCCAGCGCGTCGCCATCCACCCGCATAACCGTCCACTCGTCTCGCGGCCTGGCCCCCAGCGCCTTGTAGAACCCGATCGCCGGCTCGTTCCAGTCAAGCACTTGCCATTCGAACCGGCCATAGCCTCGCGCGACAGCGATCCCCGCCAGATGCACCAGCAGCGCCTTGCCGACCCCGGCCCCGCGCGCTTCCGGCCGGACGAACAGGTCTTCGAGATACAGCCCGCCCCTGCCCTCCCAGGTCGAGAAATTGGTGAAGAACAGCGCCAGCCCGACTGCTTCTCCGTCATGCTCCGCCAGCACCGCCTCGGCGATCGGCCGCGCGCCGAACAGCGCCTCGTGCAGCTGGGCCTCGGTCGCTTTCACGGCATCGGGTTCACGCTCGTAAATCGCCAGCTCGACGATCAGCTGACGGATTGTGGCGATATCGGCGGGTGTCGCGGGACGGATCATGACGCCACTGACCATTGCAAGCACCGCGGCGCAAGTCCGGTCAGGCGACGCGACGTCGCCACTGCAACGCCACGACGACCATCAGTCCGGTCAGTGCCAGCGCCAGCACGGCGGCGCCCCACCGACTTTCGATCAACAGCACCAGCGCCGCGATCTTGGCAATGCCGACCAGCGCCCACAGCAGCACGGTGACGATGCCATGCATCAGCGCTATTCCGCCGCAATCGCTTCCGCCGCCAGCTTGGCTGCTTCGAGCTCGGCGGCCTTCTTCTCGACCAGCATCACGATGTGATCGACCATCTTCTCACTCTCGATGACATGGTCGGTGATGCCGCTAAGGAACACCATGTGCCGCCCATTGCCGCCGCCGGTCAGGCCGATATCGGTCTCGCGCGCCTCACCGGGGCCATTCACCACGCAGCCGAGCACCGACAGCGACAGCGGGGTGGTGATATGCGCCAGCCGCGTCTCCAGCGTCTCGACGGTCTTGACGACATCGAAGCCCTGGCGCGCGCAGCTGGGGCATGACACGACGCGAACGCCGCGCGCCCGGATGCCGAGCGACTTCAGGATATGATAGCCGACCTTCACTTCCTCGACCGGGTCCGCCGACAGCGACACGCGGATCGTGTCACCGACACCGGCCCACAGCAGCATGCCCAGCCCGATCGATGACTTGACGGTACCGCCCTGCAGCCCGCCGGCCTCGGTGATGCCGAGGTGCAGCGGATAGTCGCAGACTTCGGCGAGGCCGTTGTAGGCGGCAACGGCGAGGAACACGTCCGAAGCCTTCACCGAAATCTTGAACTCGTGAAAATCCTCGTCCTGGAGCATCTTCATATGCTCGAGCGCGCTTTCGACGAGCGCCTCCGGGCACGGCTCGCCGTACTTCTCGAGCAGATGCTTCTCCAGCGATCCGGCGTTCACGCCGATGCGGATCGAACAGCCATTGGCCTTGGCAGCGCGGACGACTTCCTTGACGCGAGCCTGCGACCCGATGTTGCCCGGATTGATGCGCAGGCAGGCGGCGCCGGCATCGGCCGCCTCCAGGCCGCGCTTGTAGTGGAAATGGATGTCGGCAACGATCGGCACGTTGACCGCGCGGACGATGGTCGACAGCGCCGCCGTGCTCTCCACATCGGGGCACGACACGCGGACGATATCGGCGCCGACCTCCTCGCAGCGGCGGATCTGGTCGATCGTCGCCGCGGCATCGCTGGTCAGCGTGTTGGTCATCGTCTGCACGGCGATCGGCGCATCGCCGCCCACCGGCACCTTGCCAACCATGATCTGCCGCGATTTGCGGCGGGTGATGTCACGCCAAGGGCGAACGCTCATGCTATGCTCCCGATCTTGCGCCCGGCCTTACACCGGCACGCGTCGCCGTCCAAGCGCTTCAGGCCCGCCACAGCCGGCGCCACAGCGGCCCCAGGATCCGCCAGGCCAACCAGAGCAGCACCGCCGCCAGCGCCGCCAGGCCCAGCGCCAGCGCCGCCGCCCACTGCGGATGGCTCAGCGCCAGCCACAGCCCGCCCGCCACCAGCCCGTCCTCCGCCACCGAGACGACGACGTTGCTGACCGGCTCCGGCGAACCGTTGATGACCGCGCGCGACCCCGCCTTGGCCGCATGCGAGGCCAGCGCCGCGCCGCCGCCGAGCAGAAACACCACCACTGCCAGCGCATTGTCGTCCGGCGACACCACCGCCAGCGCCAGCAGAGCCCCGCCAACCGGCCGCACCAACGTGTGCAGCGTGTCCCAGACGCTGTCGAGCCAGGCCACCTTGTCGGCCAGGAACTCCGCCGCCGTCCCCAGCGCCGCGATGCCGAGCACCCAGGGGTTGGACAGCACCTGCAGCCCCGCGAGTGCATGCGGCAGCGCCGGCACGCCGACCATGTCGAGCACGCCGAACCGCATCGCCAGCCCCGCCGCCAGCACCGCGGCATAAAGCCGCCAGCCCGCCAGCAGGCTCAGGCTGGCAGCCAGACCGAGGATTTCGATTGCATTCATGCGGCCGACCCTCCCACAGCCGCGCCCTTATTTCCAGCAGGGGTGCAACGGATCGGCTTCGCGCCTACGGTCCGACCCATGACCAGTATCCTCGCCGCCACCGTGATCCTGCTGCGCGATTCGCCCGCCGGCCCTGAAATCCTGATGATCAAGCGTGGCGATAACCTCGCCTTTGCCGGCGGCGCGCTGGTGTTTCCCGGCGGCCGGGTCGATCCGGCCGATGTGACCACGGCGCGAGACCCCCGCCTCGCGACCGGGTTCGAACGCCTAGACGACATCGATGCCTCGGCCCGCATCGCCTGCTGCCGTGAAGCGCTGGAGGAAACCGGCGTGCTGCTGACCAGCGGCGCCGCCGCCGACCCGGCGCAGCTTGCCCGCGCTCGCGCCGAACTCGCCACCGGTCCCGACAGCGCCGAAGCGTGCACGTTTGCCGCCACGCTCGCCGCGCTCGATCACAAGGTGGCCGCCGATCGCTTCATCCCCTTCGCGCGCTGGGAACCGCCGGCTGCGGCGCCCATCAAGCGTCGTTTCGATACGCATTTCTATCTCGCCGACGCCGGCAACACCGCCGGCGCCGCCATCTCGCCCGACGGTCATGAAGCGGTGGCGATCCACTGGACCACCGCGGCCCAGGTGCTCGCCGACGAAGCCGCAGGCACAGCGGCGCTGGTGTTCCCGACAAAATGCAATCTGCAGCGCCTCGGCCAGTACGACAGCGTCGCCGCAATCATGGCCGCCGCCGCGACCCGCGCCCCGCCATTCATCCAGCCCGAGATCGTCGAGCGCGACGGCGCCATGTGGCTGATCATCCCGGAGGATTGCGACTATCCGGTAACCGAGGAGCGCATGGACAGCGTGCGCCGCGAATAGCTCAGCCGGCCAGCTTCTTGCGGAAATTGCGGACAGCGCTCCACGCGCCGTAAGCGACCAGCGCGCCGAGGAATATCCACACCCACACCGGGATGTTGCGGCCGACAATGGCGAGGTAGAGATAGGCCGAGACAAAGCACAGCCCGGCCGCCAGGATCGGCAGGACCGCCGACTGGCGCGCCCGTATCCGCTTCACGGCCAGGCCGGTAAACAGCAAGAAGAACGGGATCGCGCCGACATAGATCGCACCGAACACGACCGGGTTCACACCATAGCGTGCACCGAGTGCCATCACCCAGGCCTGGGCCGCCGCGATCTGGTCCATCAATCTTCCATCCACAGGTCTGCGACTGGATCGGCACCGGTATAGGCCAGGAGGAATTCGGCCTGGCCGCCGAGGTGCACCGGCGCGGTTATCTCCCAGACCTCGCCGGCGGCCAGCCTGTCAGCGCCGATATGGCCGCTGCCCGAAACCACGGCAAGCCAGAGAATCCTGCCGACCGGCGGAACCACCTGGCCGCCGGCGGTGACAATGCGCTCGAGCACGAAACTTGGCCCGGCCACCAGCAATTCTCGGCCAGGCCCGGGGGACGGCAGCGGCTGCGGTGGCGCCCAGGCCCGCATATCGGCCACCGCCAACCCGTCGTCGAGGTGCAGCGGCCGATCGCGGCCATGGTCGAACAGGCGGTAGGTCAGGTCGCAATTCTGCTGGATTTCAAACAGCGTGACCCCTGCGCCGATGGCGTGGATGGTGCCGGCGGGCGTGAAGAAAACATCGCCCGCGGCACAATCATGCCAGTGCAGCATGTCCATGATGGTGCCGTCATGCGCCGCCGCCCGCAGCGTCGCCGCGTCGCCGTCCCGAACCAACCCCTTGCCGATCCGGGCGCCGGGTTCGGCGGCGAGCACCACCCAGGCCTCGTCCTTGCCGCGCCGGTGTCCGCGCGCCTGCGCGCCCGCCTGATCGGGGTGCACCTGCACCGACAGCGGTTCGCCGGTGAACAACGTCTTGATCAACAGCGGCGGGTCGCCGGCGGCAACGCGGTGATGAACCTCTCCAATGGGCTGGCGCCCGTTGCCGAGTTCGAGTCCCCACGGGCCGAGCATGATGCGGCCCCAGGGCTTCTCGCATGGCTCGGGGGTCAGGCGCACCGCATTGCCGAACAATTTCGATGACTTTTCGGGCCGCGTCGCCATCAAGACACTCAAGCCCCGCACACATTTACCATGCGCTCGCTCTTAACCGGCTTGGCGGGGCGCGCCAAGCCAGGCTTTGCAATGTCTGAGCAGCTGGGGCAGAGCCGGGGGAAAGCCGGTTCGCCGACGTATCGAACCTGAAACCCGGGAGATCATCGACATGCGCATCTTGCTGCTGGCCGCCGCCGTTCTCGCCGCAAACGCCGCCGCCGCCCAGACCGCGCCGACCGACGCCGCCGGCATGGCAGAGGCACGTGCCAAGCTGGTCGCCGCCGACACCAACAAGGATGGCAAGTGGGACAGGGCCGAATGGCTCGCCGCCGGCCGCCGCGAAATGGGGTTCCGGTTGCTCGACGCCGACAAGGACGGCTTCGTCAGCCAGGACGAGCTGAAGTCCGGCATGGAGCGGATGCGGGCCATGCAGGGCAATTGACCTTTTTACATAGCGTTCAAAGGACCGCGCTCAATTCCTTGATATCCTTGTTGAGGATGCGGTCGTTATCTGAATAGTCGACCGGGCATTCGATCAATTGCACGCCTTTGGCTGCCAGGCACGACGCAAGCAGGTCGGGTAGCATTTCGGCGCTTGTGACGCGGTGGCCATGCGCGCCATAGCTTTCGGCGTATTTGACGAAATCCGGGTTGCCATAGCTGAGCCCCCAGTCCCGAAAGCCCATGTTCGCCTGTTTCCAGCGGATCATTCCGTAACTATTGTCGTTGAGAATGAGCACGGTGATGTCGAGACCGAGCCTGACCGCCGTCTCCATCTCCTGCGAATTCATCATGAAGCCGCCGTCGCCGCAGATCGCCATCACCTTGCGACCCGGATAGACCATCGCCGACGCCATCGCCGACGGCAGCCCTGCCCCCATGGTCGCCAGTGCGTTGTCGAGCAGCACCGTATTGGCCTGGTGTGCCGTGTAGTTGCGCGCGAACCATAATTTGTAGACACCGTTGTCGAGCGCGATGATCCCGTCAGACGGCATCGCCTTCCTGACCTGGTCGACCAGATATTGCGGATAGATCGGGCAGCGCAGGTCCGTGACCGCCGCTTCGCGGTGCGCCACCTCTGCCGCGCGTGCCGCCAACATTGGCGAGCAGGCCCAATGCTGCTGCCGGGTGATGGCCTCGGTGATCTGCCAGACGGCGTTGGCGATATCGCCGATGACCTCGATTTGCGGGAAATAGACCGGGTCGACCTCTGCCGATCGGTTGGACACATGGATGACATCGGTACCGCCGGTCGTCATGAAGAAGGGCGGCTTTTCGATGACATCATGACCGATGTTGACGATCAGATCGGCATGGCGAATGGCGGCATGAACGAAATCGCCCGACGACAGGGCGGCGCAGCCGACGAACTTGGGGTGGCGTTCGTCGATGACGCCCTTCCCGAGCTGCGTTGTCAGGAACGGGATGCCGGTCTTGTCGACGAGCAGGTTCAGCATCCGCGACGTCATCGTCCGGTTGGCGCCGGCCCCGATCACCAGGATCGGCGCACGCGCCGCCTCGATCGCCCGCACCGCCGCGGCGATCGCCTTGGCATCGGGCACCGGGCGGCGCACGTGGCTCGGCGCGATCGGCGTCGCATCGGTCGGATCATGCGCGATGTCCTCGGGCAGCTCGAGGTGTGTCGCGCCAGGCTTTTCCTCTTGCGCCAGGCGGAACGCCTCGCGCGTTCGCGCCGGGATGTTGTCGGCCGACGCCAACTGATGCGTATATTTGGTGATCGGCCGCATCATGTCGACGACATCGAGAATCTGGAAACGACCCTGCTTCGATTTCTTGATGGGTTTCTGCCCGGTGATCATCAGCATCGGCATGCCGCCAAGTGTTGCATAGGCGGCCGCAGTGACAAGGTTGGTTGCACCCGGCCCCAGGGTCGCCAGGCACACACCGGCCTTGCCCGTGTGCCGGCCATAGGTCGCCGCCATGAAGCCGGCGCCCTGCTCGTGCCGTGTCAGGATCAGGCGGATCTGTGTCGATCGCGACAGGCTGTCGAGGAAATCGAGGTTCTCCTCGCCGGGCACGCCGAAAACATACTCGCAGCCTTCATTCTCCAGGCACTGTACCAGCAGGTCGGAAGCCTTGGTCATCACGCATCCCCTGGTTAAGGTGCCATGATGGCCGCTGCCGGCGCCGGTGAATAGCCCGCTTAACGCCCGGCCTTGATATCGTCGGCCCAGCGTTCGCCGGCATCGCCGCCCCACAACAGCCACGCGATATAACCCGCCGACGGGTCGTCATCATCGCCCCATTCATGGGCCTTGGCCTCTTTGTCGACGGCATGACGCTTGAAATAGCTGCTGATCGCCGTGATGTCGTCGTCGCTGACCGGCCGGCGGGCCTGCAACTGTTCGGCCCGGTGGACCCCGACATCGGTGCCGCCGCGGTTGAACCTGGCGCGCAGCTCCAGGCCCTTGGCGGCGGCTTTTGCCACGGTCTCAGGCGGCTTGTGCCCAGCCATGGCTCAGGCCTTTTTCAACGCGTCGGGTTTGTGGATCGCCTCGCCGCCGCTCTTGTCCGACTTCACCAGATATTCCGGCTTGTCCTTGGTCGCCTTGGCGACATGGCCCTTTACCTTGGCGGTACCGGTGATCTTCCTGACCACCTTGCCGACCGAATGACCGCCCGACGACTCCCATTCGACCTTGTCGCCGGCCTTGAAGCTCTTGTCTGCCATTGTCCGTCTCCCTTCGGGACGGCAACGTCCGCTGGCGCGGCCCTGTTCCCACCGCTGCCTTCGGTCGCAGGTCAAACCAGGATGCCGCGAATCAGGCTGCTGTCCAGCCCCCGTCGATCGACAGATTGGCACCGGTGATCTGCGCCGCGGCGTCGGAGCACAGATAGACCGCGAGCGAAGCGACCTGTTCGCTGGTCACGAACTCCTTGGTCGGCTGCGCTTCCAGCAGCACGTCGTTGATGACCTGTTCGCGCGTCAGCCCGCGCGCCGCCATGGTGTCGGGGATCTGCTTTTCGACCAGCGGCGTCCAGACATAGCCCGGGCTGATCGCGTTGACGGTAATGCCATGGGTCGCCACTTCCAGCGCCGCGGTCTTGGTGAGGCCAGCAAGCCCGTGCTTGGCGGTGACATAGGCCGATTTGAACGGGCTCGCGGCCTTGCTGTGGGCGCTCGCCGTGGAAATGATGCGGCCCCATTTCTTCGCCTTCATCTGCGGAATGACGGCGCGCATCGCATGGAAGGCCGCCGACATGTTGAGCGCGATGATCTGGTTCCATTTGTCGACCGGGAACTCGTCGATCGGCGCGACATGCTGGATGCCGGCATTGTTGATGAGAATGTCGACACCGCCGAACCGGGTCGCCGCGTCGGCAAACATGGCAGCAATGGCGTCGCCATCGGTCATGTCTGTGGGTGAATAAAACGCCCTGACACCGTGGCTTGCTTCAAGCTTTGCCCGCTCCGCCTCCACTACCGCCGCGTCGCCAAAGCCGTTGATGATGATGTCGGCACCTTCGGCCGCCAGTGCCGTCGCCATGGCGAGGCCGATCCCGCTCGTCGATCCGGTCACGAGCGCCGTATTGCCAGCGAGCATCTTGGTCATGATTTCACCTGTCGGGTCAGTTGGGGAATACTGGCGTCGGGTCGGGTCAGGTCGTAGACGACGGTGCCCTGCTGCATCGGCTGCGCCATCCAGGCGGCATCATGGACGGTGCGCATGACGTCCTCACGACCGTGCAGCCAGTGTTCCGCCATGGTGGCGCGGCTGAACTCGTAATCCTTGGCCTCGCCGGCCCAGCTCTTGTCGCGATAGATCAGCTGGGCGATGGTGATGCGGTTCTCACGAGCAATCTCCGACAGCACGCGCACTTCCTCGCTGTCGCGCAGTTCCGGCGGCAGCTTGGCGACCAACCCCTTGAACGCTGTCCGTGCCCGCAGCATCCGGACATTGCTGTCGGTATTCTGCCGTGTACGACTGGAAAAACGGATATCCTTCACCCGCTCCTCGGCCTCGCCGATGGTTTCCGGCATCGGCCCGCGCGACGGGAACAGGTCGACCTGGAAAATCATCAGATCACGCTCCTGCTCGACTTCGAGCACATGATCGAGCGGCGTGTTCGACACCAGCCCGCCGTCCCACCAGTATTCGCCGTCGATCAGCACCGGCGGGAATCCCGGCGGCAACGCGCCCGATGCCATGATGTGCTCGGGTCCAAGCCGTTGCTCGCGATTGTCGAAATAGCGGAAGTTGCCGGTCTCGACGTTGACCGTGCCGACCGACACTCGTACCGGGCCGTCGTTGAGCAGGTCCCAGTCGACCAGCCGCTCCAGCGTCGCCCGTAGCGGCGCCGTGTCATAATAACCGATCGGCCCCTTCAGCCAGGGCACGACCGGTGGCCAGATCGGCTTGAAGAATCCGGGCGCCCCCTGGGCCACGGTCATCGCCGCGGCGATCTGGTTCCATTGCTTGCGAATGCCGTCGCCCAGCATCGGCGCGTCCGCGGTCACTCCCGACGTCACCAGGTCCCAGAATTCGGTAAGCCGGGCGACCCGCTTCTCGACCGGATTCCCGGCAATCAATGCCGCATTGATGGCGCCGATCGAGATGCCGGCAACCCAGTCCGGGCACATGTCGACCTCGGTCAGCGCCTCGAACACCCCGGCCTGGTAGCTGCCGAGCGCACCGCCGCCCTGCAGCACCAGCACACACATTGCCGCATTCTCGCCGTCCGACATCCCTGCTCCTGTCTTCGCAGGTGCGGCATAGCCAATTCCGGCCGCCGTTGCGATGGCCTGTTTTGCCGTCCGCGCATGGGCACGACAACGTGGCGTCCGTCGATCTAGATCAGCTCAACATGCAGAAACTGATTGAATGCACTCGCCTGATAGGTGCCGAACGCCGGGCCATTGCGAAAACCGTGCCGTCGATACAGTTGCAATGCGGCATCGAACGCCGCGCCGGTGCCCGTTTCAAGGCTCAGACGCCTTGCACCACGGGCGCGGGCGGCCGCCATTATCGTGACCAGGATCGCCGTCGCAGCCCCCTGCCGTGCAAATTCCGGGTGGGTGCGCATCGACTTCACCTCGGCATTGCCATCCGCCAGCATCTTGATGGCGCCGACGCTCGCCAACCGGTCGCCGCGCCACGCAGTCCACACCGTGACCTCGGGCGCCGCCAGGCCCGACAGGTCGAGCGCAAACACCGCCCCCGGCGGCGAACTCGCGTGCATGCCGGCCAGGTGCAGCGCCAGCAGCGCCCGCACCTCGGCACCGGCCAGGTCATCCTCGCGAATCGCGAACATCCGCGCCGCCCCGTGGCCCGGCGCTACTCGACGCCCATCAGCTCCACGTCGAAGATCAGCGTCGCGCCCGGCGGAATGTCGGCACCCGCGCCGCGATCGCCATAGCCCGCCGCCGCCGGGATGATCAGCGTGCGCTTGCCGCCGATCTTCATGCCGGCGACGCCTTCGTCCCAGCCCTGGATGACCTGGCCGGCGCCCAGTGCAAAGGCGAAAGGCTCGTTGCGGTCACGCGAGGAATCGAACTTCGCGGCGCGGCGCCCGTCCTGGTACAACCACCCCGTGTAATGGACGCTGACAATCTGGCCCGGTGCCGCTTCCGCGCCCTTGCCGACCTTCACATCGGTAATCGATGTCCCGCTCGCCAGTACGACAGGTGCGACCGACGCGCCGGCAGTGGTGGCGACCAGGCTGGCGATCGCGGCGGCAAGGGCGGCAACGTTGGCGGCGGTCATGGCAGGGTCTCCTCGATGGCGTCGCGGCCTGATAGCCCGAGCCGGTGGCGAAAGAAATCAATCGTGCGCGTTTCGGCGGCCTTGCCGGGCCCGCTTTCCGGCAGATGGATGGTCAGCACCGAATGCGGTGCCATGCCGGTGCCGGGTCGCGCATCGGCATCGTCGAGCTCGACAGTCTCGAAACGCTCGCCGAACTCATAGGCATAGCGGTCGAAACGCGCATCGGGCACCAGCCCGTCCGATTTGTACCTGAGGCCGAGCATCGACAGGTTCTCCATTTCAAAGCGCCCCCGCGCGCAAGCGACCTCCGCCGGCGACACATCGATGGCCCCCTTGTCGCCGCCTCGCAGCGGCAGCGACGGCTGTGACAACACCGGCGCGATGACGCTGGGCTCGGTCATCATCGCCAGCGCGAAGCCGCCGGTGAAGCACATGCCGACCGCGCCCACCCCGGGACCGCCGCATTCTTCATGGGCATGCCGCGCCAGTGCCCGCAGCCAGTCGACGATCGGCGAAGACTTGCCGCCGCTCCAGGTATGGAATTCACGGCGTATGCAGATGTTGAGCAGGATCTGGCCGATGGCATAGGCCTTGGTGACCGGCTTTCCCGGCGTGCCGAACAGGCTGGGCATGAACACCGTGAAGCCGGCCTCGACCAGCCTGTCGCCGAATGCGACGACCAGCGGGTGCAGCCCCGGTACTTCGTGGATGACGATGACTGCCGGCCCCGACCCGCGCCGGTAGACCGGCCTGGTGAACGGCACTGCCGTAAAATCGGATAACTGATAATCGGCCAATGGCATGTGCACGTCCCCCCTTGCCCTCGGTAGCCGGGCGCTGCCGCCAGGTCACGCAGCGTTTCAGCCTGCCAGTTGCACCCGGTCGCGGCCATTCTGCTTGGCGTGGTACATCGCGCGATCGGCGGCCTGCATCCCGGCGGCAACGGTCAACCCGGGCCCGCCGGCGACGCCGATGCTGACCGCCAGCGGAATCGCGTCGCCATCTTCGCCGATGATGCGCAGCGCGCCGACAGCGTGGCGGATCTGTTCGGCCAGCCACAGCGCCGCGGCGCTGCTGCCGACCGGCAGGTAGATGGCAAATTCCTCCCCGCCGATGCGGGCGACGATATCGTCGGGGCCGACGGTGTCGATGATTGCCCGCGCCACGGCAACCAGCGCCGCGTCGCCGATGGCATGGCCGTTGCTGTCATTGATGATCTTGAAATGATCGATATCGACGATCAGGAACCAGCCGGGTCGACGCGCCTGCAACCGGGTTACCCGCGCTTCGAAGGCGGCACGATTGGCGACCCCGGTCAGATGGTCGGTTTCCGCGGTGCGTTGCAGGCTGGAATAGGCTTCGGTCAGCTCGGCATTGAGCCGCCGGATCGATTCCGATTGGCGGACCAGGATCACCGTGATGGGCGTCGATACCAGCACCGGCAGGATCATCCCGACCAGCCACCATTCCGTTGCCACCGGGTCGGTGCCGGGCAGCGACGCCACCACAAGCATCGTCAACAACGTCGCGACAAGCGAGAAGCCGACGGAAAGTAATATCTTCCAGCCGGGTGCCACCCGTTCAGGCCTGCATTGACTGGTCGACGTCCCGAACCTTCACCCGTCGCTCCGCAAAAGTTGGTGGGCCCAGCGGGATTCGAACCCGCGACCTAGCGCTTAAAAGGCGCGCGCTCTACCGATTGAGCTATGGGCCCGAAGCCATGACAGCTTCGATACGGCCCGGCACCGTAGCCGAACCGTAATCAGCCGCGGGCTTTAGGCCGCATTGCGCGCGCGCGCAACTGTCTCGCCGTCAGGTTGCGCACCGGATGCCGCCACATCGGCGCCACCTCGACCAGCGGATCGAGCACGAAGCGCCGTCCGGCCAGGCGGGGATGCGGCACCTGCAAGGGGCCCGATCGCACCACCGCGGCACCGGCCCCGATGATGTCGAGATCGAGCACCCGGTCACCCCAGCGCCGCCCGCCGCGTCGGCCGAAATCGTGCTCGATGCGCTTGATGAGCAACAGCACGTCGGCCAGTGGCAAAGCGCTCGTGACTGTCACCACGGCATTGGCAAAGCGCCGGCCGCCCGGCCCCAGCGGTGCCGTCGGATGCGTGCGCGACCGTGCCGTCACCGCCAGACCGGCAGCCGTCAGCGCCGCGATCGCTGCACTGACAACACCCTCCGGCCGGCCATGGCGGCCGTGGCGGCGATTGGAGCCGAGCGCGATCAGGATGGTTGTTGCCATGGCCCCGTTGCGCCTACACGCTGGCGCCATGGAAATCGAACCTGCTCCTGCCGTGACGCCGCCTGCCGAGCCCTGGCCCGGCCATGTGCCGCAACCGGGCGACGCGCCGCGCGACTGCCCGATCTGCCCCCGCCTCGTCGGCTTCCGCAACGCCAATATCGAGCGCCACCCCGGCTGGTGGAATGCGCCGGTGCCGGCCTTCGGGGATCCCGATGCCTGGCTGGCCATCACCGGCCTTGCCCCGGGACTGCAGGGTGCCAACCGCACCGGCCGGCCGTTCACCGGCGATTGGGCCGGGCTGCTGCTTTATGCCACGCTCGAAAAGTTCGGCTTTACCAGCGGTACCTACGAAGCGCGCAGCGACGACGGCCTGGCGCTCGAAGGCGCCATCATCGTCAACTCGGTCCGCTGCGTGCCGCCGCAGAACAAGCCCGACCCAAGCGAGATCCACGCCTGCCGTCCGTTCCTCGTCGAGCGGCTGAAGACGCTGCCGAACCTGAAGGTCATCATCGCGCTGGGCCAGATCGCCCACCAGTCGACAATCAAGGCCATCGGCGGCAAGCTGCCGAAATATCCGTTCGGCCACAACAACCTCCACCGCCTGCCCAGCGGCATCGTGCTGATCGATAGCTACCATTGTAGCCGCTACAACACCAACACCGGCCGGCTGACGGCGGAAATGTTCGAGGCTGTCTTCGCCACCGCCTTGGCCGAACGGGAGCGCGGATGAACCTCGCACGCATCGCCGCCAACGAGCGTATCGCCCAGCTCGACGTGCTGCGCGGCCTTGCCATCCTGCTCATCCTGTACATGAATATCCAGTATATGGGGGATTTCTCGAACCCCGAGTATTTCCCCAACCGGGTCAGCTGGAACGGCTTCGACCAGGCGGCCTGGTGGGTGAACCGGCTGCTCGATGGCACGCAGCGCGGCCTTCTGGAACTGCTGTTCGGCGCCGGCGTGCTGATCATGGCGCGCCATGCCATGACGCCCGACGGCCCGGTGGCGGTGGCCGACCTGCACATGCGCCGCAACATGTGGCTGATGGTCTTCGGCATCGCCCATGGCGTCGTTTTCCTGTGGGAAGGCGATATCCTCTTTGCCTACGGCACCGCGGCGTTGCTGATCTTCCCGTTCCGCCGCCTCCGCTCCCGCTGGCTGCTCGGCCTCGGCATCGCCGTCAACCTCGGCCTGCTGGCCCCCAGCATGATCGAGTATCGCGAGCGCGCCGCGCTGGCGACCGCCGCCACGGCCGCCGGTGACCGGCTCGCCGGCGGCGAAAGACTCGGCGACGCCGACAAGGCCGTGCTGGCGAAATGGGGCGCCGCCCAGGCCGAGGCGCGGGGCATCGATCCTGCCATCATCAAGGCCGAAAAGGCCCGCATGAAAGGGCCGTTCGCAGCCTATGCCGCCGCCCGCATCAAGGCCTGGGTTTCTGTCGAGTTCACCGAAGTCGGCATCTACTGGGAAAATGTCATCGAAGCGTTCGGCACCATGATGATCGGCATGGCGTTGTTCAAATGGGGCATCATCCAGGGCCGGGCGAGCCGCGCCACCTTTGTGCTGCTGCTGGTCGCCGGCTATGGCATCGGCCTGGCCCTGCGCGTGCCCGCGACCGTCGCCCAGCTGCGTTTCGACGCCTTGCCCGATATCGGCATGGTGACCTTCGGACTGGCCCGCCTGCCGATCACGCTGGGGCACATCGGCGGCGTCACGCTGGCGCTGTCGACCGGCCTCGGCAAGATCATGCTCAGGCCGTTCGAGGCCAATGGCCGGTTGCCGCTGTCGACCTACATGGGCGCCTCGGCGGCGGCCGTGGTGCTGTTCGGCTGGCCGTTCCTCGGGCTGTTCGGGAAATTGGGCTTTGGCCAGCTGTTCGCCCTCGCCACCGCCATCATCGTCAGCCAGATCATCATCGCCAACCTGTGGCTGAAGCTGTTTGCCACGGGGCCGCTCGAATGGCTGTGGAAAAGCCTGTCCTATGCCGCGCCCCAGCCGCTTCGCACCGGTACCGAGCCGCTCTCATGAGCTTTCAGGTCATCGACCATGACCAGGGGAGCATCCCGTGGCTGCGCTGGCGCCACGACGGCATCGGCGGCTCCGACGCCCCAGCGCTGATGGGCGAGAACCCCTGGCGCTCCCCGGCCGCGCTGTTTGCCGAGAAGGTCGCCCCGCCGCGCTACGGCCCGGCTCGTTTGCTTTCAGGCCGCCGCCCGCGCCCGGCGCCCGTCGTCGCCGACTTGTTCGGTGCCCCGCCGCCGCCCCGCGATACGGGCCTGGAGGCCCAGGCCCGCCGGCTCTACATTGCCGCCCATGGCAGCGCCGTCGCGCCCTGTTGCCTCGTCTCCATCGCCCGCCCCTGGCAGCGCGCCAGCCTCGACGGCCTCGATCCCGCCGCCGGCCGCGCCCTCGAGATCAAGTGCGGCCAAGCGACCTACAGCGAAGTCGCCCGTTCCGGCCGCGTCCCCGGCCATTACATCGGCCAGCTCCAGCAGACCCTCGCCGTCACCGGCTACCCGAGCATCGATTTCTGGGTCTGGTGCCCCGGCCGGCCGCCGCTGCTCATCACCGAATGGCGCGACGAGGTCTATATAGAACGGCTCAACGTGCGCGGCGCCGACTTCTGGGCCCGCGTCCTCGCCGCGCGTCAGGCGTCGACTGCCAGCCGCCCATAGAGATCCGGCCGCCGATCGCGGAAAAAGCCGAACGCCGCGCGATGTTTGGCCGCGAGGTCGAGGTCGAATGTCGCCAGCACCTGCCCCTCGCCGGCGTCGCCGACCTCCGACATGATATCCCCGCGCTGGTCGGCTATGAAGCTCGTGCCATAAAAGGTCTGCGCATGCGGCGTCCCCGCCTCCTCGGTGCCGACGCGATTGCATGCCACCACCGGCACGACGTTCGACACGGCATGGCCCTGCATCGCCCGTCGCCACATGCGCCGCGTGTCGAGGTTGGGATCGTGCGGCTCACTGCCGATCGCAGTCGGGAACATCAGCACTTCGGCGCCCTGCAGCATCATCGCCCGCGCCGTCTCCGGATACCATTGGTCCCAGCAGATGCCGACGCCCACCACACCATGCTTCGTCGGCCACACCTTGAAGCCGGTGTTGCCGGGCCGGAAATAGAATTTCTCCTCATAGCCCGGGCCATCGGGAATATGGCTTTTCCGATAGACGCCCATGATGTTGCCGCCATCGTCGATCATCGCGAGGCTGTTGTAATGATGCGGTCCATCGCGCTCGAAGAAGCTCGTCGGGATATACGTCTTCGTCTCCAGCGCAACCTGCTGCATGGTCGCGACCGCCGGGTGCTTGTCGAGCGGCAGCGCATTGGCGAACAGGCTCTCGTCCTCGTGGCGGCAGAAATAATGCCCCTCGAACAGCTCGGGCGGCAGGATGACCTGCGCGCCCGCGGCGGCAGCGGCGCGCACGGCCACGGCAGTGTGGGCGATATCGGTATCGCGCACGCCGGTGAAGGCGAGCTGGAGCCCGGCAACGGTGATGTTACGCGTCATGGATCCTCAAGCCGGCTGCTGCTGGGTGATGCAATGAAAACTGCCGCCGCCGGTCAAAATATGGTCCGCGCGCAGCCCGATGCAATCCCGGCCCGGAAACAGCGCGCCGATCGCCCGAACCGCGGCAGCGTCCGACGCCGCGCCATAGGTCGGCACGACGACCACGTTGTTGCCGATGTAGAAGTTCATATGGCTCGCCGGCACGATCTCGCCGTCGCGCTCCACCCGGCCGGGTGAAGGCACGCCGACGATATCGAGCCCGAAATCGCGCGCCCGGTCGTGCGCATCGACCAGCACGGCATGATTGGGGTCGTCCGCCGCCGGCACCGGCAGCGCCAGCACCCCCGGCGCAACGAAGCGCGCCAGGTTATCGACATGGCCGTCGGTATGGTCGTTGAGCAGGCCGTCCCCCAGCCACAGCACCCGGTCGATCCCGAGATCGCGGCGCAGGTGCGATTCGATCTCGGTGATGTCCATCCTGGGGTTGCGGTTGGGGTTGAGCAGGCATTGCTCGGTGGTCACCGCGAGCCCGGTGCCGTCGCAATCGATGGCGCCGCCCTCCAGCACCCAGCCATGCCGCGCCAGCGGCACGCCGGCGGCCTGTGCCACGAACGCCGCAACGCCATCGTCGCCGGCCAGGTCGTATTTGCCACCCCAGCCGTTGAAGCGGAACCCGGCCGCCGCGGCGCCGACCGGCGATGCCATGAACAACGGGCCAGTGTCGCGCAGCCAGATGTCGCCAAAGCCGTAGGCGTGGAAGCCGACGTCGCAGCCCGCCAGCAGGTCGCGCGCCACGGCCATCGCGGCGTCGTTCGCCACCAGCAGCTCGACGCGTTCCCCCGCGGCGATCGCCCGCACCATGGCGGCAACTTCGGCCTGCGCCGGTTCGAGGTCATCTTCCCACAGGTCGGCGGCGCTGGGGAATGCCGTCCAGGTCGCGGCGTGCGGCATCCATTCCGCGGGCTGGCGCGCGGTCACTTGGCGGCGCTCCGCGAGGCATCGCGAATGGCGCGGAACTCGCTGTCGGTGAACCAGTTCGGCCAGGCGCTGCCATTGGCGAGCTCGAGCCCCAGCCCCTTGTACAGCTCCAGATCCTGCACCGCCCCCGACCAGTCCCAGTCGGGCGAATATTCGTCCGACGGCTGGTGATAATCCTTGCCGAAACGCGCCACCGCCGCGGCCGCCGACCCCTTTGGCTTGCCGACCAGTTCACCGCCGCTGCCCGCCGCCAGCATCGGCACGCCCAGTTTGGCAAAGCTGAAATGATCCGACCGGAAGTAAAAGCCCTTCTCCGGCGTGGCCTCGGCCCGCAGCGTGCGACCCTGCGCCCGCGCCAGCCGCAACGCCATCGCCTCCAGTTCCGACTTGCCGGCGCCTTCCACCGTCAGCCCATCCATGCGGCCGATGACGTTGAGGCTGTCCATGTTGACCCCGCCGACAGTCCGGCCGAGCGGATAGACCGGGTTTTCGGCATACCAGCGCGATCCGAGCAGGCCCGATTCCTCGGCGGTAACCGCGACGAACAGCACCGACCGCGCCGGGCGCTTGCCGGCAGCAAAATCCGCCGCGATCGCCAGCATGCCGGCGGTGCCCGAGGCATTGTCGACCGCGCCGTTGCAGATGTCGTCACCCGCGGCATTGGCGGCGCAGCGGCCGAGATGGTCCCAATGCGCCGAATAGAGCACCACCTCGTCCGGCCGCGACGCGCCGGGCAATATGCCCATGACATTCTTGGACAGCGACCGGGTGATGCTGTTGTCGAGCGTCGCCGACGCCGTCAGCCTGGTCTCGACCGCCTTGAAGCCCTTGACCTTCGCCGCCGCCATCAGGGCCGCCAAGTCGAGTCCCGCCGCCGCCAGCACCTGCGTCGCCGCCGGCTTGGTCATCCAGCCTTCGACACCGACGCGCTTCATGCCCTTGTCGGGCAGATCGAGATCGATCTTGGGCGCCCGCGCCGTCGAGGTGATGACGCTGAACGGATACGCCGCCGGCTCCGTATCATGAATGATGATTGCCGCCGCCGCCCCCTGGCGCATGGCTTCCTCATACTTGTACGAATAGCGGCCGTAATAGGTCATCGCCCGGCCCTCGAAGAGCCCGGCATCCTTGCCCGCCGCCCCGGTCTCCCAATCGGGATCGTTGACCAGGATGATCACCGTCTTGCCGCGCACATCGGCACCGGCGTAATCGTTCCAGCCGCGCTCGGGTGCGTTGATGCCATAGCCGACGAACACCACCGGCGCATTGGCGAGAACCTGCCGCTCGACCTGCCGCTTTGTCCAAACCACCATGTCGTCGATGTAGTTCAGCGTGATCGGCGCTGCCCCACCAGCAAAGGTCAATGTCACCTTGGGATCGAGCGTGATCGCCGCCAGCGGGACATCCTGTGTCCACTGCCCCTTGTTGCCCGGCTGCAGCCCGATCGCCTTCATGCGGCTGATCAGATAATCGACGGTCTTCGCCTCCCCCGCCGTGCCCGGCGCCCGGCCCTCGAAGGCGTCGGACGACAGCGTCTTCGTGTCGAGCTTAAGCTGGTCCACCGAGATGGCGGCGGCCGGGACGGAAGCAAGGAGCAGGGCGAGCGCGAGCGTTTTCATGGCGGAGTGCTTGCCAGCCATGACGGCGCGACGCAACGGGCGAGGATGGGGGAGCAGCTAAATCCACCCCATTGTCACCCCGGCGCAGGCCGGGGCCCATGAACCACGATCGATGTCGCCCGTACGCACACGAACCACATGGCAATTGTGAATTTGTGGGCCCCGGCATGCGCCGGGGTGACAGATGCAACCAGTTCACCCCTCGGTCGTCGCCTTGAACCCCTGCGCCACCACATACCATTCGCTCGACCCCTTGCGGCTGGCCGGCGGCTTCACATGCTTCACGGTGGTGAACGACTGTTTCAGCAGCGCCGTCAGCGCGCCGTCGCCGCCCCCGGCCAGCACCTTGGCAACGAATGCCCCGCCCGGCCGCAGCAGCCGCCCCGCCATGTCGAGCCCGGCTTCGATCAACCCCATGGTGCGCAGGTAATCGGTCATCTGATGGCCGACGGTATTCGCCGCCATATCCGACAACACGATATCCGCCTGGCCGCCCAGCGCCGCAAGCAGCACGCTTTCCGTGTCGTCGTCGAGAATGTCCTTCTCGAACAAGGTCACCCCCGTGATCGGCTCGATCGGCAGCAGATCGATCCCCACCACCGTCGCCCGCGGCCGCCTTTCCAGCACCACCTGGCACCAACCACCCGGCGCCGCACCCAGGTCGACAACCCGCTCGACCTGGTTCAGCAGCGAAAATTGCGCATCGAGTTCCTTCAGCTTGAACGCCGCCCGGCTGCGATAGCCGGCGGCCTTGGCGGCGGCGACATAGGGGTCGTTAAGATGCCGGGCGAGCCACTGGTTCGACGACGTCGTGCGCCGATGGGCGTTCTTCACCTTGACCTTGCCGCCGCGCGAGCGGCCGCCGGTGCCGCCCGGCCCCCCGCCGGCGCTGCCGCCCCCCTTGCCACCCTTGCCGCTCGTGACCGTCATTTACCTGCTGCCCAGACGCCGTCGCGGCCCATCAGGGTCCGCAGGATACCTTCGCGGATGCCCCGATCGGCCACCCGTACGTCGCCGCCCGGCCAGCGCGCCAGGATCGCTTCCAGGATGGCGCAGCCGGCGACGATCAACTCCGCCCTGTCGGGCCCGATGCACGCCACCCGCGCCCGCTCCTGCACGCTTTGCAGCGCGATGCGCCGGCACAGTGCCAGCAGCGGCGCATTGTCGACCGCACAGCCATCGACCTGACGCCGATCATAGCCCGGCAAGCCGAGTTCGACACTCGCCAGCGTCGTGATCGTCCCCGACGTGCCGAGCAGCTGCACGTCGCGCACGCCGCGCGCCACCAGCCGCTCGCGAAAGCCGTCGAGCATCGGCCCGACCCGCTGCAGCATGCGTTCATAACCGCGCAGGCGATCCTCCGCGCCCGGCCATTGTGGCTCGGTTTCCGCCAGCGAAACCACGCCCCAGGGCAGGCTGACCCACTCCAGAATATCGGGCTCGCCGCCGTTCACGGAGCCGGGGGCGACCAGCATCAATTCGGTCGAGCCGCCGCCGATGTCGAATACCAGCGCCGGCGGGCCATCGGCGGCGATCAGCATGTGGCAGCCAAGCACCGCCAGCCTCGCCTCCTCCGCCGCGCTGATCACATCGAGGGCGATGCCCGTCTCGTCGAACACCCGCTCGACAAAGCGCGCCCCATTGGCGGCACGGCGACAGGCTTCGGTGGCGACATTGCGGGTCAGGCGCACGTCGCGCCGCGACAGCTTGTCGGCGCAGGCGGCGAGCGCCGCAACCGTCCGGTCCATGGCGGCATCCGACAGCCGCCCGGCCTCGAGCAATCCCTCGCCCAGACGGACGACGCGGGAATAGGCATCGACGATGATGAAGCCTTGCGGTCCCGGCCGTGCGATGAGCAGCCGGCAGTTGTTGGTGCCGAGATCGAGTGCGCCATAGGTATGGCCGCGGCGCAAGGCGGGGCCCCGTTGCATCCGGCGCCCGGCGCTATCGCGTGACGGTGCCCATTCCACGGCCCCCGCCCCTGGCGGGGTTACCGTGTCGGGCGGCGATGATGCCGGGGCCGACATTGCAGTCTGTAATCCCATTCTTCACCGGCCACCCAGAACAGGGCGCCGGAACCTGTCGACACGCTAGTGCGGCAGCCCCGCCAATGCAAATATGCGGCCAACGGCGGCCGATAGGGCAACAGGCAATTGACTTGGCCGCCGGTCCTGCCTAGACGGCGCTTCCGCTGGCAGCCGGCCTATTGCCCTGTCGTCTAACGGTAAGACAACGGACTCTGACTCCGTTTATCGAGGTTCGAATCCTCGCGGGGCATCCAGCCCGCCAGCGCCAGCCCGGAAAATGCGAAAACGCCCGCAAAACCCCCGTTGCATCGCGCGGTGGCCGCCCCTATACGGGCCGCCTTCCGTCGCTGTGGGGCAATAGCTCAGATGGGAGAGCGCAGCAATCGCACTGCTGAGGTCGGGAGTTCGATCCTCCCTTGCTCCACCAACGACCCGTTCAGGGCTCGCAATCAGACTTTCGCCAGCGTGCCCGGCGGTGCATCGCCACCGATCGACAGGTTGCTCAGCGCATAATCGACAAATTCGACGTGGAAATCCATCGGCATCGCCTTGAACCGGCACGCCGCCACGATCTGTTCGATCAGGAAACGCGGCTGGTACGCCGCCAGCGGCACGTTTTTTGCACCCAGCTTGGCCACGATATCATCGAATACCGCGTCGTTGAATGCCTCCCCCAGGCCATGCGCCGCCGATACATCGGCCCAGATGCGCTTGTACAGCGCCAGCGGCGGGGCGCCGACCTCCAGCTTGTACGGGATGCGCCGCAGGAACGCCGGGTCCATCAGGTCGGCCGGGGCCAGGTTCGTCGAAAAGATGACGATCGCCTCGAACGGCAGCTTGAAGCTCTTGCCGGTGTGCAGCTTCATGTAATCGACACGGCTTTCCAGCGGCACGATCCAGCGGTTGAGCAGCGCCGTCGGGGTCACGATCTGGCGGCCGAAATCGTCGATCAGCAAACAGCCCCCCGCCGCCTTCACATGCAGCGGCGCCTCGTAGAAATTCGCCGTCGGCTCATAGCGCAGGTCGAGCATCTCCAGTGTCAGTTCGCCGCCGGTGACGATGAAGGGCCGCTTGCATGCCACCCAGCGTTCGTCGAAATCCTCGGCAAACAGCGAGACCGTGAGCAGCGCCGATTTCGGTTTCTTGTCGACAGGCTCGTGCACGTCGGGATCGAACACCCGCATGATCTGGCCATCGATCATCACCGCGTGCGGCACATGGATGACGTCCTTGAATACCCGGCTCAGCCGTTGCGCCGTCGACGTCTTGCCGTTCCCCGGCGGGCCGTACAGCAGCACCGGGCGCCCCGACCGGATCGCCGGCCCGATCTGGTCGACAAAGGCATCGGCGATCTGCAGGTCGGCAAACGCGGCCTGGATGCCGGCCCAGTCGATATTCTCGTTGGTGACCTTCTGCAGCTCGAGCCAATGGGTATAGCTCGTCAGCGTCACCGGCGCCGCGCCGGCATAGCTCGACGCTTCCAGCGCCTCCACCGCGCGCTTGCGGCCCTTTTCGGTCAGGCCATAGCGCATGCCACCGCCACCCATCGCCTGGCCGAGGCCGTTGAACAGCTGGTTGCGCACCCCTGAGTCGAACAGTTCGGCCATGATCGCCGTCGGCAGCCGCATCGCCTCGCTGCAGGCGGCCAGTGTCTCCAGGCCGCCCGACAGCACGGTCTTCAACAGCAGGTTTAGCAGCTCGGTCTCGCTGATGCCGGTTTCGGCGATCGATACCGGCGCCTTGGGGATCTGGTGCGAAAACTTGTCCAGCGTTGCCTGGTCGATGGCGCCGATATCGATCAGTTTCTGCCCGAGCCGTCCACCCTCGCTCGACTGCAGCTGCAGCGCCGCATCGATTTGACCGGGCGTCACCAGACGCGCCGCCACCAGCAATTCCCCGATACGCATGCCCGTCCCCCGTGCCCCACAACCGGATTACGGTCTGCCCGGCACTGTTTCAATTGGAAAATTCGGGAATCGTCGCCATGGCGCGACACCGCGCACCTTGAACCCCGCCCCGGCAGCGGGCAATGACATCGGCGTGTCCGCCACCGTCCTGCCCTTTGCCATCGCCACGCTGCAGACGATGGCGATCGTCATCGCCCGCTATTTCGCGGCGAGCGGCGGCTTTGCCTGGTGGACCGCCCGCCGTGGCATCGTCGCCGGGCCCGCCGATCCGGCGCGCCGGCGCCGCCAGGTCCGCGCCGAAATCCGCTGGTCGATCGTCTCCGCGCTGATCTACGGCCTGCCCGCCGGGCTGATGCTTGCTGCCTGGCGCTTCCAGGATCTCACCCGCATCTACACCGACTTCGGCCTCGGCGACGCGCTCTGGTGGCCGGTCAGCGTCGCGCTCTACCTGTTCCTCCACGATAGCTGGTTCTACTGGACCCACCGCTGGATGCATGCCCCGGCGCTGTTCGCCCGTGTCCACGCCATTCACCACGCGTCGAAACCCCCCACCGCCTGGGCCGCCATGAGCTTTTCGCCATGGGAGGCGCTGTCCGGCGCCCTCGTCATCCCGCTCATCGTCTTCGTCATCCCCATCCATCTCAGCGCGCTCGCCGTCGTCCTTACCGTCGCGACGGTCATGGGCGTCACCAACCACATGGGGTGGGAGATGTTTCCCGCCCGCTGGGTCGACGGCTGGTTCGGCCGCCACATCATCACGGCGAGCCACCACGAGGAACACCACAAGCGCTACACCTGCAATTATGGCCTGTATTTCCGCTTCTGGGACAAATTATGCGGGACGGACAAAGGGCTGGCCAACTTCAGGCGATAGAAGCTACACTGGCTATCCCGGGGGGCCGGTATCACCGGCTGAGAGGCAGCGTGCACGCTGCGACCCGCTGAACCTGATCCGGTTTGCACCGGCGTAGGGAGGGCGTGGCACCTGCCCGCACTCCCCTTTTGTGGAGTGCTCGACATGGCCGACATCAATTCCAAGATCGAAATGCCCGTCACCACCGGCGCCCTGCCCGGCAGCCGCAAGGTCCATGTCGCCGGCACGCTGTTTCCCGATATTCGCGTCGCCATGCGCGAGGTCGTGCTCGAGCCCAGCGCCAACGAGCCGCCGGTCCGCATCTACGACACCAGCGGGCCCTATACCGACGACACCGCCCGCATCGACATCGCCGCCGGCCTGCCGGCGCTGCGCCTGCCCTGGATCGAAGCGCGCGGCGATTGCGAGCGCTACGCCGGCCGCGAGGTCAAGCCCGAGGACAACGGCATCTTCGGCGGCCTGAAACAGCCCGAAACGCCTGAATTTCCGCACGTCAACCGCACCCCCTGGCGCGCCAGGGACGGCAAGGCCGTCACCCAGATCGCCTATGCCCGCCGCGGCATCATCACGCCCGAGATGGAATATGTCGCCATCCGCGAGAATATCGGCCGCGCGGCAGTAGCCGGCCACATCCGCGACGGCGAGGATTTCGGCGCCGAGATTCCCGACTATGTCACCCCCGAATTCGTGCGCAGCGAGATCGCCCGCGGCCGCGCCATCATCCCGTCGAACATCAACCACCCCGAAGCCGAACCGATGGCCATCGGCCGCAACTTCCTCGTCAAGATCAACGCCAACATCGGCAACAGCGCCGTTGCGTCGAGCATCGCCGAGGAAGTCGAAAAGATGGTCTGGGCCACCCGCTGGGGCGCCGACAATGTCATGGACCTCAGCACCGGCCGCAACATCCACAACACCCGCGAATGGATCCTGCGCAACTCCCCCGTCCCCATCGGCACCGTGCCGATCTACCAGGCGCTGGAGAAAGTCGGCGGCATCGCCGAGGACCTGACCTGGGAGGTGTACCGCGACACGCTGATCGAACAGGCCGAACAGGGCGTCGACTATTTCACCATCCACGCGGGTGTCAGGCTTGCCTATGTGCCGATGACCGCCAACCGCGTCACCGGCATCGTTTCCCGCGGCGGCAGCATCCTCGCCAAATGGTGCCTCAGCCACCACAAGGAGAATTTCCTCTACACCCATTTCGAGGACATCTGCGAGATCATGCGCGCCTATGACGTGTCGTTCAGCCTCGGCGACGGTCTGCGCCCCGGCAGCATCGCCGACGCCAACGACCGCGCGCAATTCGCCGAGCTGGAAACCCTCGGCGAACTCACCCAGATCGCCTGGAAGCATGACTGCCAAGTGATGATCGAGGGCCCGGGCCATGTCCCGATGCACAAGATCAAGGTCAACATGACCAAGCAGCTCGAAACCTGCGGCGAGGCGCCCTTCTATACGCTCGGGCCGCTCACCACCGACATCGCGCCGGGCTACGACCATATCACCAGCGGCATCGGCGCCGCGATGATCGGCTGGTTCGGCTGCGCAATGCTCTGCTATGTGACGCCAAAGGAGCATCTCGGCCTGCCCGATCGCGACGACGTCAAGGTCGGCGTCATCACCTACAAGCTCGCCGCGCACGCCGCCGACCTCGCCAAGGGCCACCCCGCCGCCCAACTCCGCGACGACGCCCTCAGCCGCGCCCGCTTCGACTTCCGCTGGCGCGACCAGTTCAACCTGTCGCTCGACCCCGAAACCGCCCTCAAATACCACGACGAGACCCTGCCGGCGGAAGGCGCCAAGGTCGCCCATTTCTGCTCGATGTGCGGCCCGAAGTTCTGCAGCATGAAGATCACGCAGGACGTGCGGGATTATGCGGCGAAGCAGAACACGGATGCGATGCTGGAGGCCGGGATGGCCGAGAAGAGCGCCGAGTTCCGGGCCAAGGGTGGGGAGATTTATTTGCCGGCGGCGGAGTGACAATTGCCGCTAAAATGTCTCTCTACGACGATTGACGGTAGCGAGTATCGGCGACCACACTAGGAGCGTGCGGACGAGAGGCGGGGGCCAAAATTGTCGGACGAGATCATTAAGATACTGCTTTCTCAAGGATATTTTCCGAAAGAGCTTCCGCCGACGTTTACGACGGAGTCTTTCGGCAACAACGCGCCAGACCTCATATCCCAATGGAGATCTGATAAACTCTTTAAGGAGAGGCGTGACTACAAAACGCGGGATAAAAGGAAAAAACGGGACGCTTACGGCTACGTTATAAGTGCGGCAGAGGTAGAGACTCTGTCGATTCCAAAAAAAGGCTTCGAACGCAGAAGCATAAACATAACCCACCCGATTCCTCAATCACTTCTCACATACGAACTGGCTACGAACTGGCGCAAGATCTCTAGGTGGCTTCAGCGTAGGCGGTTCACAATGGACAGTTTGGAAGTCGATAGTAAGCATCCTAGAGGTCTAAAGGATATAAATTTTGCACTTCATCGGATTCGTAAGGCGTACATTGAATCAACCTCAGACTGGTTGGTAAAAACAGACATTACAAGATTCTATCCTTCTATTTATACACATTCGATACCTTGGGCTGCATATGGGAAAGAACGGGTCAAGTCGGATCTGAAAACTCACGAAGGCTCCTTAGGAGACCGACTGGACGCGATAGTTCGCGCATGCAACCGTAACCAGACTGTTGGCATTCCTATTGGCCCAGAAACTTCACGTATTTTAGCGGAGATAATTTCTAGTCGTATTGATGATATGATATCAACCAATAGTAAAGATTTTACCAAAAATCGAGTGGATCGCCTTCAGGATGACTGGTTCATCGGACTATCGTCATTTGAAAAGTCTGAAAATGCGATAGCATCTATATCAGCAGCCTATCGAGCATACGGGCTTGACATCAATGGTAGCAAAACCAGCATACAGCGCGCCTTATTGCACACCGAAGAAGCTTGGCAATCTGAGCTAGGCGCTTTTTTGATTCATAGGCCGGGCCCGCTGCACGGTAATAGGCTTCGGGAGTTTTTGAGCTTGGTGATTCGCCTGCAAGTCCAATTTCAACAGCAACCAGTTACGAATTACGCTCTATCTGTCATTGCATCACATCGACCTTTGCCCAATGACGCTGAGATGCTGGAGTCGTTTCTACTTAAAGCTGCGGTAGTTTCGCCAGGGTCAATGGATAGAATATGCCAAGTACTCCTCAACCTAAGCTTCAAGACAAAACGTGTTTCATCTGATCGTATAGAAAAGAGATTTAACGAACTCATAACCCAAAATGTCGTAAATGGACACGACTACGAGGTAATCTGGTTGTTGTTTACCCTTCGAGGGCTGAAGCAAACTGTAACGAGCCGAATTCTGTACGATAGTTTAGTTAATACTCAATCGAGTGCTCTCGCTCTAACCATGCTTGATATGAATAGCCAAGGTCTTTGCCGCAGGCGACTTCCTATATCGGCATGGGAAGCATGTGTTACAGAGGATAGGGTTAAGACTGAACCCACGTGGTTGATGGCCTACGAAGGTATCCGCCACGGTTGGCTCGCTGATCCGAGAAGCGTGATGACCAAGCCATTCTTCCAAAGCATGGCATCGCGGAACGTCGTATTCTATGACGAAAGACGTAACGTTACCAAGACCGAGAAGACCGTCAAGCTGCGCGGCATCGCGCGCAAAATCGATAACTTAGAAATATCGAGTCTTATGTTCCAGCTGAGGCATTTTGACGATAACTATTAGGCGTTTGTCAGTTAGCTTTGATCGCTAGGGAAAGAACGCTGCTAATGCCCTGTGTCGAAAGCGGTAGTGTGCCTTAAGACAAAGGGGTCTAGGGCCTCAGGCCCCAGCCGCCGGAGGCCCTTCGTCCTCCAACGCCCACGCCGGCGCCTCCAGCGCCTCCGCCACCTTCCGCCGCGTGGCTGCCGAGCCAGTGCCGCCGGGAGAGGTAAGTCTTGGGCGAGCGGATGCTCAATAAGGCGGCGAGGGTGCTGCGCGCCACCGTGGCCCCCCAAACCCCCACATTGCGAGAACCCCGAAAAACTGCTAATCATTACACCTCGGGAAGGTGCGGCCAGTGTCGCAAAAGCGCCGGCCGGCACGGCCATGAGGCGCTGCGGACCACACCGCCGGGGATCGCATGATCCTTGGAAGGGGCCGCCGCCATGCCGCCACGCCTGATACCCACCATCGTCTTCGCATTCGCACTGGCGTTCGCCGCGCCCCCGGCAGCCGCGCAGGAAAACAGTCTCGGTGCGCCGCCGCCGCTCGAATTTCCGTTCCAGGCGAAGCCCGAAGCGCCGAAGGGCGTATCGATGGCGTTCTTCCGCGCCGGCGTCGAGAAGGCCGCCGATTTTGCCCTGTGCTCGATCCTGATGAAGCGCGACGGCAAGACCGGCCCCAGGGATGCCCAGGGCAATGAAACCTGCCTGCCCGACTATGCCAAAAAGGTCAAAGACAACCAGGGCTTCGTTCAATGGGCGCCCAATGCGCGCCCGCTGAAGTGCAAGACCTGTTTCGGCCGGCCCTTTACCGATCCCGAGCGCCACACCAGCCAGCCGAACCTGCGCCGCTTCACCGTTTTCGGCCGCCTCGCCTTCGTCAGCGTCACCGGCCCCAACCGCAGCATCACCTATCCTTACCAGGTGCATTTCACCTGCGCGGCGCCGAACGGGGCGCGCCAGGGCAATCTGGCGATCGACGTCGCCTTCGACCGCGCCATCGTCGGTGAACCGGGTTTCTGGGAGAAACTCGTCAGTTTCTTCACTGCCGACGAGCTGTCGCGGTTCATCGATTCCCGCATCAAGCGCGAGCTGTCGCCGATCGGCAGCCTGCGGACCTTCCAGGGCCCGTGCCGCTCGGTCGGCATCGACCTGGGCACCGATCCGATCACCGATGCGGTGAAGTTCGATCCGCCGCTGGCGACGCGGCCCTTCATCGTGGCGACCGGCGTCGACACGGCGACAATCCAGTTGCTGAGCATCCGGCGCAATCCGCTGCCGCCCGGTGTCGCCGCCGCCCATGCCCGGCCCGGCGCGCCCGAGGCGGGACAATTCAGGTTGTTCACCAACGGCGTCGTGCGCCAATTGCCGCCGGCGGGACTGGCATTGCCGCCCGAAGGTGGCAGCGTGCCGCTGAATTTCTGCCGGTCGGTGACGCTCGGCAGCGCCAACCGCCTGCAACTGCTGTTCGTCAACGATCTCGGCGGCGCCGTCTGGTCCGAATTTCGGCGCCCGGCGCGGTTCGGCGCCGGGCCGACACGCACGATGACGACCGGGCGCACCATCCTCGTCCCCGCAATCGGCAGAGGCCCCGGCGCCCACCCCCAGCCAGTGCCGCTGCGCGAGTTCGAACTGACCTATCGGATCAGTTTCAGCCCGACCATAAAGGCGAGACCCGGTCTCGCCGGCGCCGCACCTGCCGACGGCGCGCCCTGCGTCGCGCTGTAAAGCTGTCACCCTCTCCCGCCCGCCAAACTCGGCAAGGCGACGTCTACCGCCTGGCCAAAGCGCCGAGTCGCCTCCTCCCACGGGCGGCAAAGACGATGGACACCCCTCGAGGCCACAGCGCGGAATCCGGCCGGCTGTCCTACATGGTTCGTTTGTGCAACAGTCGCGGAATGCACAGCCTGCAGCCAGACCCTCGCCCGACGCTGCAAGACAGGGCGCAGGCGTACAGATTTTACAAAGTTCTCGCCCATTGCAACTCGGTGACTTTCGAGACTTTTGTTGGATGTTGCCGCCTGCGATCGAGCCGCCGACAGCCCCGCTCCGGCCTTATTGTACCGTGGCGGCTTCGCGCGCGGTCCAGTGCTCCGGCTCGGCATCGTCCCATTGGGTGATGCGCAGCGTCTTTTCCGCGGTCTGCGACATGGCGATGACGTGGTCGACGCCTTCGACGGTGATCGCGTATTGCCCGTCCTCGGTGTGTTCGATGAAGCCCTTCTTGCGCAGATACCAGGCGTGGAATTCGAAATGGTCTTCCGAACAATCGAGATTGCGCAGGATGTCGTAGGTACCGACACCGGGGTGCCGCGCGCATTCGCGCCGTTTCCTGTACAGGTACAACAGGATACTGCCGTGCATGTTGGCATCGCTGATCGCCGCCATGCCTTCGGTGCGCGGCGTCTCTTTCGGCGCAAAGGAATAGCCGGTCTTGTGGGTATAGAGCGTATTGTAGATCGACCGCTTATCCGGGTTTCTCAGCAGACTATAGGCTTCGGTGATGTTGTTGAAGCGCTCCAAGTCGGCGGTTTCCGGATGATCGGGGTGATACATCTTCGCCAGCTGGCGATAGGCCACCTCCAGCTGTCGCGCGCTGCACCGGGGGTCGACCTGCAGAACGGCATAACAATCGATGAAGGGATGACCGTCTTCCATGGTGAACCCCAGCTACGAGAAGTGCATGATGCCGCCGGAGACCCGCCCCGCGATAGGCACGACCCATATGCACCCACGACCATGATGTTGTCAAAGAAGAAACCATTTATTCATGGTAAAGTAGCCATCCCGCAGCTTGGACGCGGCAAACGCATCGGGAGTCGCCGCGCGGCGTCGCCCGGGCCGCCGGTATCGGTCGCTGACCGAGTCGGACGCGCCGCTGCTTCAGGCCACCGTCACGACGTCACGCGCTCGCCACCCGCCGCCGCATGACCGAGCCGACCAGCCCGAACCCGGCCACCAGCATCGCCCAGCTCGCCGGCTCCGGCACATTGGCGCTGGCGATGATCGCGACGCCGCTACGGCCCTCGGTGACGTTGCCGCCCGGTCCGAAGAACAGCACCGTCTCGCTCGGCGCCACGCCGAGGCATGTCACCGCCGACAGCGCGCCATCGAGGCAATAGGCGCCGCGGCCCGAAAACAGCATCAGGAAGATCGAATCCGCCGCGAAATCAAAGGTCAGATGCCGCCCGGCGGCGACAAGGCCGCTGCCCGACAGCTGCGGCGCCTGGTCGGCATAGGCGACCGACGTCGTCCGCGCCGGGCTGGTCAGGGTGACAAAGAAATCAGTGATGTTGGTATCGGCCAGCACCCCCAGCGTGCCGTCGGTCGTGATCGACATCGTCGCGGTGTTCGCCCCGACCGTCCGCACGCCGGTATAGATTGTCGCCGCCGCGGGTACCGCCATCGCCGCGATCACACCCGCCATCCCCAACCTGTGAAATGTCGTCATGCCTGCCCCCCGCAAAACCGCCGCAACGTGCACCGGTATTTACGGAACCGCAACATCTGCCGGCGCCTGTCGCCTCACATCCCGAACTTCGCCCGGAAAAACCCCACGATCGCCGTCGTGCTGCGCACCCGGTTCGGCAGCTTGCGCCAGCCATGCCCCTCGTCGGGGAACAGGATGTACTCCACCGGCACGCCCCGGCCCTTCAGGCTGGCAACAATCTGTTCGGCCTCGATCACCGGCACATTGGTGTCGTTGGCGCCGTGGAGCACGAGCAGCGGCGTCGTCACTACACCGATCTTGTTGAGCGGCGACAGGCGCGCCAGCATCGCCTTGTCCTTCACCGGGTCGCCGTATTCGACGGTCGAAATCGCCGCCATCCAGGGCTGGGTGTTCTTGAAGAACGTGTCGAAATTGACGACACCGAACAGGTTGACCCCGGCAGCGAACATTTTTGGAAACGCCGTCACCCCGGCCATGACCATATAGCCGCCATAGCTGCCGCCCATGATGCCCAGCCGCTTCGGATCGGCCAGGCCCGCCTTCACCACGAAATCGCTGGTATCGGCGATATCGGTGACGCCGTTCACCCGCAGCGGGCCGTTGTCGAGCTCCATGAATGCCCGCCCCGCCCCGCTCGAGCCGCGGACGTTGGGCAGCAGCACCGAGATGCCGTTCGCAACCAGTGCCTGGACATCGCTGCTCAGGCTGGGCCGCGACTGGCCCTCCGGCCCGCCGTGATACAGAAACACCATCGGCTGCGGCCCGGCGGCGCCCGCCGGCGCATACAACCAGCCCGACAGCTTCACCCCGTCGCGCGCCGTCCATTCGAGCAAGCGCGGCCGCACCAGCGCCGCCAGGTCGACACCGTCATGCGCCGAATCGGTCAGCCGGGTCAGGGCATTGTCGGCGACCTGGACCCGATACAGGTTCGCCGGCGCCGCCGCGCCCGACCCGGTGAACAGCAGCGATTTGCCATCCGCAGCAAAGTCCGGCGCGCCGGCGAGATCGAAGGGCAGCACTGGCCCGGCACGCTCCTTGCCTGCCCGCGTGTCGAACCACGCCAGTTCGCTGCGGCCGCCCTTGTTCCAGAACAGCGCGATGGTGGCGCCATCCTCGCTCAGTACGGCATTTTCCAGCTCGGCATCGACGCGGGCCAGCACCGTCCGCATCGGGCCGGTCTTGCCCGCGGCATCGATATCGACGGCGACCAGCGCATAACGATCGGTGGCGGCGTTGCCGATCAGCCACAGCCGCCGGCCGTCGGGCGACAGATCGATGGTCGAAAACTGCGCCCGCCCCTCGTGCGGCGTCACCAGCTGCTCCGCCCCGCTGGCGCGATCGACCAGCCAGATATTGCTGTCGCCGCGGGTCACCGCCCGGTCGACGACGGCGATCCGGCCATCCTTGCCGACGATCAGGTCGCCGAGCCCCGAAGACCCCTTGCCGATGCCGGTCGCCGTTCCGGTGGCAGGATTCACCAGCTGCGGTTCAAAGCGTGCCGGGTCGACGGCGGCCGAGCCGATGCGCAGCGCCTTGCCGTCCTTCGTCCAGCCGAACAGGCGGTTGTTGCTCTGTCCGCCGGCGGTAACCAGCCGGTCACCGCTGCCATCGGGCCGCATGACATGGACCTGAACGTTAAGCCCGCCACCCGGCGCCACGTCATAGGCCAGCCAGTCGCCGGCCGGGCTCCACGCCACCGACTGCACCGGATCGGGAAGACGCGTCAGTTGCACAGGCGGGTCGCCTCCGGTGATCGCCCACACCTGCGGGCTGCCCGACGCATTGGCGATATAGGCGATGCGCCGGCCGTCGCGCGAGGCGCTGGCGCCAGTGCTGCTGCGGATCGCGGCGATGGCCGCGACCGTTTCGGCGACGCTCGCCGCCGCCAATGGCGAACCCGCCAGCAACATGCCCAAGCCGATGATCGAGACTGGCCGCACCTGTTTCCCCCATTTGATCCGCCCGCCCGTCATCAACCCGGCGACCAGCCCGGCGCCGCCAGCGTGAACCCGGCAAATTCGAACCCGGGCGCCACCACGCAACTGACCAGCGCCCAGCCGGCGCCGGCCCGTGCCGCCTGCCAGTGGCCAGCCGGCACCACCGCCTGGCAATGATCGCCGGCCAGGACATCGCCGCCCAGCCGCACGCTCGCCACCGGCCCGGCATTGCCTGGCGCGGTGTGCAGCGCTACCGCGCTACCGGCATGCCAGCACCAGATTTCCACCGCATCGACGCGGTGCCAGTGCGACGCCCGATCGGCCTCCAGCAGGAAATGGATGGCCGTGACCGGCGCGCGGCCGTCCGCAGCCGGCGGGCCGCGCAGCGTCTCGCGATACCAGCCCCCCTCCGGATGCGGTGCCAGGTGCAACGCCGCGACGATCGCCGCGGCGCCGACGTCCATCACTTCGTCGACGGCTTGGCCTGCGGCTCCTTCTTGGGCGGGGCTGCCTTGGGCTTCCGGGTTTCCTTGTTCGACTTCATCTGGCCTTTTGCCATTGCGCGCTCCTCTGCCGGCGAAAACGCCTGTCGCGATAATGGCGGCTTGGCGGCCCCGCGTCACCGGGCAATCGCGATCCCGTGCGCAAAAGGCCAGGTTACAGCGAACGCTGCGCTGCAACATGTTGCTTGGCGCTGCGATCACCAGCGGCTAAGACACAGCCGCTTGCAGCGTGTCGGGAAAATTCAACGTCATCATGCCCGGCCCTGCTGTCCTCCGCGCCCGGGTCGCTCGCGCCCTCGGTGACCGAAACAACCGCCAGACCGCCATTGCCTTTGCCATCCGCCTGTTCGGCGCCGCCGCCAGCTTCGGGTTCAACACCATCGTTGCGCGCGAGTTCGGCGCCGCGGGTACCGGCAGCTTCGCGCTCGCGCTGACCACGGCGACGATCGCCTCCACCTTGTCGCTGGTGGGGCTCGATTACATCCTGCTGCGTACCGTCGCCGGCGATGTCCGCGTCGGTGACACCGCGGCAGCCGGCGGAACGATCCGCAAGGTCGCGGCACTTGTCGGCGGCATGTCGGGCAGCGCCGCCGTGCTGCTGGCGTTCGTCGGCGCCCCGATCCTCGCCTGGATACTCGATGATGGCCGCGACCCGACAATGCTCCGATTGGCGGCACTGGCAGTCGTGCCGTTGGCGATGATGCGGATCGCCGTCACGTCGCTGCGGGGTTCGGGCATTGTGCTGCGCGCCCAGTTCATGGACGGGCCGCTGCCGATGCTGCTCACCCTGGCCTGCCTGGCTGTGCTGATCGCCAGCGGCCGCACCGACGATATCGCGCTGCTGTTCGTGCTTTATGCGGCAATGACGGCAATGGGGACCATCACCGCCTGGCTGATGTTCCGGCGGCAATCACGCGGCTGGGCGCCGCCGACGGCGATGTCGGCCCGACCGCTGCTGTCGCGCAGCTGGCGGATCTCGCTGACGGTGCTGGCGGCGATGGTCGCCGACTGGCTGATCCTGCTCGTCCTCGGGCGTTATTTCGGCCGAGTGGAGGTCGGGCAGTTCCGCGTCGCCTGGCAGATCACCTCGCTCATCGGCCTGGTCATCACCACCCTCGATGTCGTCGTCGGACCCCGCCTCGCCGCTGCGCACCGTACCGGCAGCATCGCCGAGGTGCGCGGCATCTGGGCTAATTCGGCCAAGATCATGACACTCGGCTCGCTACCGCTGCTGGTGGTGGTGCTCGCGGTGCCGGAACTGATCCTCGGCATTTTCGGCCCGGAATTCGTCGTCGCGGCCACGGCGCTTCGCATCCTTGCGCTGGGGCAGGTCGTCAACATGCTCACGGGCTCGGTCGGCGCCGTGCTGCTGATGACGGGGCGGGAGAATTGGTCGTTGCGCCTGGCGCTGCTGTCGCTGGGCGCTCTCGGGGTGTCGGGGCTGCTGCTGGTGCCGGCATATGGCATCGTCGGTGCCGCTATCGCGACGGCGCTGGGCAGCACCGTCAGGAACGCGACGATGACCGTGCTGGCGCTGAAACAACTGCGCGGGCCGGCTTCCACCGACCCGCGCTGATTGTGACTTCAGGTGCTGTTACGCCGCCTTGTCGGTGACCAGCATCCGCACCGGCTCCTTGGTGCCGGCAACGACATCCTGGTCGACGAGGATCTCCTCGACACCCTCCAGGCCGGGCAGCTCGAACATGGTATCGAGCAGGATCGATTCCATGATCGACCGCAGTCCGCGGGCGCCGGTCTTGCGCTCGATGGCGCGCTTGGCGATCGCCGCCAGTGCGTCGGGCTGGAAGGTCAGCTTCATGCCCTCCATCTCGAACAGGCGAGCGTACTGCTTCGACAGGGCGTTCTTGGGCTCGGTCAGGATCTTGACCAGCGCCGTCTCATCCAGGTCTTCCAGTGTCGCGATCACCGGCAGACGACCGATAAATTCGGGGATCAACCCGAACCGCAGCAGATCCTCGGGCTCGCATTTCATCAGCAGCTGGCCGACACGACGCTCGTCGGGCGCGGCGACATGCGCGCCGAAACCGATCGACTTGCCCTGCAGCCGGTCACCGATGATGCGATCGAGGCCACTGAAGGCGCCGCCGCAAATGAACAGGATATTCGTCGTGTCGACCTGCAGGAATTCCTGCTGCGGATGCTTGCGCCCGCCCTGCGGCGGCACGGAGGCGGTGGTGCCCTCCATGATCTTCAGCAGCGCCTGCTGCACTCCTTCGCCCGACACATCGCGGGTGATCGACGGATTGTCGGCCTTGCGGCTGATCTTGTCGATCTCGTCGATGTAGACGATGCCGCGCTGCGCCCGCTCGACGTTGTAGTCGCTGGCCTGCAGCAGCTTCAGGATGATGTTCTCGACATCCTCGCCGACATAGCCGGCCTCGGTCAGCGTCGTTGCGTCGGCCATGGTGAACGGCACGTCGAGGATGCGCGCCAGCGTCTGGGCGAGCAACGTCTTGCCGCAACCCGTCGGCCCGACGAGCAAGATGTTCGACTTGGCGAGTTCGACCTCGGCACCCTTGCCGCCATGGTTCAGGCGCTTGTAGTGATTGTGCACCGCCACCGACAGCACGCGCTTGGCATGCATCTGGCCGATCACATAGTCATCGAGCACCTTGCAGATCTCGCGCGGGGTCGGCACGTCGCCGGCCTTTTTCACCAGCGCCGTCTTCGTTTCCTCGCGGATGATGTCGTTGCACAGTTCGACGCATTCATCGCAGATGAACACCGTCGGTCCGGCGATGAGCTTGCGCACCTCATGCTGGCTCTTGCCGCAAAAGCTGCAATAGAGCGTGCTCTTCGAATCGCCCCCACTCAGCTTGGTCATGGCTTTCCTCTCTCGCTCCACTGCGAGTGTAACTGTGTAAACGTGCCCCCGGCAAGTCCGGCGGCACAATCGGGCGTCATATTAACGCAGTGATCGGCCGGCCGGACCCACAAAACGGGGCCAGGCCGTCCGGTCACGCGGCCTTCAACGCTTCTCCATCGGTCGGCAGCGGGCGACGCTCGTAAACTTCGTCGCACAGGCCGAATTCCTTGGCTTCATCGGCCGACAGGAACTTGTCGCGCTCCATGGCACGCTCGATGGTGTCGAGATCCTTGCCGGTGTGCTTGACGTAAAGCTGGTTCAACGCATGCCGGACCCTGAGGATCTCGCGCGCCTGGATCTCGATGTCGGTGGCCTGGCCCTGGGCACCGCCCGACGGCTGGTGGACCATGATGCGGGCGTTCTTCAACGCAACGCGCATGCCCGGCTCACCGGCGGCGAGCAGGAAGCTGCCCATCGACGCGGCCTGGCCGATGCAGCAGGTGCCGACCCGCGGGCGGATATACTGCATGGTGTCATAGATCGCCATGCCGCTGGTGATCACGCCGCCCGGCGAATTGATGTACATGAAGATGTCCTTCTTCGGATTTTCCGATTCCAGGAACAGCAGCTGGGCGACGATGACCGAGGCCATATGATCCTCGACCTGGCCAGTGACAAAAACGATGCGCTCGCGAAGCAGGCGCGAATAAATATCGAACGAGCGTTCCCCACGATTGGAGGTCTCGATGACCATGGGGATAAGGCCGGCGTGGATGTCGAGCATGAATTACCTTTCCGTGTCACCGCAACGTCGGACGTTTGGCGACGAAGTTCAAGAGGGACAATGCGCTGCGGCCCGCCCCCGGCGCAAGGCCGCACAAGGCAAAGCGGGACGCGGCTGAAAGGCCGGCCCCGCTTCGTGTCTCGCCAAGCCCCGGGCGATCCGCCCGAGGAACATGGTGCTACTCGGCCGCCTTCTTCGCCGCACGCTTCGGCTTGGCCGGCGCTTCGGCAGCGGGAGCGGCCACTGCCGGCGCTTCGACAGCTGGCGCCGCCTTGGCCTTGGCCGCCTTCTTCACCGGCACCGCTTCGACCGGTGCTTCGACAGCGCCAGACTCGACAGGGCCAGACTCGACAGCGACTGTCTCGACAGGCGCCGCCTCGACCGGGGCTTCGGCCTTCACGGCCTTGGCCTTGGCGGCCTTCTTCGGCTTCGCCGGCGCGTGGTCATGGTCGTGGTCGCAATCGGGTCCATGGACATGCCCGGCATGGCCATGATCATGGATGTGTGCCGAACCCGGCGTTTCGTCTTCGTCCTCGATCGCGGCTTCCAGGTCGGCGCGGCTGACGCTGCGCTCGGTGATCGTCGCCTTCGACAGCAGGAAATCGACGACCTTGTCCTCGTACAGCGGCGCGCGAAGCTGGGCGGCGGCCATCGGGTTCTCCTGCAAGAACTTCACCACCTTCTGCTGCTCGCCGGGGTAGCGCGCGGCTTCCTGCCCGATCAGCCGATTCATCTCGGGCTGGGTCACGGTGATGTTGTTGCGCTGGCCGATTTCGCTCAGCAGCAGGCCCAGGCGGACGCGGCGAACGGCGATACGGCGATAGTCCTCGCGCTCGGCCTCCAGCTGCGCCTGGGCGGCAGCGGGGTCGGCATCCTGTGCCGCTTCCTGCTGCAGCTGGTTCCAGATCTGCTCGAATTCACCGTCGACCATCGATTCCGGAACGTCGAAATCATGGCGCGCCGCGAGCGTATCGAGCAGCTTGCGCTTCATGTGCGTGCGCGTCAGCCCGCCGAGCTCGGCATCGAGCTGGTCCTTGAGAATTTCCTTCAGAGCATCGAGCGAGTCGATACCGAAATTCTTGGCGAACTCGTCGTCCATCGCGCTCTCGACCGGCGTTTCGACCGCTTGCACGACGATCGCGAATTCGGCCGGCTTGCCCTTCAGATAGGCGACATTGTAATCCTCGGGGAAGGTCACCTTGACGGTGCGCTCATCGTTGGCCTTGGCGCCGACGAGCTGATCCTCGAAGCCCGGGATGAGCTGGCCGGAGCCGAGCGTGACGCGCATGCCCTCGCCCTTGCCACCGTCGAACAGTTCGCCGTCGACCCGGCCCTCGAAATCGATGACGACGGTGTCGCCGGTCTTGGCCTCATAAGTGACAGGTGCGGCCTCGCTGCGCTGCGACTGCCCGGCCAGGCGCTTCAGCGCCTCGTCCATGGCGCTGTCATCGGCAGCAACGACCAGCTTTTCGAGCTGCAGGTCGTCGATCTTGATGTCCTCCACGGTCGGCAGCACCTCGAGCGCGACCTTGAAGCCGACATCGCTGCCTTCGGTCATGTCGCCTTCCAGGTCGACCTGCGGCTGGTTCGCCGGGCGGAGCTGCTTTTCGCTCAGCAGCTGCTGGACGCCGTCATTGACGGCCGCCTGCAGCGCCTCGCCGCGCAGCGCCTCGCCATGCATCTTGCGCACCAGGTTCGGCGGCACCTTGCCGGGGCGGAAACCAGGCATGCGGATCGTCTTCGACACTTCGGCAAGGCGCGCATCGACCCGGGCGGCCAGCGTCGCGGCGGGAATGACCAGCGAATATTCGCGGCGGAGACCCTGATTCAACGTTTCGGCGATCTGCATCTGTCTGTCTCGTCTTTCGGCGAAGTCCGGCGCGCGGACCTGGTGCGGGCGAAGGGACTCGAACCCCCACGTCTTTCGACACTGGTACCTAAAACCAGCGCGTCTACCAATTCCGCCACGCCCGCTTAGGAGTGAAGCGCGCGTCTATAGCAACGCTGCGGCAACGCGCAAGGCTGCCGGCCCGCCCGGCGTCAAATCAGGTCGAGGCCGTAGAGGGTGGAGCCGAAACTGAAGACGACCATGAGCGCGATGCTGACGCCGAGCATCAGCTGATTCTGGCGCTTGGCAAGAAACATCGCCACCCTCGAATCGTCCCGGCGGCCGCCGACTGCCCAAGCCATCAGCACCAGCCACAGGGCAAAGGAGAATAGCGAGACGACATTCAGCGCCGCCAACGTGTGGCGACGCGGATGGCGCTGGGCATAGGCGATGGCGGCGGGCAGGAAATTGAACACGACCAGAAAAACGAAGATCCACCAGGCTACCCAGAACGCTGTGCCACTGATCATCGCCGTTCCTTTCACCCCAAGCGCAAGCTGCACGATAGCAACTTACCCTGCGGTTAACGGCGATTAAGCATATCCGTTCCGGATCGATCCGGGTGGCGATCAGGTCCGCATCAGTGCCCGATCCAGGCCCGCAGCAGCAGCGAAACCAGCCCGACGGCGGCGACACCCGCCGCCCACAGGCCGAAAAACCACAGCAATTGCCGCGACTTCACCTCAGTGATAGCCTTCGTGGCCGACCTTGCCGCGGAATACCCAATAGGCATAGGCGGTATAGGCGATGATGATCGGCAGCATGATGCCGACGCCGATCAGCATGAACACCTGGCTGTTCTCCGCCGTGGCCGCCTGGAAGATCGTTACCTCGCCCGGCACCAGCCAGGGGAACATCGAAAAACCGAGCCCGATGAAGCTGAGCAGGAACACCGCCAGCGCCAGCAGGAACGGCTGCAGTTCCGCGCGTCGCGCCAGCGCCCGGACGAACAGCAGCGAACAGACGGCGACAAGGATCGGCACCGGTGCCCCGAGATACAGGCCGGGCGCCGAGAACCAGCGGCTGAAATAGTCATGGTTTAGGAACGGCGTCGCAAGGCTCACCGCGACGACAGCAACCAGGGTCGCCACGCCGGCGAGTTTCGCCATCCGGAACGCCTGGTCCTGCAGGCCGCCTTCGGTGCGATAGATCAGCCAGCAGGCGCCAAGCAGCGCATAACCGACGACGACCGATACGCCGGTCAGCAGCGAAAATGGCGACAGCCAGTCCCACCAGCCGCCGGCATAGGCGCGGCCGCTGACCTTCACCCCCTGCAGGATGGCGCCGAGGATCACCCCTTGCGAAAATGCCGCCATCGTCGAGCCAAAGGCAAAGGCCGCGTCCCAGATCCACAGTCGCGTCGTCCGCGCGCGATACTCGAACGCGACACCGCGGAACACCAGCCCGAGCAGCATCGCGATCAGCGGCGTGTACACCGCCGGCATCAGCACCGCATAGGCCAGCGGGAATGCGGCGAACAAGCCACCGCCGCCCAGCACCAGCCAGGTCTCGTTGCCGTCCCACACCGGCGCGATGGTGTTGACCGCGGTATTCCTGTGCTCGCCCTTGGCAAACCACGGGAACAATATGCCGAGCCCCAGGTCGAAGCCGTCCATGACGACATAACCGAACACCGCCAGCGCGATGATGCCGGCCCAGATCAGCGAGAGCGTGTCGTTCGGTGCCATCGCCGCTACTCCGCCATCACTGCATCGGGGTCGACCTGCGGCGCCGGCGTGATGCCGGCGGCGCGGGTGATGCCATCCGCGCCCTGCCCGCGAGTCGGACCTGTTTCGCCCGGATGCGGTTCATGGCCCATCAGCTTGATGATGAACCACGTGCCCACTCCGAACACGCCGAAATAGACGATGATGAAGGCGATCAGCGACGCAGCCACCGCCGGCGCCGCCAGCGGCGAGACGCTGTCGGCGGTACGCAGCAGCCCGAAAACGGTGAACGGCTGGCGCCCGACCTCCGTCGTCACCCAGCCGGCGATCACCGCGACAAAGCCCGTCGGCCCCATCAGCAGCGCCAGCCGGTGCAGCCAGGGTGAATCGAACAGCTGACCGCGGGCCCGCGCCCACAGGCTCCACAGGCCCATCGCCAGCATCAGCACGCCGATGCCGACCATCACGCGGAACGACCAGAACACGATGGCGACCGGCGCCCGGTTGGCGGCGGGATAACCATCGAGCCCGACGATCGGCGCGTCGAAATCGTCTTTCAGGATCAGCGACCCCAGCCGCGGGATCTCGACCCGGGCGCGCATCGCCTGCGCCTTGTCGTCGGGAATGCCGAACAGGATCAGCGGCGCGCCGCCGTTCGGATAGCTGTCGTAATGGCCCTCCATCGCGGCGATCTTGGCGGGCTGGTGCTGCAGCGTGTTGCCGCCATGTTCGTGGCCGGCGAAAATCTGCAGCGGCGCGACGACGGCGGCCATCCACATCGCCATCGAGAACATGATGCGCGTGCCCTCGCTGGTCGCCAGCCCCTTGCGGCGGTCGCGCAGCAGGTGCCAGGCGCCTGCCCCGCCAACGACCAGTGCCGTCGTCAGATAGGCCGCCAGCAGCACATGGGCGAGCCGGTACGGCATCGACGGGTTGAAGATGACCTCCAGCCAGTCCTGAACATAGAACTGGCCCTTCGGATTGATGCCATAGCCGGTCGGCGTCTGCATCCAGCTGTTGACCGAGATGATCCAGAAGGTCGAAATCGCCGTGCCGAGCGCCACCATGCAGGTCGCGGCGAAATGCAGCGGCTTGCCGACGCGCTCCAGCCCGAACAGCATGACGCCGAGGAACCCCGCCTCGAGGAAGAACGCCGTCAACACCTCATAGGCCATCAACGGGCCGATCACCGGCCCGGCCTTGTCCGAGAACACCGCCCAGTTGCTGCCGAACTGATACGCCATAACGATCCCGGACACGACGCCCATGCCGAAAGTGATGGCAAAGATCTTCAGCCAGTATTTGAACAGCTGCAGGAACACGTCGCGGCCGGTCTTCAGCCACAGCCCTTCCAGCACCATCAGATAGCTCGCCAGCCCGATCGTGAACGACGGGAAGATGAAGTGGAACGATACAGTGAAGGCGAACTGCATCCGGGCCAGGGTCAGCGCCGAGAAAGTGTCGAACATGCCTGCTCCGGGTGACCGAACGATAGGGCGTCGCGCGCCACATAGCAGAAGCCTTCCGGCGCCGCGCGGGCTTTTCGCCGCAGGGCGCGGACATCCGGGCCAAAATACGCCGTCGGCAGCGGCTCATTCCCGGCTATAAGCGGGGAAAACCTGCGGGGGACCACTTGACCAGCGACATCGACATTGCCCGCGCGGCGGCCCTGCGCCCGATCCGGGAGATCGCCGCCGGCGTCGGCCTCGGCCTGGCCGATATCGAGCCGCAAGGCCACCACATCGCCAAGCTGTCGGCCGGCGCACTGCAAGCGCTCGCCGATCGCCCGCGCGGCCGGCTGGTGCTGGTCACCGCGATCAACCCGACGCCTGCCGGCGAAGGCAAGACGACGACGACGATCGGCCTCGGCGATGCGCTCAACCGCATCGGCAGGAAGGCTGTGATCGCGCTGCGCGAACCGTCGCTCGGCCCGGTATTCGGTCGCAAGGGCGGCGCCACCGGCGGCGGCCAGTCGCAAGTGGTGCCGATGGAGCGCATCAACCTGCACTTCACCGGCGATTTTCACGCCATCACGTCGGCGCACAATCTGCTGGCGGCGCTGATCGACAATGCCCTCCACTATCGCCTGCCGACCGCCACCGGGCTGCCACTCGATGCCCGCCACGTCACCTGGCGCCGCGTGCTCGACATGAACGACCGGGCGTTGCGCCAGATCGCGACCGGGATGGGCGCGGGCAACGCCCCGGCCCGCGAGACCGGCTTCGACATCACCGTCGCGTCCGAGGTCATGGCGATCCTCTGCCTTGCCGACGACCTCGCCGACCTGCAGGCGCGGCTCGCCCGTATCCGCATCGGCCGCGACGAGGCCGGCACCCCGGTCACCGCCGGCGACATCGGGGCGGCCGGCGCGATGACCGCCCTTCTCGTCGATGCCATGCTGCCCAACCTCGTCCAGAGCATCGGCGGTTCGCCCGCGCTCATCCACGGCGGCCCCTTCGCCAACATTGCGCATGGCTGCAATTCGGTCGTCGCCACCCGCGCCGCGCTGGCGCTCGGCGAGTTCACCGTCACCGAGGCCGGCTTCGGCGCCGACCTCGGCGCCGAAAAATTCTGCAACATCAAGTGCCGCAGCGCCGGCCTCGCGCCATCGGTCGCCGTCGTCGTCGCCACCGTCCGCGCGCTCAAATATCACGGCGGCGCGGCGCTCGCCGATCTCGGTCGGGACGACTCCGCGGTTCTCACCGCCGGCCTCGCCAATTTGACCCGCCATGTCGAGAACATGGCGCGCTTCGGCATCCCCGTCGTCGTGGCGCTCAACGCCTTCACCACCGACAGCGCCGCCGAACAGGCCGCCGTCATCGCCCATTGCCGCGACGTGCTCGGCGTTCCGGCGCATCTCTGCCGCCACTGGGCCGACGGCGCCGCCGGGGCCGAGGACCTGGCCCGCAGCGTCGCTGCCCTCGCCGACGCCGGCAGCGCCGATTTCCGCTTTCTCTACCCAGACGCCATGCCGCTCGCCGACAAGCTTCGCACCGTCGCCCGCGAGATCTATCGCGCGTCGGACATCGCGCTGACCGCCGCCGCTGTCCGCCAGCTTGCGGCCTTCGAGAAACAGGGCTTCGGCACCTTGCCCGTCTGCATGGCCAAGACCCCCTACAGCTTCACCGCCGACGAAAGCATCCGCGGCGCCACCAGCGGGCATCTGCTGCCGATCCGCGAGGTCCGCCTGTCGGCCGGCGCCGGCTTCGTCGTCGCACTCTGCGGCGACATCAACACCATGCCCGGCCTGCCGAAAGCCCCGGCGGCAAACCACATCGGCGTCGACGCGGCGGGCAACATCACCGGGCTGGACTGACCCTGACGGCATCGCAATAATGGTTGCCGCCGACGTCGACACACGTTTCGATGATGCGAAGCCCGGCGACATCGCAGAACGCGACGTCGACGATGCTGGCACCGGCCGGCAGGTTGGCTGCGGCCCAGCTTCGGACGACATCGGCACCGATATCGGACCGCGCCGTCAGGAACGCCACGGCCACTGCATCCCAGCCTTCGGACCTGCCGCCTATCACAGCAGCCACTTCGCGGGCAGGTGACTGGCCACCCAGATCACCGCACGCTGCAGCGGCCCCGTCCCCGGCTCATGGTCATGGATGATGGTCCGGTCGCCGTCGCGCTCGATCCAGCGCAGCCGCCGACCATCGAGTTTCACCTCATATGCCGCCTGGGCGATATCGCCATCAAAGAAGCCCTGCAAACCCGCCGCCAGTGTTCGGCTTTCGATGACGAAACCGATTTCGGTGTTCAGCCGTGCCGACCGCGGGTCGAGGTTCAACGACCCGACGAACATCTTCTCGCCATCGACGGTGAACGTCTTGGCATGCAGCGCCGTGCCGCTCGACTTGAAGGCCGACCCGCGCACGACGCCGCGCCGCAGCTTCAGCCGCGCCCGTTTCTCGGGATGCGCGCCCTTCAACTCCCACAGCCGCACCCCGGCGCGCAGCAATGGCCGCCGCGACGGCGCATAGCCGGCATGGACCACCGCGACATTGTTGGCCTTCAGCGAGTTGGTCAGCACGTCGACCGATACCCCGGCGGCCGTCAACGCGGCGAGCGACGTGACGCCACTGTCGGTCGGCACGAAATAGGGCGACACCAGCCCCAGGCGGTGCCGCGGCTGGCCGATCGCGGCGCGCAGCCGCGTGCCGATCAGCCCGCGCGTCCGCGCCCGCCCCAGCCCCTTGGCGGGGTCGTCACTGACCATCCACACCGGCACCCATTCGAGGCCCTCGGCAAGGTCGGGCATGCTCGCCGCGGCGCCCGGGTCGTCGGACAGTGCCAGGTCGCTGCCAAGGGTCGCCGGCGGCAGGATCCGGGTTGTCGGCCAGGCCGATCGGCACGCCCAGTACCGGTCGAAATCCGCCGACACCATCGGCACGATCGCGCCGACCGCCAGCACATCCAGGTCGGCAACCTGCTCCTGCGCATGCCGGCCGAAATATTCGTCACCGATGTTGCGCCCGCCGATGATCGTCACCTGGTTGTCGACGGTCATGCTCTTGTTGTGCATCCGGCGGTTCAGCCGCGGAAAGTCGGTAAGATAACCAACGACCTTCGGCCGTCGGATGACAAACGGGTTGAACAGCCGGATCTCGACGCCGGCATGGCTGTCGAGCGCCGCCAGCAGCTGGTCGAGCCCGCCGATGCCATTGTCGTCGAGCAGCAGCCGCACCCTGACGCCGCGATCCGCCGCCGCGCGCAACGCCGCCAGCAGCTGCCTGCCCGAGGCATCGGCGCGCCAGATATAGTATTGGATATCGATGCAGCGCTCGGCTGCCGCGACCAGTGCCAGCCGGCTGTTCAGCGCATCGGCGGGATCGCTGACCAGCCGCACGCCGCTGAGGCCCGGGTTGGCAGCAGCCGCCATGGCGACCGCCCGACCCAGCGCGGTATCGGCGGTATCGTCATAGGCCGCCGACGCCGGCCGGTCCCGCCGCCGCGGCAGTCGTCCGGCCCACCACAGCGCCAGCCAGCCGAGCGCCGGCACCACCAGCCACAGCCAGCTCATTCGCCCGACAGCTCCAGCCGCACCCAGACCGGCAGATGATCCGACGCCACCGCCGCCCGCGCGCTGTGATGGACGCCGGCGCCGACGACACCGACCTCTCCGCCGACAAAGATCCGGTCGAGCGCCGCGATCGGCATGCGGGCATGGAAGCTCGGGCCCGTCGGCACCGGCGTCAGCACCGCCGAAAAGTCGGCAATCGCCGCTGCCGATGGCCGCCATTCGTTCATGTCGCCCATCACCAGCACCGGCGGATCGCCCGGATGCCGCTCCAAATGCCGCAGCACTGCCCGCGCCTGGCGCCGCCGCCACAGCCCCGACAGATCGAGGTGCATCCCCACCACCCGCAGCGCCGCGCCATCGATCGACAGGTCGGCGAGCACAGCGCCGCGCGGCTCCAGCGCCGGGATCGGCAGCGTCGCCTGACGCACGATGGTCACCCGGTCCGATACCAGCACGGCGTTGCCATGCCAGCCGATCGACAGCGGCCGCGTTTCGAACGGCACGCAGCGCCAGCCCTGCGCCGCCACCGCCGCCAGCGGTAGCGCGCTCTCGCGGCTGCCGAAGCGTCGGTCGGCCTCCTGCAGCACGACGATGTCGGCGCCGATCTCGTGGAGCACCGCCAGGGTGCGGTCGGGCCGGCGCCGGAAATCGGTGCCGATACCCTTTTGAATGTTGTAGCTGGCTGCCAGCACCGAAATCGCCATGGCGCCAGCCAAGCACCCATTTGCAGCGCTGGCCAGCCCCCCGGGTGGCGAAAATGACGCGGCGGGCATTATGCTATGGTCACTTGCCAATACCTGCATAGGTCAGTATTGTTGACCTAAATAAACCTTGGGATATGCTGATGGTCGCCGGCCTGCCGCCTGTATCGCTCGATGACAAATATCGCTTTACCGAAGGGCGTGTGTTCATGTCCGGGGTGCAGGCGCTGGTCCGCTTGCCGCTGGTGCAGCAGGCGCGCGACAAGGCGGCGGGGCTTAACACCGGCGGCTTCATCTCCGGCTATCGTGGCTCGCCGCTTGGCACCTATGACCAGGAACTTTGGCGCGCCAAGAAGATGCTGGCGGAGCGCAACATCGTCTTCCAACCCGGCGTCAACGAAGAACTCGGCGCCACCGCGGTCTGGGGTTCGCAGCACGTCGGCATGCGCCCCGGCGCGACCGTCGATGGCGTCTTCGGCATCTGGTACGGCAAGGGCCCGGGCCTCGACCGCGCCATGGACGTGCTGAAGCACGCCAATGCCGCCGGCACCTCGCCCCATGGCGGCGTCCTTGCCATCGTCGGCGACGACCATGGCGCCAAATCCTCGACCCTGCCGCATCAGTCCGATCATAATTTCCAGGCGGCGTTCGTGCCGTTCCTGGCGCCGTCCTCGGTCCATGAATTCGTCGAATATGGCCTGCTCGGCCTCGCCATGAGCCGCTTTGCCGGCACCTGGGTCGGCTTCAAGGCCACCGCCGACACGGTCGAGACCAGCGCCACCATCGACCTCGCCAATGAATGGAAACCGATCATCATTCCGGATTTCGAATTTCCGGAAGGCGGCATCCATATCCGCGGCGGCGACATCTGGCGCGAGGAAGATACCCGCCTGCAACGCTACAAGGGCTTCGCCGCGCTCGCCTTTGCAAAGGCCAACCGGATCGACCGCATCGTCTGGGACACGCCGAAACCCCGCTTCGGCATCGTCACCACCGGCAAGGCCTATGCCGACACGATGGAGGCGCTCGACGAACTGGGCATCACCGCTGCCGTTGCTGCCGACATCGGGCTGCGCGTCTACAAGGTCGGCATGCCCTGGCCGCTCGAACCCGATGGCATGCGCGCCTTCGCCGAAGGGCTCGAGGAAGTCCTCGTCATCGAGGAAAAGCGCGAGTTCATCGAGCACCAGCTGAAATGGCAGCTGTATAACTGGAACCCTGCCGTCCGCCCGCGCATCGTCGGCAAGCATGACGAGCGCGGCGACTGGCTGCTGAGCCCCGACAATGAGCTGACCCCCGGCGTCATCGCCCATGTCATCGCGGCGCGCATCCAGCGTTATCACGACACCGAAAACATCCGCAAGACGCTGACGTTCTTCGACGACCAGTCGCGCAAGTCCGATGCCTATGTGACTCCCATCAAGCGCACACCCTATTTCTGCTCGGGCTGCCCGCACAACAGCTCGACCAAGCCGCCCGAGGGCCAGCGCGCGCTTGCCGGCATCGGCTGCCACATCATGGCGCTGTGGATGGACCGCGCCGAAACCTTCACCCAGATGGGCGGCGAAGGCGTGACCTGGGTCGGCGAGGCGCCGTTCACCAGCGAAAGGCACGTCTTCGCCAATCTGGGCGACGGCACCTATTTCCATTCGGGCCTGCTGGCGATCCGCCAGTCGATCGCGGCGGGCGTCAACATCACCTACAAGATCCTCTACAACGACGCTGTCGCCATGACCGGCGGCCAGAAACACGACGGCGAGCTGAGCGTCGACCAGATCGCCCAGCAGATGGTCGCCGAAAACGCCAGGAAGGTCGTCGTCCTGACGGAAGACCTGTCGCGTTACCAGGGGGTTGTGTTGCCGTCTTCCGTCCGGCTGCTCGATCGTTCGGCGCTGCCTGCCATCCAGGACGAATTCGCCGCCACCGCCGGCACCACGATCATCATCTTCGACCAGACCTGCGCCGCCGAAAAGCGCCGCCGGCGCAAGCGCAAGACGATGGTCGATCCGTCGCAGCGCATCTTCATCAACAGCGCCGTCTGCGAAGGCTGCGGCGATTGCTCGGTTCAATCGAACTGCGTGTCGATCGAGCCGCTGGAAACCGAATTCGGCCGCAAGCGCCGCATCAACCAGTCGAGTTGCAACAAGGACTATAGCTGCCTCAAGGGCTTCTGCCCGAGTTTTGTCACGATCGAAGGCGCCGAGGTCAAGAAATCCAAGGTCGATTTCGAATTCGCCGACGTGCCGGAGCCAAGCGTGCCCGCCCCCGGCCATGGCTATAACATCATGGTCACCGGCATCGGCGGCACCGGCGTGCTGACCGTGTCGGCGCTGCTCGGCACCGCCGGGCATCTGGAGGGGCTCGCGTCCACCACCGCCGACATGGCCGGCCTCGCGCAAAAGGGCGGCGCCGTGTACTCGCACGTCCGCCTGGCGACGAAGAACGAGGACCTGCTGAGCCCCCGCATCATCGCCGGCGGTGCCGACTTGGTGCTGGCCTGCGACGCCGTCGTCGCCGCCGACAAGCCGACCCAGACGCTGATGATCCCGACCCGCACCGCCGTCGTCGCCAATGCCGACATCGCGCCGACCGCCGATTTCGTCCGCAACCGCGACCTGGATTTCCGCTCGGCGCAGGTCGAAAAGGTCATTCGCGGCGCGTCCAACCCCAATGCCTGCGACTTCATCGCCGCCGATACCGTGGCCGTCTCACTGATGGGCGACGCCATCGCCTCCAACATCATCGTCATGGGCTATGCCTGGCAGAAGGGCCTCATCCCGCTGCAGCGCGCCAGCATCGAGGCGGCGATCGAACTGAACGGTGTCGCCGTCGACTTCAACAAGCGCGCGTTTGGATTGGGAAGGCTGCTCGCTACCCGCCCCGACAAGGTGCTGGCGATGGTCGAGGAGGCGCGCGGCCCGGCTGTCGCGCCGCCGGCGACGACGCTCGACGAGGTCATCGCCCGGCGCATCGCCGATCTGACCGCCTATCAGGACGTCGCCTATGCCGATCGCTTCGCCGCGCTGGTGGCGAAAGCCCGCGCCGCCGGCGGCGATGCCTTCGCCGAAGCCGTGGCAAGAAGCCATTACAAGCTGCTGGCCTACAAGGACGAATATGAAGTCGGCCGGCTCTATTCCGACGGTCGCTTCAAGGCGGCCTTCGACGCCCAGTTCAGCGGCGGCAACCTGAAGGTGCAACTCGCGCCGCCGTTCCTAAGCGGCCTCGACCCCGCCACCGGCCGCCCGAAAAAGCGCAGTTTCGGCCCGTGGATCTTCACCGCCTTCGGCCTGCTGGCGAAGATGAAGGGCCTGCGCGGCACCGCCTTCGACGTCTTCGGCTACAGCGCCGAACGCCGCGATGAACGCGCCGACATCGCCGCCTATGAGGGCGAGGTCGACCGCCTGATCGCCGGCCTGACCGACAGCAACGTCAGCATGGCAATCGCCATCGCCAAGCTGCCGATGGACGTCCGCGGTTTCGGCCCGGTCAAGGCTGCCCAGCGCGAGGCCGTCGCCAAGCGCCGGACGGCACTCTGGGCGAAATGGCCCGGCGAGGCGGCACGCGCAGCCGCCTGACCTCCTCCCCCTTACGGTGGAAGCGACTCGGCGCGGCCGAGCGGGTGGGGGTCGCGCGCCTGTGGCCACGCTGGGCTGCCCCCCAGGCCGGCTGCGCCATCTCTCGCTTTCCCCCCTCAGGGGGAAGACTCACCCCTCGGTCACGAAACATGCCCGCCCGGTAAACGCGATCTTCGCGCAGGCGTCGCGCGCCGCCGTCTTGTCCTTGTACGGCCCCATCTGCAGCTTGGTCACGCTGCCGTCGGCCTGGTAGATCGGCCGCTGCTTGCCGACGAGCTGTTTCTGTTTGGTCGCAACATCCGTCCAGGCGACCTCCGCCTGCGCCCGCTTGGCAAAGGCACCGAGCTGGACGCGCCAGCCGGCGGGCTTGGGCGGGAGCTTGACGGCAGGTTTGGGCAACAGCGCCGCAGTTTCAACCGTCTTGGGCCTGGACGCCTGAGCCGCGACCGCAGCCGGTCGGGGCGTCGGAACCGGCACCGCCGCAGTCGTTTCCACAGGCGTCGGCAGCGATGACGGTACCGCCACGCTTGCCACCGGCGGCGCCGCCGGGCGGGCCTCGAGCGTCGCGCTCCGCACGGCAGGCTGCGGAACCGGTGCGGAGATCGGCACCGGCGTCGACGCGGCCGCGGTCAACGGCGCCGGCCGCGCCGGCGGCAGGGTGGCGGGGCGTACCGGCGCCGGTGTCGTCAGCATCGATGCGGGCACCGGCGGCCGTACAGGCACGCTGCTTGCCACCGATACCGGCGCGACAGACGGCGGCGGCGGCCCCTGCACCGGTTTTACCAGCTGGGCCGAGGGCGGCAGGGCGGCCGGGTTCACCGCGGCGATGCCGGTCGGCGCCGGTGCCGTCGGCTCGGCAGCCTTGGCAAACACCACCGGCGGCGTGACCGGCGGCGTTGCGGGCGGCGTTACGGGCGGCAGGGGCTTGATCACTGCATCGCGATTCAAAGCCAGTGCCTGCCGGGGCGCGCCCGGCGCGAATTCGGGCGGCACGCCATTGCCGCCGGCGAGGCTCGTCGCCACCGCCCAGCCATTGGCGCGTTCCACCGGCGCGATGATGCCGGTCAGATTGTCCAGCGCGGTCTTGGCTTCCGGCAGGCCCTGCGCAGAGGCCCGCGCCAGATAGCCGTATGCCAGCGTCATGCTGCGCGGTACGCCATCGCCGTTCCAGCTGGCGACGCCGAGCACATATTGCGCCCGCATCTCGTTCTTGTCGGCCGCCGCCTTCAACCAGCGCACGGCTTCCGCCTTTTCGCCGGCCTGGAACAACAGGATGCCCAGATTGGCCTGCGCCGGCAGATGGCCCTTGGCCGCGGCCCGGCGATACCAGTCGCGGGCCAGCCCCAGGTCCTTGGGCACGGCGCGGCCCAGCTTGTACGCCTGGCCGATATTGAACATCGCATCGGCATCATTGCCGTTGGCAAAGGGCTGCCACATGGCGACGGCGCCGGCATAGTCCCCGGCGCGCCACAGCTCGACACCCTGCTTGACGCTCGGCGCCGGCGGCACCGGGGCGGCGACCGGCGCCGGTGCCGGCTTGGGCCGCGCCGCCAGGGCCGGAGCCGCGGCAAGCACCATCAACAGCGTCAATCCTACCCGCGCCAAACCAGCTCTCCACCCTTGATCGTCATCCGCACGTGCCCTGCCACCGGCAGGCCGTCGAACGGCGTATTGCCGGCACCCGTAAAGCGATCGCCATCGATCCGCCACGGCGCCGCTTCGTCGAACAGCATAAGATCGGCAGGTGAGCCGAGGCTTAACGTGCCGCCCGGCAATCCGAACAGCGCCGCCGGCGCCGCCGTCATGGTCGCCAACGCCTGTACGAGCGTAAACGTGCCCGACCGCACCAGCGACAGCGCCAGCGCCAGCAACGTCTCCGCCCCGGCCATGCCGGGCTTGGCATCGGCGAACGGTAGGCGCTTGTCTTCCTGGGTGCGCGGGTCATGGCCCGATGCGATGATGGTGATGGTGCCATCGGCGATGCCGGCCTCCACCGCACGCCGGTCGTCGTCGCTGCGCAACGGCGGCGACAGCCGCGCGAACGAGCGGAAACCCGCCACCGCCGTCTCGTTCAGCAGCCAGTGCGCCGGAGTCACCCCGGCCGTCACCGCAACACCGCGCGCCCGGGCATCGCGGACCAGCGCAATGCCCTCCGCCGTCGTCACCTGCCGGATGTGCAGCCGCGCGCCGGTCGCCTCCGCCAGCCTGATATCGCGGGCAATCGCCAAGCTCTCGGCAAAGGCCGGCGCCGCAGCGAGGCCCAGCCGCGTCGCATAATCCCCCTCGGTCGCCACGGCGCCGGCCGTCAACGCCGGGTCCTCGGCATGGGTCACCACCGGCAGGTCGAAGGCACGCGAATAGGACAATAGCCGGTGCATGACGGCGCTGCTGGCGATGGCGCCGCGCCCGGTCGCCACGCCGACAGCGCCCGCCGCCTGCCCCAGCCCGATCTCGGCGAGTTCCTGCCCCGCGAGGCCGCGCGTCGCCGCCACCAGCGGATGCACCCAGACGCCCGGCTTGCCCATCGCCTGCGCGAACGCCACCAGCGCCGGATCGTCGAGCGGCGGCCGCTGGTCGGGCATCAGCACCACGCGGGTGATGCCGCCGGCGTGGCAGGCCGCCGGATCGGCGCGGAACACGCCGGTGTCGATGAGCCCCGGGGCGAGCACCAGGCCGCTGCCGTCGATGAGCTCCGCCTCGGCCGGCGGCGCATCGCTGCCGATGCCGGCGATGACCCGGTCGCGAACCAGCACGGTCGCGACGCCGTCACGCCCCGACGCCGGGTCGATGACGCGCGCGCCGGTGATCGCCAGCGGCCTCATGGGTGGGGCCAGCCGGCGACTTCGCGCCGCGTCCGCGTCAGCACGTCGAGGCAGGCCATGCGCACCGCGACGCCCATCTCGACCTGTTCGGTGACGGCGCTGCGAACGATGTCGTCGGCGATGCTGCCGTCGATCTCCACGCCGCGGTTCATCGGGCCGGGGTGCATGACCAGCACATCGGGCGCGGCATGGGCCAGCCGCGCGTCGGTCAGCCCGAAAAAGCGGAAATATTCGCGCGTCGATGGCACATAGGCGCCATCCATCCGCTCGGTCTGCAACCGCAGCATCATCACCACGTCGACGCCGGCCAGCCCCTTGTCCATGTCGGTGAACACATCGACGCCCAATTGCTCGACATTGGCCGGCAGCAGCGTCGGCGGCGCCACCACCCGCACCTTGGCGCCCAATGACCCCAGCAGCTGAAAATTCGATCGCGCCACGCGGCTGTGCAGGATATCGCCGCAAATCGCCACCGTCAGGCCTTCAAGGCGGCCCTTGCGCCGCCGGATGGTCAGCGCATCGAGCAGGGCCTGGGTCGGGTGCTCGTGCCGCCCGTCGCCGGCATTGAGCACCGGGCAATCGACCTTTTCGGCGATCAGCTGCACCGCCCCCGACGATCCGTGCCGGATGACGATCAGGTCGGGGTGCATGGCGTTGAGCGTCAGCGCCGTGTCGAGCAGGGTCTCGCCCTTTTTTACCGACGATCCCTGCACGCCCAGGTTGACGACATCGGCGCCAAGCCGCTTGCCGGCGATCTCGAAGCTCAGCAGCGTCCGCGTCGAATTCTCGAAAAAGGCGTTGACCTGGGTCAGCCCCGCCAGACGATTGTCATGCTTCGACCGCCCGCGGTTGAGGTCGACCCACTGTTCCGCCTCGTCGAGCAGGAACAGCATTTCCCAAGGCTGGAGCGCGCCGATGCCGAGCAAGTGGGAATGCGGAAACGGATGAGCACCGGCGGCGATGGCGGGGTGCGGGGCATGCTTCATCGCCCGCGGGTTTAGGTCATCAGGCCCCCAAAGGGCAAGCCGTTCACCCCGAATTGCGCAGCCCCGCGGCAATGCCGTTGATCGTCAAGTGGATGCCCTCGGCGATGCGACCGTCCTCCTCACCGCCGCGCCGACGCCGGATCAGTTCGATCTGCAGCTCATTGAGCGGATCGATGTAGGGCAGCCGCAATTTCACCGATCGCGCCAGCGCCGGCTGGTTCTCCAGCAGCGCGCCCTGCCCCGTCAGCATCAGCAGCGTGTCGCGCGTGCGTTCCCAGCTCCCCGCGATCCGCCCAAAAATCGCGTCGCGCTGCGCCACATCGGGCACCAGCCCGGCATAACGGCGGGCGATCTCCATGTTCGACTTGGCCAGCACCATCTCCAGGTTCGACAGCGTCGCGCCCAGGAACGGCCACGCCGCGACCATCTCCGCCAGCAAGCCCTTGTCGGGATAATCGGCCAGCGCCTCCCCCGTCCCATACCAGCCCGGCAGCATGATCCGCGCCTGCGCCCAGCTGAACACCCAGGGGATGGCGCGCAAATCCTCGATACGGTCCGACGCGGTGCGCGACGCCGGGCGCGAGCCGATCTTCAGCTCGGCGATCTCGGTGATCGGCGTGCAGGCGCGGAAAAAGCCGTTGAAGCCCGGCGTCTCGTAAACCAGCGCGCGATAGCCGCGGTACGCCGCCGCGCTGATATCGGCCATGGCGGCCCGGAACCGCGCGAACTCGGCCTCGCTCAACCGCGGCGGCTCCAGGCTGGCGAGCACGGTCGCCGCCGCCATCGTTTCCAGGCTCACCGCCGCTACCGCCGGCGTGCCGTATTTCGACGCGATCACCTCGCCCTGTTCGGTGATGCGGATGCGGCCCATCACCGTGCCCTGCGGCTGGGCCCGGATGGCGTCGAACGCCGGCCCGCCGCCGCGGCCGACGGCGCCGCCGCGGCCGTGGAAAAGCTGCATCTGCAGGCCGCGCGCCGCGAACACCCCGGTCAGCGCCAGCGCGCCCTCGTGCAACGACCAGTTCGAGGTCAGATAACCACCATCCTTGTTCGAATCCGAATAGCCGATCATCACCTCCTGATGGCCGCGCTCGGTGGCCAGCGCCGCCGCCTTGGGGCGATCGAGGTAGCGCGCCATCACATCGGGCGCCGCCTCCAGGTCCGCGATCGTCTCGAACAGCGGCACCGCCATGACCGGGCAATGCGGCGGGTCGCCGGGCACATACAGCCCGACCTCCTTCAGCAGCACATAAACCTCGAGCAGATTGGCGACCCCGCTGGTCTTTGACACGATATAGGCGCGGATCGCCTCCGGCCCGAAGTTCCGGTGCGCCTCCGCAGCGGCGCGCAGGATCGCCATTTCCTTGCATGTTTCGGCGTCATAGTCGGCGTGCGAGTTGAACAGCAGCCGCGGCGATGCAAGTTCCGCCCCCAGCAGCGCCACCCGCGCCGCATCGTCCATGGCGCTGTAATCGCCCGGCACCCCGGCAACACGCAGCAGGTCGGCGACGACGCGGGCATGGACATCGGCATTCTGGCGCAGGTCGAGCGTCGCCAGGTGAAAGCCGAAGATGCGCACGGCGCGGATCAGCTGGTCCAGTCGTGCACCGACCATCGCCTTGCCGCCATGCGCCATCAGCGACGCCGCCACCGCCTCCAGGTCGGCCAACAGGTCCGCGGCACGATGATAGGGCGCGGCAGCAACGATCCCGGCCAGTCCCGGCGCCTTGCCGGTCAGCAGGCGGTAGCTGGCGGCGGTCCGCGCATAGACGCCGCTCAGGGCGCGGCGATAGGGCTCGTCGGCGCGGCTTGCCGCGGTGTCGCCGCTATTGTCCGCCAGTGCCGCCACCGCCTCCGACACCGCGACATGCGCCGACGACATCGACAGCTCGGCGCCCAGCACGTTGAGTTCGCGCAGATAATGCCCCAGCGCCACCCCCGCCTGCGCCGCCAGCGCCGCCTGCAGCGTGCCGGCATCGACATTGGGGTTGCCGTCTCGATCACCGCCGATCCAGCTTCCCGGCCGCAGGAACGGCGGCAGCGTCGCGCCGGTCAGTGCCTCCCATTCGGCATGGAGCCGCGGCAGGACGGGCAGGAAACTGCTTTCGAGATACGACAGTGCCGAGGCGATCTCGTCGGCGACGACGGGCTTCACCGCACGCAGCGGCCGCGTCTGCCACAGGATGGTGATCTGGCGGACCAGTTCGGCCTCGGTCGCCATGTCGCAGAACCCCGCCTGGCATTGCGCCATCAGCGCCGCGATCGCCGCCTCGCGGTCGATCATGCTCTTCCTGCGCACCTCGGTCGGGTGGGCGGTCAATACCGGCGCGATCAGTGCGCGCTGCAGCAGCGCCGTGACCTCGGCGCGAGGCACCCCGGCCGCCGCCAGCCGGTCGATCGCGCCGGCCAGCGTCGCCTCGCGCCGGCCGCTGCCGCCGCGATCCTCGGCCAGGTTGGCGAGCAGCGAAAACAGCAGGAAGCCGCGCACGAAGCGGAGCGTGTCGCCAAGCTCGAGCCGCTCGAGCCGCTCCTCGAGCGCCCGCCGCGACGCCCCGTCCGGCGCCCGGTGCGCGGCGACACTGGCCTGGCGGATACCTTCGATCGCGTCGAACACCGCGGCGCCGTCCTGTTCGCGAATGACATCGCCGAGCAGCCGCCCGAGATAGCGGACATCCTCGCGATCGGAAGCGGGCGCAGGCTGGTTCATGGCGGCAGTGAAGCGTGTGGCGTCGCCATTGTCGATGCCAAATGTTGCAGCGCAACAGCTCGCTACCGGCAGCTCCGCAAAATCCGGTCTCGACCGCCGGACGCCGACGGTCGAGATTCTACACTCGCAGGTCGATCGGTGCTGACCGGTTGTGTCTTGTAACGGCCTTCGGGCCGGTTATGGTAACGTTCCCATGATCAACGCGCTGGACATGCCGCCGGTCCGTTGATGCCCGCAATGCCCGACAACACCCCTCGAAGAACTGGATCGCTGATGGCCCTCGCGCCGACCGTGGCTGCCGCCCCCCCAGAGACGCCCCAGAGGGTCGACGCCCCCGACCTGCGCATCTTCGTCTTCGGGCTGTTCTTCATCTTCGGCGGCATCACCAGCCTCAACGATGTCATCATTCCCAAGCTGAAGGACCTTTTTACCCTCAGCTATGCCCAGGCGATGCTGGTGCAATCAGCGTTTTTCGCCGCCTATTTCATCATGTCGCTGCCCGGTGCCGCCATCGTCAAGCGGCTCGGCTACATGCGCAGCGCCGCGATCGGCCTGCTGACCATGACCGCAGGCTGCCTGATGTTCATCCCGGCATCGCAATCGGGGCAGTTTCCGCTGTTCCTGCTGGCGCTGTTCGTCCTCGCCAGCGGCGTCACGCTGGTCCAGGTCGTCGCCAATCCGCTGATCTCGCTATTGGGACCACCCCTCACCGCCCATAGCCGGCTGACGTTTGCGCAGGCCTTCAACTCGCTCGGCACCACGATCTTCCCGTTTTTCGGTGCGATCATCATCCTCGGCGGCCTCGCCACCGTCGATCCGGCGACGCTTAGCGGCGCTGCGCTCGACGCCTATCGCACCGCGGAGACCCAAGTCGTCGTCCGCACCTACCTCGGCCTTGCCGCGGCGCTGGTCATCATCGCCGCCGTCGTCTGGACCCGCCGCCATCGCCTCACCAACGATCGCAGCGACGATGTCAGCATCACAAGGGCCTTCGACCTGCTGAAACGGCCTCGCTTTGCCTGGGGGGCTGCCTGCATATTCCTCTATGTCGGTGCCGAAGTCGCCATCGGCTCGCTGATCGTCAACTATCTGATGCGCCCCGAAGTCATGGGCCTTGCCGAACAGGACGCCGGCAAGCACCTGCCGCTCTACTGGGGCGGCGCCCTCGTCGGCCGCTTCATCGGCGCCTGGCTGCTGCGTCTGGTGTCGCCCGGCAAGCTGCTCGCGACTGTCGCCGCCGTCGCCATTGCCCTGCTGGCGCTGTCAGCGAACAGCGGCGGCGCCATCGCCGGCTGGACGTTGCTGGGCATCGGCCTGTTCAATTCGATCATGTTCCCGACCATCTTCAGCCTGGCGAGCGAGGGCCTGGGCAAGCGCGCCGCCGAAGGATCGGGCCTCATCTGCGTCGCCATCGTCGGCGGCGCCATCATCCCGCCCCTCACCGGCAGCGTCGCCGATGCCAGCAACCTGCAGATGGCGCTGGTGGTACCGGCGCTGTGCTATGCGGTGATAGCAGGATATGGCCTCTATGCGCGCCGGCCGCTGGTGCGCTGACGCCTAGATCCGCAGCCGCGCTGCCGCTCGCGCCGCAACCTCGATACCCGCCGCGTCCACGCCGCTCTTGCCGACCAGCCAGGTCCCGCCGACGCACAGCACCGAAGGCTCCGCGAGCCACTCCGGCGCCGACGCAAAGGTGATGCCGCCCGTCGGGCAGAACCGCACCATGCCGAACGGCGCGGCCAGTGCGCGCAGCGTCGGCAGCCCGCCCGACGCCACCGCCGGGAAAAACTTGAAGCGGTCGAGCCCCAGTTCCAGCCCGCGCATCAGGTCGCCGGCGTTGGCGATTCCCGGCAAAAACGGCACGCCGCTGGCGATCGCCGCCCGCCCCAGCCCCTCGGTCAGCCCCGGGCTGACGATGAACTGCGCGCCGGCGGCGATTGCGCCGTCCAGGTCCCGGGTGTTGAGCACGGTCCCCGCCCCGACGATCGCGCCCTCTACCTTGGCCATTTCGGCGATCACGGCCATCGCCGCGGGGGTCCGCAACGTCACTTCCAGCACACGAAGCCCGCCGGCGACCAGCGCTTCGGCGATGGGCCGGGCCTCGCTCACGTCCTCGATGACCAGCACCGGGATCACCGGCGCCGTCCGCATGATATCGTCGATGCTGGTCATGGATGCTCCCGTGCATAGGCCGCCGCGGCACCGAACAGCCCCGGCTCGTCCAAGATGATCAGTTTGACCGGCAGCGCCCGCATCATCGGCTCGAACCGCCCCTTCGCCGCCAGCCGCGTACCGAACCCCGATTGTGGCAAATGCTTCGCCAGCCGTGCCCCGAGGCCGCCGGCAATGACGATGGCGTGCGCTCCCTGGGCCAGCGCAATGTCGCCTGCCACCGATCCCAGCGTCATGCAGAAGCGGTCGAGCGCCGCCACGGCGATGTTGTCGCTGCCGTCAAGCGCCGCCGTCCACAGCGCCTTGTCGTCGCGCGCCACCACCGGCACGCCTTCGATCGCCGCCAGCGCCTCGTACAGGCTGGCGAGGCCGCTACCCGACGCGATGCGCTCCACCGAAACCCGCCGCGTCCGCCGCCGCAATGTCGCCAGCAAGCCGTCCTCGAACGCATCCAGCGGGGCAAAATCGATGTGTCCGCCTTCCGTCTCGACCACATCGTAGCGGCCGTCGTTGCGCAGCAGCTGGGCAACGCCGAGCCCGGTGCCCGGCCCGATGATGCTGATGACGCCGCGGTCGGGCAGCGCGACATCGGGTCCGCACAGCGTCCGGAACTTGTCGGCACCCGCCTGCGCCACCGCATGGGCTACGGCGCCGAAGTCGTTGATCACCACATAATCGTCGACGTTCAAGCGCTCGCGGATCAGGTCCGGCCGTACCACCCAATGGCTGTTGGTCAATTGCAGCGCCTGGCCCTTGACCGGCCCGGCAAAGGCGATGGCGGCGGCGCGCGGCAACGGGCCGTGTACAGCGGCAAAGGCCTGCCATGCGGTCTGGAAACTGGCGTGTTCGGCGGTCTTCAGCGTCGTTGGCGCACCGATGGACTGCACGCGGCCGCCCGCGACCTCGGCAATGGCAAAGCGCGCATGGGTGCCGCCGATATCGACGGCGACCACCTGACTCAAAGCCCGGCCCCCGCCAGTATCGCCGAGGCGCCGCGCTCGGCGGTATCGCTGCCGGCGCGCATGAAGGCGAACAGCTCGCGCCCCGTGCCTTCCGGCCCAGGCGGCACCGGCGCCGGCGTCCGGCCGGCCAGGTCCGCCAGCACCGACAGCGCCCCGGTGCGGGCACAGACGCGCACCATGTCACCATCCTCCAGCAGCCCCAACGCACCGCCCAGCGCCGCCTCGGGCGTCACATGGATCGCCGCCGGCACCTTGCCGCTGGCCCCCGACATGCGGCCGTCGGTGACCAGCGCCACCTTGAAGCCGCGGTCCTGCAGCACGCCCAGCGCCGGCGTCAGCTTGTGCAGCTCCGGCATCCCGTTGGCGTGCGGGCCCTGGAAACGCACCACGACCACGACATCACGCTCCAGCTCACCCGCCTTGAAAGCCCGCAGCACATCATCCTGGTCGGCGAACACCCGCGCCGGCGCCTCGATGGTCCAGCGTTCCTCGGCCACCGCACTCGTCTTGAAGATCGCCCGGCCCAGATTGCCGCTGACCAGCCGCATGCCGCCATCCGGAAAGAACGGCTCGGCAAGGTTGCGCAGCATCGAACGGTCGCGCGGCGCGGCCGGCGCCTCGGGCCAGGCCAGCGCTTCGTCGACCAGCGCCGGCTCCACGGCATAACCGGCCAGCGATTGGCGCGCGACGGTCATGATGTCGCCGTGCAGCAGACCACCTGCCAGCAGTTCACGAATGATGAAGCCCATGCCGCCGGCATGGTGGAAATCGTTCACATCGCCCGACCCCGAGGGGTAGACTTGCGCCAGCAGCGGCACCACCGCCGACAACTCGTCGAAGTCCTGCCAGTCGATGCTGATCCCCGCCGCCCGCGCCATCGCCGGCAGGTGAATGGCATGATTGGTCGAGCCGCCGGTCGCGAGCAGGCCCACGATCGCATTGACGATGGCCTTCTCATCGACGCAGCGCCCCAGCGGGCGGTAATCGTCGCCATCCCAAGTCAGCGCCGCCACCCGGTGCGTCGCCGCCCGCGTCAGCTCGGTGCGCAATTTCGTGCCCGGATTGACGAAGGCGGCGCCGGGCATGTGCAGCCCCATGACCTCCATCATCATCTGGTTGCTGTTGGCGGTGCCATAGAATGTGCAGGTGCCGGCATCGTGATACGACGCCGCCTCGGCATCGAGCAGCTCGGCCCTGGTCGCTTTCCCTTCCGCATAAAGCTGGCGGACCCGCTGCTTTTCCTTGTTGGCCAGCCCCGACGGCATCGGCCCCGCGGGCACGAAGATTGCCGGAAGGTGCCCGAAGCGCAGCGCTCCGATCAGCAGCCCCGGCACGATCTTGTCGCAGATGCCGAGCAGCAGCACCGCCTCGAACATCGCATGGGACAGCGACACCGCCGTCGCCAGCGCGATGACGTCGCGGCTGGCCAGGGAAAGGTCCATGCCGGCCTGGCCTTGCGTAACGCCATCGCACATCGCCGGCACGCCGCCGGCCACTTGCGCCGTGGCCCCGGCTTCCCGCGCCGCGATCTTGATCTGCTCCGGGTAGCGGCCATAGGGCTGATGCGCCGACAGCATGTCGTTATACGCCGTGACGATGCCGATATTCGGCGCCCGGCCGCCGCGAATGACCGGCTTGTCCTCTCCCGATGCCGCGAAACCATGGGCGAGATTGCCGCACGACAGGCTGGTGCGATTGGTGCCGGCCTCGCGCTGCCGATCGATCAGCGCCAGATAGGCGGCGCGGCCCGGCGCGGAGCGTTCGATGATGCGATCGGTGACCGCGGCGACGACGGGATGCAGGGCGCTCATGCCCCTGTTGTGGGCAGCGGTCGGCAGCGAAGCAACCCCGGGAGGCGGCTTTTCCCCGTCACTCGCCCCGCTATCGCGCCGGATCCACCCCGACATGGCCGCCGCGCGCGATGCTGTGCTCGACGATCCGCGTCGCTGCCAAGTGCGCTGCCACGGTCGCTAGCGCTGCGGCCGGGCTCTGGGTAGCACCGCACAGGAAGATATCGATCGCGGCAAAGCCATATTCAGGCCAGCTGTGGATCGACATGTGCGATTCCGCCAGCAACGCGACGCCGGTGACGCCGTGGTGGCCGCCGAAGTGATGCAGCCGGATATCGATCAGGGTCGCCCCGGCCGCCAGGACAGCTGCGCGCAGTGCTGCCTCGATCGCCACCGGGTCGTCGAGATGCCGGCAGCCGTACAGATCGGCGAGCAGATGTGTTCCCAAGGCCGTCATGCGACCAGCAGCGACCGATGGGCAAAACCGACGTGGCGCATCGCCGCTTCCGCCGCCAGGGTGCCGCGGTAATGCGCCTCCTCGAAGATCGAGATACCGCTGAGGTCCGAATGTGCGGCGAACAGCGGCGGTGCGAACCGCGCCGCCGCCTGACGTGCCGCACCCCACATGAAGCCCGGCACCGGCCGTACCATGGCATGGCCCCACCGCCAGACGTCGATACGGCTGATCGCGCCGTCGAGATCGGGGTTCATTGCCATCAGATCGTCATGGACGACACGCTGCCAGTCTGCCAGCGGCCGCGCCTGCATCAGCGCGCGTGCCTTCGCGGGCGCCATTTCGGACAGCGGCAGGTACCAGGTCAGCACGCTCGCACCGCCGACGCTGGCGAGGCCCTGGTGGGTCGCCACGACATAGCCGAGCGAATTGGACGTCGCCGAGACATTGTCCCACGCCAGCGCCGCGCCGGGCCCGGCCGGCAGCCGGTTGACACTGACATTGGCGACGATCCAGGGTGCATAGCAAAAGCCATCCGCCGAGCCTTCCCAACCCTCGACGACATGGGCGGCGACGAAGCGTGGCATGGCGATGATCGCGGCATCGGCATCGATCCGCACCCGGCGCCGGCGCACGGCATCGAGCGCGTCGACGTGGACCCCATCGCCGCGCCGCCGGACCCGCCCGACGACGTGGCCGGTGTCGACATGGGATCCGACCCGCGATGCCATCGCGTCGGCCAGATGCCCTGTCCCGCCCGGCCAGGTCAGCACCGCATCGCCATCGCCGACGGCATCACCGCGCCGGCCGGCGAAATAGTGGATGCCCGTCCAGGCCGAAACCTCGCCGGGCTCGGTGCCATATTCGTCGCGGCAGACGTAGCGGATATGGCTGCGCAGCTCGGCACCGGTATAGCCATGCGCGTCGAGCCAACCTGTCCAGCTTTGCGCGTCGAGCGCCAGCAATGCCGGATCGCGCGAGCTGAGCTCCATCGGAATGGCAAACGCCGGCCGGCCGTCGGTGCCCCGCGCTGCAGCAAAATCGGCCATGGCGGCAAAGAACCCCTGGATCTCGTCGCGTTCGCCTTTGGCGAGTGCCAGCGTGGGCACCAGGCCTTCCTGCCAGCGCCCCAGGCGCAGCAGTCGTTCGTCGGGGTCGCCGACCAGCTGATAGGGGTCGAACACCGGCTTGCCGCCCTGCCAGCCGGTGATGATGCCGAGCCGGTCGAGCAGATGCCGCACCCCCACCGCCTCGGCATTGGGGATCGGCAGGTAATGCGCGCCGAGCGGATAGGCGGAAATGACGTTGCGTCCCGAACGGGCATTGCCGCCGCTGCGATCCTCCAGTTCCAGCAGCCGGAAATCGCGATAGCCGGCCTCTGCCAGCGTCCACGCCGCCGCCAGTCCGGCGATGCCGCCTCCCAATATGGCGATGCCGGTCCGGCGCGTTTCGGCCGGGGCCGCGTCACCAAAGGCGTCGCGCAGCAGATGCCCGCGTGCCATGTCGGCGCCGCCGAGCGTGCCGGGCATGGCACGCGGCGGCCGACACGCCGCCAGCGCCGCGCCCGCTGCAATCGCACCGCGCCTGGTAAAACCGATCCCCCTCACCCTTCGAACCGCGACCATTCGGCGTCGAAGGCGCGGACCAGCACCTGGTTGTCGAGCCGGTTCACTTCGACCGGGCGGCGCGCCATGTCGGGCGGGAACACCGACATCGCCGCCAGCGTTGGCGCGTCGAGGAAATGCAGCCCCGCCGGCAGCCGTACCGCGCTGCCGATCGGTCGATGCGCCGCCAGGATGAAGCCCCATTCGCCGAAACTCGGCACATTGGCGTGATAGGCGCGCGTCGCCAGCCCCGCCGCCTCCAGCGTCGCCGCCACCGTCCAATAGGCACGCGGCGCCACCAGCGGCGACGTGCTCTGGATGACGGCGATGCCGCCGGGAGCGATGGCCCGCGCCAGTTCGCGGTACAGGCTGAGCGTGTAGAGCTTGCCGACCGAGAAATTGGTTGGATCGGGGAAATCGACGACGACGGCGTCGAACTGGTCCCGGTTTGCCCGCAGCCAGACAAAGGCGTCGGCATTGACGACGCGAACCCGCCGGTCGGTCAGCGCCTTGCGATTGATCGCCGTCAACATGGCACTGCCCGAAAACAGCTGCGTCATGGCCGGATCAAGATCGACCAGCGTGATCGCTTCGACCCCCGGATGCTTCAGCACTTCGCGCAGCGCCAGCCCGTCACCGCCGCCGAGCACCAGCACCCGCGCCGGCCGCGCCACTCGCCCCAGCGCCGGATGCACCAGCGCCTCGTGATAGCGATATTCGTCACGCGACGAAAACTGCAGGTTGCCGTTGAGATAGAGCCGAAGATCATCGCCGGCCTTGGTCAGCACGATGCGCTGATAAGGCGTCGACTGGGCATAGATGACCGGCGCCTGGTAGGCTGCGACCTCGGCAAGTTTCTGCAGCCGCTCGGCGGCGAACAGGCCCACCAACAGCAACGTCGCGACCATGATCCCCGCTGCCGTCTCGCGCGGCAAGCGGGCGCTGCGCGGCAGCACCAGCAGCAGGCCCAGCGCCACCGCGACATTGGCGAGCCCGAACAGGAAACCCGTGCGGATCAGCCCCAGATACGGCACCAGCACCAAGGGGAACAGCAGCGACGCTGCCAGCGCACCGATGTAGTCGAAGGTCAGCACCTTCGACACCAGGTCACCGAATTCCAGCCGGTCCTTCAGCAGTCGCATCAGCAGCGGCACCTCGAGGCCGACCAGCGTGCCGATCAGCAGCACCATGCCATAGAGCGGCAGCCGAAAATCGCCGACGCGATCGAACAGCAGGAACAGCAGCGCCGCCGAACCGCCGCCGATCGCCGCGATCAGGATCTCGACACGGATGAACACCGCGAGCTCGTTGCGCTTCACCCCGCGCGACAGCCAGGCGCCCATGCCCATCGCGAACAGATAGGTGCCGATGACGGTCGAAAACTGGGTGACGCTGTCGCCGAGCAGATAGCTGGCCAGCGTGCCGGCGAGGAGTTCGTAGACAAGGCCGCAGGTGGCAACGACAAAGGCCGAAAACAGCAGGATCGGGCCGAGGCGCGTCACCGCGTCCCCAGCCGGGGCATCAGCCATGAATGGCGCTGCCGATGATGATGGCGAGGCCGATGGCGACGGCGCCGGACAGGATCGCCAGCGCGATATTGTGCTTTTCGGCGATTTCCTTCCAGATATCGGTCGGCGTCAGCCAGTCCCACAGCCGGAACCCGACAACGAAGATCACGATGCCGAGCAAGGCATAGGCCAGGGTTGCGAGAAAGACATTCATGGTCAGCATGGCACAGTCCCCTTATTTGTGACGCGGCCCGCCGCCGCTCCGCACGAAAATCCCGCCGCTGCCGCCGCGCCCGCTATCCGCGAACGGCGACCAGCCGTTGCTGACCGCCATGGCGAACAGGATGACCACCAGGCTGCACCAGGCGATGAACAGGATGCGACCAACAATCGTCATTCGTCGCTCTTGGCCTGATACCAGAAAAACCACTGCGTCAGCGGGATCGCCCAGGTCACGATCAGCGCCAGCCACAGCACGCCCCAGAAGGTGGCGTTGCGTGTCACCATCACCCTGACCGGGATCGGGGGTTCGGACAGGGCCGCCGGTTGCTCCCAGCTCTGGCGCGCCGGCCAGACATGGGCGGTGGCCTCGACAACCAGGTCATAGCGGCCGCGCGGCATGCTGGCGAAGGTCACGTCCGGACGGCGATCGCCCTCGGTCCATTCACCGTCGGAATCGCGACCGCGATAATGTTCGGCGGTGGTGGATGCCTCATAACGCTCCTGCGTCACCTGATTGACCAGCGCGAAATCGAGCTCGACCCAGGCGTTTTCGAGGTCAGCCGCGCCCCTGACCGCAACGCCGCTGCGCTGTCGATCAAGCACGACCGGTCCGAACCTGGCCGTCACGGCCGGGCCGTCGGGGGTGACGACCACGGTCGTGTCGAGCGCCGTCACCCCCCAGGGCGCCAGCATCAATATGGCAAGCAGCAGGAAGCTGGCGATGCCGGCAACAATGGTGTTGAAGGTCGGCGCAGTCGCATCATCGAATCCGGCGGCTCGGCGCGGTGCCGCGGGCGCGAGGCCGAATGCGCTCTCGACGACGCCCTCGCCCTGGGGTTCCAGCCGCGTCCAGGCGACTTCGGCGGCATTGGCCTCGCGAGACAGCGTCGCTTCGCCCTGCCCCTCATAGTCGCAAACATCGACGGTCTCGCCGACTGCGACCCGCCAGTAGAATTCGCCGACGACGAAATCGACCTGCGCGTCATAGCGTTCGGTGCGCTGAAAGCGGTCGCCGCCCAGCGTCGCGGCGTCGCCGACTTCGGACGGCACCGCGTCGAGCGGCGTTCCCAGTCGCCAGGTCTCGCCGTCGTCGACGAGGAAGCGATAGCCCTCCCAGGGGTTGAACAGCAACGTTTCCTGCCAGGACCCGCCGCCACCGCTGCGTTCGAGGAAACCGATCGCTTCCCATTCGATGCCGCCGAGAAAGCCCCGCGTACCAAGCGGGATGCGTGACCGCGATCCCGCCGCGACGCTCTGCTTCAATATGGCGAGGTCCGGGTCGGTGGCATCGAGGCTGCTGCCACAATTGCCGCAGACGACGGTCACTGTGTTGCCGACCGCACGCACCACGATCGGCGCGCCGCAGTTGGGGCACGACAGGGCGCGCGGGGTGTCGCTCATGCCGCCCAGCCGGGCTGGCGCCAGCCGTCGAGCCGGCGCAGGCCGCGGGGCTGCAACGCCCTCAGCTTGACGGCGCTGCCACGCCAAGCCGTCACCACATCGCCATGCCTCTGCACGCTCGCCCGGCCACCGCCGGCATTGGCCAGGTCGACCCCGAACACCGTCTCGCCGGCAGGCGCGGCAAAGGGCAGCTCACCCTCGCTGCCCACCACTTCGGCGGTGCGCGCATCGATGGTGCGATAGCTGGTGCCGGCGAGCTCAACCAGCATGTCGGCAACGATCGGTTCGCCGGCGCCGACCCGGCGGACGATGTCGTCGTCCGGTAGCGGCTCGATGCCGGTCAACATCGTGTAGCGACCCATCGCCTCGGCCAGCCAGCCGGCGCTGCCATCGGCGGACAGCGCCAGCCATTCGCTCCAGCCGCCACCGACAAGCTTGGCCTCGTCCCGCCACTGCCAGCGCACCCGACCGATCAGCTCGAACACCTTGCCACCGAACATGCCACGCACACCGATCTGCAGGGGCGTGATCGTGTCGGGCACGCGCGCCGACACGCCAATCAGCTCCAGGTCAGGGCCGCGCCGCATGACCGTGCTGCGGCAGAAATCGCAGACAACGATCGGCAACCCCGCCGAGCGGAAGGCGATCGGTGCCCCGCAGCTGGGGCAAGCGGCATCCAGCACCGGCTCAGCCGATCTTGGCCAGCAGCGCTGCCTTTTTCGCGTCGAACTCGGCCTGGGTGATGGCACCGGCGGTCAACAGACCGTGCAGCTTGCCGATCAACGCAAAGGCATCTTCCTGCGGCGCCCCGCCGCCCATCCCGCCGACCCCCATCGCCTGGCCGATCGCCATGCCCGCGGCCGCACTGGCGCCGATGCCGGCGACGCCGCACGGATTGGCCGCGGCCGCTGCGATGCTGTCGGCGGCCTGGAACTTGGCATATTTGTCGAGGTCGCCGAGCGCCCGGATCGACGAAGCCTTGTCGATTGCCGCCTGGACTTCCTCAGGAAGCGACAGGCTTTCGACGTTGAAGCTGGTGAGGTTGAGCCCGAGCGCGGTAAAAGCCGGCGCCACTGCCGCTTTCAGCGCATCCGACAACGCCTGCTGGTTCGCCGCCATGTCGAGGAAGGCGATTTCGCCCTGCCCGAGATGCGACGCGAGCGCCGTGGCAACGACGGCGCGCAGCTGCGGCTCGACATCATCGACCGTGAAGCGCTCGAGATTGCCCACCAGCGTGCGCCAGAACGTCTCGACGTCGCCGATGGTGAAAGCATAGCGGCCGAAGGCGCGGACCCGCAGCGTGCCGAAATCCTTGTCGCGTAGCGTGATCGGCTGGGTCGTCCCCCATTTCCGATCGATCTGCTGGCGCAGCGAGAAGAAATAGACGTCGGACTTGAACGGCGCCTGGAACCCCTTGTCCCAATGTTCCAGCGCGCTCAGCACCGGCAGGGTCGAGGTATCGAGCGTGTGCTGGCCAGGCCCGAATTTGTCGGCGAGCTGGCCTTCGGTCATGAACACCGCGGCCTGGCCCTCGCGCACGGTCAATTGGCCGCCGTGCTGAATCTCCCGGTCGGCGATCGGATAGCGAAGCGCCAGGACGCCAGATTCATCGGTCCAGTCGATGACATCGACGAACTGTTTAGAAAAAAAGCTGCCCAGGCTCATCTCAAACCCCCAACGAACAAGGCTCAAACCTAATGCATCAGGGGCGCTGCGCAAGGTGTTGCGGGCAACTTACGCCTCGCGCAGGGCCGCCGCCGCCTCAGCAGGCCGAGCTGCCTCGTTCAGCCGCATCGTCAACTCCGCATCGGGCACGGCTGGCCATGCGTCCTTGTCGAACCCCGAAAGCCCCTCGAAGTCTGCAGCCAGCACCGGCAATGCCACACTCCCGGCGACTGGATCGATGACGAAACATGCCCAGGGCACTGCATACAGGCGCTCGCCGATGCCAAAGCGACCGCCGATGGCAAGCGCGGCATAGTCGATCCGCCCCTCTCCTGCCGCGATCATCAGTTCGACGATTGTGCCGAGCTTTTCACCGTCACGCCCGAGCACATTGGTGGTGCAGAGCAGCGAAGCCGGGCTCAATGTACGGTGGCTGGCATCGACGACATCGGCCATCAGCGTGCGCGCCCCGCCGATGCCCGTGTCGCCCGCGCCGCGCCGCGTTCATAGCGCGCCCGCACTGCCAGCCAGCGCCACACCCCGATGACGTTGATGACGAACAGCACAGCGTTCTGGAACGTCAGGTTGTTCTGGCCGGTCGCTACGCCGACCAGCAGCCACGCGACCGAGCCTGCGGCGAAGACGATAAAGCCCAGCCCCGTGATGCGGGAGCCCAGATTAGCAGCAACCATCACGGCGGCCACGGTCGTCAACACCGGCGCGAGCCAGCCGGCAATATCGGCGATCATGCAGCGACCATCGCAAAGCGCTCCGCCTGCGCCTTTACTTCGGCCGCCAGGCCGGCATGGACATGGCGCGGCCCGTCGCTATCGAACCCTTCGAACAGGCCATTGCCGCAGTGACGATCATCATCCCAGCCGAGATGACTGATGATCGGATAGAGGCACAGCGCCTCGAGGTCGACGCCTTGCCGACGCGCCTCGCGCATCTGGTCGGCAACATAACGCAGCCAATAGGGACGAAACACGCCCTCCGTCCCGGTCTCGGCGATGTACAGCGGTCGGCCGTATCGTGCCGATACCTCGACCAGCAGGTCGGATAACGGACGGTGCAGCCAATCGCCAAGGTAGACGGTCCGATCACCGTCGATCCACTGGTTGTTATAGTAATAATTCACCCCGACAAGGTCGAGCGCGCCGGCATATCCGCCCAACTCGGGCGCCTGGCGTCCCAACAGCATATCGACGGCTTCGAACTGCCCCTCGTTATGGGCGCTTGCCCGCGCCACGGCCTCGGGGCTGGTCCCGTTCGGCCAGATATGGATCAACGGTTCGGCACAAGCGATAATGGCCTGCGGATCGACGGCCCGCACCGCTGCGGTTGCTGCAAGGGCTGCCCTGACCAGTTGACGCTTCAATTCGCCGCCACGGCCGCGTGCAAACGGATTGAGGCCCCCGGTATCGCCACCGCTCCACGCCCAGAAACTCATCTCATTGACCGGCGTAAAGGCTGCGGGACGGCCACCGTGATCCTTGACGACTTGCGCCGCAGCGCCCGCAAAGGCCGCAAACCGGTCGACGAACGATGCCGACCAGATGTCGATGCCGTTCGGCACGCCATAATGCATCAGATCCCAGACAACTTGCATTCCCGCCTGCCCTGCGGCCTCCAGCATCGGGACCACACTCGACCAGTCATAGCGCCCGGGGCGTGCCTCGATCTTGTGCCAGCGCAGGCCGTCGCGGCACGCCGACATGCCATGCGCTTGCAGCAGCGCATAGTCTTCGGCGGCGCGCCGGTCATGTCCCGTCGTCGCTAACAGATCGAGCCTGATGCCGTCGCGGCGCTTGTGCGTGGCGCATTCAAAGCCACCCATGAGGTCACTCGCCAGCAACCTCCCCCGGGGGGCGGTCGCCGGCGCCGGCGCGATGATCATGCAGCGCTGGCCACATCATCCGGCAGGGCGAGGTCAACAGGCGGCCGCGCCGCGCTGCTACGTGGAATACTGGCTTCGATACGTTCGAACGTCGCCAGCGCCTGGCCCGTGACCTGGTCCATGTTGTAATAGCGATACGTCGCCAGGCGGCCGACGAACCAGACATCGGGCGTCGCCTGCGCCAAGGCTTCGTACCGCTTGTACAAAGCAGCATTTTCGGGACGCAGGATCGGATAATAAGGGTCGCCCTCAGCGGACGGATATTCGTATGTGATCGCCGTCTTGGGATGCACCTGCCCGGTCATGTGCTTGTATTCACTGATACGGGTGTAATCCTCGGTCTGCGGGTAATTGATCGTACCGGTCGGCAGCGCCTGTTCGACATCCAAGGTTTCGTGTCGGAACTGCAGCGAGCGATACGGCAGCTTGCCGTGGCAATGGTCGAAATACTCGTCGATGGGACCCGTATAGATCAGGTTACGATGCGGCACGAGATCGCGAATGGTCCGATAGTCGGTGTTCGTCATCACCGCGATATTGGGATGGTCGAGCATTTTCTCGAACATGCGCGTGTAGCCGTCGCGCGGCATAAACTGGTGGCTGTCCGTAAAATAGCGGTCGTCTCGATTGGTCCGGATCGGCACGCGCGCGGTTATCGATTTGTCGAGTTCGGACGGGTCGAGACCCCATTGTTTGCGGGTGTAACCCTGGAAGAATTTTTCGTAGAGTTCGACGCCCACCACCGACACTACGACATCCCTGGATGTCTTCACGACGTCGACCGGCTCTGCACGCGCGGCAAACCAGTCGGGCAATTCGTCACTCGTCAGATTCAGATTGTAAAGCTTGTTGACGGTATCGAGATTGATGGGGATCGGCACCAGCATGCCATCGACCTGCGCCAACACGCGATGTTCGTACGGCCGCCATTCGGTGAATTTCGACAAATAGTCGAAAATCCGCTCGGAATTCGTGTGAAAGATATGGGGACCATATTGGTGGACGAGTAGCCCGTGTTCATTGAAACGATCGAATGCATTGCCACCTATGTGGTTACGACGGTCGACGACGAGAACCCGATCACCGCGTTGCGACGCCAGTCGCTCCGCGAGGACCGATCCCGCGAAGCCGGCGCCAACGATCATCCAATCAAACACGCGACGCCTCCGCCAACTCGCGGCCTGCCGCCATGCTGCTCTTTGCGACCGTAGGAGCGTCGAACCGGCGAATTTCGGCGTACATGGCGGCCCAAGTCTTGTCCCAGCTGTTGCCGGAAAGGAAACTATCCACCTTGGTGAGCCGCCGCTTCTCCGCGGCGGCATCGGCGCGCGTAGCGAGCAGCCGGTCGCCGGCCAAGACCATTCCATCGGCCGTGGCCGCAACCTCGACAAAGCCGCGGGTGCCGTAGGGCTCGACGACATCATGGATAGGTGTCGACAACAAGGGCAGCCCGGCCGCCAGAAACTCCGGCGTCTTCGTTGGCGAGATGAAACGTGTCGCATCGTTCAGCGCGAACGGCATGAATCCAATGTCCCAGTGCGCCATGTAGCGCGGCAGTTCGGCGTACTGCTTGCTCCCGAGCCAGTGAATGTTCGGCGCCTGCGGAAGGCTGGCCGGATCGATCTTGGCGGTCGGTCCGATCATCACGAGATGCCAATCGGGCCGAGCCGCCGCCATGTCCGCGACAAGTTCAAGGTTGATACGCTCGTCCAGCACCCCGAAAAATCCGATGCGAGGATGCGGAATGGCAACCATATCCTCAGGCTCGGAGAGGAGCGCAGCATCACGTGCCGCGCCAAAATGAGCGACGTCGATGCTCGACGGGAAACAGTGCAAATTATCATGACGACCGGTCGCGGCCTTTTGCAGCGATGCACCGCCGGTGAAGACGACATCGGCACGGTCCATCAGCAATGACTCGAGAACGTGCAGCTGCGGCGACGCGAATTTGAAGGCTGAAAGTTCGTCCATCTTGTCAAAAATCACCACATCGGCGTCAATGCGATGGCCAAAGGCATAGGCCATGGGCGTATAATACCAGAGCAATAACGTTCGACCGATCGCCGCATCTGCAAACGACTCGAGCACGTCGCCCTGGTGGAAGATCACATCGGCCTCCGGCGTGCCGGGCGGCACCAACGGCTGCACGACCCGCACACCATTCTCGCGGATCAACGTGCGGTGCGAGAACTCGGTCCCTTCGTAAAGAGGCTCTTCGATGTAGATCACGTCGCAATGACGCGTCGCCCGCGTAAGCACGTGCTGCGGCCGCTGAAATACGAAATCCCACCGAAGATGCGAAAGGACGATCAACAGCGGGCGCGTCGCCGCGCTTTCACCGATTGATTGGTCAAACGGCATGACAATGGCGCGCATCCTCAGCATCCTTACAAAAGGTTGACAGCCTTGGCATCAGGACAATGCCGGGTTGTTGACTGACTGAATAATGCCGAAACCGCTGTTCCGGTTCCGTCCACGCCCTGCGTTACAATCTGTTCAGACAATTCGGCTCGAAACCGACGAACCTGATCGGCACGCGACTTGGTGCCGAGCTACTGACTTGTCTTGTCGATCTCGTCAGTCGGCAAGTGGTTCCCGCTGTATCCGTGCACCAATTCGGTAACGGAGCAGGCCATTAGATGCTCCAGTACCCGCGGGCAACACCGTCGCCGGAACGACTTTCGCCGTCGCGGATTTCAACGGTGTAGCTATATCAAGGAACCGACGATGCCCGCACGCGCCTATTGGTCCGGCCAGTTGCGCCTTGCGCTGGTCTCGATCCCCGTCGAAATCTATTCGGCGACGCGCAGTTCGGCGAGCATTGCGCTCAATCAGATCCACAAGCCCAGCGGCAAGCGCATCAAGCTCGAAAAGACCGTCCCGGGTATTGGCGAAGTCGATGCCGACGATATCGTCAAGGGATATGAGGTTGAAAAGGGCGAGTATGTCCTGCTTAGCGACGAAGAGCTGGAGGACGTGAAGCTGGAAAGCCGCAAGACTTTCGAACTCGTCCAGTTTGTCGACGCCAGCGAGATCGACCCCATTTATTTCGAGAAGCCCTATTATGTCGTGCCCAAGGATGATCTCGCAGAGGAGGCCTTTGGCGTCATTCGCGATGCGCTGCGAACGACCAAGAAAATCGGCCTCGGCCAGCTGGCGATGCGCGGGCATGAGTATCTGTGCAGCCTGAAGCCCTGCGGTCGCGGCATGGTACTCGAAACATTGCGCTATGCCGACGAGGTCAACAAGGCCAACCAGTTCTTCCGCGCCATTCCGGATGACAAGCCGCCCGAGGAATTGCTCGAACTGGCCACCGCCTTGATCACCAAGCGAACATCCGCGTTCGACCCGGCGAAGTTCCATGACCACTACAAGGAAGCTCTGCAGGCCTTGATCGACGCCAAGCGCGGCAAGGCGCCCGCCAAGCCGGAAGCCCCCGAGGTCAAGCCGTCGAACGTCATCGACCTGATGTCGGCGCTGAAGGCGTCGATCGAGAAAGGCGGCAAGAGCGATGCGCCCGCGAAGGCAGTGGCCAAGAAGCCAGCTGCCAAGGCAAACAAGGCGCCGGCGAAGGCCCCACCGCCCGCCAAGCCGGCACGCAAGCGCGCATGAGCGCCGACCCGCTTGCCAGCTACAATGCCAAGCGCGATTTCGGCCGCACCGCCGAGCCTGCCGGCAAGCGCGGCCCGGCTCGGGACAAGGATCTCGCATTCGTGGTTCAGAAGCACGCGGCGACGCGCCTGCACTGGGATTTCCGGCTGGAGCTCGACGGGGTGCTGCTGTCATGGGCGGTGACGCGCGGGCCGAGTACCAGCACCAGGGATCGTCGCCTGGCGGTTCGAACCGAGGACCATCCGCTCGATTATGGCAGTTTCGAAGGCACGATACCGGCCGGTGAATATGGCGGCGGCACGGTCATGCTGTGGGACCGCGGCACCTGGGAACCGATCGACGAACCGCGCGAAGGCGTGAAGAATGGCAAGTTCCACTTCATCCTCCATGGCGAGCGTATGAAGGGCGAGTGGGTGCTGATCCGGCTGAAGCCCGATGAGGGCGAGAAGGTGTCACGCGAAAACTGGCTGCTGTTCAAGATCGCCGATGCGTTCGCCGGTGATGGTGACTTGGTCGCCACCCACGTCGACAGCGTCGCCACGGGGCGCAGCATGGACGACATCGCGAAGGGCAAGACGGCTGGTAACGCCAAGCCGAAGGCCAAGTCCAAGGCAACGCGCACGGGCAAGCCCGCCGCCTTTCGCGAGTTGCAGCTGGCGACGCTCGTCGGCACGCCGCCAACAGGCAGCGACTGGCTGCACGAGACCAAGTATGATGGCTATCGTGCGCTGCTCGCCATTGGTGGCGGCAAGGCAGTTGCCTATACCCGCTCTGGCCTCGACTGGACGGCCAAGTTCGCAAGCGTGGCGACGTCAGCAGCGACCCTGCCCTGCAACACGGCGCTGATCGACACCGAGATCTGTGCCCTCGACCCGCAGGGCCGACCGAGCTTCGGTACATTGCAGGCGGCCCTGAAGGACGGCGGGCCGCTTGTCGCTTTTGCCTTCGACTTGCTCGAATGCGATGGCGAGAACCTTGCCGGCCGACCGCTCGTCGATCGCAAGGCCGCGCTGGCCAAGCTGCTCGCCGACGCGCCCGCGCCACTTCACTACGCCGAGCATGTCCGCGGAGGCGGCGAACGCATGTTCGCGGCGCTGTGCGGTGCAGGGTATGAAGGCGTCGTCAGCAAGCGTGCCGATGCCCCCTATCGCGGTGGCCGGTCCAAGGGCTGGCTGAAATCCAAATGCACCCACCGCCAGGAATTCGTCATCGGCGGCTGGTCGACATCGGACAAGGGTCGCGGCTTTGCCTCGCTGCTGCTCGGCGTCCAGGAAAAGGATGGCCTGCGCTATGCCGGACGCGTCGGCACCGGCTTCAACGACCAGATGCTCGAAATGCTCACCGCCGGGCTCGCCGGCCTCGCCGTCGACAAGCCGGCCTTTGCCGGCAAGCTCGATGCCGAAGCGCGGCGCCGCGCCCATTGGGTCAAGCCCGAGCTTGTCGCCGAAGTGGCGTTCGCCGAGTTCACCCCCGACGGCAACGTCCGCCACGCCAGCTTCATTGGCCTGCGCGAGGACAAGCCCGCCGCCGAAGTCGTCGCCGAAAAGCCGGCCGGCAACGCCAGGGCGGTGCCGTCGGCGGCCAGCGCCCTCGAAAAGCTCAAGATCACCATCAGTTCGCCCGAACGTATCGTTTTCCCCGATATCGGGCTGACCAAGCAGGCACTCGCCGAATATTATGCGCTGCTTGCCAATGCGATGCTGGTCGACATGGCGGGCCGGCCGATCAGTCTGGTGCGGTGCCCGCAAGGGCGGGCCAAGCAGTGCTTTTTTCAGAAGCACGACAGCGGCATGTTCCCCAACAGCGTCCGCCACGTCCCCATCGCCGAAACCGACGGCAAGCAGGAGGATTACCTTTATGTCGAGGACGCCGCCGGCGTTGTCGCGTGTGTGCAGATGGGAACGATCGAATTCCACGGCTGGGGGTCACGCGTCGTGGATCTGGAACGTCCCGATCGCCTGGTCTTCGACCTGGACCCTGACGAAGGCCTGGGGTTCGAGGCGGTCAAGGCCGCCGCCTTGCTCGTCCGCGATCGGCTGAAAAAGGTCGGCCTGGCCTCGCTCCCGATGGTGACCGGCGGCAAGGGCGTTCATGTCGTGGCGCCGCTGGTGCCCGGGGCCGAGTGGCCGGCGGTCAAGGCGTGGGCACGGGCCTTTGCCGAGCAGATGGCCGCCGATGCCCCGAACGACTTCACGGCGACCATGAGCAAGGCCAAGCGCAAGGGCCGCATCTTCGTCGATTGGCTGCGCAATCAGCGCGGCGCCACTGCGGTCATGCCCTTTTCGGTGCGCGCCCGCGAGGGCGCCGGCGTTGCCGTGCCGCTGACCTGGCAACAACTGGCGGACGCCAGCGCCGGGAACGGCTTTACCGCTGCTGACCCGGCGACGGTGCTGGCGATGGCCAAAGGCCGCAAGACGGTGAAGCCAGGTTCCCTGCCGACCTAAAGCCGCTCACACCGTCATTTTCGCCATGATCTTGTCGAGCGTCAGCGGATAATCGCGGATACGCGCACCTGTGGCATTGTGGACCGCGTTGGCAACCGCCGCGCCGACCCCGCAGATGCCGAGTTCGCCGACGCCCTTGGCCTTGATCGGCGACGACTTGTCGTCGAGCTCGTCGAGGAAGATCACCTCCATGTCGGGGATATCGGCATGCACCGGCACATGATATTCGGCGAGGTCGTGGTTGACGAAATAGCCGAAGCGCTTGTCGACCACCTGCTCCTCCATCAGGGCGGCGCCGATCCCCATCGTCATGCCGCCAAGGCACTGGCTTCGCGCCGTCTGCGGATTGATGATGCGTCCGGCGGCGCAGACGCTGAGCATCCGACGCACCCTGACTTCCGCGGTGACACTGTCGACGGCAACCTCGGCAAAATGCGCGCCGAACGCCGCCTGGGCGAAACGCTTGGTCAGATCGCCGAATTCCACCTTGCCCTCGGCGCTCATTCCGTCCTTGCCGACGATATCGGCAAGGTTGCGACTGCGACCGCCGGCGCTGACCTTGCCGTCGGCAAACTGGCTGTCGGTCGAGTTGAATCCGGCCCGCTGGGCGATGGCGTTGCGCAGGTTCTCGCAGGCATAGTAAAGCCCGGCACTGGCGCTGTTGGCACCCCATGATCCGCCCGATCCGGCCGCCTGCGGAAAGCTGCTGTCGCCGAGCTCGACGCGCACCTTGTCCATCGGCAGCCCCAGCATCTCGGCACCGATCTGGGCAAGGATCGTGTAGCTCCCGGTGCCGATATCGGTCATCTGGGTCTGCACGGTCAGTATGCCATCACCCGACAGGTGCACGCGGGCGCCCGACGCCATGGTCAGGTTGTTCCGGATCGCTGACGCGACGCCGATACCGATCAGCCAGCGGCCGTCGCGGACCATGCCGGGTTTCGGATTGCGCCTTGACCAGCCGAACTTGTCGGCACCGGTCCGCAAGCACTCGACCAGGTGACGCGTCGAAAACGGCCGCTCAGGGCCCTTTTCGGGGTCGAACTGGGTGTCGTTCAGGATACGAAACTCGATCGGATCCAGCCCCAGCTTCTCAGCCAGCTCGTCCATCGCGCATTCGAGAGCAAGCAGCCCGACTGCCTCGCCCGGTGCCCGCATCGACGCCCCGAGCGGCAGGTCGAGTTCGGTCTTGCGTGTCCGCAGCAGGCGATTGGCGCCGGCATAGAGCAGCTTGGTCTGGTCGGCGGCATTCTCCGCCTCACCTTCGGGCAAGTTTCCGCACCAGACATCGTGGCCGATGGCGAGCAACTTGCCATTGCGGTCGGCGCCCAGCCGCAGCCGCTGGATCGTAGCCGGCCGGTGGCTCGTATGATTGTAGATTTGCGGCCTGGTCAACGCGACCTTGACCGGACGGCCCAATTGCCGTGCGGCCAAGGCGGCCAGGATCGGATCGCCATAGATCATGAGCTTGGATCCGAAGCCGCCACCGATATAGGCCGACACGACACGAACCTTGTCCCTGGGAATGCCCAGTGTGCCGGCGACACCGTCCACCGCCCAATGGATGATCTGGTGCGAAGTCCACAATGTCAGCTGATCGCCGTCCCAGCGCGCGATACTGGCATGGGGCTCCATCATCGAATGCGCCTGGTCTGGCGTGGTGTAGGTGACGTCGATACGCGCAGGGGCTGCGGCAAAGGCGCGGTCGAAGCTGCCGATGTTGCTGTCGGGCGTATCCTCGGGCATTTCGCCCTTGTCCTTTTCGGCGGCAAGGTCGAAGCGGCCGTTCTCGACGGCATAGCTGATGCGCACCAGTTTTGCGGCGTCGCGTGCCTGTTCAAAGGTGTCGGCCACGACGAATGCCACTGCCTGGTCGAAGTGGCGGATGTCTGCACCCTGCAACTGCGGCTTGTTGTGCCGTCCCGGCTTCTCGCCGCCACCGTCCTTTTCGTCCTGCTGCGGACCCGCACCACCTGGCGGTGCATAGCCGATCCCGAACTGCTTGGGCGCGTTGCGATGGGTCATCACCAGCAGCACGCCCGGCGCGCGCTCCGCTTCGCCAACATCGATCGCGGTAATGCGACCCTTCCCGATCCCGGCACCGACGATGACGCCATAGGCCGCGTTCGGCGCCGCCGAATGATATTCATGGGCATAGGGCGCCAGCCCGGACACCTTTAGCGGGCCATCTACGCGCGGCTGGGATCTGCCGACGATTCGCCCCTGGTCGATGACATTCTGGCCGGCTGCACTGTCGAACTTCATCGCCGTTCTCCCTCAGACCTTGCCATCGGCGAACACCGCGGCGGTCAACCGTTGCGCAAGCGGCAGCTTGAATGCGTTTTCCGGGGTTGTCCGGGCACCGGCAAAGGCCATTTGCGCCACCGCCGCCGCGCCCTGCCCGACACGCGCCTCGGCGGCTTCGACCCGCCACGGCTTGTGCGCCAGACCGCCATAGGCAAGCCGAGCTCGACCAGGTGCGACGATGGCCGCCACCGACACCACGGCAAACGCATAGGAGGCGCGATCCCGGACCTTGCGGTAGACATGCAGACCACTGACCGGCGCCGGCAGTGTCACGCCGGTGATCAGCTCGCCGGCGCGAAGCTGTGTTTCGATGTGCGGCGTGTCCCCGGGCAAACGGTGGAAATCGGCGATCGGGATGGAGCGTGTCGCACCATCCGGAGAGACTGTCTCCACCACCGCATCGAGCACCCGCATCGCCACGGCCATGTCGGACGGGTGCGTCGCAATGCATTTGTCGCTGGTGCCGAGCACCGCCAGATTGCGATTGAACCCGCCCAATGCTGCACAGCCGCTGCCCGGCACGCGCTTGTTGCAAGGCTTGCTGGTTTCGTAAAAGTACTGGCAGCGCGTCCGCTGCAGCAGATTGCCGCCGGTCGTCGCCTTGTTGCGCAACTGTGCCGAGGCGCCCGACAGCAGCGCCCGACTGAGCACGGCATAATCGCGGCGCACACGCTTGTCGGCGGCAAGATCAGTGTTGCGGACCAGGGCGCCGATGCGCACCCCACCGTCCGACGTCGGCTCGATGCGATCAAGCCCCAGGTTATTGACGTCGATCAGATGGCCCGGCGTTTCGATCTGCAGCTTCATCAGATCGAGCAGATTGGTGCCGCCGGCGATGAAACGGCTCCCCGGCTGCTGGGCAGCGGCCCGCGCTGCTTCAGCCGGGCTGGCGGCGCGCTGATAGGTGAACGCCTTCACGACCGGCCGCCGTGCACATCATCGATGGCAGCGATGATGTTGGGATAGGCGGCGCAGCGGCAGATATTGCCGCTCATGCGTTCACGGACTTCCTCGGCCGAATAGCGGACGTCGGCCAGGTCTTCGGTGACATGGCTGGGAATGCCGGCCTTGATCTCCTCGAGCATCGCCACCGCCGAACAGATCTGGCCGGGCGTGCAATATCCGCACTGAAACCCGTCATGGGCAACGAAAGCGGCCTGCATCGGGTGCAGGTGGCCGGGGCGACCCAGCCCCTCGATGGTGCCGATCTCATCGCCGTCGTGCATCACCGCCAGCGACAGGCAGGAATTGATGCGCCGGCCGTTGACGGCTACCGTGCAGGCGCCGCACTGGCCATGGTCGCAACCCTTCTTGCTGCCGGTCAGATGCAGATGCTCGCGCAGCGCATCGAGCAGCGTCACGCGTGGATCGAGCTGCAGACGTCGCGATTGGCCGTTGACCGTCAACTTGATATCGGCCTGTGGCAGCGAACGGCTCGCAGCTGGTGCGGTACTGCCCTCGGCTCCGCCGGCGCCTGCCGCCACGGCGACCCCGCTCAATATCATTGCATCGCGTCGTGTCAGCGGCATCATCGATCCTTTGGCGACATCCGCTGGCAGCGGCTCGGAGGGTCCAACGCCCGAAGGGCCGATCGGCTCAATGCCTGCGACGCCGCCGCCACCGATGGCGCTGCCAGTCGAAATACGACGTGACCCGCCGGTCATCCGGTTCTATCCCGGCGGCTTCTCGACAGGGGTGATGACGGCATGATGGTGCGCGGCGGTATGGCTTTGGCTCTGATCCTGATGGCGACCGCCGCCGCGGCCCAGACGACGCCGGCAAAGCCGCCAAAATGGGACGTGAACGCACCCCCCGGCATGACGACACGGCAGGTCCGCATCAGCGTCGACAACGGCACCTGGATGAACATCGACGTGTCGCGCGACGGTCGGACCATCGCCTTCGATCTGCTCGGCGACATCTACACCATGCCGATCGCCGGCGGCACGCCGACCCGCATCGCCGAGGGCCTTGCCTATGAGCACCAGCCGCGCTTCTCACCCGACGGCAAGCGCATTGCCTTCACGTCCGATCGCGGTGGCGGCGACAATATCTGGCTGATGAACATCGACGGCAGCGACAAGCGCCAGCTGACGAGGGAGGAGTTCCGCCTGCTCAACCAGCCGAGCTGGAGCCCCGATGGCCAGTTCATCATCGCCAAGAAGCATTTCACCACCGGCCGCTCGCTCGGCACGGGCGAGGTCTGGCTCTACCATGTCTCGGGCGGTAGCGGCGTGCCGCTGGTCAAGCGCGCCAGCGAGCAACTGCAGAAGGAGCTCGGCGAACCGATCTACGCTCCCGACGGCAAGAGCCTGTACTATACCCACAACGTCACACCCGGGCCGATCTTCGAATATGCCCAGGACAGCAACACCGACCTGTTCGACATCGAGCGCTACGTCTTCGCGGCCGGCGAGACCATCAAGGCTGTCTCCGGTGCCGGCGGGGCGGTGCGGCCGACCCCGTCCCCCGACGGCCGTTATATCGCCTTTGTCCGCCGCGAGCGGGCGCGCTCGAAACTCTATGTGAAGGACCTGGCCTCGGGCGAGGAGCGCAAGATCTACGACGCCCTCGACCAGGACGTGCAGGAAACCTGGGCGGTCAACGGCGTCTACCCGAACATGGCCTGGATGCCCGACAGCACCGGCATCGTGTTCTGGGCCGGCGGCAAGATTCGCCGCGTCGGCGTCGACGGCAGCAGTGCCCGCGACATCCCGTTCCGGATCGACGACAACCGCACCGTCATCGACGCGCTGCACCCGATCGTCGAGGTCGCGCCCGATCGCATCACAACGAAGATGCCGCGCTGGGCCAGCGTATCCCCCGATGGCCGCCAGATCGTCTTCGAAACACTCGGCAAGCTGTGGATCAAGCCCGCTACCGGCGGCGTAGCCCGGCGGCTGGTCAAGGGCAACGAAGCCGAATTCGAGCTGTTCCCGACATGGTCGCGTGACGGCAAGACCATCGCCTTTGTCGGCTGGACCGATGCCGGGCTTGGCCAGATCCGCAGCGTCGCCGCCGGCGACGGTGCGGCCCGCACCTTGACCAGCCAACCCGGCCATTACGCCCGGCCGCGCTTTTCACCCGACGGCAAGACCATCGCCTTCGAAAGCAATCGCGGTGGCTACCTTACTTCGGCACGCTGGTCCGAAAACCCCGGCGTCTATCGCATTGCTGCGGGCGGCGGCCCGGCAACGCTGGTCACCCGCGACGGCAGCCAGCCGCAATTCGGCGCCGATAGCGACCGGCTGTTCGTCATGGTCACTGACAAGGGCAAGCGCCAGCTGGTCAGCATCGACCTCAATGGCGAAGCGCGGCGCAGCCATGCCGGCGGCGAACTGATCACCGATTACCAGGTGTCGCCCGACGGCCGCACGGTTGCGTTTCGCCAGAACTACGAAGTCTTCGTCATGCCGCTGCTGCCGGGCAAGCTCGACGTCGCTGCCGACGAAAAGGCCGGCCCCCTGCCCGTCACCCGCGTCAGCGCGACCGGCGGCGACTTCATCAACTGGTCGAACAACGGTGCTCGCCTGCACTGGAGCAACGGACCGACGCTCTATGGCGTCGACACCGCGCTATTGTTCGGCAGCGCCCCAGGCGGCGAGAACGCGCCGAAGCTCGCGCCGGTGACGGCTGGCATCGCGCTCGGGATGGCCGTCGCCGCCGACAAGCCCGTTGCCACCATCGCGCTCACCGGTGCCCGCGTCGTCACCATGGCGGCAAAGGATGGCGGCATCATCGACGATGGCGTCATCGTGATCCGCGGCGATCGCATCCTGGCCGTCGGCAAGCGCGGCGACGTGGCGATCCCGGCCGGCGCCAAGGCAATCGACGTCGCCGGCAAGACCATCATTCCAGGGCTTGTCGACGCCCATGCCCATGGGCCACAGGGCGACGACGACCTGGTGCCGCAGCAGAACTGGTCGGCGATGGCCAATCTGGCGATGGGGACGACGACGATCCACGACCCGTCGTCACGCGCCGCCGAGATCTTCGTCGCGTCGGAACTGCAGCGCGCCGGCAAGATCCTGGCGCCGCGCATCTTTTCGACGGGCGAGATCATCTATGGCGCCAAGGCGGCCGACGTCTATGCCCGGATCGACAGTCTCGACGATGCCCTCGCCCATGTCCGCCGGCTGAAGGCGCAGGGCGCGCACAGCGTCAAGAACTACAACCAGCCCCGCCGCGACCAGCGCCAGATGGTCGTCGCCGCCGCGCAGCAGGAAGGCATGGAGGTCGTGCCGGAGGGAGGTTCGCTCTACACCCAGGGCGTCACGCTGATCGCCGACGGCAATGCCACCGTCGAGCACAATATCCCGGTGAAGACCTTCTACGACGACCTCGTCAGCTTCTGGTCGCAGACCAAGACCAACTACACGCCGACACTGGTCGTCACATTCGGCGGCCCGGCGGGTGACCCTTATTGGCGGTCGCACAGCGATGTCTGGAAACACCCGCTGCTGTCACGCCACGCGCCGCCGTCGCTGCTCGCGGCGCAGAACGCCCGCCGCGAACTGGCGCCGGACGAGGATTATGTCGATGACGACAGCGCCCACGAGGCGAAAAAGCTCGCCGACCGCGGCATCCAGGTCTCGATCGGCGCGCATGGCCAGCAGGCCGGTCTGGGCCCGCACTGGGAGCTCTGGTCCTTTGTCCGCGGCGGCTGGTCGCCGATCGAGGCGCTCAGGGCCGGCACCATCATGCCGGCGACGTCGCTCGGCTATGCGCGTGACATCGGTTCGCTGGAGGTCGGCAAGCTCGCCGACCTCGTCGTGCTCGACGCCGACCCGACCGTCGATATCCGCAACAGCGACAAGGTCGCCGCGGTGATGCTCGGCGGCCGCATGTACGACGCGGCGACGCTGAACGAAATTAACACCGGCACTCGCAATCGCCAGGCCTATTGGTGGGAAAGCCAGGGCAGCGGCGCGGTGTCGGCCCAGGCAATTGCGGCTGGCCGCAGCGGCGACTGATCCCTCAGGCCGGGGCGCCGAGCAACAGCGTCGCCGGTGCCCCGGCCTCGGCCGATGGCGCGACCCAGATGTCATAGGCGCCGGGCTCGGTCACCGCCCGCTTGTCGACACCGACAAAGGCCAGATCCTGCCGCCGGATGGTGAACGCCGCCGTCGCGGTGCCACCGGCGGGCACATCGAGCCGCTGAAAGGCGATAAGCCGCCGCACCGGCTGGGTGACCGACGCACTGTGGGGGCGGACGTAAAGCTGCGCAACCTCGGTGGCGGCGCGATGGCCGCGGTTGGTGATCACCGCCGACACCTCGATCTTGCCGTCCCATGCCAGCACGGGATCGAGAATGATCGGCCCATACGTTATGTCGCCATAGGTCAGCCCATGGCCAAAGGCGAAGCGCGCGGCGTTGGGCACCGTGCGATAGCGCGCCTTGTACGCCACCGGCGCGCCATTCGAGGCGGGACGCCCTGTCGGCTTGTGGTCATAATGATACGGCACCTGCCCGCTTTCGATCGGGAAGCTGACCGGCAGCCGCCCCGACGGCGCGACGCGGCCGCGCAGCACATCGGCCATCGCGTTCCCCGACTCCGATCCGAGGAACCAGCCGACGACGATGGCACGCGCCGCCAGCACCGTATCATCGAGTGCCAGCGCACGCCCGGTGCTGAGGACGATCACCATCGGCTTGCCGGTCGCGGCGACGGCGCGCACAAGCTCGAGTTGCGGTGCCGGAACGGTGATTTCGGTGCGCGACTGCGCTTCGCCCGACATGACCTGCGATTCGCCGATGGCGAGGACGGCGACGTCCGCGGCCCGCGCCGCCGCCACGGCCGCCGGTATGCCGCCCGGCAGCACTGTTTCGACGCCCGAACCCGGCGCCACGGTCACGCCCGCACCGAGGCCGGTGGCAAGATCGATAGCCTCGCGATCATCGCCATAGACATTCCAGGGCCCGATAAGGTCGTGCGGCCCGGCGGCGAACGGCCCGATCAGCGCGATCCGCTGACCCGGCCGCAACGGCAACAGGCCGCCCTCGTTTTTCAGCAGCACGATCGAGCGCTGCGCCGCCTCCCGCGCCAGCGCCCGGTGCGCCGGCAGGCCGACGAAGCGCTTCTCCCGCCCCGGCGCCAGGCGCCGAAACGGATCGTCGAGCAGGCCGACCGCGGCTTTCAATACCAGGACCCGCCGCACCGCCTTGTCGAGCCGCGCCATCGGCACGGCGCCCGCCTCGACCAGCGCCGGCAAATGATCGCGATAGAGGCCACTCTGCATGCACATGTCGACGCCGGCGAGGAACGCCAGCCGAGCCGCATCCCGGCCGTCGCGGGCATAACCATGGGCAATCAGTTCTTCATCTGCCGTGTAATCGGATACGACCAACCCCCTGAAATTCCACTCGCCGCGCAACACGTCGGTGAGCAGCCAGTGGTTGGCCGTCGCCGGAATGCCCGACAGTTCGTTGAACGCCGCCATTACCGTTGGCGCGCCGGCACCGAACGCCGCCTCGAACGGCGGAAAATAGACCTGGCGCAGCGTCCGCTCCGACACGTCGACACTGTTGTAGTCGAGCCCCGCCTCCGCGGCGCCATAGGCGGCGAAATGCTTGGCGCAAGCGGCGAGAGCGTCGGGAGCGGCAAGGTCACGCCCCTGGAAGCCGGCGACCCGTGTCGCCGCAAACAGCCGCCCGAGCAGCACGTCCTCGCCCGACCCCTCGACCGCCCGGCCCCAGCGCGCATCGCGGGCGATGTCGACCATGGGGGCAAAGGTCCAGTCGATGCCGGCGGCGCTCGCCTCGACCGCGGCAGCGCGCGCGGTGCGCCGGGCAAGGTCGGGATCGAAGCTCGCCGCCTCGCCCAGCGGCACCGGAAAGATCGTGCGGAAACCGTGGATGACATCGGCCGCGAAGATCAGCGGAATGCCGAGCCGGCTCTGCACCGCCGCCTGCTGCAGGCGGCGGTGCCAGGCGCTGCCCTCACCATTGAAGATACCCGTCAGTTGCCCCTCCCGAGCCGCCGACAGCTGCGCTTCCGCGCTCGGTCCGGTGCCCGGAGGATTGAGCGCCGTTGCTGCGCGACCGCCGATCGCCGAGGCCATCAGCGTCAACTGCCCGGCCTTTTCAGTCACGGTCATTCGCCCCAGCAGGGCCTCGATCCGCGAACTCGTCGTAACCGGCGGCAGCGCCACACCGAACGCCGGACGAGCCGCCAGTGCCGCTCCACCGGCCAGCACAGCACGACGCGAAAGTCTGCTCATGCCGGCGCCAGCCAGCCGCCGGTGAAGCCTGCACGTTCCAAACCAAGTCGAATATGCGGGTTGCGCGCCATGATCCGCCAGATCAGCCCGGTGCGGTAATTCTCGATCATTGCCAGGATCGGGCCCTGATCGATGCCGATCCAGTCCGTATCGTACCAGCCTCGCCCCGGCACGACCTTGCCGTGGCTCAGCCGCCGTTCGAAATCGAACGTCGGATTATAAGCGTCGTAGAAGCCATAGGCACCATACAGCAGGTCGCCGTGACGCTCACGCATCGCCATCAGCGCCGGGATGCAGATCTCGGGGGCGAAGGCGATCGAGCCGCCCGCCGCAGTTGGCGCAATGGTACCGTCGTCGAAATCGCCGACGCCCCGCGCCGAGTAAGACCGGAACACGCGGGTTTCGCCGAGCACGTCGATGCGGAAGGCGCCAGGCCCATCACAGGCCGTCAGCCCCCATTCGTAGCGGCCATAACCGCGCCACCCGTAGGGGTTGGCCATGGCATAGTTGCGCTGGGCGATCGTGGCGCGGCGACTGTTCTCGAAATAATCGATGTTCTTCGACCGCATGAAGTCGTCTTGGATGCCGCGAAAATCGATCCAGACATGGCTGTACTGGTGCCCGAATAGTGGCGGGAAGCGCAGCATGGAAAGCGGACCGGAATCCGTCCAATAGGTTGCCAGCCGCTGGCTCCAGGCGTCCCAGCTCTGTCGGTCAAGCGCGCGCTGCGGATCGGGCGAACCCAGGCCCAGAATATAGACCAGCATCGCCTCGTTATAGGCCAGCCAGTCATATTCGATGAACCCGGCTTCCGGCGTCCAGCCCATCGATACCACCGGCGCCCGGGTCATTGCCCAGCGCCAGTCGACCCGGCGGTACAGCCGCTCCGAAAGGGTGCGGATCTCGCCTTCGCCGGGGCCGTCGTAATAGCTTTGCGCCAGCAGCACGCCGGCCATCAACAGCGCCGTGTCGACCGTCGACAACTCGGTCTTTTCGAAACGGAGCCCGGTCGTATTATCGAGAAAATGGTAGAAGAACCCCTTGTAACCGACTGTTCCTTCAGCCTCGGGCCCCTGGTTCGCACTGATCAGCCAGCGCAGCATCGCCAGCGTGCGCTCGGCGGCCGCCTTGCGGGTGACGTTGCCGCGCTCGACCCCGATGACAAAGGCCGTGAGCGCGAAACCCATCGCCGCGATGCTGGCAAAGGTCGTCGTCGGGAAGCGATCCGGAGCCAGCCCGCGCTTTACCTCGGTGGTGCCCCAGAAATAGTTGAAGGTACGCAATTGCACACTGTCGAGAAAGCTTTCGACCGTTGCACCGTGCGGCACCGGCGGCAGTCCCTCCTCGCCCGGGATTGGCCCCAGCGCCACCTTCAGACGGTCACTGAACCGCGTGCATCCGGCTACGCCGCCGGCAATGCCGGCGAGAAGACTACGACGCGCCAGGGAGATGGAAGAGCCGCACCGCCGCTCCATCAGAAGGTAAACCGGCCTCCGACCTGGAAAGAGCGCGGCGGGCTGTTGAGCGAATTGGGCAGGCCGAAGTTCTCGTTGACCTCGGGCGACTGCGGAATGAAGCCGTCATAACCGCCGAAATTAGCACGATTGAACACGTTGAACACCTCGGCGATCAGCTGCAGTCGAGGGCCGCGATCGCCGCTCAAATAAATGTTCTTGGCAAGGCGCAGGTCGACCTGCCTGAACGCGCGTGGCTTGCCATAGTTGCCGAGCACCAGCCCGCTGCCAAAGCCGTTGCTCGCGTCGGTGACGAAAAACGGCTGTCCCGACGCAAAGCTCATCAACGTGGAGACCTGGAGACCCCAGGGCAGGTCGGCCAGTCCCGAAATCACGACACGATGGCGCTCGTTGCCGGCGTTCGGCCGGAATGGCTGGTTGGCGACATCGGGGAAATCGAAGTTGAAGCTGTAGCCACGCTCCTTCGACCAGGCGAGCGTATAGGCGACGTTGATCGCCCAGGGCGACGCCGCGGTATAGGGCTTGTCGATGGTCAGGAAGATGCCGTCATAGCGGCTGGCCCGGTCCTGCGTCAGCGCCACGACATTGCCGAAGCCCGGGACGGGAACGAAGTCGAGGAAACCCGCGGCATTGCGCGTCGGCGATCGGTTGATCGGGAAATAGCCGACCTGGTTGCGACCCTCGATATGGGTGTAGCTGAGCGAGGTCTGCACGCGGCCGAACTTCTGGCGAACGCCGACGCTGTACTGGTCGGTGCGCGGCGGCCGGGTATCGTTGCGGATGAGACGCAGTTCGCCGTTAGGTGCGACATTGGTGGCGATCAGCGCATCCAGGCCCTCGCGGCTGAGGTAGCTGTCGTTCCAGGCGATCGTCGGCTGGCCGTTGCGATCCGCACCGTCGCGCGAAAATGCAAAGGTGCGCAGCGTGAACTGCCGGAACAGGCTTTCTTCCGCGGCATTGCGGAACAGTGTGCGGTCATAATAGCGGCCGAAGCCGGCAAAGAACACCGTGCGCTGGTCGTCGAACAGGTCGTACGACACACCGATGCGCGGCTGGAAGGCGGTGGTGAACGGCTTGCGGTTGTTGCCCGTCGAGATGTAGTCGTCGGCGCGAAAGCCGCTGCCTTGTGAACCCAGGGTCGTCTCCAGGCTGCGCAAGGCCGCCACCGCATCGGCTGGGGTCACATAGCTGTTGTTCTTGGCGTTCGACTCCCAATCCCAGCGCAGGCCGAGGTTGAAGGTCAGCCGGTCGCTCGCCTCCCAGTCATCCTGCACGAACAGCCCGACCTGGGTGTCATCGGCGCGCACCGTGGGATCGCCGAGGCCGTATACCGCCTCGAACGGGAACGAGAAGTCGAGGCCCTGGGTCGCGTCGACGCGATAGCGGAACAACGGGTTGCCGTTGAGGTTGTTGTTGACCTCGTACTTCTGGAACGAGACCTTGCCGCCGAACTTGATGACATGGTTGCCGCCCAGCGCCTCGATGTTCGACAGGGTGACATTGTTGCGGAACGTCAGCCCCTTCTGGATGACGCGCTGCGTGGTGTCGCGGCCGCCGAAGCGGACGACTCCCTGGAAATCCTGGCCGACCAGATCGGGATTGAGCGCCGTCGGTTCGAATTTGTAGTAGAGGTAGTCGACCGAGGCTTCGTTTTGCCAATCGTCGCCGGTGTGCTGCCAGCGCAGATTGCCGGTGTAGACATTGTTCTTGTTGACCGACGCGGCCTCTTGGGCCGTGGCCCCGCCAAAACCGGATGTCTCGGATTCGATGCGCAGGCTACCCGATAGCTCGATTTTGTCGCGGTCGCCGGGCTGGAAGGTCAGCTTGGCGAAACCCAGGTCCGATCGGAACGGGCTGGCGAACGTGCCCTCATACTGGCCAAAGCGTGCCAGGTTTTCCGGCGTGCGCTGGCCGAGCCGGACGTTGATCAACCGGTCCTCGTCATTCGCTTCATAGGAAACGAAGAAATTGAGCTTGTCGGCGATGATCGGGCCACCCAGCGAGCCGCCATATTGCTTGCGCTTGAACTCGCCCTTGGGACGGTCCTCCAGCTTTTCGAAATAGTCTTTCGCGCGCAGGTTCTTGTCCTGGTAGAAGCCGAACACTTCGCCATGGAACTCATTGCCGCCGGATTTGGTGACGGCGGTGATCACCGACACGCCGGCGTCCTCATACTCGGCCTTGTAGTTGGCGCTGAGCACCCGGAACTCCTGCACCGCGCCCTGCGGGAACGGATTGCCGCGGCTCGAATCGCCTCCGACGAGACCGCCCTGTTGGATGTTCGATTTCAGGCTGACGCCGTCGACGAAGACGTTGACTTGCGGGCTGGCGAGGCTCTCGCCATTGGGGTCTTCGCCGATGCCGCCGCCCGTAAAGGTGCGGCGGAACTCGTTCTTGCTGGCCCGCACGCCTGGCGCCAAATCGGCGAAATTGAGGAAGTTGCGGCTCGACTGCGGCAGCGTCTCGATCTGGCGGGTGGTGACGTTGGTGCCGATTTCCGAAGTGCGCGTCTCGACCAGCCTTCCGCTGTTGACGGTGATGAGTTCCTCGCCGGCAACCGGCGCCACGTCGACATCGAGGGTGGCCGACTGGCCGACACCGACGGTAACCTGCCGGGTCACGGTCTTGCCGCCGGCCGCAAAGCTGATGTCGTAGGTGCCGGGTCGCAAGCCGGGCAGAGCGTAGCTGCCATCGGCACCGGCGGTCGCGCGGGAGGTGAAACCGCTGTCGACATTGCGCGCCGTGACCACCGCACCGGGGCTCGGCGTGGCCGCGCTGCTGACGCTGCCGCGCACGATCGCCGTCGTCAATTGTGCCGCCACAGGGGCAGCGGTTGCCAGAAGCAACGCGCCCAGACCCAATCGCCCGACGCCCGACCGCAAAATCATGACACTCCCCTTCACGCAACATCACTACTGTTCGGGCAGCTTCGACCGGCCACCTTCAGACAGGGGATGCGTGAAATGAGATTCGGTTCCGCAACTGCTCTCGCCGGTCGCGGCGCAGCATCAGAATGCCGACGACTGTGACTTTTTCGCCAGCGGTGACCGCATCTATAGCGTGATTGAAAGACCGTCGGCACGCGCGCTGGCGATGATCGCATCGAGCAGTTGCATGACCTCGATCGATTCCGCTGGACCGATGCCGTTCCACGCCTCCGGGCCGCTGCGCACCGCTGCGGCAAAGGCTTCGGCTTCGGCGCGAAAACCGTTGGTGGCGGGGAAGGCGATCGCCTCGCGGCGCGGCTCCCAGCCGCCCCGGCTGATGTCGAGCACGCCGGGATCGGTCGCCGTCAGATGGTTGAGGAAATCGGTCGATAACGTGCCTTCCTCGCCCACTATCAGCGCCCGGCGATAGATACCGGTGCCGAAACTGCACGCCGCCTGCGCCATCAGCCCGTCGGCGAACATCATGTTTGCGACCAGCGTCATGTCGACGCCGCGCGGGCTCCATTGCGCCAGTGCGGTCACTCGCTCCGGCAGCGCGCCGGCGAACAGGCTGATCAGGCTGACCGGATAGCTGCCGGCATCGAGCAAGGCACCGCCGCCGAGCGCAGGATCGAGGCGGATGTTGGCCGGATTGGCCATCGGGAAGCCGAAAGCCGCCTGGATCAGGCGCGGCCGACCGATGGCGCCCTCGCCGACCAGCCGCGCCGCTTCGAGCGTCTGCGGCTGCGAACGGTATGGAAACGCCTCGACCAGCAGCCGTCCGGCGCGATCTGCCGCAGCAAACATCGCACGCGCATCATCGGCGGTAACGGCGATGGGCTTCTCGCACAGAACATGCTTGCCGGCCTCGAGAGCGCGGATGGACCATTCGGCGTGCAGGCTGTTGGGCAGCGGATTGTAGATCGCCTCGACCGCGGGGTCGGCAAGCAGCGCCTCATAGCCAGCCAATGCGCGCGGGATGCCGTGCCTGGCGGCAAAGGCCTCAGCGGTTGCCAGTTCGCGACTGGCCACGGCGACCACCTCCACAGTGGGCAGGTCCGCGACGCCTGTCGTGAAATGTCGGGCGATGTTGGCCGCCCCCAGAATGCCGATGCGAAGTGGCGCTATTTCGGTCATCGGCAGGTCCTTGCGACAATCCGGCGTCGCCACGGCGACTGGACCCCGGCGGATCGGCAGGGATTCGAACCCTGGAGGAGCTTTAGACCCCTACACACTTTCCAGGCGTGCGCCTTCGACCGCTCGGCCACCGATCCATCCGGGAACGGCGGCGATAGCCGGGCCTCGGCGCGAAAGCAATCATCGTCGCTCAAGCCCACGAAAAAGGGCGGCTGCCATCTGGCAACCGCCCCTTCCCGGCCCTCCTGCGAACTCAGCGGAGCAGCTGCAGGACCTGCTGCTGCGACTGGTTGGCCTGGGCCAGCATCGCCTGCGCGGCCTGGCTCAGCACCTGGCTCTTGGCCAGGTTGGTCGTTTCGGCCGAGAAATCGGCATCGACGATGCGTGACCGCGACGACACGAGGTTGGTCGAGTTCGACGACAGGTTGTTGACCGTCGCCTCCAGCCGGTTCTGGACGGCACCCAGATTGGCGCGATCGAGGCTGACGGTGTTCAGTGCCTCGTCGATGGCGCTCAGCGCCGCGCTGGCGCCTTCCTGCGTCGTCAGGTCGATGTCGGCGACCTTCAGCCCGCCTTCGTCGGCGCCATATTTGCCGGCCTCGAAGCCCAGCGCGGTGAAGTTCGACGTTGTCCCGAAGCCAAGTGAACCGGCCTCGACGTCGATGCTCTTCGACGATGACAGCGACACCGTGGCATAGGCAGTCTGGACGTTTTCCGCAGCCGTCGGCGCATCGACATCGACCGCGGTCTGCACAGTGTAGGCGGTGCCGGTGCCACGGATGCTGGCGGTGCCGAGGCCGAAGCTGGCCGCCGTGACGCCTGTCGAGGTTTCGAATGCCACAGAGACGTTGCGGCCGTCGGCAGCGGTCAGCTCCAGCCCGCCCTTGCCGTTGTCCGCAGCGACGACGCCGGTCAGGCCGGTGTATTTGTTGATCTCCTTCGCCACATTGTCGCGCGTCGCCTGGGCTGAATCGGTGCTGAGCAGGTTGATGTCGATGGTGACGCCGTTGATGCTGAGCTGTTTGGTACCTTCGTTGGCCAGCGCGACGACCGTCGTGACAGTGCCGTCGATGGTCAGCGCATCGGCCTTGGCCGTCACCCCGGTCTCGGCGCTCGATGCGTTGATCGCGGCGGCGATCGCAATGGCCGAGCCTTCCTTCTTGCTCGATGCCACCGTCGTGTCGGACGTCGTGTCGTCATCGGCGGTGCTGGCGCGGATTGCGATGCCGTTGATCTGCAGATCGCCCGAATTCAGCGTCAGCGCCGTGGCGGCCGTCGTCGCCACGGCGCGGCTGTCGCTCGTCGTTGCCGAAACGCCGCGTTCATAACTGCCGACCTGCAGCCCCGAGCGCGAGATACGCCCCGAGCTCGTCGATCCGACCTCGACCGGACCACCGTTGTTGGAGACAAGGTTGTAGGTACCCGATTGGGCGCCGGCCTTGACGCCGGTGGCAGCGGCGGTGACCGTCGTCAGCGACACGACGATGTTGCGGCCGTCGGCGGCCTCCAGGCGGATGCCGGCCAGGTCATCGCCCGTGTCGATGGCGCGCACGCCGGTCTGGCCCGAAATGGCGTTGATGGCATCGGCAACGAGGGTGCGATTGGTCGCATTGCTCGTCGTCGTGGTGATCGCCGCCGTCGCCTGGCCGTTGATGGTGATCGATCCCGTCGCCACCGCCGCGGTCTGGGCGCTGCCGGTCATCACCGTCTTGCCGACGACCGCCGAAACACCGGTCTGGGCGCTGGCGCGGTTGATGGCGGCGACCTTTGCAACTGCCGACGCCGCCTTTTCCGACGACGAGACATTGTCGTCATCGGCGGACGATGCGCCGATGGTGACGCCGTTGATGGTGAGGTCCGACGCGACCAGCGACTGGTTGAGCGACAGGTTGGTGGCGGTCGCCTCGAATGCCCCCGTCGCCGACAGCGCCGCGGTGGCGCCGGTGCCGAGATCGGTGGCACGCGCCGAACCGATGTCGAGCTTCACTGTCTCGCCGGCGCGGCTGCCGGTCTGCAGCTGCAGCGACTTGGCGGAGCCGTCGAGTAGCTTGATCCCGTTGAAATTGGTGCGCGCACCGACATTGTCGATCTCGCTGGTCAGCTGCTTGACCTCGGCCTGCAGCGCCTTGCGGTCGTCGCCGGTCACGGTGCCGTTGGACGCCTGCACCGCCAGCTCGCGCATCCGCTGCAGCATGTTGGTCACTTCGCCCATCGCGCTTTCCGCCGTCTGCGCCAGGCTGATGCCGTCGTTGGCGTTGCGGATGGCGACTGCGAGGCCGCGGACATCGGCAGTCATGCGCTGCGAGATGGCGAGGCCGGCAGCGTCGTCCTTGGCCGAATTGATACGCTGGCCGGTCGACAGCCGCTCCATCGCCATCGACAGGCCCAGCTGCGAGGTGCGCTGGCCGTTCTGGGCCGTCAGTGCGGACAGATTGGTATTGATCACCGTCATGTTCAAAACTCCCGGTTTCGGTTCCCCGGCCTCCGTGGGGTCACGGGGCGCCGTGAACCCGATATCGGCGGGGCTGCGGATTGTTTTACGCTTGCGCGGTTTTTGGCCTTATGAGGGGCGATGACCGACACTTTCCCCCTGCACCTCGCCGGGCTGCCCTTTGCCCTGCTGCATCGCGACACCCACCTTGTCATCATCGACAAACCCGCCGGGCTCGCCGTCCATCCTGGCCCGCAGACGCCCGACAGCCTCGAAGATTTCCTGCCCGACCTGGCGTTCGGCAACCAGCGCCTGCCGGTCATCTCGCACCGGCTCGACCGCGACACTTCGGGCTGCCTGATCGTCGCGCGCCACCCCAAGGCGGTGAAGCGCGTGTCCCAGCTGTTCGAGGCGGGACAGGTCAGCAAGGTCTATTGGGCCGTCCTCGAAAGCCTGCCCGAGGACGACAACGGCACCGTCGATGCGCCACTGCACAAGATTTCGAGTGCCGAGGCCGGATGGCGGATGATCATCGATCGGCGCGGCAAGCGCGCGGTGACGCACTGGCAGGTCATCGACCGCGCTGCCCGGCTGGTCGAGTTCCGGCCCGAAACCGGCCGCACCCACCAATTACGCGTCCATGCCGCCTCGCTCGGCCATCCGATCCTCGGCGATCCGGTCTACGGCGCCGGGGCGGGACCCATGCGCCTGCATGCGCGGACCATCACCCTGCCTTACGACGAAGCGGCGCCGCTCGCCGTTACGGCACCCCTGCCCAGGGACTGGCCGGCGCAGGCGCTGTTCTCGCCCGCAAACGGCCAGACCGCTGCGCTGGCACAGCTTGTCGAGGGCAGTCCGTCAAAGGGCCCGTCATGATATCGCTACGGGCAATATCGGGGTAACCGCGTATATAGTCAGCTGTTTTTCCATGCCAACTTGTCTTGCGCTCTGGCGAGCGACGTTGGACCGGTGCCGGTCGGGGGACAGGCAAAGCGGGACAATGCAGCCGGTGTCGGGATCTACAGGGCGCTTCCTGATAAAGACCCATCCTGGCAAGCAGATGGCGCGGCGATCAGGCCGGGGGGCTGATTGCCGGGCCCATGCGAGGGCGTCGCTGACGTGTCGGGGGGCACGGCAGCGGCGCCCTACTGACATTCCGGCGCTGCCGGTCAGCGCGTCCTTGCCGCGCGCTGCTGGAAACCGACGAAATCGTCATACCGGTCCGACAGGTCGGCGAGCCGGGCGTGGACCTTTTCGGCGCCGATGGCCCTCACCACATCGTCGACCAGCAGGTTGAGCAGGCAGGCGAGCGCCGTATTCATGTCCCAGAAGTGGCCCAGCGCCACCTCGGCAGCGAGAATATGCGGGGTCAGGTCGCGCGCCCAGGGACAATAGGGATCGGTGACGACCACCAGTGGCACCCCTTGCGCCACCGCGCCTTCGGCAAGCAGCCGGAAATGCCGCGAATATCGCCTGAGGTCGACCAACACCAGGACATCGTCGCTGCCGGCTTCCAGCATCTCGGCATAAAGGCCTGCGCCGGCATCGAGGCTGCGCACCCCCGGCCGCACATAGCCCAGGTGATGGGCAAAGCCCGCCGCCAGCCCGCGTTCGGTCTGGAAACCCGCAACCTGCACCTGCCGGGCGCGGACCAGCAGTGCCACCACCGCCGCCCATTCCGGCGTCTCGGCGAGGCGATAGACATCGGCAATCGCGGCGCTTTCCGACCGCAGGCGGGTGTCATGGCCACCCCCCGCCGCCGTCGGCAACATCCACGGCGCGTCGCCCAGATCACCACGCAGATCGTCCTTCAACGCCGACAGACGAGCATAGCCAAGCGATTTCAGGAACCGGCCCACGGTCATCGCCGACACGCCGACGCGCTGCCCGATGCTCGCCGCCGTCTCGAACGGGATCGACGCCATGTTGTCGAGCAGCCAGCCGGCGATCATCCGCTCTGAAACGGTGAACCCGTCATAACGCGCGCGCAGCAGCAGGGCGACCTTGTTAGACATGATAGCGCACTAACATGCACGCGCCGCGGCAGCCCGCCAAGCGGCCTTCGACGATTTATCCGGCCGGCATTGCCGCCGCCAGCCATTGCGCGCTGCGGGCCAGCATGCCGGTCCGTGCCGCACTGTCGTCGAGATCGTGGGCAAGGCCGGGATAGACCACCAGTTCGTGCTGCTTGCCCGCCCGGGCGAGCGCCGCCGCCATCGTCCGGCTCTGCTCGATATCGACGTTGAGATCCTTGTCGCCATGGAACATCAGCACCGGTGCGCTGATCCGCGCGGCATTCTGCGCCGGGGAGCCGGCGATGACATGCGGTCCAACGCCGACATAATTGTTGATGATCACGGCATTGCCGAACCGGACGGTCACGTCATAGCGATGATATTGGCCGGGATCGGCGACGCCGCCGCCAAACAGCAGGTTGCGCGTGCCATCCCAACTCTCGTCGAGGATATCGACCGGTGGCTTGCCAGGCAAGGCGGCCGACAAGGCCTTTGACCGACGCTCGAGCACCGGATCGAAGAAATGATACTGGCCGCCGTCGCGCGTGAAGGTTGCCGCAACCGGCCGCAGGAACTTGCCGATGCGGAGCACGCCGTCAACGTCGACCTCAGGGTCGGCAAAGACCAGTCCGCCGCCGCTTTTTTCGGCCATGTTGACCTGCATCAGCACAATCGTCGGGTCATCGGGCAGCCAGTCGATCACGCTGGCACCCGTCTGGTCGATCTGCAGGGCCTCGGCATCGGCGCGCTGTCCCAGCATGACCCGTGACGTGCCATCGGCCGCGATCGACATGGCGCGCATGAAGCCCAACCGTTCGGAACCGGTATCCCGAATGAAATAGACCCGGCAGATCACCCGCTGCTCGCTTTTCCACCCGCAGCTGACAGGAACGATCGTCGCCTTTTCCGACGACAGCAGGATGGTCGTGGTGCCATTGGCGATGTCTGCCGCCACGACGGCCAGGCCCTGGGTGCCGACGGGTGTGAGGTACAGCACCTTGTCCCCGCTCGGCGACATCTGCATCCGGCGGACGGTCGGCCGCCCGCCATAGGCGGCAGCGAGAGCCTGGATACCGGGCGCGGCGACAGCCGGCGTCGACGAGCCACTGGCCAGCATCAAGCCGCCAATGACCAATTACTTCATATCGATCCTCTTGCTTGACCCACGGTGCCGTAATGACACCTCTGGTTCATGCAAGATTGCCATGGCGTTGTCAGGGATTTGTGCTCGATTCGGTATGACTGCGCAGCGCCTCGCTGTCGAACCAGACCGGCTTCCATCGTTCACTGGCGAAGAGCGCGGATTGGTCGGCATAATGCGGCGATTGGGTGCGGATCGTCGCGGCACCGAACTGGTGGACACTGCGCGACGACACCGCGCCATCGCGTGCCCATTCGATCAGCATGATGAAGCCGTCGCCGTTGTTGGCGACGCGATGCCCCTCGCCGTCCGGCGTGCCGATGATCGCACGCAATGTTTCCGGACCGCCACAGACCGGCAGGTCGACCTTGCCATGGCGCAGCCGCTGGAAATCACCGAGCGGCACATCGAGCCGACCATAACGCGCCTGCAGGGTGTCGACCGCCGCCCGCAAGGCCGGCGCTGCATCCTGCCGCGGCTTGTTCATATAGGCGGAGCGCGCCGCATCGGCGAACGCCAGCGTCACCAGCGTATCGGCAGGTCCATTGCAGTCGAGCGTCCAGTCCCACTGGCCGATCAGTTTCTGCGCCGCCTCGAGATCCGGCGCCTTCGACGTGTCGAGCGCCATCACCTGCCTGTACCAGGTCCCGGCCCAGCCGGTCTTGTCATAACCCTTGTCGAACTTGATGCGCAGCAGGTCATCACGGCTGATCGGACGGTCGCCGAGCCCGGCGAACAGCGACTGGTAGCGCAGCGCCCGGTTGGTCACGAAGGTCTCGATGCCCATCTCCGGCGCAAACGCCTCGCGCTTCTGCTCATCCGCCGGCGCTGTGGACAGGAACGGCGTGTTGTTGGAGTTGCCGACCCAACCGGCGGCCGGATCGACCGTCATCGGATCGGCACGCCACGGCAGGTATTTCGTCCACAGCGTCTTCGACGTGTCGCCGGGCAGGATGCCCTTCCAGTCGTAACCGGGCGCGCGGTCGGGAAAGCGGGCGTTGTAGAACATGCCGATATGGCCAGCGGCATCGGCATAGACGAAATTGGTGCCGCTGATCGCCTGCATGTCCATGACGCGCTGCCATTCGTCGAGCGTGCGCGCCTTGTTCAGGCGGTAATATTGGGTCACCTGGCGGACATCGTCGATGCCGGCATAACGCAGCGCGAACCAGCCCTTGTCGGTCTTGATGACCGGCCCATGCACCGAACGATAGACGGTGCGCGGGATCGGCAGCTTGAACGGCCCGAACTTGACCCGCAGCCAGACCCGCCGACTTTCGAGCGGCAGCCATTTCCCATCGAGCCGATACTCGGTACCGGCCTCGTTCACCACGAGCTTGTAGGTGTCGATCAGGTCGGGGCGGTTGACCGTGTTGGTCCAGCCCAGCGTCTTGTTGTGCCCCAGCAGCGGATAGGGCGCACCGGGGAACAGCGCGCCGGCGAAATCCCAGCCCTGTTCGGAATGGACGACGACCTCCCACCATGACACCCCACCCTCCCAGGGCTGGTGAGAATTGACGATGAGCCGGGTGACGCCGTCGGCCGAACGCCTGCCGGCAACGGCGAAACCGTTGGAGCCGCGCTCGTCGGCCGGGCCGGCATCGCGCGGCACCGGTTCGCCGGCGACCAGCGCACCGAGCGGGCGGTCGAGGCCGAAGAAGAACGGCGAGCGCAGCATGAAGCCGGCGACGATATCCTGCCCATTGACCGGAAACAGGCCGCGGATACGCTGCTCGCCCGGGTGCTTGGCGGCGTAGAAGTTGATGCCCCTCGCATAGGCCTCGAGCAGCAGCCGCGTGTCCAGCGGCAGTTCGCCATAGTGGCGCGCCGCGGTTGCATTGGCACCGAGCAGCGCCCCGGCAAAATCGATCCTGGCGCCATCCTGGCCGGTGATCGCGCCGCCGCGGCCACGAACGGCGGCAACGACCTCCTCGAGATTGCGGAAGTCATCCTCGGCATGGGCGATCGCGAGGCCATAGGCGACGTCCGGGTCGGTCTTGCCATAGATATGGGGCACGCCCCAGCTGTCGCGAACGATGCGCACGTCGTGCTTCAGCATGGGATCGGCGACCGAACCGCGCGCCGTCAGATTGTCCCAGCTGGCGAGGCCAACCATGGCTGTCGCCAGCACGCCCAGGACGATCAGCAGCCCCCGCAACCATTTCGGCATCAACGCGCGTCCCTGGCGACGACGCCGCCCTTGATCACCACCGCAACCTTTTCAAGCACACGGACATCGGCCAGTGGGTCGCCGGTTACCGCGACGATATCGGCATAACGGCCCGGCGCCAGCGCCCCGACATCGGCCGAGCGGCCCAGCGCCTCGCCGGCATTGACCGTGGCCGCCTGGATCGCCTGCAGCGGGGTCATGCCCCATTCGACCATCTTGGCAAACTGCAGCGCGTTGGTGCCGTGCGGATAGACGCCGGCATCGGTGCCGAAGACATGGCGGACACCCGCCTTCACCGACCGCTGGAAGGTCTGGCGCTGCTTCAACCCGATGGCGCGTTCCTTTTCCAGGCTTTCGGCGAACACGCCGTTCTTCGCGCCTTCGGCCAGAATGTAGTCATCGTCATAGACGTCCATCGAGAACCAGGCGCCGCTCTTCCTGGCCAGGGCAAAGCTCTCGTCATCGGCCAGGCTGGCATGCTCGATGGTGTCGGCGCCGGCGCGCAGCGCCGTGTTGATGCCGCTGGTGCCATGGGCGTGGACGGCGACCTTCATGCCCAGCATGTGCGCTTCGGTGACCAGCGCATCCATTTCGGCCTGGCTGTACTGCTGGCCGCCGACAGTCGTTGTCTTGGAAAACACGCCGCCGGTGCCGCAGAACTTGATCACCTCGGCGCCCCATTTCCTGAGCTGGCGCACCTTGGCGCGAATGGCATCGGGCCCGTCGGCCACGCCCGGCGTCTCGACCTTGATCTCGGGCTGGAACTCGGTGGCGTCGCAATGGCCACCGGTGGCGCCGATGGCATAGGTTGCCGGCACGATGCGCGGGCCGACGATATAGCCGCCCTCGATCGCCTGCTTCAGCCCGATGTCGTCAAGGTTGCCGCTGCCGACGTTCCTGACCGTGGTGAAGCCGGCATCGAGCGTGCGCTTGGCAAAGGTGACCCCGATCGCCGTGCTGAAACTGCGGGCATATTCAAGGCCGCGATAGCCGCCGATGGTCGGGTCGCCGCTCAGATGGACATGCATGTCGATCAGGCCCGGCAGCATCGTCATGGCGCCCAGGTCGATGCGGCTCGCCCCGGCCGGAACTGGTGTCGTGCTGGCCGGCCCCGCCGCAACGATACGGCCATCGGTCGCGACGACCACGGCATCGGCGATCGTCCGGCCGGCGACCACGTCGATCATGCGAGCGGCCGTGATCGCCACCGTATCGGCCAGCGCGGGCGCGGTTGTTGCCAGCAGCGCCGCTGCAACCAAGAATTTCGATGGCATTGTCTTCTCCCCTGTCGCTCGACGGTAAGGCGCACGATGACGTCGGGCAAGCGCTTGCCGATGCAACTCTCCAATGCTCTGTACGTATCTATACAAAACAACAGAGGGTCAGTCAGTGCGTTGGCAGGACAATCCCGGAGGCGCACAGGGGCTCAGGCTGCTGGTTGCCGATCGTCAGCCGCTCGTCGCCGCGGGGCTCGCCGCCCTGTTGATGACGTTTGGCCACACCAACATCGCGACATCGAGCAGCGTCAGCGAAGTCCGCGGGATGGTGCACGGCGATCACATCGACATCGCCGTCGTCGATATCGACCTGGACGGTCCCGGCGTGGCCGCCGCGACATCCCTGCCGGTGATCATAATCGCGTCGGCAGTCGATCACCCGAGCATCGCTGCCGCCATCGATGCCGGGTGCAGGGGCCTCGTTCTGCGATCCGACGATGGTACCGGACTGGCGATCTGCCTTGCCGCGGTAGCGGCCGGTGGACAATGGCTTGATGACGAAGCTGTCAGCCAGGCGCATGGTTATCGCCGCGCCATGCTGTCGGTAAACGCGTTAACGCCGCGGGAGCGCGATGTTGCGAAGCTGGTTGCGGCCGGCCAGCGCAATCGCACGATCGGCGACGCGCTGGGCATTTCGGAGGGCACGGTGAAAATGCACCTGCACAATGTCTACACCAAGCTGGGCCTGCAAAGCCGCACCCAGCTGGCGATGGATGACCGCCTCCGTGCCCTCGGCTAGGCGTTATGCCGCGAGCACGCGGAGTGGCGGGTCGACTTCGGCCAGCGCGGCCAGGAACTGATCGCACGAGCGCTCCCAGCCAAACCCCGCGCCGCGTGCTGCGGCAGCGCGCCGGCTGGCGGTGAGCGCCTGCCGCATCGCCGTCGCCAGGTCGGTATCGATCCCGCCGATGCGTCCGGCGCCGCCGGCGCAGCCGTCTTCGCCCAGGATATCGAGCGGCCCGGCGACCGGATAGCCGGCAACCGGTGTGCCGCACGCCAGCGATTCGACGATGACGAGACCAAAGGTGTCCGTGCGGCTGGCAAACACCGAGATGTCGGCACCGGCATAGGTCGACGCCAGCGCCTGGCCGTGCAGGCTCCCGAGGAAACAGGCGTCGGGATACTGTGCCTGCAACTGGTCGAGCGCCGGGCCGTCGCCGACGACGACCTTGCTTCCCGGCCATGCGGCGTCAAGAAACGCGGTAATGTTCTTTTCTACCGCCACCCGGCCGACATGGACGGCGATCGGCCGTGGCAGCTCGGCAAACAGCGGATGCGGTGGGGTCGCGGACGAAAACTGCGCAGTATCGACCCCGCGCGTCCATTGGCGGGTATGGCGCAGGCCGTGTTCGGCAAGTTCGTCCGCGAGCCGCGGCGTGGCCACGAGGATATGCCGCGCCGGCCGATGGAACCGCTCGAGCAGCCGCCAGAACGGCGCCGGCGACAGGCCGGTGCGAGCGGCGACGTAATCAGGAAAGCGCGTGTGAAAACTCGTCGTGAATGGCACGCCCGCGGCGATGCACCAGCTCCGCGCCAGCCAGCCAAGCGGCCCTTCGGTGGCGATATGCACCGCGTCGGGGCGATGGCCGGCGATCGCCGCGGCAACGCGGCGGCGGGTGGTCAGCGCCAGGCGTATCTCGGGATAGTTCGGCATCGGCACCGACCGGAACATGTCGGGCGTGATGGTCTGGACCCGGTGGCCGCGCGCCATCGCCAACGCGACGATCGTCGACAATGTACGGACCACGCCATTGACCTGCGGCATCCAGGCGTCGGAAACGATGGTGATGCGCATCAAGCGGCCTCCGGCACGCGGGCGATCGTGCCGGCGACAGTCCCCGCCGCCTCGGCCCGCGCCGCCCAGTCGAGGATCTCGATGCGTCCGTCCATATGCTCGACCAGCGCCGTGCAGCTTTCCACCCAGTCGCCGTCGTTCATGTACAGCACGCCCCCGAAGTCCCTGATTTCGGCGGAATGGATGTGGCCGCAGACAACGCCATCGACACCGCGTTCGCGCGCCGCATGGGCGACGACCTCCTCGTATTTCGAGATGAAGGCGACGGCGTTCTTGACCCGGTGCTTGATGTACGCCGACAACGACCAGTACGGCAGCCCCAGATGGCGGCGCAGCCCGTTGAACCAGACGTTCAGCCGCAGCAGCACCGCGTAACCAACGTCGCCGGCAAAGGCGAGCCAGCGCGCGTAAAGCACCACCCCGTCGAATTCGTCGCCGTGGAGGACGAGGAAACGCCGGCCATCCGCGGTGACATGAATGGCCTCGGGCATGACCTCGACGCCGCCGAACGCCAGCCCGGTGAAGTCGCGCAGCGCCTCGTCATGGTTGCCGGGGATATAGACGACGCGGGTGCCCTTGTTGGCGAGCTTAAGCACCCGCCGGACAATGTCATTGTGCCGCTGCGGCCAGTACCAGCCGCGCTTCAGCCGCCAGCCGTCGATGATGTCGCCGACGAGGTACAGCGTGTCGGGCTTGATCGAATGCAGGAAGTCATGGAGCAGCTCGGCGTTGCAGCCGGCCGTGCCGAGATGCGTGTCGCTGATCCAGACGGTGCGGAACCGCAGCTTCTTGCGCGCCGCGCGGTCATCGTCATGCTGCCAGTGCGCGGTACCGAAGCGGCTCGTCGGCGGCACGGGATCGATGGTTTCGCGAAGTGCCGTGAGCGGGTGACTTGCCATGCCGTGGGGCCCTCGACCGTTATCGCTGGCGCTCCCCTACATCCTGCCCGTGACAAACGCGTGTCGGCAGGCGCCGCCTCCGCAGTCTCACGCGAGCAGCTGCGTCATCCAGTAGACGACAGCAGCGATCAGCGCCGACGCCGGCAGGGTCACCACCCAGGCGACGACGATACGGCCGGCGATGTTCCAGCGCACCGCCGACACGCGCCGGGATGCCCCCACCCCGACGATGGCACCGGTGATGGTGTGCGTTGTCGACACGGGCACGCCGAGCGCTGTTGCGCCGAACAACGTGATGGCGCCGCCGGCTTCGGCGCAAAAGCCCTGGACGGGGGTGAGCCGGGTGATCTTCGACCCCATGGTATGGACGATCCGCCAGCCGCCGAACAGCGTGCCGAGCCCCATCGCCGCCTGGCAGGCCAGCACCACCCACAGCGGCACATGGAACTCGCCCGTCAGGACACCCTGCGAATAAAGCAGCACGGTGATGATCCCCATGGTCTTTTGCGCGTCATTGCCGCCATGGCCGAGCGAATAGAGCGCCGCCGACAGCAGTTGCAGCTTGCGAAAGATGCCGTCCACCGCCGACGGCGTGAAGCGCGCGAAGATCCAGGCGATGGCCAGCACGATCAGCATGGCGAGGACCAGCCCGATCATCGGCGACATGACGATGGCGCCTGCCGTCTTGGCAACGCCGGCCCAGACCACCGCCGCGCTGCCCGCCTTGGCCGTGCCGGCGCCGATCAACCCGCCGATCAGTGCATGGCTGCTGCTCGACGGGATGCCCAGCGCCCAGGTGACGACGTTCCAGACGATCGCGCCCATCAACGCCCCGAAGATCACCTGCGCATCGATGATGTTGGCATCGATGATCCCGGTGCCGACGGTCTCGGCGACATGCAGGCCGAAGAACAGGAAGGCGATGAAATTGAAGAACGCCGCCCAGACGACGGCATAGTGTGGCGCCAGCACGCGCGTCGACACGACGGTGGCGATCGAATTGGCGGCGTCGTGCAGGCCGTTCAGGAAATCGAACAGCAGCGCGACCCCGATCAACAGGACCAGGACGGTAAAGGAAATCGCCATCAGGCCAGGCGATCAGGCATGATCGATGACAAGGCCCTGGATCTCGTTGGCGACATCCTCGAAACAGTCGACGACCTTTTCGAGCGCCGTGTAGATTTCCTGGCCGACGATGAACGCCATCGGCGCCGTTTCGGCGTGCCTGCGGAACAGCGCCTTCATGCCGGCGTCGTGGATGTCGTCGGCCTGTCCCTCCAGCAGCACGATCCGCCCGGTCAGAACGTGCAGCCGGCTGCCGTTGGCGCCGAGCGCGCGCAGCAACGGGATGGCCTCGGCCGTCACCCGCGCCGCCTCCACGATGATGCCGGTGATGTCGCGCATCTCCGCGTCGAACTCGGTAACATCGTACATCGATATCGCCTTGGCGGTCTTGTTCATCTGGTCGATGGCGTCGTCCATCGAGCTGATCAGCGAGGTGATGGCGCTGCGGTCGAACGGCGTCACAAAGGTGCGGCGCACATCCTGCAGCACCTGGCGCGTGATGGCGTCGGCCGCCTCCTCCCGGTCGAAGATCGCCCTGCTGTGCTCGGCCATCCCCGCGCCGCCCTGCAACAGCTTGGCCAGCGCATCGGCCCCTGCGACGAGCGTCGCGGCATGGGCATCGAACAGCTCGAAGAACCGGCCCTGCTGCGGCATCAGCCTTTGAAACCAGCGTAGCATCGGAAAACGGTGTGCCCCCTTGTTCGTCGCCCAGGTGCTGATCTGGTCGAGCGCGCGATCGGTGATCCCGGGGATCGGCAGCGGCTCCCGGAAATCCCGGATGATCGCCTTCAATTCGGGCTCGTCGACCGCGGCGACCGCGTCGGCAAGGTCGAACCATTGCCGCCGGCGCTGATCCTGTTCGGGCCAGTCGCCCAATTCCGCGGTGACGGCAAGCGGGAACACCTCGACCCGCGTCGGCCGCAGCCCGCCCTTGCTCCGCTTCTTGTCGTAATCGAAGGTGCCAAGCGACGTCGGGCACAGGATGCCGTTGATGCCGGCCTCCTCGAAGGCCTCGACCTCGGCGGCGTGATGCGGACCGAGGCCGCGCATCGGATTGCCTTTGGGGATGACCCATCGCCGGCTGGCACGCGACGTGATCAGCAGAATGGCGGCGGTGCCATCGGGCTTGATGCGGTACGGCAGGGCGGCAATCTGGCGGCTGGTCATGCTGGTAACAAGCGCTGTGGCCGTAATCGGCTGCGGGTGCAAGATCGTGGCGGAACAGGACCGCCGGCGGGCCGTTACGGGAGCGGAGGTGTCCCATGCGACCACAAGACCAGAAAGACGAGAACAACGAGACCAACGGTACGGTGAACCAGGAGCAGCGCGACGAGGACCAGGCGCAGGATGTCGCCAACGACCGGCTTTACGGCGTGCCCGGCGACGATCACGACATCTTGGAAAGCACCAAGCCCCATGGCGGCCTGGGCGTCACGCCCGACGACGATATCGTCGATACGGTTGACCAGTTGAAGCAGATGATCACGTCGGGACGCATCGACATGAGCGCCTATGAAGGCGAACCGATGATGGACGACGGCGACACCGTGATATCCGACGAAGCCATCACCGACGGCATGGAAGGCCGCGGCGACGACGATATCGGTGCCGACGACGATGACACCGGCCGGCTGGAAAACATCGCCGACACCGGCGACGACCCCCTCGCCGCCATGTCCAGCGACCATGGCCTCGAAGACGAGGACGCCGACGACGACGCCGATCCCGATGACATCGACGACGACGAGTTCCCGGGCGGCCTCACGCTCGGCGAGGACGCCGTCGACGCCATGAAGGACATCGACGACGAGGACGACTGAGCGAGACCGCTGACCGGCCCTAAAGGTCGGTCAGCGGTTGCCCCAGATGCGCGAGGAAGTCGCTCTTGCCCAGCGGCACCCCTTCAGCGCGCAGGATCGCATAGGCCGTCGTGATGTGGAAAAAGAAGTTCGGCAGCGCGAACCCGGTCAGGAATGCTGCGCCGGTAAAGCGATAGCCCATGCCGTTGGGAAACTTCAGCTCGATCGGCCGATCGTCGCCGGCCAGCACTGCCGCCGGATCGACGGATGCGATGAACGCCAGTGTGCGGTCGATGCGATCGCGCAATTCGGCCAAGCTGGCTTCGGTGTCGGCCATGGGCGGCGGCGTGACGCCCGCGAGCCTCGCCACCGCGCCCTTCGCCGCATCCGACGCCATCTGGATCTGCGCCGGGAACGGCCGCATGTCGTCGGTCAGCTTCGCCGCCAGCAATTCGGCCTCGGGCTTCACCACCGCCGCCTTGTCGAGCCAGGCCCGCATGTCGGTCAGGGCATTGGTGAACACCGGCACGGCGGCATCATAGATCGTCAAGGCCATGTCGGTGTTCCCTATGATCAGGCGGGCATGCGGTGCAGCGCACACAGCTTGTTGCCTGCGGGATCGCGGAGATAGGCAAGATACAGGCTGCCTAGGCCGCCCCTGCGGACGCCGGGGGGATCTTCGCAGGCCGTGCCGCCGGCGGCGAGGCCTGCTGCATGCCAGGCATCGGCCTGCTCGGGCGAAGCCGCCGCGAAACCGATCGTCGCACCGTTGGCGCAGGATGCGGCGTCGCCGTTGATCGGCTTGGTGATCGCAAAGATGCCGGTCGGCGTCATGTAGAAAACCCGGCCCTTGTCATCCATGCCGCCGGCCGGATGGCCCAGCGCGCCGAGCGTGGCGTCGTAAAAGGCCTTCGAAGCGGCAACATCGTCTGCGCCGACCATGATGTGACTGAACATTGGCGATCTCCCCTTGCCGGCCCTGCCGGGCCGGCGCATCTGTGCCCGGCACGCCGCCGGACCGACGCGTCAATGCCGCGCGGCATCGCCGGTGTCGATAGGCGCAATGAATAGCCGCGTGACCGGCCCCCATCGCAACCGTGGACCCGATGACGCCGTGGAGCGTTGCAGAAATGCGTATCCAAGGAAAACAGATCATGCGGGCGTTGGTGTTGATGGGTATTGTCGGCGGCCAGCGGGCGATGACGCCGCTTGCGGCGGTCTCGATCGCCGCATGGCGCGGCGAACTGGCGAAAGACAACGGCGCGCCGGCGATCCTTGCCCGTCCGACTGTCGCCGCCGCGACCCTGGCGCTGGCCATCGCCGAGATGGCGGGTGACAAGCAGAAGACCGCCCCCGACCGCATCGTGCCGATCGGGCTCACCGCGCGCTTCATCACCGCCGCTGTAGCGGGCATGGCGCTCGCCCCACAACGCGACCGCTGGGCCGCCGCTGCCATCGGTGGTGTGACGGCGGTCGTGGCGTCCTATCCGGGCTGGCGCCTGCGCATGGCGGCAATGGCGGATCACGGCCAGACCCCGACCGGCTTTATCGAGGATGCCGCCGTCGTCACGACAGCCGTCGCGATCATCCGCCGGCGTTAGCGCCTTAGTGGGGATGAGGGGCGGGCCGGGAACCCGCGATCCCTCTGAATTCCGCTGGTCGGGGCGAGAGGATTCGAACCTCCGGCCCCTGCCTCCCGAAGACAGTGCTCTACCAGGCTGAGCTACGCCCCGACTCCAGCGGAAGCGGGCGTATAGCCGGGGGTCGCGGCATCGGCAAGCCGCTTGTGGCCGCGGTCAGGGCTGGCCGCCGCCACCTGCCGCGCCATAGACCTGGCCCGTCGCATAGCTGCCGGCATTTTCGGCGAGCTGCACATAGATGCCCGCAAGTTCGACCGGCTGGCCCGGCCGCCCAAGTGGCGTGTCGCCACCGAAATTCTGCAGCTTTTCCTGCGTCGCGCCGCCGCTCACCTGCAACGGCGTCCAGATCGGCCCCGGCGCCACGCCGTTGACGCGGATGCCCTTGTCGGCAAGCTGCTTGGCCATCGATTTGGCAAAGCTCATGTTCGCGGCCTTGGTCATGGCATAGTCGACCAGATCCTTCGACGGATCATAGGCCTGTTCCGATGTTGTCATGATGATCGCCGAACCCGGCGGCATGCGCGGCACCGCCGCCTTGGTAATCCAGAACGGCGCATAGATATTGGTCTTCATCGTCGCGTCGAAATCTTCGCTGCTGATGTCGCCGATGGTCGGCTTCGTCTGCTGCCGGGCGGCATTGTTGACGAGGATGTCGAGCCCGCCGAGCTGCGCGGCGGCATCGGCCACCAGCTTGGTGCAGAACGCCTCATCGCGCAGGTCGCCGGGCAGTGCCACGCCCTTGCGGCCTTCCCGCCGGATCAGGTCGATGACCTCGCGGGCGTCGGCTTCCTCGGCCGGCAGGTAGTTGATCGCGACGTCGGCGCCTTCGCGGGCAAAGGCGATCGCCGCCGCCCGGCCCATGCCGGAATCACCGCCGGTGACCAGCGCCTTTCGACCGCGTAGCCGCCCCGATCCCTTATAGCTCTGCTCGCCATGGTCCGGCCTGGGCTTCATGTCGCGCGCCAGGCCCGGCCAGGGCTGTTGCTGCTTGTCGAACGGCGGCTTGGGGTATTTCCCGCGCGGATCGACGAGCGCAGGCCCGGCGGGTGTCGCCGCTTCCGCCGCCGGCCCTGCGGCTGCGACGCCGACTGCTGCGACGCCGCCCACCATGGCACGCCGCGACAGCACCGCATCCTGCGGCAAATCCTTTGTTTCGCTCATGAAATCTCTCCGACAAGGGCTCTGCTGGCAACAACACCCGCCCCTGCCGAAGGTTCAGCCGATCAGGCCAAGCATCTCCGCCAAGCTGACCAGTTTCTCGCGCGGCGCCCCCGGCCGCGCCCGCGACACCTCATGGGCATCGAGCGCCTGCCAGTTGGCGAAATGCGTCGTCTTGACGCCGCGACCCGCCAGCAGGGCATCGAGCGCCGCCGGCGCGTCGCCGCCCCTGGACTCGCTCACATCGGCGCCGATGGCATCGACCACGGCAAAACCATCGGGTCGGTTGGTGCCGATGGTGCCCGAAGGCCCGCGCCGTGCCCAGCCGCTGGCGTAAAGCCCCTTGAAAATGCGTCCCTCGCCATCGACAGGAAAGCGGCCAAGGCCCTCGTCATAGGGCACGCCCGGGATGGTCGCGGTGCGATAGCCGATGCAGGCGATGACGAGGCCGCAGGGAATGGCGTGCAATTCGCCGGTGCCGACGGCCTTTCCGTCTTCCAGCCGCGTCGTCTCGACGATCAGCCGTTCGGCCTTACCGTTGCCCTCCACGGCCACCGGGCGGCGGAAAAACTCGAAATGGATAGTGATCGGCTTGTCGCCGCGCGGCGTCGCGGCGAAATTCCTGAGGTGGGTCACCGTCTTGCGATCGCCGGGATCGAGCGCGGCGTCCTCCTCGACCGGCGGCAGGTCGCCGGGCTTGACCAGCGGCTGGGCGCGCTCGAGATGGCCGAGCTCGCCCATTTCCTTGGTGGTGAAGCTCGCCTGGTGCGGCCCGCGCCGGCCGACGATATGGATGTCGCGCACCGCCGACCGGCGCAGCGCGTCGACACTGTGCTGGGCGATGTCCGAAGTTTCCAGCTCCTCGCAGGTCTTGGCGAGAATGCGCGCGCAATCGATGGCGACATTGCCGTTGCCGATGATCGCGGCGCCATGGTGCGACAGCGGCACCTGCAGGCCGGCGAATTCGGGATGGCCGTTGTACCAACCGACGAAGGCACCGCTGCCGAGCACGCCGGGCAGGTCGTCACCTGGGATGCCGAGCGGCTTGTCGTGCGGCGCCCCGACCGACAGCACCACGGCGTCGTAGATGGCCAGCAGTTCGGCGATCTGCACATCGCGGCCGACGGCGACATTGCCGACGAAACGCACCCCCGCCCCCAGGTTGGTCGCCTCATAGCGCTTGGTCACCGCCTTGATCGACTGGTGGTCGGGCGCGACGCCGGCACGGATCAGGCCATAGGGGGTCGGCAAGCGGTCGATGATGTCGATGCGCGCCGTGCCGCCCCAGCGCTTCAGTGCAGCCTCGGCAGTGTAATAGCCGGCGGGGCCGGCGCCGATGATGGCGATGTTGAGGGTCATGGGGCCTGTGTCCGTTGGCGAAGGGTGCTCGGCTCCCCGCTAGGGCCGCAGCGCCGCGCCGGTCAAGTCAGCTGGGCTATCCGACGCTAAACAACAGGTTAACGGGAATTGGAAGAATGGGCATGATTTTTGTCGGTTTCTTCCAATACGACCAACCTTGGAAAGAGCATAAGCCGCCCCAGACGCAGATCGCTGATGATCGCGCTCAACCAAAAAAGGGGAGACGACAATGGCGCTCGACCTGTTCATGGCAAGTTTCGAGAAAACCGGTGGTCCGGACTGGACCGCACGACACGGATTGACTTCGGCCGGACTTCAGACACTGTTCGACGACCTCAGTAAAAAAGGCTGGCGGCAGGTTTGCCTCAGCGGTTATTCGAACGGCACCGAAGCCCGTTATGCCACCATCTGGCACAAAGTTGCCGGCCCCGCCTGGGGTGCCCGCCATGGCCTGACCAGCGCCCAGTACCAGACCCAGGTCAATGCCTGGGTAAAGGCCGGGATGCGGCCGAAATCGCTGTCGGGCTTTGCCGTCGGCAACACCGAGCGCTTTGCAGCGGTCTTCGAAGCCGGCGGCAGTGGTGACTGGGTTGCCCGCCACGGTCTCGACGGCGCGCAGTATCAGGCCGCCTTCAACGATTTCGTCGGCAAGGGCTTCCGGCTGCGCGGCGTCTCGACCTACAGCACCGGCGGCGAGGCCCGCTACATGGCCTGGTGGGAAAAAAGCCCCGGCCCGGCCTGGGTCGCACGCCATGGCCTGCGCGAATCGGCATTCCGATCGGCCCATGCGAGCCTCGCCGCCCAGGGCTATGACCTGGTGTCGGGCGGCTCCTGCATCGCCGGCGGCGTCGATCTCTATGCCGGCCTGTGGGAAAAACGCGCCCAGGCCTCGGTCGGCAACCATGGCATGACCGGCGGCGCCTATCAGGCCACCTTCGATCGCCTGGTCGCCGATGGCTTTCGCCCGGTGTTCGTCGCCGGCGCGCTCGCCATGCTGCCCGTCGACGTCAACCTGCGCTTCCGCATCCAGCGCCAGCAGCAGAGCCAGTGGTGCTGGTCGGCCGTATCCAACAGCATCCGCCGCTACTACCAGCCGGCGGCGACGCTGACCCAGTGCACGCTCGTCAACAGCCGGCGCAACCGCACCGATTGCTGCCTGCCCGGCCCCGGCGCCGATGGCGATCGCTGCAACAAGCCCGACGACACCGCCGGCGTGCTCGACGACCTCGGCCATCTCCAGCAGATGCAGAACAACAGCGTGTCGTTCGCCGACCTGCGCGGCCAGATGGCGGCGGGTCGCCCGGCCTTCGTGCGCATCGAATGGTCGGGCGGTGGCCGCCATGCCATCGTCGCCGCGGGCGTGGAGGATGGCAATTTCGTCATCGTCTGCGATCCCGGCAGCTCCAGCGCTGCCGATCCGGCACAGGGCACCACCACCGTCGTTGCCTATGATACACTGCGCACGGCCTATAACGGCTCGGGCAGCTGGATCGGCACGGGCTATACCAAGGCCTGAGGGCCGCAGATCTTCAGAAAGGATCGATCATGCCGATTACCTTTGCCGTTCCCCCCGCCGGCGTCGCCGCGGCGCTCGCCGAAACCCTGCCCCAGCTCGGCCGCAGCGCCGCGATCGAGATGCGGGCGCCGGCCATCACCGAAGCCGCCGGACGCTTTGCCCTGGGCGACCAGCTCAACGTCGCCCGCAACCTCGAGGAGGTTGCCGCGTCCGACGCCATCGCCACGCCGGTCTATGTGCTCGGCCTCGACCAGCTCATCGCCGGCAATGTCGCCGCCGGGGCAAAGCTGGCGCTCTGGGCGCATATCATGCCGACCAACGCCGGCGCGGTATCCGCCGAGGTCAGCGCCGCCGATACCAAGTTCGCGCAGATCAGCAACGGCATCGCCATCGGCCGCTTCCGCAACGCAGTGACGCGCATGGCCACGGAAGAAGCGGTGGAAGGCGGCGCCGACGGCGAAGTTGCCCAGCTGCGCATCCCGGCGCTGCAGCTGACGCTGCTGTGGCTGCGCAAGGCCGGTGCCGACAGCTTCGAACCACTGGAAGTCAGCAGCCCGGCCCTGGAGGTCGGCCGGCACTATAGCGAAAAGGAGCTCGTCGCCGCGCTGCACGACGAAGCCCAGGCCCGCGCCGCCGGGCAGGGAGACGGCTGAACCACACCACCGGTTTACCCCCCACGGGGTCGGCTGCCAGAGTTCCGGCAGCCGGCCCCGCACTCGTTTCGGCGGGTTCGCCGCATTGCACCCTGCGCCCCCTCTGCTACAGGGCGATGCACAATGACCGCAGACATCTCCCTCATCCGCAACTTCTCGATCATCGCGCATATCGATCACGGGAAATCGACGCTCGCCGACCGGCTGATCCAGACCACCGGCGGCCTGACGGCGCGCGAGATGAGCGAGCAGGTGCTCGACAACATGGACATCGAGAAGGAACGCGGCATCACCATCAAGGCGCAGACCGTGCGCCTCGATTATCCGGCCAAGGACGGCAAGCGCTATGTCCTCAACCTGATGGACACGCCCGGCCATGTCGACTTCGCCTATGAGGTCAGCCGCAGCCTCGCCGCCTGCGAAGGCGCGCTGCTCGTCGTCGATGCGGCGCAGGGCGTCGAGGCGCAGACCCTCGCCAATGTCTACCAGTCGATCGAGCACGACCATGTCATCGTGCCGGTCATCAACAAGATCGACCTGCCCGCCGCCGAGCCCGAGCGGGTGAAGAAGCAGATCGAGGACGTCATCGGCCTCGACACCGAGCACGCCGTCCTCGCCAGCGCCAAGTCGGGCATCGGCATCGAGGATGTGCTCGAAGCCATCGTCACCCAGATCCCGCCGCCCAAGGGCGACCCGGCCGCACCGCTGAAGGCGATGCTCGTCGACAGCTGGTACGATCCCTATCTCGGCGTCGTCATCCTCGTCCGCGTCATCGACGGCATCCTGAAAAAGGGCCAGCAGATCGCCATGATGGCGGCGGGCACCACGCACCTCGTCGATCGCGTCGGCTGTTTCCGGCCCAAGATCGAGCAACTGGATGCGCTCGGCCCCGGCGAGATCGGCTTCATCACCGCCCAGATCAAGGAAGTCGCCCAGACCAACGTCGGCGACACCATCACCGACGCCAAGCGCCCGACCGCGACCGCCCTGCCCGGCTTCAAGACCGTGCAGCCGGTGGTGTTCTGCGGGCTGTTCCCGGTCGATGCCGCCGATTTCGAAAAGCTTCGCGACAGCCTCGGTCGGCTGCGTCTCAACGACGCCAGCTTCTCGTTCGAGACCGAGAGCAGCGCGGCGCTCGGCTTCGGCTTCCGCTGCGGCTTCCTGGGGCTGCTGCACCTGGAGATCATCCAGGAGCGGCTGACCCGCGAATACGACCTCGACCTGATCACCACGGCGCCGTCGGTCGTCTACAAGATGCTGCTGCGCGACGGCCGGACGCTGGAACTGCACAACCCCAGCGACATGCCCGACCCGAGCACCATCGAACTGATCGAGGAGCCCTGGATCGAGGCGACGATCTTCACGCCCGACGAATATCTGGGCTCCATCCTCAAGCTTTGCCAGGATCGCCGCGGCATCCAGAAGAACCTGACATATGTGGGCGGCCGCGCCCAGGTCGTCTATGAACTGCCGCTCAACGAGGTCGTCTTCGATTTCTACGACCGGCTGAAGTCCATCTCGCGCGGCTACGCTTCTTTCGACTATCACCAGATCGGCCACCGCGAGGGCGACCTCGTCAAGATGACGATCATGGTCAATGCCGAACCCGTCGACGCGCTCAGCATGATCGTCCACCGCGGCGCCGCCGAGGCCCGCGGCCGGCACATGTGCGAGCGGATGAAGGACCTGATCCCCCGCCATCTGTTCAAGATCCCGGTCCAGGCCGCGATCGGCGGCAAGGTCATCGCCCGCGAGACCATCGCCGCGATGCGCAAGGACGTGACCGCCAAATGCTATGGCGGCGACGCCAGCCGCAAGCGCAAGCTGCTCGACAAGCAGAAGGAGGGCAAGAAGCGCATGCGGCAGTACGGCAATGTCGACATCCCGCAGGAAGCCTTCATCGCCGCGCTGCGCATGGGTGACGAAAACTGACGTCGGCACCGCAGCCGCTTGCCATTTCTTCATTTGCCGGAAATGCCGCCGACGGCCCACCCGGCGCACAACCGCGACGTCGGGCACACAGGTCCGACGCAACGGAGTGCAGAACCCCATGAACGCCAAGCTGCTCATCCCGCTGATCGCCCTGATGGGCGTTGCCGGTGCCGCCACCGCCGCGCCGGCGCCCAAGGTCGAGAAGGCCGGCAATCATCACACCAGGACCAAGGTCGAAAAGACCGGAACCAAGGCCGGCAAGTAATACCATGAACCGGCTGCGGCGAGCGCTCGCCGCGGCCTTTCTTGGCATCTGTCACCGCCCCATGATTGGGAGTAGAGTCCGCTGATGACCCGTATTCTTTGCGTCGAAGACGACCCCACCACCGCCGACTATATCGCCAAGGGCCTTGGCGAGGCCGGCTTTACCGTCGACATCGCAGGTGATGGCCGCGACGGCCTCTTCCAGGCGTCGGACGGCAGCTACGACGCCATTGTCCTCGATCGCATGCTGCCCGGCATGGACGGCCTTGCCGTGCTGTCGGCCCTGCGCGCCGGCGGCGTCACCACGCCCGTTGTCATGTTGTCGGCACTCGCCAGCCTCGACGAGCGGGTGCGCGGGCTGCGGGCGGGGTCCGACGACTACCTGCCCAAGCCCTTCGCCTTTGCCGAGCTTCTGGCCCGGATCGAAGCGGTGCGTCGCCGCGTCGCCTCCCCCGGCGACACGCCGGTCACGCGGCTGGCCTTCGACGATCTGGAAATGGACCTGCTCGCCCGCCGCGTCACCCGCAGCGGCCGCCGTATCGAGCTGCAGCCGCGCGAGTTCCGCCTGCTCGAATTCATGATGCGCCACATTGGCCAGGTCGTCACCCGCACCATGCTGCTGGAGGGCGTCTGGGACTATCATTTCGACCCGGGCACCAACGTCATCGACGTGCATGTCAGTCGGCTGCGCAAGAAACTCGACGAGGGCGGCGCCAGGCCGCTGCTGCACACCGTTCGCGGCGCCGGCTATCGGCTGGGAGAGCACTGATCTCGCCATTCCCGCCGGTCCGGTCGGTCTGGCCGCGCTCGACAACGGCCCGCATCGGCATCATCGTCTTCCTGGCGCTCGCCGGCAGCGGCGCCATCATCCTGGGCTTCATCGCCCGCGTGACGCAAAACCAGCTCGACGCCGATGCGCGGGCGCTGATCACCGCCGAGCGCAACGCCATCGTCCAGATCTATGCCCGGGACGGCGTCGCCGGCGCGCGCGCCATCATCGCCGGTGAAATGCGCGTGCCGGGGCCGCTGGCCATGATGCTCACCGGGCCCGGCGAACGCCTCGTTGTCGGCAATGTCGCCGCCTGGCCGGCCGGCGTCGCTGCCGACAATCGCTTCACCCAGGTCGCGATGCTGCGCACCGGCCATCGCACCCCGGAAACCTTTGCAACCAGCGCGACGCCGCTGCCCGGCGGCTATCGCCTGCTGATCGGCCGCAGTGTCGAGGAACAGCAGCGCCTGACCGAAACGCTGACGACCAGCCTCGTCGCCGCCGTCGGTCTCGCGCTCGCGCTCGCGCTGGGCGTCGCCTACCTCCTCGCCCGCACCATCGCGGCGCGGGTCCAGGGCATCGCCGATGTCGCCGGCGCGGTGGCGGCGGGCGACCTGTCGCGGCGTGTCGATGCGGCGACCGACGGCACCGGCGACGCCTTCGATGCACTGGGCGGTGCCCTCAACGCCATGCTCGCCCGCATCGAGGCGCTGCTCGACGAGCTCCGCTCGGTTACCGATGGACTGGCGCACGACCTGCGCTCCCCGCTGACCCGGATGAAGGCGCGCATCGACCGGCTGACCCGCGCCAGCGACGGCCATAATGCCGAGGTTGCCGGCATCGGCGCCGAGGCCGACGCGCTGCTTGCCATGCTCGAAACCAGTCTGGAGATCAGCCGGGTCGAAGCCGGTATCGGGCGCGACAGCTTTACGCGCATGGACCTCGCGGCGCTGGTCGTCGACATGGTCGACATGTACGAACCGCTCGCCGAGGACAGCGGCGTGCATCTCACCGCGCTGGCGGCGACCTCGGTACCGGTGCTGGCGCACAGGGAATTGCTCGGCCGGGCGCTGTCCAACCTCATCGACAATGCTCTGCGCTATGGCGCCAGCGGCGGCGAAATCGAGGTGGCGGCGGTACCGACCGCCGACGGCGCGCAACTTGCCGTCTGCGATCGCGGGCCCGGCATCGCCAGCGCGTCCCACGATGACGCGCTGCGCCGGTTCGGCCGCCTCAATGCAGCGCGGCCGGCTGGTGGCGCAGGCCTGGGCCTGTCGCTGGCCGCCGCCATCGCGCGGCTGCACGGCGGCCGCCTGACCCTGAAGGCCAATCAGCCGGGACTGAAGGTCATCATCGACCTGCCGGCACGGACCTAGCCAGCGACGATCACCCCGTGCCGCTTCTTGCCGGCCGACACCCGCGCGCCCGGCCCGACCATGGCGCTGTCCGCCGCCACCGCCACGTCATCGATGCGCGCGCCGCCGCCCGCCACCAGCCGCCGCGCCTCGCCCTTCGACGCCGCAAAGCCAAGGCCGACCAGCGCATCGAGGATGGTCACCGGCGCCGCCACAGCCAGGCTCGGCAGGTCGGCCCCCGCCCCGCCCGCGAACGTCGCTGCCGCCGTCGCCGCCGCGGCCTCCGCCGCCGTACGGCCGCGGCACAGCGCTGTCGCCTCGGTCGCCAGTACCGCCTTGGCGGCATTGATGTCGCCCGCCATCACGGCGTCGATCTCGGCCAGCGGCAGGTCGGTGAACAGCTTCAGGAACCGCGCCACATCGGCATCATGGGTGTTGCGCCAGAACTGCCAGTAATCGAACCCCGGCAGCGAATCCTCGTGCAGCCACACCGCGCCCGCCGCGGTCTTGCCCATCTTGGCGCCATCGGCCCGCGTGATCAGCGGCGTCGTCAGGCCATGGGCATCCTTGCCGTCGACGCGACGGATCAGGTCGGTCCCGTTGACGATATTCCCCCATTGGTCCGACCCGCCCATCTGCAGCGTGCAGCCATGGCGGCGATTGAGCTCCAGGAAGTCATAGGCCTGGAGGATCATGTAGTTGAATTCGAGGAAGCTCAGCGGCTGCTCGCGATCGAGCCGCAGCTTGACCGAATCAAAGCTCAGCATCCGATTGACCGAGAAATGCCGGCCGATGTCGCGCAGGAACGGGATGTAAGCCAGGCCCGACAGCCATTCGTCATTGTCGGTCATGATCGCGGCGTTAGGACCGTCGAAAGCGAGGAAGCGCTCGAAAATCCGCCGGATGCTCGCCTTGTTGGCCTCGATCCGCGCATCATCGAGCAATTGCCGCCCCTCGTCCTTGCCCGAAGGATCGCCGACCTTGGTGGTGCCGCCGCCCATCAGCACGATCGGGCGATGCCCGGTCTGCTGCAGGTGCCGCAGCATCATGATCGACACCAGATTGCCGATATGCAGGCTCGGCGCCGTGCAGTCATAGCCGACATAGGCGGTCACCACGCCCGCCGACGCCGCGGCATCGAGCGCCGCCGCATCGGTGATCTGGTGGATGAAACCGCGCGCCTCGAGCGTGCGCAGGAAATCGGAGGTATAGGTCATGATGCCGGGTTCATAACCAGTGGGTGCGCAACTGTCATCCCGGCCTGACCCGGGATGACAAGCCTGCCGAAATCGGCCACGCTCTCGTCCATGCCTCTCAATTCCGTGAAAACCGTCATCGGCCTCATGTCCGGCACCTCGATGGACGGCATCGATGCCGCGCTGATCGACACCGATGGCGAAGGCGCCGTCAGCCAGCGCGGCTTCGTCTCCGTCCCCTATGCGCCCGAATTCCGACAGCGCCTGCGCGACGCCGCCGCCCATGCGCTCGAACTGCACCAGCCCGGCCCTGATGCGCTCATCGATGCCGTTGCCGCGGAACTGACCGGCCTCCACGCCATCGCCGTCCACCAGCTGCTGAAAGCCACCGACACCGATCGCGAGCGCGTCGACATGATCGGCTTCCACGGCCACACCGTCGCCCACCGCCCCGACCGCAAATGGACCTGGCAGATCGGCGACGGCGCCCTGCTGCAGGCTGCCACCCGCATCCCGGTCATCCTTGATTTTCGCAGCGACGACGTGGCCGCCGGCGGCCATGGCGCGCCGCTGGCGCCGGGCTATCACCGCGCCCGCAGCGAAGGCCTGGGCCGGCCGCTCGGCGTGCTCAACCTCGGCGGCGTCGGCAATCTCACCTGGTTTGCGGCCGACGGCAGCTGGGGCAGCTTCGACACCGGCCCCGCCAATGCGCTGATCGACGACTGGATCAGCCATCACAGCGAACGCCATTACGACGCCGACGGCGCCATCGCCGCCGCCGGCACGGTGCACGAGGACGTGCTCACCAACATGCTCGACCTGCCCTGGTTCGACGCCCCTCCCCCCAAATCGCTCGACCGCGCCGATTTCAGCACCGGGCCCGTGCGCGGGCTGTCGCTCGCCGACGGCGCCGCAACGCTCACCGCCTTCACCGCCGAAACCGTGCGGCTGGCGCTCGGCCATGTCATCCCCCTGGAACGCCTGCTCGTCACCGGCGGCGGCCGCCACAACCCGACGCTGATGGCGATGATCGCTGCCCGCGGCGGCATCCCCACCGAACCCGTCGAGGCCGTCGGCTGGGACGGCGATGCGCTCGAAGCCGAAGCCTTCGCCTGGCTGGCGGTGCGCAGCGCCGCCGGCAAGGCGATCAGCTGGCCGGAAACGACCGGCGTGCCGGTGGCAATGACGGGCGGGCGGCGCGCCTAACTGAAAATGTGAATCTATCTAGTATGCGATGTGTTCTGAAGTTAGTTTGAATTCAACTGGCGCAATTGGTTTGACCTGCAGTGCACGATGAACGCTCATTGTACTATTTAGTGCAATTCTTTGTGCCTACGATTTTTCGATAATTGGAGGATTGATGCTATGGCAGCGGATGCCGCCGCTTGGGCGCAAGCATATCTGAGCGCCGCTGCGATCTTAGCCTCTGGCGCTTTGGCGATATTCGTGCCGTGGAACGAGCGACGACTTACACGTTTGCGCGAGCAGGCGGCTCGCTTGGGTATCGAGTGCCGAAGGTCGACGAGTGGTGGACTTGAGATAGTAATATCCTACGTACCAGAGTTTCACTACTATGCGATTGGCGCAAGCCTATACTTAATGACTCCCACAGACGCACGCGTATATAAAGGGCAAAATGAAGGCGATGAAAATATCCAAGGTCGGTTAGGCCGCAATGTGCGCTACAACGCCGTTTCACTGCTTCGTGACCGAAAGGTCCCCACACAGAACGTTCATAGTGGTGTTATGATTATTGAGTACCCCGACGAGCGGTCGGGACCTAAGTCCGCCGAAGTAAGGATCGATGTACTGGTACATGGAAATCATCGAATATTCTCCAAGAAAATCAGACTGACCGCAATCGACGATCAGTACTATTTAAATGGAGGCCCCACGGCCATTTTGGTTGGCACTCACAGCTGAACTGAAACGACGTTTCTAAATTCGAAGGTCACAACCCGAGCCCCCTGGCTACGAACGCCGCCCCGAGCCGCAGCCCGACCGGATCGACGCTGTGCCCCAGTCCGGTGCTGACATGCGCCTCGGCCTCGATCCCCAGCCTTGCCAGATCCGCCTTGGCCGCATGCAGCGCCGCCACCGGCACGACCGGGTCGGCCGAGCCGTGCACCAGCAGCACCGGCGGCTTGACGATGTCGGCATGCGCAAGCTCGTGCGCGCCAACGAGCATCCCCGAATAGCCGACGATCGCCGCCGGCGCCGCTGCCCGCCGCAACCCGACATGCAGGGCCATCATCGTCCCCTGGCTGAAACCGATGATCGCCAGCTCGGCATCGGTCAGCCCATATTGCGCCAGCTTGCGGTCGACGAACGCCTCGATCGCCGGTGCCGCCTGGGTGGCGCCGGCCGCCAGCGCCGCCGGGGTGAAGCCGTGCAGCGGCCACCATTGGTAGCCGCCGCCCGACCGCTGTGGCGCGTCCGGCGCCAGGAACAGCGCATCCGGCAGGCTCGGCCGCCAGTGCGGCGCCAGCGAGATCAGATCGGCACCGTTCGACCCATAGCCGTGCAGCAACAGCACGATCTGCTTCGGCGGGCCACCGGACAGGGGTTGCAGGCTGGCACCGTTGACGATCTTGTTCATGAACCGCGATGTCGGCGCGCTGGCCAATCTTCGCAAGTCCCGCTGCAATCGACACCAACGGGCGCGACGAAATGGAGCGGACCCGTTCCGGTTTCGTTTGCTGTGCCGATACGCCTGCGATAGATTACGTCAGCGTCGAGTTCGGGGTGTCATGTTCCTTTTCCTGGTGCAGTCGGGCACTGCGACGTCGGGGCTGGACTGGCCCAACACCGGTCGGCTGCCGCTGCTGATGGTGCTCGTCGCCTTCCTGCCCTTGTTCGGCCTCGGCGGCCTCATCCTCCAGCAGGCGGTGCTCGCCACCGCCGGCGCGCTGTTGCCCTGGTATGCCGCCGTGCCCGCCGCCATCGCCATCGCAGCGCCCGCCACCCGCATCGCCACGCGCGGCCTCGCCCGCGTCCTCCCCCATGACGAGACCACCGCCGTCGCCATCGATACCCTGCTCGGCCGCCGCGCCCGCATCGTCATCGAAAATACCCGCCAGGGTCACCCGGCCCGTGCCCGCGTCGAAAAGGCGGTCGGGCTGGCGCCGTCGCTGGCGGGCGCGCATGCGCCGACGGTGGAACCGGCAGCCGAATAGGACACAGCCGATGCGCGCCATCATCGCCACCAAACTCGACTCGCTCGCCGACTATGCCGTCGTCGAAGTCCCGGTGCCGCAGCCCGGCCCCGGCCAGGTGCGGATCCGGGTCGCCGCGGTCGGCATCGGCTATGTCGATGCGCTGGTGGCGCTCGGTCGGTACCAGGTCAAGCCGCCGCTGCCGCACATCCCCGGCAGCGAGGTTTCGGGCGCCATCGACGCCATCGGTGCCGATGTTTCCGGCTGGCAGGTCGGCGACCGGGTGCTGGCGATGACGATGCACGGCTTTGCCGAGCTGGCGCTGGCCCCCACCGCCGCCTGCCGCCGCGTGCCCGATGGCATCGGCTTCGCCGCGGCCGCCGCGATGCCGCTCAACTATCTGACCGCGCTGCATGGCCTCGCCGATCGCGGCCGGTTGCAATCGGGCGAGACGCTGCTGGTCTTCGGCGCCGCCGGCGGTGTCGGCACCGCGGCAATCCAGGTCGCCAAGGCAATGGGCGCCCATGTCATCGCGGCCGCCTCGACACCCGAAAAGCGCGCGTTCGCCGTGGCGCAAGGCGCCGACCAGGCGATCGACACCGACGCAGAAGGCTGGCGCGACCGGCTGAAGGCGCTGCTCGCCGGCCGCAAGCTCGATGTCGTCGTCGATCCGGTCTGCGGTCCCCTGTTCGAAGCCGCCTTCAGATCCCTCGGCTGGGGCGGCCGCCACCTCGTCATCGGCTTCGTCGGCGGTCCGATCCCGGCGCTGCCGAGCAACCTCACACTGATGAAGGGCGCCGGCCTGATCGGTGTCGACGTCCGGCAGTTCCAGCTGTTCGAACGCATGGCCGCCGCCGCGCATCTCGACACGCTGGCGACCTGGCTCGGCGAAGGCCACATCGCACCGGCGGTGGGTGAAGTCTTCGCCTTCGCGGACTTCGGCCCGGCGCTGACCGCTGCGTTCGGCGGCAAGGGCCTCGGCAAGCCGGTCCTCGACATCGCCGGCAACGCGATGGCCTGACAAGCGCTTGTGGCGCCACGCCGCTTGCGCCATCGTGGCGGCGCAACCAGGGGGCGGGCGTGATAAATCGGGGCCGTATCGGCGGAGCGGCTATTGCGGCACTGGCGGCTGCTGCCGCCATCGTTACAGGCGCGCCGACGCCTCAGGTCGATCGCTTCTCCCCGGTCGGCACCGTCCGGGGCCCCGAGCAGGTGACCGTGCATTTCACCACGCCGATGGTGGCCCTGGGCGACCCGCGATTGCCGGCGCCGATTACCGGCAACTGCTCCGCCGGCGCCACCGGCCGCTGGGCCGACGCGCAAAGCTATGCGATCGACCTGCCGGCGCCGCTGCCGGGCGGTCGCCGCTGCGCCTATGACCTGATCCCCGGCCTGAAGGACGCCCGCGGTGCCGCCGTCGGTGGCACCCGGCGCTTCGAATTCACCACCGGCGGCCCCGCCGTGCGCGCCGCGCTCCCCGATGGCGACACTATCGAGGAAGACCAGGTTTTCCTCCTCGCCCTCAATGCCCGGCCGACGCCGGCGTCGGTGGCGGCGCAGGCCTCGTGCCTTATCGAAGGTGTCGGGGAGGCCGTGCCGCTCGACATCCTGCCCGACGCGACGCGCGACACGGTGCTGACCGGCGCCGGCGGCGACTATCGCGTCCGCCGCTTCCTCGAAACCGCCGGCTGGCGCAAGCCCGATTATGGCGACGACGCGGTGCCGCCACGGGCGGTCATCGTCGCCGCGAAGTGCCGCCGCACGCTGCCGGCGGGCGGCAAGCTGACCATCGCCTGGGGTGCCGGTATCGCCACGACGGAGGGGCTGACCGCCGGCGCGCCGTATCGGCTGGCCTATGACGTGCGCCCGGCCTTCACCGCGCGCTTCGAATGCTCGCGGGTCAACGCCGCCGCGTCATGCTCGCCGCTCGAGGCGATGCGCCTGGCCTTTGCCGGCGAGGTGCCGCTGGCGCAGGCAATGGCAGTGCGGCTGGTCGGCCCCGACGGCAAGGCGCTGGCACCGACCGTCCCCAAGAAGCGCGTCGGCACCGTCGGCAGCGTCGAATGGGCCGCGCCGTTCACCGAACGTGCCAGCTATCGCATCGTCCTGCCCGGGGACCTGGCCGACGACGCTGGCCGGCCGCTGGCCAATGCCGCGCGGTTCCCGCTCCCTGTCGCCACCGGCGACTTCCCGCCACTGGCCAAGTTCGCCGGCAGCTTCGGCATCATCGAGGCGGCCGAGGGCGGCGTGCTGCCGGTCACCCTGCGCGGCATCGAGACACCCGTTGCCGCCGCGGCGCTCGCCCTGCCCGCCCGTGCCCTGCCGGTCACCAGCGACGCGGAGGTCGCGGCCTGGCTGCGGCGGCTCGACGACGCCGAGGAGCGCACCAGCATCGAGGAACCGATCGCCGGGTCGAAGGAGACCAAGACGATCGAAACGACGCGCAGCACGCCGCTGATCGACCCCGGCACGCCGGCGCGCGGCTTTCGCATCGGTCGCAGCAAGGATCCGCGCGCCTTCGAAGTCGTCGGTATTCCGCTGAAGACCAACGGCTTTCATGTCGTGGAGATCGCGTCGCCGGCGCTCGGCAAGGCGCTGCTCGGCCGCGGCGGCACCCGCTATGTCACCACCGGCGCGCTCGTCACCGACATGGCCGTCCACTGGCAATGGGGCAAGGGCCGCAGCCTCGCCTGGGTGACGCGCCTCGCCGATGCGACCCCCGTCGCCGGTGCCCGCATCACCGTGAGCGACAGCTGCACCGGCGCGGTCCTGTGGCAGGGCACCAGCGACGCGTCGGGCCGCGCGCTTGTCGGCGACGTGCTGCCGCCGCCATCGAGCTATGGCAGCTGCAACTATGGCACCGATCATGCGCTGATGGTCAGCGCGCGCACCGCCGGCGACTACAGCTTCACCTTGTCGAGCTGGGGCAGCGGCATCCAGGGCAGCGATTTCAACCTGTCGCAGGGCTGGGGCTATCAGCCGACCGCCGTCCACACCGTCTTCGACCGCACGCTGCTGCGCGTCGGTGAAACGATCAACATGAAGCTGCTGGCCCGGCAGCGGACCGACGGCGGCTTCGGTGCCGCGCCGCCGATCACCGCCGAGGTGCTGACAATTCGGCACCAGGGTTCCGACACCGATTTCGAGACGCCGCTCGCCGCCGCCGGCGCCAGCGCCACGGCGAGCTGGACGGTGCCGAAGACCGCGCCGCTCGGAAGCTACAGCGTCGAGCTGGTCGGGGAAGATGGCGAGCCGCGCAGCGTCGGCAGCTTCAAGGTCGAGGAATATCGCCTGCCCACCATCCGCGCCAGCGTCGCCGGCCCGCGCGGGCGCCTCGTCGCGCCGACGCGCGTGCCGGTCGACCTGGCGCTGACCTATCTGTCCGGCGGCGCCGTCGCCGCCGCGCCGGTCAAGCTGCGCACCATCGTCGAGCCACGCACCGTCAGCGTCGCCGGCTATGACGACTGGGCCTTTACCGGTGAGGCACTGGTCGCCGGCATCGTGCCGCTGGGCAGCGACGGCGAGGAGCCCGACACCAACCGCGCCCCGATGCGGGCCCGCACCGAACCGGTCGCGCTGGGCCCCAAGGGCGTCGCCCGCGTCGTCGTCGGCGACCTCACCCCCGTCACCGTGCCGTCGCGGCTGGTCGCCGAAATGGATTATGACGACGCCAATGGCGAGGTCGCGACGACCAGCGCCCGCATAGACCTCGAACCCGCCGCCGTCCGCGTCGGCTTGAAGACCGACGGTTGGCTGGCCAAGGCGGACGATTTGCGGCTGAAGATCGTCGCGCTCGATCTCGAAGGCCGGCCGGTCAAGGGCCAGCGCATCACCGTCAAGCTGTTCTCGCGAGAGACCTACAGCTATCGCAAGCGCCTGGTCGGCGGCTTCTACAGTTACGACAACAGCCGCGAAACCAAACAGCTCGACGCCGATTGCAGCGGCAGCACCGATGCGCAGGGCCGGCTGATGTGCAGCCTCGAACCCGACGTGTCGGGCGAAGTCGTCGCCGTCGCCGAAACCCGCGATGCCGACGGCCGCACCGCCCGCGCCTCGACCTCGGTCTGGCTCGCCGGCGACGATGACTGGTGGTTCGGCGGCGACAATGGCGACCGCATGGACGTGGTGCCCGAAAACGCCGCCGTCGCCGCCGATGGCGTCGCCCGGCTGCAGGTCCGCATGCCGTTCCGCAGCGCCACCGCCCTCGTCACCGTCATGCGCGACGGCGTCATCGACAGCTTCGTGACGACGCTATCGGGCAAGGACCCCGTCGTCGAGGTCGCGATGAAGAACGGCTATGCGCCGAACGTCTATGTCTCGGTGCTGGCGGTGCGCGGCCGCGTCGCCGGCTGGCGGCTGTGGCTCGCCGATCTCGCCCGGCGCTGGAACCTGCCGTGGCTGAGCCGGGAGGCCGCGTCACCGACCGCACTGATCGACCTCGCCAAACCCAGCTACCGTCTCGGCATGGCCAGGCTGACCGTCGGCTTGGACCGGCACAAGCTCGGCGTTACCGTCGCCAGCGACCGGCCAAGCTATGCGGTGCGCAGCATCGCCCAAGCCAAAGTGACGGTCGCGCCGCCCAAGGGCCGAGCGCTGCCCAGGGACGCCGAGATCGCCTTCGCCGCTGTCGACGAGGCGCTGCTGCAGCTGCAGGACAACGACAGCTGGGACGTGCTGACCGCGATGATGGCCGAACGGCCCCTGGGTGTGATCGTCGCCACGGCGCAGACACAGGTCGTCGGCAAGCGGCACTATGGCCGCAAGGCCGTCGCCGCGGGCGGCGGCGGCGGCGAGGGCGCCGGCATGGTGCGCCGCGATTTCAACCCGCTGCTGCTGTGGCGGGCGCGCGTGCCCCTGGATGCGCGCGGCCAGGCGGTGGTGCCGCTGCGGCTGAACGACTCGCTCTCGGGCTTCCGGCTGGTGGCCGTCGCGACGGCGGGCAGCGACCTGTTCGGCATGGGCACCACCACGATCCGCACGACGCAGGACCTGCAGTTGCTCGCCGGCATCCCGCCGCTGGTCCGCGACGGCGACGTCTATGTGGCGACGGTGCTGGCCCGCAACACGACGACGGCGCCGATGCAGGTGCGGATGACCGGCACCGCCGGCACGCTGGTACTGCCGCCACTCGATCTCGCCATCCCCGCGGGCGGCGCGCAAACCGCCGCGTGGCGGGTGCGCGCGCCCGACACCGGTCCCGTCGTCTGGCAGGTATCGGCCCGGGCCGCCGGCGGCCAGTCGGACCGTGTCGAGGTCACGCAGACCCTGCTGCCCGCGGTGCCGGTCGACACCTGGATGGCGACCTTCTTCCAGGCCGGCGCCCCGCCGCTGCCGATGGCGCTGCCTGCCGATGCCCTGCCCGGCCGCGGCGGCGTCATGGTCGCGGCCAGCCGCAGCCTCGGCGGCGACCTGCCCGGCGTCCGCGCCTATATGGCCGCCTACCCCTATGACTGCATCGAACAGCGGCTGTCGCGCGCCGTCGCGCTCGGCGATCGTGCCGCCTGGGATGCCGCCGCCGCCGCCCTGCCCGGCTACCTCGATCCCGATGGGCTGGTGCGCTTCTACCCCGCCGACTGGATCGCCGGCGACGATGCGCTGACCGCCTATATCCTGCGGCTGTCGGCCCTTGCCGGCTGGCCGCTGCCCGACAGCGCCCGCGCCCCGATGATCCGCGGGCTCACCGGCTTTGTCGCCGGTCAGGTCCAGCGCAGCCACGCCAATGTCATCGTCGTGCAAAAGGGCGGCGGCGTCGTCGGCAGCGCCGACCTGTCCGGCGACGGCCCGCGCGGGCTGATCGCGGCGGTGGCGGCGCTGGCCGCGTCGGACGCAGCCAGCCCGCGCATGGTGGAGCCGCTGAATATCGCCCCCGACAACTGGCCGACGGTCAGCATCATCGACTGGATCGAGGTGCTCGAGCGCCTGCCCGTCGCCGGCGCTGCAGAGAAGCTGGCACAGGCCGAGGCGGTGCTGCGCGCCCGGCTCGACGTCCAGGGCACGACATTGCGCATCATCCGCAGCGATTCGCCGTTCCAGCTGCTCGCCAGCCCCGACGCCACCGCCGCGGAACTGCTCCGCCTCGCCAGCCGGCAGTCCGCATGGCGTGCCGAGGCGCCGCGCATTGCCCGCACGCTGATGCTCGGGCAGCGACGCGGCCATTGGGACACCACGCCGGCCAATGCGCTCGGCACGCTGGCGATGCGCGCGTTCGCGCGCAGTTTCGAGGCGACGCCGGTCAGCGGCAGCACCCGGGTGACCCTTGGCACCGCCAGCCGCGATTTCGCCTGGGGCGGCACGCCGGCGACGCAGACCCTGCCCTGGCCCGCCGGCCCGGCGCCGCTGACCGTCGCCCATGCCGGCGGCGGCGCGCCGTGGATCATGGTCACCGCGCGCGCCGCGGTACCGCTCAAGGCGCCTTTCGCCAGCGGCTTCGGCCTGTCGCGCCAGGTCGCCGCCGTCACCCAGGCCGTGCCCGGCCGCTGGAGCCGCGGCGACGTCATGCGGGTGCGGCTGACGGTGACGCCGCGCGCGCCGGCCGAATGGGTGGTCATCAACGACCCGGTGCCGGCCGGCGCGACCATCCTCGGCGGCTCGCTCGGTGGTCGCTCGCAGCTGCTCGCCGGCGGCGACACCAGCGGGGAGCAGCCGACCTTCGTGGAGCGGCGCGGCGATGCCGTTCATGCGCACTACGCCGCCTTGGGCCGCGCTCCGGTCACCTATGAATATACGTTGCGGCTGGGCAGCGTCGGCACGTTCCGCCTGCCGCCGACCCGCATCGAGGCGCTGTATTCGCCCGAAATGATGGCGATGCTGCCGAACGCGCCGGTGGTGGTGCGGTGATGCGACGCTAGGGCGGGGCCGAGGATCCAGCTACGCCGCTCGTCCCTGTCGTTAGCAAGGTCGGCACGATTGAAACCGGTTTCTACCCTGTCGCGACGCACCAAAATCGCCCTCGCCGTTGTTGCCGCGCTGTTCCTGCTCGTCCTCGCCACTACTCCCGCCTCGCCGCCGGACTATTCCGCCGTCCGCACCACGGTCGCCACCAGCGAAGCCCGCCTCCTCGCGCGCGACGGCCGCCTCCTCGAAAAGCGTCGCACCGACCCCCAGGTGCGCCGCCTCGACTGGATCCCGCTTGCCGCCATCAGCGGCGCCCTCACCAGCCGCATCACCGCGTCCGAGGATCGCCGCTTCGCTGACCACCACGGCGTCGACTGGCGCGCCGTCGGCGGTGCGCTGCGCGATCGGCTGCAAGGCCGCAGCGCCCGCGGCGCCAGCACCATAACGATGCAGCTTGCGGCACTGCTCGACCCCGCCATCGGCACCGCCGGCGACCGCTCGTGGCGGCAAAAAATCATGCAGGCGCGCGCCGCCCTGGCCATCGAGCGCCGCTGGAGCAAGCCGCAGATCCTCGAGGCCTGGCTCAACCTCCTGCCCTTCCGCGGCGAGCTCGTCGGCATCGATGCCGCCGCGCGCGGCCTCGCCGGGCGGGCCCCGGCCGGGCTCGACGCCGCCCAGGCCGCCGTCCTCACCGCGCTCGCCCGCGGGCCGTCGGCGGCGCCCGCCACCGTCGCCGGCCGCGCCTGCCGCGCCGCACCGGACCTGCCGTGCAGCACGGTGCAGGTCGCCGCCGACGCCATGCTCGGGGCCCGCGCGCCGATCGCGGGCCCCGGCCTGGCGCCACAACTCGCCGACCGGCTGCTCGTCGCCGGCACGCGCGGCAGCGTTCGCACCACGATCGACCTCGACATCCAGCGCCTTGCGACCGAAGCCCTGACCCGGCAGCTCGCCACCCTGTCCCCCCGCAATGCCCGGGACGGCGCCGCCATCGTCGTCGACAACGCGACCGGCGACATCCTCGCCTGGGTCGGCTCCGCCGGCCCTGCGTCGACCGCCGCGGCCGTCGATGGCGTCACCGCGCCGCGCCAGGCCGGCTCGACGTTGAAGCCGCAGCTCTATGCGCTGGCGCTCGAACGGCGCCTGCTCACCGCCGCCTCGGTGCTCGACGATGCGCCGGTCGACCTCGACACCGCCTCGGGCCTCTACATCCCGCAGAACTACGATCGCAGCTTTCGTGGCCCGGTCAGCGTCCGCTCGGCGCTTGGCAACAGCCTCAACGTGCCAGCCGTGCGCACGCTGCTGCTCGTCGGCGTCGATGCCTTTCGCGATCGGCTGTTCGACATCGGCTACAAGGGGATCGTTCGCGACGGTAATTACTACGGCTTCTCGCTGGCGCTGGGCTCGGCCGAGGTGACATTGCTCGAACAGGCTGCTGCCTTCCGCGCGCTGGCCCGCGACGGCCGCTGGTCGCCGCTGCGCCTCCAGCCGGGCCCCGCCACCCCCGATCGCCAGATCATCGATCCCGGCGCCGCCGCCATCATCCGCGACATCCTCGCCGATCCCGCCGCCCGCACCGCCACCTTTGGCGAGGACAATGGCCTGGCCATGCCCTTTCCCGCCGCCGTCAAGACCGGCACGTCAAAGGCGCTGCGCGACAATTGGTGCATCGGCTTTTCCGATCGCTTCACCGTCGCCGTCTGGGTCGGCAATTTCGAAGGCGATCCGATGGTCGGCGTCAGCGGCATGACCGGCGCCGCCCCGGCCTGGGCGCGCATCATGCTGGCGCTCCACGCCGCCACCCCCGGCCGCGCAACCTCCCTCCCCACCGGTGTCGTCCGCCACCGCGTCGCCTGGGTGCCGGCGGTCGAACCGCCGCGCGACGAACTGTTCCTTGCCGGTACCGAGCTCGACATCATCCGCATCGCCGACCCTGCCGAGCAGCGCCCGCGCCTGCTGGCGCCCGCCGACGGTGCCGTCATCGCCATCGATCCCGACATTCCGCCGGCCCGCCAGCGCATCACCATTCGCGCCGCCACACCCTTGCCCGGCCTCGGCATCACCATCGACGATCGGCCACTGACGGCGCGCCGCGACGGCGACCGGCTGCTGGCCCTGTGGGCACCATCGCCGGGCGTCCATGTCGTCGCGCTGACCGATGGCCGTCACACCTATGACCGGCTCCGGCTGACAGTCAGGTGACTCCTCGCATTCCCAGGCGACGACATCGGGGACACAGTCCGCGTGCCGGCGCAGCCATCCACAGGAATCGTGCCTCGGCCAGGGAACCCTGTTGGCCGCGTGATGTTTCCACCCTGACATGTCGTGGAAATTGACGGAACGGGCGTCGCTGCCGCACCGCCTGGTTCGCCAGCCGCGGGCTCCTGCTGTGCTTCTCGCGGCATCGCTGTCGACGGCGGCCATGGCACAGCCGGCAACTCTACCCCCGGACCTGACCGCCGAACTGCCGCCGCTGGCCCCGCTAGGCATCCCCGATACCGCCCCGGCACCGGCGCCGCTGGTGCCGCCCGCCGAACTGGCTGCCCCGTTGGGCAGCCTCGACAGCGTTGCGCCACCAGCCGCCCTGCCACCCAGCAGCGACCCGAAGTTGCCCGACATCCGTTACCGCCTGCAGGTCGAAGGGTTGAAGGCCATCGGGCTCGAAGCACGCTTTCGGGACCTGTCGGCCCTGCTCGACAAGGGCCGCAAGGCCGGCAGCGCCGCCCAGGTGTCGGCACGCGCCGATGCCGATGTGCAGACCGTTGAGAACCTGCTGCGCTCCGAAGGCTATTTCGATGCCGTCGCCAGCGCGGTCGTCGGTCCACTGCCCGAAGCCGATGGCCAGTTGCTCGTCGCCATCACCGCGACGCCGGGCCGCCGCTACAGCCTCGGCACGATCACCGTCACCGGCGGCGCCACACCGCTGGCGCCGGAACCGCTCGCCCTGTCGCGCCAGGCGCTGACGCTCAAGACCGGCGACCCCATCGTCGCTCCGGTGGTCGAGGGCGCCGAGGCCAGTGTCGCCTTGCGCCTGCCCGAACAGGGCTATCCGTTTGTCGCCATCGGCCAGCGCGACATCCTGCTCGACGACGTTACGTTCACGGGCGATTACACGCTGCCGGTCACCGCCGGCCGCAAGGCGCGCTTCGGCGGCTTCCGGCTCGCCGGCGACCCGGTCTTCGACGCGAAACACATCGGCATCCTGCCGCGCTTCAAGCCCGGCGAGATCTATGACAGCCGCCGTGTCGACGACCTGCGACAGGCGCTGGTCGCCACCAGCCTGCTCTCCACCGTGTCGGTGGAACCCGTCGCCACCGGGACGATCGATGCCGAGGGTATCGAGACGGTCGACCTGCTCGTCCGCCAGAGTCGCGGCCCGGCGCGCAACCTCGCCGCCAATGCCGGCTACGGCACCGGCGAGGGCGTCAGGGTCAGCGCCAGCTGGACCCATCGCAACCTGTTCCCGCCGGAAGGCGCGCTGAGCGCCGCCGTCGTCGCCGGCACCAATGAACAAAGCATCCGGGGCCAGTTCATCCGCTCCAACGCCGGCCAGCGCGACCGCACCTTCCAGGCCGGCGCGTCGGTGGCGCGGCAACGCTATGACGCGTTCAACGCCGAGACGATCAACATCAACGCCAGCCTGTCGCGGGTCAGCACGCCGATCTGGCAGAAGCGCTGGACCTGGTCGCTGGGCGGCGAGCTGATCGCCTCCCGCGAAACCAGCTTCGATCCGCTGCTCGCCGAGCGCGACCGCGGCACCTATCTGATCGCCGCGCTGCCGACGCAGCTCGGCTATGACCGCTCCGACAGCCTGCTCGACCCGACGCGCGGCTTCCGCCTGACCGCCCGCGTCAGTCCCGAGGCGCAAAAGCGCACCGGCGGCTCGTTCGACAGCTATGGCCGCTTCCTGTTCGAGGCCAGCGCCTATTATCCCATCACATCGTCGATCGTCATCGCCGGCCGCGCCCGGGTCGGCAGCATCGTCGGCGCACCGCGCGACGAGATTGCGCCATCGCGGCGGCTCTATGCCGGCGGCGGCGGCTCGGTGCGCGGCTTCGGTTTCCAGGAGCTCGGGCCTCGCGATCTCGAGAACAAGCCCATCGGCGGCCGCGGCCTTACCGAATTCGCGCTGGAAGCACGCTATCGCTTCGGGGACTTCGGCATCGTGCCGTTCATCGACGCGGGACGCCTTGGCGAATCCTCGACCCCATCGCTGTCGGGCATGCGCTACGGCGTCGGCATCGGCGGCCGCTATTATACCAATTTCGGCCCGATGCGCATCGACATCGCCACCCCGATCAACCGCCGTCCGGGTGAATCCAAGGTGGCGCTCTACATCTCGATCGGCCAGGCGTTTTGACCGCCAGGCGTGTCCTCATCTGGGTCGGCGGCGGCATCACCGCGCTGCTGGCGCTCGTCCTCATCCTCGTGCTCGGGCTCAACACCACGCCCGGCAAGCGCTTCCTGCTCGGGCAGCTCGCCGGCTTCACCACAGCGTCGGGCCTGAACTACCGCGCCGCCAGCATCGACGGCTCGATCTATGGCCGCATGACGATCGAGGGGCTGGAGATCCGCGACCTCGACGGTGTGCTGGTCACCTCCCCGGCTGTCCTCGTCGAATGGTCGCCGGGTGAACTGTTCAACGGCTTTCATATCGCCCTTGCGGAGGCCAGCGCCGATACCGTCCGCCTGCTGCGCCGCCCCAATCTGCGCCCGTCCGACCCCGACGAGCCGTTGCTGCCGGACCTCGACATCGACATCGATCGCCTGCGCGTCACCAATCTAATCATCGAACCCGCTGTCACCGGGCACCGCCACAGCGTCGGCCTGTCGGGGTCCGCCAGCATTGCCGACGGCCGTGCTACCGTCGCGCTCGACGCCGCCGCACGCCAAGGGATCGGGATCGCCGGCGGCGATCGACTCGTCCTCCGCCTCGACGCCGTGCCCGATGCCAACAAGCTGGTCATCGACGCACGCCTGACCGCCCCCGCCGCCGGTCTTGTCGATGGCTTTACCCGGCTCGGCCGCCCGCTCGCGCTGCGTGTCGACGGCCAGGGCAGCTGGGCCAGCTGGCGCGGCGCCCTGATCGCCGACAGCGCCGGTGCCCCGCTCGCCAACCTCGCCATTACCGCCAATGACGGCCGCTTCACCATCAGGGGGCGCACCGATCCGGGGCTTCTGCTCACCGGCCCGGCGCAGTCGCTGCTCCGCCAGATCGATGTCGACATCGCCGCCGGCCTTGCCGAACGCCGCGTCGATACCGTTGCAAAGCTCAGAAGCGACGCCTTCGTCATCGACGCCAAGGGCCTTGTCGACCTCGGCGAGAGCCGTTTCCAGGATTTCGCCGTCAACGCCCAGCTGCTCCGCCCCGGTGCCATCGCGCCCGACCTGCGCGGTAACGACGTGCGCCTCGCCGTCACGCTCGACGGGGCGTTCGGCACGCCGACGATCGCCTATCGCGCCAGTGCCCAGTCGCTGACGTTCGACGCGACGACCGTCGAAGGCCTCGTCGCCAGCGGCCGGGCGACGGTCGATGCCGAACGCATCCTCGTGCCGGTCTCGGCCCGCGCCCGGCGCGTCATCGGGTTGAACCCCGCCATCGGCGGCCTGCTGACGAACCTCGCCATCGACGGCGACCTCGCCTGGGCCAAGGGGCAGTTGCTGTCCGACAACCTCCGCCTGCGGTCCGACCGCATCGATGCCACCGCCATCATCATCGCCGATGTTGCCAAGGGCAATTATGCCGGCACGCTGAAGGGCCGCGTCAACGATTACCAGGTCGCCGGCCTGGGCCGCATCGACGTCGTCACCGATGCCCGGCTGGTCACCGCGCCTTCTGGCGGCTTCGGTATCACCGGCACCGCGCGCATCGCCACCCGCAGCTTTGAAAACGCCGCCATTCGCGAACAGCTCGGCGGAAACGCTGTTATCACCGCCGGCTTCGGCTATGATCCCGCCGGCCTCGCCACGCTGCGCAACCTGCGGCTGACCGCGCCGCTGCTGCGCATCACCGACGGCAGCGGCAGCTATCGCCTCGACAACGGCCGCATCGCGCTCAACGCCCGCGCCGTCTCGACGACCTATGGCCCGGCCAGCGTCACCGCCTCGGGTACCGTCGAACGTCCGGTCGTCAGGCTCCGTGCCGATCGACCCGGTCTCGGCATCGATGTCCGCAACCTCGTCGCCGATCTCACCGGCACCGCCGCCGGCTATCGTATCGTCGCCACCGGCGCCTCGGCCTATGGGCCATTGTCGGGCGATCTCGTCATCCGCACCGGCAAGGCACTCGCCATCGACATCAACCGCGCCCGCATCGCCGGCATCGATGCCCGTGGCCGGGTCACCCAGACTGCCGCCGGTCCGTTCGCCGGCAGCATCGCGCTCGTCGGGTCGGGCATCACCGGCAACGTCCGCCTCGCCGCCGCCGGCGCAAACCAGCGTGCCGACATCGATGCCCGCGCCCAATCGGCACGCATCCCCGGCGACGTGCCGATCACCATCGGCAGCGGCACCGCCCGCGCGTCGATCATCCTCTATCCCGACGCGCCGTCGATCACCGGCAGCGCCGATCTCGCCAATGTCCGGTCCGGCACGCTGCTTGTCGCCCGTGCCCGCAGCCGCTTCGACTATCGCGGCGGCAACGGCACAGTCGGCCTGGTCGCCAACGGCAGCACCACGGCCCCGTTCAACATCGCCGCCCAGGCCAGCCTCAGCCCGCAGCGCGTCGTCGCCAATGCGACCGGCGCCTTCAGCGGCATCGATTTCCGCCTCGCCGCTCCCGCCGTCGCCACGCGCGTCGGTGGCGAATGGCGCCTCGCCCCCGCCACCATCATCTTCCTGCAGGGCCGCGCCCGCATCGCCGGCAGCTATGGCCAGACCACCCGTGTCAACGCCGTGCTCGACAGCGTCGACCTGACCATCGTCAACAGCTTCGTCCCCGGCCTCGGTGTCGGCGGCAAGGCCTCGGGGACGATCAACGCGACCCTTGCTGACGTCCCCGTCATCGACGCCCGCGTCGATGTCACCGGTTTCACCCGCACCGCCGCCTATACCATCTCGGCCCCCGTCGACATCGCCACCTCGGCGCAGCTGTCGGGCGCCGGCGGCAGTCTTGCCGCCGCCATTCGCCGCGGCGGCACCACCATCGGCCGGCTGCAGGCCCGCGTCGCGCCGCTGCCCCCCGGCGCCGGCATCGCCGCCCGGCTGCAGGCGGCACCGCTGTCGGGCGGCATCCGCTATGGCGGCCCGGCCGAGGTCCTGTGGGCGCTGACCGGCATCGCCGGCCAGGAACTCGCCGGGCCGATCGCCATCGCCGCCGATTTCGGCGGCCGGGTCGATTCGCCCAGCCTCAACGGCACTATCCGCGCCACGTCGCTGCGCTACACCAACCAGGCCTATGGCACGCTGATCCGCGACATCGCCCTCCAGGGTAACTTCACGCGATCCCAGCTCCAGATCGCGTCTCTGACCGGCCGCGCCGGCGACGGCACCATCGCCGCCAACGGCAGCATCGGCCTCGACGCCGCGCGCGGCTTCCCGGCCAGCGTCAACGTCACCTTCGACCGCGCCCAATTGGCGCGCAGCGATGCCTTGGGCGCCCAGGCCACCGGCAACCTCGCCATCACCAACGGCCCCGGCGGCGCGCTGGTCCGCGGCACCATCGACATTCCGGAGGCACGCTACGAGATTATCCGCCAGGGCGATGCCGCCGTCACGCAGCTGACCGGCGTGCGCCGCAAGAACGCCCCCGCACAGACGGCAAGCACCGCGCCGCCCCCGCCGGGCCCGGCCAGCATCCGCCTCGATGTCCGCGTCCGCGCCGACAACCAGATCTTCGTTTCCGGCATGGGGCTTGAGGCTGAATGGGAAACCGACATGCGCATCACCGGCACCGCCGCGGCGCCGCGCATCGTCGGCCGGCTGGAGGTCATCCGCGGCACCTACAGCTTTGCCGGCAAGCGCTTCGAGCTCGGCCAGAACGACGCCATCATCTTCGACGGCGGTGAATTCACCAACCCCGAGCTGTCGCTCAGCGCCACGACGACGGTCGAGGGCGTCACTGCGATCATCAACATCACCGGCCGTGCCCAGCGTCCGCAGATCAGCTTCACCTCGACACCCGCCCTGCCCCAGGACGAGGTGCTTTCGCGACTGCTGTTCGGCGCCTCGGTCACCAACATCTCGCCGATCCAGGCGGTCCAGCTCGCCGCCGCGCTCAATTCGTTGCGCGGCTCGGGCGGCGGGCTCAATCCGCTCGGCAAGCTGCGCTCGGTCACCGGCGTCGACCGGCTGCGCGTGCTGGGCGAGGACAAGACCACTGGCCGCGGCACCGCGGTGGCGGCCGGCCAGTACATCAGCAACAACATCTATGTCGAAGTCATCACCGATGCCCGCGGCTTCACCGCCACCCAGCTCGAAATCGCGCTGACCAAGACGCTCAGCGTGCTCAGCGCCACCGGCTCGTTTGGCGGCTCGAACGTTACCTTGCGCTATTCGAGGGACTATTGATGGCGCACCGGACAACCCCCGGCAGCGCCGCTGCCGAACGCGCCGGCGCCACCGCCCGGTCGCCGACGGACTATGGCTGGCCGGCGTGGAAGGCCATTCTCGCGCGCGCCTGGGCCAATAACGACGCCCATAATCTCAGCCTGATGGCGGCCGGCGTCGCCTTCTACACCTTCCTGTCGTTCGTGCCGCTGCTGGCCGCGATGGTGATGACCTATGGCCTGGTTGCCGACCCGGCGACGATCGGCCTGCACATGAAATCGATCATCGACCTGGTGCCCGCCGACGCGGCAAAGCTCATCTACGAACAGCTGGTAAACCTGACGACGACCGCGGCCAGCCGCAAGGGCGTCGGCCTGCTGATCGCGCTCGGCGTCTCGATCTATGGCGCCACCCGCGCGTCGGGAGCCATCATCACGGCGCTCAACGTCATCTACGACGAGCGCGATACCCGCGGCATCGTGCGTAGCACCCTGGTTTCCGCGGTGCTGATCGTCGGGGCCATCGTCATCGGTATCGTCGGCGTGCTGGCGGCATCGATGCTGGGCTATGCCGAAACCGTCCTGAGCGGTCTCGGCACCGCCGGCATCGTCGCGGTCAAGGGGACGACCTGGCTCGTGGCCGGGACATTGTGCTGTTTTGCCATCGGCGCGATGTACCGCTTCGCTCCCGATCGCAAGGACGCACGCTGGCACTGGCTGACGCTGGGATCGGTGATCGCGACCGTGCTCTGGCTGGCCGCCACGCTGGGCTTCGGCGTCTACGCCGCCAACTTCGGCGACTATAACGCCACCTATGGCTCGCTCGGCGCCGTCGTCGTGCTGCTGATGTGGCTGTTCCTGTCGGCCTATGCCATCCTCATCGGCGGCCTGATCAATGCGGAGGCCGAGCGCCAGACCGCCGAAGACACCACCACCGGCCGCCCGCGGCCTCTGGGCCAACGCGGCGCCGTGGTTGCCGACATGAGCGCAGCGCACGAGCCGCCAACGCCTTCGGAATAGCCATCAGCCTGCGGGTTGCGGCACCATCACCAGCGTTCGGCCCTCGACTCGCCAGGATTGCAGTTGCGAGAGGAAATTCATCCCGATCACGTCGACGCCGTTCGGCATCGGCGCGATCACCACCCGCAGGTTGCGCGCCTCGATCCCGCCCAGCGTCAACAGCCCGACCTTGGCCGTTTGCGCCGCGACTGCACCATTGGCAGTCTGCAGGATGATCGGCATCAGGCTGGTCGCGGTCTCGGTCGCCGCCGCCGTCCGCCCCGAAAGCACGGTGATCGTCGCGCCGCTGTCGACCAGCATGCGCCGCTCGATGCCGTCGACAGTCGCCCGCGCCCAGAAGTGCCCGTCGGGCGACATGCGGATGCGCACCTCGTCGCCGACGACCCGCTGATCATCGAGGCCGAGCCGCGACGTGATCGCGCCGAGCCCCGGGCTGTACGGCGCCTGCTGCAGAAACAACCAGATGGCGCCGGCCAGCACAGCGAACGAGAACAAGCCGCGCAGCGCCGGGCCGATTTTCGGCAGGTTGAACAATATGATCAGCACGACCGCAGCGCCGATCGCATAAAGCACCAGCTGCAGGTCTGGACCGGCGAGGGGAAAGGATGCGTCTGTCGGGAGCAACATTCCGATAGAACGCCGCCGAGCCCGATGACGCTCCACGCGCTCGAATGTCCCTGTCAAAGGCCCGAACCCACCGACCCGATCTTTGGTCAGGGGCAACCTGTTTCCGCTTGTTAACGATCCTGAAATCGATCAGTACACATTCTGCAAACCAGTCCGAAACGCTATCCTGTGTGACATCTGGCTTTGCCGCTGGACCCCCTTGTGGTCGGCGTTGACGGGGGGCAAATGTCATGAAGAAACTGCTGGTGGCTGCGGCCATTTCCATTCTCGCAGCGGGTACCGCCCAGGCCGCGACGGCGATCACGAGCTTTTCCGGCGGTACCTTGTTTCCATCGTTTGGCGGCGACGATACCGTCGGCTTCGTCTTCACAACGAACAGCGCCATCAGCGTCACCGCGCTCGGCTGGTTCGGGACCGGCGGCGCCGTCAACGGGTCGCACCAGATCGGCATCTGGACGTCCGGCGGCACGCTGCTCGGATCGGCGACGGTGTCGCCCGGCGCCGTCGATGGCACGAACGTGCGCTATATCGGGATCACGCCGATCGCACTGGCCAGCGGGCAGCAGTATTTCATCGGCGGCCGCGACTTGTCCGACGACGGCGACAGCTACTCGACCAGCGTTTCGAACCTGGTGACCGATGCCGCCATCACTTTCAACGGCTCGGCAGCCTCGGCCGGCGGGGCGGGCTTTGCCTTCCCCGGTTCGATCAACTCCATCTCGACCGGCGGACGTTTCGGCGCGAACTTCCAGTTCTCGCTCGCCGCCGTTCCCGAGCCGCAGTCCTGGGCGCTGATGATCGTCGGTTTCGGCCTTGTCGGCGGTGCCATGCGTCGCCGCGCCACGGCCGTCGCGCTGGGCTGATCGCTCGCCATCCGGCGAAAGACAAAGGGCCGCGCAGTCACCTGCGCGGCCCTTCTATTTTGCCCGCCCGGCGCTCAGCGCCCGCCGTTGGCCAGCCGCTTGTCGAGATAGCCGTCGACGACCCCCATCAGGTCATCCATCTCGTGCTGGAAGAAGTGATTGGCGCCCGGGATCGTCGCATGGTCGATGGTGATGTGGCGCTGGGTCTTCAGCTTGTCGACCAGCTTTTGCACCGACGCGCCGGGCACGACCTCGTCCATCTCGCCGTCGACGATGATACCGCTCGACGGGCACGGCGCGAGGAAGGTGAAATCGTACATGTTCGCCGGCGGCGCGATGCTGATGAAGCCCTTGATCTCGGGCCGGCGCATCAGCAGCTGCATGCCGATCCAGGCGCCGAACGAAAAGCCGCCGACCCAGGTGGTATGCGCCTCGGCATTGAACTGCTGCATCCAGTCGAGCGCGCTGGCGGCGTCGGACAGCTCACCGATGCCGTTGTCGAACACACCCTGGCTGCGCCCGACGCCGCGGAAGTTGAAACGCAGCGTCGCAAAGCCGCGGCGCACGAAGCTGTTGTACATGGCAATGACGATCGGGTGGTTCATCGTGCCCTGCGCCGGGTGCGGCTGCAACAGGATGGCCACCGGCGCGCGCGGCCGCGCGGCGGGCTGGTAACGGCCTTCGAGACGACCTTCGGGGCCGGTAAAGATCACTTCGGGCATGTGGTGTCCGCCAAATTGAAAGCTGGTGGCGCAAAACACGCCTTGTCCCCTATATGAGGGCGATGGCCGAAATCGCAATGAAAAGCCGCATCTACCTCGATCACGCCGCGACGACCCCGGTGCTGCCGGCTGCGATCGCGGCCATGGTGACGGCCGCCGGCGTGACCGGCAACCCGGCATCGGTCCACGCCGGCGGCCGCGCGGCGAACGGCATCGTCGAACGCGCCCGCGACGTGGTGGCCGCGTTCGCCGGCTGCGCCCCCGACCGCATCGTCTTCACCAGCGGCGGCACCGAGGCGCTGGCGCTCGCCATCCACGGCACCGCCATGCCGCGCTTGATCGCCTCGGCAACCGAGCACAGCGCCGTGCTCGCCGCCCGCGACGCGATCATCGCGCCGGTCGACCGCAACGGCATCATCGACCTGGCGGCACTGGCGACCCTGCTCGACGGCCCGCCGGCGCTGGTCGCGGTCCAGCACGCCAACAACGAGACCGGCGTCGTCCAGCAGATCGCCGAGGTCGCTGCTGTGGTCGCGGCACATGGCGGCCTGCTGCTGGTCGATGCGGTGCAGAGCGCCGGCAAGCTGCCGCTGCCCGCCGCGGACTTCGTGGCGCTATCGGCGCACAAGCTCGGCGGTCCGCCGGGCGTGGGGGCGCTCATCGTCCGCGATCCCGGCCGGCTGGCGGCAGTGCAGCGCGGCGGCGGCCAGGAGCGCGGGCTGCGTGGTGGCACGCCCAACCTGCCCGGCATCGCCGGCTTTGCCGCGGCGCTGAACGTGCCCCGCGATTGGGCCACCATCGCCACCTTGCGCGACCGCCTCGAAACGCGTCTCGCCACCATTGTCCACGGCGCCGCTGCACCCCGCCTGCCCAACATCGCCAGCATCGGCTTCCCTGGCGTCAAGGCGAGCACCCAGGTCATGGCGCTCGACCTCGCCGGCGTCATGGTCAGCGCCGGCGCGGCCTGTTCGTCGGGCAAGGTCGCCGCCAGCCATGTCCTCGCCGCCATGGGCCTCGGTGCCGCCGCGGGCGAGGCGATCCGCGTCAGCCTGGGGCCGCAGACCACGGCGGCAGAGGTCGATGCCTTCGCCGAAGCCTGGGAAGACATGACCCGGCGCCTCGCCAGGGTGGCGGCATGAACCCGATCTACCTCGATTACGGCGCGACCACCCCGCTCGACCCCGCGGTCGCCGCCGCCATGGAGCCCTGGGGCGTCGCCGGCTATGGCAACCCGCACAGCGCCCACCTCTGGGGTTACCAGGCCAAGGCCGCCGTCGAGATTGCCCGCGACGCGGTCGCCGCGCTCCTCCATGCCCCGCCCGAAACCATCGCCTTCACCTCGGGCGCCACCGAAAGCGTCAACTGGGCGTTGAAGGGCCTGCTCACCCACCCGTCGAACACCCGCCGCCGCATCGTCACGCTCGCCACAGAACACAGCTGCGTCCTCGAAACCGCGCATTATCTCGAATCGCTCGGTGCGCAGTTGACCATCGTTCCGGTCCGCGCCAACGGCATCGTCGATCTCGGTGACCTGGAACGCGCGCTCGGCGAGGATGTGGCGCTTGTCTCCGCCATGCTGGTCAACAACGAGATCGGCGTCATCCAGCCGATCGCCGCCATCGCCCGCGCCGCCCATGCCGTCGGCGCCGTCATGCACTGCGACGCGGCCCAGGCCTTCGGTAAGGTGCCCATCGATGTCGATGCGCTCGGCATCGACCTGCTCAGCCTGACGGCCCACAAGGTCCATGGCCCCAAGGGCGTCGGCGCGCTGTATCGCCGGCCGTTTACGATGTTGACGCCGCTGCTCCACGGCGGCGGGCAGGAGGATGGCCGCTCCGGCACGCTGCCGACCGCGCTCATCGTCGGCCTCGGCGCCGCCGCCCGCATCGCCGGCGAGCGCATGGCCGGCGACCGCGAACATGCCCTCGCGCTGCGCGATCGCCTGCTCGCCAGCCTCACTGTGCCGGTCGAGGTCAACGGCGACCTCGAAGCCCGCTGGCCGGGCAATCTCAACCTCGGTTTCCCCGGCATTGCCGCGCCCCTGCTGTCGCTGCTCCCCGGCCTCGCGCTCTCGTCGGGCTCCGCCTGTGCCGCCGTCACCGGCCGCGCCAGCCATGTGCTGACCGCGCTTGGCCTGTCCGAACCCGCGGCCAAGGCCTCGCTGCGCCTCGGTTTCGGCCGCTTCACCACCCCGGCCGAGATCGACGCCGCCGCGGCCCAGATCAACGCCGTCGTCACCCGCCTCAGCCAGGACGCCGCATGACCCGCATCCGCTTTCTTTCCGCCGACGGCAGTCGCGAACAGTTCGTCGACGCCCCCGCCGGCACGCGGCTGCTCGATCTCGCCCAGGCCAATGGCCAGCCGCTCGAGGGCACCTGCGAAGGCGCCATGGCCTGCTCGACCTGCCACGTCCTCGTCACCGGCGCCGACGCCGCCAAACTGCCGGCCCCTTCGGACGAGGAAGAGGACATGCTCGATTTCGCCGTCGGCGCGTCGCGGACGTCGCGCCTCGCCTGCCAGATCCGCCTGACGGCCGACATAGCCGCCCTCGATGTTCGCATGCCGCCCGGTGTCGTCGACATGAGTCGCAGCTAAAGGACTTCGCAGTCTCGCCCAAGGCGACTAAGGCGTGGAACGTTCCGCCATTGCAAAGACCGCCGCCGATGAAGACCGCGCTGATCGCCCTGTTGCTGCTGACGGCCGCCCCGGCGCTTGCCGCCAGCGCGCCGAAATCGTCGCCGATCGACACGCCGGTGCTGGCCCTGAAGCCCGGCGAATGGATCTGGGACGCCGAGATCGCGCCGTCGGGCCCGATGCTTGTGGTCGTCAACCTGTCGACCCAGCGTGCCTATGCCTATCGCAACGGTGTCCGCATCGGCGCCACGACGATTTCGTCGGGCAAGTCCAGCAAGGCGACTCCGACCGGCGTTTTCACCATCCTGCAGAAGAACAAGGACCATAAGTCCAACCTCTATGACAGCGCGCCGATGCCCTATATGCAGCGGTTGACCTGGGATGGCATCGCAATGCACGCCGGCAACCTGCCCGGTTATCCAGCGAGCCACGGATGCATCCGACTGCCGCTGGAGTTTTCGAAAAAGCTGTTCGACACCAGCAGCATGGGCATGACGGTCGTCGTCACTGCCAAGGGTGACAAGACCCTGATCGAGCCGGAAATGGTCACCGACAACGCCCTGCTGGCGCCGCTGTCGGCGACCGGGACCGCCGCGGACCCGCGCAGTGACTCGCTGACCGGCCAGGAAGTGTCGCGCTGGGAACCCGAGAAATCGCCCGAGGGCCCCGTCACCATCGTGCTGTCGACCGGCAGCAAGCGCATCGTCGTCTATCGCAACGGTGTCATCATCGGCCGCAGCCGCATCGGCGTCGCCCCCGGTTTCGACATCGGCACCCGCGCCGCGCAGTTCGCCGGCCGCGATGCCGCCGGCGTGGCGAAGTGGGTCTATCTCGGCGTGCCCGGCTATGAGGCGCGCAAGGGCCAGAATGTCGAGCAGGACGCCATCAAGCAGGTGACCATCCCGCCGCAATTCTATGCCCAGATGCGCAGCGTCGTCGGCGAGGGCACCACACTCCTCGCCACCAACGGCGGCATGGTCGAAGGCTCCACCGGCAAGGGCCAGACGGTGCTGGAAAGCGATCGGTAGCGGCTTGCCAGTGCGATGGTTAAGCGGCAATAACAACATCTGATCACGAATTTCCGGGGGCGGAATGTCGGCTGTTTTACTTGCGCTGCTGCTTGCAGCCACGGATCCTGTCGCGCCGACGCCAGTGCCGCCATCGCCGCCACCCGCCACTGCTGCTCCGGCACCGTACGACCCCACCGAATTCGGCACCGGTCAGCCGGACGACAGCGCCGAGGCGATCGCCGCCGATTCGGCCCGCGATCTGAAGGACAGCCGCTATTACAACAAGCCCGGCGCCACCCGCGCCGACTATGATCGCGACTGGCAGGAATGCCGGCTGATCGCCCGCGGCTCACGGACACCCGGCGGCAGCCCGGTCGTCGTCTATAATCCGGCGATCATCTCGCCGATGGCGGCGGCCGGCGGCGGCATCATCGGCGGTCTGATCGCCAACGCCATTGCCGAAGGCGAAGCCCGCCGCGCGAACCGCCGCTCCTGCCTGATCTTCAAGGGCTGGCGGCTGGTCCAGGTCGACAAGCAGACGGCGGCGGTTTTTGCCACGCTGACGCCGACGGAACGCGAAAAGGTCTTCAACACTGAGCTGGGCGCCACCGACCCAAAGGGAACCGTCACCGCTTTCAACAACGAATTCGCCGACCCGAGCTTTCTGAAGGGAGGCCGCAAGTGATCGCAACGGCCCTTGTTGTCCTGCTCGCAGCCGCGGCGGCGGTGCCCAAGCCGACGAACCTGCTGAGCGTCCAGAAGCCGGCCGACCTCAGCCTGCCGGTGGTGCTGAAGCCTGGCGAGGCCGCGATCGTCATCGGCTGGCGCCGGCCCGAAACCGGCAGCATCGGCAAATCGGGCATCGTCGCATTCGCGCGCTATGATGTCGAAAAGCGCGACATGATCGCGCGTCCCGCCGATGCGAAAAAGAATGGCGACCAGAATACCTATTGGATCCAGGCGAATGGCGGCAACAAGAAGCTGCCGCTCGACCATCTCGTCATGGTCGTGTCCGCCGGTGATTATGTGCTCTACGGCGCGACGCCGGGGCCCGCGCCGCAGGTTGCCAACACCTTCTGTTTTTCGGCGCCGACGTTCCGCGTCAATGCCGGGGAAACCGTCTATTTCGGCGACATCAGCCCCTATTTCGGCAAGCGCGACAACGGCGAGTTCGCGATCGCCATGGCCTATTCCAGCCATCCCGACGATGCCCGGGCGGCGCTGGCGAAACAGCCGGCGCTGGCGGCGGCATTCCGGCCGGCCGATATCCGCAACGGCGCCAGCTATACCTGCAGCGGCCAGGCGATGACGGCCTATCTGGTGCCGGGCGCCCCGGCCCTGCCGCCGTTGACGGCCGAAGCTAGGGCGGCGCAGACAGGCAACGCACCCGTGCCGACGCCGAGGAAAGCGCGCCCGGCGCCGGGCGCGCCGATCCTGATCCCGACCAACGGATAGCAAGCACTTGCCCCGCCGCGCGCAATCCCCCATATGCGCCGCGGGAGTCGGGCGGGCAGTGTCTTCGCCAACCCGGTCAGGTCCGGAAGGAAGCAGCCGCAACGAATCCGCACTGGGTCGTTCCCGGCTCCCACCGCGCAGCGCCGCGAGCGCGCGACGCGCAGCGTAGCGCGCCGACAGGCGCAAGCGCGGCCAGCGAGGCGGTTGGCCTCAGGCCAACCGATCTCGTCTGACGTCAGCATGGGCTTTGCCCATGCCCCTGCACTCCGCGCCCTCTCCCACAACTTCCCCTCGCCGCCGCCGCCCCGACCGGCTAGAACCACCGCGATGTCCGAAGATACCGAAATCGCCTTCCCCGGCATGGAGCCAGCCCCCCCGCCCGCCCCGCCCGCGGACGATGCCGGCTATCGCGTCCTCGCCCGCAAATACCGCCCCGGCAGCTTCGACGCGCTGCTCGGCCAGGAGGCGATGGTCCGCACGCTCGGCAATGCCATCGCGCGCGAGCGACTGGCCCAGGCCTGGCTGCTGACGGGCGTCCGCGGGGTCGGCAAGACCTCGACGGCGCGCATCATCGCCAAGGCGCTGAACTGCGTCGGCGCCGATGGCAGCGGCGGCCCGACCATATCCCCCTGCGGCACCTGCGAGCCCTGCGTCGCCATCGCCGCCGGCCGCCACATGGACGTCGTCGAGATGGATGCAGCATCGAACACCGGCGTCGATGATGTCCGCGAGATCATCGAGGCGGTGCGCTATGCCAGCGTCTCCGCGCGCTACAAGATCTACATCGTCGACGAAGTCCATATGCTGACCAAGAACGCCTTCAACGCGCTGTTGAAGACGCTCGAGGAGCCACCGCCGCATGTGAAGTTCATTTTTGCGACGACCGAGGTCAACAAGGTGCCGGTGACGGTGCTGTCGCGCTGCCAGCGCTTCGATTTGCGCCGGGTGCCCGCCGAAACACTGGTCACGCACTTCGCCGATATCGTCGCCAGGGAAGGTGCCCAGGCCGAGCCCGAGGCGCTGGCGCTGATCGCCCGCGCCGCCGAAGGATCGGTGCGCGACGGCCTGTCGGTGCTCGACCAGGCGATCGCGCACAGCGGCGGCATCGTCACCGCGCAGGAAATTCGCGAGATGCTCGGCCTGGCCGACCGCGGCGCCGTCCGGCGACTGTTCGGCCTGGTGCTGGCCGGCGATGCCAAGGCCGCGCTGGCGGCGGTGGCGGAACAATATGACCTGGGGCTCGACCCCGAGATGCTGGTGCGTGAGCTGCTCGAACTCGTCCACGCCATCACCCGCGCCCGGCTGGCGCCCAAGGACGATCCGGCGCTGAGCGTCGAGGAACGCGCACAACTCGCCGACTGGGCGCAACGGCTGAGCTTTCCGGCGTTGCACCGGCTGTGGCAATTGCTGTTGAAGGGCCTCGCCGAGGTCCAGGCCGCGCCGGTGCCGCTGCAGGCCGCCGAAATGGCCCTGCTCCGCCTCATCCACGCCGCCGACCTCCCCGACCCCGCCGACCTGGTGAAGCGCATCATCGAGGGCGGCGACGCGCCGAACCTCCCCTCCCGCCTGCGGGAGGGGCCGGGGACGGGGGAGTCTGCGCCTGCATCGCCAGCGCACGCAGCGGCCACACTGCCGGAGCCGACCCCAGCGCCCCCACCGCCCGCCCTGCCCAACCCCACCACCTTCGAAGCCATCGTCGCCCTGTTCCGCGAACGCACCGAACCCCGCCTTGCCCATATCCTCAGCGACGAACTCCGCCTCGTCGAATGCGCGCCGCCATCGCTCGTGCTGGCCCACGACAAGCGCCAGTCGAAGGAGCAGCTCGCCGCCATCGGCCGCCGCCTGTCGGAATGGACCGGCCAGGATTGGCAGGTGACCTTCACCACCGAAGGCGGCGCACCGACGCTGCACGAGGCGTCGCTCGCCGCCGAGGCCGCCCGGCTCGATGCTGCGCGCAGCGACCCGGTGGTCGCCGCGTTGATCGCAGAATTCCCCGATGCCGAGCTGATCGGCGTCACCCCCGAACCGCAAAGGAGTGCCAATGCCCAGTCTCGATGAACTGATGAAAGCCGCGCAGAGCGTCCAGGAACAGATGGCCAAGGCCCAGGCCGAGCTCGACAATATCGAGGTCGAAGGCGGCAGCGGCGGCGGCCTCGTCAAGGTTCGCGCGACTGCCCGCGGCCGCATCCTCGGCATCGTCATCGATCCGTCGCTGCTGACAGCTGATTCCAAGGAAATGCTGGAAGACCTTGTCGTTGCAGCGTTCAATGATGCCAAGGCCAAGGCCGACCAGGCCGGCAGCGCCGAAATGAACAAGCTGACCGCCGGCATGCCGCTGCCCCCGGGCTTCAAGCTGCCGGGGCTGTAAAACCCCTCTCCCGCTTGCGGGAGAGGCGCCTCGCGCACCAGCGCGGCGGGTAAGGGTGCAACCCCGTCCCGACACAGACGAACACTCTCACCCGGGGCGCTGGCGCGCCTCTCGCCTCTCCCGCAAGCGGGAGAGGAACAAGGACCAAGATCATGCTCCAGCTCCGCACCCTCGTGAAATCCAGCGGCACGCTCGAACTCTCGCTCGCCGAGGTCGACACCCCGACACCCGGTCCCGGTGAAATCCTCGTCCGCATCGAGGCGACGCCGATCAACCCCAGCGACATCGGCCTGCTGTTCGGCGCCGCCGACATGAGCACCGCCAGCGCTTCGGGCACCGCCGATCGTCCGGTCGTCACCGCCACCATCCCACCGGCGTACATGCGGGCCATGGCCGCCCGGGTCGATGAATCCATGCCCGCCGGCAACGAAGCCGGTGGCACCGTCACCGCCGCCGGCGAGGGCGCCGAACATCTGATCGGCAAGAAGGTCGGCATCATCGGCGGCGCCATGTACGCCGAATATCGCGTCGTCCGCGCCAAGGAGGCGATCGTCCTGCCCGAAGGCGCCACCGCGGAGGATGGCGCCAGCTGCTTCGTCAACCCGCTGACGGCGCTGGGTATGACCGAAACCATGCGCCGCGAAGGCCACACCGCGCTCGTCCATACCGCTGCCGCGTCGAACCTCGGCCAGATGCTCAACCGCATCTGCATCAAGGACGGCATTGCACTCGTCAACATCGTGCGCAGCGCCGAACAGGCCGAAACGCTGCGCGCGCTCGGCGCCACGCATATCGTCGATTCAAGCAGCAGCAGCTTCATGGAAGACCTCACCGCGGCGCTGGTCGACACCGGCGCGACCATCGCCTTCGACGCCATCGGCGGCGGCAAGCTGGCGGGCCAGATCCTGACCGCGATGGAGATCGCCATCAACAAGACTGCCAAGGAATACAGCCGCTACGGCTCGGCGGTTCACAAGCAGGTCTATATCTACGGCGGGCTCAACATGGCGCCGACCGAATTCAACCGCGGCTTCGGCATGGCCTGGAGCATGGGCGGCTGGTTGCTGTTTCCGTTCCTGCAGAAGATCGGCGCCGCGGATGCGCAGAAACTCCGCGACCGCGTCGCGGCCGAGCTGACAACGACCTTCGCCAGCCACTACAGCCACCGCGTCTCGCTCGCCGAAGCACTGAGCCTCGACGCCATCGCCGGCTACAACCGCCGCGCGACGGGCGAAAAGTACCTGATTACGCCGCTTGGTTGAAAATGTCTGATCCAGCGCCGCATCGGCGCTGGCCCGACGTCATCCCGGCGAAGGTCGAGACCTATGGATCGCAAGATCGCCGTGGTGAGCGCTCATGTGGGCAGACTGGTGGATTATAAGTCCCGGCCTTCGCCGGTATGACACTTGGGGGCGGACAAGTTCCCGCGCCCGATACCCGACGCTCGGCAACATGGGCTCGAGCCTGCCACGCCCATGCCGCAGCCACGCCGCCCGCCGCCCCGGCTATAGCGCGATCGGGAACAGGCTGGCCCAGATGATCACGGCCGTGGTAGCGGTGGCGATCGTCGCCGCGACACCGCCGGCAAGCCGGTCGCGGCGCGACGGCCGGCGCCAGGGGTCGGGCAACGCCGGCCGCGACAGCGCCTCGAACGCAGCCCGGCCGGCGCGGCGGTCCTCGGCGGCGATAACGATCTTTTTCATGGCGTGTCTCCGGCAGTCATGCCGTTAACTACGGTCGCGACGGCGGCTTCTTAACCATGTTTCAGCGCAGGCAGCCGTCGATGCCTTCCCGTCCGACAACCCGAACCCGCCGTTCGATCCGCCGGGCATAACGCTTCACGGCGCGGCCCGGCGCGGCGGCGTCGCGCTTGATCGGCTGCGGCAGGATCGCGGCAATGCGTGACGCCTGTCGCGGGCTCAGGCCCGATGCCGACACGCCGAAATAATGCCGGGCGGCGGCGTCGACGCCATACACGCCGGGGCCCATCTCGGCGATGTTGAGATAGACCTCCATGATGCGCCTCTTGCCCCAGATCGCTTCGATCAGGATGGTAAAATAGGCCTCCAACCCCTTGCGAATATAGGATCGACCCGGCCAGAGGAACGCATTCTTGGCGGTCTGCTGCGATATCGTCGAGCCGCCGCGCAGCGCCTTGCCGGCGGCGTTGCGCGCCGCGGCCTTCTCCATCGCTTCGAAATCGAAGCCATTGTGCGCGCAGAAACGTGCATCCTCCGCCCCGATCGCGGCACGCGAAACGGCCGGCGTGATCTGCGAAAGCGGCACCCAGTGGCGGGCGATATGCTTGCCGGCCATGGCATCGCGCGCCATCGGCCAGGTCATCGGCACCGGCAGCCAGCGATAGGCGGCGACCCAGACGATGCTGAGCACCACCAGCGCGGCGGCGATTTTCAGCGTACCGAGAAGCAGGCGCATGGGGAAGCTGCGGGTGCGGACCAAGATCGTTCCCAGTGAGGAACCACCATCTGCCCGCCGGCGATGCCAAAGGTCAACAGTCGGCGCCCGCCGCCGGGGGGATGGGGCGGGCGCCGACGCCGATCAGGCGGTCACGCTGCCGTATGTGCGCGCCTGACGGATGCGGATGCTGCCGCCGACGAGGCCGAAGCCGATGACGAGCATCGCCCAGCTGCCGGGTTCGGGAACCGCGGCGAGTTGCGGCGCCGTCGCCGCGAGGCCCAGGGTGGCGCCGGCGGTCTCACCCAGGCCGAACGCTGCCGTCAAGGCACCGGACGCCGTCGGCCGGATGGTGAGGGCCAGCAGCGGATTATCGAGATCGGTCAGTTGCGGCACCGTCACCGTCGACAGGTCGAAACTGAACAGGTCGAGTGCCGTGCCGACAAGCGTGCCGTTCAGCGCCGCATCGCCGAACAGGATGCCGGCCGTGGTATCGATGACGAAGTTGCTGAGCGCCAGCGTATTGGTGCCGTTGCTGAGCGAAATGCCCGAGCCGTCGTGCCGGATGGCGCCGGCCAGCGCCGCATCGAGTGTGCCACCGGTGATCGGGAAGTTGACCGTCAGGCCGGGTGCGCCGCCGACGAGACTGGCGGAGCCGAGCAGCGAGGCCTCCAGTCCGGTGATCGCGGCGCCGAACGCCACGCGCGTGTCGCCACCGACAATCGTTGCCGCGGGCGCCACGGCCGGCGTCAGCAACACAGCAAAACCAAGCAACGTCTTTACAAGATGTCGCATTGCGAACTCCATCTTATCGTGAGGGGACCATACCCCGGCGACAAGATGCGGGATTTCGGTAAACAAAATCCTATCTGCAAAGCGAAGATTTTGTGACGTTCGCTCAATTGTTACTTGGTCAGGGGCGCGGCATGCTGTCGCGCCCACGCGAATAGTGTACGCAAGCATACACTATTCGCGCGTCGGCTTCAGGCCGGCTCGGGCAGCAGGTTGCGCTCCGTCGCCAGGCCATGCATCGCCTTGGTCAGCTTTTCAAAGGCGCGGACCTCGATCTGCCGCACGCGTTCACGGCTGATGCCGTAATGCTGCGACAGCTCCTCCAGCGTTTCCGGTTCATCGACGAGCCGGCGCTGCGTCAGGATATGCTTCTCCCGATCGTTGAGCGCCTGCATCGCGGCGCCGAGCAGCTCGTGCCGCTGGTCGCGTTCCTGTTCGTCGGCGACCATCTCGTCCTGCAACGGCCCGGTATCGGCCAGCCAATCCTGCCATTCGCCCTCGCCTTCCTCGCGCAGCGGCGCATTGAGGCTGGTGTCGCCGCCCATCGACATGCGGCGGTTCATCGAGACGACCTCGTCGTGCGTCACGCCCAATGTCGTCGCGATCTTCTCGACATCGGCGCCGCGCAGGTCGCCGTCCTCCATGGCGTTCAGCTTGCCCTTCAGCCGGCGCAGGTTGAAGAACAGCTTCTTCTGGGCGGCGGTGGTGCCGATCTTCACCAGGCTCCACGAGCGCAGGATATATTCCTGGATCGAGGCGCGGATCCACCACATCGCATAGGTGGCAAGGCGGAAGCCCTTTTCGGCATCGAACTTCTTGACACCCTGGATCAGCCCGATGTTGCCTTCGGAAATCAGCTCGGCGACCGGCAGGCCATAGCCGCGATAGCCCATGGCGATCTTGGCGACGAGGCGCAGGTGGCTGGTCACCAGCTTGGCGGCCGCCTCCGGATCCTGATGCTCCTCCCAGCGCTTGGCGAGCATATACTCCTGCTCGGGGGCGAGCAGCGGAAACTTGCGGATTTCGGACAGATATCGGTTAAGCCCAGCCTCGCCACCGAGCGCCGGGATGCTCGTTTTTACCGCGGGAACATTGGCCATGATAACTCCCTTATTTTTCTTCGGCGTCCGAAAGACGACCGATTAACTCCACTATATCGTCGGGCAGCGCCGATTCAAAAGACAGTTTTTCTTGTGTGACCGGATGGACAAACCCCAGTGTCGCCGCGTGCAGCGCCTGGCGCTGAAAGTTCAGCGCCTTCAGGTCGCCGGCAAGGCTGCCCGGTGTCCGCCCATAAACAGCGTCTCCCAATAGCGCATGGCCAATTGATGCCATGTGAACGCGGATCTGGTGGGTTCGGCCCGTTTCCAGCCGGCATTCGACATGGGCGGAATGTCGCAGGCGGGCGATGGTGCGGTAGTGGGTCACGGCATGCTTGCCGCGGCCTTCGGACACGATCGCCATCTTCTGGCGGTTGGCGGTGGAGCGGGCGAGCGCGCCTTCGATCCGCCCGACCGGCGGCACCGGCCGGCCCGCGACGATGGCGGCATAGCGGCGCTCCACGGTATGCGCGGCGAACTGGCGCGACAGCGCCTCGTGCGCCGGATCGGTCTTGGCAACGACCAGCAGCCCCGATGTGTCCTTGTCGATGCGATGGACGATACCCGGCCGGGCGACCCCGCCGATGCCCGACAGGCGCCCGGCGCAATGGTGCAGCAGTGCATTGACCATGGTGCCGTCGTAATTGCCGGCGGCAGGGTGGACGACCAGCCCCGCCGGCTTGTCGACGACAAGCAACGCGTCGTCCTCGTAGATGATGGTGAGCGGGATATCCTGGGCGACGGTCTCCGAAGCTGTCGGCTCCGGGATGACGAGCGTCAGCGCCTCGCCGCCCTTGACCTTCAGCTTGGGGTCCCACATCACGCCTGCGGCGCCCGATACGCGGCCGCCGCCGATCAGCGCCTTCAGCCGCTCGCGGCTGTGCTGCGGCAACGCGATCGCCAGCGCACGGTCGAGCCGAAGCCCCGCCGCATCGGCCGGCAACACGAGATCAATCGACTTTTCGGCCCCCATCGCCTAGCCGATGTCGGAATGATTGTCGGAATTGCAAGCGGGGTCACCGAAACCCTTTTGGCCGCGGCGGCAACCGCCGGCGCCGATGAATGCTGCGGGCTGCTGATCGGCCGCCCGGGCCGGATCATGGCAGCAGTGCCGGCGCGCAACGTCGCCGCCGATCCGGCCCGCAGCTTCGAGATCGACCCGGCGACGCTGCTGCGCGTCCATCGCGAGGCGCGCGGATCGGGGCAGCAGGTGGTGGGCCATTATCACAGTCATCCCGACGGCAGTGCACAGCCGTCGCAACGCGATGCGGCGCGCGCGGTGGCAGACGGTCAGGTCTGGGTGATCATCGCCGGTGGCACGATCACCGCCTGGCAACGCGCCGCGGCCGCGGAAACAGGCTTCACCCCCCTTGTCCTCCAGGTTACCGCCTGATGGCCAGCGGCGCCGTCAAATGGTTCGATGCCCGGAAAGGCTTCGGCTTCATCACGCCCGATCTCGGGCCCCGCGACGTCTTCGTCCATGCCTCGGCACTGGCGGCGGCCGGCCTCGAAACGCTCGATCCCGGCGACCGGCTGGAATTCGAGCTGGCGCAAGGCGGCGACGGCCGGCTGCTGGCGCTCGGCCTGCGCCGCAAGCCGCTGCCGACGCCGGATTCGCCGTCATGACCGACACCATCGCGCCGCTGATCGTCAAATGGCTGACGCATGATTTCGCCAGCCCGATCGCTACGGTGATGACGGCGAGCGAATTGTTGTCGGACGACGCCGACGCCGAGATCAACGGCCTCATCCAGGACGCGGCCAGGAATCTCGGGGCGCGCCTGCGCCTTGTCCGCGCCGCGCTGGCGCCGGGCGACGCGCCGGTCGGCGGCGCCGCGCTCGAGCGGCTGGTGCGTGAAGGACTGACCGGCACACCGGTCACCTGGCACCGCCCTGCCGGTGACACCGATGGCGGCCAATGCGCTGTCGTCGCCGGCGCCGCCTTGCTGCTCGCCGACCTTCGCCGCGGCCAGCCGCTCGCCATCGGCGCCGCCGGCGTCCATCGGCAGGCGCCGCATCCGCTGCCCGAAGCCGTCGCGGCGGCGCTTGCGGGCGGAGCGGCAACCGACGGCAAATCGGCCGTGGCCGCGATGCTGGCGGCAGCGGCGCGGCGCGCCGGCCTGGTGCTGGTCATCGACGACAATGGTATCGCCTGGGGTTGATCGTCGACGACGGGGGCATCACTTCGCGCTGACGGCGCGATCATACCGCATCGCAGCGATTGCCCCGCGCGGTCCAAAGCCTCTAAGACCCGGGACGTGACCGGACTTCCCCCCTCATGAGCGTCTGGGCGACCATCGCCGGCGCCGCGGTCGGCGCGCTGCTCGGCGGGCCGCTGGGCGCGCTCGCCGGTGCCGCGGCGGGCAGTGCCGTCGACCTGCGCCGCGCCACCAGCCCCGAACGCCGCCGCGTCGCCTTCACCGTTGCTGCCATTGCGCTGGCGGCCAAGATGGCGCGCGCCGATGGCGATCCCAGTGCCGCCGAATTCGCCACCTTCCAGCGGCTGTTCCATGTCGACGAGCCCGAGGCTGCCAACGCCAAGCGCTTCTATGACCTCGCCAAGCAGTCGATGGCGGGTTACGAGGCTTATGCCCAGCAGGCGGCGACGCTGCTCGGCCCGGGCTCGCCGCTGCTCGAGGACCTGCTCGACGCGCTGTGGCTGATCGCCGCCGTCGACGGCTATCATCCCGCGGAAATCGCCTATCTCGATGCCGTCGCCGACAAGCTCGGCTTCGACGCCGCCGCAGCGGCCCGGGTGCGCGCCCGCCACACCGGCCCCGCCGAAGACGACCCCTGGGCGGTGCTCGGGGTCGAACCAGGTGCCGATGCCGCCACGCTGCGCCGCGCCTATCACGCGCTGGTCCGCGAATATCACCCCGATCGCCACCTCGCCGAAGGCGTGCCGGCCGAATTCATCCGCGTGACCGAGGCGCGCATGGCCGCCATCAATGGTGCGTATGCACGCGTGACCGCGAAAGCGGGTCACGCCAACGACGCAGCCAGTGGCCGATGAAGCCCCGCCACCTCGCGCTCATCCTCCTCATCGACGTCATCTGGGCCTTCAACATCGTCGCGGTGAAGGTCGCGGTGACCTCGGCCCAGCCGATCACCGCAGTCACGCTGCGCTATGCCATCGTGCTGCTCGTCACCCTGCCCTGGCTGCGCTGGCTGCCCGGGCGGATGACGACCGTGATCGCCACCGGGCTGGTCGCCGGCGCCTTGTTCATGGGGCTCGGCAGCCTCAGCTTCGCGCTCGCCGAAAATGTCTCGGCGCTGGCCATTGCCGGGCAGCTGGGCGTGCCGTTCTCGCTGCTGCTGGCGGTGCTCATATACAAGGAGACGATCCGCCTGCCGCGCATCACCGCCGTCGTGCTGTGCTTTGCCGGCGTCGCGGTGATGGGATTCGACCCCGCAATCGCGCGCGAAAGCATCGCCATCTGGCTGACGGTCGCCGCCGCCCTGGCCTGGGCCGCCGGCAACCTGCTGTTCCGCAAGTTGCAGGGCGTGCCGGTGCTGACCATCCATGCCTGGCTTGCCGTCGTCAGCGTGCCGGTGCTGGTCGCCGCCAGCCTGGTCTTCGAACCCGGTGCACTGGCACGGGTGCCCGACTTGCCGCTGCCGACCTGGGGCTGGCTGGCCTATTCTGCGATAGCCTCCTCGATTCTCGGCCATGGCGGCATGACCTGGCTGTTCCAGCGCTATCCGGTCAGCACCGTGTCGCCGCTCACCCTGCCGACGCCGCTGTTGTCGGTGATCATCGCCGTCATCGTCTTCGGCACGCCGATCACCATCCAGATGGTCATCGGCGGCGCGCTGACGCTGGTCGGCGTCGCCATCATCACGCTGCGCACCGCGCAAAAACGCGACATGGAGCCGCTATGACCCCGCTCCGGCGGCCCAGCCCCAATCACGACGCACGCGCCCTCGCCGTCTCGATGATCGTGCTCCACTATACCGGCATGCCGACCGCCGCCGCGGCGATCGAGCGGCTGACCGATCCGGACGCCAGGGTATCCGCCCATTGGCTGGTCACAGAGGCCGGCGAAATCCTGCAGCTGGTCGACGAAACCGCTCGGGCCTGGCACGCCGGCAAATCATGGTGGCGCGGCATCACCGACGTCAACAGCGCGTCGATCGGCATCGAGATCGTCAACCCCGGCCATGAATTCGGCTATCGTGCCTTCCCCGAAGCCCAAATGGCCAGTGTCGAACGGCTGGTCGCGGCAGCCATGGCGCGCTGGAACATCGATCCGTCCAGCGTCGTCGGTCACAGCGACATCGCCCCGGCGCGAAAAGCCGACCCCGGGGAGCTGTTCGACTGGCCACGGCTCGCCCGCGCCGGCCTTGCGGCACCGATTCCGGCCGACGGCATCGATCCCGGCTGGACCGATGCCGACACCCTCGCCGCCCTGCATCTCTATGGCTATGACATCGCAGCGCCCCAGGCTGCCGTCATCGCCTTCCAGCGCCGCTGGCGTCCGGCCGATGTCGACGGGGTCATCGACGCGGAAACGCGAGCCATCCTCGGCGGCCTGCTCGCTCAATCGGCCCAGACACCGCGCCGCCGGTGCCAGTCCTCGATCGACGCCGCGGAATAGCGATCGAAGCAATCATCATCCGGCCCGACCTGCGGCGCCACCCAGCCCGGCTTGAAATCGAGCATCAGGTGCACCGACGCCACCGACGCCGGCAGCTCGCTGTCGATCGCCGAGGCGAACGGGTGCAGCAGGTCGGGCCATTCCGGCGAAAACAGCCACAGGGCCGTGGCACAGCGGGTGCAAAAGCTGCGCTCTCCGGTCGACGTCTTGCATGCGCCGTCGTCGCCGCGGATCCGGGCGCGGTACACGCCGATCGCGCCGTCGGCCGCCTCGACCTGCAGCGTGCCGGCGATGGCGGCCAGATTGATCGCATAGCCGCCGCCGCCCGCGGTCTTGCGACAGATCGAGCAATAGCAGCGTTGGTACGGCTGCGGCGTGTTGCTGGCACAGCGAAACCGCACGGCGCCGCAGCGGCACGCACCTTCAAGCGTCATCGGCATCGTCGAACCTCCCGGTTGCCGATACCTACCCGCGGATCAGCACCGCAGCCCGCGGCCCTTGCGCCCCGGCTGCAACGCCCGCTGCGCCAGGTTGGCGAACTCGCATAGCTCGCTGCGGGTGTCGCGCGGGTCGATGATCGCCTCGACGCCATAATGTTCCGCCGTGCGAAACGGCGATCGCACCCGCTCCAGCCGCGCCTTGATCTCGGCCAGCCGCGCCGCCGGGTCGTCGCACGCCTCCAGCTCGGCGCGATAGGCCGCCTCCAGCCCGCCCGATATCGGCAGCGACCCCCAATCGCCGGATGGCCAGGCCAGCCGCCAGCGGAACCGGTCCGCCGGCGCATGTCCGCTGCCCGCCATGCCATAGGCCTTGCGCAAGACCACCGCACACCAGGGTACCGACACTTGATATATGGCCGCCAAGGCCCTGGAACCCCAGCGGATTGTCGCCTCGTCCTCGGCACGCCGCCCGATCAGGAAGCCGGGATTGTCGACCAGATGAACGATCGGCAGATGAAAGGTATCGGCCAGGTCGACATGGCGTTCGACCTTGCGCGCCGTCGCCGCGGTCCACAATCCGCCCAGCGCCTCCGGGTTCGACGCCAGGATTGCCACCGGCCAGCCATCGATGCGGGCAAAGCCGGTGACGATGCCCAGCCCCCATTCGCGGCCGATCTCGAACCAGCTGTCGCGATCGACCACCGCCTCGATGATCGGGCGGATGGGGTACAGCTTGCGGCCGTCGCGCGGCACCGCCGATGCCAGCCAGTCCTCGCCCTTGCGGCGCTTGTCCTTGACCATGCCCCGCGCCGGCAGCTCGTCGACCGAGCTTGGCAGGTATGACAGGAAACGCCGCAGCCGGACAAACGCCTCTGCCTCGCTGTCGACCCGATCGTCGATGGCGCCGTTCCGGGCATGGATGCCGGCGCCGCCCAGTTCCTCCTTGGTGCGCACCTCGCCCGCCGCCGCGACCACCGGCGGCCCGGCGACGAACATCTGCGACACGCCCTCCACCAGCAGCGAATAATGCGCCATCACCTGACGGCCGGCGCCCAACCCGGCAACGGGACCGAGGCCGAGCGCCACCACGGGCACATTGGCCATGTTGTCGACCATGACCTCCCAGCCGGGAATTTCTGGGATATAGGTATAGCCGCTGGTTTCGAGCGTGCGCACCGACCCGCCGCCGCCGGTACCCTCGATCATGCGGATCAGCGGCATCCGGTATTGGCCCGCCAGCCGTTCGGCATCGGCGAGCTTTCGATGCAGGCTGGCATCGGCGGCACCGCCGCGCACGGTGAAATCATCGGCGGTCAGCACCACCGGCCGGCCATCGACCGTGGCGCGGCCGAACAGGAAGTTCGCCGGCTGGAAGCTCAGCATCTCGCCGTCATCGGCATAGGCTGCGAACCCCGCCAGCGCGCCGATTTCGCGGAACGATCCCTCGTCGGCCACGGCGGCCAATCGCTGCCTGGCATTCAACCGTCCCATCGCGGCCTGCTTGGCCAGCTTCGCCTCGCCACCCATCAGCAAGGCGGCGGCCTTGCGGCGGGCCAATTCTTCGATCTCGGAGGTCCAACTCATGCCGCCAGCTTAGGATAGGGGAGCCGCGATGCAAACGACGGCCATGCTGAAGCCTCGATTCGCTGCAGCCGAAATGATTGACTAAAAGTTGCGCGCAACTGTTGCTATTTGGCAACAAATGTCATGCGTGCGCAATCATGCGTTAAAAGGGATCGCATGTGTCAGGGCCGAAACGTGACATCCATGTCCCGGAGCTCAAAAATGCCCCACAGCATAAATTATGCTCGCGATCGACGCCGAAAACGGTCAAATACCAACCACTGATAGCCCGTATCAACGCCATTAGTTCATAAAGATCAACGGATTGAGACTCAGGTGCAGCTTTCGTCCGAAACCGTGTGGCCGGGATATCGCATGGTCGCAAGCGCGTGCGACCATGCCTCGGCAGACCGGATTTCGTCTGTAAATGGCCGGCCAGGGTGGCACGTGCGTCATGCTGCGGGCACGGCTGCGACAACGAATGCCGGCCTGGCGCATTCGCAGATCGTCACGGATCCGGCACGTCTGGCCCCGACAACGCCATTTCAGCCTCTTGCGGTGCACCGACAATGCGGCGAAAGCGCACGCGTTAACCTTTGGGGTGGTCTCTCCAGCAGTGAAACGACCGAGTCGTCGTCAACGAATCAGAACGAAAGGTTGCCAAAGGGCAGCATCTGGGTCAAAAATGCGTAGTGAGTTCATGCCGGGTCTGGGCAGCGAGCGAAGGTGGGTCGACTTATGCGTGTCGAATTTTACGATGACGTGGCTGAAACGCTTGACATTGCGGCGCCTCCAAGGTGCCGTGTTGCTGTGACAACACACAAGCCTGTGCCTCCGGCGGAACTGGCGTTGCTGACCGAAGGCCAGCGCGACTGTTTACGCCTTGTTTATAATCACATGACGTCGAAAGACATCGCTCGCATCCTTGGTGTCTCGCCGCATACTGTCGACATGCGCCTGCGCACGGCGATGAAAACCCTGTCGGTCGGCAGCCGGATCGAAGCCGCCCGCCTCCTGGTGCAGGAGGAAGCCGGCGGCGAGATCATGCCGGATGCCTATCAACCATTGATATATCACCCACCGGAGATTGAATCGCAGGCCGATTCGTCGATCTTGGGGTCATCGGCCTCAAGCGGTGCCGGTGATCTGGCCCACCATGATCATCAAGCCCGGTTCAGTCCGGTTGTCGATCCGAACGGCAGCGGCCCTCCCCGCAGTTCGTTCGCATCGGTTTCCCTCGATACCGAGCATTCGACCATCTGGGCGGGTGCCCTGGCTACAGACCCTGGCGTCGGTGCCCGCCCAATGGCTGGCTCGGTCCCTTGGGGGAAGAAGAATGATCTTTCGATCGGGGCTCGCCTCGGTTGGATTGTGTTGATTGCCATCGGTTCCTCTCTGGCGTTCGGCTCCCTTCTTGGTGCCATCGCTGCGTTGAAGACCCTGCACTAGCGCTTCCGGACGGTGGTCGTCCGGAAGGACGCGCCCACACACACGCCTTGCGGCGTGCACGGAAGGATATTGCCCATGACTGCTCAGCTCTCCACGATCGCTGCCTCGAACGTCCAGACCCTCGACAACACCGGCGCTGCCGTGCGGATCGCCGGCAACCAGCTCGCCGAACAGCTGATCGCCGCCGAGCGTGCCATCGATGCCGCCGTCGCCGCTGTTGCGACGCTGACCGCGACGATGCCCACCGTCACGCAGCAGGCCAAGGTCGGCACGCACGTGATGCAGGAATCTCTGATGCACGTGATGGAAACCTGCCAGCAGCTGGTGAAGGCCCGCACCAACATCCTGCGCACCCACAAGGCAATGCGCGCCGCGCAGGTCGACATGGGCATGGGCGAAGTCGCGCTCGGCGACATGAGCTATTGCAACAAGGCCGAGTTCACCAGCCCGGAAGTCGCCTTCCGCGGGCTTGCCGCCGTCGCCTGATCCCGCACAGACCGGGCTCGCCGTCATCACCGACGGCGGGCTCTGCTGTACCTGGATCGAAGGAGACGCACATGATCCTGCAAATCATTTCAACAGCTTTCCTGCTGGGCTGCTGCGGAATCGCTTTGCTTTGGGGTGCCAGCGAGGAACGCTACACCGCCATAGGCATCGCGCTCGCCGTCGTGGCCTCCAACATCGTCACCGACGGCAGCTATGCGCATACCGAGAATGGCGTGCTGATCGTCGATATCGCGGTGTTCTGCGGCCTGCTCGTCCTCGCGCTGCGCAGTGACCGTTACTGGCCGATGTGGGCCGCTGCCTTCCAGCTGGTCGGCACCATGGTTCATTTCGCCAGTATTCCGCAGTCAGGCAACTTTGCCTGGGCCTATTTCGTAGCTCTTATTTTCTGGACCTACCCGGTGTTCATCGCGCTCGCCGCGGGCACCTGGCTCGAAGGGAGATTTCGCCGCAACACCTGACCGCGGATGAACGGCGCGGGGTCATCAGACCCATGACCCCGCGCTGTCGCCGCACTGAACGACGGCCGATGGCAACCGGGCGTGGCCAGACCCGCCACCCCCGATGCGCCAAGGCCCGAACTGCCGGCCCGACGTCCCGCCGCTACCGACCTGGCCAGACCCGCCATGTCGCAGCGACAGGACCCGTGATCCGGCGTGGCCAGACCCGCCACGCCGTCAAGACCGGGCCATCGTATAACGGGCAAGCCCCGCCCCTGCGCCCGGCCACCGCCGCGGCGCAGATTGGCGAGCCGCGCCCGATCGTCCTTCGATGGTTGGTTGACCACCAGCCAGCCGTCGGATGCAGCGCTGTCGGGCCCGGCTCCTTCCGCCGGGAACGACAGCGCTGCCCTGCGTGGCGGCACGTCGCGCCACATTGCGACACCGACCGGCAGACCCTATCTGTCCGGGGCACCGCCTCTTGCGTGCCGTGAACAAATCTGGAACAAACGCCGACATGCTGACCCATATCCAGGTGCGCGGCGCGCGCGAGCACAATCTCAAGGGCGTCGATGTCGACCTGCCCAAGAACAGCCTGACGGTCATCACCGGCCTGTCGGGCAGCGGCAAGTCCAGCCTCGCCTTCGACACCATCTATGCAGAGGGCCAGCGCCGCTATGTCGAATCGCTGTCGGCCTATGCCCGCCAGTTCCTCGAACTGATGTCCAAGCCCGACGTCGACCATATCGAGGGGCTCTCCCCCGCCATCAGCATCGAGCAGAAAACCACCAGCAAGAACCCGCGCTCCACCGTCGCGACGGTCACCGAGATCTACGATTACATGCGGCTGCTGTGGGCCCGCGTCGGCATACCCTACAGCCCCGCCACCGGCCTGCCCATCACCGCCCAGACCGTCAGCCAGATGGTCGATCGCGTCATGGCCCTGCCGGAGGGGACGCGGCTGTTCCTGCTCGCCCCCATCGTCCGCGGGCGGAAGGGCGAATATCGCAAGGAACTCGCCCAGTTGCAAAAGGACGGCTTCACCCGCGTCAAGATCGACGGCGAATTCCACGACATCGACGCGGCGCCGGCGCTCGACAAGAAATACAAGCACGACATCGACGTGGTGGTCGACCGCATCGTCGTGAAGGAAGGCCTGGAGGCCCGCCTCGCCGAAAGCTTCGAAACCGCACTGAAACTGGCCGAGGGCCTTGCGATCGCCGAGCCTGCTGACGCCAAGGACGGCGAAGCCCCCGAGCGCATCACCTTCTCCGAAAAATTCGCCTGCCCGGTCTCCGGCTTCACCGTCGCCGAGATCGAGCCGCGCCTGTTCTCGTTCAACGCCCCGCAAGGCGCCTGCCCGGCCTGCGATGGGCTGGGCGAAAAGCTGCTGTTCGACGAAGACCTGATCGTCCCCAACCACGCCCTCACCATCGACAAGGGCGCCGTCATGCCCTGGGCCAAGTCGCAGCCGCCCAGCCCCTATTACCAGCAGGTCCTGGCCAGCGTCGGCCGCGCCTATGGCTTCACGGTCAAGTCGAAATGGGCCGACCTCACGCCCGAAGCCCAAAAAGCCGTCCTCCACGGCACCGCCGGCAAGGCCATTGCGCTGCGCTTCGAAGACGGCCGCAAGTCCTATGAAGTCGTCAAGCCCTTCGAAGGCGTCATCGCCAATCTCGAAAAGCGTCTGCGCGCCACCGAATCCGCCTGGATGCGCGAGGAACTCTCGCGCTACCAGTCCGCCGCCCCGTGCGAGGTCTGCCACGGCGACCGGCTCAAGCCCGAAGCGCTCAGCGTTAAGATCGACGGCGAGACCATCGCCGATGCCGTCCGCCGCCCCGTCTCCCAGGCCTTCGCCTGGGCCAAGCAGCTCGGCGACAAGCTCACCCCGAAACAGCGCACCATCGGCGAGCGCATCCTCAAGGAAATCATCGAACGTCTCGGCTTCCTCGACAATGTCGGCCTCGATTACCTCAACCTCGATCGCAAGTCCGGCACGCTGTCGGGCGGCGAAAGCCAGCGCATCCGCCTCGCCTCCCAGATCGGCTCCGGCCTGTCGGGCGTCCTCTACGTCCTCGACGAACCCAGCATCGGCCTCCACCAGCGCGACAACGACCGCCTGCTCGTCACCCTTCGTCGCCTGCGCGATCTCGGCAACACCGTCCTCGTCGTGGAGCATGACGAAGACGCCATCCGCACCGCCGATTATATCGTCGACATGGGCCCCGGCGCCGGCGTCCATGGCGGTGAAGTCGTCGCGCGCGGCAGCCTCGAGGACATCCTCGCCACGCCGGGCAGCGTCACCGCCGATTACCTCGCCGGCCGGCGCAGCGTCCCCCTGCCCGCCAAACGCCGCAAGGGCACCGGCAAGAAACTGACCGTGAAAAACGCCCGCGGCAACAACCTCCAGGGCGTCACCGCCTCCATCCCGCTTGGCACCTTCACCTGCATCACCGGAGTCTCGGGCAGCGGCAAATCGACCTTCACCATCGACACGCTCTACGCCGCCGCCGCGCGTGAACTGAACGGCGCCCGCCTCGTCATGGCCCCGCACGACAGCGTGGAGGGCCTCGGCAACCTCGACAAGGTCATCGACATCGACCAGTCGCCCATCGGCCGCACGCCGCGCTCCAACCCCGCCACCTACACCGGTGCCTTCACCAACATCCGCGACTGGTTCGCCGGCCTGCCGGAGGCGCAGGCCCGCGGCTACAAGCCCGGCCGCTTCAGCTTCAATGTGAAGGGCGGCCGCTGTGAAGCCTGCACCGGCGACGGCCTCATCAAGATCGAGATGCACTTCCTGCCCGACGTCTATGTCACCTGCGACGTCTGCCACGGCGCCCGCTACAACCGCGAGACGCTGGAGGTGAAGTTCAAGGGCCGCAGCATCGCCGATGTGCTCGACATGACGGTGGAGGACGGCGTCGAGTTCTTCAAGGCCGTGCCGCCGATCCGCGACAAGCTCGCCATGCTGCACGAGGTCGGGCTCGGCTATGTCAAGATCGGCCAACAGGCAACGACGCTCAGCGGCGGCGAGGCGCAACGCGTCAAGCTCGCCAAGGAACTCGCCCGCCGCGCCACCGGCCAGACGCTCTACATCCTCGACGAACCGACGACCGGCCTCCACTTCGAAGACGTCCGCAAACTCCTCGAAGTCCTCCACGCCCTCGTCGACCAGGGCAACACCGTCGTCGTCATCGAACACAACCTCGATGTCATCAAGACGGCGGATTGGGTCATCGACCTGGGGCCGGACGGCGGCGACAGGGGCGGGCAGATCGTGGCGACGGGGACGCCGGAGGTGATTGCGGCGTGTGCGGGGAGCCATACTGGGTTTTACCTGAAGCCGCTGCTGGTGGAGCGCGAGGCTGCTCCCCTCCCGCCTGCGGGAGGGGCCGGGAGTGGGGGAGAGCCGGCAGCGAAGCCTGCTCGCGCGCGGAAGAAGGTTGCGGCGGAGTAGAGGCCCCCGGCGGCGGAGCCTGCCGGCGTGAGGGCGGGAGGCCTGGGCTCCATACCCTCTCCCGCCCGCAGGCGAAGGGACGGCTAGCATTAGCCGCGAGCGCCCGTACGCGCCGCGCGGACGGTGAGCTCAAAACCTTTAAAGTTTGCTACTATGCAGACTAATTATGGAACGCATCAAAAAAGGAAAATATCACTATCCTCGCAATGCGATGGGTGTTTGCTGCTTCTTCAATTGTTGTAACGCGCGTACCTGCATGCGCGAAGGCATGCCGCCAAGATAATATGTTTTCGAATTCAGACTCTATACTCTTTCCCGTAATTCTCAGCATGAGCGCTTTCCGCCGAACAAGCGTCAGTCTGAATTTCTCATGGATTGTCGGATCGAACATTTTTGTATAATTTTTGAGATCTTTGACTGAAATTCGACTATTCAGTTTCTCATAATTCTTAGCCGTAAAGTTCTCGAATTCTACATTGAAGCGAGCAGCGTGAGTTATCATTGTGTCCTTGACACAAGATTCATAAGCGGCAGCAATAGATACAACTAGCATACCAGCAAGATCGGCACGGAACGCAGTGACTCCACGCATCGATGCCGGAACAAACAAATCCATCTCTTCGACTAGCCGGTCTATCCTACCCATATGCAATGCTAGTTCACTATGATGCATCAGCGATTTCTGCCTTTACAAGCGCTATACGTTGCAGAAGAGTTGACTGATTAGTCGTATTAGAGGTGACAAGCTCAAGGAAGTCCGGATCTTTAATTACTTTGTTATAGGTAGCTAAGAGTCTGTCGTCGCTGATATCCTCGCTTTCAAGAAGTGCTACCATAAACGCTTCGAGTACTGCCGCATTAATTATTGCGCGCGGCCTGAAGGGCTTGCGGATAGCTCGCTGCACTTGAGTCGCCACAAGAGGAAAGCGTACCGAAAAATCCAATGCATCTTGGCTATCGAATGCTCGATTGTTTGACATTGACCTGTTTAGGAATGTTATCATCGGCTTGTCATAGTTGCCCCATTTTCTATACAACGAGAATATCCGTAACAACAGCTCTACATCTTTCTGGTTTTTGTCCGGAGACCTAAGACCTAATATGCTTTGCCAAGCCGAGTTCTTGTTTAACTCGCTGAGTGAGTTCACGATATTTCCACGATACACAGCATTTCTGATTTCTTGAGGCTTTAGCCTTGTCCCACCCGTGTTTAGTCGTTCGAATATATGAAAAGCACTGTCGCCGTCTGTTGATGGTTTCAGTTGGCGAATGTTTATCGCTCGCAATGTTGAGTTTTTCAACTTCCTTTGATCTCGGTTTGACAATTCAGAAAAGAGCTTGCCGTTATATTCTGATCTCTGCGCTAGACCTTTAAGACGGAATTCTTGGCGCCTGCCCCGCGCGTCTGCTTCGCCAAAATAGCCCTCGAAGAAATACTTTACTGACAGAAGTCGTTGTTGGCCATCTATAACTTCAAGCTGATTTTCGTCGTTTTCATAGAGAAAAACCTGCGGAACGGGAAGCCCCATTAGAAACGATTCAACGAGTTTAGAAGCTTGCTCGATAGTCCAGACATAGCGTCTCTGGTAGAATGGTATTATGATGTCGTTCTGTGCAATCTTTTGAGCAATCAGCTCTAGTGACAGATCGGAAGGCGATACCGATATATCATATTCGACATACGGTGTTTCATCCTCTTCTTCGACAGTCGTCAGCACATCAGGTTCATTCTGAACGTTCATTTTATGGGCATTTCCCGAGTAGGTTTTATGACCGCCAATGGCAGCTGCCAATACCAGTGTGCACAAATCTGGCGCCGCAGGCAACGGTACACCTGTGATGCAATGGGCTGTAACTTCGCCGCCGAAAGCTAGATCAGGATTTTGGCTGATTTCTCATGCGTTGCGTGTTTAGCCATTCCCTCATCGGTGCAATCGGTCGAGCCGAGCGCGCGGCAAGGTCGAGCCGGGCTTACGGCGTTGATCTGTACGATAGAATGGCGACCAATGAACGCGAGTGACATGCCGATGCCGGTGACTTAGCTAAAGCATTATAAGGGGGCTTATCCCTTGCTTGTCTGATACAAGTTCTTGTCACGTCTGGCGGCCAAGCCCGAGGCCTGCAAAGCAATTAAGGCAGAAGAGAGCGCGGCAAAGCCGCGCCGTCGGACGGGTTCGGTCGGCTTGGCCAACCGCCCCGCCGGCCGGGCCTGCGGCGAGTCTCGGTGCTGCGCTGCGCGCTGCACCGTGCCGCCTCGGCCCTGTCCTACACGAACCAAATAGGCTACATCGAGTCGCATGGCTCAACCCTTCCTCCCCGTCCCCGTCCAGAATCGCGCCGATGGTTGGACTCCCGAAAAGCAATGGAAGTTCGTGGAGGCGCTGGCGCAGAGCGCCTCGCTCACCCAGGCGGCGCGGGCCGTGCGGATGAGCGTGCGGTCGGCGCATCGGCTGCGGCAGCATCCGCAGGCCGCGGCCTTTCGCGCCGCCTGGGATGCGGCGCTGGGCCAGGCCTGGGGGCTGCTGGAACAGGTCGCGCTCGATCGCGCCGTCAATGGTGAGCGGGAGACCATCGAGCGCGACGGCTTTCTGGTCGCCGAGCGGCGCAAGCCCTGTTCGGACCGGCTGCTCATCCACCTCCTCGCCGCGCACGAACGCACCCAGGCCGCCGCGCGCGCCGATCGCGCCGCGGCGCACAAGCTCGCGCTGGCGGAGGCGAAGCTCGCCGCCATCCAGGCCGGCGCCGATGCCCCCGCCCGCCGGCGCAAGGGCGCGGCCCCGCCGCCACCGCCGCCCCGCTTGCCCGACGATGCCGCCGCCGCGACCGCCGCGTTGCAAGCCTTTCATGGCCATGCCGAGGCCTTCGAATATTGGCCGGAGCTCGACGAGGCGATGATCGAGCACAACGCCCTGACGGCGCGCAATTCGCTGCCGACCGGCTGGCGGGGGCCGGGCGATGCGCCCGCGGATGTGGCGGACGACGATTCGGAAGCCGAGGACGAAGCACCGGCAGCCAAGGGCGGCGGGCGCGAGCCCGACCCGGCGACCGTCGCGTACAACTTCGCCAATCGGCCGCGGTGGGAGGATTATGCGGCGGCGGAACGCGCGGCGGCGAATGGCGCGCAGAGTGAAAGTCGGTGACTTTCGAGACTTTCGTTGGATTTGGCGGCGCGGCCGGCGGCAGAGCCGCCGAGTCCGTGAGGAGTGTAAGGGGAGGGAGGAAGGGCGCGGCGAAGCCGCGTCGTCGGACGGGTTCGGGCAGCCATGCCGCCCGCCCCGCCGGCCGGGCCTGCGGCGTGTTGCCAGATACAATTGTATCTGGCACCGCCTCGGCCGTGTGCAACGAAGTCGCCCGCCGCATCGCCCTCGGCCTGATCCGCGAGGATTTCAGCCAGCTGAAGATCGTGCTGCGCTTTTCCGAAGGGCTGCCCAACCTCGCCGCCGCCGACAGCATCCGCATCACCGACACCACGGCCATCATCCGGGCGGCGCCCGCCAACAACGCGGAAACGGCCGAGGCCGACATGATCCAGCGCCGCTGGTCCTGGCCCTCCCCCAACGGCAAGCCGGTCTACAACTACCGCTCCGAAGGGCGGGAGCTCGGCAACTCGGCCAAGGGCGGTCGCTGCCTCATCCCGATCGACGGCTTCTACGAATTCACCGCGCCGGCGGACCCCAAGGCGAAGCGCAAGGACAAATGGCTGTTCACTTGTGGCGACGCGCCGTTCTTCTGCGTCGCCGGCCTGTGGCGCGCCGACCCCCGGGTCGGGGAGGCCTTCACCATGCTGACCTGCGAACCGGGCCCCGACATCGCCCCCTATCATTCGCGCCAGATCGTCCTGATGCCGCGCGAACATTGGGCCGACTGGCTCGGCGGCGAGGTCCCGTCGGCCGCGCTGATTGCGCCGACGCCGGCGGGTACGCTCCATGTCGCCCGGGCTTGACCCACATCAAGGCGGCGTGCGTCCCCCGGGTCCAATCAGGCGTTATCCCGACCAAAGGATATTAACATGACCCATGTTCCCCGGCACCTCCACGATGCCTTTCCCAACGACGCGGACACCATCAGCCGGCTGAAGGCCGATGATGCGCAATTCCAGGACATGGCGGCGCGGTTCGAAACGATCGATGCCGAAGTCGCCGCGGCCGAGGGTGGCGACGATCCGGCATCCGACGAGCGGCTGGAGGCGATGAAAAAGCGGCGCCTGGCGCTGCTCGACGAAATCGCCGCCTATCTGGCAGCCGCCGGGGACGCGAAATGACCGACCTTGCCGCGATCGAGACGGGCCTGAAGCAGCGATTGGCCGCCCTCACCGGTGAAGTCGACGCCATCGACGCCGAACTGTCGGCGCCGCTCGCCGCCGATTTCGCCGAGCAGGCAACCGAGCTGGAGGGCCAGGACACGCTGAAATCCGTGGAGGCGGTGCAGCTGGGCGAAATCGAGGCCATCCACGCCGCCCTCGCCCGCATCGAGGCCGGCACCTATGGCCAGTGCCGGGTCTGCGGTGTCGACATCGCCCCGGCGCGGTTGGCGGCGCTGCCGACGGCGACGACCTGCATCGGCTGCGCGGCTTAACGCCGGGCGGCGGGCGGCCGTGAACAGGGTACGATGATCGAGCCCCCGCGTGCCCTGATTGCCGCCTGCGATGCCGATGCCGAGGCGCTGCGGTTGATGCAGGAGGATAATCCCTTCCTGATGGCGCGCGCCGCCCGCTGCGCGCAGCTCGACACGCTGATCGAGGCGCTGGCGGCGGAGGCCCAGAACACCGGCATGCGCCGGCGCCTGGCCTATCTCAAGGCGGAACGCGAGGCCCTGCTGGCGGAAATGGTGGCGATGGTGTTGGACGGCGAGGCAACGCCGGCACCGAAATCGGCAGCTCCCCCGCCCCGCCTGCGCCACAACCCCTGGTCGTGGCCGGCCTAACGCCTATTCGGCGGCGATGGCGTGGGGCACCTGGACAAAGCCCTTGCGGCGCGCGATGCGGCCCTCGATCTCTGGCCGGAAATGCCGGATCAGGCCCTGGATCGGCCAGGCCGCGGCATCGCCGAGCGCACAGATGGTGTGCCCCTCGATCTCGGTCGTCACCTCGAGAAGCAGGTCGATCTCGTGCGGTTCGGCATCCCCGGTGACCAGCCGCTCCATCACCCGCCACATCCAGCCGGTCCCTTCCCGGCACGGCGTGCACTGGCCGCAGCTCTCGTGCTTGTAGAAGTAGGACAGCCGGGCAATGGCGCGGACGATGTCGGTGGACTTGTCCATCACGATGACGGCGGCCGTGCCGAGACCGGACTTCAGATCCTTCAACCCGTCGAAATCCATCGGCGCATCGGCAATCTCCGCGGCCGGCACCAGCGGCACCGACGACCCGCCGGGAATGACGGCAAGCAGATTGTCCCAGCCGCCGCGAATGCCGCCGCAGTGCACGTCGATCAGTTCACGGAACGGCAGGCCCATCGCCTCCTCGACGACGCACGGCTTGTTCACATGGCCGCTGATCTGGAACAGCTTGGTACCTTCGTTCTTGGGCCGGCCGATGGCGGCGAACCAGGCCGGACCGCGGCGCAGGATGGTCGGGGCGACGGCGATGCTCTCGACATTGTTGACGGTCGTCGGGTTGCCGTACAGCCCGGCACCGGCGGGGAACGGCGGTTTCAGTCGCGGCTGACCCTTCTTGCCCTCCAGGCTTTCGAGCATCGCGGTTTCCTCGCCGCAGATGTACGCCCCGGCGCCGCGATGGACGACGACGTCGAAATCATAGCCCGAACCGCAGGCGTTCTTGCCGATCAACCCGGCGGCATAGGCCTCCCGCACAGCAGCGAACAGCGTTTCAGCCTCGCGGACATACTCCCCGCGGATATAGACGTAGGCTGCCGTCGCGCGCATCGCGAAGCCGGCGACCAGCGCGCCCTCGATCAATTTGTGCGGATCGTGGCGGATGATCTCCCGGTCCTTGCAGCTGCCAGGTTCGGACTCGTCGGCGTTGATGACGAGATAACTTGGCCGCGCCGGATTGGGCGTTTTCGGCATGAACGACCATTTCATGCCGGTGGGGAAGCCGGCGCCGCCGCGGCCGCGCAGGCCCGATGCCTTGATCGCGTCGATGATCGCGTCGGGTCCGCCGGCGAGCAGCGCCTTCGTATCCTCCCAATCGCCGCGCTTGCGCGCCGCCTCGAGGTTCCACGGCTGGAGGCCATAGAGATTGGTGAAGATCCGGTCCTTATCGGCCAGCATTGCTGTCATCCATCTTGCGTGCGCGCCGGTCCATCACGAGTCCAATCAGGAACGCCCCGGCGCTGATACCTAGCAGGGTCGCATCGGCACCCGACGCGGTAAATAGCTGCACCAGCGCGATGCCGCCGGTCACGATCGCCGTCAGCATCGCCGCCAGGCTGAAACGGCGCAGGAAATCGCGGTTCGGGTTCATTTGGCGAGCTTGTCAGCAGCGTTAACCAGCGCATAGCCGCCGATTGCGACAAAGACCCCAGTGACGATGATGCCAAGCGGATTGCCGAACTTCATCCCGAAAAACACCGCAAAACCGAGCAGCGCCACGGCGAGCCCCATCATCGCCAGGCCGAGGCTGCGGACGACGACGGGATGCATCAGACGAACTCGACCAGCGTCGTCGGGCCGCCTTCGGGGCAGCTCGCGGTGCGGCCGATCTGGCTGCCGGCCTTCGGCGTTTCACCCCGCGCCAGCGCATCGATGATGGCGGCCATGGTGTCGTAGGTCAGGTCTTCATAATTGTCGGCATTGATCTGCACCATCGGCGCGTTGGCACAGGCGCCAAGGCATTCGACCTCGGTCAGCGTGAACAGGCCGTCGGGGGTGTTGGCGCCCTTTTTGAGGCCCTTGTCCTTGCAGGCGCGCATGATGTCGTCGGATCCGCGCAACTGGCACGGCGTCGTGCCGCAGACCTGGACATGATAGCGGCCGACCGGCGCCAGATTGTACATGGTGTAGAAGCTGGCGACTTCGTAGACGCGGATGTACGGCATGCCGACCTGTCTCGCGACAAACTCGATCACCGGCACCGGCAGCCAGGCGGAGCCGGTCGCGTCGGCCATCTGGCCCTGCGCCAGCCACAGCAGCGGCATCACGGCAGAGGCCTGGCGCCCCTCTGGGTACAACGCGATGATGCGCGCCGCCTCCCCAGCATTGTCGGGCGTCCAGCCGAAAGGCCCCTCGAACGGCGCCACCGGCCCCGGTGCGATATCAGCCATCAGCAATCCTACTCCACACCGGCGCCGTGGCGCCTTACTACATCCGATCAGTCGTCATCACCAGGATCGCCGCCCAGACATGCACGAGCCCGACGACGACGAGCACATTGTAGAACACCGATGGCGACGACGCCGCCAGATACAACGCAATGGAGGTGAACAGCAACGATATGGTGACGGATTCTCGCATCAGAAACTGCATCGGTCTCGCTCCCCAATCAATTCGTACCGCGCCACCCTGCCGGTAACCCGTGGTGTAAACAGCAGGTTGCGGCACGATGCAACCGGGCGGGCCGGCATCATCGCCGCGATCAATCGAAGCGATCGGCGGTCATCTGCCACAGCGTCCACAGGAACCAGCCAAGGATCAGGATGAACACCAGGCCCATGCCCGTCGTCGGGTAACGGAACACGCCGATCAGCGCGACGGCCGCGCACAGGAACGAGAACCAAACCGCTTCGTCACGGCCGCTGTTCGACTTGTCGTCCATCATCCATCCCCTTCGCGCGTTCGCCGCCTTTCCTGCGGCGCCTTGTCACACTATGCCGACTGCAGCCCGCCGCCAAGCCCGACGATCCACGGACGCAACGATCAGCGGTCGACCTCTCCGAAAACGATATCGAGGCTGCCGAGAATGGCCGGCGCGTCGGCGAGCATATGGCCCTTGCACAGGAAATCCATCGCCTGGAGATGCGCCATGCCGGTCGCGCGGACATGGACACGCCAAGGCTTGTTGGTGCCGTCGGCGACCATGAAGATGCCGAACTCGCCCTTGGGGCTTTCGGTCGCGACATAGGCCTCGCCGGCCGGCACGTGCATGCCCTCGGTATACAGCTTGAAATGGTGGATCAGCGCTTCCATCGATCGCTTCATCTCGCCGCGGGATGGCGGCGACACCTTGCGGTCGAGCGTCGCGTGGCGGCCGGCCGGCATCTCGGCCAGGCACTGGCGGATGATCTTCAGGCTCTCGCGCATCTCGTCCATGCGGACCATGAAGCGCGCATAGCAATCGCCGTCGTTCGAAACGATGACGTTGAAATCCATGCGATCATAGACGTCATAAGGCTGCGACTTGCGCAGGTCCCAGGCGACGCCCGAGGCGCGGATGCACGGGCCGGTAAAGCCCCAGGCGACCGCATCGTCCTTGGAAATCACGCCGATATCGACGTTGCGCTGCTTGAAGATGCGGTTGTCGGCAACCAGGCGCTGCATCTCGTCGAGCACCTTCAGATAGCCGTCGCACCAGTCCTTGATGTCACCGAGCAGGCCGTCGGGCAGGTCCTGGTGGACACCACCGGGGCGGAAATAGGCGGCATGGAAACGCGCGCCCGACACCCGCTCGTAAAATTCCATCAGCTTTTCGCGTTCCTCGAACAGCCACAGGATCGGCGTCATCGCGCCGACGTCCATCGCATGCGTCGTGGTGTTGAGGATGTGGTTGAGAATGCGGGTGATCTCCGCGAACATCACGCGGATATACTTGGCGCGCAGCGGCACCTCGATGCCGGCCAGCTTCTCGATGGCGAGCACATAGCTGTGCTCCATGCACATCGGGCTGACGTAATCGAGCCGGTCCATATACGGCAGTGCCTGCAGATACGTCTTGTATTCGCACAGCTTTTCGGTGCCGCGATGCAGCAGGCCGATGTGGGGGTCGCAGCGTTCGATGACTTCGCCGTCAAGCTCCATGACCAGCCGCAGCACGCCGTGCGCCGCCGGGTGCTGGGGCCCGAAATTGATCATGTAGTTCTGGATGCTGTTGCCGTCCTTCAGCGGCGGCAGCAGATCCTGTGTGTCCTCGGCGGTCCAGGCGGCGCCGGCGGGTGACAGGTCGGCCATTATTTCGCCTCCGCCTTTTCGTCGCCGGGCAGCACGTAATCGGTGCCCTCCCATGGCGACAGGAAGTCGAAGCTGCGGAAATCCTGCGCCAATTTCACCGGCTCATAGACGACCCGCTTGTGTTCCTCGGAATAGCGCAGCTCGACATGGCCGGTCAGCGGGAAATCCTTGCGGAACGGGTGCCCTTCGAAACCATAGTCGGTCAAAATGCGGCGCAGATCGGGGTTGCCGTCGAACAGCACGCCATAGCAATCCCAGGTCTCGCGCTCGTACCAGCCAGCAACCGGCCACAGCCCGGTCAGCGACGGCACCGGCATGCGGTGATCGGTCGTCACCTTGACGCGCAAGCGCAAGTTCTTCGCCATCGACAGCAGCTGGTAAACGACATCGAAACGCTCGGCGCGATCGGGATAATCGACGCCGCAGATGTCGATCAGCTGATTGAGGCGCAGTTCGGGATCGTCGCGAAGCGTCTGCATGACCGCGACAAGCGCCTCGCGCTTCACGGTAATGCCGGTCTCATGGACATACTCCACGACCTCGACGATCGCGTCGCCTAGCAGCGTCCGCAGCCGCTCGGCCATGTCGGACATGCTGCCCATCACCGGCCAGCTGTGCCGCCCCAATTCGGGCACCAGCGCGTTCACCGTTCGAAACTCCCGACGCGGCGGATCTTCCGCTGCAGCGCGAGAATGCCGTACAGCAATGCCTCGGCGGTCGGCGGGCAGCCCGGCACATAGATGTCGACCGGCACGATGCGGTCGCAGCCGCGCACCACCGAATAGCTGTAGTGGTAATAGCCGCCGCCATTGGCGCAGCTGCCCATCGAGATGACATAACGCGGTTCCGACATCTGGTCGTAAACCCGGCGCAGCGCCGGCGCCATCTTGTTGCACAGCGTGCCGGCGACGATCATCACGTCCGACTGGCGGGGCGAGGCCCGCGGCGCGACGCCGAACCGCTCCAGGTCATAGCGCGGCATGTTGGTGTGCATCATCTCGACCGCGCAGCAGGCGAGACCAAAGGTCATCCACCACAGCGACCCGGTGCGCGCCCAATGGAACAGGTCCTCGGTCGATGCGACAAGAAAGCCCTTGTCGGCGACTTCCTGGCTGAGGTCGGCCAGGAACATGTCCTTGTTGTCGCCACGCAGCGTCAGCCCGCGGGCCTGCTGCTCCTCGGTCAGCGCCTTCGGGACTTCGATCACTCCCATTCCAGTGCTCCGACATGCCAGGCATAGGCGAGGCCGATGGCGAGTTCGCCGAGGAATTCCATCATCGCCCACCAGGCCGCCTGCCCGCCCCAATGCAGCGACACCGCCCAGGGAAACAGGAACGCCGCCTCGAGATCGAAGACGATGAACAGGATGGCGACGAGGTAGAAGCGCACGTCGAACTGCGCCCGGCTGTCCGAAAACGCCGGAAAGCCGCTTTCATATTCGCTGAGCTTGATGGTGTCGGGCTGCGACGTGCCGGTCAGCTTCGACACGGCGATCGGCGCCCCGACAAAGATCAGGGCGAACACGATGCCGACCGTCAGGAACAGCAGGATCGGCAGATACTGGTTGGCGATATCGGACATAGCCGCAAAACGGGCTTTCGATGCTGGAGTTGCGTCGCGCGCCTTCTATGCCCCGCGATGCGCGAGGGCAAGCTTGTGCGGCCAATCGCCCCCAACAAACCTGTCACCCGTCTCAATCGTCATCGCACCACATTGTCACCCCGGCTGCGCCGGGGTTACAGAATAATTTCTACTCGTCGTCATCCGGATAGCTGAACGGGTTGGTCGGCTTCGGCGCCGTCGGCAGCACGCCCTTGGGCAGCGGCGCATCGCTGTTGGCGGCGTTCCATAGGAAACTCGCCATGATCACCGCCGCCTGGCGCAGGTCCGCCGGCTTCAGATGGTCGAAGGTGTCGACATCCGAATGGTGCGTCCGGCTCATGTAATCGAGCGGGTCCTGGATGAACTGATACCCCGGCAGGCCGATAGCTTGCATGAAGACATGGTCGGTGCCGCCGGTCTTGCTGTTGACGACGGCGGTGGCGCCCATGCTGGCGAACGGCGCCAGCCAGTCGCGGAACACTGGCGCGACGCCCTGGTTGCCCTCGGTATAGATGCCGCGAATCTTGCCGCTGCCATTGTCGAGGTTGAAATAGGCGGCAAGCTCGCCATAGCCGGGCTTTGGCGTGATCGGGAAGCTGCGCGACCAATTGGCATAGGGGCCGAGCTTCAGCTTTTCGGGGTCGGTCTCGGGCGGTCGGGTGGCGAAATGCTGCTCGACATAGGCGAGGCTGCCGAGCAGGCCCTGTTCCTCGCCATTCCACAGCGCGAACCGGATCGTCCGCTTGGGCCGCACGCCCAGGCTCGCCAGAATCCGCGCCGCCTCCATGACGACCGCCGATCCGGCGGCATTGTCGCCGGCGCCGTCGGCCGCGACCCAGCTGTCGAGATGCGCGCCGGCCATGACATAGCCGGCGCGGGCGTCGCTGCCCGGAATGTCGGCGATGATGTTGTTGGCGCGGGTGTCGGCCTCGTGGAACGTCACGCGGGTATCGACATCGATCGTCACCGGCCCCGTTTTGGCGAGACGCGCCAGCCGGCGATAATCCTCGGCGGCCATCTGGATGCCGGGCACCTTGCGCTTGTCGATGGCTTGATAGCCATAGCCTTCACCCGACACCAGGCCGCCGTCGCGATAGGATTGGCTGACCCAGGCCTTCGCACCCTCCTGCGCCAGGAAGGCATCGAGCCGGGCGTCGAAGCCCTGGCGCTTCAGCCTTTTCTCGATGGCCGCCGGGTCGAAGCTCGGCTGGTCGAATGTGTCGAGCTTGCGCAGTTCATCATCGCCCAAGCGCTGGAACGCCGGCTTGCCCGGCTCCGACCCGTCGGTCGGCCGCGACACCAGCACGATCTTGCCGCCGAGCTTGCCGCGCCACTGGGCGAAGTCGCTGTCCTTCTTCATCGGCGCGACGACGATCGGCGCCGTTACCGCGCCGCCGGTGCCGGGCGTCCACGCCACCGGGATGGCGTGCAGCGGCAGCACGCGCGGCGCCGTCATGCGAACGGCGACGCTGTCGATCGACCAGCCGCGGCCGAATTCGAACGGTTCGGCGTGGACGTTCGACAGGCCCCAGCCGCGGTACTTGGACTGCGTCCAGGCCTCGGCGGCGCGCATCTGCGGCGAATTGGTCATGCGGCCGCCGATGCGGTCGGTCAGATATTGGGCGGTCTCGACGACCTCGCCATGGTTGAGGCCGGCATCGATGATCCGCGCCGTCATCGCGCTGGTGTCGGCCGCCACCGCAGGCATGGCAGCGGCAAGCGCCGTGATGGCGCAAAAGGTCAGACGCATGAGATATGTCCCCGGAATCGCAAGCGACGAACGCTAATGCCAGCCGCAGCCTGCGGCAAGAGGAAGGCCCGCGGCGGCTAGCGTACCGCGCCCGCAACCAGCCGGTGCAGCTTCGACTGGATGTTGCCGTTCGCGGCGACGATCTCCGACCGCGCCACCATATTGTCCTGGCCGCGGTAATCGGTGACGAAGCCGCCGGCCTCGCGCACCAGCAAGATGCCCGCCGCGACGTCCCAATATTGGAGCCCCTGTTCCCAGAAGCCGTCGAAGCGCCCGGCCGCAACCCAGGCCAGGTCGAGCGCCGCCGAGCCGAAGCGGCGCACGCCGGCGACTTCGGGCATCACCGCCGACAGCACATTGGTGAACTCGGTCGCCTTGCCATGACCGTGATAGGGGATGCCGGTGGCGATGACGCAATCGAGCATGTCGCGCCGCGCCGACACCCGCAGCCGGCGATCGCTGAGCCAGGCGCCGCGGCCCTTTTCGGCCCAGAAGCTTTCGCCGGTCAGCGGCTGGTGAACGAGCCCCGCGACGACTTCGCCCTGCACCTCGGCGGCGATCGAGATGGCGAAATGCGGCATGCCGTGGAGAAAGTTCGTCGTGCCGTCGAGCGGATCGACGATCCAGCGCGCCTGTTTCTCGGCGCCGGCGGTTTCGCCCGATTCCTCCATCAACAGCCCCCAGTCGGGCCGGGCATGGGTCAGCACCTCGGCAATGGCCTGCTCGGCGGCGCGATCGGCGTTCGACACGAAATCGGCCGGGCCCTTGCGACTGACCTGCAGGGCGTCGACTTCGTTGAAATCACGGCGCAGCCGCGGCGCCGCCTTGCGAGCGGCCTTTTCCATGACGGTGATCAGGGCGGAATGGGCAACCAAGGCTGTGTCTTTCTATCGTGGCGCACACATCCTGCGGGGATGGGCCCGGCGCATCCGGCGCGGAGAAGCGGCAGCCCTTAACCGCTATCACGCCATCTGCCAACCGCAAGGCGTCGCGGACGCAGGCCGATATTCACGATGTCAAAGAGCCGCGCGACTCACGACATAACCATATCGGTTCATGTAGGACAGGCTTTTGTGCCGTTTATTTCACCGCTTTCAGAAAGGGTAGCGGATCGACGCTGCGATAGCCCGGCGTGAGCCCGGCGAAATGGCGCAGCCAGAAATTGTGCCCGCTACCATAGACGACAAGCACGCGATCGCCGGGTTTCGCCACCGACATCAGCTTGGCAAAGATCTTGGCATTGCGCAGATACCACATGGCATTGAGATCGGCGCCGGCCTGGTTGTCATGGTCGCCGATCGGCAGCACGCCATAATAGCTGTCCATGCCGGTGACCGCGCTGCCCGGCGTGTTGAAGGCGATCAGCGATTGCCCGACGGTCAGGCGTTGCTGCCGGGCGCTGAAATCCTTCAGCCACGCCGCCACGCCGACGTTCGTCGCCGCAAGCTCCGCGGTCTGGCCGAACTGCTTGGCGGCCGCATCGACCTTGTCGAACGGGAAATAGTCGGGCTCGCCGGGCCCCGGCTGCTCGTCGATGCCATTGACGGTCTTCACCCCCGCCAGCCGCGCGGTGCGATAGCCGATCTGGACAATCTCGTTGGCGTCCTTCGCCAGCATGGCATCGTCGAACCGGTCGTATTCGGCAATGGCAAGGTCGGGCCCCTTGCCCTGCATCTCGACCATCACCCGTGTAGGCCGGAACCGGGCCACCGCCCGCGCCACGCGGTCGAGCTGCCGCTGGCGATCGGGCGTCAGCACCGTGTCGACCTTGATATTGTTCTTGTCGAGACCGGGGTTGGCGAAATGGTACGACCCGAGCACCATCACCTCGACCGGCGCGGGCGCGGCCATCCCCGGGATCGAAAACACCAGACTTAACGCCGCGACCACCGCCTTCATGTATCATCCTTTGTGTATTAATTGAATAACACAGTGACGCCAGCAGCGCTTGCCGTCAATCCCGCCAGCCGAGCACCTCGCCGAAAGTCGCAACGCCCGCCCCTGCCCCATCCTCGTGGTCCCACACCGCGCGCACCACGGCGATGAAATCGGCGCCGGCCGTCACCAGTGCCGCGGCATTGTCGGGGAAAATGCCACCGATGGCGACGCAGGGCAGCTGGCTGATCGTCGTCCACCAGCCGAGGATCGACGGATCGGGGCGGTAGTGGCTGGGCTTGGTCGTGGTGTCGTAAAAGGCACCGAAGGCGACATAGTCGGCGCCCTGCTCGCCGGCCTCCATCGCCAGGTGGCGGCTGTCGTGGCAGGTGCGGCCGATCTGGGCGTCGGGTCCCAGCAGCGCCCGCGCCTCGGCGATGCTGCCGTCGGACTGGCCGAGATGAACGCCATCGGCGCCCGCTGCCTTGGCCAGGGCCGCCGAATCGTTGAGAATGAACGCCACATCGGCGGCGTTGCACACCGGCACCAGCGCCGCGCAGGCACGCAGCACCGCCGCCTCGTCGACGTCCTTCAACCGCAGCTGGAACGCCGCCACCGGGCCGCCGTCGAGCGCCGCCTTCAACGTGTCGGCAAAGGCCGGAATGTCGATCCGCGGCGGCGACACGATGTACAGCTGGCACGCCGGCCGCGGCTGCCGATCGAAGCGGTCGCCAAAGCCGGGATCGAGCGGTACCGTTTCGTCTTCGCCTGCCATTTTTGTCACCTTGATCCCGGCCCGCCCTACCCACGAGTTGCGGCACGCGCAAGCACAGCGGGGCCGCACCCGGTTGCCGAGACCGGAACAGTCCGTTAACCGAAGTCGGGGGCGTCATCACGCAATTGGATTCGCCGCACCGGCCATGACGGACCTGATCACCCTCACCCGGCGCCAGATCGCGCCCGATCGAATCGATAGTCTTGCCACGCTGGTCGGAACCGACAATGCCACCGCCGCGCAACTCTTCGCCGGTGCCGTGTCGCTGCTGATCGGCAGTCGCGGCCTGTCCGCGGCCGGCGTTGAAGGGCTGCTTGCCGCGCCGCGCGCCGCGCCCGACCTCGAACTCGAACCCGCGCTGGCGCTGCTCGCCGGGCTGTCGGGGTCAAAGGTCGAGCTGATGGCGCGGGCCCTTGCCGGCGCCAGCGGCTCGACGATCAGCGCCGCCACCCGGACGCTAGCGATCGCCACCCCGCTGCTCGGCAACGCCATCGTCGCGGCGCTGGCCCAGGCCGACCAGCGCCCCACCCGGGGAGCCGCGCTGCAACTGCTCGCCGCCAACCAGTCGGCCGCGGTCGATGCGATGCGGCCGGCACTGCGCCGCGGCATCGGCCGGCTGCCGGGCCTGGCGGGGCTCTACACCATCGCCCAGGCCGACGGCCGCCGCGACTACAGCTGGGCGGCGCTTGCCGGCCTGGCGCTGCTGCTGATCGTCATTCTGCTGCTGCGCGGCTGATCAGTCGCGCCCGAGATAGATGTCGACGATCTTGTCGAGCATCGCCAGCGCTTCGTCGCGCGGCCGCTGGAAGGTGTTGCGGCCGATGATCGAGCCGTTGCCGCCACCGTCGCGGATGTCGCGGGCATCCTGGTAGACCGCATCGACGCCCTTTGACGCACCGCCCGAGAACACCACGATGCGGCGCCCGTTGAAGCAGGCCTGGCGGACATGGGCGACGCGCTTGGCCTGGGTGGACCAGTCGCCGCCCTCATAGGATTTCTTGGCGTCCTTCTGCTCGATATGGTCGGTCGGCAGCTTGACCTTGATGATGTGCGCGCCGGCCAGCGCCGCCATGTGCGCGGCATAGGCGCCGACATCGAGGGCCAGTTCGCCGGCCTTGGAGATTTCGCCGCCGCGCGGGTAGGACCAGATCACCGTGGCGATGCCGACAGCCTTGGCCTCCTGGCTCAGCTCGCGGATTTCCTCCATCAGTTCAAAGATATCGTCCGAACCCGGATAGATGGTGAAGCCGATCGCCGAGCAGCCGAGCCGGAGCGCATCCTCGACCGTGCCGGTCACCGCCTGGTTGATGCTAGTCGACCAGCTGTTGGAACTGTTGACCTTGAGGATGGTCGGGATCTGACCGGCAAAGGTATCGGCCCCCGCCTCGATCATGCCCAGCGGCGCCGCATAGGCCGACAGCCCGGCATCGATCGCCAGCTGGAAATGATAATGCGGGTCATACGCTGGCGGGTTGAGCGAGAAGCTTCGCGCCGGGCCATGTTCGAAGCCCTGGTCGACCGGCAGGATCACCAGCTTGCCGGTGCCGCCCAGCCGGCCCTGCATCAGGATGCGGGCGAGGTTGGCCTTGGTCCCGGGATTGTCGCTCTCGTAATTGGCGAGAATGGCACGGACGGCGGGGGTCATGGTGGTCGTTTGGGCGATCGTCATCGAATGTCTCCGGAAAATATCAGATATCGAGCCAGCGACGCAGCGCCGCGTCGACCGCGACCATGACATCGCTCGATGCCCGGCCGATCGGCTTGCCAAGCCGCTGCAACCACACTGACTGCAATTTGTCGACCTCGATTTCGCTCTCGAACATCAGTGCGTTTTCGGCATCGGGCAGAATCGGAATACGATACAGGCCGTCGCCGGTCATGTGGCTGCTGAGCGGACAGACGGTTACGCTGGGGTCAAACTCATTGAACGGATCCGACTGGACGATAAGGCCAGGACGGGGATTGCCTGAAAAATCGCCTGCACCAGCGATGGTGTAAATGCGCCGCGTTGCAAAACCGGTCAATCGTCCGACTGCGGGCCGGCGCGATCAGCTTCGTTCGACGCAGCGCTGGATTCCCAATACGCTTCCTCTTCGGTCCAGCCCCGTGCCGCGGCGTTCAACGACTGCCGGCGCGCCTCGGCGCGCAGGGCAACGTCGTTGCGGTCGACACGCAGACGGACCGCATCACGGGCAACTTCGCTCTTGCTGCGTCCCTGTGTTTTCGCAACGGCAGCCAATCGCGATTCGAGCTGCGTATCGATGCGCAGACCCAGCGAGGATGTCTCGTTCAACATCTTGAACAATTTAGTGTCGCACGACGTGACATTCAAGCCGCGAAATGCTGTTCCGCAACCTGGACGAACAGTTCAAAGATGCTCTCGGCGATCTCGCAGGCTTCGGCCTCGGGCATCGACGCCAGCGTGTTGGCGACGGCGCCGGTCTTGACCGCGCCATTCTCGACCACCGGGCCAGCCTTGGTCATCCGGTCGGTGATCTCGTTGTAGATGATGCGTTCCTCGGGACCGAATTCCTCGCCCTTCAGGTCGCGGATGGCGCGAAAGGCGTCGCCGACACGGGCGTGGATCGGATCGGCCGACCGCGCCAGCTTCCAGGCCGCCGGATAAAGCTTTTCCCAAAGGCGATCGGTGTCGACTGGCATGGTTACCCCCGCTGCAATGCTTCCACGCCCGGCAGCGCCTTGCCCTCCATCCATTCGAGGAAGGCGCCGCCGGCGGTCGAGACATAGGTGAAATCGTCGGCGACGCCGGCATGGTTCAGCGCCGCGACCGTATCGCCGCCGCCGGCCACCGACAGCAGCCCGCCGCTCTGCGTCAATGCCGCAGCGATGCGCGCCAGGGCGACCGTCGCGGTATCGAAGGGCGGAATCTCGAAGGCGCCGAGTGGCCCGTTCCAGACGACGGTGCGGCAGGTCTTCAGCGCATCGGCGAGCGCTTCCACGGCGGACGTGCCCAGGTCGAGGATCATCTCGTCCGCGGCAACCTCATGGACATTACAGGTCCGGCTCGGCGCATGGGCAGCAAATTCCTTCGCTACCACAACGTCATAGGGCAAATGGACGGTGCAGCCGGCGGCCTCGGCGCGGGCCAGGATATCGCGCACCGTGTCGCCCAGCTCGTGCTCGCACAGCGACTTGCCGACATCGATGCCGCGCGCCGCCAGGAAGGTATTGGCCATGCCGCCGCCGATCATCAGATGATCGACCCGCGTCACCAGATGCGTCAGCACGTCGAGCTTCGACGACACCTTGGCGCCGCCGACGACCGCCGCCACCGGATGCTCGGGCTTGCCGAGCGCCCGCTCCAGCGCCACCAGTTCCGCCTGCATCGACCGCCCGGCAAAGCTGGGCAGCACATGCGCCAGGCCTTCCGTCGACGCATGGGCGCGATGTGCCGTCGAAAAGGCATCGTTGACGTAGAAATCGCCGTTCGCCGCCAGCGCCGCGACGAACGCCGGGTCATTCGACTTTTCGCCGTCATGAAAGCGGGTGTTTTCCAGCACAGCGATGTCGCCGGCCTGCAGCGCCGCAATGCCCGCCGTCGCCGCCGGCCCGACACAGTCCTCGATGAACGTCACCGGCCGGCCCAGCACGTCGGACAGTGCCGCCGCCACCGGCCGCAGCGTTGCCGAACGGTCATCGCCCTTGGGCCGGCCGAAATGCGACAACACAAGGACGATGGCGCCGCGATCGGCGAGCGCCGCCAGCGTCGGCACCGCTGCCGACAGCCGCGTCGCATCACCGACGACGCCATCGGCCATCGGCACGTTCAAATCGGCCCGCACCAGCACGCGCTTGCCGGCAATATCGGGCATGTCGTCGATGGTACGGAACGTCATGATTACAGCAGCTTACCCATCGCCACTGCGGTGTCGGCCATGCGGTTGGAAAAGCCCCATTCATTGTCGTACCAGGAAACGACGCGCACCAGATTGCCGCCGATGACGGCCGTCTCCAGCGAATCGATCGTCGACGACGCGGCATTGTGGTTGAGGTCGATCGAGACCAGCGGTTCGTCGGTCCAATCGAGAATTCCCTTCAGCTCGCCATCGGCAGCCGCCTTGAGCGCGGCGTTGACCTCCTGCTTCGTCGTGTCGCGCGCGGCGATGAAGGTCAGGTCGACGAGGCTGACGTTCGGCGTCGGCACGCGCACCGCCGAGCCGTCGAGCTTGCCCTTCAGCTGCGGCAGAACCTCGCCGACGGCGCGCGCGGCGCCGGTCGTCGTCGGAATCATCGACAGCGCCGCGGCGCGGGCGCGGCGCGGGTCCTCGTGGATCTGGTCGAGGATCTTCTGGTCGTTGGTATAGGCGTGGATCGTCGTCATCAGACCCTTGGTGATGCCGAACTCACGATCGAGCACCATGGCGAACGGCGCCAGGCAGTTGGTCGTGCAGCTGGCGTTGGAAACGATCTTGTGCTCGGCGGTCAGCTTGTCGTGGTTGACGCCATAGACAACGGTCAGGTCGACGCCCTTGCCGGGGGCCGAGATCAGCACGCGCTTGGCGCCTGCGGTCAGATGCGCGCCAGCCTTGTCGGCGGCGGTGAAGAACCCGGTGCATTCGAGCGCGATATCGACGCCCATCTCGGCGTGCGGCAGCTTGGCCGGGTCACGTTCGGCCGTCACACGGATGCGATGTCCGTCGACGACCATGTAGTCGCCATCCACCTCGATGGTGCCAGGATAGGCGCCGTGCACCGAATCGCGCTTCAGCAGCCGGGCATTGGCGGCGGTATCGGCGAGATCGTTGATGGCGACGACGACGATGTCATCGCGCTTGGCCTCGTGGATGGCGCGCAGCACGTTGCGCCCGATGCGACCGAAACCGTTGATGGCGACCTTGATGGCCATGATAACTCTGCTCCCAATTGTCACCCCGGGCTCGACCCGGGGCCCAGTTTCTTCAGGCGAGCTTCGCCCGCACCCGCGCCGCGATTTTCGGCGCCGTCAGCCCGAAATGGTCGTACAACGCCTCGATCGGCGCCGACGCGCCAAAGCTGTCGACACCGATGTTCAGCCCGCGCGAACCGGTATAGCGCTCCCAGCCCAAAGTCACCCCGGCTTCGATGGAAACAATGAGCGCATCGGCCGGCAGCACATCACCCCGATACGCCGGCGTCTGCGCGTCGAACGCCTCCCAGCATGGCATCGACACGACATCGCAGCCGGTGCCCTCGGCCTCCAGCAGCGCCGCTGCCGCGACGGCGATCTCGACTTCGGAGCCGGTGGCGACGAATACCACCCGCCGCGCCGCCATCGCGGCCTGCAGCCGATAGCCGCCCTTCGCCGTCAGATTCTCGCCCGCGACCAGCCGCAGCTGCGGCAGGTTCTGCCGGCTCAGCGCCAGCACCGACGGCCGGTCCAAGTTGGCCAGCGCCAGCGCCCAGGCCTCCGCCGTCTCCACCGCATCACACGGGCGATAGACGGCGAGGTTGGGGATGGCACGCAGCGACAGCAGATGCTCGACCGGCTGGTGGGTCGGGCCATCCTCGCCAAGCCCGATCGAATCATGGGTCAGCACATAGATGGCGCGCACCCGCTGCAGCGCCGACATGCGGATGGCGTTGCGCATGTAATCGGAGAAAACCAGGAACGTGCCGCCATAGGGGATCAGCCCGCCGTGCAGCGCAATGCCGTTCATTGCCGCCGCCATGCCAAACTCGCGGATGCCGTAATAGATGTAGCGACCGCCGTAGGAATCGGCCGTAAACGCCTGCTGATCCCTGGTTTTCGTATTGTTCGATCCGGTCAGGTCGGCCGAGCCGCCGAACATCGCCGGCGCCTGCGGGTTGATCGCGCCCAGTGCCAGCTCGCTCGCCTTGCGGGTCGCGATCTTCTGGGGCGCGGCGATCAGCCCGGCGATATGGGCATCGAGCGCGGCCACCGCGGCGGCGGGCACGTCACCCGCCATGCGCGCCGTGAAATCCGCCCTCGCCGGTGCCGCCGCCAGCCGACCTTCCCAGGCCGTGCGCGCGTCGGCGCCCTTGCGGCCCACCGCCAGCCAGTCGGCGCGGATGTCGTCGGGAATGACGAACGCCGGATGCTCCCAGCCGAGCGCGGCGCGGGCGCCCTCGATCTCCTTGGCGCCGAGCGGCGAGCCGTGCGAACCGCTGGTCCCGGCCTTGGTCGGCGCGCCGAAGCCGATGGTGGTGCGACAGGCGATCAGCGACGGGCGCGGGTCGGCGGCAGCCGCGGCCAGCGCCGCATCGACGCTGGCAAAATCCTGGCCATCGCAGGCAACGACATGCCAGCCGGCGGCGGTGAAGCGCCCGGCGATATCCTCCGACGTCGACAGCGAGGTCGGGCCGTCAATGGAAATGCGATTGTCGTCCCACAGCACGTTGAGCCGGCCCAGCTTCAGATGGCCGGCCAGCCCGATGGCTTCATGGCTGATGCCCTCCATCAGGCAGCCATCGCCGGCGATCACCCAGGTGCGATGGTCGACAAGGTCGTCGCCGAACTCGGCATTGAGGTGCCGCTCCGCCATCGCCATGCCGACCGCGGTCGCCAGACCCTGCCCCAACGGACCCGTGGTGGTCTCGATGCCGGCGAGCTCGAAATTTTCGGGGTGGCCGGCGCAAGGGCTGCCGAGCTGGCGGAACTTGCGAATGTCGTCGAGCGTCGGGCGGTCGTAGCCGGTCAGGTGCAGCAGCGCATAGATCAGCATCGAGCCATGGCCGGCCGACAGCACGAATCGGTCGCGGTCGGGCCAGTGCGGCCGGCTGGCGTCGAACTTCAAATGGTTGGCGAACAGCACGGTGGCGGCGTCGGCCATACCCATCGGCATGCCGGGATGCCCTGAATTCGCCGCCTCGACAGCGTCCATGGCCAGGGCGCGAATGGCATTGGCCATCGGTCGAATCTGGGTCATCGTCAAAAAGCCTGTGATTTCGAGCAAAAACCGAACGTCGGCACCGGTGTCGGAACAGCGGCGCGAATCGCGCCGGACATTGGCCAGAGCCGGACGAGAGCGTCAACCACAGCGGACCGGCAAGCACGTCCATCGCAAAGTGTATTAATACGCACGTAGTAATTGACGCATGCTGATAATCGGTCTTACAAGGCTCCCGGAACCCACTGAACTCTAAGGCGCTGCCATCTTCGATCACACCGCCATTGCCGACCGTTTGCAGGATGCGATCGCCAGGATCGAAGCCGGGATGGCGCGTCGCGACGCAGAAATCGCACGGTTGCGCCGTGTCGAGGAGGCTGCCGCCGCGGCGCTTGCCGATCTCGATGCCTTCATCGACGGCCAGGCTGAAAAGCGGAAATACGGCTGATGGGCCAGGTCATCGTCGACATCGGCGGCCGCAGTTACCCGCTATCGTGCCGCGACGGTGACGAGGCGCATCTCGCCGAGCTCGCCGCCGGTATCGCGACGAAAGCCGATGGCCTGACCCGTTCGCTCGGCGCGATGAGCGAATCGCGGCTGCTGCTGATGGCGGCACTGATGGTCGCCGACGAGCTCTACGACATGCGCCGTGGCGGCCCGATTACCCCAAGCAGCGCCGTGGGTCTCGACCCCGAACTCGCCGAACGCCTGCTCGGGCTGGCCGATCGCGCCGAAAAGCTCGCCGACGCGCTCGAATCCTCGGCTGCGTGAATCTTTGCGCCGCCGGTTGAGCCGGCCGCGCCGAGCGCCTATATCAGGGACAGGCGGGTACTGCCCGGCACGAGCACCGAGCATCCCTGAGGCGATTCACTATCCTAGGGGGCTGGCCCTGGGCGGATCCTGGTCCGTTCTATCTGGCTCCCACCTGACGTAACTGGCGTCAGAGGATCTCTCATGCAACGACCCATGGTGGTCCCGCCGAACGATCCTATGCGCGACCCGACAGAATACCCCAAGCCGGCGCTGCGCCGGATGTTCCGCAGCGACCGCGCCGCCTTCGTCGCAGCGCAGTCGCCCGCCGAACGCGCCCGGCTTGAGGGCGACCTCGCCGCCCGCGTGCTGCCACTGCTGCGGGGTGCTACCGTCATCGCCAGCTATGCCGGCGTCGGTGCGGAGGTCGATCCCGGCCCGATCGAGGCGCTGCTGGCGTCATCCAGGCCACCCCCGCATGTCGCCTTCCCCCTCGTTACCGGCCGCGACCTCAGCTTCCACATCGCCGCGTGGGCCGACCTGAAACCCGGCGTCCTCGGCATCCCCGAGCCCGCCGCCACCGCGCCGCGCGTCACGCCGGACCTGCTTCTCGTCCCCCTCCTCGCCGTCACCACCGCCGGCGTCCGCCTCGGCCAGGGCGGCGGCTATTATGACCGCACGCTCCGTTCCCTCCGCGCCGCGGGCCCCGTCACCGCCATCGGCCTCGCCTGGGACGTGCAACTCGCCGACGCCCTGCCCCGCGACCCCTGGGACGAGCTGCTCGACTGGGTCGCGACACCGACACGACTGGTGGATTGCGCAAAGCACCGCTAACAGGCCGCGCATGGAACCCAGCTGGCGCAAACCCGTGGGCGTGCTTGCCCTCCTCGTCTATCTCATCGTCTATGCGGTGATCGTCTCGTCGTTCGGCGCGACGCTCGACACGCTGCCGACGATCCTCAAGGTCGTCGCCTATCTCGCCGCCGGCCTCGCCTGGGTGCTGCCGCTGAAGCCGCTGTTCGTCTGGATGAACACCGGCCGCTGGAGCAGCAAATGAACCCCGCCGAATGCACGACGATGGCCGAGGTCCGGACCGGCGTCGACGCGCTCGACCAGGAGCTGGTGGCGCTGCTCGTTCGCCGCTTCGGCTACATGGACGCCGCGGCCCGCATCAAGACCGAGCGGACAGCGGTGCGCGACGAGGCGCGCAAGGCGCAGGTGATCGCCAATGCGGAAGGCGCCGCGGTCGCGGGCGGGATTCCGGCCGGCGTCGCGGCGGCGTTGTGGGAGACGCTGGTGGAGGCGTCGATTGCGTATGAGCTGAGCGCCTGGGATCGGGCGCGAGGCTAGCCCGCGGGCGGCGAAATCGGTGGTGTATGGGTCCCGGCCTGCGCCGGAATGACAGAAATTGCGTGTCATCCCGGCGCAGGCCTGGACCCATACACCACGATCGTGGCCACAAAATTTCGATTTCCGAGATCAGACCCACAAAAAGGGTGGCGCGAGTGACGGGGCTCGAACCCGCGACCTCCGGCGTGACAGGCCGGCGCTCTAACCAACTGAGCTACACCCGCTTGAAGCGGAAGCGGCGGGATAGGTGCGGGCCCCCGGCCTGTCAAGCAGCTTTCAAGCCAGATGACAGCCGCAGCGCACCCGGCTAGGCACACGGCCATGACCACGGCCCCCACAACGACCCCCGATCACGCCGGCAGCGTCGGCCGCCTGCTCGACCTTCTCGATGTCGAACGGCTGGAGGACAATCTGTTCCGCGGCCAATCGACCAACGCCGGCTGGATGCGCGTCTATGGCGGCCAGGTCGTCGCCCAGGCGCTGATGGCGGCATCGAAGACCGTCAACGACGGCCGGCTCTGCCATTCGCTGCACAGCTATTTCATCCGCCCCGGCGACCCCGCCCACCCGATCGTCTACAGCGTCGAGCGCGACCGCGACGGCCAGAGCTTCACCACCAGGCGGGTGGTCGCTATCCAGAAGGGCCGCCCGATCTTCAACATGGCGGCATCCTTCCAGGCGCCCGAGCCCGGCCTGCAGCACGGCTTTGCTGCCCCCGATGCGCCGCCGCCCGAAAACGTCCGCAGCGACGCCGCATGGGCACTCATCAACGCCGATCGCACCCCCGAACCCTTCAAGACGCTGTGGACGACCCGCGAGCGCCCGATCGAGTTTCGCGCCGTCGACCATGCCGATCCCTTTGCGCCCGTCGCCATGCCGCCACGCGCCCGCCACTGGTGCCGGGCCGCCGCGCCGTTCAGCGTCGACGAACCGATGATGCGCGCGCTGTTCGCCTATGCCAGCGACATGACCATGCTCGACACCTGCCTGCTGCCGCACGCCATCGCCTGGTCCGATCCGCGCCTGCAGGTCGCCAGCCTCGATCACGCCATCTGGTTCAATGCGACGCCGGATCTCAACGACTGGCTGCTGATGGACCAGGATTCGCCGGTGTCGGGCGGCGGCCGCGGCCTCAACCGCGGCATCGTCTACACCCGCAGCGGCCAGGTCGTGGCGACGCTGATGCAGGAAGGCCTCATCCGGCTGCGCGAGGGCTGAACACCGCTGCGAACCGTTCCTCGTCGATGCCGCCCTCCCAGCGCGAGACGACGATGCAGGCGACCGCGTTGCCGATGAAATTGGTCAGCGACCGGCATTCCGACATGAAGCGATCGACGCCCAGGATCAGCGCCATGCCCGCCACCGGCACGCTCGGCACGATCGACAGCGTCGCCGCCAGCGTGATGAAGCCAGCCCCGGTTACCCCGGCGGCCCCCTTCGAACTCAGCATCGCCACGCCGAGCAGCAGCAATTGTTCGCCCAGCGAAAGGTGTGTGTTGGTCGCCTGGGCGATGAACAGCGCCGCCAGCGTCATGTAGATGTTGGTGCCGTCGAGATTGAACGAATAACCGGTGGGCACGACGAGGCCGACGATCGCCTTGGGGCAACCCGCCGCCTCCATCTTTTCGATCAGCGACGGCAGCGCCGATTCGGAGCTGCTGGTGCCGAGCACGAGCAGCAACTCGCTCCGGAGATACCGGATCAGCCGGAAGATCGAAAAGCCCGCCCGCCACGCCACCAGCCCCAGGATGCCGAGCACGAACAGCAGCGCCGTCAGGTAGAAGGTCGCGACCAGCGCCGCCAGATTGGCGACCGAGCCAAGCCCGTATTTGCCGATGGTGAAGGCAAAGGCCCCGAACGCCCCGATCGGCGCCGCGCGCATGAAGATCTCCACCAGCTTGAACACCCCGGTCGCCGCCGACCCCAGCACCTCGAGCAGCGGCCGCGCCCGCTCCCCGATCATCGCCAGCGCGATGCCGAAGCCAATGGCCAGGAACAGCACCTGCAGCAGATTGCCCTCGGTGAACGCCCCCAGCGCCGTGTCGGGGATGATCGCCAGCAGGAAGCCGGTGATGGTGCTGTCGTGCGCCTTCGCGACATAATTGCCGATCTCGCCGGTCTCGAGCGTCGCCGGGTCGATATTCAACCCGGCGCCGGGCTGCACGATATTGCCGACGACCAGCCCGACGACCAGCGCCAGCGTCGACAGGGTCAGGAAATAGGCAAAGGCCTTCAGCGCCACCCGCCCGACGCTGGCGACATCGCGCATGCCGGCGATGCCTGTGACGATGGTCAGGAAGATGACCGGCGCGATGATCATCTTCACGAGCTTGATGAAGCCGTCGCCGAGCGGCTTCAGCGCCACGCCCGTCGCCGGCGCGAAATGCCCGATCAGCCCGCCGAGCAGGATGGCGAACAGCACCTGGAAATACAGCTGCGCGTAGAACGGCCGGCGAACGGGCGGCGCGGCGCTGATGGGCTGGATGGCGATGGTGCGGCTCCCCGGTATCGGGGCACGCTAGCGCACCCGGTCGGCCCCTGTCATCCGGAACGGCAGCAGCAGCGCCGTCACCAGCCCCTGGTCGACGGCCAGCCCCGGCACCCCGATCGGCACATCCGGCGCAGTGTCCGCGAACGTCCCGTGCAACCGGTCCCAGACACTCAGCCCCGAGCTGAAGTTGGCATCGAGCGACGCCGCATCGGCGCGGTGGTGAATGTCATGCATCCCCGGCGTCGTCAGCAGCCACGCCAGCCCGGCATCGCCCGGCACGTCGAGGTCGGCATGGTGGAACAGCACGGAGGCGAAGAAAAACCTCTCCCAAGCCGCCAGCGCCCGCGGCGACACCCCGAGCACGCGCACCTGCGCCGCCCGCAACCCCACCGAAATCATCATATCGAGCACATGAAAGCGCAGCGCCGTCGATGCATCCATGTCGCGGTCGACATGATGCACCGCATGCAGTCGCCACAACAGCGGCACGCGATGCGTCGCCACATGCCAGTGATACATCGACCAATCGAGCAGCAGGAACGCCGCCACATCGCGCAACGGCGCCGGCAGGTGCTGCGCCAGCCCCTGTCGTCGCTTCTCCACGCCAGCCGCCAGCCGCCGTGCCAGCGGTTGCTGCACCCCCGCCACGACGCCCAAGTCGATCAACCCCAGCGCCACGTTGCGCATCGTCCGCGCCGGCTCCGCCTCTGTCCGCACCCGCCGCGGCCGCAGCCGCTCCGCCACCAGCAGCGCCGCCACCGCCGCGGCGCCGAGCCACAGGCCACCCATATCCGGCTTTTGTCGCGCCATCGCCCCAGTCTAGGCTATGCCGACCCGCGCCCCCAAGGAGTTTTGCATGGCCACGCTCACCCACGACGCCGCGCCGCCCGTCAGCCGCCGCGGCGCCACCGCGCTGATCGCCGCCGGCTATGCCGCCATCGCCGTCGGCGCCGATGCCGCGGCCATCACCACCGACAGCGCCGGCCTCGTCATCGACAGCGTCACCATGCCCAACGGCGCCGCCGGCCTGCCCGCCTATGTCGTCCGCCCGGCGGCTGCGGGCCGCCACCCCGCCGTCATCGTCGTCAACGAGGTCTTCGGCCTCCACGAATACATCAAGGACACCTGCCGGCGCCTCGCCAAGGCCGGTTATGTCGCCATCGCGCCCGAATTCTTCTATCGCAACGACCCCGACCGCAAGCTGGCGCAGACGATGGACTTCCCGTTCATCATGAAGATCGTCGGGGAGGCGACCAATGCCCAGGTCATGGGCGACGTCACCACCACCCTCGGCTGGCTGCAGAAACAGGGCTTTGTCGCTCCCGATCGCCTTGCCATCACCGGTTTCTGCTGGGGCGGCGGCGTCACCTGGATGGCGGCGGCGCAATTTCCGCAGCTGAAGGCCGGCGTCGCCTGGTACGGCCGCCTGGCGCCGCCCAAGACCGCCGCCCCCGGCGCCGAGCAGCGCCGCTATCCGATCGAGGTCGCACCCGATTTGAAGGCGCCGGTCCTCGGCCTCTACGGCGCCCTCGACAAGGGCATCCCGGTCGACGACGTCGCCGCCATGCAGGCGGTGCTGAAGGACGCCGGCGCGCGCAACCCCGCCGCGAAACGCAGCATGATCCGCCTCTACATGGCCGCCGACCATGGTTTCCACGCCGACTATCGCCCCAGCTACAACGAGGCCGACGCCAGGGACGGCTGGGCCCGCATGCTGGCCCACTTCAAGGCCAACGGCGTCTAGCAACGGCACGGTTAATTGACTCTTGCCGTCGAAAACCCGACTGTAACGCGGCTTTACAGCTGGGGAACGGGGCGTTTTCGAGATGCTGGACTATATCCTTGGCGTGATCGCCGAGCATCGCTGGGTGCTCGCCGGGGTCATCCTCACGACCTTCGTGGCGTGGGTGTTCGTTCAGCGCCACCGGCTGTTCTGGGTCACCGACCTCGCCTACACCGTGCCTGTCGTTGGCCGGATCGCCCGCTTTTCGTCGGACTATGCCAAGGCGCACGATGGCTGGCTCAACGTCGAAAAGACGCTGTGCCGCGACTATGCCAAGCACGTCCCCGCCCTGTCGCGCGGCGAGTTCGAGAACCACGCCGAATATCTGCGCAAGACCTATGACCACGGCCGCAAGCCGCTGCCCTTTGCCATCGTCGCACTGCTCGCGGTGCTGATCGGGCTGGAGGCGCTGGGCTTTTCCTATCTGCTCGGCTCACTGATGGCACTGGAAGGGTCCGAAAACACCCGCACACTGCTGATGCTCGCCGTTGTCACCGTGCTGGCCATCGTGCTGCTGTGGCTGACCCATGCCGCAGGCCACCAGCTTTATCGTACAAACCTGCTGCGCAAGCTGTTCCGCGAGCACCAGGTCGACAACAGCCGCGAATTCACCAGTCGCACCGTCAAGCTCAACGAGCCGCAATCGATCGACGATGACCAGCCCGACCATGTCCAGGCCGCCAACCGCATCGCCGCCGGCCCCGGCGATCGCGGCAGCTACAGCATGGTGTGGATCGCGCTGGCCTTCATCCTCGTCGTCGCCATCGGCTCGACGGTGCTGCGCATCGAGACGCTGAACAGCATCGAGCAGGAAGCTGCGGCCCCGGCCGCGTCGATCTTCGGTGCGACCGAAGGCGAAGCCGCCGCGCCCGCCGTCGCCGCCACTCCCGAACCCGGTGCGGAGGCCCGCCACAACGCCGCACTGACCGGTTTCACCCTGCTCGGCGCCATCTTCCTCGTCACCCAGTTCATCGGCATGCGCGTCGGCTATTCCTATGGCTTCGTCGGCCTGCAGAGCGCCGAGGCGCATCGTGCCACCGAAGGCGCCGCCGACTATGCCAGCTACTGGGCGCGCATCCAGGCGATGATCGACATCGCCAATCTGCGCCTGCAGAAACTCCACCAGAAACTCGAGGCCGGTGCCCATCGCCCGCTCGAATTCCACAAGAGCTTCGTCGATTTCCTGCGCGAGGAGCGCGGCCGCTCCGGCGACCATCTGCTCGATCCCGCAGACCCCGGCACCGGCGGCCCCGGTGGCCGCGGCCGCCCGACGCTGGTGCCCAACGCCACCGAAGCCGTCGATCGCGCGGTGGAGGCGCTCGACAAGGCGCCGACCAGCGCCGCCAAGCTGGAAACCCTGGAAGGACTCGACGCGCACATGCAGGACCTGGTCGAGGAACGCCTGCGCGCCCGCGCCGCCGCCGGTCGCCGCGAACAGCTGCGTACGCGCTTCGCCGGGCTGTATTGATGCGCCGCCTGCTGCTTGGTGCCGCCCTGCTTGCCACCCCCGCACTCGCGGCCGAAAACGCCGTGCCCAGCTGTTATCGCGCCATCCCGATCGGCGTCGCCGCGCCGGCGCCGCAGCGTGACGTCTTTGTCTTCATCGACCAGACGACGCCGCTGCCGGCCGACATCAAGACCGCCGTCGACGACAATGTCCGCCGCCTGGTTCGCCCCGGCACGCGCTTCACCATCGCTTCCTTCTCGGCCTTCGCCCAGGGCCGCGCCACCACCGTCCAGTCTTCCGGCACCGTCGAAACCGGCATCGCGCCGCAGCGCCGCGGCGATGTGTCGGTGGCCCTGCTCAAGAAATTCGACACCTGCCTCGCCCAACAGGCCCCCTATGCCGGCCGCCTCGCCGTCGCCACCGTCGACAAGGCTATCGCCGGCGCCAGCAACGACCTTGCCAAGTCCGACGTGCTGGCCAGCCTGTCGCAACTGTCGGTCCGGGTCGCGGCGTCGCGAGCCCGCGACAAGACCGTGATCATCGTCTCCGACATGATCGAAAACAGCGGCGTCACCAGCTTTTACGCCCGGAAAAAGCTGCGCCGCATCGACCCCCAGGTCGAGCTCGACAAGGTCGCCAAGGCCGAAGTCGGCGGCAATTTCGGCGGCGCCCGCATCTATGTCATCGGCGGCGCCCTGCTCCCCGACAACGGCTATCGCGCCGAACCCGAGCTGAAGGCTCTGGAACGTTTCTGGGACGCCTGGTTCCGCGGTTCACAGGCAAAACTCGTCGAGTTCGGCCGCCCCAATCTGGTCAACCCGATCGATTGACGACCGGCTTGCCGCGGGCGTGCCCGGCCCCATAGACTGCGCGTGATGAGCATCCGGACCGCCACCTGTCGCTGCGGGCAGCTCAGCGCCACCTGCACCGGCGAGCCCGTGCGTGTCTCTGTCTGCCACTGCCGCAATTGCCAGCGACGCAGCGGCAGCGCCTTTTCCCTGCAGGCGCGCTGGCCCGATGCACAGGTCGAACTCGCCGGCAGTTTCCGGGAATGGCAGCATCTGGGCGACAGCGGATCGTGCGCAACCTTCCGCTTCTGCCCCGAATGCGGGTCGACCCTGGTCTATGCCAGCACGGGCCTGCCGGGCCTCACCGCCGTCGCGGTCGGCGGTTTCGCCGATCCCTCGTTCCCGCCGCCGCATTACTCGGTCTATGAATCGCGAAAACACGGCTGGGTCGCCATCACGGGCGACGCCATCGAGCATTTCGACTGACGCCGTCGCGGCTATGCCGCGCAATCGTTATCGGCGGCTATGCCGCGCAATCGTCATCACCGGCTATCCCGCCGCGATCGCCGTCCCCGCCGCCCAGCCGCTCGCCCAGGCCCATTGGAAGTTGTAGCCGCCGAGCCAGCCCGTCACGTCCACCGCCTCCCCGATGGCATACAGCCCCGGCACCTTCCGCGCCTCCAGCGTGCGTGACGATAGCCCATCGGTAGCGATGCCGCCGACCGTCACTTCGGCCTTGGCGAACCCCTCGGTACCGTTGGGCAGGAACTGCCAGTCCGCCAGCAGCCGCTCGATGTCGCCCAATCGGGCATCGGTGATGCTGTTGAGATCACCATACAGACCGATACGTTGCCACAGCATGTCGGCCAGCCGGTCGGGCAGCACCGCCGCCAGCGCCACCTTCAGGAAACTGCGCGGCCGCTGCCGCTTCATCTCGACGAGCCAGCCGGGACGGTGATCGGGCAGGAAGTTGATCGCAATCGGCTGCCCGTGCCGCCAATAGCTCGAAATCTGCAGGATCGACGGCCCCGACAGGCCGCGATGGGTGAACAGCGCCGCCTCGCGGAACGCCGTCCTGCCGCATTTCGCCACCACGTCCGCTGCAACGCCGGAGATGTCGCGAAACAGCGTCTCGTCACCACCCAGCGTCAACGGCACCAGCGCCGGCCGCGGTTCGACGATCGACAGCCCGAACTGCCGCGCCAGGCCATAGGCATAATCGGTCGCCCCCATCTTGGGGATCGACGGCCCGCCGGTGGCGATGACCAGCGCCGGCGCCGTCGCCACGCGGTCGCCATAGGTCACGGTGAACCGGCCATCGGCATGCGTCACCGCGCCGATGCCGTGCCCGAGGCTGATCGCCACCCCGCCGGCGGCGCATTCATCGAGCAGCATCGCGACGATCTGCTTCGCACTCCCGTCGCAGAACAGCTGGCCCAGCGTCTTTTCATGATAGGCAATGCCGTACTTCTCGACGAGCGTCACGAAGTCGGCGGCCGTGTAGCGACCCATGGCACTCTTCGCGAAATGCGGATTGGCCGAGATATAGCGTTCCGGCACCGCGCCCAGATTGGTGAAATTGCACCGCCCGCCGCCCGAAATCAGGATCTTCTTGCCGACTTCATCGGCATGATCGACGACAAGGACGCGCTTGCCGCCCTGCCCCGCCACCGCGGCGCACATCAGCCCGGCCCCGCCGCCACCAAGGACGATCGCGTCATATTCCTGTGTCTGCATCGGGGCGGCGTGTCGCAACGGGGTGGAAAGTGCAAGCCCGAGTTGTCGGGGCAACGCGCCCGCTCTAGCATCGCCTTCAAGGAGTCTCCCCATGAAGATCGACTGGAACGCCGACGCGCTGGCCGTACTGCCCGACCTCGTCGCGCTGCGCCGCGCCATCCATGCCGAGCCCGAACTGGGTCTGCACAATCCCCGCACCACCGCCAAGATCCGCGACGCCCTCGCCGGCCTGCCGCTGACCATCACCGAAGGGCCGAGCACCACCGGCCTCATCGCCACCCTCGCCGGCCCGCAGAACGGTCGCACCGTGCTGCTGCGCGGCGACACCGACGCGCTGCCGCTGCACGAGGACACCGGCCTCGATTTCAGCTCCGCCACCCCTGGCGCCATGCACGCCTGCGGCCATGACAGCCATGTGGCGATGCTGGTCGGCGCGGCCAAACTGCTCTGTGCCCGGCGCGAGCAGCTCGCCGGCACCGTTCAGTTCATGTTCCAGCCCGGCGAGGAGGGCCACCACGGCGCCCGCTTCATGCTCGACGACGGCCTCATCGACCCGCTGCCCGATGCCGCCTTCGCGCTTCACGTCATGCCCAATGCCCCGCACGGGGTCTTCGGCGGCCGGCCCGGGCCCCTGCTTGCCGCCACCGATCGCCTGCATGTCACCATTACCGGCCGCGGCGGCCATGCCTCGATGCCCCATGACGCGCTCGACCCGGTGCCGATCGCCTGCGAGATCGTCGGCGCGATCCAGAGCTTCGTCACCCGCCGCGTCTCGGTTTTCGACCCCGCCGTCGTCACCATCGGCAAGATCGAGGCCGGCACCACCGACAACATCATTCCCGAGACGGCGAAAATGCTGGGCACCATCCGCACGCTCAGCGCCCGGACGCGTGCCGACGTCGCCGTGGGCCTCGAGCGCCTGGTCACCGGTATCGCCGCCGCCCATGGCGCGACGGCGCAGGTCCGCATCGAACAGGGTTTTCCGGTGACGATTTGCGACGCCCGCGCCGTCGCGCTCGGCCAGCGCGTGATCGAGGATGTGTTCGGCGCCGATGCCTGGCGCACCATGGCCAGCCCGGTGATGGGCGGCGAAGATTTCGCCTATGTCCTCGAAAAGGCTTCCGGCGCGATGTTCTTCCTCGGCGCCTCGCACGAAGGCAGCGACTGGACGGCGTGCTGCGGGCTGCACAGCAACCGCATGATGCTCGATGAAAAGGTCATGGCGCGCGGCGCCGCCGCCCATGCCGCCATCGCCGAACGCTTCCTCGGCGGCGGTTTCGACGGGTGAGCGGCAGCCCGAAGTCTGTCGCATGAGCGATAGCCGCGCCATCGCCGCCATCACTGCCGCACTCACCGCCCTGCTGCTGCCGATCGGCCCCGGCGTCGCGCCGACCCTGTACCGGGTGACGCCGAGCAGCCGGGCCCGCAACGCGCTGCCGCGGGCCGGCACCGCGCTGTCACGCGGCACCGCCGTCGATCTCCACTACATGATCACCGGCGCCGGCGACATCGGCCTGCAGCTGGGTGCCGCCATCACGGCGCTGGCCGCATCGCCGCTGCTCGACGGCACCGCAATCGACCGCCATGTCGTCGATCGCGGCCTCCACGGCGCCATTGCCGCCGACGAGCATGTCCAGCTGGCCGCGGAAATACTGACGCTCGAGGAGACCGCCCTCCTGTGGCAGGCGCTTGGCCAACCGCTGCAACCGGCGCTGTTCTATCTGGTCGGACCGTTGACGCTGGCATGATCGGGCTGGCCATCGCCCTGGTCCTGCTGGCGCCGCCGCCGAAACCGCTGTTCCGGCCCTGGATGGACGCCACGACAGCCGAGCCGCGGGTGCAGGTCCAGCGCATCGACGCCGACACCTTCGTCATCCGCCAGTCGATCGCCACCAATTTCGAAGGCCCGTTCCTCTACCTGCTGTTCGGCCGCGACCGCGCCCTGCTGCTCGACAGCGGCGCCGGCGGGCTGACGATCCGCCCCACGATCGACGCGCTCATCGCCGGCTGGGCCGCCGCCCACCACCGCGCGGGCATCCCGCTTGTCGTCGCGCACAGCCACGGCCATGGCGACCACCATCAGGGCGACGCCGAATTCGCCGGCCGACCCGACACGCAGGTCGTCGGCCTGTCCCCGGCAGCGGTCGCCAAGTTCTTCGGCATCGTCGCCTGGCCCGACACCATCGCCCCATACGACCTCGGCGGCCGCACGCTCGACATCATCCCGACCCCCGGCCACCAGGACGCGCACATCATGGTCCATGATCGCCGCACCCGCCTGCTGCTCTCGGGCGACATGCTCTACCCGGGAAGGCTGTACGTGCCCGAGAACCATTTCGCCGAATTTCGCGCCAGCGCCGACCGCCTCGTCGATTTTGCGCACACGCATCCGATACACCGGCTGCTCGGCGCGCATATCGAGATGACCGCGACGCCCGCCCAGGACTATGCCCGCGAGGCCCCCAACCACCCCGGCGAACACAGGCTCGAGATGCTGCCAAGCGCCATCTTCGACCTGCAGAAGGCTGTGGCGGCGATGGGGGACACGCCGGTGCGCAGGCTCCTGCCGGACTTCATCATCACCCCGGTGCCACCCCGGCCCTAGACATCGGAAAACCCGAACGGCGCACTCGCCCGGCGGAAGTCGTCAGGCAACACCGGGCGGCCCAGCGGCGGCGCCGAGCGTGCGGTGCACTTCGGCCGATGGCACAAATGGCAGGCGACCCCGATCGTCGTCGCCGTCTCCGGCCCCGGGCTCGCGGGATCCTGGGTATAGACCAGCCGCCCGGCGTGTTCGGCGGCACAGCCCAGCGCAATCGCACGCTCGACGCGCAGCGAGCCATAGGCACCGCCACCCGCCGTCACTGTCCGTGATATCGAGAAGAACCGCTGGCCGTCGGGAAGCTCCAGCCATTGCGTGACGATCTCGCGCGGCCGGCGAAACACCTGGTGCACCGACCACAAAGGACAACCGCCGCCGTGGCGGGCGAAGGGGAAGCCGGCACCATCCAGACGCTTGGACACATTGCCGGCCTGGTCGACCCGGATGAAAAAGAACGGCACCCGCTCGTCGCCGGGCTTTTGCAGCGTCGTCAGCCGATGCGCCGTCTGCTCGAAACTGGCGCCGAACTGCCGCGCCAGTTTCTCGACGTCATAGCGCCGCGACTCCGCCGCCTGCGCAAAGGCGGTATAGGGCATCAGCACCGCGGCCGCTGCGTAGCTGGCGAGCGCCTTGTGCGCCAGGCGACCGCCGCTTTCGGTGGCAAAGCCGCCGCGGCCCAGCTCGGCATCGATCTCGCCGCGCATCTCGAGATAGGCGAGCTGCACCGCCAGTTGGAATGTCTGGCTGGCGGTGTCGAGCGTCTCGTCGAGCAGCACCTGGTCGCGGTGCCGGTCATAGCGGCGCATCGCACCGCCCATGACGTCCGACGGCAACCGCCGCACCCGCAGCCGGTGACGAGCCTTGAGATACGCCGCCAGCCCCCCGGCCTCCGCCACCGCCGCCGCCAGCCGTTCCCCGGCATCGTCGAGGCTGGCGAAATTGTTGCGCCGCGCCGCCAGGAAGCGCCGCGCCTCCGCCACCGGGTCCGACGCATCGGGGGCATTGTCGCGGGTTTCGGCGCCCCGGTCAGCAAGCGCCAGATGTTCCTCGCGATAGGCGGTGTAGAGGCGCAACAGTGTCTCTGTAACGCCCGGAAAGCCGGTGACGACATCGGCCAGCTCCAGCGCCGGCACGTCGATGTCGCCGAACATCGGGTCCTTCAGCAGCGCCTGCAACCGTGCCGTCTGTTCGCCGCCAGCATCATGCGCCAGATCGGCCATGTCGATCTTGTAGATGCGCGCCAGCCGCAGCAGCATGTCGGCGGTCAACGGCCGCTGGTTGCGTTCGAGCAGCGCGACATAGGACGACGAAATCTCGAGGTCGGTCGCCATGTTGGCCTGGGTCAGCCCGAGGTCGCGGCGCAGCCGGCGCAGGCGCGGCCCCATATAGACGGGACGTTCGTTGGACACGGCTCGACTCCTGCGTGCTGTGCAGTCCTTACAACATTACAACGAATGCCTGTAAAGTCTTACAGCTGAACTGCGAAGCCGCTTCCTGCACCAAAGAGACGCGCCTACGCCGCGTCGCAACACGAATGTCATATAGGGCGGTGAACCATGTCGTATCAGGACCACATCAACCAGGTCAGCACGCTCATCGGCAAGCAGAAGGGCACTTGGGACGGCATCAGCGCCGAATCCGTCGCCCGCATGCGCCTGCAGAACCGTTTCCAGAACGGCCTCGAGATTGCCAAATACACCGCCGCGATCATGCGCCGCGACATGGCCGCCTATGATGCCGACCCGGCGAACTACACCCAGTCGCTCGGCTGCTGGCACGGCTTCATCGGCCAGCAGAAGATGATTTCCATCAAGAAGCATTTCGGCTCGACCGAGCGTCGGTACCTGTACCTGTCGGGCTGGATGGTCGCCGCGCTGCGCAGCGAATTCGGCCCGCTGCCCGACCAGTCGATGCACGAAAAGACCAGCGTTCCGGCGCTGATCGAGGAGCTTTACACCTTCCTGCGACAGGCCGATGCTCGCGAGCTGGGCATGATGTTCCGCGACATCGACGCGGCCCGCGCCGCCGGTGACGTGATGCGCGAAAAGCAGCTGCTGGCCGCGGTCGACAACTATCAGACCCACGTCGTGCCGATCATCGCCGACATCGATGCAGGCTTCGGAAACGCCGAGGCGACGTACCTTCTCGCCAAGAAGATGATCGAGGCCGGCGCCTGCGCGCTGCAGATCGAGAACCAGGTTTCCGACGAAAAGCAATGCGGCCATCAGGACGGCAAGGTCACCGTTCCGCACGAGGACTTCCTCGCCAAGGTCCGCGCTTGCCGCTACGCCTTCCTCGAGCTGGGTATCGATGACGGCATCATCGTCACCCGCACCGACTCGCTCGGCGCCGGCCTGACCAAGCAGATCGCCGTGTCGAAGGAGCCGGGCGACATCGGCGACCAGTACAACAGCTTCCTCGATTGCGAGGAGATCGACCCCGCGACAGCCCGCAACGGCGATGTCATCCTCAATCGCGACGGCAAGCTGCTGCGGCCGAAGCGCCTGCCGTCGAACCTGTTCCAGTTCCGCGCCGGTTCCGGCGAGGACCGCTGCGTGCTCGATTGCATAACCAGCCTGCAGAACGGCGCCGACCTGCTGTGGATCGAAACCGAAAAGCCGCACATTGAGCAGATCGCCGGCATGGTCGACCGCATCCGCGAGGTTATTCCCAATGCCAAGCTGGTCTACAACAACTCGCCCAGCTTCAACTGGACGCTGAACTTCCGCCAGCAGGTCTATGACGCCTGGGTCGCCGCCGGCAAGGACGTCAGCGCCTTCGACCGCGCCCGGTTGATGAGCGTTGATTATGACGCCACCGACCTCGCCGTCGAAGCCGATGAGCGCATCCGCACCTTCCAGCGCGACGCCGCCGCCCGGGCCGGCATCTTCCACCACCTGATCACCCTGCCGACCTATCACACCGCGGCGCTGTCGACCGACAACCTCGCCAAGGAATATTTCGGCACCGAAGGCATGCTGGGCTACGTCAAGAACGTCCAGCGCGCCGAGATCCGCCAGGGCATCGCCTGTGTGAAGCACCAGAACATGTCGGGTTCGGACATCGGCGACGACCACAAGGAGTATTTCGCAGGCGAGGCGGCGCTCAAGGCCGGTGGCGCGCACAACACGATGAATCAGTTCGCGGCGTAGCGCCGCGCGCGCGTAGCCGGCGGCTACGCGCCGACAGGCGCAAGCCCGGCCGGCGGGGCGGCGGCGTTCCGCCGCCGAACCCGTCCGACGCCAGCATGGGCTTTGCTCATGCCCTCGCCGCCTCCCCAGCCGCCCACTTTACGCAACCCTGCCGACGGTCGATAAAACCCCACCCGACCCGACCGCAGGCCCACCATGCAGCTCTATGAATACACCGTCCCCGTCGTGATCGTCGGCGGCGGCGCCTCCGGCACGGTCGCGGCCCTCGCCGCCCGCGAAGCCGGCGCCGAGGTCCTGCTCATCGAACAGGACGCCCGCGCCGCCGGCACCACATCGATGTCGCAAGGGTTGATGTGCGCCGCCGGCACCGCCCAGCAACGTGCACTCGGCATCGAAGACAGCGCCGACACACTGTTCGCCGACATCATGGCCAAGACCCGCGGCCAGGCCGACCCGGTCATCGCCCGCGCCATCGCCGACGGCTCCGGCCCCTGCTGCGAATGGCTTACCGAGACCATCGGCTATCCCTTCGCGCTCGATACCGGCTTTCGCGCCGTCTATGGCCACAGCCGCCAGCGCATGCACGGCTGGCCCGGCCATGGCGGCGACGACATGGTGCAATTGCTCCACCAGCGCCTGGCGGAACGCGGCGTCGACGTGCTTCTGCAGGCGCGGCTCGTCGACATCCATGCCGATGGCGACCGGGTCACCGGCATCACCGTCGAACGCCCCGATGGCAGCCGCGAGCCCATCGGCTGCGGCGCGCTGGTCCTCGCCTCCGGTGGTTTCGCAGCCAATCACGACATGGTCGCCAAACACATGCCCGAGGCGGCCACCGCCTGCCACAACGGTCATGAGGGCAATCGCGGCGACGGCATCCGCCTCGGCGCGGCACTCGGCGCGGCGCTGGGCGACATGGGCAGCTACCAGGGCTATGCGATGCTCGCCGATCCCCACGGCATCACCGTGCCGCCGGGCACCCTCGTCGAAGGCGGCGTGCTGGTGAACCGCGACGGCCGCCGCTTCGTCGATGAAACCGCCGATATCGCCGGCATGGTCCACCCGGTCATGGCGCAGCCGGACGGCATCGCCTGGGTGGTCTTCGACGCCCGCATCGAAGAGCTTTGTGCCTATACGCTCGAAGTCCAGGCGCTGCGCGATACCGGCGCGATCCGCATCGCCGGCGATGCCGCCGCGCTCGCCGCGATCATCGGTGCCGACGCCGCCACCGTCGCGGCGACGCTGACCGCCACCAGCCCCGACCCCTTCGGCCGCGACTGGCAGACCCCGCCGCTGCCGCCCTATCACGCCGTCAAGGTCGGCGGCGCCATCTACCATACGCAGGGCGGCCTGCAGATCGACGCCGATGCCCGGGTGCTGCGCGACGATGGCAGCGGCTTTGCCAACCTGTTCGCCGCCGGCGGCGCGGCGCGCGGCGTGTCGGGGCCCTCCTATTGGGGTTATCTGCCGGCGATGGGCCTCGGCTCGGCAATCACGCTCGGCCGCATCGCGGGGCGATCGGCGGCTCTTGTCTGAGGGTCAATGCGCCGGGGTGTCGGTCATCACCCTGGGCCGCGGCGCCAGCCATATGAAAAACCCTGTCAGCAGGAACATGAAGCCGGTGACCATGAACACCCGGTCGGTCGCCAGCATTACCGCCTGCATCTGCACCATGGCATCGAGCTGGGCCAGCGCCTGGCCGGCGGTCAGCCCCTGGGCCACCAGCGCGTCGATCTGCGCCTGCGCGTTGTTCAGCGCGCCGGCAAGGTTGTCACGGGCGTTGCTGGTCGATGTGTCCCAATAGGTCGTCGAGATCGACGCGGCAAAGGCCGCCGCCGTCGTCCGCATGAAATTCGACAGCCCGGCCGCGGCCGCGGTTTCCTGCGGCTCCACGGCGCCCAGCGCGATGCGGGTGGTCGGCACGAAGAAGAACGGCACCCCGATACCGAGCACCACGGCGGGCAGGAAAATGTGCCAGAAATCGATGCTGGTGGTGAAATCGGCGCGCCAGAAGGTGACCATGGCGAACCAGATGATGCCCCCCGACGTCAATATGCGCGGATCGACCTTGCCGACCAGCTGCGCCGCCACCGGCGACATGATGATGGCGAGGAACCCGCCCGCCGTCGCATAGCCGGCCCAGGTCGCGGTATAGCCCATGCTGGTCTGCAGCCAGAGCGGGATGAGGATGATGCTGGCGAAATAGGCGCCGAACGTCAGCGACAGCGTCACCGCGCCGACGGCAAAGCCCCGGTGCCGGAAGATGCGGAGGTTGACGATGGGATCCTCGGCGGTCAGCTCCCAGATCAAAAACGCGATGAAGCCGACAACCGCGATCAGCGCCAGCACGACGATCACCGGGGAGCCGAACCAGTCGAGTTCCTTGCCCTTGTCGAGCATGATCTGCATGGCGCCGACGAACAGCACCAGCAGCGACAGGCCGATATAGTCCACCGGCCGGCGCGCCACCGGCGTCTCGCGGCTGCGGAAGGTGCGCCACGAGAAAAAGGCGCAGGTCACCGCGACCGGCACGTTGATGAAGAATATCCACGACCAGTGGAAATTGTCCGAAATCATGCCGCCGAGGATCGGCCCCGCCACCGGCGCTACGACGGTCGTCATCGCCCATAGCCCGATCGCCATGCCTGCTTTTTCGGGCGGGAACACCCGCAGCAGCAGCGCCTGGGACAGCGGGATCATCGGGCCGCCGCACACCCCTTGCGCAACGCGGAACGCCACCAACACGCCCAATGATGGCGCGATGCCGCACAAAAACGAAAACAGCGCAAAGCCCGCCATGGCGACACAGAACACCCGCACCGTGCCGAACCGCATCGCCAGCCAGCCGGTCAGCGGTACGGTGATCGCCTCCGCCACCGAATAGGAGGTGATGACCCAGGTGCCCTGCGACGGCGACACCGCCAGCGCGCCCGAGATCGACGGCACCGAGACGTTGGCGATGGTGGTATCGAGCACCACCATGAAGTTGGCGAGCGCCAGCAAGGCGCCCGCGCCGATCAGCGCGCGGCCCTGCATGGGGCCCAATGTGACGGGGGCGCTCGCCATCGCCGTCAGTTGGCGCCGGAAATGTCGATGTCGGCTTCCATCGACAGGCCGATGCGCAAGGGGTGCGCGCGCAATTCCTCGGGCTTCAGCGTGATCCGCACCGGCAGGCGCTGCACCACCTTGATCCAATTGCCGGTGGCATTCTGCGCCGGGATTAGCGCGAACGCCGCGCCGGTGCCGCCGGCCAGCCCGGTCACCGTGCCGTGATAGACGACATCGCCGCCATACAGGTCCGACGTCAGCGTCACCGGCTGGCCGATGCGGACCTTCTGCAGCTGGCTTTCCTTGAAATTGGCGTCGACGAAAGCGGTTTCCACCGGCACGATCGTCATCAGCGGCGTCCCCGGCGCGACGCGCTGGCCAACCTGAACCGATTTGCGGGCGACCACCCCGGCGATCGGCGCCCGGATAACAGTACGGTCGAGATCGAGCCGGGCCCGCGTTACCGCCGCCGCTGCCGCCCGCACCTCGGGATTCTGCGCTGCGCTGCTGCCGCTGATCAGCGCCGTGGCCACCGCCTGGCTGCCTTGTGCCGCCGTCACCTGCGCCACCGCCTGCGCACGCGCCGCCCGCGCCGTCGCCAGCGCCGCCACTGCCGCAGCCTGACGGTTGCGTACCGATGTCAATTCCTCGCCCGACACCGCGCCCGACGCCGCCAGCGCCTGGCGGCGATCGAGATCGATCCGCGCCTTGGCGAGATCGGACTCGGCGCTTTCGACCCGCGCCGCCGCAGCCGCGATATCCGCGCCGCGTGCCGTCACCTGCGCCGCGAGCGCGCGATCGTTGGCATAATAGCCCGACACCCGCCGCCGCGCGCTGGCCAGCTGCGCCTCGGCCTGGTCGAGCGCCACCCGCGCATCGGCCGGATCGAGTTCGACGAGCACGTCGCCGGCCTTGACCGTCTGGGTTTCCATCACCCGCACCCGCAATACAGCCGCAGCCGTCAGCGGCGCCACCTGGGCGCTGTCGGCGCCGACATAGGCGTTGTCGGTGGTGACGTTGTTGCGGCCGATCAGGAACCAGTAAAGGCCGTAGCCGATCGCGCCGACCAGAATGACCAGCCCCAGGATCGTGAACAGGCGCTTGCGCACCGCGCCCTTGGTCCGCCTCGGCTGCATATCGACTGTCATGATCGGGTCGGCATCGGCCATCACGGCACCTCGTTTCGGGCAATTGTGGCGGGCGCGACATAGCCGCCGCCCAGAGCGCGCACCAGGGCAACGTCGAGCGTGAACGCCCGCGCCTGCAGGTCGGCAAGCAGCCGGCGGCGCTGCAGCACATTGTCCTCGGCGATCAGCACCGACTGGTAATCGGCGAGGCCGCCGGTGTAGCGCAGCCGGGCGATGCGGTTGGCCTCCTCCTGCGCTGCCAATGCAGCGCGGGCATCCGTCAGGCGGCCGGCGAGCGCGCGAGAACTCGTCGCCGCATCGGCGACATCCTGCAGCGCCTGGACCAGCGCCCCGTCATACTGCGCCACCGCCAGCGCATAATCGGCCTCGGCCCCGCGCAGATTGGCCTTGCGGCGGCCGCCGTCGAAGATCGGCAGCCGGATGGCGGGGCCGACCTGGCCGATATCGGAGCCGCCGATAACGAGATTGGACAGCCCCAGCGACTGGACGCCGATGAAGGCGGCGAGATTGATATTGGGGTAGAAATCGGCGCGCGCCACGCCGATGCGCCGCGCCGCCGCCTCCACCCGCCAGCGTGCCGCGACGATCTCGGGCTTGCGGCCGATCAGGTCGGCGCCGAGCTGCGCCGGCACGCCGACGGCCGTGAGCCGCACCACCGCCGGCGGCGTGATGGCCCGGCCGCGACCGGGGCCGGCGCCGAGCAGCGCGGCCAGTGCATTGCGGGTCAGCGCCAGGCTCTCGTCGATGCCGCCCAGCACCTCGCGCGCCGCCGCCACCCCGGCCAGCGCCGATTGCTCCTCGCCCTGGGTGTCGAGCCCCTCGCGGACGCGCCGCCGCACCAGCCCCAGCGTCTGTTCGCGCAAGCCGATCGAGGCAACCGCCACGTCGCGGTCCGCCGTCTGTTGCGCCAGCCGGGCATAGGTCGTCGCCACCGACGTCGCCAGCATCAGCGCCGCCGACGCACGATCGGCCTCGGCAGCGCGCAGGTCCGACGTGGCGGCGCGGACGGCGGACCGGTTGCGGCCCCAGAAATCCAGCTCATAGCCGAAATCGAGCGCGGCGCGGCCGGTGTCGTTGTAGCCACGCGGCACGAACTCGGCCGGTATGCCGTTGTTATAGCTCTGCTTGTTCAGCGCCACCGCGCCATTGGCGTCCAGCGATGGCAGCGTCGCCGCGCGCGCCTGGCCGATCTGCGCCGCCGCCCGGTGCAGCCGCGCGTCGGCCGCGGCGATATCGGGGCTGCCGGCCAGCGCCTCGGCGATCAGCGCGTCGAGCTGCGGATCGCCATAGCTGCGCCACCAGCCCTGCCCCGGCCAGGCCGCCGCCACGCCGCTCAGGCTGGCGACGCCCAGTGTCTCGGGCGCACGCGGCTGCCGTCCGGCGTCGAGCGAAGGCGCGACACAGGCCGACAGCAACAGCAGCGCTAAAAGCAGCAGACGGCGCATCGATTCGAATCCAGTTGACCGTACCGTACGGTCAGTGCCATTTAGGCCTGCGTGTTCCGCCGGTCAACGCCAGCTTTGGATACCGTTTTGTAATGATCGCCCCAGCCCCGAAACCCCGACCCGCCGCCGCCCAGCGCCGCGAGGCCATCCTGCTGGTCGCACAGGAGGTCTTCCTCGAACACGGCTTCGAAGGCGCCTCGATGTCGCAGGTCGCGGCGCGGCTCGGCGGGTCAAAGGGCACGCTCTACAGCTATTTCGACAGCAAGGAGGCGCTGTTCGAAGCGCTGGTCGCCGACAGCTGTGCGCGCAACGCCGATGCAATGTTCGCGGTCGCCGACGATGCCGACATCGAGGCGCGGTTGCTCGGCTTTGCCCGCGGCTATATCCGCCTCGTCAACTCCGACTGGGCGATCCGCATGTTCCAGGCCGTAGCAGCCGAGGCCCGGCGCCGGCCCGAAATCGGCCGCCTGTTTTTCGACGCCGGCCCCGGCAACGCGCTGGCCCGGCTGGCGGCCTGGATCGCCGCCGCTGCTGCCGCCGGCGAAATCGCCGTGACCGATCCACAGGCATCGGCCGAGGACTTCGCCTCCCTGTGCCGCGGCTCGCTGCACCTGAAGCGCATGCTGGCGCTGGCGCCGGAACCCGATGCCGCCCGCATCGACAGCCTGGCGAACCACGCGGTGACACAGTTCCTGCACCTGCACGCCGCGGGGCACCACTAAAAAGACCATTTGCGGACACGTTCGCTATGGTATGGAGCCCGTGCGGGGCACAGCACCTGCCGCAGCTTGCCAGGTGATGAAGACGCATGTTCGATTTCGAAAAACTGCTGCAGGCGATACCCACGCCGCTGATGATCCTCGACCGCAACCTGTGTTTCCTGCGGGCCAATGATTGCTATCTGACCGTCACCAACCGCAGCTGGGCGGATCTGGAGGGTCGCTATGTCTTCGACGCGTTTCCCGAAACGCCGGAGCGGCTTGCCGTCATCAGGGCCGCCTTTGAAAAGGGCCTTGCCGGCGAGGAAACGCATCTCGAACGGCTGGTTTATGCCATTGCCCAGCCCGACGGCAGCTACGCCGACATCAGCTGGGACCTGCGCCATATCCCGGTACGCGCCCGCGATGACAGCATCGTCGGGGTCATGCAGCACACGCTCGATGTCAGCGCCGAAGTCGCGGCCGAGCGGATGCGCGACGTCATCAGCCAGGAATATGACCATCGCGTCCGCAACATTCTGACCAAGGTGTCGGCGATCGCCCGCCGCACGGCGCGCGGCACCACGACGATGGCGCAGTTCATCAAGGATTTCGAACCGCGCATCGCCTCCATGGCGCGGGCCCACCAGATGCTCGTCCATGGCGGCTGGGAACGGCTGGGGCTGACGGAGCTGGTCGAAAGCGAGCTGCAGCCCTATTCGCCGCAGGTGCCCGGCCAGATCGTCACCGATGGCCCCAACGTCGCGCTGTCGAGCCGGGTTGCCCAGGCGTTGGGCATGGCGCTCCATGAACTGGCGACCAACGCCGTCAAATATGGCGCGCTCGGCCGGCCCGAAGGTCGGTTGCGGGTCACCTGGCGGACTGCCGCCGATGGCACGCTGAGCATCGACTGGCAGGAAAGCGGCATGCGAGACCTGACAAGCGATTCCAAGGTCGGCTTCGGTTCGTCGATCATCGATCGCGTCCTGCCGGCCGAAACCGGCGGCACCGTCACCCGCACGATCGGGCCAGACGGCCTCAATTGCGCGATCATCATTCCGGCGCCGCGGGAAAACTGAGGCTAGGCGCCATGATGACCTGTCACCCCGGCGTAGGCCGGGGCCCATAATCCACCAGTTCCGCCCACACTCGGATCTGCGGTGCCGACAGGCGGTGGGCCCCGACGTTCGCCGGGGCGCCCCCCCCAAACCCCTCACACCGTAATCGACATCCCGCGATACACCCGCGCCCGATAGCGCGAATCTTCGGCATCGGGCAGCGGCGCCCCGGCGAGCAGGACGGCGCGGGCAAAGCGCTTCACTTCCTCGTCATGCTCGGCCTGGTTGCGCGGTTCTTCCGATCGCACCCGACGCGTCAGGTTGATCTGGTTGACCGGCACATCGTGGACCAGCCGCTCGTTCTCGACGGCGATGGTCGCGGTAAAGGCGTGCAGCGTCGTCTTGACGAAGTTCGCCAGCGCGAACGCGGGGCCGCCACCGCCTGCGCCCATCGGCACGTCGGGCGACACCAGCACCAGCTGGCAGCCGTCGAACAGCGACACCTTGCGGGCGACGCGGAAATGATGGGTCAGATTGGTATCGACGACATCGGCAAAGCCCGCCGCATCGAGCGGATTGGCGTCATCGAACAGCGCATCGGGCAACGGCTTGAACGGCGTCGACACGACGGTGGTCGGATAGCCCCACTGGACGATCGCCTTGTCGAGGCTCGCCTCGATCTCGTCGCCGACCTCGAGCGTGACCAGCTTGTCGCTGTCGCCGATCGCCGCCACCAGTGTTTCCGCGCCCGCCGCGGTGCGCGTCAACAGCACGACACGAGCGACATTGGCGGCGAGGAACGAGCGTGCACTTTCGGCGATATAGTCGGTCAGATGCTCGCCGATCAGCCAGACGGTGCGGCCGGCCATCTGGTCGAGCCGTTCCTGCTTGGGGCTGCCGAACAGCTCGCGCTCGGTCGTCGAGCGTTCGACGTTGAGCCCGCCCGACGGCATGAAGGTTTCCCCCGACACGGCGCGATCAGCGAGGAAGAACACCGTCGCCTGTGCGACTTCGCCCTCGGTCGGCATCTTGCCCAGGTGCAGCTGCGACAGCACGCCGGCGCGGACCTTCGCCGCTTCCCGGGCGATCTGCGCGCCCGGCAGCCAGGGCTGGTTGTCGGGCGGCACGCGCAGCAACAGGCCGTCGTCGGGCTTCGCTGCCCAGTCGCTCTGCAGGAAATAGCCGCCGAGCCGCAGCCGCTTGACCAGCTTGGTCGCCAGCGCCGGCGTGAGCAGATAGCGATCCCAGCAGCAAGTCTCGTCGCCCTCGCGGGCACAGGCCAGCGCCAGCTCGCGCAATTCCTGCGGCACGGTCTTGTCGTGGCTCAACTGCACCGTGTCGTTGCGCGCCAGCCGGCCCAAGATCGTCTCGACCTTCTCACCGCGGCGGATCGCCCGTACCGTAGCCGCATGGACGGCGTTAAGCCGCTTGTTCTCGAGAATCAGCCGCCCGCGCCGCTCGAACAGCCCGGGCTTGCCGCCCAGCCCCGCCAACCGGTCGCCGTCCACCGGCCCCGGCGCGATGGCGTTGATCTGGATTTCCGGTCCCAGGTGCCGCGCCATGCTCTCCACCATTGCCCGCTGCCCGGCCTTGCTGACAGCATAGTCGGTCCGGTTCGGATAGCTGACGGCAAGGAACTTTTCCCCACCGAAATAGCTGGAGACATTGAGGACATAGCCCGACCCTTGCGCTTTCATCATCGGCACCACCATGTGCATCAGCGCATAGTTGGAGATGAGATTGGCATTCTGGGTGTTGCGCCAGGCCTTCAAATCCATGTCGACGGCCATTTCCTCGGCCCCCGATACCCCGGCGTTATTGATCAGGTAATCGATGCGCCCGAACGCCTTGACGGTCTCGTCGACGGCGTGGCGCAGCGAGGCCATGTCGGCGACATCGATGTCGGCGAGCGTGCGCACCCGGCGCTCGACGCCCGAAAAGCCGATATCCTCCAATTCGCCGACGATGCGCTCGCGCGCCGCCGCCAGCTCGCTTTCGCGCCGTGCGACCATCATCACCTTGGCGCCGGCCAGCGCCAGCAGCCGCGCCACCTGGCCGCCGATGCCGGCCGAACCGCCAGTGATCAGCGCCACCTTGCCCAGGTGCAGCCCGGTGATGTTCTCGGTGGTGCCGACCATCGCCCGCCGTGCGCCGGTGGCCTCGCCGATGCTTTCCGGCAGGTACAGGTTGATCGGCTTGATCTTCCTTTCCTTCAGCAGGATGCGCGCCGCCTGGCCGGCGGCGAACGACAGGCATTCGGGCTCGTTGTTGGTATAGCGAACGATCTGGCTGCCCCATTCGGCCCGCGCGCGGCGGCCATGCGCGGCATCGACGGCGCTTTCGTCGCGCCAGATGCGGATCAGTTCCTCCAGCGCGGCGCGCAGCACATTGGCGTAATAGTTGCCAACGCCATCGTCGCCGTTCGACATGAAGACGAAGCGTGGATCCTGCAGCAACCCGTCCTGTCGCTTCCAGTAGCGGCTGAGCGTGCGCGCCACGGCGATATTCGCCTCCAACTCGTCATCGACGAAGCGTTCGACCTGGGCGTCCTCGGCGTCACCGAGCTTGCCGGTGAAATAGCCCGCCGGCCGCGTCGGCAGCACCAGCACGCCGGTGATCGGGCAATGGTTGGCGGTGAATTCGGCCAGCACCGCGTCCATCTGGACATGGTCGTGGCGATCGAAGCGCACCACCCGGATGCGCTTGGCATCCCCCAGCCTGGCCGTCGCATCCTCGACCGCCGAACGGGCGTGGAAGCCGAGCAGCACTTCGGCCCCGCAATCGGCCTGCACGCGGGCAAAGGCGATGGCATCGTCGACCTGCGAACCGGCGGCGACGAGCACGCCTAGACCGCCGCCATCGATGGAGCGCATCGTCGGCCGCGACAGATAGGTGGAACGCGATTCCTCGCGCACCGCCATGCCGTGCGTGACCTCGAAATTATGGCCGCTGAACGCCGCCGACTCGTCCGAGCCGAGGAACACGCAGGTGTTGGCGATATCGGCCGGCGTCGGGAAGGTCTTGGCCTTGGCCGCGCCATCGACGCTGCGCTCCAGCGCCATCAGGTCGAAAAAGTGATTGGCGGTGGCGCCGGGTTCGTCACCGCGCAGGCCGTCCATGGCGGCAAAGACATTGCGGATGCGCTCGCTGGCGATGGGCCCCGGGAACAGCAGGTTGACGCGGATGCCCTTGGGCCCCAGCTCCGCCGCCATTTCGTGGCTGAGCGCGTTGAGCGCCGCCTTTGGAACTGTATAGGCGGCGCGGGCATAATATTCGGTGCGCGAAAAGATCGTCGACACGTTGATGATCGAGCCGCCCTCCCCCATCGACGCGGCGGCGGCGCGCACCATGTTCCAGGCGACGACCATGATGTTGCGCGCCGCATCGCCGACGGTCTCGCTGTCGGTGCTGCCGGCGGCTTGCAATGCCGACAGGTCGGCGGCGCTGAGCGGCAGATTCTCCAGCGGCTGCTTCGGGCCCGCGGACCCGGCATTATTGACCAGCACGTCGATGCGACCATGGCGCTTGACGACCTCGGCGATGCCCGCGCGCACGCTGTCGGCGTCGGCGCCATCGATGACGACGCTGGTGGCACGATCGCCGGGCACCCCGGCATCGGCAACCGCGGCTTCGCGCGCGGCATCGGTGCGGGCGAGGTCACGCCCCGAAAACACCACGGTGGCGCCTTCGCCGAGATAGCGCCGGGCGATCGACTGCCCCAGGTTGCCGGCGGCGCCGGTGATCAGCGCGACCTTGCCGGCCAGGCGGCCGGTGGCGGCGGTACCGACGGAAGGCACGGCGTCGGTGGTCGAGAACTTGGCCATCGTGTCGTCCCTCAATTGCCGGTGTCGGACGACAATGCCGCCCACGCTTCGAACAGTTCCTCACGCCCGCGCAAGCCCGTCGCCGGCAGTGCGTGGTTGACGATATAGGTCGCGCCCGAGTGACGGTTGTCCCACATCGACTGGTGCGCCTCGGGCAGGCCCTCCCATGGCACCACGGTCGGCTCGGTGACGTCGAGCAGCCCGGCGGCGACCATGTCGTTCATGCGAGTCACTTCATAGGCGTTACACAGATGGGTGCCGAGGATCTCGGCGGTCGGCATGATGATGCGCCGCTGCCGCGTCCACACCTGCGGCGCGTAGAAATTGTAGCGCTGCCCGGCCATGTCCTCGGCATAGACGATACGCCCCGTGAACGGCTTGACCAGCGCCGAGGTGACGCCGAGCGTGTCCTGCCCGGCCCGCTCCAGCACGATATCGGGCGCGCCGCGCGGATTGTCGGGGGACCGCAGCAGCTTGCCGACGGCGCTGCCGAAGGGTTTGAGCGTCTTGTCCTGGAACTCGCGCACCGCCTCGCGGAACGCCTCGATATCGGCGCGCGCCACCGGCAGACGCGGCATGGTGTCGGGCCAGTCGAAATTGGCCCCCTCCCGCCGCTTGATGCCTTCAAGGCTGACGACCCCGGCAACAGCATCCTCGAAGCCCAGCGACAGGATGAACTCGCGCTGCCCGTCGGTGTTGGTGACGACCACCGTGCGCGCCCCGATGCCGCGCGCCGCCTCGATCATCTCGAGGCCGGTTTCATCGGCGAGCGCCGTCGAATTGGGGCCATAGAAGATCAGTATCGCCTCGCCGCCGCGGGCGCCGGCCTTTTGCAGCATGGCCTCCGCCGTCGACGAGCCTGGCTTGCCCATGAAGCTGAGGTGATAGCCCGAGGACGCGCCGTAGAACGCCAGCTTGCCGCCCTCGCCGAGCAGCTGGAACGTGCGCGGGAACGCCGTTTCGCCGGCATGGCTGACCGCATAGTCCGCCAGCTTGCCGTTGTTGAGGCGCCTGTACTCCTCGACCAGCGGCTGCCCCGCCACTTCCCAGGCGCGCGACGCCTCGGCACCGTCGGGCACCGCGGTGAACAGCCCGGCAAAGCGCGCATCGGTGCGATCGATGGCGCCGACCGCGCCCTTGGTGGTGACGAACTCGGCCCGCGCCGGGCTCGAGACCAGGCCGGTCACGGCGAGGCCCGAGGCCTTGGACGATTTCAGCGCATCAAGCCCGGTGCCGGTCGCCGAGCCTTCGATGAAGATCGTCTTGCCGCCGACGATCTGCAGCGTGGTGAACAGGCAGCGCACGATGGTGCCGAGGTTGAGGATATACGATCCCGCCTGCTCCAGCGTCAGGTCGCCGGGCACGCCATGCAGCTGCGGCGCCTGGACGGCGAGGAACTGGGCATGGCTGCCGGTTTTCGTCTCATAGCCCTGGATGCTGAAATCGGCGAACATCGGGTCCCGGCCGGCGGCCGGCGACAGCAGGTCGGACGTGCCGGAATAGACAGCAACCATGTCGCCGACCTTCAGCCGGCCCTCGGCACGGGCTTCCGACCCCAACGCCGCGATCAGCGCGAGGCCGCCCGAACCGGTGACCTGCACATCCTCCTCATGGCCGTCGAACGGCGACACCGGAATGCCCGTCAACGCCCAGATATCGTTGAAATTGACCTCGCTGGTCAGCAGATAGACCAGCGCCTCGTTGGGTTCCGGCACCGGCACCGGCACGATCAGCTCGCGCTCATGCGTCGCCGGCTGGCCGAAGCGCGGCGCCCCCGTCCCGGCGTCGCGCGCTATGCCGAAGGCATATTGATGCCCCGGGATGGCGGTGACGCCCGGGAAGAACGGCGCGCCGATCGGCAGCAGGTCGCCGGCCGTTTCCAGCCGTTCGCCCTTGGCCTGGTGCTCGCTGTCGATATAGACGCCGTTGCGGCGCACCGGCAGCGGCGGACTCTTCTTGTCGAGGAACTCCTTGATGCCGGTCTTGCCGCCCTGCGGGTCGACGACGGCCTCGGCGAACAATTGTGCCTCGCGTTCCAGCCCGGCCGACAGCCCCTGCTCCCAGCCTGTGCGGATCGCGTCGATGGCGCGTGCCCCGGCCTTGCCACGCCCCGCCCAGTCGAGCTGCTTGAGGATACGCTGCACGAACTCGTCGGTCAGCGCCTCGTCGAGGTCGACATGCGCCGGATGCTGCCAGGCTGCCTTGGCCGACTTGCGGCGCTCCGCCCAGGCGCGGCCGAGCTTCGAATTGTCACCGTGCCGCACGAACTCGCGCACCGCGGCATGGGCGAGGCTCAGCGCGTCATCGGCACCGGTCGCCAGCGTCTCGACCAGGCCGATCTCCAGCGCCGCTGCGCCATCGATGCTGCGACCGCCGAGGATCAGGTCCAGCGCATCGCGCAGGCCCGTCGCACCGTTCTTGTCGGCGAGCAACCGCGGCAACCGCTGGGTACCACCATAGCCGGGCAGAAGCCGCAGCCGGATTTCGGGCTGGCCGAAGCGGGCATGGGCCTCGGCAACGCGCCAATGGCAGGCCAGCGCAAACTCCATGCCGCCGCCGAGCGCGACGCCCTGGATGGCGGCGACACACGGCTTGCCCATGCTCTCGATCTTGGCGAACGCCAGCTGGGCGTTGTTCGGCAGCACCCGCGCTTCCTCGACGGTGTGGATCTCGTCCAGGAACTGCCGGATGTCGGCACCCGCCACGAAACTGGCCGTGCCGTCGCCGGTGAAAACTACCGCGACCACGTCATCGCGCCGCGACAGATGCTCGACGACAATCACCAGCTCGTCGATGGCACGCTCGTTGAGCGCGTTGACCGGCGGGTTGGTAATGAACACCGTCGCGACCTTCTGGCCCGGCGCCACATCATTGTACTGCACCCGGAAATAGCGATAGCGGTCGAAGATCTGCTGGTCTTCCGACAGGCTCTGCCGCCGCTGCCAGTCTCCGATGACCTTCTTCAGTTCATCGAGGCTCTCCGGATTGCGCAGCGTCGTCGCGTCGCCGACCTCGGTGCCCTCGACCAGCGCGCGGACCATGCGCCGCATATACTTGCCACTGCGGGTTTCGGGAAACTGCGTCACCTCGATGAAGTCGCCCGGCACCGCCACGGCGCCCTTTTCCTGGCGCACCAGGTCCGACAGGCGGCGGAAATCGTCGCGCGTCAGCGTCTGCCCGGGTGAGGCCGTCACGAAGGCAATCGGCGTCAGCCCCTTTTCGCGGTGCGGCGCCCCGACGACCAGCACATTGCCGAGCGGCGAATCCGGGTCGAGCTGCTTGTCGCGGAGGATGGCGCCCTCGATCTCCTCCGTGCCCATGCGGTGGCCGGAGACATTGATGACGTCATCGGACCGCCCGTGCAGCGAAAAGCCCTCGTCCTCGTGGCGCACTGCGAAATCGCCCTGGGTATAGGCCCAGACACCCTGCCAGCGCCGCCAGTAATTGCTGTCCCAGCGCTCGCCATCACCCTTCCAGCCGGCGGCGACGCTGCCATTCTCGACAACGAAATGCTCGGGGTCGCCCCAGACGGTCCGCGCCAGATAGGGGTATGGCGCGGCGATGATGATCTCGCCCTTCTCGCCAACCTCGGCCCGGCGCCAGTTGACGCCATCGGCCTTTTCGCGCGTCAGCAGCACCGTCCCCTTGGCGTCGCCGGCCTCGTCCTCCACCCAGACATCGCCGACGATCCACGGCAATGGGAAGGTGCGGGCATCGGCAGCCAGCGGGAAATCGCCATTGCCATAGAAATGCGTCCAGGCGATGCCGCCATGCTCGGTCGCCCAATAGCTGTTGATGTACTGCGGCGTGATGTTCGCCATGCCGAACGCCTGCACCGGCGGCGAGCACGGCTCCGCGCAGAAGGTCGCGACGCGCAGCCCCGACATGTCATAGGCCTTGATGTCAGCAAGGTTCTGCGGGTCGGACATCACCGCCTTCAGGAACGTCACGCCGGCCTTGAAGATCGTCACGCCATGGCGCTCGATCATCGCCGCAAAGCGTCCCGAATGCGGAAACACCGGTGCGCCTTCACCGAGCACCGTCGTCACCCGGGTCAGCAGCGGTGCCGAGATCATGTAGCTCTGCCCGGTGATCCAGCCCGGATCGGCGACGACATACAGCACGTCGCCCGGCCGCGCGTCGAACGCCACCTTCATCGTCTCGGCGATGCCGGCGGCATAGCCGCCATGGACATGGACGACACCCTTGGGCTTTCCGGTCGAACCCGAGGTATAGATGAAGAACATCGGATATTCGGCATCGACCGGCAGCACCGGCGCGGCCGCCCAGATGGCGCGCACCAGTTCGGTATCGGGCAGCGCCAGCAGCGCCTTTTCATCGGCGACGCCAGCCGCGCTCAGGATCTCGCCCAGCGCCGTGTTGGTCAGGTCGTGGCTCCACACGTCGCGGTCGCGCCAGACGATGTCGGGCTGGCCGGTATGGCGCGCGACGACGACGGCATCGACGCGTGGCGGCGTCGCCACCAGCGCCTCGGCGACGGCGATGCGGATGCGCGCCGAGGCAGTCGAATCGACGGTTCCGGCCTTGCCCAGCTCCGCCAGCGCCCGGCCGACGCCGCGCATGACATCGCCGCGCTCCACGGTGACTTCGCCCTTCAGCGTCGCGGTAACGGTTTCGGCAATGCTCGCCGCCATGTCGGGCGACAGGCCCAGGTCGTCGCCGGCAAGGCGGTCGGCGAGCAGCTTCAGCGCCACTTGCACCGGCACATAATTGTCGAGCGCCGGATCGGTGTACGCCGTCTTGAACGGCACGATCTGCGCCATGCGATAGCCGCCATCGGCGGTGATGACGATCTTCGCCCCGGCATCATGGATGCGGTCCGACAGCGTCTTGTCCGAAAAGCCGCCGAACACCGGCGTATACAGCACGCCGATGCGCTTGGCGGCTTCGGTCCAATAGAGCTGCGCCGGGATGTTCGGCATGTTGAGCGCGATCCGGTCGCCGGCCTTCAGGCCCAGGTTCTTCAGCGCGATGGCGCATTTTGCCGTCTCGACCAGCAGTTGCTTGCGGCTGACGCTGTAGCAATCGACAGGCGCGCCGCGGCCGCCGTCCTGCGCCATGTCCCAGCGATCGCCTTCGAAGATGAACGCCGCCTCGTCGCCATGGCCGGCGAGCACGTGGCGATCGACCTCGTTGAAGCCGCAATTGGTCCGCGCGCCGTCGAACCAGCGGAAATGCGGCGCATCATCGTCGTTGAAGGCGCGCGTCCAGGGCGCGAAATCCGCCGGCAATTCGGGGCTGACGGCTTCGGCGGTCACGGCATCCCAGCCCGACCAGCGCGTCCCGTCGAACGTCAGCCAGGCCGACGCGCCATCCGGCAGCGCCACCAGCCAGTGCAGGTTGCGCGCCGCCATGGCACCATGGACGGCACCCGGGTCGGCGAGCACGGCGGCGCGCATCGCATCCCAATCGGCGCGGTCACGAATGGGGTTGCTGACCGCCTGCGGTACCAGCGTCACCGGCGTCTCCAATGACGCAAGCGTCTGATCGTTCATGTGTCGGCCCTGTTCCTGTTGCCCGCAATTGTCGGACGATCGAACGGCGAGCGTCGCCTTCGTCCGCACCAACTACAAGAATTTTCGGCCAATGCAAGCATCCGGCACGATTATGTCCACAAGCTGGCGTCGATTATATGCATTGTTGCCAAACACCATCCTCATTTGCGCTGAAATTGCCGTTACGGCTCGAATCGCGACGCCGGCAAAGGCGCATTCTCCGGCCTTGCCAACCCCGCCGCGACCGGTGCAGCCGGCCGCACCCCGGGTTTCAGCCGCAGCGCCGGCTTTTCGACGAGATGCCAGGACAGCGCCGCCAGCGGCACCGTCATGGCAAAGGCCAGCCCCAGATTGGCGAGCGGCGTCGCCGCGCCCAGTGCCACTGCCGCCTGCTGCATCGGGAACGCATAGATGTAGATGCCGTAGGAATAATCCGGCGCTGCCGCGCTGAACCGCTTCACCGCCGCCGGCACGCGAAAACCGGCGACGATGGCCAGGTAGCCGAAAGCGACCTGCGAGATGTTGACCTTCCACCGCGCCTCTGCCGGCACCAGCAGTGCCAGCGCCACCAGCCCCAGCGCCACCGGCCAGGACAGCGGCAGCCGGTCGCGCCACAGCCAGGCCAGCACGCCCAGCCCGAAGGCAAAGGCCAGCTGGCGCGTGGCGCCGAGCGGCATCGACCCCAGCCGCAGGCTTGTCGGCAGCGCCAGCTCCAGCGCCAGCAGCAGCACCAATATCAATGTCATCCGCCGCCGCGGCTGGGTCAGCCCCACTGCCGCCGCCAGCGTCAGCGCCAGATAACATTGCACTTCCTTGGGGATCGTCCACAGCGAGCCGTTGACGACACCCGGCAGGTAATGTGTCTCGAACAGCCCCGGCAGCGCGAAATCCCGGCCGAGCAGCAGCGCGTTGCGGCCCACGAAGCGCCAGGTTTCCGGCGACCCGACGAACGCGCCGAACGACAGGGTGCCGAACGCCGCCCACAAACCCAGCGGCACGACGATCAGCATGACCCACAGCCCCGGCAGCAACCGCAGCGCCCGTGCCACCAAAAACGGCGTCACCCCGCGCTTGTACAGGCTGCCGGTGACGAGGAAGCCGCTCAACGTGAAGAACAGATAAACCGCCAGCCGGCTGACCGGAAAGCCGAGCACCGAGGCGATCGGATCGAGCCCGGTCACCGGGCTGGTCAGGTCCCAGGCGTGGGATATCATTACCGATGACGCCAGCACCCAGCGCTGGATGGTGAAGCTGTTGCCGTCGTGGCGCAGGTCGGCCGGCTCGATCCGCCGCGGCTGCCACCATCCGCCCACGCCGGCGCCGTCTAGAACGCGTTCTTGGGCAGGATCAGCGCGCCGACCGTCCGCGCCAATATGTACAGGTCGAACCACAGCGACCAGTTCTCGATATAGTAAAGGTCGTGCTCGAACCGCTTGACGAGCTTGGCTTCGGTATCGGTTTCGCCGCGCCAGCCACAGACCTGCGCCCAGCCGGTAATGCCGGGCTTGACCTTGTGACGCGCCGCATAGGAAGCGACGACTTCCGGAAACAGCCGGCCGCCGGCGCGGGTCGACGGCGCGTGCGGGCGCGGGCCGACCAGCGACATGTTGCCCTGCAGCACGTTGAAAAGCTGCGGCAGTTCGTCGAGACTGGTGCGACGCAGCAGCCGGCCGACCCGCGTGACCCTGGTATCATTGCGGCTGACCTGGTCGATGCCGTCGACCTGGCCGTGGTCGTGATACATGGTGCGAAACTTGAACACCCGGAACGGCCGGTTGTTGAACCCTTCGCGCGGTTGGCGGAAAAAGATCGGGCCGGGCGAATCGAGCTTCACCGCCAGCGCGACGACCAGCAGCAGCGGCCAGATCACTGCCAGGATCAGCACCGTCAAAATGCGATCCTCGGCCGATTTCACACCGGCATCGATCCCCGAGATCGGCCGTTCGAACAGCGTCATCACCGGCAGCTCACCGAGCATGACCAGGGGCCGGCGCACAAATGCAAAGCTGGCGAGGTCGGGCGCCAGGCGGATCTTCACCGGTGTCAGCGCCAGCCGGCTGACGATCTGCTGCAGCCGGGTTTCCGCCGACCAGGGCAGCGCGACGACGACCTGGTCGATGCGTCCGTCGCGGATCATCGAGATCAGCGCCGACAGATTGCCCAGCACCGGCACGTTCGACGCCGTCGCCGGCACCCGGCCATCGCGCCGATCGTCGAAAAAACCGACCAGCGAGATCGTCAACCGGTCGTGGCTCAGCACATAATCGGCAAAGCGCGCGCCCTGCACCCCGGCACCGAAAATCGCGACCCGCTGGTTGAACGTGCCCTGGTTCTTCAGCCGACGCACCCAGAAGGTCGAGGCGGCACGCACCGCCAGCAGCATGGCGCCGCCGCCGGCGAACCAACCCAGCGCCCAGCCGCGCGACACCACGTCCGACGACTTCAACAGAAAGCCGAGCGTGATCATGAACAGCGCCACGGTGACCCAGCTGGTGGCCACCCGCTGCCAGGCGCGACGCAGCGAGAACTGGGCATCGACGTCATAGCAGCCGAGGCTTTCGCCGAGCACGCCATAGGCGATCGCCGCCACGACGACCACGCGCGAATAAAGGCCGGCGGAATCGGGCGTCAGCGTATCGCGGACCAGCGCCGTCGCCAGCGCGCCACTGACCAGCACCGTGACGAACTCGAGCAGCCGCACGAAGAACACCGCCAGGTCGAGCGGCACCCCCGGCTTGTCACCCTGCTTCGTCAGCGGCGGACGCGGCTGCAGCTGGATATCGTTCATTGCGCAGCACCCGCCGACAGCGGAGCAATGACAGTAGCGCCGGCGTTGCGACTTGCTGTAGGACCGGCGCAAAGAGCAAGGAAATGGGCATGGAAACACCGTACGACTGGATTACAATCATCGTGTTCGCCGGCCTGATCGTGCTCTTCCTGCAGCGTTCGCAAGGCGTCGCCCGCGATCACCTCTGGCAGTATCTGGTCGCCGCCATCGGCTGCGCCGTCACCAACTATCTTGGCAACGAGGCGCTGAAACTCGACATGGTCGGCTATCACGCCGCGGCGATCGCCCTCGGCATCGCGACGCTGGCCTTCATCTGGATCGTGCTGCAGCCGTTCAGCAACGCCAACGACTGACGCCGCCGCCGCGGCGCTGCTCATGTCACTACCGCCGGGGCGGCGCCGATCGCCGAAGCCAGCGGCCGTCCGATCAGCACCGCGCGATTGCCCGGCGCCATCGCCGCCACCATGCTGGTCGCGAACAGCCGCAATTGGGCGAATATCTCGGGCGTCGGCTCGCCCACCGTCGACATGCGCACCAGCACGCCATCGGAAAGGTAACCGCGCATCTGCTGGCGCAGCTTGACCATGCGCTGCGACGAGCCATCGGTCGGCAAGTCGTCGCCGATCCGCGTCCAGTAACAGATCTGTTCCTCACGGCTGTCGGTCGTGGCGCTCAATTCGCGCACCGGCAGCACCGAATTGGGCCCGAGCCGCGCCGGCACCGTGTGCGACCCCGAAATGGTATAGCCGACGGCGGCATAACAGGCTTCGGGCCGGTGCAGCTGCAGCAGGTCGTTCTGGACCGCGCCATAGGCGACGACCAGCATCACCGGCGGGTTCGACGGCGACGCATAGAGCCGTGCCATCGTCTGGCTGTACAGCCGATCGGCAAGGCTGCCCGGCGACTTCGGCAACACAAAGGCGTTGGACGGCACCGTGTTCCAGGCGCCGACCCTTTCGGGAATGATATCCTCGAGCTTGCGATCCTCGAGCAGCACGAGACGCTTCCGTGGCTGCAGCGCCGCGGCGGCACCCGCGGCGGCGAACAGGCTGCCGCCGAGCAGGACATCACGGCGGTTCATGGCATCGTATCCCCTGGCGAGGCCAGCGCATTGCGTACCGGCGTCAGCAGCTTGTCGACCAGAAAGATGAACAATAGTGCCGATGTAAAGGTCACCATGCCGGCAAATTTGTGCAGATAACCCTGCGCCGCCGCATCGCCGAAATGATAGGTGATCAGTACCAGCGCCGCGACGCGGATCATGTTGGCCGCAATGGCGATCGGCAGGACCAGCGCCAGCAGCAGCATCGAATAGCGCCAGTTGCTGCCCCGCAGCATGTAGATGTAGAACAGCCCGATCGCCGACAGGCTGACCAGCGAGTTCAAGCCGGCGCAGGCGTCCTCCACCAGCAGCTGGTAATTGGCGACGTAGATGGTGACGCCGCTGTTGCCTATCGGATAGCCGAACTGGGTCAGCGTCCAGGTCACCACCAGCGACACGAAAAGCTTCAGCGGCTGAGTGACCTGGTCGAGCAGCCAGCCCGGCACCGGGATGATGAAGCCGAGATAAAAGATCGGGAACCACATGGCGCGCAGCACCCGGCGCCCGACATAGGCATAGGCGACCGCAAGCAGCGCCAGCATCAGCGCCGCCACCTCGACGCTGATGAAATCATAGGCGCGGCCAAAGGCATAGGCCGGCACCGCCACCGCCAGCGCGACAACCGTCGGGGTCGTCGCGCCGGGTACCATGTCGCGCCGGATCTCGGGCATCCGCCGGAAGATCAGCCACAGGCCGGTCGCCAGCACGATCGGGCCGTGCACCCCCGATTCGAGCGACCACGGCCCTCGCGCCACCGACACCATCGTCGGGATCGCCATCAGCGCGATGCCGACGAACACCGGCCAGTGCCGCAACACCAGCGCCTGCCACGCCGGGCGGATCGTGGAAACCGCGGTGGCCACCATCAAAACTCGTTGAGGACGGAACCGATGACCGGGCAGCGCGCCGATGCCAACTGGCTCACCAGCGTCGACACATCGTTGAAAAAGCTGAAGTTGCGTCGGGCCACGACGAGCGCATAGCCGGCGGCCGCCCCCACCGTCAGCGCATCGGCATTGGCGTTGGTCGCCGGCGTATCGAAGATGACCAGGTCATATTCGCGCAGAAGCGTATTGGTACCGTCGCGAAAGCGGCTGCCCGACAGCAGTTCCTGCGGCCGCGCCACCGGCGGCCCGGCGGTGATCACCGACAGATTGGGCAGCACATTGGCATGGACGACGCGTTCCGGCCGGGCGACCTGCAGCGACAGGAAGCTCGAAAGCCCGGGCGCATTGACGTCGAGGCCGAAGATCTGGTCAAGCCGCGGCGAGCGCATGTTGGCGTCGACGATGAGCGTCTTGGTGCCGACCTGCGACAGCGATGCAGCGAGGTTGGCGGCGAGATAGCTGCAACCGGCACCATCGATCGGTGACACAAAGGCAAGGCCGCGACGACCGGCACGGATATGCTGGGCGATGATCTGGGTGCGCAGCAGCCGGATCGATTCAGACCGCAGGCAGCCGGGATCGTTGACGACGACCAGTTCCTCCGAAACGTCGCGGCGCTGCGTGTCCTGCAGTGCCAGGCTGCCGATCAGCAATTCGCGGGCGCGGTCCAGCTCCTCGCTGGTGATGAAGCCCAGTTCCAGCGCGGCCTGGTCGAAATCGAGCCCGCGCTCGGCCTGGTGCGCCGCCACCCGGGCGGTCTGGTCCTCGGAAAGATAGCCGAGCCGCAACAGCGCGTCGCGGATAGGCGCATCGAATGTCATGCGGCCGTCATCGACGCGGTTCGCGACCGCGTCAGCCAGGGGAGTCGAATCCATTGTCGTCGTATTCCCTTGACCGGTCACTGAGCAGGTTGCCAGCCGGGATCGACCGGTCGGCGTCGCCGCGACAGCAGGCGGGTGATGCGGTCGCGCCATGGCGATGGCGCGACATCGGCGACCACCGCCAGCACCGGCGACTTGGAGGCAAAGCCAAGGTCATCGGTGCCGCGGATGCGCCGCTTGAGCAATTCGGTGAACACCGCCAGCACGAGGCCGAGACCGAGCCCGAACGCCGCCGACAGGCCCCAGACCTGCGGCCATTTGGGGAACGACGGCACCGAGGTGCCGATCGCGTCGCCGAGCACGACAAGGCCGCTTTCGGACACGTTCGATGCCAGCTTGAGGTCGGCGGTGCGCGCCGCGGCCTTTTCATATTGCGAGCGGCGCAGATCGACTTCGCGCTGCAACTGCGCCAGCTGGTCGAACTTGTCCTTCATGCCCAGCACCTTGGTGCGCTGCGCCTCATAGTCCCGCTCCAGCGCCGCCACCGTGCGCTGCCCGGCATTGCCCATGGCGGCACGGTTCGAATTCTGCACCGACGTCTCGCGGGAGATTTCGCGGTTGAGCAAATTGCGCCGGGCGATCATCGCCCTGTAGGTCGGGTGCTGCAGCCCGAGCTTTTCGCCGGCCTGCTCGATCTGGTCGTTCAGCGTTGCCAGCTGGACCTTCAGCTGGTCGACCACGCCGACGGTGACCTGGGCACCCTGCATCGCCTCCTGCGCCGTGGCGCCACCGCGCGCCTGCATCAGCGCCGCCTGCAGGCTGATCAGCTTCGACTGCTCCGATTCGCCGCTCGGGCCCACGACGATGTTGTTGGCACGCTCGAAATTGGTCTTGGCGGCCTCGGCCTGGGCCAGCGCCGCCTGCGCCTTGTCCGATTGCTCGCGGTACCAGTCGGCGGTGCGGCCGGCCGTATCGGTTTTGAACTTCAGGCTGTTGTCGATGTAGGACTCGCGCAGCAGCGTGACGATCTGCTTCGACAGCTCGGGATCGGGCGACTGATAGGTGATTTCAAGGATGTTCGAGCCTTCGACAAGGCCGACCTCCGTACCGCTGATGATGCGCTGCGCCGCCCAGCGCCGGAAATCGGTGCTGCCGCCGGTTTCCGCCTGCCACGCCGCCTGCAGGCCCGGATTGTCCGCCCAGCCCAGCTTGTCGACGACATCGCCGGCGATGCGGAAATCCTGGATCAGCTCGATCTGGGTGCGCACATAGCCGCGCGCCGCGCTCGGCCCGAGCATCTCGCCGGTAACAGGATCCGGCTTGACGATGTCGAGCAGCACGCGCGCCCGCGCCGGATAGCGTTCCGGCAGCGTGCTCGCCACCGCCAGCGCAACCACGACGCAGGTGATCAGCGTCGTGAAAATGATCCAGCGCCGCGCAATCAGGATGCGCAGGAATTGGGCGAGGCTCATCGAACGGCGTCCTTGAAAAACACTGAAGCGATCATCAGAACAAGCGTTCCTTGACGATGATTACGTCATTCTTCTGCACAATCTGCGTCAGTTCCGCGTCGACTTCCTTGGCATTGCCGCGGATCAGCCCGACCTTGTTGCTCGAACCCGTGGCGGTGACGCCGCCGGCGAGCGCCAGCGCCTGGCGGATGGTCATGCCCGGCAGCACCGGCAAGGCGCCGGGACGGTTGACCTGACCGGTCAGGAAGAACTGGTCGGCCTCGGGCACATACAAGGTGTCGCCGGGACGCAGATACGGGTCCTTGTCGGGCTCGCCCCTCACCAGGCCTTCGGCTTCGAGCCGGATTTCGGAAGCGCCCGGACGGCGCAGATAGACATAGGCGGCGCCGTTTTCGCGGATCCAGCCGGCCTTCAGCAGCACTTCGAGCGCGCGATATGGCCGGTCGAGCGGATAGACCCCGGGGGCGCCGACCTTGCCGGCGACATTGACGGTCTTGCTGACATAGGCACCGATCTCGACGTTGACGATCGGATCCTTCAGGAACCCGCCGCTCGTCAGCTTGCTGGTGACTTCACGGGCAAGGCCGATGCTGGTCAGCCCCGATGCCTTGACGATGCCGATCAGCGGCATGACGATCGTGCCGTCGGCCTTGACCCGCGTCGTGATGTTGAATTCCGACTGGCCATAGACGATGACCTGGACGGTGTCGTCGGCGCCGAGCACATAGCCGGGATCGCCGGCCTGGGCCAACGCGGCGCCGCTGCCGCACAGCAGCAGCACCGTCGCCAGCACCAGCCGCCACATCATGGCGAGACGGGCGAACCCATCGCGATCTTCCCCGATACGCATAACCGCCGACATCAACCACGTCCTCCAAAACCCGCGCGCAGCCGCAGCGTCGCCGCGAACGACTTAAACGAATAGTCGTCAGGATTCGATTTACGATCCTGATAAGAAATGTCACCCGAAACCGAATATAGCGTCCCCGGGCTGTAGGACAGGCCGGCGAAGATACGCGCGATCTTGTCCTGCAGACGCCGCGTCGGCTCCTCTATGCTGGTGAAGCTGTTGCGATAGTCGCGCTGGGTATAGCTGACGCCCGACGTCAGGCCGATGGCGCGGTTCAGGCGATAGCCGATATTGCCGGCGATCGCCTGGACGACCTGGTACTGCGCGCCGACGTTGATGCTCGCCTGCGCCGACTTGCGCGCCGTGATGTCGGCGGTCAGCCGGCTGCCGCTGTTGTAGCTGACGCCGACGTCATAGCCGAGGTTCGACTGCGATTCGCGGGTCAGCGGTATGCCGATGCCCGGCGCGATCGGCACGAGGATGTCGGCAGGCGTGGGCGTCACGTCGAAATAGCTGACGCCGAAATTCACCGACAGCCGGCCGCCGAGGCCGCGCTGATAGCCGAAACGGCCCGACATGATGTCGACGCCATCGGGCTGCTGCGCGCCGGCGTTGTTGATGATGAAGCGCGCCGGGTAGCGCGCCTGGCTGAAACTGCCCGACAGCGAAAACTGGCCGAGCGTCGGATTGCCATAGCTCAGCTGGGGTGAAAAGGACGTGCTGTTGGTGTCGAACGAAATCCGGTCTGGATTGTCGTTGCGCGTCGTCGAGCGCCGGATCGAGCCGCCGAAACCGATGCCGGTTGCCGTCCGGCAGATGGCGCTGCCGCCAAAGCTCAGCTGCTCCTGGACGTTCACCGAGGCGAAGGACACCTCGGAAAACAACTGCTGCCGGCTATTGAAACTGCCCGACACATCGCCGCTGCAGCGCGTGCCCAGGCGCCAGTTGACGCCGCCGTTGACGCCGTAATTGTTACGGTTTCTATTGGAATTGTTGATGAAATAGTCGCGGCCGACAATGCCGGACGCATAGAATTCCTGGCGCCCGATGGCCTTGCCGAACGAGGCCCGTACCGATGGCGAGATGCGAACATCGCTCTTGCTCGCGCCGCCGTTCGGCGGAAAGCCGTCACCCAGCCGCAACAGGTTTGAATCGTAAAGCGTGTTGATCGAAGCATCGAGCCGCAGGCCGCCGACGAGACTGCCGATCGCCGACAGCGCACCGTTTTCGATGGGGCTGTCGTCGCCGGCCGTGCTGATGATCGGCGGCAGGGCCTGCGCGCCGGCCGATGTCCCGCCCAGCAGCGATGCCGCGGTCGCGAACGCCGCCACAGTCTTCCGAAACGCCATCCGCCTGATACTCCCGTGTCGCATGTTGTCGGGTGCTACACCCGCAGGCAGGCATCGGCAACCTTGTCGGGCTATCGTCGTAAAGCAGCTTGCAAGACCGTAACGTGACGATGGCGCGGGAAAAACCGCCTGACAATGAAAGCGCATGTTGTATAGAGCGGTCGACTGGTCAGCATGACGAGAGTGAGTTTATCTATGATCTGGAAACGCTGGTCACGGGCCGAACGCGCCGGTGCGGAAACGTTGCCCGAAAACGATGCCGACGCCGTCATCGCAGCCCCTGCCGCAGCCTATGACACCGAACCGATGGTCGCCGACCCCCGCGCCGCCGCCGGTGCCGCCGCAGCCGACGCTCGTCCGGCCTTCCTCGACACGCTGTGGCGCGAACCCCAGCCCGTTGTCCGCCCGTTCACCCTGCCGCGCTTCTCCGCATCGGCCTCCGACGACGTGGAGCCAGGCGATTCCGATGCCGGCCTTGCCCGCCGCAAGCTGGCGCTGCGCGATGCGCTCGGCGCCTCGCAACCGGTCATCGGCCGCGAAAGCTTTGCCGGCCGCCACGATGCCCTCGCCCAGTTGATCGCCAGCATCGAGCAGCAGCGTGTCCATGTCGTCATCTACGGCGAGCGCGGGATCGGCAAGACCAGCCTCGCCCATGTCTTTGCTGAAACCGCCCGCGAGGCGCGCTACCTCGTCCTTTACGGCAGCTGCGGAACCGAGGCGCAGTTCGACGCCATGTTCCGCTCCTTCGCCGCCCGCATTCCGCGCCTTTACCACAAGTCGGTGCTGCCGAATTCGCCCGAGGCCGAGCGCGGCGACAATTTCGATGTCATGCTGGAGGAACATTTCGGGCCGCGTGAACTCGCCGACCTGTTCGCCGACGTCACCGGCACCCGCGTCATCATCATCCTCGACGAATATGATCGCGTCCTCGACGCCTCGTTCCGCCGCGACGTCGCCGAGCTCATCAAGAATCTGTCCGACCGCGCCGCCCGCGTCCAGCTGGTGCTGACGGGCGTCGCCCAGAACCTCGACGAGTTGATCGGCTATGCCCCGTCGATCCGACGCAACATCGTCGGCCTGCCGATGCGGCCGCTGTCGGTCAACGAAGTGCGCGACGTCATCGCCATCGGCGAGACCGCCGCCGAGATCAAGTTTTCCGACGAAGCCGTCCAAATGATAACCGCCATGGCCGGCGGCTCGCCCTATCTGGTGCGGCTGCTCGCCCACCAGGCCGGCCTCGCCGCGCTTGCCGACAAGCGGTCGCAGGTCTCCGAGGTCCATGGCCGCACCGCCGTCGAACGCGTGCTGACCGACTGGAACGCGTCCTTGCCACGCCGCGTCCAGGCCAGCCTCGGCCGCGACGAAGCCCGGGCGCAATGGCCGCTGCTGATCGCCGCCGCCCGCGCCGGCAGCTCGGCCGACGGCTATTTCACCGTCGACGATGTGTACACGGAACTCGGCGGCAACAGTGTGCCGACGATCATCGAGCGCGACCTGAAGCGTTTCGCCAATGCCAACGACCTGCTCGAACTGCAGGAACCCGGCGGCGAAGCGCGCTTCCGCTTCCGCTACCCGGGTGTGTCGTCCCTGCTGCTGATGTCGGCGGCGATGGCCCGGATGGCGCCCTGAGGTCGATCCCGAGGGCGATCGCGCGCCGGCGTTACCGTTGCAGACCGACACCTCTCGCCAGGTCGATCCCGCCGTGCCGCGCGCGGCGGTGATCATACCGCATTACCAGATGCCGAAATCGTTGCGTATCTGTCTCGATTCGGTGCTCGGCCAGCAGCTGGATCATGGGCGATTCGAGGTGATCGTCGTCGACAACAACTCGCGGGAATTCCCGGCCGACGTCGCCGCCGCCTATCCGGCCGTGCGCTTCCTCGCCGAACCCCGGCCCGGCCCGGGCCTCGCCCGCAACACCGGCGTCGCCGCGGCATCGGCGCCGCTGCTCGCCTTCATCGATGCCGATTGCCGCGCCGAAGCCGGCTGGCTGCAGGCGGCGATCGACGCCGTCGAGCCCGATCCCGACCGCAATGTCGTCGGCGGCGACGTCCGCATCGATGTCGGCGATCCGCGCCGGCTGACCGCGCTGGAGGCCTATGAGGCGGTGTTCGCCTATCGCCAGCAGATGTACATCGCCACCAAGAATTTTTCGGGCACCGGCAACCTGGCGATGGGTGCCGCCGTACATGTTGCGGTGGGGCCATTTGCGGGCATCGATATCGCCGAGGACATGGACTGGGGCGCCCGCGCCACCGCCGCCGGCTATCGCATCCGCTATGTCGAGGCGATGCGCATCTACCACCCGGCGCGCACCACCTTTGCCGAGCTGCAGCGCAAATGGCAGCGCCACATCGCCCATGATCTCGTCGCCCACCGCACCGCCGGCCGCCCGGCCTGGCGCTGGACGGTGCAGCGGCTGGTCGTCCTCGCCTCCATCCCCGTGCACGCGGTCAAGCTGCTGACCAGCGATCGGCTTGCCGGCCTCGGCAGCCGCCTGCGGGGCATCGGGCTGCTGGTGCGCATCCGGCTCTGGCGCGTGGCCGAAATGGCGCGCGCCGCGGCGGCGCCCGAAGTTTCCGGTGGCAGCTATTGGACGACCGCACCATGAGCGGAGCCCGCAGCGGCGAAATCGGCATCGTCCTCGTCAACTGGAACCGCTGGCAGGACAGCATCGAGTGCCTCGAATCAATGTTCCGCAGCACCATCCCGGTGCGCGTCGTCGTCGTCGACAACGCATCGTCGGACAATTCGCTCGACCATATCGCCGCCTGGGCCGCCGGCACCGCTGCTGCCGTACCCGCCGCCGCCGCCATGGCGGGCTATTCACAGCCGCCGATGCGCAAGCCGATCGCCTGCGAGCGTTTTACCGCCGCCGACATGGCAGGCCGCCGGCCCGATCCGGCGGTGCGGCTGACGCTGATCGATTCCGGCGGCAACCTCGGCTTTGCCGGCGGCAACAATGTCGGCCTGCGCTGGCTGCTCGCCCAGCCGCAGCTCGATACCTTCTGGCTGCTCAACAACGATACCGTCATCGACCGCAACGCCGCGGCGGCGGTGCAGCACCGGATGGCCGCGACCGACCGCGCCGGCATGTGCGGCACGGTGGTCCGCTATTACCACCGGCCCGACCGGGTGCAGGCACTGAACGGCAGCACATTCGATATCTGGACCGGCCGGTCGCGCGGCATCGGCATGGGGCAGCCGGCCAAGGCACCGTTCGATCCTCTCAAGGTCGCCCGCGAGACCGATTTCGTGCTCGGCGCCTCGATCGCCGTCAGCCGGGCGTTCCTCGATGCCATCGGGCCGATGGATGAAGGCTATTTCCTCTATTACGAGGAACTCGACTGGGCCTGGCGCAACCGCGGCCGCTTCGCCATCGCATTTGCCCATGGCGCCGTCGTCTTTCACAAGGAAGGTGGCTCGATCGGCTCGTCGGGCACCGGCGATCGCAGCGCCTTTTCGGAATATTGGCTGGCGCGCTCGCGGCTGCGCTTCATCGCCAGGCATCGCGTCATCCTGTGGCCGTGGTACTGGCTGCTGACGGCGGCGGCGGCGGCGGCGCGGCTGCTGCGCGGTCGCCCGGCGCGCGCCGCGGCGCTGCTGCGTGCCCTTTTTGGCCTCAAATATTGACCGCGATGACAAGTCCGGCGCATGAAATCGCCATACATTCCCCAATTTCGACTTCAGGAGCTGCTATGATCAAATCGGCACGCGTGACAATGCTCGCCTCGGCCGCGGCCGCCACGCTGTTCCTGGCGGCCTGCGACAAGACCCCCAAGGCACCCGAAGGCCAGGTCGTCGCCACTGTCGACGGCCAGGAAATCACCATCCACGAGCTCAACGGCGAGCTTGCCACCATCCCCAACCGCGGCGGCGATGCCCCGCGCAAGCTGGTGGAATCGGTCGCGCTGGCCCGCGTCATCGAACGCAAGATGCTCGCCGCGGAGGCCGAAAAGCTGAAGCTCGACAAGAGCCCGCAGTTCCTCCTCGCCAAGGAGCGCACCGAGGAAGGGCTGCTCGTCCAGGCGCTGCAGGCCGACATCCAGCGCAAGGTGCCCAAGGCGACGCGGGAAGCGGCACAGAAGTTCGTGTCCGAAAACCCGCAGGTGTTCGGTGATCGCAAGATCTTCACCCTCGACCAGATCCAGTTCCTGCGTCCCGCCAACATCGACCAGCTCGGGCTCAAGGATGCCAAGACCATGGCCGATGTCGAACGCATCCTGACCGACGCCAATGTCGAATATCGCCGCGCGCCGCAGCAGATCGATTCGCTGACCGTCAATCCGGCGCTGACCAACGAGATCATCCGCATCACCGCATCGAGCAACGGCGAGCCGTTCATGTTCGCCGACCAGCCCGCCGGCGCCCCGGCCCCGGTCATCTACGTCAACAACGTCACCGCGACCAAGTCGCAGCCGTTCACCGGCGAAAAGGCGATTTCCTATGCGCAGAACGTCCTGCAGCGCCAGAACACGCAGAAAAGCCTCGCCGATGCGCTGAAGGCCTACCAGACCGACTACAAGGCCAAGATCGTCTACGGAAAGGGCTATGGCCCCCCGGTCTTCCCCAAGGCACCGGCCCGTCCGGCAGGCGCACCCGCCGCGACGCCGGCGGCCGCCACCGCGCCGGCCTCAGCCCCCGCCGGCTGAGGCCCTCGCGGCGGGGCAGCCGCCCCGCCACCTGCACGCTCCCCTTCGTGTCTCGGGAAGGTCGGCCATGACGACGCTCCGGATCGGATTGCTGTGGCATTCGGTTGCCGCCGGCAATCTGGGGGTCGGTGCCCTCACCATCGGCAATATCGCGCTTGCGCGCGCCGCCGCGGCGCGCGCCGGGCTGACCCCGCAGTTCACCATCATCGGTGCGCGTGAAACCGGCACCCCCTATGTGACCGGCAGCGACATCGCCGTGCGCACCATCACCGGCCGCTACATGATCGCGCCGTCGGGCTATCGCGCCGATGTCGCCGCGTCGGACATCCTGCTCGACATCGGCGCCGGCGACAGCTTTGCCGACATCTACCCCGACAAGCGCTTTGCCTATATCTTCATGACCAAGGCGCTCGCCATCCTGGCCGGCAAGCCGCTGGTGCTGTCGCCGCAGACCATCGGGCCGTTCTCGCGCCAGCCGCACACCGCCATGGCCGCCTGGGCCTGCCGCCGCGCCGATGTGGTCTTCGCCCGCGACCCGCTTTCAATGGCGGCGCTGCAGGCACTCGCCCCCGATGCCGATGCCCGCCAGGCCATCGATGTCGCGTTCGCACTACCTTATGACCGGCCGGCACGCCGCTCCGGCGGGCCAATCAAGGTCGGCATCAACGTGTCCGGCCTGCTGATGCACGGCGGTTATGCCGGCAACAACCAGTACGGCCTCGATTTCGACTATGCGGCGCTGACCCGCGCGCTGGTCACCGCCTTCACCGCCATGCCGGGGGTGGAGGTCCATCTTGTTCCCCATGTCATGGCGCCCGGCCTGCCCAGCGACGACGACGGCGCCGCCGCCGACCGGTTGAAGGCCGAGTCCCCGGCCCTCGTCCGCCACCCCGATTTCGCTTCGCCGGTCGCCGCCAAAAGCTTCATCGCGGGGCTGGATTTCCTCACCGGTGCCCGCATGCACGCCACCATCGCCGCCTATTCGGCCGGCGTCCCCGTCGTGCCGATAAGCTACAGCCGCAAGTTCGAAGGGCTGTACCGCGGCCTCGACTACCCCTGGCTGGTCACCGCCAAGGGCATGGACACAGGCGCCGCCACTGCCTTCATCCTCGATGCCTTTGCCCGCCGTGCCGAACTCGCCAAGGACATCGCCCGCGGCGCGCCGGTGATCGCCGCCGGCCTCGAAAGCTACATCGGCGAGCTCGCCGCGCAATTCGCGGCCGCGGCGGCGCGGTGACGCCCTCGCCCAGCCTCGAACGCGTCGCCCGCGGGCAGTTGTGCAGCGGCTGCGGCCTGTGCGCCGGCATCGCGCCGGGCGCCGTCGCCATGGCGATGGCACCGCCGGGTTACCTCCGCCCCCACCAGTCGGCAGCGCTGACCGACGCCCAGGAAGCCGGCATTGCCGCCGCCTGCCCGGCGCTGATCGTCGACGAAAGCGATCTCGCCCCGGCGCCGATCGATGATCCGCTATGGGGCCGCGCGCATTTCGTCGGCACCGGCTTTGCGCATGACGACACGCTGCGCCACCGCGCCTCGTCGGGCGGGGTGCTGTCGGCGCTGCTCGCCCATGCGCTGGCGACCGGCATGGTCGATTTCGTCGTCCAGACCGGCGCCGATCCCGACAGCCCGACCGGCAACCGCACCGACGTGTCGGCAGATGCCGGCGCCATCCTTGCCGCCGCCGGTTCGCGCTATGCGCCGTCGGCGCCGCTTGCCGATCTCGAGGCCTGGCTGGCGCGCGGCCGCTTCGCCTTTGTCGGCAAGCCCTGCGACGTCACCGCGCTGCGCGCCCGCGCCCGCACCGATCCGCGCATTGCGGCGCAGGTGCCGCTGATGCTCGCGTTTTTCTGCGCCGGCATCCCGAGCGCCGCCGGCACCGGGCGTATTCTCGCCAAGCTGGGCGTTGAGCCCCACGAGGTCGCCGCCTTCCGCTACCGCGGCGACGGCTGGCCGGGCTTTGCCACCGCCACCCTCCACGACGGCAGCACGCGCCGCATGAGCTATGCCGACAGCTGGGGCGATATCCTGTCCAAGGAAGTCCAGTTCCGCTGCAAGATCTGCCCCGATGCCGTCGGCAACGCCGCCGATATCGCCTGCGCCGACGCCTGGTACGGCGACGATCGCGGCTACCCCAGCTTTGCCGAACAGGACGGCCGCAGCCTGGTCATCGCCCGCAGCATGGCCGGCCTGGCGCTGCTCGACGCCGCCCGCGCCGCATCGGTCATCAGTACCGAACCGCTCGCCATGGCCGAGATCATCCGCATGCAGCCATCCCAGGCCCGCCGCAAGCGCCAGATCCTGTCGCGCCTGGCCGCGATGGCGGTTGCCGGGCGGCCGCGGCCCCGGTATCGCGGGGTGCAACTCCGACAGGCCGCCGTGCTGGAATCGCCGCTGGCCCAGGCGCGCAGCTTTGCCGGCCTGCTGCGACGCTTCATTCAGGGACGCACATGATGACGACAGCTCGGCGCGGCATCATCCTGGCGGGCGGCTCGGGCACGCGGCTGTATCCGCTCAGCCGCTCGGTGTCGAAGCAGCTGATGCCGGTCTATGACAAGCCGATGATCTATTATCCGCTGTCGGTGCTGATGCTCGCCGGCATCCGCGAGGTGCTGATCATCACCACGCCCGCCGATGCGCCGGCGTTCCGCGCATTGCTCGGCGACGGCAGCGACTGGGGCATGCGCTTCGACTATGCCGTGCAGCCGGAACCCAGGGGGCTGGCGCAGGCCTATCACATCGGCGCGGATTTCATCGGCGATCGTCCGTCGACGCTGATCCTCGGCGACAACATCTTCTACGGCCATGGCCTGCCCGAACTGCTCGCCACCGCCGGCGCCCGCACCGACGGCGCCACGGTGTTCGGCTACAACGTCAAGGATCCGAGCGCCTATGGCGTCGTCTCCTTCGGTGCCGACGGCCGCGCCGAGACGATCGAGGAAAAGCCCGCGGTTCCGAAATCGAACTTTGCCGTCACCGGGCTGTATTTCTACGACGCCGATGCCGTGCGACTGGCCCGCGACGTCAAGCCGTCACCGCGCGGCGAGCTGGAGATCACCGACCTCAACCGCCTCTACCTCGACGCCGGCAAGCTGTCGGTAGAGCTGATGGGCCGCGGCTTCGCCTGGCTCGACACCGGCACCCATGGCGCGCTGCTCGACGCCGGGCTCTATGTCCGCATCGTCGAGGAACGCCAGGGCCTGAAGATTTGCTGCCCGGAGGAGATCGCCTGGCGCCAGGGCTTTATCGACGCGGAGCAATTGGCGCGCATCGCCGAGCCGTTGCGCAAGTCGGGCTATGGCGAATACCTCCTCGGCCAATTGCGCGCCGCATGAAGGTCGAGCCGACCGCGCTGCCCGGCGTGCTGCTGATCACGCCGCGCGTGTTCGGCGACGACCGCGGCTTCTTCCTCGAAAGCTGGAACGCCAAGGCATTTGCCGACGCCGGGCTGGACCTCGAATTCGTCCAGGACAACCACAGTCGCTCGGGCCAGGGCGTGCTCCGCGGGCTGCACTATCAGCTCTCGAACCCTCAAGGGAAGCTGGTCCGCGTCACGCAAGGGTCGGTCTTCGACGTGGCCGTCGACCTGCGCCGCTCCAGCCCGCATTTCGGCCAATGGGTCGGCGTCGAACTGTCCGACACCAACAAGGCGATGCTCTGGGTACCGCCCGGCTTTGGCCACGGCTTTGTCGTCACCAGCGCGAGCGCCGATTTCCAGTACAAGTGCACGACATTCTACGAACCCGCCGACGAACATTGCATCCGCTGGAACGACCCGACGATCGGCATCGACTGGCCGCTCGACACGGCGCCGCTGGTTTCCGCGAAGGACGCTACCGGCACGCTGCTCGCCGACGCCGCGGTGTTCGCATGAGGGTGCTGGTCGCCGGCGCCAATGGCCAGCTCGGCCGCGCCCTGCAGGCAACCGCGCCGGAAGGCGTCACCGTCATCGCGCCGCCGGAGGCCAATTTCGACATCACCGACCCTGTGGCCATCACCCGCGCCATCGCCGATGCCCGCCCGGACATGCTGGTCAACGCTGCCGCCTACACCGCCGTCGACCGCGCGGAGGCCGATTCCGACACCGCGCAGCGCATAAACGCGACCGCGGTCCACCATCTGACCACTGCGGCACATACCGCCGGCATCGGTTTCACCCATGTTTCCACCGATTTCGTCTTCGACGGCACCGCGCACAGCCCCTATCCGACCACCGCCGCCCCCTCGCCGGTCAGCGTCTACGGCCGCACCAAGGCTGATGGCGAGGCCGCGGCGCAGGCCGCCCACCCGCAAGCCCTCATCGTCCGCACCGCCTGGGTCTATGCCGCCGCCGGCAACAACTTCGTCCACACCATGTTGCGGCTGATGCGCGAACGTGATGAAATCCGCGTCGTCGCCGACCAGATCGGCACGCCGACCCATGCCGACGGCCTCGCCCGCGCGCTGTGGGCGCTGCTCGCCGCCGACGCCACCGGCATCCACCACTGGACCGATGCGGGCGTGACCAGCTGGTACGACTTCGCCGTCGCCATCCACGAGGAAGCGCTGGCCCTCGGCCTGCTCACCCGCGCCGTGCCGATCGTGCCGATCCGCACCGCCGATTACCCGACGCCGGCGCGCCGCCCGCCCTATGGCGTGCTCGACAAGACCGCCACCTGGGCCATCACCGGCCCCGCCCGGCACTGGCGCGCCGAGCTGCGCGACTGCCTCGCCACCATCAAGCAGGCCACCCCATGACCCTTCTCGTCACCGGCGGCGCCGGCTTCATCGGCGCCAATTTCGTCCATTACTGGCGCGCCAGGCACCCCGAAGACGCCATCATCGTCCTTGATGCCCTCACCTATGCCGGCAATCGCGCCAGCCTTGCCGGTGTCGACGTCGATTTCGTCCAGGGCGATATCCGCCAAACCGCGCTTGTCGAGCAACTGCTGCGCAACCGCGGCGTCGAAACGCTCGTCCATTTCGCCGCCGAAAGCCATGTCGACCGCTCGATCCACGGCCCCGCCGCCTTTGTCGACACCAATGTTCTCGGCACATTGAGCCTGCTCACCGCGGCGCGCAGCGTCTGGCTGGCCGGTGACGGCACGCCCCACCGCTTCCACCATGTCTCCACCGACGAAGTCTATGGCAGCCTCGGCCCCACCGACCCTGCGTTCAGCGAGACCACCGCCTATGCCCCCAACAGCCCCTATTCGGCGTCGAAGGCCGCATCGGACCACCTCGTCCGCGCCTGGCACCACACCTATGGGCTGCAGGTCACCACCTCGAACTGCTCGAACAACTATGGCCCCTACCAGTTTCCCGAAAAGCTGATCCCACTGTTCCTCATCAATGCCCTCCACGGCCGGCCGCTGCCGATCTATGGCGACGGCATGCAGATCCGCGACTGGCTGCATGTCGAGGACCATTGCCGGGGCATCGAGGCGGTGCTGCAGCGCGGCCGCGTCGGTGAAACCTATTGCATCGGCGGCGGTGCCGAACTGCTTAACATCGCCGTCATCGACACGCTGTGCGCCGCCGTTGACGCGGCCTTTGCCGCCGATCCGGCGCTGGCGGCACGCTTTCCCGGCGCGCCGGCCGCCCGCGGCACCCCCACCGCCAGCCTGAAAACCACCGTCACCGACCGCCCGGGCCATGATCGCCGCTATGCCATCGACGAAGCCAAGGCCCGCGCGGAACTCGGCTATGCCCCGGCGCGCGACTTCGCCACAGGGTTCGCGGCCACCCTCGCCTGGTACCTCGCCAATGAAGGCTGGTGGCGCGCCGTGCTCGACGGCAGCTATCGCGACTGGGTGGAGACCAACTATGCGGCGCGGGGCTGATCAGGCGCCACCGCCGGCCTGTGCCGGCGCATGAGCATCCTGCGCCGCTACACCCGTTTCTGGCTGTTCGCGGCGATCATGGTCATCGTCACCACCGCCCTGTCGACCCGCCTGGCACCGGCGCCGGCGTTCCTCATCGGCTTCGATTGCGGCGCCAGCGTCTTCCTCGTGCTGATGCTGCGCCGCTTCGTCCGCGACAAGGCCGCTGCCATGCGGGCCCGCGCCGCCGACAATGAACCCGACCATCACACGCTCATCGGCATTGCCCTGGTCATCGCGCTCGTCACCGTCGTCGCGGTCTGGGTCGAATTGACCGGCCACGGCGCCCGCAGCGGCGATGACGTCGCGCTCGCCGGCGTGTCGCTGGTGCTTGCCTGGCTGTTCGCCAATACGCTGTTCACGCTCCACTATGCCCATGTCTGGTATCTGGGCGATGCCAAGGGCGACCTCGGCGGCCTCGATTTTCCCGGCGACGACACCACCCCCGACTATTGGGACTTCGCCTATTTCGCCTTTGTCCTCGGCATGACCTTCCAGGTTTCCGACGTCGACGTCACCAGCAAGCGCATGCGCCGCATCGCGCTCGGCCATGGCCTGTTGGCGTTCCTGTTCAACATCGCCGTCGTCGCCCTGTCGGTGAACCTGGTGGCCACCGCCATCGCGCGCTGATCCCCCTCAGCCGAGCGTCGCGCGCAGCATCCAGGCAGTCTTTTCATGGATTTGCATGCGCTGTGTCAGCAGGTCGGCGGTCGGCTCGTCATGCGCCGCATCGGCGAGCGGGAAGATGCTGCGCGCCGTCCGCACCACCGCCAGCTGGTCCTCGGCCAGGATGCGCACCATCTCCTCGGCGGGCGGCTGGCCCTTGGCTTCGGCGATCGTCGCCAGCGTGGCATAGGCCGAATAGCTGCCCGGCGCCGGCTCGCCCAGCGCCCGGATACGCTCGGCGATCAAGTCCACTGCCAGCGCCAGCTCGGTATACTGCCCCTCGAACATCAGGTGCAGCGAATTGAACTGCGGGCCGGTGACGTTCCAATGGAAATTATGCGTCTTCAGGTACAGCGTATAGGTATCGGCCAGCAGCCGTGACAGGCCCTCGGCAATGGCCCGGCGCTGCTTGTCGTCCATACCGAGATCGATGGTGGCACTCTTCTTTGCGGTCTTGGCCATGATGGTCTCCTTCGCCCATCATGATAGAACACATGAAAATGGCGTCCAACGGATTTAACCGCCGGACGCCATCGCCAGCTTCGATCGTTACTTCAGCGGCAGGTGACGTTACCGCGCTGGATCGAATTGCCCAGCACCGCGCCCAGGCCGCCGCCCAGCACGGTGCCCAGCGTCTTCGATCCACCCGGCGAGATCACGTTGCCGAGCACGCCGCCGCCCAGGGCACCGATGATCAGGCCCGTGGTGCCGTCGTCGCGACGGCAATAGAAACGGTTGTCGCGGCCGCGATAGATGCGATCGTTGGGGCCGAGCACCCGCGGGCGGTAGTTGTTGCCGCCACGATAGTAGTTGTCGGCGTAATAGGCGCCATAGCGGGGATCGGGCCGGCGATAATCATAGCGGGCGCCGCGCTGCCAATCGCGCGCATCCTGGCGATATTCGCGCCGGGCATCCTGCAAATCGCGGCGCTGCTCGCGCACATCGTTGCGGTCGCCATAGCGGCGGGCCTGCTGCAGGTCGCGGCGCTCGCGCTCGATGCGGCGCTGGTCCTGTCGCAGCTCGCGATTGTCGACATAGGCACGATCCTGATACTGGGCCGCCGCCGGAGCAGCAGCGCCCACGGCCAGGGCCGCCAGCGGGATAAACAAGGTACGCATTGGCAGGTCCTCCTCTTTCAACGAGGGGGGAGAATGCCGATTCGCGTGTGGCGATTGCCTGAACGGCCCTGTTACCCGCCGTTCATGTGCCACTGCTCAGCACATTGCCGTTGCCCAGCAGCGCCAGCCAGGCGGCAAGGTCGGCCGGGTTCGGCGGCACCGAGCCGTCGCGGTTCCACAGTGCGCGATCGCTGTCGGTGACGGGCGGATCGACCACCGGCAGCGTCGCGGTCGTCAACCGGCCGCTGCCCCGCGCCACCAGGGCAGCGATGGCCCGCACCAGCTGCGCGCCATCATCGGGCACCAGCGCCGGCGACAGGCCGAGCCGCGCCGCCACCAGCGCGCGGCGCAGCGCCGCCAGCGAGGCGCCGCGGCCGCGCACCACGGCCTCGTCGAACACCGCCACCGACAGGCTCGAATCGAAGCTCAGGCCACGCCGGGACAATGCCGTCGACCCTGTTAGCGCAAAGACATCGTCGACGATCACCGTCGTCGTCGCGATGCGCAGCGACCGTCCGGCGCCGGCATTGGGGCAGAAACTCGCCACGCGGCCCGGCGCCGCCGCCTCCAGCGCCACCAGCGCCGCCTTCAGCGTGTCGGCGCGAACGCGGATCAGGTCCTTCGGCGCGCCGATGAGCGCCTCCACCGGCACGCAGATGACCGCGTGCAGCGCCCGGTTCGCCGCCAGCCGGTCGGCAAGCGCCTGCACCGGCCGCAAGATATCCTCGCCGCTGCCGATCGCCAGCAGATCGAGCGCCGGGCTTTCGAGATAGACCAGGTCCTCGGCCCGCGCGAACGCCGCCGTCAGCGCCACCGCACCCTCCTGCAGGCCACGCGCCGCCGCCAGCGCCCGGCGCGCCATCGCCCGCTGCTGCACCGCCTCGCGGCCGGCCGCCGGCGCCGCAATTGTGATCGACGGGTGATCCGCATACCAGGTCCGCATCGCCGCCTCGTCGCCATCGAATGGAAACGGGTGGCCGGTGTCGCCCGCCTCGACGTCGAGCCCGCGTTCTCCCTCCACGCCAGCCGCCTGGGTGCGCAGCGCGGCGACGAACAGCCCTGCACCGGCAGGCTCGGCCGGCGCACTCGTCCGCGCTGCCGCCGCCGCGACCAGCGCCGGGGTCGCCGCATCGGCCAGCGCCGACAGGCCTTCCGCCACCAGCAGCGCCGCCGGACCGCCCAGGTCGATACCGACACCCGCCGTTTCGGGCGCTGCCGGGCTGCCGGGATGGCCCTGCTGCGCGGGCCCGATCTCGTGGAATCGCGATAGTGCCGGCGGCGGAAACAGCACCGCGCGCGCCGTCGTCGCGTCGAACGCCGCCGCCGCACTGGCCAGCGCCATCTGGGACGGTAGCGGCGTGCCCGGGCCGCTCGTGCGCAACACCCCCTCGCGCAGTATCTCGGTCGCCGTCGCACCGGTCGCGCCGAGCAGCGCCGCCGTACCACCCAGCGGCTCGGCACGGAACGCCGGCCGGCTGATGACGACGCGATCGCCTGCCGTCAGCGACCGGATCACCGTTCCCGCGGCAAAGGCGGCCGCCGGCACGCTCGCCGGATCGATCAGGCTCGCCGTACCGCCGCTGTCGTCAACCAGCGTCGAGCCGGGCAACAGTCCCGCCGCCTGCGCCGCGGCGATGCCGGCAAAGCGGTCCTGTTCACAGGCGATGATCGCCCCGCCGGCCGCGCTCCAGGCCAGCGCCGCGCCGCCCGCCGCCAGCGGCCGCGGAAACCGCAGCTCGCCATACAGCCGCGTACGGTCGCCGGTGCCGATCATTGCCGTCGCGCCGAGCTGCGACGCGGCATTTTCGCCATCGGGCAGAAGCACCACCAGGCTGACCTTGCCGTCGGCGCGCACCCGCCCCGCCCCGCCGTCGGTCGCCTTGCGCCGGCCAGTGGCGAGGTCGATGCCATTGGGCCACAGCCGCAGCATGGCGCCGGTCAGCACCGGATCGAGGTCGAATTCCACCAGCACCCGCTGTCCGGCGATCGTCGAACCGGCAGCGGTGCCGCCGCCGACCAGCGCCCGCACCGTCGGCGTCGGCAGGCTGGCGGGGAACGGATCGGGATCGACAGCCAGCGGTGGCAACGGCCCCTGGTCGCGATCGAGCTGCTGCGCCACCACCAGCGCCGGCGCCGCGTCCTGCAGCAGGTCGACCAGCGCATCGGCGGCATCGTCGATCGAGATGCGCAGCGGCGTCGGCGCGGCATCGCCGCCGGGCGCCCGCGCCACCGCCACCCGCGTCGCGGCGCGGTTCTGGTCGGCGGCGCGGCGCATTTCCCCTGCAGTCGGCGTCACGCTTGCCGGCGTACGCGGCTGGCCGGTCAGATGGCGCTCGACATCGACCAGCGCCACCCGGGCATAATCGCGCCCCAGCGCCGCATCGACCGGCCCCGCCGGCCACAGTGACACGCTATTGCCCCAGGCCCGATGCGGCAGCAGCGCCGCCCGCGGCACCGGCGCATCGTCGGGCGCTGGCGCCGCAGAAAATCCCACCGTCACCGCCGCCGTGCCGCTCGCTCGCCGCACCACATCGGTGGCGGCGCCGTCCACCCCCGCCAGCGTGGCGCGCGCCAGCAAGGCGGCCGTCAGCGTGCCTTCATGCGCGTTGACGAGGTAGACGCTGCGCGCGTCGGGCGCCGTCGCCGTGCGCTTGTCGCCGGCGTCGAGCCCCGGCGCCCAAAGATTGTCGAACTCGACCGTCGCCAGATAGGCCAGCCAAGCCGCCGCAGCCCCCGGATCGACGGCCCGGCCGCGCGCATCGAAGGCCCAGACGCCATGGCTCACCGCCGCCAGCGTGAACAATTCATCGAAACTGCCGGCGAACTTGCCCGGCGCGGCCAGCACCTGCGCCGGTCGTTCCGCATTAGCCAGCGCACCGTCGCTGCCGCCCAGCCCGATCTCCTTCAGCTTTTCGGGCGTCGTCGTCTCGGCAAAGCCCTGCACCCAGCGCGCGAACACCTGCGCCGCCGTGCTCGCCGTGGTGACTCCGCTCGCCTCGATGGCGAACCAGCGCGGCATCGGCCGGGTCGCGACGCTCGCCGCGCTGCCATCGGGCGAAGGGATGTTGGCCAGCAGCGCCTCCAGCCGCACCATCACCTCGGGCAGCAGCTGGAACAGCGCCACCAGCACATTGTCGGCAAAGGCCGGCGCACCATTGGCCCGGCGCAGCATCGCCAGCGCCGGCGGGCGCGGGCTGGTGGCGAAATGCAGCGACAGCACGCCCCGCGCCGGCGGCAGCCAGGTCGTCGAGGCGCCGGGCGTGACCCGCACCGCCAGGTCGCCGTCGGGCGCGCCCAGCGACAGGTCGCTCGCAAACCACGGGCCGATCGCCGGCGAGGCGAGGCCCAGGCTGTCGGGGGCCGGCACGAGCGGACGCGGCGCCATGGCTATGCCCCCCTCATGGCACGATCACCGCGGCGCTGGGCACGCTGGTGCGCCCGGCCGGGTCGGTGATCATGGCGCGGAACACCGTGCCGCTGACCGGCGGCGCCGCCAGGGTGAAGCGGAACCGCCCGCTGCGATCGGGCTGGCGGCCGCCGTTGGCCGCCTCGGCATCGGCCGACAGCACCGCGACGAACGCCATATCGCCGCCTGGCGGCTGGGCATAGAGATCGATGGCATAGGCACCTATGCTGCCGCCGCGCAGCGGTTCGGGGTGGCTGAAGCTGACTTCAGTGGCCCCGTCCCACTGACCGTTCTCGGGTGCCGGCGGCGGCCCCGGCGGGATGATCGCCGTCGTCACCGCGGCACTCGGCGGCGACCATTCGCCAGGCACGCTGCTGCCCGGCTCCGGCCCGCCGCGGACCTCCACGACCCAGCTGTACGCCGTCCAGGGCAGCAGCACGTCGGGCGTCCTGAACTCGTTGCCACCGGTGTCGCGCAGCGTCGCCACCTCCTGCATCGCCTCGGGCCCGGCGCCGGCGGCCAGCGGCGGCACGCTGCCGGTACGGGCGACGGGCATGCGCTCGACGATCCGGCTCTCGACCGCCGATCGCCGCAGCCGGTATTCGCCCGCCTGCACCGGCCCCTGCGGCACCCGGATGATGACCTGGGCCTGCACCGGTGTGGCATCCCCGGCGTCAAACACCGGCTTGACGATCAGCAGCGGGGTCGCCGGCGGGCCCGAGTTGGGGATGCCATAGGGCACCAGCGCGCTGTCGCCGATCCGCCCCTCCACACTGGCAGCGCTCACGGGCACGATCCGATAGAACACCAGCACGCGCAGGCTGCCCGACACCTTGTGCTCGAAGGCCTGCGCCGTAAACCCGTCGGGGTTGACCAGCTCGAACGCCGTCCGCCCGAACCGCGCCTTGTTGGCGACGAAGATCGCCGCCCGCGCCGCCGGATTCGGTGCCGCAGCGATCGCGTCGCGGATGCCCTGCGTGCTTGCCCCGGCCTTTTCGAGCACGGTCAGCAATGTCGTCTCGTCGCTCTGGTACACCCGCGTCGTCGCCTGGCCGGGGCTGTTGGTCCAGCGCAGCTGGATGCGCGACTTGCCGGTGACGTCGGGGCGGGAGCCATAGGCCAGCACCTCGGGGATCACGATCGCCGCCGGCGGCCGCGGGTCCTTGATATCCCGGCCCATCTCGGGCGACGGATCGGAGAACATGCCCGCCGCATCGCGCCAGCGGCAGGTCAGCGTGATGGCGCCTGTCGCACAGCGCGCCAGCGCCGGCCCGACGCGGGTGAGGTCGAGCTCGAGCGCACCGCCCGGCACCGCCACCAGTTCCGGCGCGCCGCCGTTCAATGTCATCTCGAGCGTCGTCACGACCTGGCTGCCCGGCGGCAGCTGCAGCGGCTGCGGCACCGCCACGCGCACATTGATGCTGCCCGCCAGCGGCGCATCGTGCATCGGATCGGGAATGTCGGGCTGGGTGTAGAACAGCTCCGGCACCGGGCGCGGCGGCCGCGGCCGGATGCCCGGCGGTGACTGCGCCTCGTTCCACTCGCTCCAGCGGCCGAACCAGTCGGCCTGGGCGACGCGATAGCGGATCGGATCGGGCGGCGAAAACCGGTCATAGACTTCGCCGCGCCCCGGCGTCAGCGCGTCGGGCAGCAGCGCGGCGCTGATCGGCAACCTCCCGCCATCGGGACACTTTTCGTGCAGCGCCTCGGGCCCGGCGGCACCGCTGCGCGCAAAGGCCAGGACATTGGCCCCGGTCAGCCCCGACAGCGGCACCGTCACCTGCCGCGCCGCCGCCGGTGGCACCAGCGTCGTGTTCCACGGCCCGCCGAGCAGCGCGCCCATTGCCGGCCGCAGCGGCCGGTCGGGCGGCACGCCGACGATCAGCGGGATGATCGTGCCCATGTTGACCAGCGCCCGCACGGCGTCGGGCACCTTGCCGTCGAACGTCCGCCTGAAAACCTCGGGGTCGTTTTTTGCGCCCAGGATGTCGCTGTTGATCAACTTGCCGAACAGCCCCTTCGACGGCACCGCGCGGCTGTCCCACCAGCTGTCGATCCAGTAGAGCACCAGCGTCTGCGCCGGCAGGCCCGGCACCTCCGGATCGGTATCGGCGAACCCCAACCAGCGCGCCATGCCAGGATCGACCGAGGCCAGTTGCACCGCCGCCAGCAGATTGACGTTGATCGTGCCGACCACCCTGCCGCTGATCTCGTCGCGGCTGGCGACCGTATCGACCAGCTCGGAAGGCGGCGCGCTGAGGTCACCGACCAGCCTATCGACGGCCTTTTCGAGGTCGCCGTCATAGCGCTTCACCACCCGCGTCACATCATGGTCGACGGGGTCGGCAAAAGCCGGAGCGGTCGCCGGCGTCGCGCCCGGCGCATCGTACATCGCCTCGCGCTTTGGCGCGCCGTTGGCGACACGGTCCTTGGCCCGCCCCCTGGGATCGGGCAGCGACAGGTAACGCGGCGCGCTGTCATGGGGCAGCGACCACATCGTCCAGCGCTTGCCGTCCTCGCCCTTCAAGGAATTCGCGTCGACCCACGTCACGCCGCGCACCGTGCCGCTGCCCGACACGCGGATCCGCGCGATATGGCTGCCGGCGAGCATGTACGGCGCCGTCGACCGGCTTTGCACCACCGCCGGACCCAGCAGCGACGTTTCCATCTGCGCCAGCTGCAGGCCGCCCTGCAGTAGCGGGCGCAGCACGTCGGCCGGGTCGCGGCGCGGGCGGTCGATGACGATGTCGCCCAGCCGTCGCCGCGGGTCCAGCGGCAGCCGCGGATCGATCGGCGGCAGTTGCCGTTGCGGCGTCATGTCGACCCGGATCCAGATGCAGCGCGCCTGCGGCATCGGCGGGAGCGTGCCATAGACCGGGTTGCCGGGCACGACGTCGAACGGCGGCGTCAGCAGCAAGCCGTTGCTGTCGCGCCATTCGATCACCCGCCGGCCCAGCCGCTTCAGCCGGTCGGCATCGAGGATCGTCCGCGATACGATGATGGGCGCCACCGGCAGGCCCAGCGCCGGATTGGCGAACAGCCGGATATGGCCGCCCTTGGCGAGGTGCGGATCACCCGGATCGTCGATGCCGACGCCGGAAAGCAGCCGTGGCGGCGCCATCCAGGTCATGCCAGCCCCTCCAGGAACGCCATGCGTGGCAGCTTCAGGATCGATCGCCGGCCGGTGATGGTGGCGGCGCCGTCGAGGACAGCGACCGAAATCACCGCATCCCCCGCCAGCAGCAACGGCGTCGCCGCCATCCAGATCATGCGCGTTGTCGCCGTGTTGGCGACGATGCGCTGCAGTGCCACGCCGGCAATCGTGATCGACGCGACGGCCATGCGGCCCGGCCGCTCCAGTGGCTCATCGGTCTCGAGCATGATGCCATGCAGGTGGAACGGTGCCGTCCGGCTCCACAGCGCCACCACACGCGGCAGCGTCGGCAACGGCCAGGGATCGAGGCCCAGGGCGCGCAGCACGACTTCGAAGGCGGCATCGTTTGCCGCCGCCACCGCCGCCGGCAGGCCCGGCGCCACCAGCGCATCGGTGGGCAGCCGCGGATCGGGATTGCCCGTGATCGGCAGCGCCATCGCCGCCAGCATCGCCGAGGGCGACGCATAGCGCGAGGTGTGGAAATGGCCGCGGGTGATAAGCACCATGTCGACATCGGGGGTCGCCGCGGGCGGCGCCACCAGCAGCAGGTCGTAATCGGCATCGGGTTCCAGCGGCGCGGTGATGTCGAGCGTGCGCCCGCCCACCGCCGGCGGGTTCGGCACGCAGGGCGCATCCTCGGCGGCGTTGACCAGCAGCAGGTCCGATGGTTCGAGCAGGAACTTGTCGAGCAGCCCGACGACGATCATCATCGGCACCAGCGGCGGCGGCAGCGAGCCACCCAGCCCGCCCGGCCCGGCCAGGCTGGCGGGCGGCGGATCGGTGCGGCGCAGCTTCAACCGCAGGTCGCGGCCGTATTTGGCCAGCAGCGGCGCGATATGATCGGCGCGGAAATCGACCTTGATGGTGTCGCCGAGGAAATGCGGCGCCCCCAGTCCATCGGGCCGGAAACCGAGGAAATAGCGCATCAGCCCGCGCGGATCGAAGGTGCGTTCATCCTTGAAATCGGCCGGCGGCGGGTTGGCCGGCAGCACAGCAGCGGGCGATGTGCGGAACCGGTGCACGGCCTCCGGAAAATCCTGCCAGGCCAGCGCATCGCTGATCGGCGGCGGCCCGGCATTGGCCGGCGCATTGCGCGGCTTGCGCCAGCCGACCCACTGCATGCCGACGACGATCTCGTAATCGGTATCGGCGTCGAGCAGGTTGGGCCGCTCGCTGGTCGACGGGTCGCTGTGATCGCCGAGGCTCCCGGCCGTCCCCGCCTGCGCGTCACCGTTGACCGTCTGGATATAGCGCGTCACCCAGTCGGTCCCGCACAGCGACACGACGGTGACCTGGCCGCCGGTCCATGGTGAAATCACCAGCTCGGTCGCCGTCCGACCCGCCGGCACCGTATATTGCACGAGCGCGCAGCGGCGAACGGCGGCGCGCAGCACGCTGCCGGGGCCCAGGTCGACATTGCCGGCACCGACGCCCCGCGCCGTCAGTGTCACCAGCTTGCCATCGGGCATCCGCGCCTGGACGCGCGGCAACTGGGCGTCGCCGCCCCTGGCGATCAACGTGCGCAGCTCGTCTGCGATACCGCCGCCACCCTGGCCGATGCAGAACTTCAGCAGCGAGCCACCGCCCTCGATCGAGATCTTGCGGCCGTCGCCGCCGCCGAACACCTGCACCGCCGAAATGCTCGTCGCATGCAGGACCAGCACCTGCGCCTCGCGCAGCACGTCGGTCGCGACCGCGCGCGCCACCATGGCGCCGCTGGCGTCCATGGCGATCGCGGTGATCGGCTCGCCGCCGGAATAGGCGACCGTCAGCTCGACATGTTCGGTCGCGACATCGAGCTTGGCGACCACGCCCTTGCTGCCGACCCACAGCTCGGCGCGGCCGTCGCGATCCGGCGCGAAATGGTCGACGATCGGCGACGCCTGCTTCCACAGGTCGGACTGCCATTGATAGGTGACGCCGGGCCGCCGCAGCGTGCCGTCGACCTGGGTACCGATCGCGAGGTCGCCGTAATCGTCGCAGCCACCGACGCTGCCTTGCCGGGCCCCGACGCACAGTTCCAGTGTCAGCACCGCATCGTCGAGCGCCAGCGTCGGCTCGATCCGCGCGCCCAGCGTCGCCACGAACACCGGCCCGTGCATGATGCTCGCCAGCCGATAGCCGGCAGTGACGGCGGACGGCCCCGACGGCACGTTGATCGGCGGCGCAAAGGCCCGCTGCTCCCCGGCATGCAGGCTCCAGCCCGCCAGCGCCAGCGCTGCCGCGGCATCGGCGAGCGACGTCGATCCCGGCAGGCCTTCCGCGACGATCGCCGCAAAGCGCGTGCCCGGCGGCCCCGACAGGCGCACCGCCTCCAGGCTCTCGCGCACCAGCATGTCGCCGCGCACGCAGGTGCGGAACCGGTCGCGGATCGGGGTGCACAGGTTGCCGACGGTGCCGCCGGGATCGGCCGGCGTATCCTTGCCGCCATCGGCGATGTTGCGCGACCAGGGCGTCGGGTGCCAGCTCAGCAACGCCAGTTGCCGCCCTTCGTTTGCCGACGGCGGCGCGTCCTCGGGATCGAGCACGCCGCCGCGATGTGTCGGCCACCACCAGACGCTTTCGATCGGGCCCGGCAGCGCCGCGCCGCCGGACTTGCGGATCGCCAGCGACGTCAGCCGATAGGCGTATTTCAGCTCGCTGCTGCCGCTCCAGGGCTCGCCGGGCAGCTCCGCCGGCACCGGCGCGAACGACGATCCGGCCAGCCGGTTCTGCACATAGGCGGCAAAATTGAGCAGCGGCACGGTATCGGGCCAGGCCAGCGCCGGACGCTGCGGATCGACCGTTTCCCCGGCGCGATAGGCGCGCCCAACGATGGCGCCGGTGCGCTGGGTCAGGTCGACGCGGGTCAGCGGATGGTCGGGCACCGGCACGCCGGGGTCGCTGCCGCTGCCGAATTCGACATCGACGCAGCCTTCGACCGAAAAGAAGAAAAAATCGACCTTGCCGCAGAATTCGCCACTGAACAGCTGCGATTGCTCGGTGATCAGTGCCTTGACGTTGCCGCGTACCGATACCGACACGATGATCAGCCGCAATTCGCCTTCGATGAACAGGCCGGCGACGATGGTCAGCGGCTTGGTGCCGAGGCCGGCAAGGATCTTGGCCGAGGCGCGCAGGTAGATCGGCCCGCCGCCCCATTGCATCGCCCAGCCGGCGCCGAAGCCGATCGAAAAACCGTTGAGATCGAAGCCGGCGACATCGCCGAGCCGGATCAGGTTGCGCTCCTCGACCATCGCATAGGCCCAGACGCCAATATCGAGCGTGCCGGGCAGCAAGGTCAGGCTGACGGGATCGCCGGTGCGGCCGTTGATGCCGTCGGCGCCGATGCGCACGAACGCCGGGTCGGGGTTGCCCGGCAGCGGGAAATAGGCGCCGAACGGCAGTTCCAGCTTCAGCACCTTGGGGATGAGATAGCTGCCGCGCACCCCGACGACGACGGCACGCGGGCTGATTGCGATGACGCCGAGGATGCGGAGCGATCCCGCCGGCGACGGCGGCTTTTCTTCATCGGGCAGCGCCGGCCGGTCGAACAGCTTGGCATCGATGCTGATGACGACATCCGGATCGGGAAAGCCGACCGAGACCATGCCGAGCGCGTTGAAGGTAAAGCCCGTGTCGGGCATCGTGCCGATGCTGATGCCGAGGCCCATCGCCCATTGGCCGGGCGCCGGTGCATATTTCTGCGCGCCCGGCAGTTCGTACCAGCCGAGCTCGCGGCCGACCGGATCGGTGGCGGCGACACTGGTGAAATCGCGCTTGCCGTTCGACACCACCCGCCCGACAAAGCCGTAGATGGCGAGCCCCGACTGCGCCAGCGGGATGCCGACCGGCAGGATGACGCCCACCTCCAATGCGACGAAATCGCCCTGCAAGGCGAGACTGGCCGAGGCGCTGGTGTTGATCGGCACGATCGTCGCCGCCAGCCCGGCGCGGATCAGGCCGCCATCGCCGATGCTGACGCTGCCGGTGCCGCTGATCACGCCGGGCAGGTCGACCGACGCCGAAAAGCCGCGGAATTCGATGCCCAGCCCGCCATTGGTGAAGCTGGCGCGCAGGGTGCAGCCCGTGATCTTCACCACCCCCAGGTCGAGTGCGAACTTCAGGTCGAGCTCCACCCAGGTGCTGCCGGAGCCGGCGCGGGTGCCGGCGACACGGATCAGCTCCCCCAACGGGCCATTGATGACCCACTGGCCCGGGTCCTCGATGTCGAAGCTGGCGTTTTCATAGACGACGCCGAACGCCTCGAAGCCGCTGCGCGCGCTGTCGATCTCGATGCCGACATCGCGGTAGCGCACCTTGATCGGTTTGTTCGCAACGATGCGGATGCCAAACTGGTCGAAATCGAAACCGATCGCCGCCGTATAATCGCAAAGCAGCCGGAAGCGCGCGCCCTCGACGCTCGATATCGCCCGCTGCCGCCATTCGACCTTGACGCCGTGGAAGACGACCTTGCCGTCCTTGCCGAAGGCCGCGGCGAAGCCGATCGCCGCGACGAGCGCCGCCACCCGCGTCACCCCGCCTGCGACATCGCCGGCGCCGATGCCGGCCAGCAGCGCAGGACCGAGCGCAAAGGCCGTCGCCACCGCGTTCATCGGCGCCGAATCGCCGGTCAGCATCGCCAGCCCATCGGGATCGCCGGTCGAATTCAGCGCCAGGCTGAACTGCGTCGCGGTGGTGCGCGGGTCATAGGTCCAGCCACCGATCAGCGTGAACACCTCGTGCCCGTCGACCTGCTGCGGCTGGCTCGCCGTCGGTGTTACGTCCCCGACGCCGCCCGGCACGGGGATCGACCGCCCCTGCCAGGCGATGGTCAGCTCGGCTTGCGTCGGGATCGCATCGGACAATTCGGTGACCGTCGGGCTGTCCCAGCGCACCACCAGCCGCACGCGATAGGGCGTCGCGACATCACGCGGCGCCAACGGCACCAACGCTGGCGGCAGCGTGCCGGGGATGAGTGCCCGGCGCAGCTCGGTCGCCGCCTGGCTGGCGGCATCCGCCGGCGCCGCCGGATCCGCAACCGGGGTGCCGCCGACGGCGTAAAAATCGGCGCGCCTGAAGAGTGGGCGATCATGCGCAGTCGTCGAGGGATCGCCGGCAAAGCCGCCGCCGGTCCTGATCTTGAACAGCCAGCCGTCATAATCGGGCGCGGCGGTCGGGTTGGTCCCGGTCTTGGCACGCTCGTCGGCATCGATCGTCGACATGCCCTCCAGGGCCGCCCCGGCATCGGCGCCCGCCTCGCCCCACTGGAAACGCTCGCCCCGCTGGAACGCCGCCGCGCCGCCGAGCAGCGCCTTGCCGGCGGCGCCGCGTTCGGCCGACAGCGTCTGGTTGCGCGACGGGGTGCCGATATCGCAGGTCCGTCCGACGACGATAAATTGCGCGCCGCTCCACTTCGCCGTCCATTCGGCCAGCTTTGCCCGCGCCTGATCGTCGGCGGTGATCACCTCGACCGTCCCGTCGCCATCGGCATCGGCCACCCAACCGGTCGGCGTCGTATGGTCGAACTGCATCAGCACCTGGACATGGCGCGACACCGCGACCTGTGTCGCCGGCGGCGGTGGCGGTCCGCCGCCGCCCCAGTCGGCGGTCACGCTGGCCAGGTCGCCGGCCGGCACCGACACCACGCCGCCGACCAGCGTCGCATTGTCCGGCGACGGGTCCATGTCGCCGCGGCGATTGAATGACGGCAGGCGGTAGGTGCCCTCTACCGCCCGCACGCCGACGGGAGCCGAAATGTCGAACAGCCCGGCGCGGCAGCCGATCAGCAGCGCGCCTTCGGCCAGCACCTCGATGCGCAACCGCTGTGGGACGCCATCGGGCTTGCCGACGCTGAGGAAATACAGGCCCGGTGTGGCCGGGATCACCGGGGTGAAGCTGGCGCCGCGCGCGGTCTGCGCCGACACGCCCTCCCCGAATTGCCATTCGAAGGCCGGGTCAGTCGCGGGATCGAGGGTATAGGCAAATCCCGACAGGATCTCCTGTGTACCCGACATGCTGAGCACGCCGCTGCGGACCTCGCCACCCGATGTGACCGTGATCGCCGGCAGCGACGCCGCCGCCTGCGGCACGAAGAGGATGGTGACCTCGGGCGACACCGCCAGGTCGCCCGCCGCGCCCTCGACGCCCGCCACCCGCAGCGTGTCGCCGGCCTCCACCGCGAACTGCCCGGTCGTCGAATCGATGATGATCGTCCGGTCGGGCAGCGTCCAGCGGTTGGTGCTGCCTTCCGGCCCGCGCGCCGACACCAGGGCGCGGCTGCCGGCCAGCCCCGACAGCTGCACCTGGTAGGTGCGCGGCCCGGCTGCGGGGACGGGGCTGCCCAGCGCGACATCGGCCGGCGGCGTGCCGACCTGATGCTGGGTGACGCTGATCGTCGCCGGGTTGACCGGGGTGGTGCCGAATTCGATGCGCACCTCGCCCTGCAGGCCGAGCGGACTGCCGAGCAGTACGTCGCGCACCCCGACGCTGAGATCGCCGACCGCCGGCGCACTGCGCGGGAAATAGAGCGTCGCCTCCTTGATCGAGATGCCGCGCCATTCCGGACCCTGGCCGCGTGCCTCGATATCGGCGGGGGTAAAGGCCTCGCTGTCGTCGTACAGCAGCTGGTCGACGGTCAGGCCATAGTCGGAGCTGCCGAGGAAAAAGCTCGCCGGCTCGAAGGTCAGCCCGACCAGCGCCCCGGTGGGGGCATCGGGGTCAAACGGATCGGGCGGCGCGACGAAGCGGATGACCGGCGCGCCGCCACCCGGCGCCGAGGCGATGCGCAGCGTCCCCGAGCCGACGATCTTGACACGCTTGCCGAACAGCGGCTGGCCAGCGATCGGCCGCACCAGATGTGTCGGCGTGACATCGACACCGGGAATCGCGACCGCCGGCTGCAGCCCCGGGATGGCGATGGCGACGCGGTTGAGCAGCAGGTCGAGCTGGAAACCATCGGGCGCCGGCTCGATATCGCCGACCAGCGGCAGCCGCCGCCGCACCAGCTGAAACGGCACACCGACATTAAGCATCGGCAGCTCGATCGGCCAGTTCAACGACGAACTGAAGAACGCCTCGCCCAATGAGCGGATCGTGCCCGAATAGATGAAGGCCGCGTCGCTGGTGATGACGGTAAAATCGACAACGGCAAGCTTGGCGAGCTCGGCGCGGATATCGGCAGGCACAAGCGAAGTCGATCCGGGCGGCAGGCCCAGCAGGTCGACAATCGAGATTCCGCGCGCCGCCATGAAAACCACACCCCTCGGGGCACCTTTTCATCCGACGGGTTGGCCCGTTCCGCAAAAAGGTTAACGGTTTATTTCAGCGACCTGGTGTGATCCTCTCATCATCGTTTCGGCGAGTCAAGAACGACGCCGCCTTCAATAATTGTACAGGTCGTCCAGTCGCTGCCGGGTGATGCGCGCGATGCAACCCGGCGTTTCGCAACTGGCGCGGGCGTTGAGGAACGACGCCTGCTCGCGATCGATATCATATTCCGCCGCTACCCCGCCCCGCTCGACGGCGGCGCGATAGGCCTCACCCATCGCGGCATCGAGAGCGCCGAGACGGGCATCGGCGCAGATCATGCGATTGACCTCGGTCTGCGCGCGGCGACAATCGAAGCTGGCATCGACGCTGGTCACGACGGGGGGCCGACGATCGGCAACCGGTGCGGGAGGTTCGGCTACGGTCCTACTGGCAGCGGACCTGGCCACGGCAGGCGGTGCCACGGCAGGCAGGGCCGCGGCGGTCCGGGCCGCCTCCGCCTCGAGCGCCGCGTCGCGCTGGACGGAGGGCTTGGGCGCTGTCGCCATAGCCGCGCGCTGGACGGCCGGCGCCGGCGCAACCGTCGCCTCGGCCACCGCTGCGGGAACAGCAGTCGCCGACGGCTCGGGCACGGGCGCCGGATTAGCTGCGACCATCGGCCGGGTCGCCGGTGTCGCCGTGCCTGCCGCCTGTCGCGCCGCGATCGTCATCACCGGGTCGGGCGTGCCCAGCACCGCGTGCAGCAGCCAGCCGCCCGCCGCGGCGGCGAACAGCGCGACCGCCAACGCCGCCGCACGCAGCGCCGGTGATACCCGCGGCGGTGCCGGTACTGCCGCAGCAGCCGGCCGGGCCGACGGTGGTGGCGGCGATGGTTGCGCCACGGCCCGAGGCTCGATGGGCAGCGCGGGCGGCGCTTCACGTACGGGCGGCACGATGTCCGGCGCTGCGGGCGGTGCTGCAGCCGTTACCGGCGGGGGTGCCGTGTTTCCTGCGGGCGCTGGCGGCGTTGGCGGCACCGGACGGGCGACAGGCTTGCTGTGCGGCCGGGCATCCCGCCGGCCCGCCAGCGGCCCCATGTCGACCAGCCCGAGTTCACGGGCCTTTTCAAAGCGCCAATCTTCGTTGTCCGGCATGGTCTTTCCCTCAGCGGCCATAACGAAGGTGTTACGGAACGGTTGCGCCCCTGCATCGGCTGGCCGCTTGCCAAAGCGCGGCGCTTGGCGGCAGATACGACAGCTGCGACCTGGCCGCGGCGTGTGTGCGTTTTGCCTGTCGCCATTTACCGACGGATCCTCGATGTCCCTCCCCGTTCGCGCTGCCCGATGACATCGCGCCCGACCGCCCTGCGCAGCTGGGGCCTCGTCATCGGCGCACTGGCAGGGGGCGCCGTCGGCGAAGCCGCCGACCTGGGCTTTGTCATCGGCGCCATCGTCGGCCTCGTCGCCACCTATTGGTTGGTCAGTGCGATCAACGCCGAGATCCGCGCTCGTGTCGAGGAAGAAACCGCGACGCTGGCCGACGTGCTGCGTGCCGAATTCAGGCGGGCCCAGACGCAGCCGGTCCCGGTCGACGCCACGCGGCGACCGCCGCTGCAGGCGCGTGCGCCGGCCGCCGAAGCGATCGTTGACGCTGCAGACGACCGCGAGGCTATCGACAATTTCGAGGCTGGCGACCCCGATCCCGATTTCGCGCCCGCAGCGGCCGACCCCTGGCAGGCAACGCGCCAGCCCGAGCCGATGGCGCCAGCCGAACCCGGGTTGCTCGCACGCGCCTTCACCTATGCCCGCAACTGGCTGTTCGGCGGCAACACCATCGTCCGCGTCGGCCTGGTCATCCTGTTCGTCGGCCTGTCGTTCCTCGCGCGCTATGCCGCCATGTCGGGGCTGCTCCCGATCGAATTCCGTCTCGCCGCCATCGGTGCCGCCGGGATCGCGCTGCTTGTCGTCGGCTTCCTTCGCCGCGAGGCCCGGCCCGATTTCGCGCTGGCTCTGCAGGGCGGCGGCGTCGCCGTCATCTACCTGACCATCTTCGGCGCCGCGCGCTTCTACGAGCTGCTGCCACCGATGGCGGCGCTCGTGCTGATGATCATCGTCTGCGCGTTCGGCTGCGCGCTTGCCCTGCTGCAGAATTCGCAGGTGCTGGCCGCGGCCGCCTTTGCCGGCGGCTTTGCCGTGCCGGTGCTGGTCGGCGGCGACGGCGACGGGTTGGGCCTGTTCAGCTATTATGCCGTCCTCAACTTCGCCGTGCTGTTCATCGCCCAGCGCCGATCGTGGCGGGTGGTCAACCTCATCGGCTTTTTCGCCACCTTCGGCGTCGCCACCGCCTGGGGCGTGCTCAGCTACACGCCCGCCAGCTATGTCATGGCGCAGTCGTTCCTCATCCTGTTCATCCTGATCTACGTCACCGCCGCCATCCTCCACGCCCGCAACACCCCGGGCCGGCTCGGCAATTTCGTCGATTCGACGCTGCTGTTCGGGCCGGCGCTGGTCGGTTTCGGGCTGCAGGTCGGGCTCGTCCGCCATCTCCAGTACGGCGATGCCATCTCGGCGCTGGTCTTTGCCGCCATCTATGTCGGGCTGGCGACCTTCCTCGCCCGCCGCGCCGGGCCGGGCTACCGCCTGCTCGTCGATGCGATGGTCGCCATCGGCACCGGCTTCGTCACCCTCGCTATCCCGCTGGCGCTTGGCGCGCGCTGGACATCGTCGGCCTGGGCTATCGAAGGCGCCGGTGCATTCTGGGTCGGCCTGCGCCAGCAACGCTGGCTGCCGCGGCTGTTCGGCCTCGGGCTCATCGCCGTGTCGGCGCTGATGTTCCCCGGCACCATCGGTGCCAACATGGCAGCGCTGCCGCTGCTCGGCCCGCAGTTCCTCGGCGCCACGCTGATCGCCGCGGCGCTGCTGGCCGTCGCCTGGTGGCTGCGTCCCGCCGCCGGTCACACGGAGCTGCGGGCGTACGAACGCACGCTGCCGAATGGCGCCTTCGTCGTCGGCTTCCTCTACTGGTGCCTCGCCATCGCGCTGGAAGCGACGCGTCTGCTGCCCCCGACCGTCGTCGGAGGGCCGGTGCTCCCCGCCATCGATCCCGACTGGCAGACGCTTGCCACCATGCTCGGTGTCGTCGCCAGCGCATTCATCGCCAGCCTTGCCGGCCGACGGTTCGGCTGGCGCATCGCGACCTGGCCCGGACGGCTGACGCTGCTGCCACTCGGCCTTACCCTCATTGCCCGGCAGCTCTACGGCCATGACGTGCTCGATACGCCCGACTGGGCGGCCTGGCTGATCGCCATCGGCCTCCACGTCGCGCTGTTGCGCGCCAACGACCGGGACGAGGACACCAGCGGCTTTGCCCGGCTGGCGCATATCGGCAGTGTCTGGCTGGCCATGCTGTTCCTCGCCGACATCATCTGGGTCGGCATCGATCGCGCGCAATTGTGGAACACGGCGTGGGCCGCCGCCGTGCCGCTGCTCAGCGCAGCGGCGGTGCTCGCCGGCCTGGCGGCGGCATCGGGCAGCACGCGCTGGCCCATCGCCGCCCATCGCCGTGCCTATGCCTGGACTGCGGCGCTGCCGATCGCCGTCGGCGTCTATGGCGCCGCGCTGGTCGCCGCCCTGGGCGTTGCCGGCGATGCCGCGCCGCTGCCCTATATCCCGCTGCTCAACCCCATCGAGCTCGTCCTCGGCCTCGCCATCGCCGCCCTGCTACTGTGGCAGCGCGCCGTCGCCGGGCTCGATCCGCTGCCCGCCGGCGGGCTGACGGGGCGCAACGGCCAGGCGATGCTGGCCTGGCTGGCCTTCATCGTCATCAATACCGTCTGGCTGCGCATCGCCCACCAGCTGCTCGGCGCGCCGTGGAGCCTCGACGGCCTCATCGACAGCCCCGTCGTCCAGACCGGCCTGTCGATCCTGTGGACGCTGCTGGCGTTGGCGCTGATGCTGGTCGCGCATCGCCGCGTGGAGCGGTCACTGTGGCTGACCGGGGCGGTCCTGCTCGGCGCCGTGGTCGTCAAGCTGCTGCTCGTCGACCTGTCGGCGACCGGCGGCGGCCAGCGCATCGTCGCCTTTATCGCGGTCGGCGTGCTGATGCTCATCGTCGGCTATTTCGTGCCGCTGCCGCCGCGGGCACCGGAGGAACGGCCGGCATGATCCGCCCGCTGCTGATCGCCCTCCTGATCGCCACCCCCGGCGCCGCGAAACCCGGCGATGACCACGCCGTCCGCCTGCCCATCACACCGGTGCCGGGTGCGCCGCTGCAGCGGCTGGCCGTACCGGCGGTGGCGCTGGTCGCGCTGCGCGAACCCGGGCTTGCCGACCTGCGCATCCTGAACGGCGCTGGTGCCGCCGTCCCGATGGCGCTGGCCGATGGCGGCCGCCCCGGGCGCCGCACCCTCGCCGTGCCGGCGCTGCCGATCCTCGGCCGGCCGGGCGTGCTCCAGGTCACCGGGCTGACGCTGGCGTTCGACGCCGCCCGCAACGCCCGGGTCGCGACGGTCGCCGGCACCGTTGCCGGCGCCGACGGCAACATCGTCCTCGGCGTGCTGTTCGATACCCGCGCGGTGCGGCTGCCCGGCGAGACGCTGGCGCTCGATGCCACGGTGCCGGCCATGCAGCCAGTGACCTTCACCGTGGAGGCCAGCAGCGACCTCAGCACTTGGACCCGCGTCGGCGAGCGCACGCTTTACCGCGCCGGACCCGCGACCCCCGGTGATGCGACCGTGGAACTCGGCGGCATCCCGCTGCGCGATCGCTACCTGCGCGTGCGCTGGCGCGGCGATACGCAGCTCGTGGGCGCCGTTGCCGTGCGCGGTGCCACGCTGGCGCTGACCGGGCCGACCGATCGCCTGCCCGCACCGCGCCTGGCGGTGACCCCGCGCCGCGAGCCCGATGGCGCGCTGGCCTTCGAGCTGCCCTTCGCCACGCCGCTGGCGACGCTCGATGTCGCCCTCGCCGGCGATGCCGAATTGATCCCGGTTCGCATCCTCGGCCGTGACAATCGTGAACAGCCCTGGGCCGTGCTCGGGGCCGGCACGCTTTATCGCCTGCGCGCCACCACCGGACTGCGCCGCAACGCGCCCATTGCCCTCGATGGCCGCGGCGCCCGCCAGATCCGTATCGAGCCCGATGGCAAGGCGGCAGGCTTTACCGGCACGCCCGCCGTCGCGCTGACGCTGGCGCCTGTCGAGCTGGTCTTCGTCGCGCAGGGCTCGGCGCCGTTCACGCTCGCCGCCGGGCGCCCGGGCAGCAAGGCGGCGTTCCTGCCGCTCGCCACGCTGATGCCCGACGCGCCGCCCAGCGCCGCGGCCACCCTGCCCGCCGCCACCGTCGCCGGAGGCTCCGATGTGCCGCGTCTCGTCGCCGCGGCCACGAGCAGCGGCCCCGACAGGCGGACGCTGCTGCTCTGGGCGATCATCCTCGGCGGCGCCGCGCTGTTGGGCGTGATGGTGCTGCGCCTACTGCGGCGGCCGGTCGCGACGACAGATGGGGATGGTGGGCGCGACAGGGTTTGAACCTGTGACCCCTCCCGTGTGAAGGGAGTGCTCTACCGCTGAGCTACGCGCCCGCAGCCGAAGCCATGGCGAAGGCAAACCTTCACTACCGATCCGGCGGCGAAGGCGCTGGTTAGTGGAGCCTTCCGCCCAAGTAAAGCCCGACTTCACCGGGTGCGACGCGCCCCGCCGCCGGGCCCAAGGTTCAGGCGTCGCTGTTGCAGGCGTCCTTGAGATTGCGGCCGACGCGGAACTTGGGGATGACGCTGGCGGCCAGGTCCATCGGCTCGCCGGTGCGCGGATTGCGGCCCGTCGAGGCCTTGCGCTGACCGGCGACGAAGTTGCCGAAGCCGACCAGCCGCACCTCCTCACCCCGGGACAGGGCATCGGTGATGGTATCGAGCAGGGCGTCGATTGCACGCGCCGCATCGGCGCGAGCAAGGCCGGTTGCGTCGGCCACCCTGATGGCCAGATCCTGCTTGTTCATCGACTCGAGAACCCCTGGCGCAGCATTGAAAAGCCATCATGGCGGGCCGCCACAGCCTGTCAAAGCAAGACTGGTGCAAAAACGGCACGACCCCGCCGGGCCGTGCCGAATTTACGATTCTTTGCCGGTTATCGGCGATTTAATGTCGAACCGCCGGTTCGACGACCACCGCCGGGTTGGGGCTGACGGCAAGCTCCTCGGGCTCCGACCATTCGATCGGCACCAGCGGCAGCGTCAGCGCCAGCGCCAGTACCTCGTCGGCATGGCTGACCGGTATGATGGTCAGGCCCTCGGTGACATTGGTCGGAATATCGGCCAGGTCCTTCTCGTTCTCCTGCGGGATGAACACCGTGGTGATGCCGCCCCGCAGCGCCGCCAGCAGCTTTTCCTTCAGGCCGCCGATCGGCAGCACACGGCCGCGCAGCGTCACCTCCCCGGTCATCGCCACGTCCTTGCGGACCGGGATGCCAGTCAACGTCGACACGATGGCAACGACCATCGCGACACCCGCCGACGGGCCATCCTTGGGCGTGGCGCCTTCGGGAACATGGACGTGGATGTCCTTCTTCTCGAACAGCGACGGCTTGATTCCGTATTGCACGGCCCGCGCCTTGGTGAACGACAGCGCCGCCGAAATCGACTCGGTCATCACGTCGCCCAGCTTGCCGGTCGTCTTGACCAGCCCCTTGCCGGGCGCCGTCACCGCCTCGATGGTCAGCAACTCGCCGCCGACTTCGGTCCAGGCCAAGCCCGTCACCGCACCGATCTGGTCATCGGCCTCGCCGACGCCGAACCGATACTTCCGCACCCCGGAGAACTCGGCCAGGTTATCGGCATCGACGGTAACCGACTTGGTCTTCCCCTCCAGGATGCGCCGCAGCGACTTGCGCGCCAGCTTGGCGAGCTCGCGCTCCAGCGTCCGCACCCCGGCCTCCCGCGTGTAATAGCGGATGAGGTCGCGCAGCGCCGCATCGGTCACCGCGAACTCGGCCTGCTTCAGGCCATGCGCCTCATACTGCTTGTCGAGCAGGTGGCGCTTGGCGATCTCGACCTTTTCGTCCTCGGTATAGCCCGACAGCTGGATGATCTCCATGCGATCGAGCAGCGGCTGCGGCATGTTGAGGCTGTTGGCCGTCGTCACGAACATCACGTCCGACAGGTCGTAATCGACCTCCAGATAATGGTCGTTGAACGCCTTATTCTGTTCCGGATCGAGCACCTCGAGCAGCGCCGACGACGGATCGCCGCGGAAATCCTGGCCGAGCTTGTCGATCTCGTCGAGCAGGAACAGCGGGTTGCCGGTGCCGGCCTTCTTGAGGTTCTGGATGACCTTGCCGGGCATCGAGCCGATGTAGGTCCGGCGGTGGCCGCGGATTTCCGCCTCGTCGCGCATGCCGCCCAGCGACTGGCGCACGAATTCACGCCCCGTCGCCTTGGCGATCGAACGACCGAGTGAGGTCTTGCCGACGCCCGGCGGGCCGACGAGGCACAGGATCGGCCCCTTCAACTTCGACGTGCGCGCCTGCACGGCCAGATACTCGATGATCCGGTCCTTGACCTTTTCGAGGCCATAATGGTCGTCGTCGAGCACCTTTTGCGCAGCCACGATATCGCGCTTGACCTTGGACTTCTTGCCCCACGGCAGCCCGAGCATGACATCGAGATAGTTGCGCACGACAGTCGCCTCGGCCGACTGCGGCGCCATCGCCTTCAGCTTCTTCAGCTCCGAAATCGCCTTGTCGCGGGCTTCCTTGGGCAGCTTGGCCTTGGCGATCTTCTCCTCGAACTCGGTGGCCTCGTCCTTGGCCTCGTCGCCCTCGCCCAACTCGCGCTGGATCGCCTTCATCTGCTCGTTGAGGTAATATTCGCGCTGGGTCTTCTCCATCTGCCGCTTGACGCGGTTGCGGATCTTCTTCTCGACCTGCAGCACGCCCATCTCGCCTTCCATATGGGCGAAGACCTTTTCAAGGCGCTTCATCACATCGGGTTCGGCGAGCAGCGCCTGCTTGTCGGCAATCTTCAAGCCCAAATTTGCGGCGACGGTGTCGGCAAAGCGGCCGGCATCCTCGATCTGGCCGATCTGCACGGCAATCTCGGGCGCCGTCTTGCGGTTCAGCTTTACATAGGATTCGAACTGCTTGGCCGCAGAGCGCAGCAGCGCCTCGACCTGGGTCGGGTCGGTCTCGCTGTCCTCGCGCTCGACAACGGTCGCCTCGAGATAATCGTCCTTTGCCCGCAGTTCCTGCAAGCCACCGCGCGACTGCCCTTCGACGAGCACCTTGACGGTGCCATCGGGCAGTTTCAGCAGCTGCAGCACGGTCGCGACAGTGCCGACATCGTAAAGGTCGTCGGCCTGCGGATCTTCATCGCCGGGGTTCTTCTGCGACAGCAGGAACACCGTCTTGTCGCCCTGCATCGCGGCTTCGAGCGCATTCACCGATTTGTCGCGCCCCACGAACAGCGGCACGATCATCTGCGGGAACACGACGATGTCGCGCAGCGGCAGCACGGGCAGGATATGGGTTTCGATCGTCATTCCACTACTCCACTCCGGCCCCCAACCAGGCAACCGGACTCTCTGGCTTCGGCATATGGGAAGCCGCGCCCGGCGCATCAATCCATTGCAAATAACTATGACGGCACCAACGGGCTCCGACTAGAGCCGTTACGGTAAATAAGTGTCACGGCACCGGGTTCCAGCAACGACCGGGCATCACCCGCGCAGCACACCCGCCGCCGCAAAGGCCGCCACCTCTGCCGCGTCATAACCGAGCGTCGCCAGCACCGCGGCGCCATGTTCCCCCAAGCGGGGTGCCGGCCCCGACACCAGCGCCGGGCTGCGGCCAAAGCGCGCCGGCGGCCTCGCCCCGCGCACCCGGCCGTCCGATCCATGGTCGATCTCGACAACGATCTCGTTGAACCGCACCTGCGGATCATCGACGACCCCGGCGCAGCTGTTGACCCGGCCACCCACCGCGCCTTCGCGGACGAACCCCGCCATCAGCTCGTCGCAGGTCCGGCCTGCGATCGCCGCCGCGACCTGCGGTGCCCATTCGGCCTGGTGCTGCATCCGGCCACCGACCGTCCCCAGCCGCGCATCGCCGGCGAGATGGTCGAGCCCCAGCGCCTGCATCAGCGCGACGAACTCCACGCCCTGCAGCATGCCGATCGCCACCTGCCCGTCGGCGCAAGGCCATAGCCGGGTCATCGCGCCATATTCGGGCGACGGCGGCGGCGCATCGTCGATGAAACTGTGGTTGTACATCCCCTCCGGCCAGTTGAACGCCAGCGCCGCATCGAGCATCGCCACGTCGACGCGCTGCGCCTCCCCCGTCCGCTCGCGGTGGAACAGCGCCGCGGTGATCGCCTGCGCCATGGTCACCGCCGTCACCTTGTCGGCAACCAGCGTCCGCACCAGTTGCGCCCGCCCCTCGCTGTCGACCTGGGTCGCGGCGATGCCACTCACCGCCTGGACGACCGGATCATAGACCCGGATGTTGCGGTAGGGGCCGTCCTGACCAAAGCCGGTGATCGAGGCAAAGATCAGCCGCGGGTTGATCTCGGCACAGCGCTCCGACCCGAACCCCAGCCGCTCCATGGTGCCCGGTCGGAAATTGTCGACCAGCACATCGGCCCAGCCGACCAGCCGCTCCAGGATGGCGCGGCCGCCTTCCGTCTTCAGGTCGATCGACAGCCCGCGCTTGCCGTGGTTGACCGCGATGAACATCGCCGACCGATCGCCCTTCCTGGGCCCCAGCCCGCGCACCGGATCGCCGCCCGGGCTTTCGACCTTGATGACATCGGCGCCCTGGTCGGCCAGCATCGCCGCCGCCATCGGCCCCGACACGATCTGCGACAGGTCGACGACCTTGATGCCCGCCAATGGTCCGGCCATGCGAAATCTCCCTGATTGCAACCCGACCATAACCAATTCGCCACAATCCGCTCCTGCCAGAAGCGGAAGGGCCGCTGACGGCCGGCAGCGATCATGCTATGCTGCCGGCAACTGATCAGGAGGCTATTGCGATGCCCTTGGCCAAGGTTGCAGCTGCCACGCTTGCCGCGCTTGTCCTGACGGCGGCTATCGAGGCACCCGACCAGCGCCGCTGCAACGCCGTCGGGCCGCGTCCCGTCGGCGAGCTGAGGCCGCTGGGCGCCCGGCGGCTCGACCTGCTGCCGCCGGCACAGCACGTCCTCACCGTGTTCCGCACCGTCGACGGCTGCCTGGCGCCGGTTATCGTTCGCAGCAGCATCGGCGTCGATCGCAGCCCGGCACCGCCGCGCTAGGCCGGATCAGTTGCCGCCGCCGGCGGCGTGCACAGACCCGACCGGTTGAGCAGCCCGGTCAGCTCCTGCACAGCCCGTGCCAGCGACATGACTTCCTGCTCGCGCAGCTGGTCGAGCTTCTGGTGCAGCAACTCGATTTCCAGCTCGGCCTTCACGTTGATGCGGTAATCATCCTCCGCCGCCTTGCGGTCGATGTCCTGCTTTCGGTTCTGGCTCATCATGATGAACGGCGCCGCATAGGCCGCCTGGAACGACAGCGCCAGGTTGAGCAGGATGAAGGGATAGGGATCCCAACGATTGACATAGGCTGTGACGTTCAATGCGATCCAGCCGACGAGAATACTCGACTGGATGATGATGAAACGCCACGATCCCATCGTCGCGGCGACCGTATCGGCGATGCGCTGGCCGGTCGTCAGCGTCGGCGGCGGCGGCCCGGCGATGCTTTTGCGCACGTTGCGCCGCCAGGCGCGCAGCTCGCCGAGCAGCCGCTTTTCGCTCTCGGCGATCGGGTGGCGTATGCAATCGGCCATGGCATTCGCCCTTGCTGGCGTCCGCGGGCGCAGTCCCCGCATCAGACGGTGATGTCGCGGTCCTTCGTCTCCGGCAGCCAGATCACGCAAACGATCAGCGCCATCAGCACCACGCCAAAGGTGTACCACAGCCCCGAATAGGTGTTGCCGGTCTGCACCACGATATACTGCGAGATGACCGGCAAGAAGCCGCCGAAATAGCCGGTGCCGATATGATAGGGGATCGACATCGAGGTATAGCGGATGCGCGCCGGGAACAGCTCGACCATGATCGCCGCGACCTGGCCATAGGTCATCGCCGACAGGCCTACCATGACCGCGACGGCCAGGATGATCTTCCAGTGCGTCATCGCCGCCGGATCGGCCTTGTCGGGATAACCGGCCGCGACCAGTGCCGCGGTATAGCCGTCCTTGTCGAAGCCCGTCAGCCGGGCGCCGCCGACAACGACCGCCAGTTCGCTCGCCGACTGCTTCGAATAGCTGATACCGCGCTTGGTCAGGTAATCGAGCGCCCGCGCACAGTCGCTCGCCGGCTTGACGAAGACGCTGTAATCGCAGGCCGGCAGCTCGATCGTCACCGGCGACATCCGCGTCGCCGTTTCCAGCGCCGGGTTGGCGCCATCGGCCATCAGCCTGAACAGCGGGAAGATCAGCACCAGCGTCAGCCCATAACCCAGCAGCAGCAGCTTTTTGCGCCCGACCTTGTCCGACAGCCAGCCGAAACCGACGTAGAAGGGCGCCGCCAGCAGCGCCCCGCACGCCATGTAGAGGAGCGCCTGTTCCTCGGGCACCCGCGCCGTCCCCTGCAGGAAATACAACGTACCGAACTGCGAGGTGTAATAGATGACCGTCAGGCCCGCCGCGACACCGAACAGCGACACCAAGATGGTGCCGATGTTGCCCTTGTGCTTCAGGCTGTCGAGGATCGGGTTCTTCGATGTCGTGCCGGCGTTCTTCATCGCCTGGAATACCGGACTTTCGGACAATTTCAGCCGCATGTAGAGCGAGATCGCCAGCATCAGCAGCGATATGAGGAACGGCACCCGCCAGCCCCAGCTGTTGAACGCCTCGGGGCTCATGGCGTGCCGCGTGCCGAGCACGACGATGAGGCTGAGCAGAAAGCCGCCCGCCACCGAGGCCTGGATCCAGCTGGTATATTGCCCGCGCTTGCCCTTGGGCGCATGCTCGGCGACATAGATTGCGGCGCCGCCATATTCGCCGCCCAGCGCCAGGCCCTGCAGCGTGCGCAGCGACAGCAGCAGGATCGGCGCCCAGATGCCGGCGGTGGCAAAGGTCGGCAGCATGCCGATCGCCGCCGTCGCCAGCCCCATCAGCGTGATGGTGACGAGGAACGTGTATTTCCGGCCGATGCGATCGCCGAAATAGCCGAAGACGACGGCACCCAGCGGCCGGAAGAAAAATCCGATGGCAAAGGCGAACAGCGAAAACAGCAGCTCGGTCGTCGGGTTGCCGGTGGTGAAGAACAGCTTGCCGAGCAGCGCCGCCAAAATGCCGTAGACGAAAAAATCATACCATTCGAAGACGGTGCCGAGCGACGATGCGGCGATGACGAGCCGGTCGCGCTTCGGATCGAGCGCCACTTCGCCTGCCGCCGCCGCCGCTGATGCTGCCAATGTCCGCGCTCCCCTGACGTCTTTTTCCGTGTCTAGCGCCCTCGCTGTTAGGCGCAAGCATCGTCAGACGGTCAGCACCAGCCCCTGCGCCGGGTCGACCTGACCGGCCGACACCGCCTGCCAGTGCGCCGCAACCGCCTCGGCGCCGCTCGCCTCCACGACCTCGAGCCAGCCGGTCGAGGCGATGAAGCGCTGCCAAGCCGCCGCAAGGCGCGCCTCGAAGCCCTCGGCACCCCATTGCGCGATGCGCTCGACGATGACCGACGGCGCGAAGAACAACTGCGCCTGGACACCCGGCAGGTCGGCGGTGTTGGCGGTATCCCAATGCGTGTCGCCGGCGACATGGCTTTCGACCAGCCGCTCGCCGAGCGTCGCATGGACGGCATGGCGAACGACGCCGTTGCCGGAGAAATCGACCAGCGCGAAGCGGCCCGCCATATCGCCGAGCGCCGCGATATCGTCATAGGTGAAAATATCGTCGTAATAGCCTGTTCCGACGACGAAATCGCGGTTCACCGCCGAGGTCAGCCCGATGATCCGCTGCCGCCCTTTCGCCGCCTGCGCCAGCCCGAGCGCCGTCTTCGACGACGCCGAGGTCAGCACCAACGTGTCGACGTGATGCTCGGCAAGCATCACGTCGAGAACGAATGAGGTGGTGTAGAGCGGGCGGAACAGCGCCTGGATCGTCTCCGGGCCGAAATCCGCGCTGGCGACGACATAGTTGTTGTACACCGGCGGCAGCGGCAGGCGATGCGCGGCCGCGTCGGTGAAGCCACGCGGCGACACCCGCGCCGGCAGCAGCAGCGCGTGGCTCGCCATCGGCCAATAGCCGTAATAGCGCGTGCCGTCGGCAATGCCCTCGGCCAGGCTCTCGACGACCGTGGCAAAGCCCCAGACCGGCACGATGCCCTTGCCCTGGTCGGCCGGGAAGAACTGCCAGTAACCCATGTCGACGCCGTGCGCCCCATAGGTCACGTTGTTCGCGGTCAGCGCAAAGCGGTCGATGCGCAGCAGCACCTCGCCATCACCGACCGTCACGTCACGGTCGATCGCCGCGATGCTGCCGAGGTCGTCACGGCAGACCTGCAGTTCGGTGATCTTCATCATCGTTCTCCCTGTCTCATCGTGTGCGCGCACGGCGTTAGGCGTCAATGGCCAAGAGCGTTGTCGGGCACAGACCTTCATGCGCGCCTCGTCAGATAATCGCATCAACACCTTGAGTTATATGAAGGAAGACTATCCATCACTGATCGGCAATGTTCTTGTATTGTTCTCCTGCGCCGACTAGAGTGCAGCCGTGCCACCTCCCCCGCCTCGCCCGGCCCGCGGTGCCACCCGCAACACCGCGTCGGCACGCTTCGACGACCGGGCCCGCGCCGCCGACGGCGACTGGCTCGACGACCAGCACATCGTCGACGACGGCCCGCCGCCGCTGCGCACCACAGTGACCGTCGAGCGCCTGCGCTCGATCATCACCCGTAACCAGTCGCCCGACATCGCCTTCGACCGCTCGCTCAATGCCTATCGCGGCTGCGAGCACGGCTGCATCTACTGCTTCGCGCGGCCGACCCATGCCTTTCACAACCTGTCGCCGGGCCTCGATTTCGAAAGCCGGCTGTTCGCCAAGCCCGACGCGCCGGCACTACTCCGCACCGAACTTTCCAGGCGAAGTTACGTCTGCAAGCCGCTGGCATTGGGCACCAATACCGATCCTTACCAACCTATCGAGCGCGACTGGCGCATTACCCGCCAGGTCCTCGAAGTGCTTGCGGAGTTCCGTCACCCGGTCACGATCACCACCAAGTCCGACCGCGTCATCCGCGATATCGACCTGCTGGGACCGATGGCCGCCGATGGCCTCGCCGCTGTCATGCTGTCGGTGACCTCGCTGGATCCGGCAACGGCGCGCAGCCTCGAACCCCGCGCCCCGGCGCCGCACCGTCGCCTGGCCGCCATCCGCCGGCTGACCGATGCCGGCATCCCGGTCTGGGTGTCGATCTCGCCGGTCATCCCCGCCATCACCGATCATGAAGTCGAGGCCATCGTTGCCGCTGCAGCCGATGCCGGCGCGGTGGGCGCCTTCTCGCTCGCCGTGCGGCTGCCCTACGAGGTCGCGCCGCTGTTCCGTGACTGGCTCGCCACCCACCACCCCGATCGCGCCGCCCGCGTCATGTCGCACATCACCGAAATGCGCGGCGGCAAGGACAACGACCCGCGCTTCTTCGACCGCTTCAAGGCCCAGGGCGCCTATGCCGAACTGATGCGCACCCGCTTCCACAAGGCGCGGGCGAAGCACGGACTCGACCAGCGCCGCCTCGAACTCGATTGCACCCGGTTCCGCGTCCCCAGCGACCAGTTGCAACTCCTGTAGCATTCCGTGCGGCGTCGCCTATCAGGAGCAAAGACCGGAGCGCCGCATGAACCGCCATCCCAACATCCTCAACGCCGCCTCGAACCTGCTCGGGATCTGCTTCATCCTGATCACCGGGTTGAAGCTGACCGGCCGCAACGGAAGCTGGGCCGATGAAACCGCCTGGTGCGCCGCCCTGCTGCTGCTGGCGAGCTGCATATTGTCGTACCTGGCAATCCGCGATGACCGGACCGAAGGCTGGCCCAGCCGCTGGGCCGACCGCAGCTTCCTCGCCGGCATCGGCTCGCTCTTCGTTGCCGTCGTCATCGCGGCGAGCGCCTGACGTCAGGCACCCGGAAAACGGTAGTCCTTGTAGCGGTCGCGCAATTCGGTCTTCAGTAACTTGCCGGTGGCAGTGTGGGGCAGCTCGTCGACGACCAGCACCTCGTCGGGCATCCACCACTTCGCGATGCGCCCGTCGAGATAGGCAAGAACGCTGTCTTTCGTGACGGTTGCGCCGTCTTTCTGACGCACCAGCAAAAGCGGCCGCTCGTCCCATTTCGGATGGTGAATGCCGATGACGGCCGCCTCCGCCACACCAGGCGCCCCGACCGCCGCATTTTCGAGGTCGATCGAGCTGATCCATTCGCCGCCCGACTTGATGACATCCTTCGACCGGTCGACGATCTGCATGTAGCCGAGCGGGCACAGCGTCGCGACATCGCCGGTATCGAACCAGCCCTCGGTATCCAAGACCTGGCCGCCGTCGCCCTTGAAATAGCTTTCGACGATCCACGGCCCCCTGACCAGCAGCCGCCCAAAGGCCTTGCCGTCGCGCACAAGCTCGGCGCCATCCTCGCCGACGATCTTCATCTCGACCCCGAAGATGCCTCGGCCCTGCTTGATACGATAGTCGAGCTGTTCGTCATAACCCATTGCATGGACTTGCGGATGCGGCGACCCGACGGTGCCCAGCGGCGACATCTCGGTCATGCCCCACAGCTGCAGCACGCGCACGCCGTGCAGCTTGTCGAAGCTTTCGATCATGCTGCGCGGCACCGCCGAGCCACCGATGGCGGTGCGCTCCAGCTTGCCCAGATTGCCGCCGGTCGCTTCCAGGTGCTGCAGCATCGACAGCCACACGGTCGGCACCGCCAGCGCGAGGTCGACATCCTCCGATACGATCAATTCCTGCAGCGTCGGCGCGTCGAAATTGGGACCGTTGAGCACCAGCTTCGCCCCGCAGGCGGCGGCGGTATAGGGCATGCTCCAGGCGTTGGCATGGTACATCGGCGCGATCGGCAGCACCGTCGTCCGGGCACCCATGCCGAACGTGTCGGTCATGCTCGCCGCCATGGCGTGGAGCACGTTCGACCGGTGGCTGTACTGCACGCCCTTGGGATTGCCGGTGGTGCCGCTGGTATAGCAGAGTCCGGCCGGGGCCTTTTCATCGAGCTCGGTCCAGGGTGCATCGACCGATTCACCAGCGATGAAGTCCTCGTAGCAAGTTAGATCGAGCGTCGTGTCCGCCAGCATATGGGCGCGATCGGTCAGCAGCACATAATGCTCGATCGTCGTGAAGCGCGGCGCCAGGCGCTCCACCAGCTTGATGAAGGTCAGGTCGAAAAACAGTACCCGGTCCTCGGCATGGTTGGCGATATAGACGATCTGGTCGTCGAACAGCCGCGGGTTGATCGTGTGCGCCACCCCGCCCATGCCCGATATGCCGTACCAGCTTTCGACATGGCGATAGGTGTTCCAGGCCAGCGTCGCGACCCGGTCGCCCGGCACGATGCCCATGCCCCGCAGCGCCGCCGCCACCTGCCGAGCGCGCCCACGCACCGTCGCCCAGTTGCTGCGATGCTTGCCGCCCTCGCAGGTCAGGCTGACGACCTCGCGGTCGCCGTGAAAGGTCGCGGCATGGTCGATCAGCTTCCAGACCAGCAGCGGCCAATCCTGCATCGTGCCCAGCATCGTCATCTCCCCGAATTTCTTGCGTTCTTGTTAGCCGTGAATGGCCGGGCTTGACAAACAGAACATAACGGGAACATTATCGTCGTCCAACAGGGGACGACAGCAATGACGATGATCTTGAGCGTGCTGACGATGATGGCGTTCGCCGCGGTCTATGCGGCGATCCTGGCGATGCTCGGCAATCGTGCCGGTGACCTGCTCGCGGCGCTCGGCGGCCGTCCCGCGGGGCGTCAGGCGGGCGTAACGGCGGCGGCTTCGCGGCGCTTCAGTCTCGCATAGCTGCGGATGGCGAACGGCACCGACGCCGCATAGGCAGCGGCAAGCAATGTCAGTGTCAGCCAGGGGGCCGAAAACAGCGCCCCCGCGAACAGCCCGACCCCGACCAGCGCCGGCAGCCGCTGCGAAGCGCGCAGCCGGATCGAACCCCAGCTGTAGGTCGGCAGGCTTGATGCCATCAGGAACGACACGGTGACGACGACAATGGCGACGAGCGTGTAGCGGACGCGCAGGTCGGCAAGAATGACCGGCTCCAGCCAGAAAGTCAGGAACAACGGGCTCAGCGTCAACGCGGCAGCGATCGGCGCCGGGATGCCGGTCAGATAGCCGGCACGCTTGTGGGGCTGGTCGGCGGCATCGATCTGGGCGTTGAAACGCGCCAGCCGCAGCGCACAGGTCACGGCATGGGCCAGCGCGATGACCCAGCCGATGCCGGGCAGATATTGCAGCGACCAGAGATAGACGATCAGCGCCGGCGCCACGCCAAACGCCGTCACGTCGGACAGCGAATCAAGCTCGGCCCCGAAACGCGTATTGGCCTTCAACAGCCGGGCGACGCGCCCGTCGATGCCATCGAGCACCGCCGCGACGATGATCGCGCCCACCGCCTTTTCCCATTCGCCGGCGATGGCAAAGCGCACGCCGGTCAAGCCGAAGCACAGCGCCAGCACGGTGACGGCATTGGGGATGACGGCGCGCAGCGGGATGCCGGCACGGCGCGGCCCCGGCACGTGGCCGTCGGGCAGACCGGTTTCGCCCGCCGGCTTGTCGCTCACTGGGCGATGCCGCGCGGCAGCGTCAGGCCTTCGCCGAGCCGCGCCAGGATCGTTTCCCCCGCCGTGGCGCGCTGGCCGACGATCACCGCCGGCACATAGCCCGCCGGCAGATAGACATCGACGCGGCTGCCGAAGCGGATGAGGCCGATGCGCTCGCCGACCGTCAGCCGGGTGCCCGGTTCGATGAAGCGCATGATGCGGCGCGCCACCAGCCCGGCGATCTGGGTGAAGGCGACGCGCGTGCCTACGGCATCCTCGACGATGAAATACTGGCGCTCGTTATCGTCGCTGGCCTTGTCGAGGTCGGCGTTGAGGAACTTGCCCGGCACATAGACGATGCGGGTGCAGGTGCCGGCGATCGGCGAGCGATTGATGTGGACGTCGAACACGCTCATGAACACCGAAACGCGCACGCACGGCCCGGGTGGCAGCCCGCCCTCCCCGGCCAGCTGGCGCGGCGGCTCGACGGTGGTGATCAGGCTGACGAGGCCGTCGGCGGGCGACACGATCAGCCCGGGATCGGTCGAAGTGACGCGCACCGGATCACGAAAGAAGGCCGCGATCCACACCGTCAGCCCGGTCAGCAGCCAGGCGATGGCGGAAAGGTTGAGAACAAAGCCCGTCACCAGCACCGCGACCGCGGCGATGCCGACGAACTTGCGCCCCTCGGGATGCATCGGCGGCATCTTGTAGCGCGCCGATTCCCCCGGCACGATCGGCAGCGGCTGTTCCGGGATGGTTTCGATTTCAGTTGGAAGTTCGCTCATGTTGGTGCTCTAGCGGAGCCACACGGCGGCGGCAAATCCTGCCGCCCGCCTGCGACCCCGTGGGAGACAAGATGATCCGCTCGCTGCTGCTGTTCTGCGGGTCGCGCACCGGCCATGATCCGGCCCAGGCGGCGCTGGCGGTGGCGCTCGGGCGCCTGCTCGCCGAACGCGGCGTCGCGCTGGTTTACGGCGGCGGCGGCGTCGGCCTGATGGGGCTGGCGGCGCGATCGGCGCTGGCCGCCGGCGGCACCGTGATCGGCATCATCCCGCAGGCGCTGATGACGGCGGAAATCGCCCAGGCCGGCCTCAGCGAGATGCACGTCGTCGCGACCCTCCACGAGCGCAAGGCGCTGATGCACGCCTGCGCCGATGCCATCCTCGCCCTGCCCGGCAGCATCGGCACACTCGACGAGCTGTTCGAATCGATGACCTGGCGCGAACTCGGCATCCATGACAAGCCGATCTGGCTGATGGGCGCCAACGGCTATTGGACGCCACTGCTGGCGCTGCTCGGCCATCTCGCCGCGGAAGGCTATGCTCCGCCCGACCTGCCAAGGCTCGCCGCCCTGCTGCCCGACCTGGCGGCGCTGGGTGCGCTGCTGCCGCCGGCAATTCCACCGCCGACCGACGGCCATTCTTGACCCCTGCCGCATCGGCACCCTAGACGGTGCCCACATAAAGAAAGCCTCGAGGACAGCATGGCGAAGATCAAGGTCAAGAACCCCGTCGTGGAGCTCGATGGCGACGAGATGACGCGAATCATCTGGCAGTGGATCCGCGAGCAGCTCATTCTGCCCTATCTCGATATCGAGCTGATGTATTTCGACCTCGGCATCGAGCATCGCGACGAGACCGACGACAAGGTGACGGTCGCCTCGGCCAACGCCATCCGCGAGGTCGGCGTCGGCGTCAAATGCGCCACCATCACCCCGGACGAGGCGCGGGTGAAGGAATTCGGCCTGAAGCGCATGTGGAAATCGCCGAACGGCACCATCCGCAACATCCTGGGCGGTGTCGTCTTCCGCGAACCCATCGTCATCAAGTCGGTGCCGCGCCTGATCCCGGGCTGGACAGACCCCATCGTCATCGGCCGCCATGCCTTTGGCGACCAGTATCGCGCCACCGATTTCCTCGTCCCCGGCCCCGGCAAGCTGATGATGAAATGGGTCAGCCAGGACGGCGCGGAGACCATCGAGCACGAGGTCTTCGAATACCCCAGCGCCGGCGTCGCGATGGGCATGTACAACCTCGACGACTCGATCCGCGATTTCGCCCGCGCCTGCCTGAACTATGGCATCGCCCGCCAGTGGCCGGTGTACCTGTCGACCAAGAACACCATCCTGAAGGCCTATGACGGCCGCTTCAAGGACCTGTTCCAGGAAATCTATGACAATGATTTCAAGGCGCAGTATCGCAAACTTGGCATCGTCTATGAACATCGCCTGATCGACGACCTCGTCGCCAGCGCGCTGAAATGGTCGGGCAAGTTCATCTGGGCCTGCAAGAACTACGACGGCGACGTCCAGTCCGACATGGTCGCGCAGGGCTTCGGCTCGCTGGGCCTGATGACCTCGATCCTGATGACACCCGATGGCAACACCGTGGAGGCCGAGGCGGCGCACGGCACCGTCACCCGCCATTACCGCATGCATCAGGAAGGCAAGCCGACCAGCACCAACCCGATCGCCTCGATCTTCGCCTGGACCGGCGGCCTCAAGCATCGCGGCAAGCTCGACGGCACCCCGGAGGTGACGAAGTTCGCCGAGACGCTGGAGCGGGTCTGCATCGAAACGGTCGAATCGGGTGCGATGACCAAGGACCTGGCGCTGCTGATCGGCCCCGACCAGGCCTGGATGACGACCGAGAAGTTCTTCGAGGCGGTGCGTTCGAACCTGGATACGGCGATCAGCAAGGGGCTGTAGGGCCCGGAGCGGTCAACCCAGACACCTGTCACCCCGGCGAAGGCCGGGGCCCATGAACCACAATCTCCGTCACACGGGTGCCCACTCCCCCGCTATCCCGGCGGGTAAAGCGCACATCAGTACCCGAAATGGTGATCCATGGGCCCCGGCCTTCGCCGGGGTGACAGCTCGATTGCCAGGCCCGCCCTCTTAGCGAATCCCAAGCCCTACCAGAGGCTCGATTTCCGCCCCGAAATATTGATGTAGAGGAAATCCCGCGCCACGCCCTTGGACGTGACCGCGCTGACCCCGTGATAGCTGTTGTTCATGCACGGGAAGAACACGCCCAGATTGGCCTTTGGCGACAGCGTCGCGACACGATCGACATCGGCCGGCCGCGGGTGGCGCTCGTAATCCTCCACGGGCTTGACCTGCTTGTGCTTGAAGATCGACAGGTCGCCGCCCTCCAGCCCGACCGCCTCGGCATCGGTGAAATAGACGATCAGCGAGCACAGCCGGTTGGGCCGGTCGCAATGCGGCACCTTGGCATAGCCGCCCATGCTCTTGTGGATGTCGAGCCGGGTGAACAGCGGCGTCGGCTTGGGGCTGCGCAGCGGCGCCAGCAGCTTGTTGGCGACGCCGTCGACACGATCCTTGAAGGTCGCCGTCTCGCTCATCACCGCGCGCGGCTCGGCATAGGCGGGATCGACGTGCGAATTGGCGATGTCGACCTTCAGGCCGATGCTGTCCAGATGATCGGCAAAGATATCGCGGAACGTGTCGGCGAATTTCTCCGAATTGAGGAATTCGGCGAATTCCCGCCAGGCGTCGGAGCGGGCGACCAGCGCGTCGAACGAACTGTCGCCGCGATAGATGTCGAAGCCCGATCCGGTGCGGCTCCCCGACGTGCCGCTTTCGCCCTTCTGGCCGGCGAACACGGTCTCGTCGGGAAAATCGGCGCGCAGCCGGGCGAACAGGGCATCGGGCAGGATCCCCTGCTTGATCACATGCGGAAAGGGATCGGAAACCACGTCCGCGCGCGAAACCTGCAGCATAGTCACTCCTCGACGACTTTCCGGCCCTGAAACGCAAGGACGGCCGTCACCGGCACGGCCTTACAGTGCGTCGATGACAGTTGCAAAGTCCCGTGACCACCGGGACGATTACGTAACCGCTTCAAGTCCATCACCATCGCCGCAGCCGCGGTTGCAACGCACCCGGCAATGGCCCAAACCATTGCGCTGGGGACGGGGGCAAGACATGACCATCAAGGCGATATTGGCGGCGGCGCTCGGCGGCGTCGCGACGGCGGCACTGGCGCAACCGGCGCCGCGCATCCTGCAGCAGCCGGCAATCAGCGGCGACCGCGTCGCCTTCGTCAATGCCGGCGACCTGTGGACCGCGCCAAAATCCGGCGGCGCCGCGACCCGGCTGACCACCGGCGTCGGCGTCGAAAGCGCCCCGATCTTCTCCCCCGACGGCCGCACCATCGCCTTCACCGGCGATTACGACGGCAATGTCGATGTCTACACCGTGCCGGCCAGCGGCGGCGTGCCGAAGCGGATGACCTGGCACCCCGCCGCGGACAGCGCCGTCGCCTGGTCGCCCGATGGCCAGCGAATCCTGTTCCGGTCGAACCGCAGCAGCGCCAGCCGCTACACCCAGATCTTCGAACTTCCCGCCGCCGGCGGCCAGGCGAAAGTGCTGCCGCTGCCGATGGCATTCTCCGGCACATTGTCCCCGGATGGCGGCACCATCGCCTACAACCCGCTGGCGCCGGCGTTTTCGGCCGATTTCACCCGCTATGTCGCCTGGGGCAATTACCGCGGCGGCCAGGCCGGCACCATCGCACTGGTGACGCTCGACGGGCTGGCGACAACCCAGGTGCCGCACACCGAGGCTGCCGACTTTTCGCCCGTGTGGCTCGGCGGCAAGCTCTATTTCCTGTCGGGCCGCAACGGCCCGATCGGCGTCTTCTCCTATGACCCCGCGACCAAGGCGGTGGCGGAAGTCTGGCAGAACCCCGGCCCCGCCAACGTCCGCTCGCTCGCCACCGACGGCCGCGAACTCGTCTTCGATCGCCTCGGCGAGCTCTACACCCTCACCCCCGGCGCCGCGCCGCAGCGGCTGGCGATCAGCGTCGAAGGCGACATGCCCGATGTCCGCGCCCGCATCCTCAACGTTGCCGACGAGGTGCAGGCGGTCCACATCTCCCCCACCGGCCTGCGCGCCGTCGTGGAGGCGCATGGCGAGATCTTGTCGGTGCCGGCCAAGGACGGCGTCATCCGCAACATCTCCAACTCGCCCGGCGTCATGGAACGCTCCCCCGTCTGGAGCCCCGATGGCCAGTCGATCGCCTATTTCTCCGACGAAAGCGGGCTTTATGCCCTCCACGTCGCCGCGCAGACCGGCGCCAGCGACGCCGGCGATCGCGGCAAAGGGGCCCTGCGCACCTACAAGCTCGATGCCGAGCCGACCTATTATTTCGATCCGCTCTGGTCGCCCGATTCGAAAAAGATCGCCTTTCGCGACAACAAGCTCAACACGCTGCTGCTCGACCTCGTCACCGGCAAGCTGACCCGCGTCGCCGACCCCGACAGCTTCGGCGGTTTTTCCGCGTCGCCGGAGGGCATGGCCTGGTCGCCGGATTCGGCGTGGCTCGCCTTTCCGCGCACCGCCGCCAACCATTTCCAGGTGCTGATGCTGCACTCGGTCGCCACCGGCAAGACCATGCAGCTGACCGACACCGCCGCCAATGTCAGCTTCCCGACATTCGATCGCAGCGGCAAGTATCTGTATTTCCTCGCCAGCAACGATGCCGGCGCCACCCGCCAGGGCCTCGACATGTCGAGCGACCTCTATCGCCCCACCGCGTCGGTCTATGCGCTGGCGCTCGCCCGCGGCACCGGATCACCGGTGGCGCCCGAGACCAACGACGAAAAGGTCGAGGCCGCCAAGCCCGCGGAAAAATCCGACAAGGTTGCCAAGCCGGCCGTCCCCCCCGTCATCGTCGACCTCGCCGGCCTCACCCCCGCCGCCATCGCCCGCCGCATCTCCGCGCTGCCGTTGCCGCCGGGCGAATATCGCGACCTCCAGGCCGGCAAGCCCGGCACGCTGTTCCTGCTGGCCGCCAGCGAAGGCGCCGACAGCGACGAGGATGCCCCCGCCGCGGCGACGCTGAAGCGCTGGACGATCGAGGGCAAGAAGACGACGACGCTCGCCGAAAACGTCGAGCGTTTCGAAGTCAGCGCCAATGGCGAAAAGCTGCTTGTTGGTTATGCGCCTGCCGGCCCGCCGCCGGCGCCGGGCGCCCGCCCGCAGCCGAGCTATGTCATTGCCGGCGCCGACGCCCCGCTCAAGCCCGGCGATGCCGAGACCCGGCTGAAGTTGGACGCGCTCGCCGTCCGCGCCGATCCGCCGGCCGAATGGACCCAGATGTTCCGGGAAATCTGGCGCATCCAACGGTCCTATTTCTACGATCCCAATTTCCACGGCTATGACATGGCGGCCGCCGAAAAACGGCTGCAGCCCTATCTCGCCGGGGTGCAGTCGCGGTCCGACCTCAACTATGTCTTCCAGGAAATGCTGACCGGCCTGTCGGTCGGCCATCTGCGCGGCTCCGGCGGCGCCATCCCGGCGGCCAGGCGCGTGCCGGGCGGGCTGCTCGGCGCCGACTATGCCGTCCGCAACAACCGCTATTGCATCACCAAGATCTACGACGGCGGCAGCTGGTCGCCCGATGCCAATGCGCCACTGGCCCAGCCCGGCCTTAATATCGCGCCCGGCGACTGCATCGTCACCATCAATGGCAACGACCTGACCGCCGCCACCGACATCCAGCAGCCGCTGGAGGGCATGGCCCGCCAGGCGGTCATCCTCGGCATTGCGCCGGCCGGCGGAGGCCTGCCGCGGCAGGTGACGGTGGTACCCGTCGCCAGCGAGGCGCAGCTGCGCAACCTCGACTGGATCGACGGCAACCGGCGCCGCGTCGACGAACTGTCGGGCGGCAAGCTCGCCTATGTCTATCTGCCCGATACCGGCTATGGCGGCTTCACCAGCTTCAACCGCTATTTCTTCGCCCAGACCGACAAATCCGGGGTCATCGTCGACGATCGCTTCAACGGCGGCGGCCAGGCCGCAGACTATATCGTCGACGTCCTCGCGCGAAAGACGACCAACTATTTCCAGCCGCGCTATGGCGCCACCGAACGCACCCCCTATGCCGCCATCCCCGGCCCCAAGGTCATGGTCATCAACGAATCGGCCGGCTCCGGCGGCGACATGCTGCCCTGGCTGTTCCGTGACCGCGGCCTCGGCCCCCTTGTCGGCAAGCGCACCTGGGGCGGCCTCGTCGGCATCGGCCCGATCCCGCCGCTGATCGATGGCGGCAGCGTCACCAGCCCGTCGGTCGCCTTCTTCAGCCCCAAGAGCGAATGGGATGTCGAAAACCACGGCGTCGAACCCGACCACCGCATCGACCAGGAACCGGCGCTGGTCGCCAGGGGCCAGGATCCGCAGCTCGACACCGCCGTCGCGCTGGCGATGGAGGCGCTGAAAAAGGCGCCTCCCGTGGAGTCGCGGCGGCCCGCCTATCCGGTCTATCCGCTGCCGCCGGGAAAATAGGGGGCGACCTAGGCGAAAGGGCAGGACGCCGCCTGCCCGACCGCGCTGTACCCTGCCTTCGCAAGACGGAGGCAAGCCATGACCGACGACCCGGTGCTGCTGCACGACGACCCGGCGCCCGGCGTGCGGCGGCTGACGCTCAACCGCCCCGCCAAGCGCAACGCCCTGTCCAACCAGCTGCGCGGCGCGCTGTTCGCGGCGCTGGAAGCGGCCGACACCGACCCCGAGGTACGCGTCATCGTCATCCGCGGCGCCGGCACCTGTTTTTCATCGGGCTATGACCTCGCCGGCGTCGGGCCGCTGCCCTTCCACACCGCCGGCAACCAGGCGCAATGGGCGCGGCATGTCGTCGAAGGTTGCTTCCGCATGTGGGACCTCGCCAAGCCGATCATCGCCCAGGTCCATGGCTGGTGCCTCGCCGGCGGCTCCGAACTCGCCTTCGCCTGCGACCTTGTCTATGTCGCCGAGGACGCCCAAGTCGGCTATCCGGCGGTCCGGACGATGAGCCCGCCCGACAACCAGTTCTACCCCTGGCTGATGGGCATGCGCGCCGGCATGGAGCTGATGCTGACCGGCAATTCGATATCCGGCATCGAGGCCGTCCGCCTGCAATTCGCCAACCGCGCCTTCCCGCTCGACCGGCTGGAGGAGGAGGTGCTCGCGATGGCAAGCCGCATCGCCAGGGTCGACCCCGAACTGGCGCAGCTCAACAAGCGGCTCGTGCATCGCCAGATGGAGGCCATGGGCCTGCGCGCCGGTCTGCGCGCCGGCACCGAACTGCACGGCCTCGGCTGGCACACCGGCGCATCGCGGGCGTATATGGGCAAGATGCGCGAGGGCGTGAAGCAGGCGCTCGATGTGCGCGACGCCGAATTCGGGGACTATGGGACCGGCCCGAAGGGCTGAGCTATTCGCTCACCGCCGCCATCAGTTTCAGGTGATGCGCCGCCGAACCGAACTGGCTCTCCATCACCGTTGCCCGCCGGAAATAATGCGAAATGGCGATTTCGTCGGTGGTGCCGATACCGCCGTGGATCTGTACCGCGCCCTGTCCGACAATGCGCAACGCGTCCGATACATAGGCCTTGGCCGCCGACACCGCCTTGCGCCGCTCGTCGCGCGGCGCGTCGAGGCTGAGCGTCGCCATCAGCGTCAGCGACCGCGACAGCTCGATCTGGGTCCGCATGTCGACCATGCGGTGCTGCAGCGCCTGGAACTGCCCGATTGCCTTGCCGAACTGCTGCCGCTGCCGGGCATAATCGACCGTCAACGCCAGCGCCGTCTCCATGACGCCCAATGCCTCCGCACACAGCCCGGCAATGGCCTCGTCGACGGAGCGTTCGATTACCGGCAGCGCGTCGCCGCCGACATCGACGGCCGTCGCCGGCGTGCCGTCAAAGGTAAGGTCGGCGGCGCTGCGGCCGTCGATGAAGGCATAATCCTGCCGTGCCAGCCCGGCCGCCTCGACGGCGACCAGCGCCAGCACCGCGGTGCCGTCGGGGGTTCGCGCGCTGACGAGGAAATGCGTCGCATCGGCCGCCCCGGCGACCGCGATCTTGGCGCCCGACAACCGGCCGCCCGCGATACGTGTCTCGATATGGGCAAGATTGAAACGTCCACCGTCCTCGTGCAGCGCCGGCGCGATCCTGAGGCGCCCGTCGACAATCCCCGCCACCGTGTCGCGCACGGCGGCACCGGCCGGCCGCAGCAACGCCGTCGCCAGGGTGACGCATTCTAGATACGGCACTACCAGCAGCGCCTCGCCGAACTTTTCCATGATCAGCATGGTTTCGACGGGGCCGCCGCCAAAGCCCTCCAGTTCGGCCGGCACTGCCGAGCCGAACAGGCCGAGCTCGCCGGCCAAGTCCTGCCACACCGCGGCCCGGCGCCGGCCGTCGACGAGCAGCACCCGGCGCGCCTCGAGATCATGGTGACGCGCCAAATAGGTCGCGAGCGCGTCCTGCAGCAGCTGCTGTTCCGGGGATAGGGAAAAGTCCAAGGCGAGGTCCTGAATTTGCGCAGCGTGCTAGTTTCTACCCGAGAGCCGACACCCATACAATCTGCGGCATTTTCCCGCCGCCAGCCGTACGCCGGATTGCAGCTCATGAAAAGCAGTGACTTAGCGATTCAGATGGCCGAACAGGCGAAAACTGCACGGCTTGGCGCTGCCAATCACAAATGCTAGGCTCTAACGAATGTTTCAGGAACATCGCACGCAATGACAAATGCCCGGCACGCCGCCCTTGCAGGACACCCCGACAAACCGCTGCTCTATTCAAGTCCGTCGATCCTCGATCGCCGGCGCCGCATCCTCAAGGAAGCGCGCAAGATCATCGCCGAGGTCGGTTTCGAAAACTTCAGCGTGCGTGAATTGTGCGTCCGCGCCGGCATTGCCCACCGCACCCTGTACAACGCTTTCCACAGCAAGGATCGCGTCATCGCCATCGCCATCCGCCAGGCTTTCGACGATTTCAACGGCCATGTCCGGCATCGCACCGACCAGGATACTGTCGCCGGCGTGCTCGACCGCACCATCGCGATCAACCGCCGCAACTTTGGCGTCCGCAACTATACCAAGGCGGTGTGCGCCATCTATTTCGGCCCCAACACGCCGCGCGACGTCTGGCAGACGCTGCAGCACATGTCGCTGGTGCGTATCCGGGAATGGCTCGACGTGCTGCGCAGCAAGGACCAGTTGCAGGACTGGGTCAGCATCGATCACCTCGCCGACACCATGGCCAACGTCCAGTATTCGACGATCAACGACTGGTGTCTGGGGCGGCTCGGCGACGAGGAATATCTGCAGCGCCTGACCGAGAACATGCTGCTGCTGATCATCGGCGCGGTAAAGGGCGAGGCCCGCACCGAGGCGGAAACATTCCTGTTCGAAATGCAGCGCACCGGCGCGGTCCCGGCCTTCCCGCCGGCGACCTGGGCAGCAACGAAGGCAGCGGCGTAACGCCTATTCGATCCGCGCGATCAGCTCCCCGACCGGATAGACCTCCCCCGCCGCCGCGATGATCGACAGGCGCCCCGATGCGGGCGCCTGGATCTCGGTGGTGCTCTTGTCGGTTTCGATCAGGTACAGGTCGACGCCCTCGGTCACTTCCGCGCCATCGGCGAACAGCCACTCGGTCAGCGTCGCTTCGGTCATGCTCATGCCGAGCTTGGGGATCTGGATATCGGTCATCGCATGGTCCTCCTCAGGCGCGGCGCTTGAAATCGATGGTGGCGCGGATCGCCGCCGAAAGCTGCGCCTGGCTGTAGATCCAGGCCTTTTCCAGCGGCGGCGAGAACGGCACCGGCGAATAGGTCGAACCGATGCGGCCGACGGGCGCCTTCAGCGTGTCGAACAGCTCCTCATGGATCCGCGACGCGATCTCCGCCCCGGTCCCATAGGCGCGTACAGCCTCGTGCACCACCACGGCGCGCCCGGTCTTCGCCACCGACGCCAGCACGGTCGCCTCGTCGAACGGCGCGATGGTGCGCAAATCGACGACCTCGACCGAAACGCCCTCCCCCGCCAGCGCCTCGGCCACCGCCAGCGCGTCGTTGATGGCGCGGCCATAGCCGATGACGGTCACATCGGTGCCGGCGCGCGCGATCGCGGCCTTGCCCAATGGCACGCGGTATCCCGGCGGCGGCGCCTCGCCCTGCTGGCCATAGGCGAGGATGTTCTCGATCAGGATCACCGGATCGTCGTCCTCGATCGCCGACAGCAACAGCCCCTTGGCATCGGCGGGGTTCGACGCCATCACCACCTTCAGGCCCGGCACATGGGCGAACCAGGCCTCCAGCATGTCCGAATGCTGGCCGCCGAAGCCGACGCCGGCGCCGGTCGTGGTACGGATGACCAGCGGCACATTGGTCTGCCCGCCCGACATGAAGCGCAGTTTCGCCGCATGATTGACGATCTGGTCCATGGCGACCGTCACGAAATTCATCAGCATGATCTCGGCGACCGGCCGCAGCCCGGCGATGGCGGCACCCACCGCGGCACCGATGATCGCCTGTTCCGAAATCGGCGTGGCCCTTATGCGGTGGCGCCCATATTTGGTCGACAGGCCCTTGGTGATCTTGAAGACACCGCCGCCCTGTTCGTCGCCGATGTCCTCGCCCAGCGCGATGACATTCTCGTCGGCGGCCATGGCTTCGTCGAGCGCCATGTGCAGGCCCTGGACGAAGTTGATCTTTGCAGGGGTAGTCTGGGCAGGCGCGTTCATGCCGCAATCTCCTGCGCGACGACATCCAGCCGCAATTCCGAAACCTCGGGGAACGGGCTCTCCATCGCAAAGGTCACCGCTTCGTCGATCTCGGCCTCCACCTCGGCCTCGATCGCCGCCAGTTCGGCCTCGGCGATCTGCATCTCCAGCAACTGCCGCCGGAATGCCGGCACCGGGTCGTCAGCGATGCCGGCCGCGGTCATCTCCTTGGGCACATAGCTGAAATCGGCACCGAACAGATGCCCGAGCATACGGAAGGTCATTGCCTCGATCAGCGTCGGGCCGTCGCCGGCGCGGGCGCGATCGACCGCTTCCTTCGCGGTCCGGTACATCGCCACCGCGTCGTTTCCGTCGGTCTTCACGCCCTTCATGCCATAGCCCGCGGCGCGATCGACGATCGACGGCACCGACGTATGGTCGGCAAAGGCAGTATGTTCGCCGAACTTGTTGTTCTGGCACAGGAAGATGACAGGCAACTTCCACAGCTGCGCCATGTTCATCGCCTCGTGGAAGGCGCCGATGTTCGACGCGCCATCGCCGAACGACACCACCGTCACCCGGCCGTCGCCCTTGTTCTGCGATGCGATGGCAAGGCCGTTGGCGATGGGCAACCCCGACCCGACGACGCCGGTCGTCACCATGACGCCCGTCTCTGGGTGGGTGATGTGCATCGGGCCGCCCTTGCCCTTGCAAGTGCCGGTGGCGCGGCCGGTGAATTCCGCCCACAGCAGTTTCGACGGGATGCCCTTGGCAAGCTGGTCGCCGACGCCGCGATAGGTGGTGATCAGGTAATCGTCGGGCCGCAGCGCCGCCATCATCGCCGCCGACAGCACCTCCTGCCCGCGCACCGGATAATAGACGATCGCCAGCTTGCCCTGCGTCAGCAGCGCCCGAAAGCGCTCGTCGGACCGGTTGATCAGCGTCGTGCGCCGGAAAATGTCGAGCAACGTGGCGCGATCGGGGATCGCGTTCTGGTCAGCCATGGGGGCAATACTCCGGCGGAATGTGATCAGCGTTCAAGGACGACGCAGCCCGAAATGCCGGGGGCGCCATAGACCTGGCTATAGGCGATGCGGGCGTCCTCGACCTGGCGGCCATTGGCACGGCCGCGCAATTGTTCCAGGTTTTCATAGATCTGGCGCAGGCCGGAGGCACCGATCGGCTCGCCACAGGCCAGGCAGCCGCCATCGGTGTTGACCGGCAACCGGCCCCCGATGCGCGTGTCGCCATTGGCGATCATCGCCTCCTGCTCGCCATCGGCACAGAAGCCGTTCTCGGCCATGTGCATGATCTCGGCGCCGCATTCGGTGTCCTGCAACTGCGCGACATCGACATCGTCGGGGCCAAGCCCCGCCATCTCCCACGCCGCCGCCGATGCCAGCTGCGTCGCCGATTTGCCGCGCTCGATCTCCAGCGCCGGGGCGAACACCTCGAACGACCCGGCCGGCCGGGTGCGGATCGCCGCGGCGCGCACCTTGGGGCCCGACAGGCCCAGCTCGCGCATCTTGCGATCCGACGCCAGGATCAGCGCGACGCCACCCTCGGCCGGCGAACAGAACATGTATTTCGTCAGCGGGTCGGACACCATCTGCGACTGCATGATGGTATCGAGGCTGACCGGCGTCTTGCGCCAGCTGTGCGGCGTATGCTCGGCATTCCGGAACGCCTTTTCGGCGACCAAGCCCAGCGTCGTCTGGCTGATGCCGTTCAGCGCCATGTAGCGATTGATCTTGTTGCCGAAAAACTGCGTCGTCAGCATCATGCCGGTCTGCCCGTACCAGCGCGGCAGGCCCGACGCCTCGGGGTCGGCATTGAAGGCGCCGCGCGGATGCTTGTCGAAACCGACGACGATGCCGATGTCGAATTCACCCGACTTGATCGCCGCATAGCCCGACAGGATCGACGAGCCGCCGGTGGCGCAGCCGTTGTTGACGTTGATGAATTGCATCCCCGTCAGCCCTAGCCGGGGCAGCACCGCATCGGCGGCACCGGCGGCGGACGAACCGCCATAGCCGAATTCCATCTGCGACCAGTCGAGCCCGGCGTCCGCGAGCGCCTGGCGGATGGCGAACACGCCCTGGTCGAGGCCGGTGCTGCCATCGGTGCGGCCGAACGGGTGGATGCCCCCGCCGACGATGTGGACGGATGTCATGCGACTGATCCTTTCGGGGTAAAGGCGTAGGTCAGCACCGGCTCCCCCGCGGCATTTTCGGTATAGGCCTCGGTGGTGATCCGCATCGGCAGGCCGATCTTCAGCGACTCGAAGCGGTCGACGACGATGCGGCTTTCGACGATCAGTTCGCCCGGCAGCTCGATATAGCCGACCGCATAGGGCAGGAAATCATGCTCGCCGCCGCGGCCGTCATAGGGTGATTTCGGGCGGAAGCGCTGCACGGTCCACGACCAGAGCGTCCCCTCCGGCGCCAGTTCGACCAGCGCGTAATTCTCGGCCTCCGGCCCGGACGGAAACGGAAACAGCAGCTTGCCGTCGCCATGCCGCCGCCCGGCGAGCAGCCGCGTGGCCTCGCCTTCACCGGTGAAAAGATTGTCTGCGACCTGGACTGTCATGGGCTTCCTTCACCGCGGACTTTATACCGGCATGCAGTTTTGGCCATGCCCAAAAATCACAGGCATCACAGGCCCAGGGCAACCTTGGCGATCACGTTGCGCTGCACCTCGCTCGACCCGCCGAAGATCGTCGCCGCCCGGGCGTTGAGGTAGCGTGCCATCGGCGTCAGCGCATGATCGGGGCCGACCACCGCCGCATTCGCCGCCAGCCCAAGCGCCTGCCGCTGGTTGGCGCCGGCGCGGGTGCCGAGCGCCTCGACGGTCAGTTCGGTCAGCTTCTGCGTCGCCTCGCTGACGATCAGCTTCAGCATGGATGCGGTGGCGTCGCCGCTGCGCTCCCCGATGGCGCGGCCGGCGATGTTGCGCCGCTCGGTCCAGTCGATCGCCAGCACCTCGGCCTCCAGCCGCATGATCCGCGCCCGGAATGTCGGGTCGTCCCACAGCGGCTGGCCATCGTCACCGCGCTCGATCCGCGCGATGTTGCACAATTTCTGCAGTTGCGCCGTCAACCGCCCGGCCGCCGAGCCACCGCCGCGCTCGAACTCGAGCAAATACTTGGCCACCGTCCAGCCCTGGTTCTCCTCTCCGACGCGATTGGCGACGGGAATGCGGACATCGTCGAAGAAGCACTGGTTGACCTCATGCTCGCCCGACATCGACCGGATCGGCGTTACCGTCAGCCCCGGCACATCCATGGGAGTCAGCAAGAAGGTGATGCCCTGCTGCGGCTTGCCGCTGGTACCGGTGCGGACCAGAACGAACATCCAATTCGCCTCATGGGCATGGGTCGTCCAGATCTTGGTGCCGTTGATGACATAGTCGTCGCCATCCCGCACCGCCCGCGTCGCCAGCGAGGCAAGGTCCGACCCGGACCCCGGCTCCGAATAGCCCTGGCACCAGTAATGCTCGCCCGACAGAATGCGCGGCAGGAAATAGGCCTTTTGCTCGGGCGTGCCGTAACCAATCAGCACCGGGCCGCACAGCGCCAGGCCCATGGCGGGCAGCGACGGCGTGCCGGCCAGCCCCATCTCGCGGTCGAAGATGAAACGCTGCATCTGCGTCCAGCCCGGGCCGCCATGTTCCGGGGGCCAGGACGGCGCGATCCAGCCCTGTTCATACAGCGCCGTGTGCCATTGCCGGGCGAGCTCGCCTTCCGCGAACACGCCGGCCTGCTTTGCCGTCGCGGCGCGCAATTCGGGCGTGAACTTGTCGGCGAGGAACTGGCGCACCTCGTCGCGAAAAGCGATATCCTCGGCAGAATAGTCCATGTCCATCGCCGGTTCCTTCAATCCAGTGCCGCGGCATCGGCGATGGCCGCTGAAAACGCCTGCAGCCAGCGCGCCCCGGTGGCGCCATCGATGACGCGATGATCGCAGGTCAGCGTCACCGTCATCATCTTCGCCACCTGGGCCGCGCCATCAACGGCTACCACCCGATCCTCAACCGCGCCGACCGACAGGATCGCCGCCTGGGGCGGATTGAGGATCGATCCGAAGCTGCTGATCCCGAACATGCCGAGGTTCGACACGCAAAAGCTGCCGCCATTATATTCGTCGGGTTTCAACCGCTTGCGGCCTGCGCGATCGGCGAGGTCGCGCACGCCGGCGCCGATCGCCGCCAGGTCCAGCGTTTCGACGCTGCGCAGGATCGGCGTCACCAGCCCGGCCTCCAGCGCCACAGCAATGGCGATGTCGGCATGGTGGTGGCGCGCGATGCCATGGGCCGTGAAGCTGGCATTGACCGCCGGCACTGCGACCAGCGCCCGGGCGGCGGCGGCGATGACATAATCGTTGATCGACACCTTGGCGCCACCCCGGGCATTGTACGTGCTGCGGGCATCCATCAGCGGCTGCATCGCGACATGGATGGTCAGCGGGAAATGCGGGATATCGCGGGCGGCATCGGTCAGCCGTCGGGCGATCAGCTTGCCGATGCGATCCTGCGGGATCAGGTCGTACTGGCCGGGCACGAGACCGAGCAGCGCGAGCTCGTCGGCGATCTCGCCCGAAATTTCGGATGGTTGCATTAGCGCAGGATACACAACATTCTGCACACTGGATCAACTTCTTTATGGAGCCCTCATGCATTGGCGAATTGCCGCACGACCCCGTGGCCGCGAGCTGCGAATCGACGATTTCACGGCGCATGACGACGGCCCGCGCGAACCATTGCAGCCCGGCGAGGTTCGCCTCCGCACGCTGCTGCTGTCATGCGATCCGGCGCAGAAGGGCTGGATGGAAAACGCCGGCGGCTATGCGGCGCCGACGAACGTCGGCGACATCATGCCGGCGACCGGCATCGGCCAGGTCGTCGAATCGACCGTCGCCGAACTGGCGCCGGGGGACTTCGTCGCCGGGCCGCTGGGCTGGCGGCACGAGGCTGTCGTCGCCGCAGCGCTGCTCGACGAATTGCCCCCCGATCGCGACCACCTGCCCCGGCACCTGGGCGCGCTCGGCGGCAGCGGACTGACCGCCTATTTCGGCATGGCGACCGCGGCGCATCCGTTCCCGGGCGACACGCTGGTCGTCACCGGCGCCGGCGGCGCGGTCGGCTCGGTCGCCGGCCAGATCGGCCGCATCGGCGGCTGCCGCGTCATCGGCATCGCCGGCGGCCCGGCCAAGTGCCGCTGGCTGATCGACGAACTCGGCTTCGACGCTGCCATCGACTATAAATCGCAGGATCTGAAGGCGATGATCACCGAACACGCGCCCGGCGGCATCGATATCCTGTGGGACAATGTCGGCGGCGACCAGCTCGACATTCTGCTCGGCAGGCTGGCATTGGGCGCCCGGGTCGTGCTCTGCGGCGGCATCGCCCGCTATGAACAACCGGGCCGCCCGGCGGGGCCGTCGAACTATTTCAACCTCGTCTTCCGGCGCGCGACGATGACCGGCATCCTGCTGACCGACCACAAGGCCGATTTCCCGCGCGCCCGGCAGCGACTCGCCGGCTGGATCGACAGCGGCCGGCTCCACACCCGCGAGGACATCGCCGATGGCCTGGAAAACGCGCCACAGATCCTGATGCGGCTGTTCCGCGGCGACAATATCGGCAAGCTGCTGATAAGGGTTGCCGACCCTCTATAGCCTGCCGAACGGTCCTGCATGATCGAAGTCCATTTCGTCGAAGCCGACGGTCGCCGCCACCGTGTCCTGGCGCGGAGCAACATCACGCTGATGGAGCTTGCCGTGCGCCAGGGCATGCCCGGCATCCTGGCCGAATGCGGCGGATCGTGCGCTTGCGCCACCTGCCATGTCGTCATCGATCCCGACTGGACCGCCGCCATCGGCGGCCCCAACGACATGGAGGACATGATGCTCGACCTGGTCGACCGGCAGCCCGGCTCGCGGCTGTCGTGCCAGGTCAAGCTGCGCGACGCGATGACCGGGATGGTCGTTCATCTTCCAAACCCGAACGGTTAACGGCGCTTGTTCGCGGCGGGTTATCCCACCAGCGCTTTGGATAGGGCCCGCATCCAGAAATTGACACACTACGCAGAAAGTGAAAAAACCACTCCCAGAGGTGGTTCATGTCGACTTATGCGACTCTGCAACCCGGCGAGCATCGGTGCCCCGGCCCGAGCACGCGGGACATTATCCTGGCCGATGGCTGGGACGTTCCCGCCGCGCTGACCGCCGAAGCCTATGATTTCCTCGGGCAGGCCGACATCCCGTTCGATCGGTACGTCTCGCCGGCATTTTTCGAACAGGAAATGAAGCAGCTCTGGCCGCGGGTCTGGCAATGGGCCTGTCGCGAGGAACATCTGCCCGCCGTCGGCGACTACATCACCTACGACGTCGGCCGCTATTCGATCCTGATCACCCGCGTCTCGCCGACCGAGATCAAGGCCTATCACAACAGCTGCCTGCATCGCGGCACCCAGTTCAAGCCGTCGGACAGCAGCGGCAGCGCCCAGGAAATCCGCTGCCCCTTCCACGGCTGGAGCTGGCAGCTCGACGGCAGCCTGAAGAACATCCCCTGCCGCTGGGATTTCCCGCACGTGCAGGACGCCGAAACCCGGCTGCCCGAGGTCAAGGTCGCGCTCTGGGGCGGCTTCGTCTTCATCAACATGGATCCCGACGCACCGCCGCTCGCACAGCAATTGGGCGTCCTCCCCGATCATTTCAGCGGCCGCTGGGACCTGTCGAAGCGCCGGGTCAAGCTGCACCTGCAAAAGGAGCTGCCGACCAACTGGAAGGCCGCGACCGAGGCCTTTCTCGAGGCCTATCACGTCTATGAAACCCATTCGCAGGGCCTCGCCACCGCCGGCGACGCCAATGCCCAGTACGACATCTTCGACGATCATGTGACGCGCTTCGTCCACACCATCGGCTTTCCCAGCCCGCACTACACGACGCCGCAGACCCAGCAGGAAATCTTCGACAAGATGCGCGGCGGCGGCGGGGTGACGGTGCCGGAGGGCAAGACCGCTCGCTCGGTCGCCGCCGCCCTCGCCCGCGCCGACATCGGTGCCACCACCGGCGTCGACCTCGCCGAATATTCCGACAGCGAGATGCTCGATTCGATCGAATATCACCTGTTTCCGAACATGTGCCTGTTCCCCGGCGTCTCGCTGCCGATGATCTACCGCTTCCGGCCGATCGGCATGGACCCCGGCCGCACCATGTTCGACCTGATGTTCCTCGAACTGGTACCCGACGGCACCCCGATGGACTATGCGCCGGACCCCATCCCGGTCACCGTGGAGCAATCCTATGCTGATGCCCCGGGCATGAATGCCGGCCTCGGCGCGGTCTATGACCAGGACACCAACAACCTCGCCATGCAGTATCGCGGCTTCCAGGCCGCCTTCAAGCAGGGTGAAACGCTCGGCAACTACCAGGAGGCGCGCATCCGCCGCTTCCACACCACGCTCGACGACTATCTGGCCCGGCCGTGACCGCCCCCGTGAACGCCATGAATCCCGCGCAAACCAGCACCAAACTCGACGAAATGCTGTCGTGGCACGCCATCTACAACCTGCTTTGCGACTATATGCGCGGCCAGGATCGCCTCGATCCGGCCCTGCACCGCTCGGTTTTCCACGACGATGCGACCACCGACTATGGCAGTTTCACCGGCAATGCCGACGAATTCGTCGCCTTTGCGCAAGGCGTGCTGACCCCGCACCTGTCGAACCACCACATGATCGGCCAGGTCCGCATCGATTTCGAAGGCGATACGGCGTTCGGGGAGGTCTATTTCCAGGCCTTCCACCGCACGGTTTCCGACGCCGGCGAAGCCGATTTGTGGGTTTCCGGCCGCTATGTCGACCGCTACGAGCGCCGCGCCGGCCACTGGAAGATCGCCCATCGCAGCGAACTCGTGGACTTTACCCGCCTCGAACCCGCCGGCGACGATGCCTTGAAGGCCATGAACTTCCCCCTCGGCCAGCGCGCGCCGCACGATCTCAGCTGCCGCCGCGAAGAAATGCGCGTCCGATGACCGCCAATCTCCAGTGGATCGGCGACCGGATCGCCATCGCCGATGTCATGGCGCGCTATACCCGCGGCATCGATCGCTGCGATCTCGACGCGCTGTCCTCGGTCTGGTGGCCCGGCGCCACCGCCGATTATGGCGACGGCAGCGTCGATGCGCTCGACTGGTCGGCCGCCGCCGTCACTGCGCTCGCCGCGCTCAACCGCACCCAGCACTTCATCGGCAACCTGCTGGTCGATATCGACGGCGATACCGCCACCGCCGAATGCTATTGCCGCGCCTATCACGAGGCGCCCGGCCCCGACGGTGCCCCCGACGCGGCCACCGCCTTCGAGGTCGGCGGCCGCTATCTCGACCGGCTCGAGCGCCGCGACGACCAATGGCGCATCGTCCATCGCCGCTATGTCATGGACTGGAACAGCAACGCGCCATCCACTGCCAATTGGGACGACGGGCTCTACGCCCGCCTCACCCGGCGCGGCACCCGTCATCCCGCCGATCCACTCTATACCGGCAGCTGAGGACCCATCATGGCCACCCAATCCGCCATCGACGCACTGATCGACAAGCAGACGATCACCGAATTGATCTATCGCCTCGCCCGCAGCATCGATCGCTGCGACGCCGGCCTGCTCGGATCGCTGTTCCATCCCGACGCCACCGACGATCACGGCAGCTTCGTCGGTACCGCCGCCGACTTCATCCCCTGGGTGATGGGCGTGCTCGGCACCATGGAGCGCACCCAGCACGTCATCGGCAACATCCTCATCGACCTCGATGGCGACAGCGCCGCCAGCGAAACCTACTTCGTCGCCCATCATGTCATCGCCCGCGAGGGGGGCGAGGTGCTGATGCTCGCCGCGGGCCGCTATCTCGACCGCTTCGAACGCCGCGACGGCCAGTGGAAGTTCAGCCACCGCCACGCCGTCTATGACTGGAGCAGCACCGCCCCGGCCAGCGACATCTGGAACCGCGCCGACCCCGGCGTCACCATATTCGGGCAGCGTGGCACCGCCGACGCCTCCTATGCCAACCAACCCGCCCACCGGCCCGCGCCGGTCCTCCAGCACGCGCACTGATCGGATCAGACCATGGCCAGCACATTCGACGACGTTACCGCGGCAAACGACACCGCCCCCCAGGCGCGTGCCGACATGTCGAAGTTCCCCGACCCCAACTTCCGCAACACGCCGATCACCCCCGATCGCTATTTTTCCAAGGCCTTTGCCGACAAGGAATGGGAAAAAATCTGGACAAAGACCTGGCAGATCGGCGGCGTCATCGCCCAGGTCGCGAAAAAGGGCGACTATCTGACCGCCAACCTGGGCACGGAGACCATCGTCTGCGTCCGCGGCGACGACGGCAAGGTCCGCGCCTTCTACAATGTCTGCCAGCATCGCGGCATGCCGGTGGTCACGGGCGAACAGGGCAACGCCCCGCGCCTCGTCTGCCCCTATCACGGCTGGGCCTATGACCTGAAAGGCACGCTGAAATCCGTCCCCGACGAGCCCGATTTCGTCCAGGGCAGCCCCTGCGGCAAGCTCAACCTCGTCGAAATCCGCTGCGAAGTCTGGGCCGGCTTCGTCTGGTTCAACATGGATACCGAGTGCAAGCCGCTGCGCGAGTTCCTCGGGCCCATCGCCGACCAGATCGACACCTATCCGATGGACAAGATGGTCCGCACCCACTGGGTCACCATCGAGGCCGATTTCAACTGGAAGCTGATCCAGGACAATTTCAACGAGAGCTATCACGTCCCCTTCGTCCACCCGCAGACCAAGTACGTCATGGAATATTCGTACAATTTCTGCCAGTTCGACCTGTATCCCGAAGGTCACGCCCGCATGTTCATGCCCGGCGCCGGCCCCACCAAGATGCTGCGCGGCGGCGAAGACGAGACGCTGCGCATGATGGCCGAGGAGCTGAAGTTCTGGGGGCTCGACGCCGATGACTATCGCGGCGGCAAGACCGGCGAGATCCGCGCCGCCCTGCAGAAGGCCAAGCGCGAGAAAGGCGCCGAAAAAGGCTTCGATTTCTCCACCTATCACGACGACCAGCTCACCGATCACTGGCATTTCACCATCTTTCCGAACCTGTCGTTCAGCCTGAAGCCCGACGGCAATATCTGGCTGCGCGCCCGGCCGCACGAAACCGACCCCGAAAGATGCTATTTCGACATGTGGTACATGACGTTGTTCCCCGAAGGGACCGACCGCTACTACTCGCAGAGCATGGCCGAATGGGTCGATGTCTCGGTCCCGGCACCGCATGTCGTCGGCAAGGTCAACGAGGTTTCGATGGGTCCGGGCATCGACCAGGACGTGTCGATCTGGGGCGCCCAGCAACGCGGGCTCCACTCCCGCGGCTACAAACGCGACTATCTCGCCTGGCAGGAACGCCGGGTCCGCTATTTCCACGAGAATATCGAACGCTGGATCGCCGCCGACTGAGACCCCGGCGGCGCTGCGGCGCGCCGCCAGCCATTGAAGCGACCACAACCGGCGCCAAGCCGGAACGATGCCGCATGTCGCGGCAGCGCGGGAACACCCGCGTCACCAAGGGGAGACGACCATGCTTTTGCACGACGCGCGCCGGAAATATGCCGCCCTGGGCCTCATTGCATCATCCTGGTCGGCCATCGCCGCCGCCCAGACGCCCCCGCCCGCCCCGCCGGCCAACCCGTCCACTGTCGCCGGCACGACGGCGGCCGAGACCGGCCCCGCCGAGGGCATCGCCGAAATCGTCGTCACCGCCCGCCGCCGTGCCGAGCGCCTGCAGGACGTGCCGCTCGCGGTCAGCGCCTTCGACCAGCGCATCCTCGGCGAAAAGGCCGCGACCAACCTCATCGCGCTGTCGAATTCGGTGCCGAACATCCGCCTCGAACCCGTCGGGCTGTTCCTGTCGGCATCGGCCTTCGCCATCCGCGGCATCGGCCAGGCCGGCGTCGAGAGCCATGACGACCCCCGCGTCGCGCTCTATATCGACGGCGCCTATCAATCCCGTAACGCCGTCGGGCTCGGCGACATGTTCGATGTCGAACAGGTCGAGATCCTGCGCGGTCCGCAGGGCGCCCTCTATGGCCGCAACGCCTTTGCCGGCGCCATTTCCATCCGCTCGCGCCGCCCCGGCGACGACTTCAGCGCCAATGGCGAGATCACCGTCGGCAACTACGGCCGCCGCGACTTCAGCGCCGGGGTCGATATCCCGCTGCTGCCCGGCATCCTCGTGGCGCGCGTCACCGCCATGCACCGCGGGTTCAACGGCTTTTCCACCATCGGCAACCCGACGCCGTCGATCAGCATCACCGACCAGGCGGCGCTTGTCGGTCGCCAGCTCGATCCGGTCATCGGCCAGTCGATCGGCGGCGAAAGCAAGAACGCCTATCGCGGCATCCTGAAGTTCACCCCGACCGACACGGTCGAGGCGAATCTCATCGTCAGCCGCACCGAAGCCCGCAACGACGGTTCACCGACCATCAACCAGCGCCTGCCCAACAGCGTCTTCGGCGCGCTTGGCTTCCCCGGCCGCGACCCGTTCGGCGACCAGGGCCTGGGCATCGGCGGCGACGGCACCGACCCGTTCCTGACCGGTTCGAGCTATGGCAACCGCTATGACATCGACGACTGGGACGTGCTCGCCGACCTGACGGTGCAGGTGGGCGGTGGCACCTGGTTCACGGTCGTCGACTACAAGACCCAGGCATCGACCATCCTGACCGACACCGATGGCGAGCTGGTCGACCTGTTTTCGTCCGACCGGCTGGAAAAATACCACAGCCTGCAGGCGGAAACCCGCTACCAGCACGACTTCCTCGACGACCGGCTGCAGGTCACCGCCGGGCTGTTCTGGCTCAAGGACCAGTTCGACCTGTACCAGCGGCTGCAACTGGGCTTCGGCAACCCGGGCGATCCGACCGCGACGCCGCCGCTGGCGCCGGTGCCAGCATTCCATTTCCCCATCGATGGCCGCTCCGCCAACAACAATCTGCAGTTCGACGGCCAGCGGCGCCACACGATTTCGCCGTTCGCGCAGATCAACTACAAGCTGACCGATACGGTACGGCTTACTGCGGCCCTGCGCTATTCCTATGAGAAGAAGCGCGCCTACAACTTCCCGCTGCAACAGATCGTCGGCCCGCCGGGCAACGCCGGCATCGCCAAGGACTTCGATACCGTCAACGCCAGCGTCACCTTCCGCAACAGCTGCGGCGAAGCGACGACTTCATCGAAGAACTGGTCCCCCAGCCTCGGCATCGACTACAAGCCCAATGACGACATCATGGTCTATGCCCAGTGGCAGCGGGCCTTCAAATCGGGTGGGCTCAACGTCAACGCCCAGAGCTGCGCCACCTTCCAGACGCCCTACAACGACGAACAGGTCGACAATTTCGAGGTCGGATTCAAGGGCGAGCTGTTCGACAAGCGCCTGCGCCTCAACCTCACGGCATTCTGGGCGGAATACAAGGACCTCCAGCAGAGCGTCATCCGGGTCAATCCGTTCAACAGCGCCTCGGCGGAAACCTATACGTCGAACGCCGCCGGCGCCCGCATCCGCGGTGTCGAAGCCGAATTCACCCTGATTCCGGCCGACGGCTTCAACATTTACGGCAACGCCGGCTATCTCGATGCCAAGTACAAGGAGTTCTGCGCCGATCTCGACGGCCCCGGCGCCTTCGTGGGCACCCCGGTATCGTCATGCGGCGGCATCGCCCAGATCGTGTCGCCAGGCCTGGCGCTGATCGCCACCGACAATGCGAATCTGAGACTGACCCGCGCCCCCAAATTCAGCGGGCAGCTGGGCGCGCGCTATACCCATGTGATGGCCAGCGGCTCGCTGAACTTCGACACCAGCGTCAGCCACACCTCCACGGTGGAGACCCAGGTCCAGAACAACCCGTTCACCGACCGCAAGCCGCTGACCATGATCGACGCCTCGCTGACCTGGACCGACGCCACCGAGCGCTACAAGATCATCCTGTGGGGCCGCAACATCAACGACGATGTCGGCCGGCTCGCTGCGACCTATGTGGCGCCGCTGTTCATCTTTGCCTATCCGACCCAGCCGCGCACCTTCGGCGCCACGGTCAGCTTCAAATACTAAGGGCTTCCCCGGGGCTGGCCAACATATCCATCCCCGACTGCCATCCCGGCACCCGCCGGGATGGCCATTTTTTGTTTTTTGTGCGCGGATCGCGACCGGGAAGCACCTGCTGTCCCCCTACCCGTCATGCTGGCGAACGCATGCATCCACCCTGCCGCCATGATCCGGCTATCGGCATCCGGCGCACGGTTGGTGCAGCGGCAGCCCAAGCCGGCACGTTACACGGCAGTGGATGCCGGCATGCGCCAGCATGACGAAGCCCCCAGATGGAAGCGCCGCTATTCGGCCGCCGCCACAACCCGCCGGGCCCGCAGCCGCGTCACCGCCAGCACCAGCGCCAGTGCCAGCGCGCCGCCGAGCGCCGCAAAGGCCAGCCGGAAATCCCCCGCCGCCACGGTGCCGTCGGCGCGGTCGATCAGCATCATGCCGATCGACGCCCCCATCGCCGTGCCGAGCTGCTGGCAGACGAACAGCAACGCCGTGCCGACGCCCTGTTCGGCAGGCTGCAGCGCCCCCGTGGCGGCCCCCATGAGCGCGATGTAGGCGCTGACACTGGCCAGCCCGCAGATGACCAGGCCCGGCGCGACGCTGAGCCAATAGCCCTGCCCCGCCATCCCGGCGAGCACCATCAGCCCCGTCAGGTTGACCAGCGCCGCGCCGATGACGATCTCGCCGGTGCTGAACCGCCCCAGCAGCCGCGGCGCGACATTGCCGGCGATGATTACCGCCGCGGCATAGGGCATCGTCCCCAGCCCCGCCCGCGCCGGCGGCAGGCCGAGCGCGCGCTGCATATAGACCTGGATCAGCACCATCAGCCCGCCGACGCCGATCATGAACAACAGGCTGATCGCTGCCGCCGGCATGAAACCCGGCCGATGAGACAGCGCCGGCGGCATCAGCGGCGCCGGCACCCGGTGTTCGATCAACGCAAAGGCGCCGAACATCACCACCGCGCCGGCCATCAGCGCCAGCGTGCGCGGCGCCAGCAGCCCCAGCGCACCAAGCGACGAGATGCTCGTCACCAGCATGACGATGGCCAGCGTGATCGTCACCGCGCCGCCATAGTCGATCGCCTGGGGTGCCGGCCGGACGTGGCGCGGCAAATATCGCCACGTCAGCCACAGCGCCACGGCGATGAGTGGCAGGTTGATGAAGAACACCCCCCGCCAACCCAGCGCCGACACGATGCCACCCCCCAGCAGCAGCCCCAGGATCAGCGACACGCCCTGCGTCACGCCGAACACCCCCAGCGCCTTGTGCCGCAACGGCCCTTCCTCGATGAACGCCGGGATCAGCGCGAATGCCGCCGGGGAAATCAACGCCACCGCCGCGCCCTGCACGCCGCGCGCCGCCAGCAACCACCAGATATTCGGCGCCAGCCCCGCCACCGCCGATGCCGTGCCGAACACCGCCAGCCCCAGCCCCAGCGTGTTGCGGTGGCCGAAGCGATCGACCAGCCGCCCACCGACCAGCAACAGCCCCGCCACCGCCAGCGAACTGGCAACGATGACCCATGACAGCAGCGACGGCGCCACCCCCAGGTCGCGGCCGATCGATGGCAAGGCGATGCTGACGATCGAAAAATCGGTCGTCAGCACGACCTTGGATAGCGCCATCAGCGTGACGACCGGCACAAACGCCGGTCGCATGTCGGGCCTGGCCATCGTTCGGCCTCCTAAAGTGGCAGCCCGGAGGCCGCCGATACGCTAGAACTGCACGCGCTTGGTGTAACCGCCGTCGATGATCACATTGGTGCCGGTGGTGTACGACGACGCCGGGCTCGACAGGAACACGACCGTACGCGCCACTTCCTCGGCATTGCCGAAGCGGCCCATGGCCATCTGCTTCTCGGTGCCGGTGTAGAAATCGGGCATGGCCTCCTTGATCTTCGACCAGTTGCCGCCCGGGAACACGATCGGCCCCGGCGACACGACGTTGACGCGGATGCCCTTGGGCCCCCAGGCCTGGCTCAACTGCTTGCCATAGGTGATCAGCGCCGCCTTGAGCGCGTTGAACGCCGCCGGCTGGATGAACGTTTCCACTGCCGCGGTGCTCGACATCAGGATCACCGATGGCGCCGAGGACTTCTCCAGCCAGGGCTGCAGCGCCGTACAGCCATCGACGGCGCCGCGAATGTCATAGCGATAGGTCATGTCCCAGTCGCCGGTGCCGCCGGCGCCCGACGAGCTGACATTGTGGACGAAGATATCGACCCCACCGAGCGCCTCGGCGGTGCTCTCCAGCCAGGCCGTGTAACCGTCATTGGCCATGTCGAAGACATCGCCGATGACCTTGTGGCCATGCTTTTCCAGCGAGGCCTTCGTCTCCGCCACCTGCTCGGCGTTGCGCGAGAAGAACGCCACATCGGCGCCCTCCGCCGCGAACAGCTCCAGCGCGGCGCGGCCAAGGCCACGGCTGCCGCCGGTCACGATGACCTTCTTGCCCGTCAGTTGCAGATCCATGTCAGTCTCCCAAGGTGAATGTCGTTGCTTTGCGCTCAGTTGCGGCCGCGGATGGGGTCGCTGCCGTCCCAATCCTTGTGCGCCGAATGCATCATGGCAAAGCCGGCGCGCCCGGCCTCGCCGATCTGCAGATATTCGATGACCGTCCCCGGCCCGCCGCCGGTATCGACATAGATGACCGCGCCGGCACCACCGGGCAGCGTGCCCTCCTGGACAACGGTCGCCCCGGCAGCGGCGACGCGCACCCGGGCATCGGCAATGTCGTCGACGAGCACGCACATATGCTGCAGGCCTTCATGGCCCGCCGCCCGCCATTCGGTGTACATCGACGGCGCGTCGTTGTGCTGGCGGATGAGCTCGATCTGGATGTCGCCGAAGTAGCCGAGCGCCATCGAGAAATCGATCGGCGACGGTTGCCCCCGGAATTTCACACCGTCGAGCTGCACATGCGGGATCTCGAAGAACGGCCCCGCCCCCAGCCGCAGCCAATGCGCCAGCGCGGCGTCATAGTCCGCCGGGCAGTAGGACAGCTGCATCACAGGGCCCAAGGCAGCAAGGCTGCTCACTGCGCCGCCATCGCCGCCATCACCGAGGCGGTGATCTCGTGCTTCCAGGGGTTGCGGCGCAGCGTCAGGCCACCATTTACCTGCAGATTCTGCCCGGTCATGAAACACTGGTCCGACGACAGGAACACCGCCGCTGCCGCAATATCCTCCGACGTGCCGATCCGGCCGAGCGGATAGGCCGGCAGGAACGCCTCGTGCAGGCCCGGCGTCGCCATGCCCGCCGCGGTCATCGGCGTATCGGTCAGCCCCGGGGAGATCGAATTGGCGCGAATGCCGCGTTCCCCGAACTCGTTGGCGATGCAGCGCATGACATGATCGGTGCCCGCCTTGGTGCCCATATAGGCGGCGTGGTCGTTGAGCATGATCGTCGCCGTCGCCGAAGAGATCTGGATCAGCGAGCCGCCGTCCTTCATCGCCTCGATCATCGACTGGAAGAACAGGAACGGCCCCTTGAACTGAAGGTCGCTGATCTGCTGGATTTCCTCCGGAGTCGTCTCGAGGAACGGCTTCAACAGGCCCCAGCCGGTGGCATTGATGGCGATGTCGACCCCGCCCATCTGCTCGGTCGCATAGGCCGCCAGCGCATCGGTCTGCGCCTTGTCGGTAATATCGCAGGTCTTGGCGAAGGCCTTGCCGTGATGCGCCGCCACAAAGGCGTCGAGAAACTCCGCCTTGCGGCCCGACACGACCACGCGGGCGCCTTCGGCGACCAGGCGGTCGGCGATGACCTGGCCCATATTGTTGTTGCCGGCGGCTCCGATGACCACCGCGCGCTTGCCATCCAGTTGCATCTCACTCTCCCAAGCTGTTGTTCTTATCCGCCGCCATTCCTAGCCACCGATGGTGCGATCCGACGGCCAATAGGGCTTGCGCAGTTCGCGCTTGTTGACCTTGCCCATGGCGTTGCGGCCGATGTCGGCGACGATGTCGTACGACCGCGGCGTCTTGTAGCCGGCCATGCGTTCGCGGGCGTAGCGGGCAAGGGCTGCGGCATCGGGCGCGGCCCCGGGCCTGGCCACCACCAGCGCCTTTACCGCCTCGCCCATCTCCGTATCCGGCACGCCGATGACGGCGACATCCTCGATATCGGGATGGCCGATCAGCACCTGTTCGATCTCGGCCGGGTAGATGTTGACGCCACCCGACACGATCATGTCCGACACCCGGTCGGTGATGAAGACATAGCCGTCGGCATCGACATAGCCGACCTCGCCCAGGGTAAAGACCCCCGGCTCGATATGCGCCGCCGCGGTCTTTTCGGGGTCGTTGTGATATACGATGCCGCGGCCGGTGGGGTCGCGGAAATACAGTTGCCCGATCTCGCCGGGGCCGCGCCGGCTGCCGTCCTCGCCGATCACCACCATCTCGAAGGGCGGCACAGCCTTGCCGACCGAGCCCGGTTTCGCCAGCCATTCGACCGAATTGATCATGTTGGTGGTGCCCGCCTCGGTGGCGCCATAGGCCTCGGTCAGCACCGGCCCCCACCATTCGATCATCGCGCGCTTGGCCTTCATCGGGCAGGCGGCGCCGGTGTGGGACACAAGCTTCAGGCTCGACATGTCATAGCGGGCGCGAACCTCCGCCGGCAGCGCCAGCAGCCGCTGGAAATGCGTCGGCACCATGACCGATGTCGCGACTTTCCAGCGGTCGATGGCGACCAATATGGCCTCGGCATCGAATTTCGGAATGACCACCAGCGGCCGCCCGCCGGCGAGCTGGCGTACCGAACCCAGCGGCCCGGTATGGTACAGCGGCCCGACGAGGATCGCCGGCCCCGGCACGCCGGCCGCCACGGCACCCTGGAGCGCCTGCAGAAGGGCGCCCACGTCGGCGACGCGCGGGAACATGTTGGGCGGCGTCTCGGCGCCCTTGGGTCGGCCTGTGGTGCCGGAGGTATAGTGGAGGTGCGGCCGCGCCGGCATGTCGGTCGGCGGCGGCGCGGTGCTCGCCGTGGTCAGCCAGTCCTCCCAGGATTCGACCCCGGCGATGCCATCGCAGCGCCAGCCGATGACGCGTTTCAACCCGGCGATTTCGGCCGCTTTCACCCCGGTGGCGGCAGTTTCCGGCCCGACGAACAGGATGCCGGCGCCGCTGTCGGCGAGGATATAGGCCAGCTCCTCGGCGTTCAGGTGGAAGTTGACCGGCACGCTGGCGATGCCGGCGTGGAGGGCACAGAGATAGGCCAGCACCGTCTCGACGGCATTCTGTGCGAACACCGCCACCCGGGCCCCCGGCTGCGCCGCCAGCAGCGCGTTGGTGCCGCGCACGACAACCGAATCGAGATCGGGCCAGTCGAGTTGCTGGCGATCGTCCACCAGCGCAAAGGATTGTGTGTCGGTCATGTCCGGTGTTGCCAGCTTTCCGCCAGGGTCAGCGCGCTGCGGAAATGCGGCAGGCTGAGCCACACGCACAGCGCACCGATGGGATAATTGACCGCCGCCATCAGCGCGAGGGTCGCGCCGAGCGATTCCCCGCCAAAGACCTGGTCACTGACCAGACCGCCGAGCAACGGCCCCAGTGCGTAGCTGAGGAAGTTCACGACGACGAGGTAGAAGGCGATGATGCGCCCGCGCAGCTCGTTGGGCACGATGAACTGCAGCGCCGCGGTGCCCAGGCCCGTCGGCCAGCCCATGAAGAAGGTGGCGACCGCGAACAGCGCCATCGCCGGCCAATAGCCATCGACCAGCGGTGCCGCGATGCCGACCGGAATCAGCAGCAAGGACGCCGCCAGCACCAGTTGCAACGTCGCCTCGCGCCGCCCGGACCGCATCATCCGCGCCGACAACAGCCCCGCGACGACGCTGCCGGTGGTGCCGAACACCAGCGCAATCACGCCATAGGTGACGCCGACCTGTGCCCGCGTCGCGCCATGTTCGCGGATGAAGAACTCGACCAGCCAGTAGAATACCGCCCAGCCCTGCATCGCCAGCGCCGTATAGGCGATGAAATGCAGCGTCAGGAACCGGCGGCGCCCGGCGAAGAACCGCATCATGCCGCGAAAATCGATGGCCGGCGCATCAAGGGTGGCAGCGCCGCGCCGCATCGGCTCGCGGATCGTCGTCATCAGCAGCGCGAACAACACCCCCGGCAGCCCGACGATGATGAACATCGCCTGCCACGACCGCACCTCGCCGAGCAGCGGCAGCACGACGGCCGGCATCGCCTCCAGTTGCTGGACAACGCTGCCGCCGAGAATGTTGGCCAGCCCAACCCCGATGAAGGGCGCGGCCGAGAAGATGCCGAGCGCCAGCGGCAGCCGCGCCCGGTCGAACGTGTCCGACATCATCGAGACCGCGGCGGGTGTCAGCGTCGCCTCGCCGATGCCGACGCACATGCGGGCAAAGAACAGCTCGCTGTAGCGACCGGCCAGCCCGCAGGCGACCGTCGCCACGCTCCAGAACAGCACGCCACAGGCGATGATCCGCCGCCGCGAGCCCTTGTCGGCCAGATGCGCCATCGGCAACGTCAGCAGCGTGTAGAACAAGGTGAACGCCAGCCCGCCGAGCAGCCCCATCATCGTGTCGCTGACGCCCAGGTCGCGCTTCACCGGCCCGATCATGAGCGCCAGGATCTGCCGATCCACGATCGACAGGGTCGCAAGCGCGGTCAGGAAGCCGGCGACGTACCAGATATAGGCATTGCCACGGATGCCTGCGGCGGGGACGGCAACGCGCGGCAGGACGTCGCCACTGGCCACGCGCTCAGCCCGCGTCCGCGTTGGTGGCGGCCATCGCCTTGATGCTAACCCGCCCGCTGTCGACCAGGCTGTTCTGGGCATGGGCGAAATGGTGCATGTGGAATACCGCATCCATGGCGCTGCGCTTGCCGGCCAGATCCTCGACATGGTTGACCGCCTGCTTGGTCAGCGCCAGCGCCAGCCGCGGACGTTCGGCGATGCGCAGCGCCATGGCGCGCACCTCGGCCGCCAGCGCGTCGCGCGGCACCACCTGGTTGACCATGCCGAGGTCATAGGCCCGCTGCGCGGTCATGCGGTTGCCCAGCATCAGCATTTCCTTGGCGACGCGCGGCGGCAGTTCATAGGCATGGGCGAAATATTCGACCCCCGGGATCCCCATCATCACCACCGGATCCTGGAAAAAGGCGTCGTCGCTGGCGACGATCAGGTCGCACACCCAGGCCAGCATCAGCCCGCCGGCGATGCAGGCGCCCTGCACCATGGCGATCGTCGGCTTGGGCAGGTCACGCCAGCGCCGGCAGAGCCCGAGATAAATCTCCTGCTCGCGGGCGTAGTTATATTCGGCGCCGGGCTTGTTGGTATGGTCGTACCACAGGGTCCGGCGCTCCCCGCCGACATGATGGTCCTGTCCGGGCGTACCGATGTCGTGCCCGGCGGAAAAATTCTTGCCCGCACCTCCGAAGACGATGACCTTGATGGCATCATCGGCGGCGGCGCGGGACAGGGCGGCATCGATGGCATAGGTCATCTGGCCGTTCTGGGCATTGTGATAGCGCGGCCGGTTCATGGTGATCCACGCCACCGGCCCTTCGGCGCGATAATCGACGGGCACATCGGTCTCGTATTCGACCGGCGCAAGCTTGGGCGTGACCAGACTATCCATGGCGTCCTCGCATCGGGAAAAAGGTCGCCATCAGCGACGCCCGCTCAGGACGCCGCCGCCGCCATGCTGCGCGCCATGTAGCGATCGATCATCTGGTGCATCAGCCGGATGCGCATTTCGGCATAACGACCGAAGTTGAGCACGCCGATCTCCGATGCCTTCATACCGCTCTGCACATGCGGCAGGTTGGCCATGTCCTGCTCGAACACCGCGGCCAGGCCCACCGACATGCCGGCGTGCGGGCCCATTTCGAGGACGCTTTCCTCCAGGCCGATTTCAAACACCGGCGCCGGCTTTGGCCGCGCCCCGCCCTTGGGCACCCGCTTCAGCAGGTAGATGTCCATGATCGAAGTGTCGTGGTCGTTGCCGTTCGGCCGCCAGCGATAGAACAGCTTGGGCATGTAGCCGGCCCAAAAGCTCATGTTCGGGAAGACATTGTACAGCAGCGCATCGACCATCTCGGCATCCGATGCCGCCGAATAGTCATGGCCATCCTCGTCGCCGATCGTCTTGCGCGACATGTCGGCGACAAAGGCGCGGGCGCTGACACCGTCCGGTATCTGGATGTCGTCAGCCGGTCCCTCGACCGCAGCACGCGACCGCGAGCCGACGCCCATCATCGCCTGCATGATTTCCTGCTGGGTATATTCGCGGGTCACATAGGGGCTCGGCACCATCTGCGCCGTGAACTGCCGCGTCACATGATCCGACAGCACGTCATACTGGCTGTTCACATCGGCGAGATAGGGCAGCAGCTGCGGGTGGGTGGTCAGCGCATGATGGCTTTCCATGAAGGCCTCGGCCGCCGCCTTCCAGTTGCACGGCACCAGCTTCTGGATGTGGAAGTCGATGTAGCAATTCTCGAGGTCATAACGCTCGAAATGCTCCTGCAGCGGGTCGAGAACGCTGGCGAGCGGCGGCGCCGAACGGTCGAAATTGATGAAGACAAAACCGCCCCAAGTGTCGACCAGCGCCTCGGGCAGCGACACGTCCTTGCCCTCCCATTGCGGGAAATCCCAGGCGATCGGGTTGTCCTTGAAGCTGCCGTCGGTGTTCCAGGCGATGCCGTGATAGGGGCAGCGGAACTCGTTCTTGCAGCCCGGCAGCGTCGCCAGCTTGCGGGCACGGTGCAGGCAGCTGTTGTGAAAGGCGCGGATGCCGCCATCGGCCTGGCGGGTCACCAGCAGCGACTTGCCGGCGACTTCATAGATGGTCACGTCGCCGGGGTTTGGGATCTCCTCCTCGCGGCAAGCCATCTGCCAGATGTGCGGCCACAGGTGCTTTTCCTCGGCGCGCGCGAACGCCGGATCGATGTAACGATCGATCTTGACGGGCTCGGTGCCGATATCGGGTACCGGCCCCTCGCGCAGATGGTCGGGGACCGGCCGGGTGTCGCGCTCCAGTATCTCTTCATAGGTGTCGGCCGGGTGCCGGTCGGGACGGAAGGTCTTGACGGCGATGTTCATTCTCGGTCTCCGGGAGGGCGGCGCGACGCCTGTTCCCCTAAAAATAACACAATCTGCAATCTTGCCAAGGCTGCTCGGTTCGACCCGTCGCATCCACGGCCGGAATCGTCACCCTGCCGGCGGCCGCGGCGCGTTGCTGTTGCTCCAGTCCTGCCGTTTCGCCCAGGTCGCGACGGTTTCCAGCTCGATCGGAATCCGCTCCAGCATCGCGTCGGTATCGACCTCGAACGGCCGCGTCGGCGCCGTGTTGTTATACTCGTAAAAGGCACCGATCGACGTTTCGATCGCGGCGCGCTCGGCCGGCCCCATCTCGTCGCCATAGGCATAGGCGAGCCGCTTGCCGAATTCCGCCGGCGTGCAGGCGACATATTCGATGTCGCGGCCCAGCGCCCCCGACAGCGCCCTGGCGACATCGCCGGGCTGCAGCCGCTCCGGCCCACCGATGTTCATCCACGCGCCCTCCATGTCCGGCCGGTCGAGGGAATGGATCATGATGCGCGCCACATCGTCGAGGCTGATCCAGTTGGCCCATAGGTCAGGTCGGTGGGCGTAGATAAACTTGCCTTCGTTGACGATCGACGGACGCGCCCAATTGGTCAGCATATTGTCCATGAACAGCACCGAGCCAAAGACCGTACCGCCGACACCCGACCGCCACAGCTCGTTGATGCCGGCGGTGTTGCCGGCATAGGTGTGCGGGTCGCCCGGCCGATCGGGAATCCAGCTCGATGTGTTCCAGACGACGCGCTTGACGCCGGCGGCCTTCGCCGCGCGGCCGACGCTGCCGACCAGCACGGCGCGGTCCTGGCGGGCGCGCAGCGGGTGGGTGTGGAACACGGCATCGGCACCCTCGAAGGCGCGGACGAGCGAGGCCTCGTCGTACAGGTCCGCCGCCACGACCTCGACATTCTCGGGTGGCTCCTGGCCGTAGAAGGGGTCGGGGCTGCGCGACAGGGCGCGGACGTGGAAGCCCGCGGCGGCGGCCTGCCGAACCTGCGCTCCGCCCTGGCGGCCGCTGGCGCCGATGACGGCAATGGTTCTCGTCGGCGTGACTGTCGACATGGCAGGCTTTCCTTTCGACTAGCGTCCTTCCGGGACCCATGGGGCGCGGACGCCAAAGACCAGCGTTTCGCGCTCGATCGTCTCGGCCAGCACCTTGGCGATATCGTCGAAGCGCGGGTCGGCCCTGAGCGCCGCAACCCCCGTCATGTAATGGTTCATGTCATCGACCAGCCACAGGTCGATGGCCGTGTGCAGCCGGCCGCTGATCTGGGACACCGCCGTTACCAGCGTCCAGCCGGCCGCCTCCACGATGCTGACCAGGTCACACATCACCGCGTTGAAGCGGGTCATGTCGCCGGGCCTGAGCTCAAGGGTCGACTGGATATAGATGGCCATGGTCCTGCCCTTCTCAATCGCCGACGCGCAGCAACTGCTTGCCGGTGTTGGCGCCTTCGAACAGCCGCATCAGCGTGCGCGGCGCATTCTCCAGGCCGGCCTGGACATCCTCGCGCGATTGCAGTCGGCCGTCGGCCAGCCAGGATTTCAGCCGCTGGCGGGCGCGATCGTAATCGGCCTCGTAATCGTTGAGGATGAAGCCTTCCATCGTCGCGCGGCGGAAGACGAGGTTGAAGTAATTGGATGGGCCCACCGGCATGCCGCCAGTCTTCGACCGTGAGATGCCGCCGCAGATCACCACCCGCGCCTTCAGCGCCAGCTTGCCCAGCAGCGTGTCGAGCATTGTGCCGCCGACATTGTCCCACAGCACGTCGATACCCTCGGGTACCAGCTCGCGCAGCCGGTCACCCAGCGGCCCCTCCTTGTAGTCGATGGCCGCGTCGAAGCCGAGTTCCTCGGTCAGCATCCGGCACTTGTCGGGCCCGCCGGCGACGCCGATGACCCGGCAGCCGCCGATCTGGCCGATCTGGCCGACGACCGACCCGACCGCGCCGGCCGCGCCGGTGATGACCAGCGTGTCGCCGGGGAACGGCTTGCCCACCCGCTCCAGACCACAGAACGCCGTCAGCCCGGTGGTGCCGAGCACGCCAAGATGCGCCGAGAGCTGGCCGTCGTTCTCCAGCGTGCGCAGTTGCCCCGCCGGCAGCGTCGAAAAATCCTGCCAGCCGAGCGGACCAATGACGGTCGTACCCATGCCGAGGCCGCTGTCGCCCGGGTCGATGACCGTGCCGATGCCGCTGCCGCGCATGACGTCGCCGATCGACGTCGGCGCCACATAGCCGCCGATATTCTCCATCCAGCCCTTCAGCGCCGGATCAAAGCCGAGCAGGTCGACCTTGACGACGACTTCGCCCGGCCCCGGCGGCCGGGTCGGACCTTCGACGAGTGCAAAATCACTCTCGACGACGTCACGCCCGACGGGCCTGGCGGCGATGGTCCATTGGCGATTGCTGTTTCTCATGCGGGATTGGTGCCTCCCCGCGCCCAATTATGCAACCCTGTGCAATTAGGCTATTCCGTCAGGCTATCAAATCGACAAGGTGGCCCCGAAAACATGATCGGCCGATACCCCAAAGGGCGCTGCAGAGCCGCTGCGCTGTGCCGTTTAAAGGCAGGAGCAGCGACATGCCGCTGACCAATACCATCGCGCTGGCATCGGGCGTCCTGCCCGAGTTCAGCCCCCAAGTCACGGCCCGCGCCGCGATCGCTGCCGGTTACGATGCGGTCGGTTTGTGGGTGGATCCCGATGCATGGACACCGGCAACGACCACCGACGTCCGCGCCATCCTGGCTGATTCGCCACTACCTGTCCTCGATGTCGAGGTCGTCTGGCTGCAACCGGGGCCATTGGAGGAGCGGCACCTCGGCATCATCGACATCGGCCGCACCATCGGCGCGGCCAATGTTCTCGTCGTCAGTTCCGATCCCGACGACGCCGGCACCGCCGCCAAGTTCGCGGCCCTCTGCGCGCACGCCGGCAGCGATATCCGCATCGCACTCGAATTCGGCATCTTCACGGCCGTGAAGACCATCGGCCAGGCGAGCGCGATCCTGGCGCAGGTCGATCACCCGGCGGCGGCGCTGCTGGTCGACCCCATCCATCTGGCGCGATCGGGCGGCACCCCGGCGCATGTCGCCGCCTTGCCCCGCCACCTGCTCGCCTATGCGCAATTCTGCGACGCCGGCCCCCTGGACTATGATCTCGCCGACGCAAAGGCGGTGATCACCGAGGCGATCGATGGGCGACTGTTGCCCGGCGAAGGTATCTTGCCACTGGGTGCCTTGCTGTCGGCGCTGCCCACCGCCCTGCCGCTCAGCATTGAACTGCGATCGAAGGCGCTGCGCGACGGTTTCCCCGACCCCAACGAACGCGCCGCCGCGCTCGCCCGTGCCACCCGCGGCTTCCTCGCCCGCCAGACCGGAGCTGCCGCATGAGCCGCCAATCCTGCGACGTGCTGATCATTGGCGCCGGCGCCTCCGGGGCACTGGCCGCCCGCTATTTCGCCGCGGCCGGCATGTCGGTGACCTGCCTCGAACAGGGCGAATGGGTGCGGCCCGGTGACTATCCCGGCGCCAAGCCTGACTGGGAGCTGCAACGCCGCCAGCGCTGGCATTTCAGCCCGAATGTGCGCCAATGGGAGGCTGACTACCCTCTCGAGGTCAGCGACGCCGAAGTCTACCCGGTGATGTTCAACGGCGTCGGTGGCTCCACCATCCTGTGGGGCGCGCAATGGCACCGCATGAAGCCATCCGACTTTCGCGTCCGCACGCTGGACGGCGTCGCCGCCGACTGGCCGATCGATTACGACATGCTGGCACCGTTCTATGACCGCGTTGACCATGATGTCGGCGTGTCGGGACTCGCCGGCGACCCGGCCTATCCGGAACAGCCTGCCTACCCCTTGCCGCCGCTGCCCATCGGGGTTGCCGGTACCCGCATGGCCGTGGCAATGAACCAGCTCGGTTGGCACTGGTGGCCCGGCAGCAACGCCATCCCGTCCAAATCCTGGGGCAACCTCAACCCCTGCGCCCGGCTCGGCACCTGCGTCGGCGGCTGTTCGGAAGGCTCCAAGGCTTCGGTCGACCTCGTCTACTGGCCGGCGGCGCTGAAGGACGGCGCGATCCTCAAGACCGGTGCCCGGGTCAGCGAGGTGCTCGTCAACGACAATGGCCTCGCCACCGGTGCCCGCTATATCGACCGCGGCGGCGAAAGCCATGTCATCGACGCCGTCATCGTCGTGATGTGCGCCAATGGCGTCGGCACGGCGCGTCTGTTGCTGCAGTCGAAGTCCAAGCGCTTTCCCGACGGCCTCGCCAACCGCTCCGGCCTCGTCGGTCGTGGCCTGATGCTGCATCCACTGTCGGCGGTCATCGGCGTGTTTCCAGAAAGCGTCGAAGGCTGGCTCGGCCCCGCCGGCCACATGATCCAGAGCATGGAATTCTATGAAACCGACGCGTCGCGCGGGTTTGTCCGGGGCGGCAAATGGAGCCTGATGCCGACAGGCGGCCCGATGGGCGCCCACCCTGGCCTCGCCGGTGCGCCCTTCGAGACCGGCTGGGGCGCCGCGGCCCACGCCGCCGTCGCCGCAACGCTGGGTAAATCGGTACTGTGGTCGATCATCAACGAGGACCTACCCGACGACGCCAACCGTATCGAACTCGACGATACACTGACCGATTCCGACGGGCTGCCGGCGGTAAAAGTCACCTACACCATCGGCCGGAACACCCATGACCAGGCGGCCTTCCAGATCGCCCGCGCCACCGAAAGCATGCAGGCGGCGGGTGCGGTGATGACGATCCCGGTGCCGATCATCAAGGAAGCCGGCGGGCATCTGCTCGGCACGACGCGGATGGGCACCGACGCCGAAGCCTCGGTCGTTGACAGTCTCGGCCGCAGCCACGACGTGCCCAATCTCTACATCTTCGACGGCGGCACCTTCGTCACCTCGAGCGGGGTCAACCCGACCGCGACGATCCTCGCCAACGCGCTGCGCTGTACCGAGGCGGTGATCGCGGCGCGGCGCGACCAGCGGGTGGCGGCATGACCGACGCCGATATCGGCAAGGCATTCGCCGCCCTCGCCGCCCGACTTATCCCGGCGACCGACACCATGCCCGCGATCGGCGATGTCGCCGACCTGGAACAGGGGATGGCAACGGCACTGAACAGCCGTCCCGACCTGCGCGGCGACATCATGCGCGGGATCGGCGTCGTCCACCGCGATGGCGTCGATGCAGCAATCGTGTCGCTGCAAGCGGACGACCGCTCAGCCTGGGCGGCGCTGGGGCTGGCGGCGGCATCGATATACTACACGGCACCGCCGGTGCAGGCGATCCTCGGCTATCGGGGCCCGGAACGCCGAACTTACGATGCCGATGCAACACCTGAGTACGTCACCAACGGGATGCTCGATCTCGTCAAGCAGCGCGGGCCGATCTGGCGACGGGCGTGAGCCATCGAGCCCGTCACCCCGGCGTAGGCCGGGGCCCATAGACCACAAGCCCCGGCGCGCTCGGCACGCGTACGCCACGGCGACAGAGATCGTGGTTAATGGGCCCCGGCCTGCCGGGGTGACAGGAATGGGCGAGGCCTAAGGCTTCACCTGCAGCACCGTGTAGCTCCGCGTCACGAACCGCCACTGGCCGTCCCCGTCGCGCCGCAGCTTGTCGTCATAGCGTCCCGAGACAATCACCTGGCTACCATCCGGCCGCTTCAGCAGTTCGAGCATATAGCAGCGCGCGTCGGCGCGATCGCCGTCGACCGCCACCGCGCCATGGTTGACGTACATCGCCGCCGCATCGAGCCCGCCCATCAGCTTCAGCCAGAGTTCGCGAATGGCGGCGCGGCCGCTGGCGGCATTGTCCCCGACCTGCCATTCGGCGTCCTCCGCCCAGCATTCGGCCCAGTCGTCGGCATCGCGCCGGAACACGGCGTCGTTATAGCTTTCGATCCGCTCGCGGATGGCGATGCGGTCCTCGATCGGCCCGGAAAAGCCCTTCACGATGCGCCGCCGGTGAAGAAGTCGGCGCGTGGCGTGCCCTTGTCGTCATAGACCTGCTCCGACACATCGAAGCGATACTTCTTCACGCTCGACGTCCGCAGGCCGTATTTGCCGAGATGATCGCGCATGCCCCAATAGCTGCTGTCGTTGAAATGGCCCTCCAGCGCTGCCTGCGACTCCCATTCCTCGAAGACGTACACCCGGCCCGGGATCAGCGGGTCGAGCGTCCAGGCGTAATAGCGGCAACCGGGTTCGCGCAACGACGCCTCGATGAACTCTTTGCCCTCGACGATGGCGCGCTCCGCCTTGTCGGGTTCGAAATCCAGCGTGCCCGCAATGATGATCGTCACCAGATGTCTCCCAAAGCTTGGCGCGAGGCTAGCTGAGCACGCAGCAATCTAAATCTATCATTCGTGCTAGATTGCCGCGGACTGCCTGTCGCCGCACAACCGCCGAAAGGAGCATCCACCATGAATGATCGGCTGAAGGGTCGCCGCGCCGTCATCACCGGCGCCGGATCGGGCATTGGGCTGGCCACGGCGGCACGGCTGCGCGCCGATGGCGCCACGGTTTGGGCCGTCGATCGCGCCGGCGATGTCGACCAGCAGATCGACGTCACGGCGCCGGGTGCATCGGAGGCGATCATCGCCGGGGCGCGTGCCGGCCTCGGCGGCGTCGATACGGTGCTGCCCTTTGCCGGCATCGTCCGGTCAACGCCCCTGACGCTCGACGACGACGCCGACTGGGATGCGACCATTGCCGTCAACCTGACAGCCGTCTGGCGGCTGGTGCGCGCCGCCCGAACCGACCTGGAGGCTGTACCCAACGGCCGCGTCGTGCTGATCGCGTCGGTCATGGCCAGCTTCGGCAGCCCGGAACTCGCCGCCTATGTCGCCTCCAAGCACGGCGTCATCGGGCTGGCGCGCTCGCTGGCCGCCGCGCTCGGCCCCTTCGGCACGACGGTCAACTGCATCCAGCCCGGCGCCATCGAAACCCCGATGACCGAGGCGCTGTTCGCCCCAGGGCAGCCCGGCGGTGCCTTCTGGCGCGAGAAATCCGCGTTGAAACGATTGGGAAAAGCCGCCGACATCGCCGATGTGGCGGCGTTCCTGTGTTCCGACGACGCCCGCTTCATGAGCGGCCATGGCATCTTCGTCGATGGAGCGTCGACGAATACGCCCTGAGACAGCCGCCTAGGCCGCAGCCCGCGCCGCCAGCTCGTCGAGCCGCGGGTCGTTAGGCATGATTCAGTCGGCGCCGATCACCGGCGCCACGCGCAACTCCGGCGGGATCCGCTCGGGCCCGATCAGCGCGTCGGCGGCCTGGTGCCAATGGTAGATGCGCGCCTCCTGGTAACTCAACGGCACGCCCTGGAAACCCCAGGATTCCTGCGATTTCTGGATCCAGCGGCCGAATTCGGTATCCTCGCGCAGCACGGAATTCAGGTAAGTGATCGTATCTGCCCAATAGGCCGGGCGTGGCCCCTCGCCCCAGTCCGGCCCGAACCACCAGACTTCCAGCTTCGACTTGTCGATGCCGTTCGGCCAGAAATTGAGGATGAAATAGCCGCTCGGGCCCAATGGCGACACCCAGTTCGGAAACAGGTTATACGACTGGGTGCATGTTCGACCGATCTCGCCTACGCCGGCAATCTCCGGACGGGCCGTGCCGGCGACCGCAGCGGCGCGATAGTCCGACGCCGGCGCCTTGTCGGCCCAGCCCGGCGCGACCATCCGGCCATGGCCGTGCCGGTAAAAGCTGTTGACGTTGCGGCGGTGATCGAGCCCCACCGCGACCGTCGTCGGGTGGATGTTGGGGACGTGATAGACCTCCATGTTGGCTTCCATGGCGATCTTCCAGTTGCAGTCGAGGTCCCAGACATAATGGTCGACCAGCCGGGTCGCATCGAAGCGGAACTCGGCGAATTCGTCGGCGATCACCCCCAGCCATTCCGCCAGCGACGGCGCCGCATCGTCGAAGTTGACGAAGAGCAGCTTGCCATGCCGCTCGCAACGGACGCGGCGCAGCGACCGACAGGAGAAGTCGAGATCGGCGAAATCGGCAGCGTCGCGAATCGATTGCAGCCGGCCTTCGTCATCATAGACCCAGCCATGATATTTGCAGGTGAAGCGCGCCCTTCGGCCACTCTCCTCGGTGACCACCGGGGCGCCGCGATGGCTGCAGGTGTTGTAGAAGGCGTTGATCTCGCCCGTCCGGGCATGGACCAGGAAGATCGGCTGCCCTGCCATCTCCCACAGCTTGAAGCTGCCCGGCCGCGGCAGCTCGTCGAGATGCCCCGCCAGCAGCCAGCTTCGCCGCCACAGTTGTTCCTTTTCCAGCGCAGCAAAGCGCGGATCGGTGTAGCGTCCGCCCGGCAGGTCGGGCAGGCTGGGAAAATCCCGCGGCGGGGCCGTCCGCGCCGCCTCATAATCCATCAGTCGCCGCAAGTTGGCGACCGTGGTCGCATCCATCACTCGGCAGCCTCGGCCTGCGGCAGGCCGAACATGCGACCCAGTTGCTGGTCATCGGCGGCAATGATGCGGTCGACCCAGCCATGGAACGCCTGGGCGCCGCCCTCGTTGCGCCCGAACAGGACATGATCCATCATTCCGGCATCGAGCGCGCGCTGCTGGCGCAGGCCGGTGGCATAATCCTCGTCGCGCACCACGGTCTCGAGCATGTCGAACTGGGCATGGGCGCCCTTGATGGTCTCCTCGTCGGACGGCGCCTTTTCCATCAGGTAGATCTGCCGCGTCCAGGATTCGCCGACCACGTCGCCGGGCAACAGCTGGGAAATCATCACCCCGCGGCCGCCGCCGTTGAAGCTGGCGATCGAAATACACGGAAAGATTGTCCAGACGCCGGTCAGCACCTGGTCGTCACGCCATTCCGACTCGTTCGTGTCGCCGAGCGCCCGCGCCGTCCGGTCGGGTGCCACGACCCGCTGGTGCGGTCCCCAGGCGTGGAAATTCGCGCGGTTGCCCAGTTCCATCATCTTCGCCAGCGTGTTCTTGTGCAGCACCGGCAAGTGGTAGAAATCGAGATAGCCATCATAGGCGATTTTCCAGTTCGGCCCGCGCAGCCGCCGGCTGGAAAACAGGTACCAATCCTTGAAATTGAACAGGTCGAGCAGCGCGTCATAGCCCGACAGGAATGTATCGATGTCGATCGGCGAATGGGGATCGACACTGCCGAAAATGAGCCCGGCACGCTCGGCGACCGGCAGCGCCGTCAGGCCATAGCAGGATTTGTCGATCGCGCCGAAATCATCGGCCGAGGCCACCGCCAGCAGCGCGCCGTTCTGGCCGAATGTCCAGCCATGATAGGGGCAGGTGAAGCGCCGGGCATTACCGGTATCATCCGTCGCGACATTGGTGCCGCGGTGGGTGCAGCTGTTGATGAACGACCGCACGACACCGTCCTGGCCACGGGTCAGCAGAACCGGGATGCCGGCCACGTCCAATGTCTTGAAATCACCGGAGTTGGGCAGCTCCGCCGTGGGCGCCAGCATCAGCGGCAGCCGCTTGAAGATACCGTCGACCTCCTGCTTGAACCGCGCCGGGTCGGTATAGTTGCTGGCCGGAACCTTCAGCACCTCGTCGGCAAGGTCCATCGTGTTGTTTGCGGCATGGGCGATGCTGTGCCGGATGACGGCCGCGATTTCGGGGTTCGACATGGCTGACATGGGGGGTCTCCGCGGCCCAAATTTGATCACCTGTGTATTCTTGGCACTGGCAACCGTCAATGCAAACCCGACGGCTTTCGGGACGGGATACCTGACGTATGTGCCAATATTGACAGTCGTTGCATAATACCTGAACTTTCGGCCCAACCGCAGCGAAATGCGGGTTGGGAAGGATCAGATATGCAAAATCGGGGGCTGATCGGCCACACCAGCCATGTCGCCATGGCGGCAGCACTGGCATTTGCAACGCCAGCGCTGGCGCAACAGCCATCGACGGCGGCCAGTCCGCAGATCACGGCAGCGGAGACCGGCAGCAGCGATGCGCCGGAAATCATCGTGACGGCGCGCCAGCGGTCCGAAACCCTGTCGACGACGCCGGTCTCGGTAACCGCCATCTCCCCGATCACCCTCGCCGCGGTCAACGCCCGCACCATCCAGGACGTCGCCGGCATGGCGCCCAACGTGCTGATCCAGCCGGTCGGCGCCGGGCCCAGCGCGGCGGCCATTTCGATCCGCGGCATTTCCTTCGCCGATATCGAAAAATCCTTCGATCCGGCGGTCGGCGTGCTGATCGACGGCGTCTTCATCGGCACCAATACCGGCCAGCTGCTCGACTTCTTCGACATCGCCAGCATCGAGGTGCTGCGCGGGCCGCAGGGCACCCTGTTCGGCCGCAACACCATCGGCGGCGTCATCAACATCCGCCGCTCGCGCCCGACGCTGGAGTTCGGCGGCAAGGTCGAGTTGACTGTCGCCAACTATGGCGTGTTCCAGGCGCGCGGCCTGCTGAATGTGCCGATCATCAAGGATGTGCTCGGGGTCAAGCTGTTCGGCTTCCATGCCGAAACCAACGGCTTCTACCGCAACGTCACTCGCAATCGCGACGAGCCCAGTGGCTCGTCCTGGAATTATGGCGCCGCCATATTGTTCACGCCGTCGCCATCATTCGATGCCCTGCTGACGCTCGAGCGGCAGACCGAGAACGCCCATACGGTCAATTCGGCGTCAAGCACCACGGGTGACCTTGTCTGCCTCGTGGCGCCGGCCAACCAGTGCAATCTCGACAACCGTGATTCGCTCTACACCACCTATACCCAGTTCCCGAACTTCACGACCTATCGCTCCCCCGCGGCGACGCTCGAGATGAACTACAGCATCTCCGACGATTTCAAGCTGACGTCGATAACCGGCTGGCGCAAGAACGACGAAGTGTTCCGCCAGGATTTCGACGGCACCTCGATCCCGTTCTACGAAACCATCCGTGACCAATATTATCGCCAGATCACGCAAGAGTTTCGCCTGGGCGGCAAGGTCAGCGAAAGTCTCGATTTCGTCGCCGGCCTCTATTATTTCAACAGCAAGTACAGGAACCACCAGACGACGTTCCTGGGGCCCATCCTCGGCGGCGCCACAGCGCAGCAGTTCGCCGAGCAGGAGTCCAAATCCTATGCCGCCTATGCCGATGTGAACTGGGCCTTCGCACCGCGTTTTCGTGCCACGTTCGGCGGCCGCTATACCAAGGACGAAAAGAGCTTCAGCAACACCTTTCCCGGCGCCTTCAGCGTCGCCGCGGACCAGAGCTGGTCCAAATTCACCCCGAAAGTCTCGCTGGATTTCAGGCCCAATGACGACCTGATGGTCTATGCCTCCTTCTCGCGCGGCTATCGCGCCGGCGGCTTCAACGGCCGCGCAACGTCAATTTCGACTTCGCAGACCGCCTATGATCCGGAAACCGTGAGCAGCTATGAAATGGGCCTGAAAACCCAGCTGTTCGACCGCACGGTGCAGTTCAACGTCGCCGGCTTCTACACGAAATATGACAACAAGCAGGAAGGCATCATCCGCCGCACGCCGCCGGGTTCGCCGAACACCAACGAAACCGTCGTTGCGAACGTCGCCTCGGCAACGATCAAGGGCATCGAGGCCGACGTGACCGCGCGCCCGGTCCGCGGCCTGACGCTCAATGCCTCGGCGGGGTACCTGAAATCGGACTATGATTCGTTCAACACGCTCAACCCGTTGACGCTGGCGCCGATCGACCTGTCCGGCCTGTCGCTGACCTTCAACCCGTCCTTCACCGCCTCGGCCAGCGCGAGTTATGCGATCGAGACGTCGCTGGGCGACGTCACCCTGTCGGCGAACTATCGTCATATCGCGCGCTACTATACCGCGATCACCCCAGATCCCGGCGACCCCAACCCCAACGCGCCAACACAGAACAGTCTCGCCAGCCAAACGCGGCCGCTCAACCAGCTCGACGCCAGCGTGGCGTTCGAGCCGGTCATCGCCGGCGTGAAGACCCGCCTTAACCTCTATGTCCGCAACCTGCTCGATATCCGCGGCCTCTCGGCGAACACCATCGTGCCGGGCCTGTTCAAGACGGGTTCGGGCCGTGAGCCGCGGACCTATGGCGCGTCGTTCGGCATTACCTTCTGACGGTGATGCCGGACGCCCCGGCCCTGCCGCTGGCGTTCGTCCAGAATTGCTATGTGGTCGACGATCTCGAAGCGGCGGTGGAGGCCATGCACCGCCGCTTCGGCATCGGGCCCTTTGTGGGCGGCGGCATCGGCGAGCTCGATAATCACGTCTATCGCGGCCAACCCGCAGCGCCGATCCGTATGCGGGGCGTCTTCGTCCAGTCAGGGGATCTCAATATCGAGCTGGTCCAGATCCTGTCGGACGGCCCCTGCGCCTTTACCGACATGTATCCTCGTGGCCGACAGGGCCTGCACCATGCCGCGATCTTCTGCCGGGATTACGAAGCAACCCGCGACCGGCTGGTCGCCGACGGCGCCGCCGTCGCCAGTGAATTCACCGTCTCCTTCGGCGCGACCATCTGCTATGTCGATACCAGGGCAACGCTCGGCCACATGATCGAACTATATCCGGAAAATGCCATCATCCGGGGCATGTATGCCCAGGCGCGCAATGCCGCCGCCAATTGGGACCGCAGGACGCTCATCATCCCTTGGGCGTGATAATTGGTCGGGGAGACAGGATTCGAACCTGCGACCCTCTGGTCCCAAACCAGATGCGCTACCAGGCTGCGCCACTCCCCGAACTGCCGCTGGCCTAGGCGGGGTGCCGCCGGAACGCAAGTGCCGCTGGTATCCGACGCGAAAAAGGGAGACCCTAGCCGGGCAGCATCTTGCCCGGGTTCATGATCCCGCGCGGGTCGAGCGCGGCCTTCAATGACCGCATCACCGCCAGCGCATCGCCATGCTCGGCCGCCATCACGCCCATTTTGTGCAGGCCGACGCCGTGTTCGCCGCTGATCGTGCCGCCCATCGCCAGCGACCGGCGGGCAATGCCGTCGGCCAGCCTCTCGGCGCGGGCGCGCTCGTCAGCATCGGCAGGATCGAACAGCACCAGCATGTGGAAATTGCCGTCGCCGACATGGCCGACGACCGGCGCGACCAGGCCGAGCGCCTCCGCCTCCGCCGTGGTTTCGAGGATGCACTCGGCAAGGCGCGAAATCGGCACGCAGGCATCGGTGGCAAAGGTTTCGCAACCCGGCCGCAGGCTGCGCGCCGCCCAATAGGCGTTGTGCCGTGCGGTCGATAAGGCCGTGCGCTCCTCCTGGGCCCGCGCCCAGCGCAGCGCACCGCCGCCGTGCGTCGCGGCCACGTCGCCGACCTGCACGACCTGTTCGTCGACGCCGGCCGGCGCACCGTGAAATTCGAGGAACAGCGTCGGCACCGCGGCCAACCCTTCAAGCTTCGAATAACCGATACACGCCCGCATCTGCAGTGCGTCGAGCAGTTCGATGCGGGCGAGCGGGATGCCGAGCTGCAGGATCGCGACGACCGCATCGATGGCACCGCCCAAGCTGTCGAACTGGCAGACCGCGGCGGCGATGGTTTCGGGAATGCCGAACAGCCGCAGCTGCAATTCGGTGATGACGCCGAGCGTGCCCTCGCTGCCGACATAGAGCCGCGTCAGGTCATAGCCGGCGGACGACTTGCGCGCCCGGCCGCCGGTGCGGATGATGCTGCCGTCCGGGGTGACGACGGTGAGGCCCAGGGTGACCTCGCGCATCGTGCCGTAGCGTACCGCGTTGGTGCCGCTGGCGCGCGTCGCCGCCATGCCGCCCAGCGTCGCATTGGCGCCGGGATCCAGCGGGAAGAACAACCCTTCGGATTTTAGATGGGCGTTGAGCGCCTCGCGCGTCACCCCGGCTTCGACGCGGCAATCAAGGTCGGCGGCGCTGGTCGACAACACCCGGTCCATCGCCGAAAGGTCGAGGCTGATGCCACCATGCAGCGCCTGGATCTGGCCCTCGAGCGAGCTGCCAACGCCGAACGGGATCACCGGCACCCGGGTGTCATTGCAGATCGCGACGACAGCGCTGACCTCGGCGGTCGACTGCGCCAGCACGACCGCGGCGGGTGGCATGATGTCGTGCAGCCCCTCCCCGCGGCCATGGGCATCGCGGATGGCCGCGCCGGTCTGCACCCGATCACCAAAGCGGTCGCGCAGCCTGGCAATGGCGGCGCCGGCATCGACGGGCACGGGGCGTTCGATCAGCATCGCGGGAGCATGGCGCAGCCGGGGGCGTTGCCGCAAGGCCCTGGCTGCCATAGCGTGGCACAATGGCCCAGCCGATCACCGCTGCCGACCTTGCCGGCCGCCTTGCCGCCGCCGCGCGGCCGGGTGATGTCCATGTCGTCGGGCTGACCGGTTCGGTCGCCGCGGGCAAGTCGACGTTGGCAAACCAGATTGCCGATGCGCTGGCGCCGACGCACCGCGTCGAAGTGGTGTCGACCGACGGCTGGCTGCTGCCCAATGCGGTGCTCGATGCGCGCGGGCTGACGCTGAAAAAGGGCTGTCCCGAAAGCTATGACGCCGCGGCGCTGATGGCGCTGCCGGCGGCGATCCGGCGCGGGCCGGTGACCGTGCCGGGCTATTCGCACATCATCTACGACGTCGATCCGGCGCTGGCGCGGACGATCGAACCGCCCGACCTGCTGGTCCTGGAGGGGCTGGGCTTTGCCGGGCCGGTGGCGGGCGCTGTCGACACGCTCGTCTATCTCGACGCCGCCGAGGCCGATCTCGAACACTGGTTCCTCGCGCGCTTCATGGCCTTCTGGCACGCGGCGGCCGACGATCCGACCAGCTTCTATGCCCGGTTCCGCAACATGGACGAGGCCGGCGCGCGCGATTTCGGACGGATGGTCTGGCAGACGATCAACCTGCCGAACCTGCGGGAGCATATCGCGCCGGTTGCAGCGCGGGCTGATGTTCTGGTCGCGAAAGGCCGAGACCATATGCTGGCGCTGGTCCGCGGCTAGGATCAGCGCTCGATCAACGCGTCCGCCATGGCCGCGATGATCGCATCGGCATCCAGCCGATACTCCCGATACAGATCTGGCAGGTCCCCCGTCTGGCCGAAGCGATCGACCCCCAGCGGCACCACCCGCTGCCCGCGCACCCCGCCCAGCCACGACAGCGCCGCCGGTGACCCGTCGAGCAGCGTCACGAGCCGCGCCTGCGCCGGCAGCGCCGCGAGCAGCGTCTCGACATGCGATGCCACCGCGGGTCCCGACCAGCGCCCGGCGCCCGCCGCGCTCCACCCACGATGCAGCAGGTCCGGCGACGTGACGCTGAGCAGCCCCAGCCCCGGCACGTCGTGATGCAGCTCCTCCCAGGCCTGTAGCGCCTCGGGCATCAGCGCGCCCATCGCCACGATCGCCGCCTCGGCGCCCGACCCCGGCGGCTTCAGCCAATAGCCGCCCGCAATGCTGCCGGCCCGCCAGCCATTGTCCTCGCGCGCCGGCTGGACGATGTTGCGGGTCGTTAGCCGCAGATAGACGCTACCGCCGTTTACCGCCTGCAGATGGCCGAACGACCAGTGCATCAGCGCGGCGAGTTCATCGGCGTAGGCCGGCTCGAACATCGTCAGCCCGGGCTGACCCATGGCGATCAGCGGCGGATTGATCGACTGATGCGCGCCCCCCTCTGGCGCCAGCGTCACACCGCTCGGCGTCGCCACCAGCAGGAACCGCGCATCCTGGTAGCAGCCGTAATTCAGCGCATCGAGGCCGCGGGCAATGAACGGATCATAGACTGTGCCGACCGGCAGCAGCCGCGTGCCGAACAGCGGCGCTGCCAGCCCGGCAGCCGCCAGCATCAGGAACAGGTTATTCTCGGCAATGCCCAGTTCGACATGCTGCCCGGCGGCGTCGCCGCTCCATTTCTGCGGGCTCGGGATCTTCGCCGCGCGGAACACATCGGCGAGCGCGCTGCGCCGGAATAGCCCCCGCGCGTTGACCCAGGGCCCGAGGTTGGTGGACACGGTGACATCGGGTGACGTGGTGACGATCGCATCGGCGAGCGGCCCGCCGGCCTTGGCGATCTCTAGCAGCACCCGGCCGAACGCCGCCTGGGTCGATTGCTCCTCGCCCTCCGGCGCCGGGATCGCCGGCACCGGCACCGCGTCGAAGCCACGGTCGCGCGGCAGCCGCGCCGCCGGCGATGCCGCGACGAACGCCTGCAATGCCGCCGCCTGGTTGTCGCCCAGCCCCGCCCAGGGCGCCCATTCCTGCCCCTCAGCAATCCCCAGCGAATCGCGCAGCGTCGCCATCTGCGGGGCGTTCATCTGGCCGGCGTGATTGTCCTTGTGCCCGGCCAGCGGCAGGCCCTTGCCCTTGACGGTGTAGGCGATGATCAGCGCCGGCCGGTCACTCGCCGCCGCCTCGGCATAGGCGCCGAGCAGCGAGGCGACGCAATGGCCGCCAAGGTCGGTCATCAGCCGCGCGAGTTCGTCATCGTCCCGCCGCGCCAGCAGCGCCGCCACGCCGCGCTTCCCCCCGATATCGGCAGTCAGCCGCGCCCGCCAGGCGCCGCCGCCCTGATAGGTCAGCGCAGCGTAATCGACGTTGGGACAGCTATCGATCCACTGCTCCAGCGCCGCGCCGCCGGGTTCGGCGAACGCTGCCTTCTGCCGGCGGCCATGCTTCAGCGTGATGACGCGCCAGCCGCAGGTTTCGAAGATGTCGTCGAAGCGCCGGAACATCCGGTCGGCAGTAGTATGGTCGAGCGACTGGCGGTTATAATCGACGATCCACCAGCAGTTGCGGATGTCGTGCTTGTAGCCTTCGATCAGGCATTCATAGATGTTGCCCTCGTCGAGTTCGGCATCGCCCATCAGCGCGATCATGCGGCCGGCCTCGTCCTCGGGCAGCCGGCCATGGGCAATCAGATAATCCTGCACCAGCGAGGCAAAGGCGGTGACCACGACGCCCAGCCCGACGCTGCCGGTGGAAAAATCGACCGGGATCACGTCCTTGGTCCGGCTAGGATAGCTCTGCACGCCCTTGAAGCCGCGGAAGTTCTGCAGCTTTTCCAGCGGTTCGTTGCCGAGCATATAGTGGATGGCATGCAGCAACGGCCCGGCGTGCGGCTTGACCGCCACCCGGTCATTGGGCCCCAGCCCGGCGAAATAGAGGCTCGCCATGATCGTCGACATCGACGCACAGCTGGCCTGGTGACCGCCAACCTTCACGCCATCGCGGCTGGGCCGCAGATGATTGGCATTGTGGATCATCCACGCCGACAGCCAGCGCAGCCGATCGTCGAGCCGCTCGATCATCGCGATCGTGTCGGTGTCGGTCTTGATGGCGGTTTCGATCATGAAATCTCCGTGCGTCCGAACGCTCATTGCAGCTGCGGCGTGTAACGCTGGACCAGCCCCTCGCGTTCGAGCAGGGCGATCAGCGCGGCGCGCTCCGGTGCCGGCACATGCGGGTAGCGGGCGCCGAGCTCGATATCGGAAAATGCCGGTCGCGACAGCGCATATTCGGCAGGCGCAAAAGCGAGGCCCAGCGGCAGCTGCCCGCGCGCGGTCACCAGCACCGCGCCGGCGGCGAGATGGCGCACCGTCGCCGCCCGGTCGGTGCGGGCATAGGAGGCGAGGGCCGGCGGGTTCGGCAGGCGCACCGTGTGCGGGTGCCCATGCCGCGAACGCTGGGCATCGATCACCATGTCGCGAAAACCGGGGCTGCCGACGATGCCGGCCAGCGCCTCCGCAATGTCCGCCAGATGCACGTCGAGCGCTGCCGGATCGGTGCGGCCATCGGGCAGATAGGCGCGTAGCAGGCTGTCGCGCAGCGCCGCCTCGCCCAGCAGTTTCAGCACCCCCTCGCCCGAATGCGGCGCCAGCGCAAAGGTGACATGCAGCGACGCGCCATCGGTCGCCAGCGCATCGTGATAGGTGCCGCGCGGCAGGTACAGCAGGTCGCCGGGCTGCATGGCGATGGTCGCCGCCAGCCGGCCGCGGGCCGCGTCGATCACGGCCTGCGCCTCCGGCCCGCCGGTGGCCAGCGGCACCACCGGGTTGTCGGCGCGGTTGGCATAAAGATTCCAGCGCTTCACGCCCGCACATTGCACCGCGATGACGTCATGCAGGTCGTAATGGGTGGCAAAGCCCTGCACGCCGGCAAAGGACGCATAGATGTTGGCGTTGGTGAGCGCCGCGAACTCGGCCCCCAGCGTTTCGACGACGGTGCGCAGTTCCGGCGCGATGCGATCGACGTCGTTGGCGACCAGCGTCGCCCCCATGGCGAGGAAATGCTCGACCTTGGCCGGATTGGCGCGGCGCACCGGGCCCGCAGACGTCGGCACCTCGTCCATATAGAATTGCGGGCCGATCGGGCTGCGATTGAGGATCAGCGTGATGTTGCCCTCGGTCCAGTGCGGCGCGATGGCGAGCAGTTCCGACAGGCGCGACCAGGCGAAGGGCAGTCGCGCCGCGGCGCCGTCGGCCGGCACATGGCAGGGCTTGCGACCGAGGAACTCGGCGCGAAAACGGTCGATCGTCAGGGGAGCAAACAGCGCGGCGGGATCCATGATGTTTCATACCGGCGCGCGGCCGCGCATTGCAACGCGCCGCATCACCGCTATGCAGGACAAAACAGGGGAGATGATGGCGATGATGCTGTGGACCGCGGCCGATCCGGCCCCCAATCCGCGCCGAGTGCGGCTGTTCCTGCAGGCGAAGGGGCTGGAGCTGCCGGCGACCGACCTGTCGCTCATCAAGCGCGAGCATAAATCCGACGCCGTGATGGCGCTCAACCCGCGCGGCCAGGTACCGTTCCTCGAACTGGACGACGGCACGGTGCTCGCCGAAACCATCAGCATCTGCCGCTATCTCGACGAACTTCACCCGGAGCCGCCGCTGCTCGGCACGACCGCGCTCGAACGTGCCGAAACCGACATGTGGATTCGCCGCGCCGAAAACGTCCTCGGCACGCCGATAAGCCTCGCCTGGCAGCACGGCCATCCGTTCACCGCCAAGCTCGTCCAGCAAATCCCGGCGATGGGAGAACAAGCGCGCGGCAATGCGCAGACCGCCTTCGCCTGGTTCGACGGCCAGCTGCAGGAACGGCCGTGGCTCGCCGGCACGCGCTTCACGCTTGCCGACATCGCGCTGCTGACCATCGTCGATTTCGCCGGCTGGATCGACATCAAGCCACCCGAAGCACTGACGGCGCTCGCCGACTGGCACGCGCGGGCAACGGCGCGGGTCGCATGATCGTAAGCGCGCAGCCGTCGGGCTTTGGCGCCACCGTCACTGGCGTCGACCTGTCACGGCCGCTGCCGCCCGAGGATCTGGCGGCGATCCGGGCAGCCTGGGCGGCCCATGCCGTGCTGTCGTTCCCGGGCCAGCCGCTGACGCTGGACGCGCAGGAGGCGCTGACCCTGCAGTTCGGCGACTTCGGGGAGGACCCGTTCATCAAGCCCCTGCCCGGCCGCCCGCACATCCTCGAGTTGCGCCGCGAGGCCGACGAGACGGCCCCCAATTTCGGCGCCGGCTGGCACAGCGACTGGAGCTTCCAGCCGCAGCCGCCAGCAGCGACGATCCTCCACGGCAAGGTCATCCCGCCCATCGGCGGCGACACGCTGTTCGCGGATTGCGCCGCCGCCTATGATTCACTGTCCCCCGCCTTCCAGCGGCTATGTGACAGCCTCACCGCGCTGCATTCGGCGCGGCTGCCCTATGGCCGCGACGGCGTCTATGCCAACGAGACCGCCAGCCGCACCATGACGATCATCACCGGCGAGGCCGCCGAGGCGGTGCAAGCGCACCCGCTGGTCCGCGTCCATCCGGCAACCGGGCGGCGGGCGCTCTACTGCTCCCCCGTCTACACCATCGGCATCGAGGGCATGACCCGCGACGAAGGTTATGCCATCCTCGGTCATCTGTTCCAGCGCATTATCGAACCACAGTTCCTGTTCCGCCACCGCTGGGCACCCGATACGCTGCTGATCTGGGACAATCGCTGCACGCTGCATTTCGCCGAAGGCGGCTATGACGGGCACCTGCGCGTCATGCACCGCACCACCGTCGCGGGCGAAGCGGTCGCCGGCGTCGCCTGATCACGCCTCGGGGCGGCGCCAGATCCAGGCGCCACCGATGATGCCGGCCAGCGCCGGGATCAGCATGTAAGGCCAAGGCGCAAAGATGAAGCCGCTGATCGCCGAGGCGATGAAACCGATCGTCGCCGCCTGCTTGCCGCGCCGGCTGATCGCGCCGCGTTCCCGCCAGCGGACGATATGGGGGCCGAAAACGGGGTGCTCGACAAGCTTTGCCTCCAGCCGCGGACTGCTGCGTGCAAAGCAATAGGCGGCCAGGATGACGAGCGGCACCGTCGGCATGATCGGCAGCACGGCGCCGATGGCGCCCAGCGCCAGCGCGGCAAAACCCGAAACGAGAAACAGATAGCGCCGCATCCTGCAGCGCTACGACGCGAGACGCGCCGCAGCAATGCAGGGCTGCAACCGGGCGGCACACGACGCTGCAGGACAAGCCGCTGTGCAGCCTTGTCAAAGCCGGCGACCCGGTTCAAATCATGCGACGAAAATACACAGGTCACGGTGGGGACAATGACCGGATCGACAGGCATGGCGACATGAGTCGCATCAATGACAAGATGGTATCGGTGGTGCTGCGCTGGGGAACCAGGTTCCTGCCATTTGCCGATGCCGCCAGCGACGACCTGCCGCTCGGCCGCCTGCTGCGTATGTCGCTGCTCCAGGTTTCGGTCGGCATGTCGCTGGTGCTGCTGGTCGGCACGCTGAACCGGGTGATGATCGTTGAACTGAATGTGCCGGCCTCGCTGGTCGGCATCATGCTGGCGCTGCCGCTGCTGTTCGCGCCGTTCCGCGCGCTGATCGGCCACAAATCCGACACCCATGTCTCGGCGCTGGGCTGGCGCCGGGTGCCCTTCATCTTTCGCGGCACGATGGTGCAGTTCGGCGGGCTCGCCCTGATGCCGTTCGCGCTGCTGGTGCTCGCCGGCGCGCTGCAATCGGCCGACGCGCCGGTGTGGATCGGGCGGTTCGCGGCGGCGGTGGCGTTCCTCCTCGTCGGTGCCGGAATCCACATCACCCAGACGGTCGGGCTGGCGCTCGCCACCGACCAGGCGCCGGAAGCGTCGCAGCCCAACGTCGTCGGGTTGATGTACGTCATGCTGCTGCTCGGCATGATCGTCAGCGCGCTGGCGTTCGGTGCCGCGCTCGAAAACTTCACGCCGGGCCGGCTGATCCAGGTGATCTCCACCTCCGCCGTCGTCACCATCGTCCTCAACGTCATCGCGGTCTGGAAACAGGAGGCGCGGCGCCCGTCGCGGCTGTTCGCACCGCCGCCGCAGATCAGTTTTCGCGAGGCCTGGGATCGCTACGCCACCCAGGCCAACGCCATCCGCCGCTTGCTCGCCATCGGCCTCGGCACGCTCGCCTTCAGCATGGAGGATATCCTCCTCGAACCCTATGGCGGCCAGGTCCTGGGGCTCGGCGTCGGCGACACGACCAAGCTGACGGCGACCTTTGCCGGTGGCGGCTTGATCGGCTTTGCCTGGGCCTCGCGCGTGCTCAGCCGCGGCTTCGACCCATTTCGTATGGCCATGATCGGGGCGATGCTGGGTATCCCGTCGTTCCTGCTGGTCATCGCCGCGGCGCCCCAGCAATCGGTGCCGGGCTTTGTGCTGGGCGTGCTGCTCATCGGCTTCAGCGCCGGGCTGTTCGGCCATGGCACCCTGACAGCGACAATGAACGCGGCACCGCGCGAGCAGGTCGGCCTGGCGCTCGGCACCTGGGGCGCCGTGCAGGCGACCGCCGCGGGCGTGGGCGCCGCGCTGGGCGGCATCATGCGGGATGCGGTCACCTCCGCGCCGGGTCGCTATCCCTGGCCGTCGGCGGCGACGGGCTATCTCGCTGTCTACGCGCTGGAAATCGCGCTGCTGGCGGTCACGATCGTGGCGATGATGCCGATGCAGCGTCCCGGCCTGCGCGAGGCGGTGCCGTCGCCGGCGGAATAAGGCAACCGGCGGCGATCATCGCCGGACAGCAAAAAGGGCCGGGATCGTGGATCCCGGCCCTTTCCGTTGCGATGCTGCCGGAGTCGACTTCCGGCGGCTTCAGCAATGTCAGTTGACGGCGACCTGAGTCGACGCCGGAGCGGCGGCCACAGCGGCGGGCTTTGCAGCCCCTTCCCAATAGCCGGCGAACCAGGTCGTGTTGGTCAGGATCGACGCGTGGACCAGCAGTGCGACCACGGCGATCGCCAGGAAGAACAGCGGCAGGCCGACGTTAGGGCTGACATAGCACCAGATTTTGCCTTCATTCATGGTCTATACCCCTCTTACTTCAGCCAAGGCGTCAGCAGGAACGCCAGGATGTGGGCGAACACTGCGATCGCCAGGAAGATGCGGCTGCCCCACATCAGTCCGGCCTGGATTTCGGTTGCTTCCTTGACGGTCAACCCGGTCGGGTAAACCCTTTCGTTATCGTCTGCCATGGCATTCCCTTTCAGACACTTGCGACGTAAGCCGTGCAGCCGGTGTCTAGACCCACCTGCATGACCGGAACGGAGAACCTCGCGACGCTCCGTCCTGCGACACACGAGCATCAAGCGTCTTGGAGCCTACTCTGCCCCAGAGACTTTCCCCGTGTAGTGTCATTCTATCGTTACACTCGTATGTGTCAATCTGTCGCGACACTTGCTGCAGTGCGAATTTTCGGGCCCTTGCGGAGTGAAGATAGCTGGACCGCCCCGCCCCGGCATCCGGTGCAGGCCATGTCCGATGCAGCATATGAAACGGTGCTAGACCAGCCGGCTCTGCCGAACCGCCGCCGCGACAAAGCCTGCGAACAGCGGATGCGGATCGAACGGCTTGGACTTGAGCTCGGGATGGAACTGCACGCCGACGAACCAGGGATGATCCGGCCGCTCGACGATCTCCGGCAGCAGCCCGTCGGGCGACATCCCCGAAAAAATCAGGCCCGATGCTTCCAGCCGTTCACGGTAATGGACATTGACCTCATAGCGATGGCGGTGCCGCTCGCTGATCGCCCGTGCGTCATAGATGCTGGCGGCGACGCTGTTGCCGGCCAGCAGCGCGTCATAGGCGCCAAGCCGCATGGTGCCGCCCAGGTTCCCGCCGGCTTCGCGGACCTGCAGGCCGTCGGCGCTCATCCATTCGGTGATCATGCCGACGACCGGCTCGTCGGTCGGGCCGAACTCGGTGGTCCCGGCGCCGCTCACGCCGGCCTGGTTCCGCGCCGCCTCGATGCAGGCCATCTGCATGCCGAGGCAGATGCCGAAGAACGGCACGTCGCGCTCGCGGGCAAAGCGCACGCTGGCGATCTTGCCCTCCGACCCGCGCTCCCCAAAGCCACCCGGCACAAGGATGCCGTGCATCGGCTCCAGCCGCGCCGCGACATCGGCATTCTCGAACTCCTCGGCGTCGAGCCAGCGGATATTGACCTTGACCTGGTTGGCGATGCCGCCGTGGACGAGCGCCTCGGTCAGCGATTTGTACGCATCCTTCATGCCGGTATATTTGCCGACGACGCCGATGGTGACTTCGCCTTCGGGATTGTGCAGCCGTGCCGAGATCTGCGACCAGCGGGTCACATCGGGCGCCGGCGCATCGGTGATGCCAAAGGCCAACAGCACCTGGTCGTCGAGACCTTCGGCATGATATTGCAGCGGCACGTCGTAGATGCTCGGCGCGTCGAGCGCGGCGATCACCGCTTCCTTCTGCACATTGCAGAACAGCGCGATCTTGGCACGGTCGCTGTCGGGCAGCGGGTGTTCCGACCGGCAGACCAGGACATGCGGCTGGATGCCGATGCCGCGCAGCTCGGCGACGCTGTGCTGGGTCGGCTTGGTCTTCAGTTCACCCGCGGCGGCCAGGTACGGCACCAGCGTGCAGTGGATATAAACGGCGTTGGTGCGGCCGACATCGGCGCTCAACTGCCGTATCGCCTCCAGGAACGGCAGCGATTCGATGTCGCCGACGGTGCCGCCGATCTCGCACAGCACGAAATCGAGGCCATCGGTTTCGGCGCGGGCGAAATGCTTGATCGCATCGGTGACGTGCGGGATGACCTGAACCGTCGCACCCAGAAAATCGCCGCGGCGTTCCTTGGTGATGATGTCCCGATAGACCCGCCCCGAGGTGATGTTGTCGGTCTGCCGCGACGGCACGCCGGTGAAGCGTTCATAGTGCCCGAGGTCGAGATCGGTCTCGGCGCCATCGTCAGTCACATAGACTTCGCCGTGCTGGTACGGCGACATCGTTCCGGGATCGACATTGAGATACGGATCGAACTTGCGGATGCGGACCGTATAGCCACGCGCCTGAAGCAGCGCAGCCAGCGAGGCGGCCATCAGGCCCTTGCCAAGCGAAGAGACCACGCCGCCGGTGATGAAAATAAACCGGGTCATGGGAGGAAAGCCCTAGCCCGGTTTTGGTCGGAGTGGCTAGGGGGTGCGCGATATTGGCTGTGGATAAGGGCTGCGGTCAGTCCTCGATCCGCGAATTCGCCTTGGTATCGGGCAGCAACACCGCCGCGACCAGCGCGATCGCGCACAGCGTCGCGACATACCAGAAAAAGCCGCTTTCAAGCCCCGCCGACTTGAACGCCAGCGCGACATATTCGGCCGACCCCCCGAACACCGCGACACCGACGCCATAAGGCAGGCCGACACCCAGTGCGCGGATGTTGGCGGGGAACATCTCGGCCTTCACCACGCCCGAGATGGCGGTGTAGCAGCTGAGCACCGCCAGCGCCGCCATGATGAGGACAAAGCCCTCCCACCGGCCGCTGGTGCCGCCGATCGCCGTCATCGCCGGTACCGTCAGCAGCGTGCCGCCGATCCCGAAGGCGATCAGCAGCGGCCGTCGGCCGATCCGATCCGACAAGGCGCCGACCGCCGGCTGCAGCGCCGCGTAACCGAGCAGCGCCATCGCCGACACATAGGTCGCATCCGGCTTGGTCCAGCCGGCCGACAGCACGAGGTATTTCTGCATGTAGGTGGTAAAGGTGTAGAATGCGGTGCTGCCGCCGGCAGTCAACGCCAGCACCGTCCACAGCGCCCGCGGATGCGCCAGCAGACGCTTCATCAGCCCCTGATGTTCCTCGGCGGTCACCGCCTTGAAGGCGTTGGTTTCGACCAGCGACCGCCGCAGCCAGAACACCAGCACCGCGCACAATGCACCGATCAGGAACGGCACCCGCCACCCCCAGGCCATCAGCTCCGCCTCGGTCAATCGTGCCTGCATGACGATCAGCAGGCCGAGCGCCAGCAATTGCCCGCCGACGAGGGTCACATATTGGAAACTGGCCAGAAAACCGCGGTTCCGGGCATCGGCGACTTCGGACATGAAGGTCGCCGAGGCGCCATATTCGCCACCGACCGACAGCCCCTGCACCAGCCGCGCCAGCAGCAGAAGCACCGGCGCGAAAATGCCGACCTGGGCATATGTCGGCGCCAGCGCGATCAGCAACGATCCGGCGCACATCATCGCCACCGAAAGCGTCAGCGCTGCCTTCCGACCCTTGCGATCGGCATAGACGCCAAGCAGCCAGCCACCGATCGGCCGCATCAGGAAGCCGACGGCGAACACCGCCGCGGTGCTCAGCGCCTGGGCGAGAGCGTCCCCCTTGGGAAAGAATGCCGGCGCGAAATACAGCGCGAACGCCGAATAGGCGTACCAGTCATACCATTCGACGAGATTGCCTGCCGCGCCGCCGAAAATCTGTCGCCCGCGCGACGGCCGGGCGACCATCGATCAGCGCGCGAGCGGCACGCCGGTGTCGGCCGGGGGGGTGGCGGGCGTCGGTGCGGGCGTGGTCGCCGGCGCCGTCGTGGGTGCGGGCGCGCCGGGCAGACCCGGCAGCGGCCCCGCCGGCAGCGTCGCGGGGTTCTGGACCGGGACCGCCGGGGCGCTGCTGGTGGCCAGGCTGGTATCGAGGCTCTTGGGCTTGTTGGTCCCGGCGGCGAGGACGGCGAGGACGATCGACGACAGGATGAACAGCGTCGCCAACACCGTCGTCGACCGCGTCAGCAAATTGGCCGCGCCGCGTGCCGTCATCAGCCCGCCGCCGGTGCCGCCCCCGATGCCGAGGCCGCCACCTTCCGACCGCTGCAACAGGATGACGCCGACCAGCGCAAGCGCGATAAGGGTGTGGACGACGAGCAGGAAGGTGATCACAGAGACGGAACTTTCACGCAGTGTTGGCGGCGATGTAGCGATGCCAGCCGCGAAGGGCAACCTACTCCCCTCCCGCAAGCGGGAGGGCCGCTAGGCAGCTGCCGCAATCCCCAGGAAACTCGTCGCCGTCAGGCTGGCACCGCCGACCAGCGCGCCGCCGACGTTGGCCTGCCCCAGCAGCAGCGCCGCATTCTCGGGCTTTACCGAGCCGCCGTAAAGAATCCGCACCCCGCGCCCGTTCAGGCCATAGCGGGCCTGCAGCTGCCCGCGAATAAAGCCATGGATTGCCGCGACATCCTCGGGCGTCGGCGTCCGCCCGGTGCCGATCGCCCACACCGGTTCATAGGCGACAACGAGGCCGTCGAGGCTGTCGGGCAGCGACCCCGCCAGCTGCGCGCCGACCACCGCTTCGGCCGTTCCGGCATCACGCTGCGCCTCGGTTTCGCCGACGCAGACGATGATCTGCAGGCCCGCCGCCTGCCCAGCCAGCGCCTTGGCACGGACATCGGCGTCGGTCTCGTGCATGTCGGCCCGCCGCTCGCTGTGGCCGACGATGACGAAGCCGGCACCGAGATCGGCCAGCATCGCCGCCGACACACAGCCGGTATGCGCCCCCGACACCTTGGCGTGGCAATCCTGGCCGCCGATCGATACCGCGCCCGCCGCCACGATCACCGCGCGATCGATCAGCGTGAACGGCGGCGCCACCCACAGGTCGGGCCGACCGCTGCCGGCGATCGCGGCGATTTCGGCCACGGAGTCGCCGAGGCCATTCATCTTCCAGTTCCCGACGATCAGCGATCCTGCCACGATTGTTCCTTCGGCCGTGCAATGGCCCGCCTTGTGGCAAGCCGCGCCCGCCGTTACAACCGCGCGCTTTCACGCTCCCATCGTCTTTTCGGACCGGACATTCCCAATGATCACCTTCATTCGTCGCTGGTTGACGAGTTGGCCCGTACTGGTGCTGCTGGCGCTGGTCCTCGTCGCCTTTGCCGTGACCGGGGTTGGTGATCCGTTCGGCGGCGGCAGTGCGCCCCAGGGTTCGGTCGCCCGCGTCGGCAAGACGACGATCACCGAGGCCGACCTGCTGAAGGCGTTTGACCGCGTCGTGAAGAACGCCCGGGCGCAGAACCCCGCCGTCAACCAGATGCAGCTCGCCAGGGAAGGTGCCGTGCCCGCCGTCGCCGAACAGCTGATCGGCCAGACCGCCATCGAGGAGCTGGGTCGCAGCATGGGCCTGATCGCATCGGACCGTGCCGTCGGCGGTGTCATCGGCGCCATTCCGGCGTTCCAGCAGGGCGGCAAGTTCGACGACCCGACCTATCGCCGCCTGCTGCAGGAAAACAACCTGACCGACAATGAGCTTCGGGAAACCGTCGCCGGCGACATCGTCCGTCGCCAGCTGCTGACCCCGGTGATGGCGGCGCTCGGCGTGCCCGCTGGGATGGCCCAGCCCTATGCCCGCCTGCTCGTCGATGTCCATGTCGGTGCCGCGGCGCTGGTGCCGCTGGCAGCGGTCGCGCCCGCGACCGATGCCGAGGTCGCCGCCTATTATGCCAGCAACAAGGCGCGCTTCACCCTGCCGGAGCGCCGCGCCTTCCGCTATGCCGTCATCGACCGCGCCGCCCTTGCGACCGGCGTGACGGTCAGCGATGCCGACATTGCCGCCGCCTTTGCCAAGGAGCCCGCCAAATACGGCGCCGCCGCGACCCGCAAGCTGCAGCAGGTCGTCGTACCCGACGAAGCCAAGGCGCGCGCCATCGCCGCCGCCGCTGTGACCGAAGGTTTCCCGGCGGCCGCCCAGCGCCTCGCCGGCTTTGGCGTTGGCGACATCACGCTGGGCGAACAGAGCCAGGCCGAGTTCGGCAAGGCGACGAGCCCGGCGGTTGCCGCCGCCGCCTTTGCCCTGCCGGTCGGCGGCCTCACCCAGCCGCTGAAGACGGCGTTCGGCTGGCATATCGTCCGCGTCGAGGCGATGGGCAGTGCCGGCAAGACGCTCGCCCAGGCCCGTCCGGCGATCGAGGCCGACCTGCGCCAGCGCGCTGCCGAGACGGCGGTCGCCACGCTCGTCAACGGCATCGAGGACGGCGTGGAAGCCGGCAAGAGCTTTGCCGACCTCGCCAGGGACAAGGGGCTGACGATCGTCAGCCAGGCCGCCGTGACCCGCGAGGGAACCACCCCGGGCGCAGCCGTGCCGCCGACGCCGGAACTCGCCACGCTGGCAGCCCGCGCCTTCCGCCACGAACCCGGTGACGGTGCCGCTGTCGAAGACCTGGGCGAGCAGCGCCTCGTCGTCATCGAAACCATGCAGGTACTGCCCTCGGCGCCGCAGCCGCTGGGCGAGGTCCGTGCCGCCGCCGCTGCCGCCGCAGCCCAGGAAAAAGCGCTGAAGGCCGCCCGGGCCCGCGCCGATGCCGTCGTTGTCCAGACCCGCAAGACCGGCGATTTCGCCGCCGCGGTCGCCGCCGCCGGCCTGGCGCCGCCGCAGTCGCTGCGCGGGCGCCGTATCGATATCGCCGGCCAACAGCAGGTACCGCCGATCATTCAGGCGTTCCTGTCGACTCCGGCCAAGACGGTTCAAGTGCTGCCCGGCAGCCAGGGCTGGGTGCTGATCCATGTCGACAGCATCACGCCGGGCGACGTCACCGCTGTACCGCAATTGCTCGATGCCAGCCGGCGCGAACTCGCCAGCCAGTTGCCGGCGGAATTCAGTTCGGCCTTTGCCGCCGCAGCCGCCAAGGCGATGGGCACCAGCCGCAACGACACCACCATCACCGCTGTCACGCGCCGCCTGTCCGGCTTCGACAGCGCGCAATAATGGCGGATTTCGGCGCGATCCTGCCCGACCGCGACAGCTTTGGAGCGGCGCTTGCCGAGGGTCGGGCGCAACTGGTGTGGACCCGCATCGTCGCCGACACCGAAACGCCGGTGTCGGCAATGCTCAAGCTCGGTGCCGCGGAAAGCGGCGCCTATCTCCTCGAATCGGTGGAGGGTGGCCAGGTTCGCGGCCGCTATTCGCTGCTTGGCCTCGATCCCGACCTCGTCTGGCGCGCGGTCGGCGACACGTCCGAGATCAACCGCGACTGGCGCAACGATCGCGACGCCTTTGTTCCCGTTGCCGGCGGCGCGCTCGCGGCGCTGCGGGCGCTGGTCGCCGAAGCGCGCGCCGATGTTCCCGCCGGGCTGCCGTCGGCGCTCGCCAGCCTCGTCGGCTATATCGGTTATGAATCGGTGCGGCTGGTCGAATCCAGCGTCCCCGCCAACGCCCCGTCGCCGCTCGGCCTGCCCGACATGGTGTTCGTCCGCCCGACGCTGATCCTGGTGTTCGACCGGCTGAAGGACGAACTGTTCCTGGTGGCGCCGGTGTTCGCCGCGGCGCCGGACGCCTATGACGCCGCCGTCGAGCGTATCGAAACTGCCCAGGCGCGCCTCGCCAAGGCGCTGCCGGCGCGGAAAGCCGCCGTCGGGGACTTGCCGGCAGGCACGCCGGTGCCGCTTGTCGGCCCCGCGCGCTATGCCGAGATGGTCGCCCGCGCCAAGGATTATATCCTTGCCGGCGACATCTTCCAGGTCGTGCTGGCCCAGCGTTTCAGCGTCGATTTCCCGCTGCCGCCATTCGATCTCTACCGCGCGCTGCGCCGCATCAACCCGTCGCCGTTCCTCTACTTCCTCGACCTACCGGGCTTTGCGCTGGTCGGCTCCAGCCCTGAAATCCTGGTCCGCGTCCGCGATGGCGACGTCACCATCCGGCCGATCGCCGGCACCCGGCCGCGCGGCCGCGACGCTGTCGAGGATGCCGAAAACCGCGCCAGCCTGCTCGCCGACGCCAAGGAACAGGCCGAGCATCTGATGCTGCTCGATCTCGGCCGACACGATACCGGCCGGGTATCGCTGCCCGGCACGGTCACCGTCACCGACCGCGCCGGCGTCGAATTCTACAGCCATGTCATGCATATCGTGTCGAACGTCCGAGGCCGCCTGGCGCCCGAACTCGACGCCATCGACGCGCTGCTGGCGGGCTTTCCGGCCGGCACGGTCAGCGGCGCCCCCAAGGTCCGCGCCATGCAGGTCATCGCCGAACTGGAGCCCGAGGCGCGCGGCGCCTATGCCGGCGGTGTCGGCTATTTCAGCCCGGACGGCGCGATGGATTCGTGCATCGTGCTGCGAACGGCGGTGGTCAAGGACGGCGTCATGCACGTCCAGGCCGGCGCGGGCATCGTCGCCGATTCGATCGCCGAATACGAACAGCGCGAATGCGAGGCCAAGGCCGGTGCGCTGATCGCCGCCGCCGCTGAGGCGCTGAAGGCAGCGGGGGCAGCCGGGTTCGGGCAGTAGAGCCGGCCTGTCGCTGTTGCGACGGTGGCACAAATGCTATGATGGCGGGCATCAGGTGTCGGGGAGCGCGATAGTGCGAACTGCTGCAGCGTTGGCGCTATGGCTGATTGCCGGTCCGGCAATCGCGTCACAGCGTACGGAGGCGACCCCGGACCGGCAGGATCGCGGCCGCTGCCAGACGCAGCCGGATCTCGCCATCTGCCCGCCGCCGCCCGCCGAAGTCGCGCGCGCTGAAGCCCTGCTTCGCTATGGCCCCGAGGGCCGGCCGCCCGTCGGCCAGGCCCACCCGAAGGTCACTGCCTTCATCCGCAACAACTGGCCCTTTGTCGTCGATTTCCAGGCGGAACCGGGCGCCGTTACCGAACTGCGCATAAGCCTGTATCTGCGACTTGCTCCTTTCGATATACCGCTGCGCATCGCGACCCAGGTGATCGATACCGAAAGCAACGGCGAGCGCCAACTCCGCAAGATCGCGGTGGTCATCCCCGACGCAGGCGATGGCGCGGTCCGGATTGCCGACTATGAGGTTGCATCCCGCAAACGCGTCGGTGGCCGCTGGCAGGACGCGCCGGTCAAGATATTTGCGTTGGGCGCCGGGCCCCGCGCCGTCGGGTCGGTGACACTTAACAAAGTTGATTTCTCGGAAAGATCGGCGACGATTCCGCCCGCCGGGCAGAGCGCCGACCTGCATGTGAATTATGTTCTGAAGCAGTACTATGACCGGGTCAGCGTCCAGGTTTTGCGGTCATGCGGGCTCGGCTGGTGCGGCACCGGCACCTCGGCCGACACGGCGGCCCCAGGGGAACCCGGACAATGGAACAAGGCTTGGCCGATAAGCAGTCGCACAAGGCCCGGTAACTTCATCGCATCGGTCAAGGCCTGGCTGTATTGCGACGGCATAACCGCCGAACAATATCGGCGTTGCGGCGATCAGGCAGCGTGGGCGCAGGGCCAGTCCGCCGCCATAGCCGTCACCCAGTGACAGCCGCTGCCACTCCGGCTTGGATGAAGCGATTCGCGTTTTTGGCAGTTCCGACATCCGTCATTGCCGCCTTGGGGTTCAACTACCTTGACCATCTGCCGCAAGCCCGACATGTCGGTGATGGCTCGACATGGCATGCAGCAGGCGCACGCCAGATCCTGTTGCACGGACTTTCGGCAGGCCCCGTAATGGCCGTGGATATGGGTGCCAGCCGCCAGGTGCGGTTGATTGCGCCGCCGGGTTCGATCGTGGTTCCGACATTGGGCGGATATGATCCTGCAAGGCAACGGCCGCTCGTGCTCAGAATGGCTTGGACAGCTAACGAATCCCCAGCGCTGACCGTGGCGATCGCGCCGGAGTCCCCCACGCCCGGCGCGGGCCTGATGTTGCAGGCTCGCGACCTGGGAGCGCCAGGGCTTGCCCTGCGACCGATCGATGCCCGGCTTGTCGTCGACATGGCGGTCGTGCCCGACAGCCGCAATGACGACCATGGTGGGATCGGCCTGCATGCGGATCGCGGTCGCGTGCTCATTCGGCAACTCCGCATCACGACGCCGCCGGGCCAGCAGGTCGTCGTGATGCTGCCCGGCGAAACCGCATTGCGGGCCGGCCTTGGCAGCAGCGACGACCAGGGTGGGTCGCTCGCGCTGCGTGGCTTTGCGAGCGGCGATGCAGGCGCCGGCGACACGCTGGCGATCGCCGATATCGTCTGCGGCACGCCCGCGAATGGCGCAATATTGTGGCAACGCATATTCCCGCAGATCAAGCTTGAAGATTGTCGGGATGGCGGGCTGACCGTCTCGGGCCTTGTAGCCGAAAAGGGGTTGATCCTTACAGCGGCAGGGATCGCCTTCGTCCGCAAGGACGACGTGACGGCGACCTGGAGCGGCCTGCGGTTCCTGCATGAGAACATTGTCGTCCAGGCGCTGATAACTGCGCTTCTCGCCACATTGACGGGTTGGCTCGGTGTTGCTCTAGGAAATCGCGGAAAGGCGTAATCATGCGCCGCGTCTGCGGGAGCAGCCCATGCCGAAAGCCACCTGGAATGGCGTCACCATCGCCGACAGCAACGACACCGTCGTCGTCGAGGGCAATCACTATTTCCCCATCGGTGCCATCGATCCGGCGCTATTGAAACCGAGCAGCACGACCACCGTCTGCGGCTGGAAGGGCACCGCCAACTACTACACGCTCGCCGCCGGCGGCGCCGAGAACAAGGACGCCGCCTGGTATTACGCCGAGCCCAAGGACGCCGCCAAGGAAATCAAGGGCCGCGTCGCCTTCTGGAAGGGCGTCAAGGTGGCGTGACCGACGACCCGGCCCGCAGGGCGCTGAAGGCGGTGCTCGACCGGCATGTTGCCGCGCTGGTCGCGAACGCCCCGCCCGACTGGCCGATCAGCGCCGACCATTGTTTCCTGCGCGTCGCCTATGACAATGCCATGGGCGACCGCTGGGACCGATTGGTCCAACGCCCTGCCTGGCGCCACCTGCCGGTCGACCGGCTGGCGGCCGCGGTCGACATCCTCGCGCGCATCGCCACGGAAGGCCTGCCGCTGCTGGCGGCGCTCAACACCACCAGCCTCGATTATCGACGGCGGCACCGCCACACGTTAAGGCGTCACCCATGATCCTCGTTATCGACAATTACGACAGCTTCACCTTCAACCTCGTGCACTACCTGCTCGAGCTTGGTGCCGAGGCGCGGGTCGTCCGCAACGACGCCATCACCGCTGCCGAGGCCATCGCGCTCGCCCCCCAGGCGGTGCTGCTGTCGCCCGGCCCCTGCACCCCAAACGAGGCCGGCGTGTGCCTCGACCTCATTGCCGCCGCCGCCGAGGTCCGGCTGCCGCTGCTCGGCGTCTGCCTCGGCCACCAGTCGCTCGGCCAGGCCTTCGGCGGCACCGTTGTCCGCGCCCCCCAGGTCATGCACGGCAAGACCAGCGCCATGGCGCATGACGGCAGCGGCATCTTCGCCGGCCTGCCCAGCCCGTTCGAGGCGACCCGCTACCATTCCCTGATCGTCCGCGAAGATGACCTGCCCGCCTGCTTCACCGTCAACGCGCGTAGCCCCGATAGCCTCATCATGGGCATGCAGCACCGCGATCTGCCGCTGCACGGTGTCCAGTTCCACCCGGAAAGCATCGCCACCGAACACGGCCATGCCATGCTGGCCAATTTCATGACGCTGGCCGGGATGACACCCCGGGCGCTGCCACCCCGCCTCGCCGCCGCCGCGTGAGGCTGCCCGACCCATCGACGCCGCTGGACTCCGGCAGCGCCGCCGAGGCCTTTGCCGCGATCTTCGACGGCCAGGTCGACGATGATGCGCTGTCGTCGTTCCTGGTGACGCTTGCTATTCGTGGCGAAACCGTCGCCGAAATCGTCGCCGCCGCCACGGCGCTCCGCGCCCGCATGACGCCGGGCCCCGCCGCGCCGGACGCGATCGACGTCTGCGGCACCGGCGGCGACGGCAAGCACACCCTCAACGTCTCCACCGCCGTCTCGCTCGTCGTCGCCGCCTGCGGGGTGAAGGTCGCCAAGCACGGCAACCGCGCTGCCTCGTCGTCCAGCGGCGCCGCCGATGTGTTGATGGCGCTGGGCGTGCCTGAGCTGGCACCCGATCGGCTCGGCGCCTGTCTCGACAGCGTCGGCATCACCTTTCTCCACGCCGCCCGCCACCACCCGGCGATGGCGCGGGTGGCGCCGGTCCGCCGCGCGCTCGGCCGGCGCACGATCTTCAACTTGCTGGGGCCACTCGCCAATCCGGCCGGCGTGCAGCGGCAACTCGTCGGGGTGTTCGCGCCCGACTGGACCCTCCCGATGGCGAGCGCGCTGGCAGCGCTGGGATCGACACGCGCGATGGTCGTCCACGGCGACGGCTATGACGAGTTGACCGTGACCGGCGCCAGCGACTTCGCCCTCGCCGCCGGCACGGTGACGACGGGCAGCATTGCGCCAGTGGATATCGGCATCACCCTCTGCGACGGCGCCGCGCTGGCCGGTGGCGACGCCGCGCACAATGCCGGCCGCTTGCGGGCACTGCTGGCCGGCGAACGCGGCGCCTATCACGACATCGTCGTGCTCAACGCCGCCGCGGCGATGACCGTCGCCGATGCCGCCCTGCCGCTCGCCACCGCTGCCGACCGCGCCCGCGATGCCTTGGCAAGCGGTGCCGCGCAGGACATCCTGGCGCGCTGGAGCAATTTTCGATGACCGACACCTTGACCGAAATCTGCGACCACAAGCGCAGCCTGGTCGCCGCGGCACGGCAAACCCGCAGCCTGGCCGATCTGGAGGTCGCTGCTGCCGCCGCCGACCCGGTGCGTGGCTTCATCGCCGCCATCCATGCCACCCACGCCGAGGGCCGCCACGCGCTGATCGCCGAAATCAAGAAGGCCAGCCCCTCCAAAGGGCTGATACGCGACGATTTCGATCCCCCCGCCATCGCCCGCGCCTATGCCGCCGGCGGCGCCGCCTGCCTGTCGGTGCTGACCGAGGATCGCTGGTTCCTGGGGCACGACGCCTATCTGATGACGGCCCGCGCCGCCTGCACCCTGCCGGTGATCCGCAAGGATTTCATCGTCGATCCGTGGCAGGTGATCGAGGCCCGCGCCATCAACGCCGATGCCGTGCTGCTGATCATGGCGGCGCTGTCCGATGTCCAGGCCGCCGAACTGGAGGCGGTCGCTATCCAGCATGGCCTCGATGTGCTGGTGGAGGTCCATAATGCCGAGGAACGTGACCGCGCGCTGAAGCTGAAGACCCCGCTGCTCGGCATCAACAACCGCAATCTGAAGACGCTGGCGGTCGATCTTCAGACCTCGTTCGAACTCGCTGATACCCCCGGCCGCACGCTGGTCGGCGAAAGCGGCCTATCGAGCCCCGCCGATCTCGCCCGGCTCAGTGCCGTCGGCATCCGCACCTTTCTCGTCGGGGAATCGTTGATGCGCCAGGCCGATGTCACCGCCGCAACCCGCACGTTGCTGGGCCGCGCCGCATGACGCTGACCCATCTCGACGAACACGGCGCCGCCCGCATGGTCGATGTCTCGGCCAAAGCGGCAACGCGCCGCGAGGCCGTTGCCGAAGGCTTCATCACCATCGCCGAATCAGCGCTCACCGCCATCCGCGACCAGGCCGTTGCCAAGGGCGACGTGCTCGCGGTGGCGCGCGTCGGCGGCATCATGGGCGCCAAGCGCACCGCCGACCTGATCCCGCTCTGCCACCCGCTGCCGATCGACGCCGTCACCCTCGATCTCGCCGTCGAAGCGACCGGCATCCGCGCCACCGCGACCGTCGCCACCACGCACGGCACCGGCGTCGAGATGGAGGCGCTGACCGCCGTCTCGGTGGCGCTGTTGACCATCTATGACATGGCCAAGGCGATGGACCGCGGCATGACCATCTCGGGCGTGCGGCTGCTCAGGAAATCCGGCGGGCGCTCGGGCGATTGGGTCGCCTGATGGCGCTGCTGGCGGTCGAGGACGCGCTGGCGCAACTGCTCGACGGGGTCACGGCCTTGCCGGCCGAGCCGGTATCCATCAACCGCGTGCGCGGGCGTGTCCTCGCCGAACCCGTCCTGGCCACGCTCACCCAGCCGCCCTTCGACGCCTCCGCCATGGATGGCTATGCCATCCGCTGGGCCGACCTGACGGGCCCCTGGCGGGTCGCGGGCGACAGCGCCGCCGGCCATGGCTGGGCGGGCACGCTGCAGCCCGGCGAAGCGGCGCGGATCTTCACCGGCGCGCCGCTACCCGCCGGCGCCGACACCATCGTCGTGCAGGAAGAAATCCGCCGCGACGGCGATGTGGCCACCCTGTCCGGCGAGGGGCCGCCGCGCATCGGCGCCCATATCCGCAAAGCCGGGCAGGATTTCGCCGCGGGCGACATGCTCGCCGGCGCCGGCGACCCGCTGACCCCGGCGCGCATCGGCCTGCTGGCGGCCGCCGGCCATGGCATGCTGCCGGTCGTGCGCCGGCCGCGGGTGACGCTGATCGCCACCGGAGACGAACTGGTGCCGCCGGGGGTGGCGCCCGGGCCTGACCAGATCGTCAGCTCCAATGGCGTCATGCTGCGCGCATTGTTCGAAAATGCCGGCGCCGATGTCGACGATCCCGGTATCATCCCTGACCGGCGCGAGGCGCTGGCCGCGGCGATCGCGGCGGCGCGCGGCGACATCATCGTCACCATCGGCGGTGCCTCGGTCGGTGATCATGACCTGGTCGTGCCGGTGCTCCGCGACCTCGGCGCGACACTCGATTTCTGGAAGATCGCGATGCGGCCGGGCAAGCCGATGCTTGCCGGGCGCTTCGGCGGGGCGCGGGTCATCGGCCTGCCGGGCAATCCGGTCTCGGCGCATGTCTGCGCGCTGCTGTTCGTGCTGCCGTTGCTGGCGCGGCTGGGTGGGCGGACGGAAGGGTTGCCGATGCGACGGCTGCCCCTCGCCGCCCCACTGGCGGCCAATGGCACCCGACGCGACCACCTGCGCGCGCGGTTGACCCCCGATGGCCTGGCAGAGCCTTTCGCATCGCAGGATTCCGCCCTGCTCGGCCGCCTCGCCGCAGCGCAGTTGCTGATCGTGCGCCCGCCAGGTGCACCCGCCGCGGCGACGGGTGAGACGGTCGATTGCATCATGCTTGACAGTATCGGCAATGTTTCCTAATCGTTCTCCCTGTGTTCCCCCGCAGGAGACGATGATGCTGACCCGCAAACAACAGGAACTGCTGAGCTTCATCGACGATCGCCTGCGTGCGGACGGCGTCTCGCCGTCGTTCGAGGAAATGAAGGACGCGCTGCAGCTCCGCTCGAAATCGGGGGTGCATCGCCTCATCAATGCGTTGGAGGAACGCAGCTTCATCCGCCGCCTGCCCAACCGGGCCCGCGCGCTGGAGGTGCTGCAGATGCCGGAGGCGCTGCGGGCCAAGCCGGCGTTGAAGCTGGTCCCGTCTGCACCGGCACCGCGTCCCCCTGTCCAGGCGATGATCGCCGCCAATGACACGATCGTCGTGCCGCTGCATGGCCGGATCGCCGCCGGCCTCCCGGTAGAGGCACTCGAAAGCGACCGGTCGCTATCCGTGCCGGCCGCGCTGCTCGGCCCCGGCGATCATTATGCACTCGAAGTGTCCGGGGATTCGATGATCGACGCCGGCATCTTCGATGGCGACTATGCACTCATCAAGCGCTGCGAGGATGCGCGCGATGGCGATATCGTCGTCGCGCTGATCGACGGCGAGGAGGCGACGCTGAAATATCTGCATCGCGAAAAGAACATCGTCCGCCTGGAGCCGGCCAATGCCATGCACCAGCCGCAGCGTTATCCGGCCAACCGGGTGCGCGTGCAGGGCAAGCTTGCCGGCCTGCTGCGCCGCTATCACTGATCGCAAGATGGTCGCGCGCATCAACTATGTCGAACTGCCGGTTGCCGGCATCCCGGCAGCCAAGGCATTTTATGAAGACGCCTTTGGCTGGTCGCGTACCGATTTCGGCCCGACCTATGCCGCAACCTTGACCGGCGATGTCGACCTGGGCCTGCAGGCTGATGCCGACGAAGCGACGTCGGCGCCGCTGGCAGTCATCGCCGTCGATGATCTCGAGGCCGCAGTCCAGGCGGTGATCACCGCCGGCGGCACCGTGGTGCGGCCGATCTTCGCCTTTCCGGGGGGCCGGCGCTTCCACTTCCGCGACCCGGCCGGCAACGAGCTTGCCGTGGTGAAGGCCGACTGAAGCCGTCGCGCCCCTCCGGACTGTGGCAATTGTGACACGCCGGTAACGTCAGCTTAACCGCTACGTCAAACGCCCCATTGGCCCTCATACCCTCGATTCATAGCCTTGCTGCAGCGCCGCATCCTGCGTGCCGAAGCTGTTTTGCCGCCGGTTCGCCGGCGTGCCGCAAGGGGGTCATATGGTCGTCCGGTCCGGGTTCAAGGCGGTGCTGCTGTCTGCGAGCATGTTGTCGGGAACACTGGCGGCAGCGCCGGTGCTGGCCGCCGAAGCGGTCGCCGCCGCGGCCGGTGAGGTCGAAGCCGACATCGTGGTCACCGCCACCCGCCGCTCGCTGTCGCTGGCCGATGTGCCGATCAACATCGCCGCCATCGGCGCCGAACAGCTGAACGAACAGCGCCTCAACGACATTCGCGACCTCGGCGCCTTCACGCCCGGAGTCACCATCACCGACACCGGCCCGCGCGGCGCCGGCACGATCGTCATGCGCGGTCTCAGCGCCGACGATACCAGCAATTTCGGCGACAACACCAACAACGCCATCGGCACCTATCTCGGCGAGGTGCCGCTCTATCTCGACTTCAAGCTGATCGACCTGAAGCGCGTCGAGGTGCTGCTCGGGCCGCAGGGCACGCTATACGGCCTTGGCACGCTGGCCGGCGCGATCCGCTACATCCCCGAGCGGCCCGACGCCTCGGGCGTCAGCGGCTATGTCCATGGCCGCGCCTATGACGTGAAGGAAGGCAGCGGCGTCGGCTTCGTCATCGACGGCGCCTTCAACCTGCCGATCATCAAGGACGTGCTCGCCTTCCGCTCGGCCACCGGCTATTATTACGATCCCGGCTTCATCGACTATCCGTTCGCCGTGAAAACGCCGGGCGTGTCCGATCCGCAGCCCGGTCCATCGACCAATCCGCTCGGTTCGATCGCCGACCAGCAGGCCAATTTCAACCCGCAGCGCGACGTCAACTTCGAAAAGACCATCACGACGCGCAACCAGCTCGGCCTGACGCTCGACAACATCAACGCCTATCTGTCCTATGTCTACCAGCAGACCAAGACCGGCGGCCGCCAGGCCAACGGCGGCGGCGTGCTCGGCGAAGGCAAGTACGAAGGCCCATGGCGCGTGCTCGAACCGTCGAACCGCCAGGCCCATCTCGTGGCCCTGGAGGTCGAGGCCGAGCTCGGCGACTTCGCCCAGCTCGTGTCGGCGACCGCCTATACCCATACCAAGAACCGCAGCTCGGTCGATGTGACCGACCTGCTGCTCGATCTCGACTATGGCTATGAAGGCTTCCCCGCCTTCACCGGCTTCACCAATTCGCGCGCGGTGACCGAACAGTTCAACCAGGAGCTGCGGCTGGTCTCGACACACGGCGGCCCGTTCAGCTGGTCGCTTGGCGCCTTCTACAACAAGTTCGAAACCTCGACGTCGTATCGCGAGTATCTGCCCGGCTTCGGCGCGTCGGAAACCGGCATCGATTTCGGCGTCATCCCCAATGCCGACGACAACGAATATGCCTCCTTCGGCCGCAGCAAGACCGAGGAAAAGGCGATCTTCGGCGAGGCGACATTCAACGTCACCCCCGAATGGCAGGTCACCGGCGGCATCCGCTACTACGACTATAATCTCACCCGCTTCGGTGGCTCCACCCTGCCCTATTTCGACGGTCCTATCACCGACGACCTCGACATTCCGTCGAGCAGCGGTGCGGCAAAGGCGGATGGCTTTGTCTGGAAGGCGAACACCTCCTACAAGTTCGGCACCGACGCGCTGGTCTACTTCACCTACAGCACCGGCTACCGCATTGGCGGCGCCAACACCGGCGCGGCGCCCTGCGTGCTGCCGCTGAACCCCAACCAGCAGAACATATGCGCCCTGCCCAACGAGCTTTTCTTCGGCCCCGACAAGACGAAGAACATCGAGGTCGGCCTGCGCGCCGGCTTCTTCGACAACAAACTGACCACCAACCTGTCGATCTTCCAAGTCGATTGGGACGGAATCCAGCTCGGCGGCACCACGCTCAACGGCGGCATCGGCATTACCGTCAACGGCGGCAAGGCACGCAACCGCGGCTTCGATTTCTCGTTCAACGGGCGGATCACCGATCGCCTGTCGATCCGCGGCAACTACAGCTACCTCGATGCCAAGCTGACCGAGGACGTTCCCGAGCTGCTGCAGATCCGCAACAGCAAGGACCCGCGCTTCCGGCCGAAATTCAGCGAAGTCGACGTCTTCGCCGGCGATCGCCTACCGGGATCGGCCAAGCACTCGGGCGCGCTGTCGGCGACCTATGTGCTGCCCACTGGCGACAATGAAACCATCTTCAACTGGACCGCGACCTACACCGGCGACATCCTGACCCGCGTCGGTGGCCGCGGCTTCGGTGAAAAGCTGCCCGGCTATGTGATGAACCGCGCCTCGATCACCTATCGCACGCCGGTCTACGAACTCTCGCTGTTCGCCAACAACATCTTAAACAAATATGCCGTCACCGGCGTCAGCAACGATCTCAGCCGCTTCGGCTTCGTCAACGGCGACATCATCTCGCGCTACTACGGCCGCAGCGTCGCCCGGCCGCGGGTGCTCGGCGTGGAGGGGCGGTACCGGTTCTAGGGTCAGTCGATCGCGATCCCGGCCTCGGCAAAATACGCCGCCACCGGCGCCATCGCTTCCTCATGCGCCCGCCAGCGTGCCACCGAATCCTTGTACATCGGCCGGCGTACCTGCGCAGCGCTCGGCGTCGCCACCGCGGCGGTGTTGGTGTGGAAATCGAGGGCAGTCGGCGTCCAGTCGAGCCCGCAATGCGCAAACAGGCGCCGGCTCTCGCCCTCCTGGTCGGCGACCAACTGCTCGTACGACAATTGCAGGATGCGGCCCGGAAACAGCGCCGCCCAATAGGCTATCAGCCGATCGAAGCGGGCGAAATAGCGGGCGGTGTCCATCAGATCGTGGCTGTACGCATAAAAGGCTGACGTCGTGGCGAACAGATGCTTGTAATTGCTCCAGACCGTATCCATCGGGTGGCGGCGCAGGCAGACAATGCTGGCCCTGGGCAACGCGCGCGCAATCGCGCCGATGTTGAAGAAATTGGTCGGCAGCTTGTCGATGAAGCGCCCGTCGGGGCGGCGGCGGTGCAGATCGGCCCGCGCCGCATAGGCAACACCGACATCGTCGGGTGCCAGTTCACCGATGGCAAAGACCGTCGCCGGATCGAGCACCACGCGGGATTTGGTACCCGCCAGCATCTTCAGCGCGACCGGCATCGCCTGCAACTCGCCAGCGCTGTGCACCATCGCATGCGACGACAGGATGCGATCGACGAGCGTCGTGCCCGTGCGCGGCATGCCGACGATGAAGATCGGGTCGGCGCCATCATGGCCCGGCCCTGCCAGGTAATCGGGATCGCGAAACCCCTGCTCGATGGCATCGAAGATCGCCGCATCCCGGGCGAAATCATAACCGCTGCGGGCCTTGTGGGCGCGATTGGCAGCATCCAGATGGCGGAACGCTGGCGCCGCCTGCCCCAGGTCCTCATATTCCTTGGCCGCGGCATAGCGGATCCGCAGCGCGTCATCGTCGGCGACGCCCCGCGCCAGCACCGCCTCCATCCGCTCGACATGATTGGCGGCCGGCGTCGCCTTGGCGAGGCCGGCGAGCGAGAAATGCGCCTGGCCATTCGCCGGCTCGCGCGCGAGGATCGCTTCATACTGCTCTGCGGCGTCCTCGACCCGGCCGACAAAGCCCAGCGCCAGCGCCAGATTGGTGCGGAACTGGATATTGTCGGGCTCGAGCGCCACCGCCGGCGTGAAGCTGCGCAGCGCCGCCTCGTGATCGCCCAGCCGGGCCTGGACGCAGCCGATGGTGTCATAAGTCAGCGCATCGGTCGGCCCCAGTGCTTCGGCCGCCAGCGCAGCGGCACCGGCCTCGCCATCGCGGAGCAGCATGCTGAGCAGCCGCGCCAGCTGGGCATGGTAGAGCGCCGTCGGGTGGCGATCGATGGCCGCTGCGATGCCGTCTGCCGCAGCCGAGACCCGGCCCTCCATCGCATCGGCGATGCCGGCCAGGAACAGGCCCTCGGCGGCATCGGCGTCCGCCGACGCGTCCGCCAGCGCCAGCCCGATCTGCCGGGCGGTATCGGCCTCGCCGCGGCCGATGGCGGCGCGCGCCACCGCGATACGGGGATCACGCAAAGCTGCTGGTCCGCTCGATCAGCCAGAAACAGCCGATGATGCCGGCGCCGTACAGCGCAACCTGGCGAAAGGCGGCGCCCTGCCCGACCGCCCGCGCCAGCGCCACCAGCCCCATCATGCCGGCGACGAACGCCAGTTGGCCGAGCTCGACCCCGATGTTGAAGAACACCAGCCCCGGCAGCCGCTCGCCGTCGGGAACGCCGACTTCGCCCAAGGCGGTGGCAAAGCCCAGGCCATGCAGCAGGCCGAAAGCGCCGACGACGACCATGTAGCGCCGCCGCATCGCATCATCTTCACGCCCGTCGGACAGCAACGCCTCGCGCGCCATGAAGGCGATCGACAGCGCGATCACCGCCTCCACCGGCGGCACCGGGACATGGATGACATCGAAAAACGCCAGTGCCAGCGACAGCGAATGGCCGACGGTGAACACGGTCACCAGCATCAGCAAAGTCCGCCCGCGGGTGAGCAGGCACAGGCACATGACAAATGCCAGGTGATCCCAGCCGGCGAGGATGTGGAGAAAGCCCTGCCCCAGGAAATCGCGCGCCACAGCGAGGAAGGCGCGCGCCGTCGCCGCTGTCACACCGACCGGCAGCACGACGCCGGCATCGCTCGCCTGCAACTGGGTCGTGCCGCCCGCCGCCGCGGCATAGCTGACGCCATCGACGGCCCAGGGCGTCACGATGGCATCGTCGCGGCCGAGCTCGCGGTCGCAGCGGATCGCATAGGACAGGCGGGCGCGCCCGGCCTGGACCTGGCGGCTGGCATCGATCTGGGTGCAGCCGGTGGGCCAGGTGACGGCGCGGCCGGTGACCAGCGCATCGGGCAGGCTGGCGACCAGCTCATAGGTGCCGGGTTCCTTGCCGGGCTGGAAGCTGTATTCGCCCAGGCTGAAGACATCGGCGCGGGCCGGCGTGCCGATCGCCAGCAGCACCGCCAGCACCAGCAGCGCAAAGGCACTAACCCTCGATATCAACGTCATATTTCGCTTCCATCTTGCGCACCGCGCTGGCGACTGCGCCGGCGGTTTCAGCCGCCATCATGTCCTGCCGCACCTGGTCGCGGACATCGGTATAGCGCATCAGCCGGGGCGGATTGCGACGCTCGACAAGGATGAAGTGCACCCCACGCGGGCTCGGCAGCGGCCCGATCCAGGTGCCGGGCGCCGCCTTGCGCGCCGCCTCGAGGATCGGTTGCCCGAACATGCCGCGCAGCATCGATTCGCCGTAATCGGGGAAGCTGCGCCCCATCCAGAAATCATCGCCGTCGATGCGGTCGCCGCGGTTGAGCGCCGCCAGGATCGCAGCCGGCGCCTCGGGCATGCGGGTGAAATAGACCTGGCGCAGGCTGATCTGCGGCTCGGCCCGGTACAGCTCCCCATGTTCCGAATAGAAATCGAGCAGGTCGGCCTCCGCCGGCGTGTCGGGCGCGCCGGCGATCAGGAAACGCAGCCGGTCGACCAGCCGCGCCCGCGTCGTGCGGTCGGTCAGGTGCATGCCGCGCGACACCGCTTCGCGAAACAGGATCTCGTCGGTGACATAATCGTCGACCAGCTTCCTGCGCGCGGCGGCATCGGGCACGCGCCCGGTCATCAGCTGATAGTTTTCCGCCAGGCTGTCGGCGGTCGCCGTCGACACGATGATCGCATTGTCGCGCCGACCGAGCGCCCAATAGGCGCCGAACAGCAGCGCCGCGACGGCGATGAAGACGACCAGCGGATCACGCAGCAACCGGCTCATGTGGTCGGCTTGCGGACCGGATAGGGCGGCAGGCCATGGTCGGTGGTCAGCGGGCTGATATAATGTTCCCCGGTCAGTCCGCGCTTGCGCATGGCGAGCCCGGTCAGGCATTCGCGGATGATGCGGTTGGCATTGAGCGCGCTGGTATAGCCGGGGTCGACCAGCGGATTGGTCTCGACCAGCTCGAAGCCGACGACATTGGTCTCGGCGCACAGCCGGCGCACGATCGGCAGCGCCTCGCGCATCGTCAGCCCGCCGGGTTCGGGCGTGCCGGTGCCGGGCATGAAGGCCGGATCGAGGACATCGACATCGAAGCTGATGAAGATCTTTTCCGGCCCGTCGCGCGCCTCGCGGACGGCGCGGTCCATGACCGTCTTCCAGTCGGTCTTTTCGACTTCGGCCATCGGGTGATAGCGGAAACCCTGCTCGCGCATCCATTGAAAGCTCTTGGCGTCGGGCCAATAGCCACGCAGCCCGACCTGGATGAAGTTCTTGCCGGCGATATGGCCTTCCTTGAACAGCCGATACACCGGCTGGCCATGGCTCATCAGATGCTCACCGCCCTGCTGGGCATCGAAATGCGCGTCGAAATGGACGACGCCGACCTTGCCCTTGCCATAGACATCGGCCATCGCCGCGGCATCGGGATACATCAGCGAATGGTCGCCGCCGACGATGATCGGGATGGCACCGGTGCGCGCGACGGCGGCGACCTGCTGGCGGATATGCTCGAGGCTGCGCTCGGTCGACATCGGGTCGACGGCGACATCGGCATAATCGACGACGTTCAGCTCGACGAACGGCGACACCATGACGTGCATGTTCTCCGGCGTCACCGGGAACTGGCCCTTGTAGACTTCGCCGACCCGCACGGCGCGCGGCCCATAGGCGGCGCCGCGATAGCCCGACCCCATGTCGAGCCCGATGCCCATGATCGCAGCATCGACCTTGCCCGCCTTCAAATCAGCCGGGGTCAGCGCGACCGGCAGGTTGAAGAACGTCGGGATGCCCTGTTTCGGCCCGGCGGTCATGTAGCGGTTGAGGTTGATCGGCCCCGCCGTGCGTGGCGTGTCGAGCGACGACGGCCGCAATGTCCGCCAGGCGTTGAAGCCCTCGTCGGTGGTGTCGAGCGGGATGTTCGGCGCGTCGCGGCCGGCGCGAAACTTGCGGTCCTCGACCACCGCCATCATGCCGTCGATATAGGCCTCGATCTCCGCCGGCGTCTTGGTTTCGAAACGCCTGAACAGTAGCTCCTTGCGCGCCGCAAAGCTGCCGGTCCCGTCCGACATCAGGAAATCGCGCTTGGCCTTGGGCAGCGCGGCGATCTTGGGCGCCAGCCAGTCGGGCACCGTCACCGGCGCCGCGGCCAGCACCAGCGCGGCCGACGATGCGGCCAGCAATGCCGCCCCGGCGATGCCGCGCCGCACTCTGTTCAGCCCCATTGCTTGTCCCCTCCGGCGCCAGTTGAATACACCTTGGCCGGACGCGCAAGACCTACGTCAAATAACGCATAACCGCTGCGACGGGGCGATCTCTAAGCATCGAAACAGCTTGTTTCGAGGGGCAATTCGCCATGGCTTTCGCTGGTCGCTTTCTGTCGCTCGCCGGCTTGCTCGCCACCGCCCCGGCCATTGCCGCAGGGCCGCCCGTCAAGGTCGGCGTGCTGCAATCGCTCACCGGCACGATGGCGATCAGCGAAGTGACGGTGAAGAACGCCGAGCTGCTGGCGATCGCCGAAATCAACGCCAAGGGCGGCGTGCTCGGCCGCCAGCTCCAGGCCGTTGTCGAGGATGGCGCGTCGGACCCGGCGACGTTCGCGCAAAAAGCCGGCAAGCTGATCCAGCAGGGCGGCGTCGTCACCGTCTTCGGCGGCTGGACCTCGGCCAGCCGCAAGGCGATGCTGCCGGTGTTCCAGCGCAACGCCGGCCTGCTCTGGTACCCGGTGCAGTTCGAGGGCAATGAATGCTCGCCCAGCATCATCTACACCGGCGCCCAGCCCAACCAGCAGATCGTGCCGGCGCTGACCTGGGCGACGGCCAAGGGCCACAAGAAATACTTCCTGGTCGGTTCGGACTATGTGTTCCCGCGCACCGCCAACCTGATCCTCAAGAAACGCATCGCCGCCGGCAAGATGACCGTCGCCGGCGAGGATTACGTGCCGCTCGGCGGTACCGATTTCAGCGCCGTCATCGCCAAGCTGCGCGCCGCCAAGCCCGACATCGTGTTCTCGACGCTGAACGGTGACAGCAACGTCGCGTTCTTCAAGCAGATGGCCGCCGCCGGGCTGACATCCGCCAAGCTGCCGGTGATGAGCTTCAGCATCGCCGAGCAGGAGGCCCAGGCCATGGGGCCGGCGCTGGTCAACGGCAGCTATGCAGTGTGGAATTATTTCCAGAGCCTGCAGACGCCGGAGAACAAGGCCTTCGTCGCCGCCTACAAGGCCAAGTACGGGGCGAAAGCCGCGATCACCGATCCGATGGTGCACGGCTATGTCAACGTCTGGCTGTGGAAGGCCGCGGTCGAAAAGGCCGGCAGCTTCGACCCCAGCAAGGTGCGCAAGGCGGCGGTGACGCTGGCCGCCATCCCGTCGCCGATGGGCCCCGTCAAGCTGGCACCGAACCAGAGCCTGGTGCAGCGCGCGTATGTCGGCCAGTTGCAGCCCGACGGCCAGTTCAAGATCGTCTCGCAGTCGCCGGGCATGATCAATCCGGAACCCTATGACGCGCTGGCGTTCCCGGGGAAAAGCTGCAAGCCGGCCTAGGGTCCGTACTTAATAAGAATGGGCGTCGTGATGTTCCGGAGAGGCGAAATGGCTAGGCGGACGACCGCTGGCGGGGCTTCGCCCCCCGGCGAGGTCGGCCAACGACGCCATTTCGCCTCTCCGGAACACGCGCAGCGCGACCCAGAGAAGCCCGGCAGAGCGCTCGCTCGATTGCCAGATAGCGATGCTATCTGGCTGCACTCGCTCACTCCTGCCGGGCTTCTCTGGGTCGTCCCGACACCCATTCTTATTGAGTATGGACCCTAGGGCGGGTGGACCCCGCCCTTCTCCTCGGCCAGATCTTCAACGGCTTCTCGGTCGGCTCGCTCTACCTGCTCGCGGCGCTCGGCCTGGCGCTCAGCTTCGGGCTGATGCGGGTCATCAACATGGCGCATGGCGAAATGCTAATGCTCGGCGGCTATCTCGCCTGGGGCACGCTGCAGGTCGTCCCCGGCCCCTGGGGCATCATCGCGGCGCTGCCGGTGGCCTTCGTCGGTGCCGCGATCTTCGGCGCGCTGCTGCACACGACGCTGATCGCCCGCCTCGCCGCCCGGCCGCTCGACACGCTGCTGGCGACATGGGGCGTCAGCCTCGTGCTGCAGCAGGCGGCGCGCAGCCTGTTCGGCGCCATCGGCGTGGAGGTCACGGCGCCGGCCTGGCTCGATGGCGCCGTCGCCATCGGCGGCGCGTCGCTGCCCTACACCCGCCTGTTCATCCTCGCCGTCGCAGCCTTGGTGCTCGGCGGGCTGGCGCTGCTGCTGGCGCGCACCCGCATCGGGCTGCTCGTCCGCGCCGTCAACCAGGACCGGATGATGGCCGCCGCCACCGGCATCGACGTCAACCGCATCGACCTCATCGTCTTCTCGCTCGGCACCGGCATCGCCGGGCTGGCCGGCGTCGTGCTGGCGCTGCTCGGGCCGGTGACGCCGACCGTCGGCCAGTCCTATATCGTGCCGGCCTTCCTCGTCGTCGTCATGGGCGGCCTCGGCTCGATCACCGGCACCGTCGCCGCGGCGCTCATCCTCGGGCTGGTCGTCGCGCTATCGCAGCTCGTCGTCGATGTCAGCCTGGCGCAGGTCATCCTGCTGGTCTTCGTCATCCTGTTCATCCAGGTCCGCCCGCAGGGCGTCGTCGCCAGCCGCTCGCGGTCGCTCGATGCGTGACCTCGCGCGCCCGTTCGGCATGGCCGCGCTGCTGCTGGTGCTTGCCGCCGCCGCGCCTTGGCTGCTGTCGGGCTATGACCTCAACCTTCTCGCCCGCTTCCTCGCGCTCGCCCTTCTCGCACTGGGCCTGGTGCTGACCTGGGGCCATGGCGGCATCCTCAGCCTCGGCCAGGGCGTGTTCTTCGGCCTCGGCGGCTACGCCCTTGCCATGCACATGAAGCTCGCCGGCCTTGCCCCGGGCGAAGTCCCCGAATTCATGATGCTCAGCGGCGTCGAGGTCCTGCCCTGGTGGTGGTCGCCGTTCGCCCACCCCGCCGTCGCCATCATCGCCATCGTCGCCGTGCCGGCGCTGGTGGCGGCGCTGTTCGCCCGGGCGGTGTTCGCGCGCGGCGTCAGCGGCACCTATTTCTCGCTGATCACCCAGGCGCTGGCGCTGGCCTTCGCGACGCTGCTGGTCAGCCAGCAGGACCTGACCGGCGGCTTCAACGGCCTCACCGATTTTTCCGGCGTCATGGGTCTGGATCTCAATGATCCCGGCGCCGGCCGCTGGCTCTACTGGCTCACCCTCGCCTGCCTCGGCGTCGGCTGGGCGCTGGTGACGCTGCTGCTCGCCTCGCGCTTCGGCACCATGTTGCGCGCCGTCCGCGACGGCGAAAACCGGGTGCGCTACCTCGGCCATGACGCCGCCGCCTACAAGGTCGTCGCCTTTGCCGTCGCCGGCGGGCTGGCAGGCGTCGCCGGCGCGCTGTTCACCCTCCACGCCGGTGTGATCTCGCCGGCGCTGGTCGGCGTGGTGCCGTCGATCGAGATGGTGATCTGGGTGGCGATCGGCGGCCGGCTCAGCCTCGCCGGCGCCATCCTCGGCACTGTCGCCGTCAATTTCGCTCGCGACAAGGTCAGCAGCGCCTTTCCCGATCTCTGGCCCTATGCGCTCGGCGCGCTATTCATCCTCGTCGTCACGCTGCTGCCCGGTGGCCTTGCGGGCTTGAGGAAACGCGCATGACCGCGGTCGGCGACCTGCTGCTCGCCGTCGATGGCGTCACCGTCGACTATGACGGCTTCAAGGCGCTCGACGGCTTTTCACTGACCCTCGACAAGGGCGAACTGCGCGTCGTCATCGGCCCAAACGGCGCCGGCAAATCGACCCTGTGCGACACGATCATCGGCCGGGTGCGCCCGTCCGACGGCCGCGTGCTGTTCCGCGGCCAGAACATTTCACGGCTGCCGGTGCACCGCATCGCCGGGCTGGGCATCTGCCGCAAGTTCCAGGCCCCCGGCGTGCTGCCGACGCTCACCGTCGCCGACAATCTCGGCATCGCCGCGGCCCGGTCGAAGCGGCTGTGGGCATCGTTCGGTTTCGGTCAGCCGGCCGCCGAGGCGGCGCGGGTCGCTGATATCCTCGACCGCATCGGGCTCGGCGATCGCCGCGGCGCCATCGCCGGCACGCTGGCGCATGGCGAGAAACAATGGCTCGAAATCGGCATGGTCGTCGCCACCGATGCCGAATTGCTGCTGCTTGATGAACCCACCGCCGGCATGGGCCTTGCCGAAACCAGCCGCACCGCCGACCTGATCCGCGGCCTCGCCGGCGACCACAGCATCATCGTCATCGACCACGACATGAGCTTTGTCGAACAGCTGGCGGCGCGGGTGACGGTCATGCACCAGGGCCGTTTCCTGATGCAGGGCAGCGTCGCCGAGGTGCGCGGCGACGCGCGCGTGGCCGACGTCTATCTGGGGCGGGCGGCGTGATTCCCCTCCTCGCCCTGTCCGGCGTCGCCGCGGGCTATGGCGCGGCGCAGGTGCTGTGGGACATCGACCTGCAGCTGGCGCCGGGCAGCGTCACCGCCCTCATCGGCCGCAACGGCGTCGGCAAGACGACGCTGCTGCGCACCATCATGGGCATCCAGCCGCTCGATGCCGGCACGATCCGCCTCGACGGGCGGGACATCGGCACGCTGCCGCCGCAGCGCCGCGCCCGCGCCGGCATCGGTTATGTGCCGCAGGGCCGCCACATCTTTCCGCAGCTGACCGTCGCCGAAAACCTCGAAACCGGCCTGATGGCGCTGGGCCCCCGCGGCAAGGCCGGCGCCGGCGTCCCCGACCATATCTACGATTTGTTCCCCAAGCTCGCCGCCATTCGCCAGCGCAAGGGCGGGCTCCTGTCCGGCGGCGAACAGCAGCAGCTCGCCATCGGCCGCGCGCTGGCCGGCGCGCCGCGGCTGCTGCTGCTCGACGAACCCACCGAAGGCGTGCAGCCCAACGTCGTCCAGATGATCGAGGCGGCGCTGCTGCAGGTCCGCGCCGACATGGGCCTGACCATCATCCTCATCGAACAATATCTCGATTTCGCCTGGTCCTTTGCCGATCATTATGCGGTGATGGACGGCGGCCGCATCGTCCGGCGGGGCGACACCGCCAGCGACGGCGCCGCCGATGTCGCGCACCTGGTGCGGATCTAGCAACGCGATCCGTCACCCCGGCGAAGGCTGGGGCCCATAAACCACCAATCACGCCACGCCGGCGCCTTCCCGGCCCTACTGCGTCAGCGTCTTCACCGCCGCCGCCGCCGCCGACGCCCGGTTCTCGATGCCCATCTTCTCGAACACCTGTTCCAGGTGCTTGTTCACCGTGCGCGGCGAGATCCCCAATATTTCGCTGATCTCGCGATTGGCCTTGCCGCGGCTGATCCACAGCAACACCTCCGCCTCGCGCTCGGTCAGGCCATGCTTCGCCGCGAGCAGCCGTTCCTCGGCGCCCTCGCGGATTTCCGCCAGGCGAAACAGCCATTCGTCGCTGCCGTTCCGCGTCAGCAACGTCAGTTCCAGCCGGCCATCTTCCAGGTCATGCCGCACCACCCCCTGCCCGTCGCTGCCGACATGGCGCGCCAGCGCGGCGGCCAGCGCCGGCGCCGGCAAGCCCTCTGGCGGGAACAGCCGCGCCAGCATCGCAATGCTGCGCGGCGTCGCCCACAACAGCCGCCCGGCACCATCCACCGCCAGCAGCGGCCGGCCGCTTTCATCAAGCGCCGCCTGGCTGCCCGACGACACCCGCGCATTGCCGAGATGGACCCGGATCCGCGCCAGCAGCTCCTCGACAACGATCGGCTTGGTCACATAATCGACGCCGCCGGCCTCCAGCCCGCGCACGACATGCTCGGTTTCCGTCAGGCCGGTCATGAAGATCACCGGCAGCCGGGCAAAACGCGGATCGGCCTTGATGCGCCGCGTCGTCTCGAACCCGTCCATCACCGGCATCATCGCATCCATGATGACAAGGTCGGGCAACGACCGTTCGCCGGCGAGTTCCAGCGATTGCAGCGCGGCGGCGCCGTCGCCCGCGATCAGCACGGTCATCCCGGCCTTTTCGAGCGTGGCGGTGACGAACCGCAGGCTTTCCGGCGTGTCGTCGACGACGAGGATGGTGGCAGGCTGGCTAGCCATGGATTTCGAGCAACTTCAGATACGCCTTCAGGTCGAACGCCCGCACCTTGTCGCGCAACTGCGCCACCAGGGCCTGGCTGTCGGGGAAATCGCGTTCGAGCGCGGCAAGGCCCGTCTCGATGCCGCGGACATGGCCGAGCTGCCCCAACCGGCGCAGCTCGGCGATCTGGCTGCCGGCGCCCGCCAGCGGCGCCGCCGGCGGCAGCGGCGTGGCAGCGACGGGCAGGCTTTCATCCCAGACCAGCCCGAGCCGGGTGGCGACGACATCGAGCAGAGTCTCCAGCTCCACCGGCTTCAGCACGAAACCGTCGTGATCGGCGCGGCCATCGCCGCCGGCGGCGAATTCATGGGCATTGGCCGACACCATGACGATGCTCGGCCGCTCGCCGAAACGTGCCCGCAACTGCGCCGCCACGTCCCAGCCGCTCAGTCCCGGCATCTGGATGTCGAGCAGCACCAGATCGGGATCGCAGCGCGCCGCGAGGTCCAGGCCGGCGGCGCCGGTCGACGCCGCATAGACGGTGAAGCCCAGCGGCCGCAGCAGGCCCTGCAGCACCGCCAGTTGATAGGGGTCGTCGTCGATCACCAATATCGTCCGCCGCGGGCCGGCATAGCCCGACACCGGCCGCAACCGTGTCGTCGCCGGCGGCGCCTCACCCGGCGCGGCGAGCATCAGCCGCAGCGTGAAGCGGCTGCCGATCCCGGGTGAACTGCGCACCGCCACGTCGCCGCCCATGACCTGGGCCAGCACCCGCGTGATGGCGAGGCCGAGGCCGGTGCCGGGCTGGCCATTGGTGGCGCTGCCGCGCTCGAACGGCTCGAAGATGCGCTCCAGGTCGCCGGGCGCGATACCGACGCCGGTGTCCGACACCTCGAATTCGGCCACCAGTCCGCGATAGCGCACCGCCAGCCCGGCCTGGCCCTCGGCGGTGTATTTGACGGCGTTCGACAGCAGGTTGATCAGGATCTGGCGCAAGCGTTTTTCATCGGTGCGCACGAACGCCGGCAGGTTCGGCGGCGGCTCGTAATGAAAGGCGATGCCCTTTTCCTGCGCCTGCATGCGGAACATGTCGGCGATCTGTTCGAGGAATGCCGGCAGCGGCACGATGTCGCGACTGAGCTTCAGCACGCCGCTCTCGATGCGGCTGATATCGAGCAGGCCGTCGACGATGTTGGTCAGATGCTCCGACGACCGCCGGATGACGCGGCCGGCTTCCTCGGGATCGATCGTGCCTTCGCGCTCGAGCAACTGGGCATAACCATAGATGGCGTTGAGCGGCGACCGGATCTCGTGGCTGACCCCGACCAGATAACGGCTCTTGGCCAGATTGGCGGCCTCGGCGGCGTCACGGGCCTTTTCCAGCGCCACGTCGGTGCGCTTGTGGGCCGCGATCTCGTCCATCAGCATGGCGGTGTGGCGCTGGCTTTCGGCCTCGGCGGCGCGGCGGCTCTCGTGCGCCAGCACCAGCAGCCAGGCGGCGATGCCCGACAGGATGGCCAGCGCAAAGAACACCACCCATAATGTCGTCATGATGGCTGCGCGCTCGGCGGGCGCGGCGGCGGCATACTGGATGCCGATCAGGAACAGCAGGCCAGCGCTGATCGCGGTGAACAGCGTCATCACCCCGATGAAATGCCCGGTCGTCGTGTCGGCATAACGCGCCAGCGGCCGCGGCAGCAGGTGCTGCAGCAGCCGTGTCGCCTGCTCGCCGAAACTGCTGCCGTCCTTGCACATGTCGTGGCACCGCGCCTCCAGCGTGCAGCATAGCGAACAGATGCTGCCGCTGTGGAGCGGACAATGCGCCATGTCGGGCCGTTCGAAACGGTTGCCGCACAAGACGCAAGCAAGATCGCCGGCGCCCGCCGGCAGATCGGCGTCGCGGGCGATGTAATAGCGGCCGCGGGTGGCCAGCGCGATCGCCGGCGCCGCGACAAAGGCCACCGACAGGCCGAGCAGCGGTGAAAACGCCTGCGCCAGCGGCCCGAACACGCCGACCAGCGCCGCGGTCGACACGATGATCGACAGCAGCATGGCGCCGACGCCGACGGGGTTGATGTCGTACAGCCGGGCGCGCTTGAACTCGATCAGCGGCGGCGACAGGCCGAGCGGCTTGGAGATGACGAGATCGGCGACCAGCGCCCCGATCCAGCCGGCGGCGAGGTTGGCATAAAGCGTCAGGATATTCTCGATGACGGCAAAAATGCCGATCTCCATCAGCAGCAGCGCCAGCAGCACGTTGAACACCAGCCAGACGACCCGGCCGGGATGCGCGTGGCTCAATCGCGAAAAGAAGTTCGACCAGGCGATGCTGCCGGCATAGGCATTGGTGACGTTGATCTTCATCTGCGCGGTAACAACGAGGATACCGGTCAACAGCATCGCCAGCCCAGGCGAGCCGACCATGTCGTTGAACACGGCGAGGAACATGTCTGGCGGTGCCGAGGCCTGCAGCGCATTGCCGCCATGATCGATGACCAGCCGCGCCAGGTACGAGCCGAGCAGCAGCTTGGCACCGCCGATGATCACCCAGCCCGGTCCGCCGAGCAGCAGCGCCCCCCACCAGCGGCCGCGGTTCCCGCGGGTGCGTGCCGGCAGGAATCGCAGGTAATCGGCCTGCTCCCCGATCTGCGGCAGCAGCGAAAGCAGGGTCGACAGCGCCAGCCCGAACAGCAGCAGGTCGACCGAACCATCGGCGGCGCCGCGCAGCCCCGGCCAGTCGAGCCAGCGCGCCATCGTCGGCCCGCCGACCGCCAGCACATAGACCAAAGGCGCCAGCTGCAGCACCAGCCAGACCGGCTGGGTCCAGGCCTGGAATCGCGTGATGGCGCGCATGCCATAGAGCGCGATCGGGATGACGATCAGCGACGAAATGATGTGGGCTATCGCGATCGGGATGCCGAGCAGCAGTTGCAGCGCCATCGACAGGATGCTCGCTTCGATGGCGAACAGCAGGAAGGTGAAGCTGGCATAGATCAGCGAGGTGATCGTCGAGCCGATATAGCCGAAACCGGCGCCGCGGGTCAGCAGATCGACATCGAGCCCGGCGCGCGCCGCATGCCAGGCGATCGGTAACCCGACCAGGAACAGCAGCAGCATCGCGGCGATGATCGCGGCGACGGCGTTGGAAAAGCCATAGGCCAGGGTGATCGTCGCGCCGATCGCCTCGCAGGCAAGAAAACTCGCGGCGCCGAACGCCGTCGAGGCGATGCGGCCCGTCGACCATATCCGTGCCCTCGCCGGCGTGAAGCGCAGGGCGTAATCCTCCAGCGTCGGATCGGCGACCCATTTGTTGTAGCGGCGCGTGCCGGCGACGGTGGACGCGGTCATCCGGGCACGGCCTGCGGCGGTATCGGGCGCGCCGGCAACCCGGCGGCGCCGACGAGGAAGGCGATGACGCCATCGAGGCCGTGATTGACCTTGAGATTGGAAAACAGGACCGGTCGCTCACCTCGCATCTTGCGCGCATCGCGGTCCATGACGCCGAGATCGGCGCCGACCAGCGGCGCCAGGTCGATCTTGTTGATGACCAGCAGGTCGGATCGCGTGATGCCGGGGCCGCCCTTGCGCGGAATCTTGTCGCCCGCCGACACGTCGATGACATAGATGGTGATGTCGGCGAGTTCGGGGCTGAAGGTCGCCGCCAGATTGTCGCCGCCGCTTTCGATGAAGATGATGTCGAGCCCCGGATGCCGCGCGTTCATCGTGTCGACGGCGGCGAGGTTGATGCTGGCGTCCTCGCGGATGGCGGTGTGCGGGCAGCCGCCGGTTTCGACGCCCATGATACGATCGGGCGCCAGCGCGCCGGACCGGGTCAGGAATTCGGCGTCCTCGCGAGTGTAGATATCGTTGGTGATGGCGGCGACATTGTAGTGCTCGCGCAGGGCCTTGCAGAGCCGGTCGGTCAGCGCGGTCTTGCCGCTGCCGACGGGGCCGCCAATGCCGATGCGGACGGGACCATGTTCGCTCATGACCGGAATAGCCTCGAATATTGGACTTCATGCGCCAGCGACGCCAGCTCGAGCTGCGGCGCCGCCGTGCCGAGATCGTCCAGCTCGGTCACCTGGGCGCGCGCCGTCGCCGCCTCGACCACCGGCATCAGGGCCGCCGTCGCCAGCTGGCCGTCGGTCTGCCCGAGCGGCACCAGCCGCACCCCGGCGGACACCAGATTGGCCGCCGTGCCATGCCCCCAGGCAATGAGCGCCGCCCCCAGCGGCACATCGTGCAGCGCACAAGCAAGCGCCCCGGCGGCGGCATGGCTGACAGGGCGGCCGGCGAGACGCGCCGCAAAGGCATCGAGGCCCGGGTGCGGCCAGGCCTTGCGCGTGACGAGAAGGAAGCTCGACCCCATCTGCCGGCTTTCGAGCGCGGTTTCCGAAGAACCGCGAAACGCCGTGGCAAAATCGCTGACCGCATCGAACGCCACGGGGTCCCGCGCCGCCCGCCAGCCATGCGCGAAGACGACGAGATCGGCCCAGCCGCCGCCGCGCGCGATCACTGCGCCGACGTAATCGACCAATGTCGCGCGATCATGGACATCGCCGGCCTCGACCGCCGCCTCCAGGCCATGGCTGTAGCTGAACGCCCCGACCGGATAGCTGGGCGAGGTCCAGGCCAGCAGCGCCGCAAGCCCGCGATCAGTGATCATGGTCATGCCCATGAGCGTCGTCATGATGGTGATGATGATCGCCATACCCGCCGGCATAGGCGCCGGTCTCGGGGTTGAAAGGCGCCGTGATGGCGGTGACCGTGCCGCCCAGCCCGCGCAGCATGTCGGCAATGACATGATCGGCGCGCAGCCGAATGGCATTGCCCAGCAGCGCCGCGGGCAGATGCCGGTTGCCGATATGCCAGGCGATCGCCAGCAGCGCCGCGCCATCGGCAGCCGTCACCTCGATAAGCGGTTCGGCGGCAGCGACCACGGCGACCACCCGGCCATCCTCCAGCACCAGGCCGTCGCCATCGGCGAGCACCCGCGCCCGCGGCAGGTCGAGCAGGAACGGTAGCCCGCCCTCGGCATGGTAATGAAACCGCCGCCGATGCCGCGCGGCATGATCGAGGACGACACGATCCACCGCATCGCGCCAATGCCCCGCCGGCAGCACGGATGTGGCGCGCAGCATCAGAACAGGAAATAACGTTGCGCGAAGGCGAGCTCGCTCGCCGGTTCGCAGGTCAGCAATTCGCCATCGGCGCGCACTTCGTAGGTCTCCGGATCGACCGCAATGTCGGGCAGCGCGTCGTTGAGCACCATGTCGGCCTTGCCGATGCCGCGCGTCCCCGTCACCGCCACGCATTGCCGCGACAGGCCGAGCGCATGCGGCATGCCGTCGTCCAGCGACGCCGCGCTGACGAACAGCAGCGATGACAGCGTTCCCGATCGCCCCATGCCGCCCCACATCGGGCGATAATGCACCGGCTGCGGCGTCGGGATGCTGGCATTGGGGTCGCCCATCGGCGCCATGGCGATGCTGCCGCCCTTGATGACGAGGTCGGGCTTCACCGCAAAAAAGGCCGGCGACCACACCACCAGGTCGGCGAGCTTGCCCACCGCCACCGACCCGACATGCGCCGACAGGCCATGCGCGATCGCCGGGTTGATGGTGTATTTGGCGACATAGCGCCGGGCGCGCAGATTATCGGCCGCACCGTCGCCGGCCAGGGGCCCACGCTGCTGCTTCATCTTGTCGGCCGTCTGCCAGCACCGGATGATCGTTTCCCCCACCCGCCCCATCGCCTGGCTGTCCGACGACATCATCGAAAAGGCGCCGAGATCGTGGAGGATGTCCTCCGCCGCGATCGTCTCCTTCCTGATCCGGCTTTCGGCGAACGCCACATCCTCGGCGATGCGCGGGTCGAGGTGATGGCAGACCATCAGCATGTCGAGATGCTCGTCGAGCGTGTTGACGGTATAGGGCCGCGTCGGATTGGTCGACGACGGCAGCACATTGGGCAGCGACGCCAGCCGGATGATGTCGGGCGCATGGCCGCCGCCGGCGCCTTCGGTGTGGAAACTGTGGATCGTCCGGCCCTTGAAGGCAGCGATGGTGTCCTCGACGAAACCGCTTTCGTTGAGCGTGTCGCTATGCAGCGTCACCTGCACGTCATGGGCATCGGCGACCGACAGGCAATTGTCGATCGACGCCGGCGTCGTCCCCCAATCCTCGTGCAGCTTCAGCACCGCCGCCCCGGCGCGGACCATCTCCTCCAGCGCCGCCGGCCGGCTGGCATTGCCCTTCGCCGACACGCCGAAGTTCATCGGCAGCATTTCCAGCGCCTGCAGCATCCGGCCGATATGCCAGGGCCCGGGCGTGCAGGTCGTCGCCAGCGTGCCGTGCGACGGCCCGGTACCGCCGCCGATGATGGTGGTGACGCCCGCGCACAGCGCCTCCTCGACCTGCTGCGGGCAGATGAAATGGACATGGGCGTCGATGGCGCCGGCGGTGACGATCTTGCCTTCGGCGGCAATGACGTCGGTGCCGGGCCCGATGATGATGTCGACGCCCGATTGCACATCGGGGTTGCCGGCCTTGCCGATATGGCTGATCCGCCCGGCGGTGATGCCGATATCGGCCTTGATGATCCCCCAATGGTCGAGGATCACGGCGTTGGTGATGACGGTGTCTACGGCGCCCTCGGCGCGGCTGCGCTGGCTCTGCCCCATGCCGTCGCGGATGACCTTGCCGCCGCCGAACTTGACCTCCTCGCCATAAAACGTGCGGTCGGCCTCGATCTCGATCAGCAGGCTGGAATCGGCGAGCCGGATGCGGTCGCCGGTGGTCGGCCCGAACATGCCGGCATAGGCGCGGCGGGTGACGGTGACACTCACAGCGGTCCGCCGATCTGCCCGCGAAAGCCCCAGACGATGCGGTCGCCGCCATAGGGGATCAGCGCCACGTCTCGCGTCTGCCCGGGCTCGAAGCGGATGGCGGTGCCGGCGGCAATGTCGAGCCGCTGCCCCCGTGCCGCGACTCGATCGAAGGCCAGCGCCGTGTTGGTCTCGGCAAAATGGAAATGGCTGCCGACCTGGATCGGCCGGTCGCCGGTGTTGGCAACGCTGAGCACCGTCACCGGCCGCCCGGCGTTGAGCACGATGTCGCCCGGGGCGGTGATGATCTCGCCCGGAATCACCTTATCGGCCGGTGCACGGTGACGAGCTTGGTGCCGTCGGGAAACGTCGCCTCGACCTGGACGCTCTCGATCATCTCCGCGACCCCGGGCATGACCTGGTCGCGGGTCAGCACATGGCCACCGCTGGCCATCAGCTCCGCCACGCGCACGCCATCGCGCGCCCCTTCGACGACATGATCGGCGATCAATGCCACCGCCTCGGGGTGGTTGAGTTTCACGCCACGCTCCAGCCGCCTGCGCGCCACGATCGCCGCCATGGCGACGAGCAGCTTGTCCTTCTCGCGCGGGGTCAGGTTCATGTTTTTCCTCTCCCGCTTGCGGGAGAGGCGAGAGACGGCGAAGCCGGCCCGGGTAAGGGTGTTCGTTCGCGCCGAAGCTGGGGGACACCCTCACCCGCCGCGCTGGTGCGCGTGTCGCCTCTCCCGCAGGCAGGAGAGGAAGCCGGGGCGTCGCATTTCATCATCAGCAATGCCACACATTCGGCATCGCCGCGGCATAGCCCCCCGCCGCCGCGCGCAGCCCCGCCACCAGCCGCATCACCGTCCGCCGCAGCGCCGCCGCATCCGCCGACAACAGCCGCACCACCAACAGCCCGTCGAAACTCGTCGCGCCCCCTTCGCATCCCGCCACCAGTATCCGCGCCAGTTCGAGATGCGCCTCCGCATCCGTCCCGACATACAGCAGTGTCGCCGACGAACACGCGTCCCCGAACCCGAACGGCGCCGCCATCTGCGCCGCGATATCCCCCTCCAGCCGCAGCGCATCGACCCAGACCAGCCGGCCGTCGCGGCGAATGCGCCAGCTGTCGTGGATGCGGCCCGACCGCAGCGTCTCGCCCATCGCCGTCCGCCCGAACACCAGGCTTTCGACCGCCAACAGCCGCCCCGTCGGCGCCACCTCGGCGTCGAAACTGCGCCGCGCGCGCGTCGCGTCGAACAGGATCGCCTCCTGCGCCAGCCATTCCGCCCAGCCGCCGGCGCCGACCGTCACCGCCGTCTCGATCCGGATATCGGCGTCGCCGGGCAGCACGCGGTACAGCCGCTCGGCCGCCTGGGTCGTCAGCGTCGCCGCCGCCCCGGCCGCCACCGCCAGTTCGACCCGGATGCGGTCGCCGCCGGTCAGCCCGCCGGTCGTGGTGATCGACACCGCCTGCAACGGCTCGCCGGGTTCGACATCGGGGAACAGCAGCCGGCATGGTGCGCGCTGGTACAGGTCGGCGACACCCGCCGGGCCGCACGCCAGCCGCGCCGCGCCATCGACGCGCTGGTGGCGCTGGGTGCCCCCGCCCGGCGCCATCGCTGCATATGGTTCCACCCGCATGCCTACAGGATTGGCGTCAGCCGGCCCCGGGTCAACATGGGGTAAATGACGTAGGGCAGACTCAGTTCGGCTTGGGCTTTGAAACCGTCACGTCCTTCACCGGCACTTCGGGCTTGTAGCGTTTCCGGCCTGCCGGCGTGTCGGCGCCATGCTCGGTGGTCACGTCGCTCAGGTAATGCGCCTGGGTCAGGCCCTTCTTGCGCATCGCGATCCCGGTCAGGCAGGCGTGCATGATGAAATTGGCGTTCAGCGGCGTCCGGTACGACACGTCCAGCTGCGGCGCGACCTCGACGATTTCGAAGCCGATGATGTCGGTCTCCGCGCACAGCCGGCGCACGATCGGGATCGCCTCGCGCATCGTCAGGCCGCCCGGCACCGGCGTGCCCGTGCCGGTCACGAACGCCGGGTCGAGCACGTCGACATCGAAGCTGACATACATCTTCTTGCCGGTCTCCTTCGCCTCCTTGACTGCCCGCTCCATGACGACGTTCCAGCCCGATTTCTCAACCTCGGGCATGGCGTGGTAGCGCACCCCGTTGTCGCGCATCCATTCGAACCCTTCCGGCCCCGGCCACGGCCCGCGCAGCCCGACCTGGATGTAGTTCTTCCCCAGCACATGGCCTTCCTTGACCGTGCGATACACCGGCTGGCCATGGGTGATGAAATGCTCGCCGCCCTTGCCGGCGTCGTAATGGCTGTCGAAATGGACGACGCCGAAACTGCCCTTGCCATGGACATCGGCAAGGCCGGCGACGTCGGAATACTCAAGGCTATGGTCGCCGCCGACGATGAACGGGATGGCGCCGGTCCGGGCGATCGCCGCGACCTCCTCGCGGACATGACCCATGGTGCGCTCGGTCGACATGTTGTCGACGGCGATGTCGCCGTAATCGACGATGTTGAGCTCGTCCGACGGGTCGACCATCGTGTACATGTCGATGCCGCCGGCGCCATAGGTGGCGCGCATCGCCGCCGGCCCCGCCTTGGCCCCGCGATAACCCGAACCCATGTCGAGCGGCGCGCCGACAATGGCGACATCGACCTTGCCGGCCACCAGGTCCTCGGGGGTGATGGCGACGGGCGCATTGGCAAAGGTCTTGATGCCGGTTTCCCAGCGGCCGATGTAGCGGTCGAGATAGATCGGCCCCGGCTCGCGCTTCGGGTTCATCGATTGCGGGCGCTTGGTCTTCCAGGCGTTGAAGCGCTCGTCGCCGGTATCGAGCGGGATCATGCCCATGTCGCGCCCGGCCTTGAACTTGAAGTCCTCGGTCATCTGCATCATGCCGTCGACATAGGCCTCGATCTCCGCCGGGCTCTTGTCCAGGAATCGCTTGAACAGCAGGTCGTGGCGCGCCGCGAAGTTGGTGATCTTGTCGGACAGCAGGAACTCCCGCTTCGCCGCCGGCAGCCCGGCGATCTTGGGTGCCAGCCAGGCCGGCACCTCGACCTTCTTGTCCTCCGCCATCACCATCGCGCCGCCGGCGATCCCCGCCAGCAGCACCACGCCGAACGCTGCACCCCGCCTGCTCATGTGGTCCCCCGCCGTGCCGGCTTCGCGTCCTTGTCGTCGGGCTTCTTGTCGACCGGTGGCACCGGCCGCTTGCTGAAATCGCGCCCGTCCTGGCCGTGTTCCGAGCTCAACGGGCTCAGGAACTTCGGCGGCTTGTTGCCCTGCTTGCGCATCGCGACGCCGGTCATGCAGGCATGGATGATGGTCTTGGAATTGAGCGCCGACTGATAGGTCGGGTCCATCGTCGGATCGAGCTCGACCAGCTCGAACCCGACAAGGTTGGTCTCGCTGCACAGCCGGCGGATCATCGGCACGACCTCGCGCATCGTCAGCCCGTTCGATACCGGCGTGCCGGTGCCGGACATGTAGACCGGGTCGAGCACATCGATATCGAACGAGATATAGATCTTGCGCCCGTCCTCGCTGGCTTCGGCAAGCACGCGCTTCATCACCGTTTCCCAGCCGGATTTTTCCACCTCGACCATGGTGTGATAGCGAAAACCCTGCTCGCGCATCCATTCGAAGGTCGCCTCGTCGGGAGACTGGGCGCGCAGGCCGACCTGGATATAGTCGCGGCCGCGGACATGGCCCTCCTTCAGCAGGCGATAGACCGGCTGGCCATGGCTGATCAGATGGGCGTTGCCGCGCCCGGCGTCGTAGTGGGAATCGAAATGGATGACGCTGACCCGGTTCTTGCCATGGACATCGGCCAGCCCGGCGACGTCGGAGTATTCGAGGCTGTGGTCGCCGCCGACGATGAACGGCAGCGCCCCGGTGGCGGCGATCTTGCGGACCTCCTCGCGGACATGCTCCATCGACCGTTCGGTCGACATCTGGTCGACGGCGATGTCGCCGTAATCGACCATGTTCAGCACCTTGTTGGCCGCCACCATCGTGTACATGTCGTTGCCGGGCCCCAGCCGCCCGACGGTGCGGATGGCGTTCGGCCCCAGCTGCGCACCGCGCGTGCCCGACCCCATGTTGAGCGGGATGCCGACCATGGCGATATCGACGGCGCCGGCCTTCAGGTCCTCGGGCGTGATCGCCACCGGCAGGTTGAAGAAGGTCGGGATGCCGCCGCGGCCCTGGGCATAACGCGACAGGTTGAACGGTCCCGGCTCGCGCTTCGGCTCCAGCACCTGCGGCCGCAGCGTCTTCCAGCTGTTGAAACCCGGCACCGTCGTGTCGAGCGGGATCGATGCCATGTCGGTGCCGGCGTGGAACTTGTTGTCCTCCACCACCTGCATCATCGCCTGGACATAGGCCTTGACCTGTTCCGGGGTCTTGTTGGCCCAGCGCCGGTACATCTCGGCACGGTTGGGAACCATCGCCTCGGCTGCCTTGGACAGCATGAAATCACGCTCGGCCGGCGTCAAAAGCCCGATTTTCGCGACGATTTCGGGCGGAATCGCTACCTCGGCACTGGCCAGGGCGGCCGCCATGCCACCCACAAGCGCCATGGCCGCCACCGTCCGCCGCCATCTGCCCGCCATGCCGTCGCCCCTCGACCCTGTTGCCGCAAAGGTGCGCCACCCCGCGCAGTGCAACAAATGGACGTTTGACGTAGGGCGACAGTCCGTGTTCGCCAGCGTAAGGCGCCTTTCCACGCCCGCTACGTCATACGCCTTATGGTCGCGGCGTTTGACGCCGCCCTAGCGTTGCTACAGGTTTCGACGTGCCGGTCACGTTGCGAACGCCCGGGGGCAGGTCTGGACCGATGATGACAGCCACGCAGCATCTGCCGTTTCTCGTCACCGCGCTGGTGCTGGCGGCACCGCTGTCGGCCCAGCCGGCCGCCACGCCGACGACATTCGCCCCGCCCGTCGTACCGCCCGCCCCCGCCGCTCCGCCGCCGACCCCTGCCACCGCCACCAGCGCCCCAATATTGGAGAGCGAGACCAGCGACATCGCCACCCTGCCGCCGGCCGGCCCGCACCGGCTTTTCGTCGCCTCGCGCCGCGGCGGCATCACCATCGTCAACGGCGACACCGCCAAGATCGAGGGCACCGTCAACGCCGCGCCCGCCGCGGGCTTTGCCGCCGCCCCCGACAACAGCCGATTCTACGTCTCGGAATCGATCTGGAGCCGCATCAATCGCGGCACCAGGCAGGATCTGCTGTCGGTCTATGACGGCACGACGCTCAAGCTGCTGACCGAAATCACCCTGCCGGGGCGCCTGATCGCATCGGGCCGCGTGCCCTATTTCAACCTGTCGGCCAGCGGCCACCGCGGTTATGTGCTCAACATGCAGCCGGCACCCTCGGTCGTCGTCGTCGATCTGAAGACAAACAGGCTGCTGTCGGAGGTCGAAACCCCCGGCTGCGGCCTGGTTTTCCCCTATCGCGACGCCGGTTTCGCCGCGCTGTGCGCCGATGGTTCGCTCGCCAATGTCGCGCTCGACAGCCGCGGCAAGGGCAGCATCACCCACACGCCGGTGTTCTTCAACGCCGAAACCGATCCGGTTTTCGAAGAAAGCCTGGTCGATCGCAACACCGGCAAGGCGCTTTTCATCACCTATACCGGCATGGTCCACCCGGCGACGCTCGGCGCCACCACCACGCTTGATCCCGCTTGGTCGCTGCAGCAGGCCGCGGGTCTCGGTACCGCCACCACGGCGCCCCAGCACAAGACCTGGCGCCCCGGTGGTCGCCACCCCTTTGCGCTGCACACCGCCAGCGGCCGGCTGTTCGCGCTGATGCACAACGGCAAGCACTGGACCCAGAAACAGGGCGGCAGCGAGGTCTGGGTGTTCGACATCGCCGGCAAATCGCTACTGCGCCGCTTCGAACTGCCGACCGATGGCTACGTCGTCGGGGTCAGCCAGGATGCCCGACCCCAGCTTTATGTGGTGTCGGAGGAAGGCTGGTTCTGGGTCATCGACCCCGAAACCGGCCGCATCGAGCGCAATCTGAAGGACCTCGGCCGCTCCGGGCTCATCACCGTGACGGGCTTCTGACATGCTGATCGCCTCCACCTTCCTGCTGTGGATCGTCGTCGCCGTGCTCGCAATCGCGGTGCTGGCGCTGGCCCGCCAGGTCGGCGTGCTCCACGAACGCATCGCGCCGATGGGCGCGCTGGTCACCGATGCCGGTCCGCGCGCCGGCGACATGGCCCCGCACGTCCACGCGACCACCCTCGACGGTGCCGCACTGGCCATCGGGCCGGGCCATATGGGCGCGCGCAACACGCTGCTGATGTTCGTCGCCCCCGACTGCCCCGTCTGCAAGAAGGTCGCGCCGCTGGCCAAGGCAGTGGCGGCGGCCGAAAACCTCGACCTGGTCTTCGTCGGCGACGGCGAAGACAGCGCCATTCGCGCCATGGTCGACCGCTACAAGCTCGGCGGCACCCCCTTTGCCAACAGCGCCAGCATCGGCCTTGCCTTCCATGTCGGCAAATTGCCCTATGGCGTGCTGATCCGGCCCGACGGCATCATCGCGTCCAAGGGCCTTGTCAGCAGCCGGGAACATCTCGAAAGCCTGATGATCGCCGACGAAACCGGCTTTTCATCGGCCCAGGCGTATCTGAAAAGCCTCAATGGCAAGGTCGCGGCATGATCGGAGACGCACCACATGGCTGAATTCCAGGCCAGCACCGGCATCGACGGCTGGAGCGAACGGCTGGTCCGGCGGCTGGCCGGCGGTACCTCGCGGCGCGGCGTGCTGAGCAAGCTCGGCCTCGCCATCGTCGCAGCGCCGGTGTTTCCGCTGCTGCCGATCGAGCGGGCGAAGGCCCAGACACCCCAGGCGCCCGCGCCGGCCCCCGGCACGGTGCTGCCCGACCTCACCGATTTCCAGAAAAAAGCCCAGACCAAGGAAGATACCGAGTGCAACTACTGGCGCTATTGCGCCATCGACGGCTCGCTGTGCACCTGCTGCGGCGGCGGCGTTCACACCTGCCCGGCCGGCACCCAACCGTCGCTGACGTCCTGGGTCGGCACCTGCTACAACCCCGACGACAAACGCAACTACCTCATCGCCTATCGCGACTGTTGCGGCACCTCGGGCTGCGGCCAATGCGGCTGCGACAACACCGAGGAAGCGATGCCGACCTACCGCCCGCAGGGCAACAACGAGATCATCTGGTGCTTCGGCACCTCGAGCATGGCCTATCACTGCTCGACGGCAGCGCTGGTAGGCGTCGCCAGTTGAACCGATTTTCGATGCTCGTCGGGCTGTTGGCAGCCGTCCTGACCGCGCCCGCCGCCGCCGCGCCGCCGCCGGCGTGGAAGGCGAACTGCCAGGTCTGCCACCAGACCGACGGCCAGGGCCTTGCCGGGCAGTTCCCGCGCCTGGCGGGGCGCACCGCCGTCATCGCCGCCAAGCCGGCGGGCCGCGCCTATCTCGCCGCCGTCGTCACCAACGGGCTGGCCGGCCGCATCATCGTCGACGGCACGCCGATCATCGGCGTCATGCCGGGCTTCGGCACATTGTCGGACAGCGACCTTGCCGCCGCGCTCAGCTTTGCCGCCCGCGGCGGCACGGCGGCGCCGTTCAAGCCCGCCGAAATCGCCGCCGCCCGCAAGGCGCCGATGAAGAACAGCGCCATGACCGAGCTGCGCGCGCGCCTAATTGCCGACGGGACCATCCCGTGAAGGCACTGGCGCTGCTGGTGCTGTTCACCGCCCCGGCCTTGGCCAGCGACAACAGCGCCGCCGAACGCAACGCCGTCGTACTGTCGCCAGCCCAAACCAAGTTCATCCTGCGCTGCGGCGGCTGCCACGGCACGCTGGGCGCCTCCCCGCCACTGTCGGTGCCGCAGCTGCGCGGCCTCGCCGGCTGGTTCCTGTGCACGCCGGACGCTCGCGAATATGTCGTCCGCCTGCCCAATGTCTCCCGCGCCCAACTGAGCGATGCCGACCTTGCCCAGGTCATGAACTTCGTCACCTTCGATCTCGGCGGCGCGTCCACCCCGCCGGCGACCGTGCGCTTCACCGCCGCCGAGGTCGCGGCGATCCGGACCCGGCCGCTCAACGTGCTGCCGCTCAACGCCTATCGGCGCCAGATCGTCACCGGCCTCATCCGCCGCTGCGGCGCCCCGGCATCCCTGCGCGACTATGGCAAGGCCAATGCGGTGACCATCGCGGCGCGTTGACGCCGGCTGCGTAGCCGCCCCTATTGCCTGCGGTCGCGGAACCTGCGCGCTTGAGCGCGATGACCGGCCTGCCCCTCAACATGCTCGTGGCGCTCGGCATCGGCCTGCTGGTCGGCCTCGAACGCGAACGCAGCAAGGGTCGCGGCCCGACCCGCGGCCCCGCCGGGCTGCGCACCTTCGCGCTGGTGGCCCTGCTCGGCACGCTGGCGATGCATCTTGGCGGTGCGCTGCTGCTCGGGATCGTTGTCGCCGCCGTCGCCGGGCTTGCCGGGCTCGCCTATCTCGGCCGCCGCAGCACCGATCCGGGGCTGACCACCGAGGTCGCGCTGGTTGCCGTGCCGCTGCTCGGCGCCCTGGCGCTGGCCCAGCCGCTGCTCGCCGCCGGCATCGCCGTCATCATCGTCGCCCTCCTCGCCGGCAAGACACGGCTGCACCGCTTCGTCCGCGGCACGCTGAGCCAGGCCGAGCTCGACGATGCGCTGGTCCTCGCCATCATCGCCATCGTCGTCTGGCCGCAACTTCCCGACCGGGCGATGGGCCCTTACGGCGCCATCAACCCGCACCTGCTGGGGCTCGTCGTCATCCTCGTGCTCGCCATCAGTGCCGCCGGCCACATCATGACCCGGGCGCTGGGACCGCGCTACGGCCTGCCGGTGTCGGGGCTGGCTGCCGGCTTCGTCTCCAGCGTCGCCACCACCGGCGCCATGGGCAGCAAGGCCCGCGCCGAACCCGCCGCGCTGACCGCTGCCGTCGCCGGCGGCACGCTGTCGTCGCTGGCGACCTTCGTGCAGATGGTGCTCGTCCTCGGCACCGTCAGCCGCCCGACACTGCTGGCCCTCGCACCGGCGCTGGCCGCCGGCACCGGCGTCATCATGCTGTTCGGTGGACTGTATACCCTGCGCGCCGCACGATCGACAGCGCCGCCACCCGCCAGTGGCCGCGCCTTCAGCCTCGGCGCCGCGCTGCTGCTGGCCGCCGGCATGGCCGCCATCCTGCTGCTCACCGCCGCCGCCCAGCCCTTGTTCGGCACCGCCGGCGTCACGGTCGGCGCGGCCCTCGGCGGCATCGTCGATACCCATGCCGCCGCCATGTCGGTCGCCGCGCTGGTCGCCGGCGGCAAGCTGACCGCGGCGCAGGCCGTCACGCCGGTGCTCGCCGCAATGACGGTCAACGCGGTCATGAAGATCGCCATGGCGGCGAGCACGGCGACCCCGGCCTATCTGCTGCGCGTCGGCGCGGCCGTCAGCGTGTCGATGGCGGCGTGCTGGGCAACCGCCTTTGCCACCGGCGCACTGGGCTGACGGGTCGCCAGGGATGGTCGCCGATGCGGTCGTGCACCGTCTCGACGCGCCGCTCCCCCAGCCAGATCGCCACCGCGCCACTGTCGGCCAGCGCCGTGCGATCAAGCTTCAGCCAGCGCGGCCGGCACCAGCCCGGCAGGCGGCGATCGCTGATCACGATGTCGGCGGCAGCACAGGCCGGCTCGAAGCTGGCGCGGGCGACGTAATCGCGCGACAGCGTCGCCAGCAGCCGCCAGTCGCGGCCGCCGGCATGGATGCGGCTGACACAGGCATCGCCGCTGCACGCCATGCCCGGCAGGTCGACAAAGGCGGCATCCCCCTCCGCCGCCAGCGCATCGCCCCATACATCCTTGAGGAAGCTGCCGGTCCGGGCGCGCAGGAACGCCAGCCGGCCATCGGGCAGGCGCACCGCGGCATTGCGGCCGTCGCTGCTGACCAGCAGGTCCGCCGGCGCTGCCGCCATTGCCAGCACCACGCCCAGGGCCGCGGCGCCAGCCCCCCACCAGCGCAGCCGGGACCGCCACAGCGCCAGCCACAGCCCGCCGGCGATGATCAGCGCATAGGCCGGCACCGGCATCGCCGGCCGCCGCACCACCGCGCAGGGCAGCGCCGCGGCGGCATGGGCGATTTCGACCAGCCAGCCCATGACCAGCCCGACCAGCGGCCAGGCCCAGGCGCCCAACCCGACCACGTCGGCGAGCAGCGCCAGCACCAGCGCCGGCATGATGACAAAGCTCGCCAGCGGGATGGCGACCAGGTTGGCGAGCACGCCGTACAGCCCCGCCCGGTTGAAATGGAACAACCCGATCGACGACAATGCCAGCTCGGCAACCAGCCCCGACACCAGCAGCGACAGCAGGTGACGGCCAAGCCGGTGCAGCGGGTGCTCGTCCTCCTGCGGCGTCGTGAGCCAGCGCCCGAGGCGGGATTCGTACAGCGCCACGATGGCGATGACGGCGGCGAACGACAGCTGGAAACTGGCGCCGAGCAGCGCCTCCGGCCGCACCGCGAGAATGATGAACGACGCCGCCGCCAGCAGCCGCAGCGAAAACGCCTCCCGGCCGAGCACCATGCCGACCAGCACGATCAGCGTCGCCAATATGGTCCGCACCGTCGGCACCTCGCCGCCGGCGAGCAGCGTATAGGCAACGCCGATCACCGCGGCGACGGCAACCGCGATAGTCTTGACCGGCCAACGCAGCGCGATCCAGGGGCTCAGCGTCAGCGTTCGCCGCACCAAAAAGATCGCCCCGCCCACGACAACGGCGATGTGCAGCCCGGAGATCGACAGAAGGTGCGCCAGCCCCGAATCGCGCATGGCCTGGGCGGTTTCGATGGGGATCGCGCCCTGGTCGCCGGTGACAAAGGCGGCAGCGATCGCGCCTGACTCACCGGGGACCGCCGCAACGATCCGCGCCGTCAGCCGGCCTCGCGCCGCGGCGAGCCAGGCAAGCGGCCCGGCGGGCGGCGGGGCCGGCGCCAGCACCCGTACCGGCCCCATCGGAAAGCCGGTCGCGCCGATGCCGGCAAACCATGCCCGGCGCGCGAAATCATAGCCGCCAGGAACGGCCGCCGCGGCCGGCGGCGACAGCATGGCACGAACGGCAACGCGCGCGCCGGGAGCGACTTCGACCTTGCCGCGGACCGTCAACCGCACCAGCGGCGGCAAGCCGCTACCGGCATCGGGCGCCACCAGCAGCCTGATCTGGCGACGATCGGCGCGGTTCTCCACGCCGGTGACGATCCCCGTGACGCTGGCGACCGGGCGCGCCGCAAGAACAGGATGCGCGACCCGCGCCGACCGCCACTCGGCAACGCCCATGCCGGCCAGTGCCAGCAACCCTGCCACCAGCAAGGGCCGCAGGCGCGACAGGCCGCCGGCCAGCGCCAGTCCCAGGCAGAGCACCGCCGCCGCCAGCCGCTGTTCGGCCCAAGGCAGCACGAACCAGGCGGCGATGCCGGCGCCGAACGCCACCGGCAGCCACAGCGCCACGGATTCGCGCTCGGCATCCACAAGTGCCCACCAGCGTGCGGTCAACGCGTCGCGAACCCTGGGGGCCGTGATTTGAACCCCCCCGGCGCTTCTGCTAGTCAGCCCCGCATATGGCCCCGCCATTGCCGTATTGCCCCCGCAATCAGCCTCCAAAGACCCCTATTACCATTGGACAAGAACCAGATGGGCGCAAGCAAAGTCGTTACCCGTTTCGCCCCGTCGCCAACGGGCTACCTACACATCGGCGGCGCCCGCACAGCGCTGTTCAACTATCTGTTCGCGCGTCATCACGGGGGCGAGTTCCGGCTGCGCATCGAGGATACCGACCGCGCCCGTTCGACCGAGCCGGCAATCGAAGCCATTCTCGACGGCCTGACCTGGCTCGATTTCGACTGGGACGGCGAGGTCGTCTACCAGTTCGCCCGCGCCGCCCGCCATGCCGAAGTCGCCCATCAGCTGCTCGCCAGCGGCCATGCCTATCGCTGCTACGCCACCGCGGCCGAGCTGGAAGAAATGCGCGCCGCCCAGCGCGCCGCCAAGCAGCCGCTGCGCTACGACGGCCGTTGGCGGGATCGCACCGACTGGCCGAACGATGTGCCTTATGTGATCCGGCTGAAAGCGCCGCAGGAAGGCAGCGTCACGATCGACGATCTCGTCCAGGGATCGGTGACCGTCGCCAATGCCGAGCTCGACGACATGGTTCTGCTGCGGTCGGACGGCACACCGACCTATATGCTCGCCGTCGTCGTCGACGATCACGACATGGGCGTCACACATGTCATCCGCGGCGACGATCACCTCAACAACGCCTTTCGCCAGCTGGCGTTGATCCGCGCGATGGGCTGGCCGGAGCCTCTCTATGCCCATATCCCGCTGATCCATGGCGCCGATGGTGCCAAGCTGTCGAAGCGGCACGGCGCGCTGGGCGTCAACGAATATCGCGATCAGCTCGGCATGCTGCCCGAGGCGGTGGAAAATTACCTGCTGCGCCTCGGCTGGGGTCACGGCGATGACGAATTCATCAACCGGGCCCAGGCGTCCGAATGGTTCGACCTGTCGGGTGTCGGGCGCGGCCCGGCGCGATTCGACATGAAGAAGCTGGAAAACATCAACGGCCACTACATCCGCGCCGCCGACGATGCGCGGCTGGTTGCGCTGATCGAGGGCCGTGTCGGCACCGCGCTCGGCCGCGCGCTTGCCGATCCCGACCGAGCCATCTTGCAGCGCAGCATGGCCGAACTGAAGAAGCGCGCCAACAATATCAACGATCTGGCATCGGGCTCGGTGTTCTATCTTCGCAGTCGCCCAATTCCGATGGACGATGGCGCGAGCAAGCTGCTAGCGTCGGCAGCACCGGGGGTGCTGGCATCGGCACGCGCGCTGTTCGCCACCATCCCCGACTGGACGGCAATCCAACTGGAAGAACAGGCACGCGCCTTGGCGGAAACATCGGCCCTGAAGCTCGGCCAGGTCGCGCAGCCGCTGCGCGCCGCGGTCACCGGCTCGTCGCAGTCGCCGGGCCTGTTCGAAGTCATGGAAACGCTGGGCCGCGACGAAACCCTGGGGCGCATCGACGATGCCATTGCTTTGATCCCTGCACTGATCCCCGCACCGACCCCCTCGCATTGAACGACAAAGGGCAATCCGAATGACCGAACCCGCAAGCGTCTCCGTCGACGGCAAGAGCGCGAACTATCCCGTCCTGGCCGGCAGCGTCGGCCCCGAAGTCATCGATATCCGCAAGCTGTACGCCCAGACCGGGCGCTTCACCTATGATCCGGGCTTCACCAGCACCGCGGCATGCGAGTCAAAGATCACCTATATCGACGGCGATGCCGGCGTCCTGCTGTACCGCGGCTATCCGATCGACCAGCTGGCCGAACAGTCGAGCTTCCTCGAGGTCGCGCACCTGCTGCTGAACGGCAATCTGCCCAACCCGGCCGAGCACGCCGAATTCACCCGCAACATCACCCGCCACACGATGATCCACGAACAGCTGGCGCAGTTCTATCGCGGCTTCCGCCGCGATGCGCACCCGATGGCGATCATGTGCGGCATCGTCGGCGCCATGGCGGCCTTTTATCACGATTCGACCGATATTCATGATCCGCAGCAGCGCATCATCGCCAGCCATCGGCTGATCGCCAAGATGCCGACGCTGGCGGCAATGGCGTACAAATATTCGATCGGCCAGCCGTTTCTCTATCCCGACAACAGCCTGTCGTTCGCCGGCAATTTCCTGCGCATGACCTTCGGCGTGCCCGCAGAGCCCTATATCATCGACCCCGTCGTCGAGGATGCGATGGAAAAGCTGCTGATCCTCCAGGCCGACCATGAACAGAATGCCTCGACGTCGACGGTGCGACTTGCCGGTTCGTCGGGCGCCAACCCGTTCGCCTGCATTTCGGCCGGCATCGCCTGCCTGTGGGGCCCGGCGCACGGCGGCGCCAACGAGGCGGCGCTCAACATGCTGCGCGAGATCGGCCGGCCCGAGCGGATTCCGGAATTCATCGCCCGCGCCAAGAACAAGGACGACCCGTTCCGCCTGATGGGCTTTGGCCACCGCGTCTATAAAAACTATGATCCGCGCGCCAAGGTCATGGCCGGCGTCGCGAAGACCATCCTCGACAAGCTCGGCATCGACGATCCCATCTTCGACGTTGCCCGCGAGCTCGAGCACATTGCCCTCAACGACCCCTATTTCATCGACAAGAAGCTCTATCCGAACGTCGATTTCTACTCGGGCGTCGTCATGTCGGCGATCGGCTTCCCAACGTCGATGTTTACCGTGCTGTTCGCCATCTCGCGGACCGTCGGCTGGATCGCGCAATGGACCGAGATGATGGAAGACCCGGAACAGAAGATCGGCCGCCCGCGGCAGCTCTACACCGGGCCGACCCACCGCGATTATGTGCCGCTGAACAAGCGGGCTTGACGCCGGCAGCGGCGACCAAGGGAAGTAGAGTATGCGTTACCTCGCCTTTGCGTCGTTGCTGGCGGCGCTCGTCGCCGCGCCGGCGCTCGCTGGCCCGTTCGCCGAGGTCGGTGACCGGCAATTGCGCCAGGACGTCGATTTGCTCAAGGCAGCCGGCCTGGTCGAGGGCCCGGTCGACAGTTGGCCGCTGCCATGGGCGCAGATCGATTCCGGCCTCGACAAAGCCCGTGACGGCCGCACGCTCGACCCCTGGCTAAAAGCGGCGGTCGACCGCCTCGACCGGCTCGGCGACCTGGCAGCGCAGCGCAAGGCCGTCGATATCCGGCTCGGCGTCACCAACGATGTTTCGGTCGCCCGCGACTTCGGCACCCTGGCCCGCGGCAAGGCGGATGCCTCGACACGGGTCGAGTTCAACAGCGATGTGGTGAGCGTCGCTCTCGGCGTCGGCTATCGCGCCGGTGCCGGTGGCCAGGACAACAGCTACCTGCATTTCGAACCATCGCAGATCGCCGTGCGGTTCGGCAATTGGGCGGTTTACGGTGGCTACACCGAGCAATGGTATGGCCCCGGCCATGACGGCGCGCTGCTTTGGTCGAACAGTGCCCGCCCCATTCCCAAGGTCGGCCTGAAGCGTCTGGTACCGGAACGCATCGACTTTCCCGTGCTACGCTGGCTGGGGCCGGTGCAGTTCGAAATCTTCGGCGGCGTCCTCAACGGTCCGCGCCGCGACTATGCCAATATCCTGACCTTTGGCACCCGCGTCGGCTTCGAACCCGCGCGCGGTCTGGCGATCGGGCTGAACCGCGCCCAGATGCTGTGCGGCGACGGGCGGCCCTGCGGATTGAAACAGATCAGCAGCAGCTTCATCGGGTTTGGCAACGCCGACAACCCGACGACCGGCGACCAGGTTGCGTTCCTGCAACAAGCCGGCAACCAGATCGCCGGCTGGGACATAAGCTACACCCAGCGCTTCGGACCGGTATCGGCAAAAGTCTATGTCGAGGCCGAGGCCGAGGATTTCGACAACGTCATCCTCGAGCAATATTCGCGCATGGTCGGCGCCACGCTGCAGGGCCCGTGGGGCAGGAAGGGTGCCAGCTGGGTCGCGACGGTCGAATATGCCGACACCCAGGCGGCATCGCTGTTCAACGGCACACCGCTCGAAAAACTTACCGGTGGCGAGACGATCTATCCGGGCTCCATGTACAACAACAGTCTGTATTTCGATGGTTTCACCTATCGCGGCCGGCCCATCGGTTATTGGACCGATGGCGACAGCCGCAGCCTGTCGTTCTCGGCGGCGGTGACCGATACCCGCAACCGCCGTTGGTATGGCTCCGTGCGATCAGTGCACCTCAACATAAACGACATCGGCAATCCGCCGATCCCGGCCAACGACCCGACCGGTGCCGTCCGCGGCCTGGTGAGCTACAGGATTTCGGCCAACGCTGAAAAGTTCGCGATCGTCACTGCCGGCGCCGAGCTGCCGCTGGCGTTCGGCGATGTCCGCATCGAGGGCCGATTGCAGACCGATTCGCCGAACACGCCGGGCTATCGCGACCGCCAGGCGGCACTGGAAGTGCAGTTTCGGCAGCGCTTCTAGCCGGCATCGGCAACGCCCTTTACTGCACCCAGTCCTCCGCTAACGCCAGTGCCCGAGGATCGTCGATGTCGATCCAGTCATGCGCCGAAACATCGACGGTGAGCGCCCGCCCGCGTGCCGCAAGCGCCCTGACGCCGTCGGACAAGCCCGGCGCCGGCAGCGGCGCCAGTGCCGCCACAAGCTCCGGCGTGATCAGGAACACGCCGCAGTCATGCGCGTCATAGGTGCAGATCTGCTTTCCGATGGCGACGATGCGGCCTTGGCGGGTGGCGACGCGGGTGACATCCGCCTCATCCGCCCATGGGTGGCCCATGCGGCGGTCGATACCCAGCACAAGCCCGGCATCCGGGCAGCCGGCGCCTGCCACGGCGGCATAGACGCCAGGGCTGGCCAGATGGTCGGCCATCACCAACAGCGCCTCGGCTTCGAGCCGGGGCGCCGCGGCGAGCACCGAAACCCCGTTCGGCTGTGCCCATTCCGCATTGTGCAGCGTCTCGGCGCCCCAGGCGTGGACAGCCTCCGCCACGTCATCGCCGCGATAGCCGGTAACGACGAGCGGACGGGTAATGCCCGCAGCCGCCAGGTTGTCGAGGATACGGTGGATCAGCGGCCGCCCGGCAACCATCGTCAACGGCTTCGACGGCGATACCGATCGCAGCCGCGTGCCCATGCCGGCCGCGAGGATGATTGCCTGCATAGCGAACAGGGCCGGAAGCGCGCGCTCCGGCCCCTGAAAGCTGCTTAGTTGACCGTGCCGGCGATGAACTCTTCAAGCGCGGCATAGGCTTCGTCGTCGGTCACCTGGACCGGCGGATGCTTGCAGAAATACGACGACGGCGTCAGGATCGGACCGCCGATCTTGCGATCGAGGGCAACCTTGGCGCAGCGGATCATGTCGATGGCGACACCGGCGCTGTTCGGGCTGTCCTCCACCGACAGGCGCAGCTCCAGATTGAGGGGCACGCCGCCGAACATGCGGCCTTCCATGCGCAGGAAGCAGACCTTGTTGTCGTTCTGCCAGGCGACATAGTCTGACGGGCCGACATGGATGTTGTCGTCGTCGAGACGGCTGTGCGCTACCGACTGCACGGCCTCGGTCTTCGACTTCTTCTTCGAAGCCAGCCGGTCCTTGTTGGTCATGTTGAGAAAGTCGGTGTTGCCGCCAGTATTGAGCTGATAGGTGCGATCAAGCGTCACACCGCGCTTGGCGAACAGATCGGTCAGCGTGCGGTGGACGATGGTGGCGCCCAGCTGCGCCTTGATGTCGTCACCGAGGATGGGAACGCCGGCGGCGCGGAAACGCTCGGCCCATTCCGGGTTCGACGCGATGAAAACCGGGATGTTGTTGACGAAGGCGACGCCCGCCGTGATCGCGGCATCGGCATAGAATTCCGTGGCTTCCTGGCTGCCGACCGGCAGATAGTTAGTCATGACCTGGGCGCCCGAACGCTTCAGCTCCTCGACGACCGAGGCCTTGGTGGCCTGCGGCAGGTCGGCCACGATGAAGCGGCGATCCTCGTGATAGGCGTTCATGTGATCCGAAGCGCCATCGAGCACGCGGCCCATCGACACGATCGCGCCGGTCTTGCCGACATGGTCGCAGAAAACCGCGGTGCAATTCGGCTTGGCAAAGATCGCCTCACCCACGTCCTTGCCGACCTTGCGCGCATCGACGTCCCAGGCCGCAACGATTTCAATGTCCTTGGGCCGATAGCCGGCCAGGTCCCAATGCATCAGGCCCTGTTCGTCATTGGAGCCGCCATTCGAATAATAGGACAGGCCCTGAACGAGCGAGGATGCACAATTGCCAACGCCGACGATGGCGACGGGAATGGACGACATGGTTGAAAGTTCCTTTTCGGGCGGCACGATTCATCAGCCGCGGACCCCAGCTTTGTTTGTTGCAGTTAGACTACGCGCCCGTCCGGGGCAAGAAGGTGTACGAGGTCGCCTGGTAGTTTGCGGCGATCCGATCACCATGCTGGCGTCCGTACTGTGATAACCTTTTGTAAAATCGCCATTGTGCCATACCGGTCGTCACGACGCTGTAGACCGCAATGCCCACAAAACCTTCGAACCAGAAGCCAAACGCGGCAAATGGCAGCCAGGTCCAGAGAAACGTGTTGCGGCGACCGGCGAACAACCTGATGCGGCGTTCGACGGTGCCGGCGTCGTCGAGCTGGATGCCGGTCACGCGCCGGAAGAATTCGCCCTGCACCGCCTCGACGATGGCCGGCAGGATGATCAGGGCGGCAATCGCATAGACCAGCATCGACCCGCGCACTTGCGAAAAATGCCACGCGACCGCAATATACCAGCCATATTCCAACAACTTGTCTAGCAGATGCTCGAGGTCGCCCCATCGCGAAAATTCCACCCGGGTGCGTGCCAGCTTGCCGTCGACGCCGTCCAGCGGCCCGGTGACGAGTGCCAGTATCAGCCCGGTCCACAGCCAGCCGGCAGCGAACGCGACCCCGGCTCCGACGCCGATCAGCCCCGTCCCGACTGTCACCATGTTCGGCGTGATTCGAGTCGGTGCCATCAGGCGCACCAGCAGGTTTTCGGGCAACGGGTGCAAAAAGCGCGCCGGCCAGTCGAGACAACCTTTCTGAGACGCGGCGATCAACGTCTCGCCGACCGCCCTGGCTTCGTCAGGTGTCTGCGGGCGCGACCAGAGCAATGCGATCTCGCGCCGGCGATTTGGTGCGTAGATCGGCAGGGTCGAAAATTCGATGCGGGTGGTCACCGGATCGCCGGCGACTGCACGTGTCAGCACCGAATGCAGGTCCCATTCCCCCAGCCCCGCCGCCAGCGTCCGCAGGGTGGTGCCCGGGAGCGTCAGCACGCCCCCGGCAAAGGTGAGCGCGTCGAGCCGCTCGACACCCGCGGCGCCCTCCACGCCGGCATCGCACACCAGCAAGGCAGGCGCCGGCGCTGCCAGCACCGCCGCGATTGCCCGTTCGTCGACAACCAGGCCTGCGGCCAGCGCGCAAACCCTGTCGCCGACCTGCACCTGGTCGACCAGCGTCGCTGCCGTTACTGCCGCGACCCCATCCGGCAACTGTGTCAAAGGCACAACATCGACGGCAAAAAGCACATCGATCCCGGCACGGCGCAATTGCCGCGCCTGGCGTTCCAGGATCGAAATACCGCCGACAATAAGGGAAGCCGGTGTTTCAGCAGGTGGAAATAAAAGGCCTACCGTACGCATTACACCCCATCGCATGTGCGGCGTGCCTCATAGGGCGTTGCAGTGGCGCTTGCCAAGGCTGCACTGCGGTGATTAGCGCAGTGTCGTGATCGATTTTACGCAGAACATCGCCCGACCGGCCGTTATCGAGGATCCAACCAACCTGTGGGTGGTGCATCCGCTTGCCGATCGGCTGCTGCCGCTGGCGCTGCGCCTGGGCATTCATCCCAACACGGTTTCCTTTACCGGCATGGGCTTCGGCGCCGCGGCCGGCTGGTGTTATTGGCACTGGCAGCAGCCGCTGTATGTCGTCGCCGGCTTCCTGCTGATGGTCGGCTGGCACGTCATGGATGGCCTCGACGGCAAGCTGGCGCGCGCCAGTGGCAAGACCAGCCCGCTCGGGCGGGTCATCGACGGCGTCTGCGACTATCTCGCCTTCATTTTCGTGCTGTTGCCGATAGCGCTGTCGTTCGCCGACTGGCCGTGGGTGCTGGCGCTGGCGCTGGTCTCGGGCGCTTGCCACGCCGTGCAGTCGGCCTGGTACGAAGGTGAACGCGAAGCCTGGAAGCGCCGTGCCCGTGGCATCTTCGTTACCGAACCACGGCCGCCATCGGGCATGGGCATCGAAGGGCTGTACAATCGCGTCGAGCAGAAACTGGGCAGTGGCGCCCGCGAAATCGATACCACGCTGGCCGCCAACCCTGGCCTGTTGCAACGCTACCTTGCCGGGACCGCGCCCCTGGTGCGCCGCCTTTGCGTGCTGTCGGCGAACAATCGCACCATCACCATCGCCCTGGCCTGCCTTGCCGGCAATCCGCTGCTCTACTGGTATTGGGAAATCTTCGGGCTGACGCTGGCGGCGCTGGTGCTGGCATGGCAGTTGCGGCGTTGCGAATCCGCGCTTACCCTGCACCCGTCAATGCCGGTTCGGCACGGCCACGTCGGGGGATGATGGAAGACAATCTGGAACTGCCGCAGTCCCGGCGCTGGCCGTTGATCGTGGCCATCGTCGCCGGTGTCATATGGCTCGGGTTGGCCGCACTCGCGCTGGCGCCGTTGTTCATTGATGGTCCACCGTCGCCGGCCCTGCTCGCGGCCGCCGGCGCGGCTTCGGCGGCGATGATGCTCGCTGCGCCTCTGGCGGTGATCTGGCTCGTCGCCGGCCAACTGCGCGACCGGAGCGGCGCCAACGCGCAGCGCACCGACCTGATGGCGCGCCATGCCCTGCTCGCCGAACAACGCACCGATCGCAGCGCCAGTGCCCTTGTCATGCTCGAGGATCGGCTGTCGGCCCTGACGGCGCGCATCGAAGCAATTGCCGGCCCCATCGAGCGCCAGCACGAAAACTTGCTCGCCGCCGTCGGCGCCCTCGAAACCGCCGGTGCGAAGCTGAACGAAGCCGCTGGCCGCACCAACGACGCAACGGTCTCGCTGACGGGAGCCACGCCCGCTGCCGTCAACGAGGCGGAGCGGCTCACGGCGCTCCTCGAAGCCTCCGAGGCCGGCCTGCACAAACAGATCGCCGATGCCGAGCGCATGCTCACGGCGCTGCACGAGCAGGCCGCCGCAGCCGAGGCCCAGGCCAGGGCGACAGCGACGGAAACTGTGGCCAGCCTCACCGCCATCGAGACCGCTTCGACCGCCGCCCAGACGGCCGTTGCCGCCCCGCTGGCACAGCTTGTCGAAGGCGTGGACGCGGCCTTCGCCCGCACCGCCGCGGCGATGGACGCCACCCGCGACGGCGTCCATGCCCAGACCAATGCCATGCTGGCCAGCGTCGACCAGGCCCGCGTCACGCTCGACCATATCGGTGGCGAAGCAGCGCGCCAGATCGGCGAGCGGCTCGAAAATCTGCTCGGCACCACCGGCCAGCTCGGCGGCGAGCTCGATGACCAGTCTGCGCGCTTCAACGCGATGATCGAGGAGATCAGCCGCAGCTTTTCCGTGCTCGACGCCAAACTCGGCAACTCGGCGACGACCGGCAGCAACGCGCTTGAGGGCATTGCTGTCCGCATGACCGAGGCGCGAGAAGCGATCCATCGGCTCGGCGAACCCATCGGCGTCACCGAAGAGGCGCTGGCGACGGTCGAATCGCGGCTGTCTGCCATCGGGCTGACGTTGGAAGGCACGCTCGGTTCGCTGCAGAGCGCCCTGCCCGCGGCAATGCCGCAGATCGACGACATGGCGTTGCGGTTGGGCGACCTGCACGAGCGCGCCGACCAGCTGTCGCTGCCATTGCGCAGCGGCGGCGACAGCATCGCCGCAGCCCAGGCCCAGCTCGAGGCGGCGCGCGACGCCCTCGATACGGCTGCGACCAAACTCGGCGAGGACCTGTCGCTGGCCCGCAACGCCCTCGCCGACATCGAGACCCAGACCGGCAGCGCCTCTTTGGCGGCATCCACGCAACTCATCGAAGTATTCGGCCGCGTCCGCGATATCGCCAACCAGACTGCCGGCACGATGCGCGAGACGCTGACCAACGTCGTCGCCGAGGCCGAGGCCGCGCTCGACCAGGTCGGCAGCAGCCGCGCCGAGCTGGCCTTCGGCGTGCCGATCCGGGCCCAGCTCGCCCAGGTCGAAACCATGCACGACCGGGTCGCCGCGGCGGCGCAGGCGGCTTCGGACCGCATCACCCAGCGGCTCGTCGGCCTTACCGAGACGGTCGCCAAGGTCGAGCAGCGGATCGACGAGGTCGACACCCGCTTCGAGGTCAAGGAGCGCAACACGCTGGCACGCCGGTCGAGCGAGCTGATCGACGCGATGCACGCCGAGGCCATCGACATCGCCGGGCTGTTGTCGTTCGACATCGAGGACAGCGCCTGGGACAGCTACATGAAGGGCGACCGCAGCATCTTTGCGCGCCGCGTCGCCGAACACCTCGACGCCAACGGCCAACGCGCCGTGGAGCGGCATTTCCACCATGATCCCGAATTCCGGGTCAAGGCGACGCACTACATCGAGGAATTCGAGAAGCTGATCAGCCATGTGCTGCCCGACCGCGAAGGCAAGTCGCTGTCGGTGGCGCTGCTGTCGTCGAATGTCGGCCGGCTCTACGTCTCGCTTGCCCAGGCCGCGGATCGCTTCAACTAGGCGGCACCCGGCAGCGCCGCTGTCAGCTGGCGATTGACCGATAGGGTCCGGTGTCTTTCCAGCCGGGAATGTCCTCAAGCGCGATCCAGCCGTGGACGTAATTGGCGTAGAACAGCGCGAACAGGATCGTCGCCACCACCGTCGTCCACAGCAGTTTCTTGCCGAGCATCGGGTTGTGCGGCGCCGACTCCGCCTGGCCAGGCACCGGCTCGGCGCCGCTTTCGCGGGTCGTGCGGACGCCAAAAGGCAGCACCGCGAACAGCGTCAGTGTCCAGAACAAAAGGTAGATGGCAACGGCGGACGCCGGTTTCATGGCGGCATCCCCGTCATCGCGCCGCTACAGCCGCACCACCTGGACGTCGGTGACCGGCTTCTTGCCGGTCCATTCGCGCGCCACCTTGCGGACGGCGAAGCGGATGGCCTCGGCATATTTGTCGGTCTGGCGCGAATCGCCCCTGGTGGCGGCAGCGCGGGCGGCATCGGCGCATTGCGACAGGAAATCCGCCTTGTCCTCCTCCACCGGCACGCCCTGGGCGGTGATCGCCGGGTCGGCGGCGACCTTGCCATCGCGCGACAGCACGACGGTGACGCCCATGTGGCCGCTCATCATCAGGCGCCGGCGTTCGACGATCGTCGCGCCGTTGGCGGGCAGGATGACATCGCCGTCGAGCACCAGGCGCCCGGCCTTTTCATGGCTGAGCAGCTTGGGGCCGTTCGGCGCCAACCGGATCGCGCTGCCGTTGATCGGCACCATCGCCTTGTCGACGCCATTGGCCAGCGCCAGCGCGGCATGCGCCTCCATGTGGCGGCGCTCGCCGTGGACCGGGATCGCGATTTCGGGGCGTATCCAGTCGTACATGGCCTCCAGCTCGGGTCGACCGGGGTGGCCCGAAACGTGCACATGCGCCTGCTTTTCGGTGATGACCTCGATGCCGCGCGTGGCCAGGGCATTCTGCACGCGTCCGATGGCGAGCTCGTTGCCGGGGATCTGCTTTGACGAATAGACGACGAGGTCGCCCTTCTCGAGCTTCAGCGCCGGGTGCGAACCATCGGCGATACGGCTGAGTGCCGCCATCGGCTCACCCTGGGCACCGGTGCACAAGATCAGCAGCTTCGACGGATCCATGTTGGCGGCGTCGTTCCACGAAAGGGTCGGCGGCATGTCCTTCAGATAGCCCGTCGCCTTGGCCACCTGGGTAATCCGGTCCATCGATCGGCCGGCCAGCACCAGATGCCGGCCGGTTTCCTTTGCCACCCAGCCAAGCGTCGCGAGGCGCGCAGCGTTCGAGGCAAAGGTGGTGACGACAACACGCCCCTTTTTTCGCGCCTTGACGACCTTCAGCAGGCCTTCGCGCACATCGGTTTCGCTGCCCGAAGCCTTTTCATTGAAGACGTTTGTCGAATCGCCGACCATGGCGAGAACGCCGCTGTCACCGATCGCGGTCAGCTCTGCCGCCGACGCCGGGTTGCCGAGCAGCGGGCCGTCGTCGAGCTTCCAGTCACCGGTGTGGAAGATGCGGCCATAGGGCGTGTCGATGACGAGCGCATTGCCTTCGGGAATCGAATGCGCCAGCGCGACATAGCGGAAGCCGAAGTCGCCAAGCTGCAGCGTGCCGCCCATCGGAATGATGTTGAGCTTGACCTCCCTGGTCAGGCCCTCCTCCTCGAGCTTCTTCGCAATCAGGCCGGCGGTAAACGGCGTCGCGTAAAGCGGCACGCCGAGATCGTTGGCGAGATAGGGGATGGCGCCGATATGGTCCTCATGGCCATGGGTCAGCACGATGCCGAGCAGGTCGGCGGCGCGGTCCTCGATAAAGCTCAGATCCGGCAGCACCAGTTCGACACCGGGATAGGACGGATCGGCAAAGGTCATGCCGAGATCGACCATCACCCATTTCCCGTTGCAGCCATAAAGATTGACGTTCATGCCAATCTCGCCCGACCCGCCCAGAGGCAGGAAAATCAGTTCTTTGCCCGGTTTCATCTAATCAAGAATCTTTTCTGTTGTGTTATTGGCCCTGGTTAAGGGCATGAATACGGATCAAACCGCGAATTGTCAGGTCGCCATCGACGCTATCGATGGCGGAAGTGTGGCGGTTGAACAATGTGGCAAGACCGCCCGTGGCGATCACCGTCACCGGCCCGTTGATCTCTGATGTAATGCGTTGCACCAGACCTTCAATAAGGCCGACATAACCCCAGAACACGCCGGACTGCATGGCATGGACGGTGCCCTTGCCGATGACACCCAGATTACCGCCGGGCGGCTCCACCGCAATGCGCGGCAGCTTGGCCGCCGCCTGGTAGAGCGCATCCATGCTGAGGTTGATGCCCGGCGCGATGACGCCGCCCTGATAGGCACCATCGGCCGAGACGACATCGAAGGTGGTCGCGGTGCCGAAATCGACGACGATGAGGTTTCCCGGATGGGCCGCATGGGCGGCAACGGCGTTGACCAGCCGGTCGGCGCCGACCTCTGCCGGATTGGGCATGTCGATTCGCAAGCCCAGGTTGATGCCGCCGACAGCGACGACCAGCGGCTCGACATTGAAATATTTGCGGGCGAGCCGTTGCAGGTTGAATAGCGTCGGCGGCACCACCGTGGCGATGATGGCGGCATCGATCAGCCCCCGCTCGACACCCTCCAGCTGCATCAGTTGGTGCAGCCAGACGGCATATTCGTCGGCGGTGCGCTGGCCGTCGGTGCTGATCCGCCAGCGCCACCTGATCTCGTCGCCTTCGCAGATGGCAAAGACGATGTTGGTATTGCCGACATCGATGGCGAGCAGCATGAGCCCCCTCCCCTTAAAGCGAGAACACTTCGCCGGCGTGCACCGGGCGCAGGCTGCCATCATCGAGCCGCAGCGCCAGCGCGCCGTCGGGCTCCAGCCCTTCGAAGCGACCTTCCAGTGTTTCGGTGCCGAGCCGGGCGGCGATGCGGTCACCGACACCCGCGGCAAGCGCCAGCCAGCGGCTGCGGATCGGCTCGAAGCCTTGCGTTGCCCACAGGCCACGATAGCCGGAGAAGGCGGTGATGAGCGCCGCCAGCAAGTCGGTCGTCGCCGGCACCGGTAGCCCCGCCGCGGCGAGCGAGATCGCAGGCCGCTCCGTGCCGGTGGGAAAGCTGCGCAGATTGGCCCCAAAGCCGATGACAAGCGCGGTAGCGCTGCGCTCGAGGAGAATGCCCGAGACCTTGGTGCCATCTAGCAGCAGGTCGTTCGGCCATTTCAACCTGATGCGATCGCCCTGCGCCAGCGCCGTGTGCAGCGCCAGCGCGGCGACGAACGACAATTGCTGCACCGGGCCTTCCGCCTTTACCAGGACCGACGCCATCAGATTGCCGGCGCCATCGCCCCAGGCGCGGCCACGGCGGCCGCGGCCTGCGGTCTGGCGATCGGCCAGCACCCATTGGCCGTCGGACAGTTCCCCGGCGCGAGCCAGCAGCCAGTCGTTGGTCGAACCCACCTCGGCAAGGTGGGTAATGCGGCCGCTGCTCAACCGGGGATCGCGAACAGCGCCGCCGATGCGCGCCCGGCGGCAGCGACCAGCGGCGTGATCGCCAGCATGCCGATCGGCGAGCAGAACAGCGCCGCCGCGGCGATCATGGCGCCATTGGTGCGGCCACCGTCGCTTGTCACCGCCACACCGGCATCATCGAAATACATGACCTTGACGAGGCGCAGATAGTAATAGGCGGCAACCACCGAGGTGATGAAGCCGATGATCGCCAGCGGCAACAGCCCGGCGCCGACCGCCGCCTGGAACACGGCGAATTTTGGCCAGAAGCCCAGCAGCGGCGGGATGCCGGCCAGGCTGAACATGAAGATCGCCAGCGCCGCGGCAAGGCCCGGCCGCACCTTGGACAGGCCGCTGAGATCGCTGAGCAGCTCCACGGCCGCCCCATCGGCGCGGCGCAGTTGCAGCACGACCAGGAAGCTGCCGAGCGTCATCGCCAGATAGACGGCAGTGTAGAACAGCAGCGCCTCGATGCCCTGGGGCGTTGCCGCCGCCAGCCCGACCAGCGCAAAGCCGATGTTGGCAATCGACGAATAGGCGAGCAGCCGCTTGACGTTGGTCTGGCCGATGGCGGCGACGGCACCGAGCCCCATCGAGGCAACGCTGAGGAAGATGACGATCTGCTGCCAATCGACCTGCATCGGACCGAAGGCGCCGACGAGAACCCGCACCAGCAGGCCGAGCGCCGCCGCCTTGGGGGCAGCCGAGAAGAAGGCTGCGACCGGCGTTGGCGCGCCTTCATAGACGTCCGGTGTCCACATGTGGAACGGCACCGCCGAGATCTTGAAGGCGAGGCCGGCAACGATGAACACCAGTCCCACGAGCACGCCGAGCGACCGTTCCGCCTGGGCGCCGAGCACCGCATGCATGACCGGAAAGCTGGTCGAGCCTGCAAAGCCGTAAACCAGGGTTATGCCATAGAGCAGGATGCCCGACGCCAATGCGCCGAGGACGAAATATTTGAGGCCGGCTTCCGATGACCGGGCCTCACCACGATGGAAAGCGGCGAGCACATAGGAGGCGAGGCTGGTCAGTTCGAGGCCGATGTAGAGCGACAGCATGTCGTTGGCGCTGACCATCATGCACATGCCCAGCGTCGCCAGCATCAGCAGCACCGGATATTCGAAACGCCCGGTTTTCACATCGTCGAGATAGGGCAGCGCCAGCAGCATCGACGCCGCCGCGGACCCCAAGATAAGCACCTTGAGGAACGCCGAAAAGCCATCGGCGACATACAGGCCATCGAAGGCATATTGCCGTGTCGTCAGGTCGTCGAGCAGCGTCAGCCCGGCGATGCCGAGGATCAGCGCACAAACCCAGGTCAGGCTCTTCAACGCCCGGTCACCGCCGCCATAGGTGCCGAGCATCAACGCCAGCAGGCTACCGGCGGTCAACACGGCTTCCGGCCCGGCGATGGCGATGGAGGCAAAGGTCGGGTTCATCGGTGCGTCTCGGGCTCGGCCGCCATGGCGGCTGGCAACAGGTTGACCGGCAGCCCCGGCGTCAGCGTCATCCGGGTCGGCAGCGTGGCCATCTCGCGGCCGTCGAGCCGCGCGACAATGCTGGCGATGGCAGGCTTCATCGGTGCCTGGAAGCTTTTGGGATAGATGCCCATCCACAACACGGCGGCGGTGATCGGCAGCAGGATGGCGACCTCGCGCAAGCTCAGGTCGGGCATCGCACGCGTGTCGTCACCGGCGGCGCTGCCAAAGGCGATGCGGCGGTACAGCCACAGCATATAGGCGGCGCCAAGAATGATGCCGGTCGTCATCACGAACGTCGCCCAGGTCGACGTCTGGTACAGGCCGAGCAGCACCAGGAACTCAGCGACGAAGCCGCTCGTCGCCGGCAGGCCGACGCTGGCCATAGTGAAGAACAGCAGCAACAGCGCATAGCGCGGCATGGTATCGGCGAGCCCGCCATAACGTCCGATCTCGCGGGTGTGCAACCGGTCGTAAACGACACCGACGCACAGGAAGAGCGCGCCCGAGACGAGCCCGTGAGACAGCATCATCACGAGACTGCCCTCGATGCCCTGCGTATTCAGCGCAAACAGCCCGGCGGTGACGAACGCCATGTGCGCGACCGACGAATAGGCGATCAGCTTTTTCATGTCGTTCTGCACCAGCGCGACCAGCGAGGTATAGACAACCGCCACCATCGACAGCGCCAGCACCAGCCAGATCAGCTGGGCCGAGGCATCGGGGAACATGGGCAGGCTGAACCGCACGAAACCATAGCCGCCCAGCTTGAGTAGCACGCCCGCAAGGATGACCGAGCCCGCCGTCGGCGCCTCGACGTGCGCGTCGGGCAGCCAGGTGTGCACCGGCCACATCGGCATCTTCACGGCAAATGACGCGAAGAACGCCAGGAATAGCCAGAACTGCGCTTCGGGCGTGAAATTCCAGCGCGACAGCACGCCGATGTCGGTGCTGCCGGCCTCGCCGACCATGTACAGCATGCCGACCAGCATCAGCACCGAGCCGAGCAGGGTGTAGAGAAAGAACTTGTACGACGCATAGATGCGCCGCGCGCCGCCCCAGATGCCGATGATCAGGAACATCGGGATCAGCCCGGCTTCGAAGAACAGATAGAACAGGAAGATATCGCGCGCCGCAAAGGTGCCGATCATCAGCGATTCCATGATCAGGAACGCCGCCATATATTCGGGCACGCGGGTCTTCACGCTTTCCCACGACGCGAGGATGCACAGCGGCATCAGGAAGACGCTGAGCAGGATCAGCATCAGCGCAATGCCGTCGATGCCGAGATGCCAATCGAGATAGGGCGCGAACAGCGGCAGCTTCTCGACGAACTGGAAGCCCGTCGCGGCGTTTTCATACCCCGACCACAGCATCAGGCCGAGCGCGAACTCCACCAGCGTCGTGACCAGCGCGACGACCCGCGCCCGCGGTCCATCGATGCCCGGCAGGGCGACGAGCACCACCGCCGACAGCACCGGCAGCAGGATCATGATCGACAGGATGGGCATCACTGGCCCCCCACGCCGGTACCGATGGAGAACCAGGCCGCCGCAGCCGCCAGCCCGGTCAGCATGACGAGCGCATAGGAATAGACATAGCCCGACTGGAAACGCCCGGCCGCGCGCGCGCCGCCAGCGACCGCCGCCGCGGCGCCATCGGGGCCGAAGCGATCGATGGTCTGCTGGTCGCCGCGGACCCACAGGAAGCGGCCGATGGCAAACGACGGCCGCACGAAGATGGCGTCGTAGAGTTCATCGAAATACCATTTGTGGGTGAGGAAGGCGTAGAGCGCCGGGATGGCACCCGCCGCCCGCGCCGGCAGTTCCGGTGACCGCAAATAGGCAAACCAGGCGCCGAGAAGCCCGAGGAAGAAAGCCACGGAAGGCGTCCAAACCACCCAGGTCGGCACCTCGTGCATGGCGTGCATCAGATGCTCGCGGAAGGCGAGGCTGCCGCGCCAGAAGCCGGCGCCTTCCTCCGCGCCGACGAACTGCTCGTGCCACAGCCAGCCGGCGCCGAGTGCCCCGGCACCGAGCACGAACAGCGGGATCAGCATCGACATCGGGCTTTCGTGCGGATGATAGCCGCCGGTGCCATGCGGAGCGCTGTGGGCGACGGGGGCATGGTCGTGCTCAAGCCCGGCGCTGTCGGTGCTGTCCTCGGTATCGTGATGGTCATGATGCAGCGCGTGCTGGATATGCTCCGACCCCGCCCAGCGCGGTTCGCCATAGAAGGTCAGGAACACCAGCCGCCACGAATAGAAGCTGGTCAGCAGCGCGACGAAGGCGCCCACGACAAAGGCGAACTGGCCATGACTGGTGCCGCTGGCGAACGCCGCCTCCAGGATCGCGTCCTTGGAGTAATAACCGGCGGTGAAGAAAAAGCCGGTCAGCGCCAGCGTGCCGACCGTCATCAGCGCAAAGGTGACCGGGATGTGCTTCCTGAGGCCCCCGTAGAATCGCATGTCCTGTTCATGGTGCATGGCATGAATGACCGAGCCGGCACCGAGGAACAGCAGCGCCTTGAAGAAGGCGTGGGTGAACAGGTGGAACATCGCCGCGCCATAGGCCCCCGAGCCGGCGGCGAAGAACATGTAGCCGAGCTGCGAGCAGGTCGAATAGGCGATGACACGCTTGATGTCGGTCTGCACCAGCGCGACGCTCGCCGCGAACAGCGCCGTGGCAGCACCGACATAGGTCACCACCGTCTGCGCGGTCAGGCTCGCCTCGAACATCGGCGACAAGCGACAGACCATGAAGACGCCGGCGGTGACCATCGTCGCGGCGTGGATCAGCGCCGACACGGGGGTCGGGCCCTCCATGGCGTCGGGCAGCCAGGTATGCAGGCCCAATTGCGCCGACTTGCCCATCGCGCCGACGAAAAGCAACAGGCACAGGCAGGTCATCACATCGACACTCTGGCCGAGGAACGAGAAGGTCTGTCCGGCATGACCGGGCACGGCGGCAAGGATGGCATCGATCGAGACCGTGCCGAACACCAGGAACGTGCCAAAGATGCCGAGCGAAAAGCCGAAATCGCCGACGCGATTGACCACGAACGCCTTGATCGCCGCCGCATTGGCGCTGGGCTTGTGGTACCAGAACCCGATCAGCAGGTAGGACGCGAGCCCGACCCCTTCCCAGCCGAAGAACATCTGGACAAGGTTGTCTGCCGTCACCAGCATCAGCATCGCGAAGGTGAACAGCGACAGATACGCAAAGAACCGCGACTGCGACGGGTCCTCCTCCATATAGCCCCAACTGTAGAGGTGGACGAGCGCCGACACCGTTGTGACAACGACCAGCATCACTGCCGTCAGCGTATCGACCTTGAAGGCCCACTGCACATTGAGGTCGCCCGACTGGATCCAGTCGAGCACCGGCACCACGGTCGCCGGCGCGCCCGACAGCCAGAATTGCGAGAATATCACCCAGGACAGCGCGGCGCTGACGAACAGGCCGCCGGTGGTAACGATCTTGGCGGCATTATGCCCGATGACACGGCCGCCGAGGCCGGCGACAAGCGCCGTGATCAGCGGCAGGAAGACGAGAAGCTGAATCACTAGGTCAGCCCTTCATCATGTCGGCGTCGTCGACCGCAATGGTGCCGCGATTACGGAAATAGATGACAAGGATGGCCAGACCGATCGCCGCCTCGCCCGCCGCCACGGTCAGCACGAACATCGCGAAGATCTGGCCGTGGACCTGGTGGAGATACGACGAGAAAGCGATGAAATTGATGTTCACCGCGAGCAGGATCAGTTCGATCGACATCAGGATGATGATGACGTTCTTCCTGTTGATGAAGATGCCGAGCACCCCCAGCACGAACAGCGCCGCCGACACGACGAGATAGTGCGAAAGCCCGATCACAGGTCTACCCCCTGGCCGACGCCGGGCTGCGCCGTATGCACCGCATTGGCCGGTGTGCGCGCCACCTGCTTGCCGATATCCTGCCGCTTGGTGCCGACGCGCTGACGATGGGTCAGCACGATCGCACCGATCATCGACACCAGCAGCACCAGCCCCGCCGCCTGGAAGACGAACAGATAGCGGGTGTAGAGAACCGAGCCGATCCACTGGGTATTGGTCATGCCGTCGGGCGCCGAGGCCAGCGTATCGAACATCAACACGCCGCGCCCCGGCACCCAGGTGCCGACCGCGAACAGCACTTCGCCCAGGATCACCCCGGCGACGGCCAGCCCGAGCGGCAGGTAACTGAGGAACCCGCGCCGCAACGTGGCGAAATCGATGTCGAGCATCATCACGACGAACAGGAACAGCACCGCGACCGCGCCGACATAGACAATGACCAGTAGCATCGCGAGAAATTCGGCGCCGAGCAGGATGAACAGCCCGCCGGCATTGAAGAAACAGACGATGAGCCAGAGCACCGAATGCACCGGGTTCTTGGAGGTGATCACCAGAACGGCGGCGGTGATCAGCACCACGGCGAACAGGTAAAAGGCAAAGACAGCAACAGTCACAAAAAGTTCCGGGAGGGCTGGGCAACAGCGCGGCACGCGGCCGCTGCGAATGGGCGTCCGGTTACCGCCACGGCGCGTCCGCCGCAAGGTTCGCAGCGATCGCGCGTTCCCATTTGTCGCCGTTGGCGATCAGCTTGGCCTTGTCGTAGATCAGCTCCTCACGCGTCTCGACGGAGTATTCCATGTTGGGCGTCTCGACGATGGCGTCGACCGGGCAGGCTTCCTGGCACAGGCCGCAAAAGATGCACTTGGTCATGTCGATATCATAGCGCGTGGTACGTCGGCTGCCGTCCTCGCGCGGCTCGGCCTCGATGGTGATCGCCAGCGCCGGGCATACCGCTTCGCACAGCTTGCAGGCGATGCAGCGTTCCTCGCCGTTGGGATAGCGGCGCAGCGCATGCTCACCACGGAAGCGAGGGGAGAGCGGGCCCTTTTCATAGGGGTAGTTGAGCGTCACCTTGGGCTGGAAGAAATATTTCAGCGTCAGCCCGAGGCCGGTCAGAAACTCCAGCAGCAACAGCGATTTGGCGGCGCGGAAGATTGCGGTCACAGCGTGACGCTCCCCGGAACAGTGGCAAATTTGTCGGTGAAGAACATCAGCCATCCCGACACGACGACGACCCAGAACAGCGATAGCGGCAGGAACACTTTCCAGCCCAGCCGCATCAGCTGGTCATAGCGGTACCGCGGCACGGCGGCCTTCACCCAGGCGAAACAGAAGAACATGACCGCCATCTTCGACAGCATCCAGACAAAGCCCGGGATGTAATAGAGGGGCGCCCAGTCGAGCGGCGGCAGCCAGCCCCCCAGGAATAGCACCGGGATCAGCGCGCACATGAACAGGATGTTCGCGTATTCGCCGAGGAAGAACAGCGCGAAGCTCATCGACGAATATTCGACCTGATAGCCGGCGACGAGTTCGGCTTCGGCCTCGGGCAAGTCGAACGGCGGCCGGTTGGTTTCGGCGAGCGCCGTGATGAAGAACATGATCGCCATCGGAAACAGCAGTGGATTGAAGACGTTGCCGTTCAATATACCGAGCACGTTGCCCTTTTGCGCCATGACGATGTCGCTGAGATTGAGGCTCTGCGCATACAGCATCACCGCGACCAGGATGAAGCCCATCGCGACTTCATAGCTGACCATCTGTGCTGCCGACCGCAGGCCGCCGAGGAAGGGGTATTTGGAATTCGAGGCCCAGCCCGACATGATGATGCCATAGACGCCCATCGAAGACACCGCGAAGACATAAAGCAGCCCGACATTGAGGTCGGCGAGCACCAGCCCGGCATCGAACGGCATCACCGCCCAGATCGCCAGCGCCAACACGAAACTGATCATCGGCGCGATAAGGAACACCTCACGGCTGGCCCCCGACGGGATGATTGTTTCCTTCAGGAACAGCTTGGCGGCGTCGGCAAACGTCTGCAGCAGGCCGAAAGGGCCGACGACGTTGGGGCCGCGGCGCATCTGCATCGCCGCCCAGATCTTGCGATCGGCATAGACCGCCATGGCGACGCCGACCATCACCGGCAGCACGATCGCCAGGATCAGCACGGTGGTGCCGACGAACCAGCCGAAGCCCTCGCCGAGATGCGACTGGAACCAGCCGGTAAACGTCATTCCGCCGCCTCCCGCATCGGAGCGAGGATTTGCTCCACACATTCCGCCATCGTCTGGCTGGCGCGGGCGATCGGGTTGGTCAGATAGTAGTTATCGATGGCAAGGCGCAGCGGCCCCGACGGCGCGGCGGCCTGGCCGGGGTCGGACAACGACGCCGGAGCGGCGTCGCCGCCTGCCAGATGCGGCCATTCGGCGGCAATCCGCGCCCGCAGCGCGCGCAGGTCGTCATAGGCCAGCGGCGTGCCGAGCACCGACGACAGCGCCCGGAAGATCGTCCAGTCCTCACGCGCCTCGCCGGGCGGGAAGACGGCGCGCAGCCCGCGCTGGGCTCGCCCCTCCAGGTTGACCCAGGTCGCGGCCTTTTCGGCATAAGCGGCGGCCGGCAGGATGACATCGGCGTGGCGGACGCCGCGATCGCCGTGCGTGCCGATATAGACGGTGAAGGCGTCGGCACCCATGTCGCACTCGTCGGCGCCGAGCAGGAACAGTGCCCTGGCATCGGCCAGCGCCGCAACCCCGCCATCGACGCTCAGCCCCAGGTCGAGCGCGCCGACCCGCGCCGCTGCCGTGTGCAGCAGGTTCCAGCCGTTCCAGCCGTCGCGCACGACCTCGTATTTCGCAGCAAGCGCCCGCGCCGATTCGTACAGCCCAGGGGTCCGCAGCGCGCCCATGCCCACGATGATTGCCGGCCGCTCGGCCTTGCCCAGGGCCTCGGCAAGCGCCGCCGGAACGCTGCCGAGCAGCGCCGCGTCGTCGCCGAGCCAGGACATATCATAGGTAAGGTCGACCGCCGGCCCGATGCCGAAGACCCTGGACAGGCCGCGCGACGCCTTCTTGCGCAGGCGCACGTTGAGCAACGGTGCCTCGCGGCGCGGGTCGGTGCCGACCAGCAGCACGACATCGGCGTCCTCGATGCCCGGCAACCCTGAATTGAACAGATAGTCGCCGCGCGCCGCGGTGGGGAACCGCGCGCCATCCTGGCGGCTCTCGATCCGTGTCGACCCGAGAGTCGCCAGCAGATCCTTCAGCGCCACCATGTCCTCGACCGCCGCCAGGTCGCCGACGATCCCGGCGATGGCATCGCCCGGCACGCCTGCCAGCCCGGTCTTGATCGCGGCAAAGGCCTCGACCCAGCTCGCCGCCTTCAGCTTGCCGCCGACGCGCACATAAGGGCGATCGAGCCGACGCTCCGACAGGCCGTCGCAGGCAAAGCGCGCCTTGTCCGACAGCCATTCCTCGTTGACGTAGTCGTTGATGCGCGGCGTCACCCGCATCACGGCGGGGCCGCGACTGCCGAAGACGATGTTGGAGCCCAGCGCATCCATGACATCGATGCCGTCGGTCTTCTTCAGCTCCCAGGGCCGTGCCTGAAAGGCATAGGGCTTGGACGTCAGCGCGCCGACCGGGCACAGGTCGATGATGTTACCCGAAACCTCGCTGGTCACCGCCTTTTCGAGATAGGTGGTGATCTGCATGTTCTCGCCGCGGCCGATGGCGCCGATCTCCTCGACGCCGGCGACCTCCTCGGCGAACCGCACGCAGCGGGTGCAGTGGATGCACCGCGTCATGGCCGTCTTGACGAGCGGGCCCATGAATTTCTCGGTAACGGCGCGCTTGTTCTCCTGATAGCGCGTGAAGCCCTTGCCATAGGCTAGGCTCTGATCCTGCAGGTCGCATTCGCCGCCCTGGTCGCAGATCGGGCAATCGAGCGGATGGTTGATGAGCAGGAACTCCATCACCCCTTCGCGCGCCTTCTTCACCTTGGGCGTCGTCGTCATCACCACCTGGCCATCGGCGGCCGGCATGGCGCAGCTGGCGACCGGCTTGGGCGCCTTTTCCATCTCGACGAGACACATGCGGCAGTTGCCGGCGATGCTCAGCCGCTCATGATAACAGAAACGCGGCACCTCGACGCCGGCGGCCTCGCAGGCCTGCAGCACCGTGGCGCCGGCCGGAACCTCGACCTCGACACCATCGACGATCAGCCGGGGCATGGCTTAGCAGGCTCCCGCGCAAACGGGGCAGGTGCAATCCGGAACAGGAGCAGCGAAGCGGCTCGCCATGGTCAATCCAACTGGTCAGGCGCGGTAGAATCCACGCGTCGCGGCGGCTATAGCGAGAGCGGCACGCAATGGGAAGGCAGCGCAGTCGCCGATCGACATTCAGGCCGGTTTCAGGCCCGCCGCAAACAAGAAAAGGCCCGGGACGAATCCCGGGCCTTTCCCCTGTTCAAGCGTGCCCGATTTCAGCTGGCAACAACGGCCGTCCGGCGACGGCGTGCCACGCCGACAAGACCGAAGCCGATGACGAGCATCGCCCAGGTCGAAGGCTCCGGAACGGTGGCGCCGGCGCCGTCGTCGCCGGTGATCGCAACGTTGTCGAGCGCCGGACCAAAGCGGTTGCCTTCCTGGCTGGTGAAACTCAGCGTGCTGGTCACGTCCGACGCGGTGAAGGAGAAACCATAGGTTTCCCACTGCATGTTGGTCGGCGAATTGGCGGCGGTCACCGAGTACACCTGCTCCACCGGGTCATTGCCGCTGAAGGTGATCACGGTGATCTTGTCGTCGACGCCGCCGAACGGATTGCCCGACAGGTCGAACGTGACCAGGTAGGTCACGCCGACAACGGTCGCAAAGCTTTGCGAGATGCTGCCGGCGCCGCGGCGCGACAGGTCGACCGACTGGATGCCGTCCGACGCGTCCCAATAGTTGCTGCCGACGAGATCGACACCGGCGCCACCGATTGTCCAACCGGTGATGCTGAGGTCGCCAGGCGACAGTTCGAGGTAACCCTGCGCCCGGGCATTGGCATTGCCGCCAAGCTCGAAGCTACCGTTGATGAGGGTGACGGCAGACGCGGGGGCGGCAAGGGCCAGGGCGCCTGTCATGGCGAGGATGGTGACGAGGGCTTTCATGGTAACACTACTCCGAAACGGCCCCCCGCATTAATTGATATGCAACAGTCATGCCAAATGTGTTTTTCATTATATATCAATGGCCAAGACCCTTAAGCATGCGAAATGGTGTAAATGCCGGCTTACAACGATACGGATGGACAACAGTTGAAAGTGCCGGCGAAGTCGTCAATTACCTATATCAGTCGCTTTGTTATCGAACTGACCGTACAAATTACGGTACGTTACCGTAACGTCCTTCGGGTCGTCGCGTTTTCTGCGCCTCGGCGACAAAAAGCGTCGGTTCGGTAACGAAATTAATTTTTCAGTAAGTCTGCAATGCAATAGGTCGCCTTGCAGACCAGCTCCGGGGGGAGTGCCGACATTTGGTCGGCTGGCTGCGCGATACGGGGGACTGACATGACATCCATCAATGCAAAAACCGCCTCGCGGCGGCTTCCTGGATATTGTCTGGCGGCCATGGCGATGCTGGTATCGGCGGCGCCGGCCTCTGCACTGGTCCAATCCTGGAACAACTATCGCTGGGCACGTTCCGGCCCGCTGCAGATCACCGTCGGCGACAATCTGACCGGTTACTGGGCCGGCGAGCTGGACAATGTCCTCTCGCAATGGTCGCAGGCGGCCTACATCGATCTGGTGGCGGCGCCGGGCAAGGCAAAGACGACGGCCTGCAGCCCGACCTATGGCTCGATCCAGGTCTGCAACGGCAATTACGGCAAGAACGGCTGGCTGGGCTATGCCAACGTCTGGACGTCGGGCGGCTTCATCGTCCAGGCGACAGTCCGCCTCAACGACTATTATCTCGCCGCCGGCGGCTATGCCACCGAGGCTTGGCGCGACATGACGATCTGCCAGGAAGTCGGCCATACCCTCGGGCTGGACCACAACAATGCTGCAAAAACCGATGCCAACAAGGGCACCTGCATGGATTACACCAACGATCCATCGGGCCTGAAGGGCACCAACGGTACGCTGGCCAACACGATGGTCAGCTTCACCGACATCGCCGCGCTCGATGCCAACTATGCCATCCCGGCCGGCAACCAGCTCAGCCACACCAAGCCCAAGATGCTGGCCGGCTCCGGTCTGTTCATCGACGGCGACCATGTGGAAATGCTGGCTGCGGTGCCGGAACCGCAAAGCTGGGCGCTGTTGATCGCCGGCTTCGGGCTGGTCGGCGCCATGCAGCGGCGGCGACGCATCGTCGCTGCCTAGGCGTGTATCGGTGGGGCCGGCCCGGTTGCGGCGCCGGCCCCATGCCGCCATAGACGCGGCATGACCAGCCCAATCCACATCATCGGCGGCGGCCTCGCCGGGTCCGAGGCTGCCTGGCAGGCCGCCCGCGCCGGGGTGCCGGTCATCCTGCACGAAATGCGCGGGGTCCAGGGCACCGACGCGCATCACACCGACCAGCTGGCCGAGCTTGTCTGCTCCAACAGCTTTCGCAGCGACGATCCCGACAACAATGCCGTCGGCCTGATCCACCAGGAAATGCGCGCACTTGGCAGCCTCGTCATGCGCCAAGCCGACAAGGCGCGCGTGCCGGCCGGATCCGCCCTGGCCGTCGATCGCGACCAGTTCGCCGCCGGCGTCACCGCGGCGCTGGAGGCCGAGCCGCTTGTCACCATCCGGCGGGAACTGGTCGCCGGCCTGCCGCCGGCCGATTGGGACAATGTCATCATCGCCACCGGACCGCTGACGGCGACCCCGCTGGCGGAGGCCATTCGCGGCCTGACGGGCGAGGACAGCCTGGCCTTCTTCGATGCCATCGCTCCCGTCATCCACCGCGACTCGATCGACATGGACATCTGCTGGGCCCAGTCGCGCTGGGACCGGCCGAACGAGAACGGTGACACCCAGGATTATCTCAACTGCCCGCTCGACAAGGACCAGTACAACGCCTTCGTCGATGCGATGCTCGCCGCCGAAAAGGCCGATTTCAAGGATTGGGAGGCCAACACCCCCTATTTCGACGGCTGCATGCCGATCGAGGTGATGGTCGAGCGCGGCCGCAACACGCCGCGTTTCGGGCCGATGAAGCCCGTCGGCCTGACCAACCCACGTACCGGTCGCCGTGCCTGGGCGGTCGTCCAGCTGCGGCAGGACAATGCGCTCGGCACGCTGTGGAACATGGTCGGTTTCCAGACCAAGATGAAGCATGCCGAACAGGTGCGGGTGTTCCGCATGATCCCGGGTCTTGAAAAGGCGGAATTCGCCCGGCTCGGCGGCCTGCACCGCAACACCTTCATCAAGTCGCCGGTACTGCTCGACGATGTGCTGCGCCTGAAGGCCGACCCGCGGCTACGCTTTGCCGGCCAGATCACCGGCTGCGAAGGCTATGTCGAAAGCGCCGCCATCGGGCTGGTCGCCGCCCGCTTCGCCATCGCCGAGCGCCAGGGCCGCACGCCGGTGCCGCCGCCGGCCACCACGGCGCTCGGTGCGCTGCTCGGCCACATCACCGGCGGCGCCGATGCCAAGTCGTTCCAGCCGATGAACATCAATTTCGGCCTGTTCCCGCCGCTGGCGCCACCGCCGGCGTCCAAGGACCAGCGCAAGCCGGCCCTGGTGGCGCGGGCGCGGGCAGACCTAGCGGGGTGGATGGCAGCCTGAGCCGCCTTGGTCACGGCATCAGGGCGGCGCGGACCTGGTGGAGCTCGCCGCGCGGCAAGCGCACCCAGTGCGCGGTCAGCCTTGCCGCCTCGGCCATCATCCTGTTCGTTCTAGTTCGCGCCATCGTCCGCATCGGCTGGCAGCCGCTGGTCGCAGCGCTGCCGGCGAGTGCGTTGTTCTGGTCGCTGTTCATCGGATCCTACCTGCTGCAGCCGTTGATCGACTGGCAGATTTTCCGGCACTGGTGGCGCCTGCAGGCGCGGGATATCGCCGTCTTCCTCAAGCGCCGCGTGATGAACGAGGCGCTGTTCAGCTATGCCGGCGATGGCTATCTGATGGTCTGGGCCTCGACACGGCTGGGGGTCGCCATCGACCCGGCCGACCCGGCGGCGCAACTGGCCGGTCGCGGCGATGGTCCCGGCGTCGATCCCGCCGCGCAGCCGATCGCAGCGATCAAGGACGTCGCCATCACTTCGGGGCTCGCCGGCAACCTGTCGACACTGCTGATGCTCGGCCTCGCGCTGCTGCTCGGCGCCGACACGGTGATCGATGCCGGGCTCGACCCGGCGCTGGTCCGGCGCGTCGGTATCGGTTTCGCGCTGCTGGTCAGCTTGTCGCTGCTGATCCTGCTCAATCGCGGCAAGGCGTTCAGCCTGCCGGTCGGCGCCAACGTCCGCGCCTTCTGGTGGCACCTGCTTCGCTTGCTGGGATCGCAGGCGCTGCTCGTCGCCAGCTGGGTCGTCGCCCTGCCGGCGGTGGCGGCGATCACCTGGGTGCAGTTTGGCGCGCTGCGCATGGTGATGACGCGGATGCCGTTGCCGAACAAGGAGATCCTTTTTGCCGGCATCGCGATCAGCCTGGCCGGCGATGCATCGACCGCCATTGCCGCGCTGATGGCGGCACAGGGCGCGCTGCACCTTGTCAGCCACGGGATCGCCTGGGCCGCGGCGGCCGCAATCGACCGGGCCCCGCCGCGGGTCGCCGGCTGAGCAACCTGGATGTTACCCGCCGCCGGCCGGACAGCGGCACGCCGGCTTCGGCTTCCGCTTTACGGCCGTGGTCGCGAACTCCGGCGCCGCCAGCGCCCCGTCGCCGTCGCGATCGGCGCGGGCGAACTTTTCCACCGTCCTGGCCGCATATTCCTCGAAGCTGACCCGGCCGTCGCCGTTGCTGTCGAGCCGGGCAAAGGCCTTCTTCCGTGTCGCCAGATATTCGTCGCGGCTGACGCGGTCGTCCCGGTCCTTGTCGACGCGGGCAAAGCGCCGCGCCTCGCGCTCGGCGGGCGTGACGTCGCTGCGCGGCGCGGTCAGGGCGCCGGGCTCGGCCTCGCTGTCGCTGTCCTCGACGGCGGGCGGCGGCGGCAGCGCGGCCAGAGCCACCGGCCGGTCGCGAGTCCACAGGAACCCGGCCGCGACCAGCGCCAGCAGCGCCACTCCCAGCGCCAACGCGCGCCGCATCATGCCGTCCTTTCGGTCCCTGTCGGTGAATTTGCCGGGATCAGCGACCAAAGGCAATCGCCGCCAGCAGCCGCAGCTGGCGCCCGGTACTGCCGCGCGGCTCCTGCGGCTGGCCGGAACGCGCCCGCGCCGCGTCGCGCGTCGCCAGCCGCACCAATCCGAGGAGCGGCCGCAGCGGCGTCGGCACCGATCCGACGAAGGGCTCGCCGGTCGCCCAGGCGAGGCCCAGCCGGCGACCGAGCGCCACATCGCCGCCGAGCAGCTGCGCCGCCCAGCCGAACAGGTCGCCGCCGCCCTCGATATGCGCCGCCGGCACCTCGTCGCTGTCGATGAGGCCGACCCAGCGGTCCTCCAGCCCGGCGAGCGCCGCGCCGGCCAGCCCGCGCGGCAGCACCTCGGCAGCGACCAGCTGGAGCAGCGGCTGCGCCGGCGGCGGCGCGCTGTCGAGCGCGGCCAGCGCCTCCCGCCACCACGCCAGCCGGATCTGGCCGATCATCGCGTCGCTGGTGCCGGCAACGACCTGCCCGAGCTCGAGATCGAGGCCGTGCAGCGCCATCAGCGCCGGGCGGACCGCTGCCGGCGCATACAGCACGCTTAGATAGCGGTCGCGATCGCGCGTCCGGACATCGGCGGAAACCAGGTCGAAATCTGTCAGGCGGAAGTCGCTCAGGCTGGGCCGACCCTGAAGGCACAGAACTTGTTGCCGTCGAGATCGCGGAAATAGGCGCCGTAAAAGGCCTGATCGCCTTCCTCGCCGCGCACACCGGGTGCACCCCCGTCGGTGCCGCCGGCCGTCAGCGCCGCCGCATGCAGCGTGTCGACCTTGGCGCGTTCATCGACGACGATCGCCATCATGGCGCCGTTGCCGACCGTCGCCGGGGCGCCGTTCTCCGGGGTGCCGATCGCGAACATCGGCTTGTCCCAGGCGACGCCATAGGCCACCGCGCCGGTCGGGAATTCCATCATCCGGTTGACGCCGATGGCGCCGAACAGGGCGTCGTAGAATGCCAGGGCGCGCGGCAGGTCGTTGGTGCCGTACATGGTATAGCCAAGCATGGTCGTGTCCTCCCTTGATTTCCGCCGCTTCTAGCGCCTTGCCGGCGTCGCCGCCAGTTCCTGCAGCACCGCTTCCTCGACGCCGGAGAATGCCGAACGGTGCGGCGCCTTGGCCGGATCGTCGCCGGTGCCGGTGATCAGGTATACCAGCACCCTGCGATGCTTCCGATCGATCCACAGCCCGCCGAGCAGCCCATAGGCCTCACCCAGATGCCCCCACCAGCGCGCACCGGCGACCGGCTGGTCGCTGGCCCCCGCCTCGCCCGACAGGCACTGCAGCCCCGGGCCATAGCAGCGCATCTCGCCCTGGTAGGTGTCGCCCGCCGTCCCCTGCCCGTCGCGCCACACCGGCGTCATCAAGGCGCGGACCGAGGCGGGGCGCAGGACCTGCACGCCATCGACGCTGCCGCCATTCAGCAGCATCCGGCCAACGGTGGCGAGCCCCGATGCCGAGATGCGCAAGCCGCCCTGCGGGCTGAACAGCGTGCCATTGTCGCCAGGGCGATAGGCCTCCAGATCGCACGGCGCGCCATCGGTAGCGACCGGACACGCGGCGCGCACGCCCTGCAGGTCGTCGACCTGCGCCACCCAGGGCCCGGCCGGGTCGATCGCCGTCTCGTCTCTGCCGCGCCTGTACAGTACCGCCGCCCGCGTCACCGCGGCATCGCTGGCACCGCTCCAGTTATAGCCCGCGTCGAGCCGCAGCGGCGCCAGCACGAGCCGGGTCATCAGCCGGTCGAAACGCTCGCCCGTCGCCGCCTCCATCACCGTCGCGACGATGCCATAGTTGAAATTGGCATAGGAAAAGCGCGTCCCCGGCGCCGCTGCCGACCAGTGCGACGGCAGCTCGTCGCGCAGTTTCTCGCCCAGTAGCAGGCGATAGCCCGCCGCATCGTCGATGCCCGACGTGTGTGACAGCAGCTGCCGCAACGTCACCGGCGCGTCGGGGAACGCCGGGTTGCGCACTCGCCAGCCGAGCCAGCGCGACACATCGCTGTCGAGATCGAGGCGCCGTTGCTCGACCAGGCGCATCACGCCGATCGCGACCACCGCCTTGGAGATCGACGCCACCCGCATCGGCGTGTCGACCGTCAGCGGCCGGCTCCCGATGACCGCCTCGCCCAGCGCCTCGGCCCGCACCACGCCCCTGGCGTCGGCAACCACCACCGCCAGCCCGGCGATCCCCGGCGTCGCCGGCGTGCGCCCGGCGACGATGTCGTCGAGCGGCGCGGCACCGGCCGGAACCGCGATCAGCAGCGACAGGAAAGCCCGGATCATCACCCCACCCTAGCCAAGCGCCACCCCCGCCGCCATATCCCGGACATGAGCGTAGCCTTCACCAAGGAATCCGATGCCGAGGCGGTTGCCGCCAACCTGCCCGACCGGCCCGTGCCGACCCACGCCAACCTCGTGACCGCCGCCGGCCTCGCCGCCATCGACGCGGCGCTGGCGGAGGCCCGCGCCGCCTATGACGAGGCCCGCGCCGGCGGCGAGATCAGCGCCGACCGCAGCGCCATGGCGGTTGCGACCCGCGAGCTGCGCTATTGGTCTGCGCGCCGCGCCAGCGCCCAGCTGATCGAAGGCACGCCCGCGGACGGCGTCGTCGGTTTCGGCAGCAGCGTCCGCATCGAGCGTGCCGACGGTCGCGTCCAGACCTGGCGCATCGTCGGCGACGACGAGGCCGACCCGGCGACGGGCAGCGTCTCCTATGTCTCCCCGCTCGCCCGCGCCGTCATGGGCCGCCGCATCGGCGACGTCGCGATGCTGGCCGGCCACGAGGTCGAGATCGTCGCGGTCGGGTGATGCCGGCAACGCCCCGCGCCGCGACGACGTTAGCGTGGGCTATGATGCTCCGCCTGCTGCCGATCCTTGCCCTGTTCCTCCTTGCCGGCTGCGAACGCATCCGCACCGCGCAAAAGGACATGCCCTGGACGCCATTGTCGCTGTCCGAGCCGATCGGCTGGTCGACCGGGCGGAAGCTGGCGGCGCTGACCACCAATGCGCCGAAATGCCTGGCGCTGCTCGATGCCGCCGGCGTGCGCCATGCGCCCTTGCCGCCGGTCTCGAAGGACCAGTGCGGCTATGCCGATGGGGTCACGCTGGAACGCGGCGGCGCGCTCGATATCCGCTTCCATCCCGGCAACCTCGGCGTTGCCTGTCCCGTCGCGGCGGCGCTGACGATCTGGCAGCGCGAGGTTGTCCAGCCCGCCGCCACCCGGCATTTCGGAAAGCCGGTTGTCGGGATCGACCATTATGGCAGCTTCAGCTGTCGCCGCATCAACGGCCGCCCGGAAGGCGACTGGAGCGAGCACGCCACCGCCGACGCCATCGACATCGCCGGGTTCCGATTGAAAGGTGGCGACACCGTCAGCATCCGCCGCGACTGGACCGGGAACCCGGCGCGCGCCGCCTTCCTGCGCGAGGTTCGCGACGGCGGCTGCAAGGTCTTCGCGACGGTTCTGTCGCCGGACTATAACGCTGCCCATGCCGATCATCTTCACATGGACCAGGCCGCCCGCGGGCGTTTTGGCAGCATGTGCGCCTAGGCGATCAGCGCAGGCTGGCGATATTCAGCCCATCCTGCTTCGCCCGCGCCTTGGTCGATTCCTCGCTGCGGGTCAGCGCCCGGGCGATCGCGCGCAGCGGCATGCCTTTCTTGGCCAGCGTGTGCAGCTTCTGCACCTCGTCGCTGGTCCAGGCTTGCTTGTGACGTTCGAATCGTTCGGCCATGGCGCCGTCATAGACGCGCACCGCGGACGACGGTAGGGGCTGGACCCCCGCCGCGGCCCGCCGTAAAGGCAGCGCCATGAAAGCCCGCGTCACCATCACCCTGAAACCCGGCGTGCTCGATCCGCAGGGCCGTGCCATCCAGAACGCGCTGGGCGGCCTCGGTTTCGCCGGCGTCGACGGCGTCCGCCAGGGGAAGGTCATCGAGCTCGACCTCGCCGACGGCACCAGCGAGGCGACGATTGCCGAGATGGCGACCAGGCTGCTCGCCAATACCGTCATCGAAAACTACCGGATCGAAGTGCTGTGAAAGCCGCGGTCGTCGTGTTCCCGGGCAGCAACTGCGACCGGGATCTCGCCGTCGCTATCGAACGCATCACCGGTACCGCGCCGGCGATGGTCTGGCACCGCGACACCGAATTGCCCGAAGGCCTCGATCTCGTCGCCCTGCCCGGCGGCTTTTCCTACGGCGACTATCTCCGCTCCGGCGCGATGAGCGCGCGGTCGCCGGTCATGCAGGCAGTGATCGCCGCCGCCGGCGAAGGCCGCGCCGTGCTGGGCGTCTGCAACGGCTTCCAGGTGCTGACCGAGGCGGGGCTACTGCCCGGCGCGCTGATGCGCAACGCCGGCCTCGATTTCGTCTGCCGCGACGTCGCCCTGACCGTCGAGAACAGCCAGACGATGTTCACCGCCCGTTATGACGCCGGCGCCACCATCCGCATCCCCGTTGCCCATCACGACGGCAATTATGTCGCCGATGCCGACACGCTCGACCGGCTGGAAGGTGAAGGCCGGGTGGTGTTCCGCTATGCCGAGGCCGTCAACGGTTCGGCCCGCGACATTGCCGGCATCGTCAACGCCCAGGGCAATGTGCTCGGCCTGATGCCGCATCCCGAACGCCTGATCGAAGCCGAACAGGGTGGCACCGACGGGCGCGCGATGTTCGAGGCGTTGCAGGCAGCGCTCGGCTAGACCTTTGTCGCGAACGGGGTGAAATCCGTCTTCGTGTCGAACACATCGAGCCCTTCGGCCTGCTTGAAGAACGCCACCACGCGATAGGTCACCGGCGTCAGCACGATCTCCCAAAGCACCTTCAGCAGGTAATTGGTGACGAGCACCGACACGACCAGTTTCGTCTCCCACACGCCCAGGAAGGCCAGCGGGTAGAAGATCAGGCTGTCGACCCCCTGCCCGACCACCGTCGAACCGATCGTGCGGGTCCACAGATGTTTGCCGCCGGTCATCACCTTCATCCGCGCCAGCACGAAGGCATTGGCCATTTCCCCGGCCCAGAAAGCGAGGATCGAGGCGAGAAAGATGCGCGGCACCTGGCCGAAGACCTCGGCTAGCGCCTTTTGCCCCGCCCAGTCGGGCGAAGGCGGCAGCGCGACGACAACAAAGGCCATGGCGGCGGCAAAGACCGAGGCGGCAAAACCGACCCACACCACCCGCCGGGCGCGCGCAAAGCCATAGACCTCGGTCATCACGTCGCCGAGCACATAGCCCAGCGGAAAGAACAGGATGCCGGCGCCAAAGGTTACCGTGCCGAGCACCGGAACCGTGATCTGTGCCGGCTTGCCCGCGCCGATCAGGTTGGAGCAGATCAGGATGACGGCGAACGCCGCCATGGCGAAATCATAATAGCGCAGCTGCCGCCCGGCGAGCGCGTCGGCATCGACTGCGGTGATGCCGGCAGGTTCCTCGGTCGCCTTGATATCCATAGCCCGTCCCCCGGTCGCGACGGGACTTTAGCGGCTCAGGCGATGCTGTCGAGAAAGCCGATCAGCGCAGCCTCGTCGGCATCGAGATCACCGGTGAAGCGCCCGGCGAGCGCCCCGGCCCGCCAGCCGGTGAACACCTCCGGATGGATATAGGCCTTGCGGCACACCGCCGGCGTGTTGCCGAGCAGACCGGCTGTCTCCTTGACGCAGGTCACCAGCTGCCGCTTGGCCTCCGCCTCCGACAGCGGCGGATCGGCCACCGCGAGCTGCTGCGCAGCCGCCAGCGTCGCCGCCCAGGTGCGGAAGTCCTTGGCGGTAATGTCCTCGCCGCTGATGTCGCGCAGATAATCGTTCACATCGGCCGAATCGATCTGGCGCGGCATGCCATCGTCGTCCTGATACTGGAACAGCCGCTGGCCGGGCATGTCGTGGAGCTTGCGGACGATATTGGCGACGCGGCGGTCACCAATCTTCGCCTTGTGACGCACCCCGCTCTTGCCCCGGAAATCGAGCACCAGCGCGGCGCCCTCGGTCTTCAGATGACGGTTGCGCAGCGTCGTCAGCCCGAAGCTCTTGTTCGATCGCGCATATTCGTCGTTGCCGATGCGGACCAGCGTCAGCTCGAGCAGCCGGACGATCGTCGCCAGGACGCGTTCGCGCGACAGGTCGCGGCGGCGCAGGTCGGCATCGACGGCGGCACGACTCCGCGGCAGCGCCCGGCCGAACGCCGCCATATGCGCAAACTTGGCGGTGTCGCGGGTCTCGCGCCATTTGGCATGGTAGCGATATTGCTTGCGGCCGCGCACATCGCGCCCGGTCGCTTGTATGTGCCCGCGCGGCTGTGCGCAGATCCACACATCGGTCCACGCCGGCGGGATCACCAGCGCCTTGATACGGCCAAGTGTTTCGGCGTCGCGCAGCTTGCGGCCATCGACCCCACGATAGGCAAAGTCGTCGCCCGCGCGCTCCCGCGTGATGCCCGGATCATCGTCGTTGACATAGCGGAGCCCGGCTTCCTTCGCCGCTGCGACACTCTCCGGATCCGTCGCCAATCGTGCTGCTCCCAATTTGTTACGGGTGGAAACCATGGCTGCGTCGCCGGTTCCTTGTTCCTATTATGTTCTGCCTGTGGCACACTGGCGCGCATGGCCGAGTCGCCGCCTCTTCGCTGGCTCTATCTTGATCTCAACAGCTATTTCGCGAGCGTCGAGCAACAGCTGAACCCCGCCATCCGCGGCCGCCCGGTCGTGGTCGCGCCGGTCGATACCGACAGCACCAGCGCCATCGCCGCCAGCTATGAGGCCAAGGCCTATGGCATCCGCACCGGCACCAAGATCTGGGAGGCGAAAGCCTTGTGCCGCGATCTGATCATCGTGCCCGGCCGCCATGAGGATTATGTCCGCTTCCACCACAAGATCATCGCCGAGGTCGAGCGCCACGTTCCCGTCACCGCCGTCTGCTCGATCGACGAGGTCGCCTGCCGCCTGCTCGACAACGAAAACGGCATCACCGAGGTGACCGCGCTGGCGGCGCGCATCAAGGCCGGCATCCGCGAACACGTCGGCGAATGCCTGACCTCGTCGATCGGCGTCGCCCCCAACCGCCTGCTCGCCAAGATCGCCGCCGACATGCAGAAACCCGACGGCCTGACCATCCTGCCCGCCGCAACGCTCCACGACCGGCTCTGCACGCTCAAGCTGTCGGACATCCCGGGCGTCGGCCGCAACATGGAAAAGCGCCTGGCCGCCGCCGGCGTCGTCACCATGGAACGCCTGCTGTCGCTCGACGAGCGCGAGGCGCGGCTGGCCTGGGGCAGCGTCTGGGGCACCCGGCTGCACTGGCTGCTGAAGGGCGAGGAGGTCGCCGAGATTCCCACCGTCAGCCGCAGCATCGGCCACAGCCATGTCCTCGGCCCCGAAAAGCGCAGCCCCGATCGCGCCCGGCTGGTGGCGCGCCGGCTGACCGCCAAGGCCGCCACCCGGCTGCGGCGTGCCGAACGCCGCACCGGCCAGATGGTGCTGGCGGTGAAGGCGGAGGGCGAGCGCGGCGAGAAGGGCGCGAAATGGGCCCATGGCGTCCGTCTGCCCCAGGTCATGGACACTGTCACGCTGCTGGCTGCCCTTGATCGGCTGTGGGACCGGATGCTGGCCGAATTCGCCGGGCGGCGCTTCATCCAGGTCGCGGTGACGCTGGGTGAGCTCGCCGATGCCGACGCCGTGCAACTGCACCTGTTCGACAGCGGCGCCGCGCTCGGCCGGCAGGACGAGGCCCGCCGCCTGGCGCTCAGCCGGGCGATGGACAAGGTCAACCAGCGCTTCGGCCGCGACGCCGTCACGCTCGGTCATGACGCCGCCGGCGCCTCGCGCAGTTCGGGGCCCCGGATCGCCTTCACCCGGATCCCCGAGCTGGCGGAGTTCCGGGAATGACGGCGGCCGGCGTCCGTATTCTCCCGTAAAGACCGGCCGCGCCGCGGCCGGCAGATTGCCCATGGCGGCGCATTGCACCGGGAAAGGCGACGGGCTTGAAGTCGATCATGCTGCATATCCATGACGATGCCGAACAGGGCAATCGGCTGCAGCTGGCGCTCGACCTGGCCCGGCTCGGGGGTGGCCATATCAGCTGCGTGCAGGTGGCCGCTGTCGAGCCCTATGCCTCCGATCCCTATGGCGGGCTGTTCGGGCTGGCGGCGATCATCGACACGATTCACGACCAGGACAAGCTGGCACGCCAGGCCATCGAGGCGCGGCTGGCGCGTGAGGATGTCGCCTGGGACTGGCGCTGTTTCGATGGCGGCGTCGTCGAGACGCTGATTGCGCAGAGCCGCCTCGCCGATGTGCTGGTGGTCAGCCAGCCGATGCCGGGCCGCCACGTCCATGATCACCCGCTGCCGATCGTCGGCGATGTCGTCCTTCATACCAGCGCACCGGTGCTCGTCGCGCCGATCGGCGCCCGCGGTTTCAAGGACGACGGCAATGCCCTTCTCGCCTGGAACGGTTCGGCCGAGGCTGCCCACGCCATGCGGCTGACCGTGCCGCTGCTGAAGCACGCCGCCTGCGTGCATGTCGTCGAGGTCGGCGACGACGCGTCGGGAACCCCGCCGGTCGAGGCTGCCAGCTATCTCGTCCGCCACGGCATTCCTTGCGAAGTGCACGACTGGCCGGCCAAAGGCCGCCGCACGGCGGTCGCGCTGCTCGATGCCGTCGCCGAGCTGGACGCCGACTACCTCGTCATGGGCGCCTATGGCCACAGCCGGCTGCGCGAAACCGTGCTCGGCGGGGTGACGCGGGCGCTGATCCAGTCGGCGACCGTTCCGCTGCTGCTGGCGCATTGATAAGTCGGCGGCTTTGCGCGTACAGATGGCCATGTGCCCGTTCCGATCCACCGCGCCAGATGGAGCGGACAGCGCTGTAACCGGGTCCGATTTCGCCGACAGCGCCGCCTACCAGAAATCGATCCTGGCAACCGTTCCCGATGCGATGATCGTCATCAATTCGCACGGCACCATCCTGTCGTTCAGCGCCGCGGCACAACGCATGTTCGGCTATGCGGAGGCCGATGTCGCCGGCAAGAACGTCAAGATCCTGATGCCGGAGCCCGATCGCGCCGCCCATGACAGCTATATGGAACGCTATCTCGAAACCGGCGTCGCCCGCATCATCGGCATCGGTCGCGTCACCACGGCGCGCCGCCGCGACGGCAGCAATTTCCCGATCGAGCTGTCGATCGCCGATGCCCATATGGCGCAGGGCCGCGTCTTTACCGGCTTCATCCGCGACCTGACCGAAAGCCAGCGCACCGAGCGGCGGCTGCAGGACCTGCAGGCCGAATTGAGCCACATGTCGCGCATCACTGCGATGGGCTCGCTGGCGTCGGCGCTGGCGCACGAGCTCAACCAGCCGCTGACCGCCATCGCCAACTACATGGAAGGGGCGCGCGACCTGCTCGACAGGCCCGACGCCGAATCGCTGGCAATGGTCCGCGAAGCGCTCGACGAGGCGGCGGCGCAATCGATCCGCGCCGGCCAGATCGTGCGCCGGCTGCGCGACTTCATCGCGCGCGGCGACAGCGAAAAGCATGTCGAGAGCCTGCGGAAACTGGTGACCGAGGCGAGCGCGCTTGCCCTGACCGGCACCGGCACGTCACTCGTCGACGTCGCCGTCAGGCTCGACAGCGTCGCGGACCTGGTGCTTGTCGACCGCATCCAGATCCAGCAGGTCATGCTCAACCTGATCCGCAACGCCGTCGAGGCCATGCAGCGCAGCCCGCGCCGGCGCATCGACATCCGCAGCATCGCGACCGATAACGAGACCGTCACCGTCATCGTCGCCGACAGCGGACCGGGGTTAGCGCCCGACATCCAGCGCCATCTGTTCGAACCGTTTCATACCAGCAAGGAGCAGGGCATGGGGCTTGGCCTGTCGATCAGCCGGAGCATCATCGAGGCACATGGCGGCCGCATCTGGGCGGAACCCGCCGACATCGGCGGCGCCGCCTTCCACTTCACCCTCGCGCGGGCCACGGTGGCCGATCATGTCTGAGCCGCGCGTCTATGTCGTCGACGACGAACTCGCGGTGCGGCGCTCGATCGGCTTCATGCTGAAGACCGCCAGCATGGCCGTCGACACGTTCGAATCGGGCGAGGAGTTCCTGAAAGCCGCCGCTCATCTCGACAGCGGCTGCGTGCTGCTCGACGTGCGGCTGGCTGGCATCGATGGGCTGGCCGTACAGGAACAGTTGCGCGCCCGCGGCATCATGCTGCCGGTGATCATCATCACCGGCCATGGCGATGTCGGCCTGGCGGTACGCGCCATGAAGGCCGGCGCCGTCGATTTCATCGAAAAGCCGTTCGAAAAGGCGACGCTGCTCGCCGCCATTGCCCAGGCGCACCTGCACAATGCCGGCCGCGAGCAGCTTCACACGCTCGCCAAGGCAGCACAGGCGCGGCTCAACGTGCTGACGCCGCGCGAACGCGACGTGCTGGAGGGGCTGGTCAACGGCCAGTCGAACAAGGTCGTCGCCTATGACCTCGGCATCAGCCCGCGCACCGTCGAGATCCACCGCGCAAATCTGATGCAGAAACTCGACGTCCACAGCCTGTCGGAGGCGCTGCGCATCGCCTTCACCGCACGCATGGGGGCGATCGAAGGCAACGCCTGATCCTTTCGGGACGGCGTCAGGCCCTGCCCTTGCGCCGCTGGCAACCGGCGTGGCACGCCTGGTCACAGGCCTTTCCCGGCAGCTTACCGGGCGCCTCTGTACTGCCGCCGCTGCACAGCGCCACCGTCATCGGCAGCGCCGCCGCCGAACCGCCGGCCATCAGCACGGCGGCGATCAGCGCCGGCAACCAGGCGACGGGCTTGTCACGCCCCATCGGACGGCTCCAGCGGCTTGTCGCCATCGTCGATCAGGATGCGCAGCGCAGCGCCATCGAGATCGTCGTACTGATGATGCCGCAGCGCCCAGAAGAACACCAGCAGCCCGCCCAGCCCGAGCGCCAGTGCCACCGGGATCAGGATGACGAGCCCGTTCACTTGCTGGCCCCGCGCAGGCGCAGCGCGTTGGCGACGACGATGACCGACGACCCCGACATGGCAAGCGCCGCCACCAGCGGCGTCACCTGGCCGGCGATCGCCAGCGGCACCGCGACGACATTATAGGCGATCGCCATGGCAAAGTTCTGCCGGACGATACGCGCCGTCGCCCGCGCCACCCGCACCGCGGTCGCCACCGGCGCCAGGCTATCGCCCAGGAACACCGCATCGGCAGCATTTTGGCTGGCATCGCTCGCCGACGCCGGCGCCATCGCGACATGCCCGGCGGCCAGCGCCGGGCCATCGTTGAGGCCGTCGCCGACCATCAGCACCCGTCTGCCCTCCGCCGCGAGCGCGCCGATCGCCGCCAGCTTGTCTTGCGGCGACAGGCCGGCGCGGGCGTTGAGGCCGAGGTGCTGCGCCACCGCCGCGACCGCCGAGGGACGATCCCCCGACAGGATCGAGGCCGGCAGCCCGAGCCGCGACAGCTCGGCGACTGTCGCGGCGCAATCGGGCCGCAGCGGATCGGCAAATTCGATGGTCGCGGGCGCCGCATCGCCAATGCGCAAGGCGCAGGCGGGTGCGTCCGACGCTGCCTCGGCGCGCGCCAGGCTGACCGTCTTGCCCTCCCAGCGCCCGAACATGCCCTGCCCGGCCAGCTCGGCAATGTCGATGATCCGCGCCGGCACGACGCCGTCGCTTGCCAGCGCGTGCCGCAGGGCATTGCTCAACGGATGGCGGCTGGGCTCCGCCAGCGCCAAAGCCAGCGATTGCTGCTGCGGCGAGAGCCGTTCAAGCGCCAGCGGCTGCGGGTGGCCGAGCGTCAGCGTGCCGGTCTTGTCGAAGACGACGCGGTCGGCCTCGGCCAGTCGTTCGAGTGCGGAACCATCCTTGACCAGTACGCCCGCCCGCATCAGCGCACCGGCGGCGACGATCTGTGCCGCCGGCACCGCCAGGCCCAGGGCGCACGGGCAGGTGATGATCAGCACCGCGGCAGCGATCAGCAGCGCCTGGTGCCAGCCCGCGCCGGCGAGCAGCCAGCCGACGAGGCTGAGCAGCGCCAGCGCATGGACGGCGGGGGCGTACAGCCGCGCCGCGCGGTCGGCGATGCGGACATAGCGTGACCGCGATTGCCCGGCACTGTCCATCAGCCGCGCGATGTCGGCGATGCCGGTATCGGCGCCGGCAGCGGTGACGCGCACCTGCAGCGGACTGTCGATGTTTATGGTGCCGGCCAGCGCCAGGTCGCCCGGCAGCGCCAGCACGGCCGCGCTTTCGCCGGTCAGCAGCGAGCGATCGACATGACTGCGGCCAACGATAATCTCGCCGTCGGCCGCCAGCCGTTCACCCGCCGCGACCAGCATGGTCATGCCCCGCCGCAAGTCGGCGGCGGCCATCCAGATGCTGGCGCCGCCGGGCACCGCGACCAGCGCGCCCGCTGCGGCATGGCGCAGCAGCGCCGTCACCCCATCGCGAGCACGGTCGCGCATCACGGCATCGAGCCAGCGCCCGGTCAGCAGGAAGAACAGCAGCATGACGGCGCTGTCGAAATAGGCATGGGCGCCGCCTGTCATCGTCTCATACAGGCTGAGTGCCGTCGCCAGCGTCACGCCGATCGAGATCGGCACGTCCATGTTGGTGCGGCCGTGGCTGACCGCCATCCAGGCCGATCGAAAGAACGGCTGGCCGGCATAGGCAATCGCCGGTAGTGCGATCAGCGCCGACAGCCAGTGGAACAGGTCTCGCGTCGCACCGGTCGCGCCCGACCAAACCGACACCGACAGCAGCATGACATTCATCGCGGCAAAGCCCGCCACCGCCATGGCGCGCAGCAATTGCCGGCTTTCATCGCCGCTGCTCGCCGGCACGGCATTGCCGAGCGGTTGCGCCTCGAAACCCAGCGCGGCCAGCGCCGCCGTCAGTTCGGGAACCGCCAGCACCGGCAGATGCGTGACCGTCACCCGCTTCGCGGTGAAATTGGCCCGCGCGGCCACCACCCCCGGCACCGCTGCCAGCCCGGTTTCCAGCTTCGAAATGCAGCCGGCACAGCGCATCCCGGGGACCGAAAACAACGTTTCGGGCAGCGCTGTCGCGGCACCGGCAGAGACGGCGACCGTCATTGCAGCGTCTCGGCCAGCCGCGCAGTGCGGCCGCCATGGGCGACCGCCACCCTCACCAGCCAACGTCCCGGCGGCAGCGGCGCCGCGCTGCGCAAGCCGCCGTCTGATCCCGGCGCAAATACCAGCGCGACATCGGGCGCCCCGCCAAGCGGGTGGTGCGCGGTGCCCGTCGCCGTCGCACTGCCGGCGCCCGCCAGCGCAACCGTGACATGCCGGGCCCGATCGACGCCAAGCCGCGCCTGCCAGCCATAGCCGGCCTGTGCCCGCGCCGCATGCAGCCATCCGTTGAACTGCTGGCTGGCAACATAGCTGTTGTCGACGACGGTGCCGCCAAAGGTCCGGCTGGCAAAGGTCGCCATGGTGATGTTCACCCCGACGACAAGGCCGAAAAAACCGACCATCACTGCCAGCATGTGGCGTCCGGTAAAGCCGCGGCTCATTCGTCGTCCTCCTGATCGGGCCGTTCGAAGACCACGACGTCGCGCGCCGGTCGGGCTTCGCGACTGCCGGGCGCACCATCGGTCGGCTGCGCGACAATCCCGAATTCGGCATGCTCGTCACCCGCTGATGGCGCCGCCACGAACAGGCGCAACTGGGTCGTGGCATCGGGCGCCAGGACCACGCGCAGGCTGCGACCGGCGGTCTCGCGGCTGCCGACTTCGCTCCACACCGCAGCATCGGGCAGGCCGGTGACGACCAGGTCGACGGTGCGCGGCCGGGTTTCCATGTTGCGCAGCTTGACGGTGAAGCTGTTCCTGATGCTGCCGTCCGACAGCTGGACATACCGTGGGTTGCGATCGGCGGCCACGCTGATTTCGAGCCGGTCGCGCTGGCCGAGGCTGAACAGCATGGCAGCGCCGATGCCCGCCCAGATGCCGAAATACACCAGCGTCCGTGGCCGCAGCAGCGTCCGCCACACCCGTCGCGCCGTGCCGCCGGCCTTTTCGACGACGGCGTCATCGAGCGTCGCATAGTCGATCAGTCCGCGCGGCCGGCCGATCTGAGTCATCACCTTGTCGCAGGCGTCGATGCACAGCGCGCAGGTGATGCAGCCGATCTGCGGGCCTTGCCGGATGTCGATACCGGTCGGGCATGCCGCGACACACTGGTTGCAATCGATGCAGTCGCCGGTGCGCCGGACCGCCTGGCCCAGCGTTTCGACCGGATAGTCGGCCTCCATGGCCGACGCCTTCTTCATTCCGGCGCTGCGCGGTTCGCCGCGCCAGTCCTTGTAGGTGACGATCAGCGACTTTTCATCGAGCATCGCGGTCTGGATGCGCGGCCAGGGGCACATGTAGATGCACACCTGTTCCCGCATGAAGCCGCCGAGGATGAAGGTCGTCGCCGTCAGCACGCCGATTGTCGCATAGGCGACAAAGGGCGCCTGCAGGCCGGCGAGATCGCTCGCCAGGGTCGGGGCATCGGCGAAATAGAAGACCCAAGCGCCGCCGGTCAACAGCGCGATCAACAGCCATATCGACCATTTGCCGAGGCGCCTTGCGGCTTTCTCCACCGTCCAAGGCGCCTTGGCGAGCCTGATCTGGGCGTTGCGATCACCATCAATGGCCCGCTCGACATGGACGAACAGGTCGGTCCAGACGGTCTGCGGGCAGGCATAGCCGCACCAGGCCCGGCCTACGGCGGAGGTGATGAGGAACAACCCGATACCGGCCATGACCAGCAGGCCGGCGACGTAATAGAACTCCTGCGGCCATATCTCGATCGAGAACATGTAGAAGCGGCGGTGTGCCAGGTCGATCAGCACCGCCTGGTCGGGGGCATAGGCGCCACGATCCCAGCGCAGCCACGGCGTGACATAATAGATCGTCAGCGTGACGACCATGATCGCCCATTTCAACCGCCGGTAGAAACCATCGACCGCCTTGGGATATACGCCCTTGCGCTTCTGGTAGAGCGGGCTCGACGGGCTGATGAGGTCAAGCGCCGACATTTGACGCGCCCGGGGCCCTCCCCTCAGGAACCACCGCGACGACCGGCGCCGGGGCGGTTTCTCCGCCGCCGAGCGAATGGACATAGGCCGCCAGCATCCGGATCGTTACCGGGTCGAGCCGGCTGTTCCAGCGCGGCATCACCCCGGCATGCGCCTTGGTGATGGAGATGCGCAGTGCCGCCTTGTCGCCGCCGTACAGCCAGATGCCGTCCGTCAGATTGGGCGCGCCGAATTCGCGGCCGCCCTTGCCGGCGGTGCCGTGGCAGGCGCTGCAGTTGGTTTCGAACAGCGCCGCGCCGGCGGCGCTCGGCTTGCCCTTGCCCGAAATGTTGCGGACATGGGCCACCAGGCGCTCGATCTCACCCGGCGTCAACACGTCGGCGAACGGCGGCATCTGCGACTGGCGGGTCTCGTCATGGTCCGGGTTCCGGATGCCGTGCGTCAGCGTGTATTCGATGCTCGTCAGGTCACCGCCCCACAGCCAGTCATCGTCGTTGAGGTTGGGATAGCCAACGGAACCGGCGGCGCCCGAGCCATGGCACTGGACACAATGCACCTTGAAGGCGGCACGGCCGCCCTCGATGGCGGTGCGCAGCAACTGCGGCTGGGCCGGCAGCGCCTCGATCGGCAACGCCGCAATGGCAGCCAGCGTCGAGGCCTTGCGCGTCCGCTCGGCGGCAACCGCGGCGGCAAGGTCGCCGCGGCTCGACCAGCCGAACATGCCTGCCGATGCCGAATGGCGCATCGGGATCGCCGGGTAGACGACGACATAGCCAGCCGCAAAGACAATGCAGGCTACAAAGATCATCAGCCACCAGCGTGGCAGCGGCGTGTCAAGCTCCTCGATGCCGTCCCATTCATGGCCGACGGTCGTCGTGCCGGTCGGTTCATCAACGCGCTTGGTCATCGCAGCCATCCTTGAAGATCATGTTGGCAGCTTCGTCGAGGCGCCGAGCCGACCCCTTGCGGAAGGTCCAGCCGACAAAGGTCACGAACATCACGCCCATCGCGACCAGCCCCCAGCTGTCGGCAAGATGGCGGAGCTGGTCATAGCTCATTTCGCCGTTTCCTGCGGTGCAGCGGCCTCGAAGTCGACCAATGTGCCGAGCATCTGCAGATAGGCGACGAGCGCATCCATCTCGGTCAGCTGCCTGGGATCGCCGTCGAAATCGCGGGCCTGCGACTTGGGATAGCGCGCCTTCAGCGCCGTCGTGTCGGCATCGGGATCGGCCTGCGCCTTCAGGTCATCGTTGGCACGCGCGACTGCCTCGGCCGTGTACGGCACGCCGACATGGGTCAGCGCCTTCAGATGGTCGCGCATGTCGCCGGCGCTCAGCGGCCGCGTCGCCATGAAGGCATAGCTCGGCATGATCGATTCCGGCACGACGCTGCGCGGATCGGTCAGGTGCTGGACGTGCCAACCGTCGGAATAGCGCCCGCCGACACGCGCCAGGTCGGGCCCGGTGCGCTTCGACCCCCATTGGAACGGATGGTCGTACATGCTTTCGGCGGCCAGGCTGTAATGGCCATAGCGCTCCACCTCGTCGCGGAAGGGCCGCACCATCTGGCTGTGACAATTGTAGCAACCCTCGCGCATGTAGATGTTGCGGCCAGCCAGCTCGAGCGGGGTATAGGGGCGGACGCCCTCCACCTTCTCGATGGTGCTGTCGATCCAGAACAGCGGTGCGATTTCGACGATGCCGCCGATCGCGACGGCAACTAGGGCCAGCACACCGAGCAGCGTGATGTTGCGCTCGATGGTCCGGTGGGAAAAGCCGCCGGCTTCGGTTTTCGGGTCATTTGCCATTGTCCGGTCCCCTATTCTGCGGGCTGGGCGAGCAGCGGACGGTCCGCGGCGGCGTTGTAGGGCGTCTCGGTCATCGGCTTTTCGACCCGGATCTTGCCGGCAATCGTCATCCCGATGTTGTAGGCAAAGATCAGCGCGCCGCTGAGATAGAGCAGTCCGCCCGTCGCCCGGATCAGGTACATCGGGTGCATCGCCGCCACGACTTCGGCAAAGCTGTTCACCAGATAGCCGTCGGCGCCATATTCGCGCCACAGCAGGCCCTGCATGATGCCGGCGACCCACATCGACGCGGTGTAGAGCACGATCCCGATAGTGGCGGTCCAGAAATGCCAGTTGATCAGGCGGAGGCTGTACAGCCGCTCGCGCTTCCACAGGCGCGGCGTCATGTAATACATGCAGGCAAAGGTGATCATGCCGTTCCAGCCAAGCGCGCCGGAATGGACATGGCCGATCGTCCAGTCGGTATAATGGCTCAATGAATTGACCGACTTGATCGACATCATCGGGCCTTCGAAGGTGCTCATCCCGTAGAAGGCGAGCGCCATGACCATCATGCGGATGATCGGATCGGTGCGGATCTTGTCCCAGGCGCCGTTGAGCGTCATCAGGCCGTTGATCATGCCGCCCCATGACGGCATCCACAGCATGACCGAGAAGACCATGCCGAGCGTCTGCGCCCAATCGGGCAGCGCCGTATAATGAAGGTGGTGCGGTCCGGCCCAGATATAGAGGAAGATCAGCGACCAGAAGTGGATGATCGACAGCCGGTAGCTATAGACCGGCCGCTCCGCCTGCTTGGGCACAAAATAGTACATCATGGCGAGGAAGCCGGCGGTCAGGAAGAAACCGACGGCGTTATGCCCGTACCACCATTGCGTCAGCGCATCCTGGACACCGGCAAAGGCCGAATATGACTTGCTGCCCACCCAGCTGACCGGCATCGACAGGTTGTTGACCAGGTGCAGCATGGCGACGGTGATGATGAAGCTGAGGTAGAACCAGTTCGCCACATAGATGTGAGGTTCGCGGCGACGCACCAGCGTGCCGACGAAGACCGCAAGATAGGCGACCCAGACGATGGTCAGCCAGATATCGACATACCATTCGGGCTCGGCATATTCGCGCGCCTCGGTGATGCCCATGACATAGCCGGTGGCGGCGAGCACGATGAACAACTGGTAGCCCCAGAACACGAAGCGGGCGAGCGTCGGGAATGCCAACCGCGCCCGGCAGGTGCGCTGGACGACGTAGAAACTGGTGCAGATCAGCGCGTTGCCACCAAAGGCAAAGATCACCGCCGAAGTATGCAGCGGTCGCAACCGGCCGAAACTCGTCCATTCCAGCCCCAGGTTGAGCGCCGGAAAGGTCAGCTGCAGCGCGATGGTCAGGCCGACGAGAAGGCCGACGACGCCCCAGAACGTCGTCGCCATGACGCCCCAGCGCACCGGTTCATCATCATATTCCGACCGGACGACAACGCGTGTGCCAGTGAAATCCGCCGTGCGCAGCGTGGCGACAGCCGCAATCAGCGCGGCCAGGGCGACGATCGCCATGTGCACGGCAAAGCCGCCGTCGACGGCCTTGGCCGTGGCCATGACCGCCGCCACCATCACGGCCGCATAGCCACCCGCCCGCACCACTGTCGCCTGCATCGCACCGCCCCGCTGCTTCGGGTTTGAAGCCTTGGGCAGCAATGCACCCGGGCGGCGGCGTCTCGATATACGGGCTATTGCGGACAGAATGGGGCAGTGCGCCAGCCCGCCCGCGCGTCTTTGGTGCCACATCGCCGGAACCGCCGGGCATCAGCGGCGCTTCATTGCCTGAACCCCCAGCAGCAGGACCCACAAATGCGTGCCATTCTTGCCCTCAGCCTCGCCGTTGGCCTTGCCGCGTGCGGCAACAGCAGCGATGCCCCCAGCCCCGAAGCCAGCACCAGCCGCGGCAGTACGCCGACCACGGCATCGGGCAGCTCCGGCAGCGTCGGCACCGACACGACCGGCGCCGGTACCAGCGCGGGCGATACGACCGGCACCGCCGGCTCCACCCCCGGCGGGGGCATGAACGCGACGACGGGCTCTCAGGCGATGGACATGGGTTCCAGCGGCGCCGGCGGCGCCTCGGGCTCGTCGGGCAGCAGCGTCGGTACCAGCGGCACCCCGACCTCGTCGTCGAACACCAGCACCGTCACCCCGGGCCAGACCAGCCAGGGCACGCCGCCGGGCTGATCTAACCGCCCGACGCCCGCCAAGGCGCGATGACCGTCTCGGCAAACCGCGCCATTTCCTCGGCCTGCGGGCTCATCTGCAGCAGCAGCAGGTCGACGCCGGCGGCTTCATAGTCCGCGATCCGTGCCCGAACCTGCGCCGGCGTCCCGACCAGCCCGGCGCGCAGGCCGCGGTTCGACACCGAATATTCGCGAATCTGGAACTCACGCTCCAGCTGCGTGCCGGACAACCACTGGTCGAAATTGTCATAGCCCGCCGGCGGATCACCGCTCAGGGTCGTGATCCGCGCCAGTTCGGCCTCGGCCTCCGCCTCGCTGTCGCGGACGATGGCATAGCCCGCCATGCCGAACGTCATCGGCGGCAGCCCGAGCGCCGACCGACGCGCCCGCATGTCGGCGACCTTGGCGGCGATCACCTCGGGCGGGTCGCCGTGCATGACATAGGAGTCACAGCGCGCGGCGATCATCGCCTTCGCCGCGTCGCTTTCGCCGCCGGCATAGACCCGGGGCCGCGGCGACGCGATGGGCTTGGGCGCACAGATTGCTGCCTCGGTTCGGTAGAACCGGCCCTCGTGGCTGAAGCGTTCCTCCGACCACAGGCCATCGACCACCGCCAGCCATTCGGCGGTGCGCGCATAGCGGTCGTCGTGCTGGTCGAACTGCAGGCCGTATTGGCGGGCCTCGTCCGCCCACCATGACGACACGACGTTCAGCGTCAGCCGCCCGCCGGCGATATTGTCGATATTCGCCGCCTGCTTGGCGAACAGCGCCGGATGATGGAAATTGGGCCGCACCGCGACCATCAGCTCCAGTGTCGACGTCACGGCCGCCAGCGCCGCCGCCGTTGACCAGGCATCGAGCGCCGGCGCCTCGATCCCCTTGATGTCGTTGAGGTTGAGCTCGGCGATCAGCGTCAGGTCCCAGCCCTGCCGCTCGGCGGCGATCGTCAGGTCGCGCACATAGGCCCAGTCGGCGCGCATGCCTTCGTCGGGCACATTGCGCAGCCAGCCGCCGAACACCGGCATCCAGAAACCAAAGCGCATCAGGCGGCCTTTCGTGTCGCGGCGATATGGCCGCCGAGCCAGTCGACCAGCCGGTCATGCGGATCCCAGCCCAGGACATCGCGCGGATTGGCAACAAAGTTCGACAACACATTGATATCGTAGAACCGCGGGGTGCCGTCGCGATCGTCGATCAGATACTCGACCCCGCCGACATCGAGGCCCGCCGCCTGGGCGATCGCCTCGGCAGCGGCGATCAGGCGCGGCGGCGGATCGGCGCGCACCATGCGCACCGGCGGCCGCCCGACGGCGCAGGCATCCGCCGGGCACAGGTCGAAGGTGTCGCCGGCGCTTTCGATGTCGAGTGCATAGAGATAGCGGCCAGCCAGCGTCTCCACCCGGGTGATGCGGTCGCCGCGCCGCGGCACGTAATCCTGCACCAGGGTGACGCTGTTGATGCCCATCGGCACGCTGCCGTCGGCGATCGCCGCGGCCAGGTCGGCGGCGCCGTCATAGCGCACGATGCCGGCGCCGGCGCCGCCGATATCGGCCTTCACCACCAGCGGAAAACCGATCGTGTCGGCCGCGGCCATCAGGTCGGCACGCGCATGCACCACCCGTGTCGCCGGGGCCGCCAGGCCGAGCCGGTGGATCAGCGCGAGTTGCCGCGCCTTCGATGCATCGATGGCCAGCGCCGCGCTGCCGTTCAGAACGCGGGCGCCTTGCCCCTCCCAATGCGCGAACAGCGCCTGGGCATAGAAGATCGGATGCTCCGCCTGGCGCATGAAGCTCGACATGGCGATACGGTTGAACACCAGCGGCGCCGGGGGCGGGCTGCCCGCCGGGTCGAAGCCATGCCCTTCGGCGGTGACGGCGGCATAGCCGATGCCGGCGCGATCGAGCGCGGCAAACAGCGGCCGGAACCATTCGGGATGCTCGTAGATGATGGCGATATCGGGATGGGTCATCCACCATCTCTAGAGCCAAGCCGCCACCTTCGCCAAGCGGCTGCGACCAAGCCGCGCGTCACGGCGCCCATCCGAAGGCCCGCGTTCGATTTCGACCAGCGTGGCGGGGATTTACTATTAATGAAGGGCGGACCTGCCTATCTGCCGGCGCTTCAGCTGTGAACTATGTCGCCATCGGCCTTGCCGGCATGTTCACATCGGCGATCAGCCGGCCCGTCTACGCCATGGTCAACGACAGCTTTTACGGCGACAATTCGGGTGGCTACATCTTCAGTTTAAATGCCGTATCCGCCGGTGTCCCGGAGCCGGGAGCTGGGCGATGCTGGTCGCGGGCTTCGGCCTTGGGGTGCGGTAGCACGCCGTCGCCAAGGCAAGGTGCACGCAGTCACGGCCTGACGGACCCTAGCATCGTGCAGGGCGCCGTCGGGGGCTTCCGACCGGCGCCTGCTTTCCTGATGCCGTCGCTTGTGCCCACAGCTGCCCGCGGGGGAACGTCCAGTCATGGCAAGTATCGATGGCGCGCGCAGCGCGATGGTTGACGACGCGCGCGGCGCGATGGTTGACGGCGCGCGCGGCGCGATGGTTGACGGCGCGCGCAGCGCGATGGCTGGCGGCGCGCCGTCGGTCCGGATCTATCTGCCGGCACCCGCGCTGCGCAGCTATGTCACCTTTCACTATTTCGTCGAGGCGGACGAACCGTTCAGCGACTTTCTCTATCCCGGACGGGCCAATGTCCACCTCGCAAAACGCGGCGACTGGTGGATCCGGATGTCGGGCTGCTATCCGGATCATGCGCAGCCGGCGCCCCTCTACGGCCCGACCGATCGGCGCGGCGAGATCGTCACCACCGGCGGCAAGACCGTCGGCTTCGGGATGACCCCGCTCGGTTGGGATCGTTTGATCGGAGGCGATGCGGGACGCTTGGCAAACCAGCTCCGCGATCTCGATGACGCGCTCGGCATGCCGGCCGAAGCGCTGCGCGCGGCACTGCGCGACGACGACGATGCGGCCGGCGTCGCCCGTTTCGATGCCCTGCTGGTGGCGCTGCTTGCCGTGCGGCCTCCCAACGACGCATCGCCGATTGCGATCGATGCGGCGCTGCGCCATCAACCTGTCGATGTGCCGGCCTTTGCCGCCGCCGCCGGCGTCTCGATGCGGACGCTGCATCGCGCGGCGCTGCGGACCTTCGGCTTTCCGCCGAAACAACTGCTGCTGCGGCAACGTTTCCTCGATACGCTGGGCCGCATCCGCGTCAATGCGATGGCACCATCGGGTCGGTCGTCGGTGCCCAGTCTTTCGACCAGTCGCACTTCATTCGTGACTAGGCCGACGCCCAGGCCGCGACGGTCGCCTCGAGGACACCCATCGGTACCGGCCCGGCCTTCAACACCAGATCATGGAAGTCGCGGACGTCGAACCGGTCACCCATCCTGGCGCGGGCGGCCTCGCGGGCCGCGGCGATGCGGTTGGCGCCGACCTTGAAGGCGCACGCCTGGCCCGGGATGACGCAATAGCGCACGATCTCGCGGTCGGTGGACAGCGGGGGTTCGCCGGCGTTCTCGACCATCCAGTTCACCGCCTGCGCCCGCGTCCATCGCTCATGGTGCAGACCGGTGTCGACCACGATGCGGGCAGCGCGGAACAATTGCGACTGCAACGCGCCGATGCGCCCGAAGGGATTGTTCTCATAGACTCCGATTTCGTCGGCCACCTGCTCGGCGTAAAGCGCCCAGCCCTCGCTGTACGACGAGAATCGTACCAGCTGCCTGAACAGCGGCAAGGCAGGCGTGTCGCGCATGACGCTTGCCTGGTAATGATGCCCCGGTACGCCTTCGTGGTGGATCAGGGTCGGCATCCGCCACGCCGCATTCTCTTCCGGCTGGAGCAGGTTGACGGTGATGAGGCCGGTCCCGGCGCCGCCGAGACCGTGATACATTGCCCCCGGCGAACCCGATTCCACGCCCGGGTCCATTCGTCGGACCTCGACCGGATGGACCTTGACCGTGTGGAAGCCATTGCCGAGCCTGGCGGTCGTGGCGGCGATCTGGCGCTCCGCCAGCGCCAGCAGCCTGGCCCGACCAGCATCGCCCGACGCCTGAAACCGCGGATCGCTGTCCAGCCCTGAAAGGCGCGCGCCGACGCTGCCCTTGCTGAGCCCCTGCGACGTCAGCAGGCGGTCGATCTCGGCCGAAAGCGCGCGGCATTGCGCCAGGCCTTCGCGGTGCAGTTCGCCGGGGGCGATATCGGTCGTCGTGTTGGCGCGCAGGGCCGAGGCATAATAGGCCTCGCCATCAGGCAGCCGCCAGACGCCGGCCACGTCCGACGCTTGCGGTCGCAGCCCCTCCAGCGCGGCGATCTGGCGATCGAGCGCCGGCACGATCCGCTTGCGCAGGATTGTCTCCGCGCGCGCCGAAACGTCGCCATGGCCCTTGGCCGCGATCCGCGCCAGCATCGGGGTGATCAGCCGGCTCCTCGCCGGGCTTTCGTCGCGCAGCGATTTCAGCTGCGGGACCGTGCGGTCGATGACGAAACCCGGCGGCGAAACGCATTGGGCGGCGTCGTGGCGAACCCGATCGGTCTCCTGGTCGAGCGCCACGGCAAAGCCATCGAGCCGCGCCAGCCAATGCTCGACATCACCGGCGGCATCGAGCGGTTGCCGCTCGCCGATCGACCCCGGTAGCCAGTACCAGGCACCGCCCATCTGCTGGACGACATAGGGACTTGGCCGAAGATTGAGATCGACGAAGCCATAGCGCCCGAGCAGGTCATCGAGCGCGGTATAGACGAAGCGCGCCACGTCGTAATCGAGAGCGGCCGGAGGCGAGAGCGCGGTGCGGTCGATTTTCGACAGTTCGGAAATTGCGACCTTGATCGCGGCGCGGTCGCTGACACGGGCCGCCTGTGAACGATCGTCGAGCCTCGACCGCAGCGCAGGGTCCACGCCGGGCGCCAGCCGCCGACCCGTCGCTTCTTGCGGCATGCGGCGGAGATAGGCTTCGGAATGACGCTGCAGCAGCGCCGCCAGGGCGGCATCCTGCCCACCCGCGGCAAGCGCGGGAAGTGCACTGCTCATCGCGACGACCGCCGCTCCCTGCAAGAAATTACGCCGCTCGATCATGTCAGTCCCCGCATTTGCGTCGCTTGGCATAATGCGGCATCTCGTGCCCCGGCAAGCACGGAATGATCGCGGATTGCCAAGGGCATGCGTCGGCGCCGCGGGTGCGTCGCCTGCATGTCACCGCGGATCATGCCGTGCGATCGGGACGACGAAGGTGACCCAGCCGCCGCTGCTGCCGCCCGCGCCGCATGGGAACGATGTCGTTGCCGCAAGCGTTGCCATGACTTGATGTATCAACGGTTTCGATGACAGTTCCCGCCAGGATCCTTGCGGCGATGCCGGCCCCGCCATCGCCGGACAGCCGTCATGCGCTGTTCCTCGATGTCGATGGCACCCTCTGTCCGCTGGCGTCGCGGCCGGCCGACGTCTCGATCGATGCCGACACGCATCGGCTGCTGGCGCGTTCCGTGGAGCGCCTCGACGGCGCCGTGGCGCTGGTCAGCGGGCGCCCCCTGAACTGGCTGCTGACCCAGGCCGAAGGCCTGCCGCTTGCCCTCGCCGGTACGCATGGCCTCGAAATCCGCGCTGCCGACGGCGACACCCGGCTGGCCGCACTGCGGCCCGGCCTGGCACCGGCGCTGGCGGCCGCCCGCAGTTTCGCCACCCGGCACCTCGGCGTACTCGTCGAAGCAAAGCCGCGCGGCGTCGCCATCCATTACCGCCTGGCGCCGGAGCGAGCCGATGCCGTCGCCGCCTTTGCCGAGACGCTCGCCGATCGGCACGACCTGCCGCTGCAATATGGCAACATGGTCGTCGAGTTGAAGGGTGGTGACGGCAACAAGGGCGAGGCCGTCGCCGAGCTGCTCGCCGCGCCGCCCTTCGCCGGGCGGGTGCCGATCTATGTCGGCGACGACCTCACCGACGAGGTGGCGTTCGGCGCGGCGACAGCGGCGGGCGGTTTCGGTATCCTCGTCGGTGCGCCACGCGACACCGCCGCGCGCTTCGGGCTCCCCGATCCCGCTGCCGTCCAGCGCTGGCTGGCGCGCGTCGCATGACCCGACCCCAGGGCCTCGATCTCTCCCCTATAGGCAATTGCGCCGTGTCGGCTCTGATCGACGGCGACGCGCGCTTCGTCTGGGGCTGTGTCCCCCGCGTCGACGGCGATCCGGCCTTTGCCGCGCTGCTCGGCGGCGGCACGGAAGGGCAATGGGCCATCGAGGTCGAGGGCCGCGCCACGACCGAACAGGCCTATCTGCGCAACACCGCCGTGCTGCGCACCGTCGTCACCGACACAGCCGGCGCCAGCCTCGAGATCATCGATTTCTGCCCGCGTTTCGAACGCTTCGGCCGGATGTTCCGCCCGGTCGCCTATGCGCGCATGGTGCGGCCGCTGGCGGGCGCGCCGCGCATCGCGGTGGCGCTCGACATCGCTGCCGGCTGGGGCGGCGGCTCGGCCGATGTCACCATGGGCTCCAACCACCTGCGCTTCCTGGCGCCCGCCGGCACGCTGCGCCTGACCACCGATGCACCGATCGGCTATATCGCCTCGGGACGCTCGTTCCGGCTGGAACGGCCGCTGCACTTCTACCTCGGCCCCGACGAACAGTTCGACCGCTATCTCAATGTCGCGCTGCCCGAAATGCTGGCGGAAACCATCATGGAATGGCGCCAATGGGTGCGCGGCCTCGCCATCCCTTATGAATGGCAGGACGCCGTCATCCGCGCCGCCATCGGCCTGAAACTCTGCTGCCACGAGGCCAGCGGCGCCATCGTCGCGGCGCTCACCACCTCCATTCCCGAAGCCCCGGGCTCGGGGCGGACCTGGGATTATCGCTACTGCTGGCTGCGCGACGCCTATTACACCGTCCAGGCGCTCAACCGGCTCGGTGCCCTCGACGTCCTCGAAAACTATCTCGGCTATCTCCGCAACGTCGTCACCCGCGCCGACGGCGGTCACATCAAGCCGCTCTACGGCGTCGAGCTCGAGGAGGACCTGCCCGAACGGCTGGTGCCCGACCTGCCCGGCTATCGCGGCGAAGGCCCGGTCCGCGTCGGCAACCAGGCCCATGAGCATCTGCAGAACGACGTCTATGGTCAGGTCGTGCTGTCGAACATCCAGGCGTTCCTCGACAAGCGCTTGTTCCGGCCTGCCGACGCCGTCGATTTCGCCGCGCTGGAGCGCGTCGGCGACCGCGCCTTTGCCCTCCACGATGCTCCCGATGCCGGCCTGTGGGAGCTGCGGACGCGGGAACGCGTCCACACCTATTCGTCGGCGATGTGCTGGGCGGCGTGCGACCGGCTGGCGATCGCCGCCGATGCGCTGGCGTTGCCCGATCGCGCCGCCTTCTGGCGCGACCGTGCCGCCATCGTGCGCGCCCGCATCGAGGCCGAGGCCTGGTCGTCCAAGGGCCATTTCGCCGCCAGCTTCGGCGGCGACGAGCTCGATGCCAGCCTGTTGCAGCTCGTCGATCTCGGCTTCATGGCGCCCGACGACCCGCGTTTCCTGGCGACCCTCAATGCCGTGGAGGCGGCGCTGCGCCGCGGCTCCCACATGCTGCGCTACGACGAGGCCGATGATTTCGGCGCGCCGGAAACCGCGTTCAATTTCTGCACCTTCTGGTTGATCGAGGCATTGGCGCTGGTCGGCCGCCAGGACGAGGCGCGGGCGCTGTTCGAGGAGATGCTGGCGCTGCGTTCCCGTGCCGGGCTGCTGTCCGAAGACAGCGACATGGCGAGCGGCGAAGCCTGGGGCAATTATCCGCAAACTTACTCGCTGGTCGGCATCATCAACTGCGCCAACCTGTTGAGCACCCCATGGAGGCTGGCACGATGAGCCGCATGATCGTCATTTCGAACCGTGTCGCCGCGCCGACGCAGGGCGGCGCCGGCAGCCAGGGCGGGCTCGCGGTTGCGATCGCCGCTGCCCTGAAGGAATATCGGGGCATGTGGTTCGGCTGGTCCGGCGAACGCATCGCCGAATACACCGGCGCCATCAGCATTGCCCGCCACGATGGCGTGACGACGGCGACGATCGACCTCGAGGAACAGGACGTCGACGAATACTACAACGGCTATGCCAACAAGACGCTTTGGCCGCTGTTCCACTACCGGCTCGATCTCGTCGAATTCGATCGGGCCTTCGGCGCCGGCTATGCCCGGGTCAACCAGCGCTTTGCCGATGCGGTGGCGCCGCTGATCGAGCCCGACGACCTTGTCTGGATCCACGACTATCACCTGATCCCGCTGGCGCGGGAGTTGCGGGCCCGCGGCCTGAAGAACCGCATCGGGTTTTTCCTGCACACGCCGTGGCCGCCGGCCCGCCTGCTGGCGACCCTGCCCCAGCACGAGGAACTGGTGCAGTGCCTGATGACCTATGACCTGATCGGCTTCCAGACCGAGGACTGGCTCGACAGCTTTCGCGCCTATATTCTCGGCCAGGTCGGCGGCAGCGAGTCCGATGGCGTGTTCACCGCCTATGGCGCCAGCGTCCGCGCCGGGGTGTTTCCCATCGGCATCGATGCGGAAGCCTTCATCGCCGCGGCACATGGGCCGGAAGCCGATGCCGCCCATGATCGGATCGTCCACTCGATTGCCGGCCGCAAGATGCTCGTCGGCGTCGACCGTCTGGATTATTCCAAGGGTATCGAGGACCGTTTCCTCGCCTATGAACGCCTGCTCACCGACCATCCGGAATGGATCGGCCGTGCGTTCCTGTTGCAGATCGCGCCACCGACGCGCGCCGGCATCGGCAGCTACCAGGACATCCGCGAGCGGCTCGATGCCCTTTCCGGCCGCATCAACGGCGCCTTTGCCGATGTCGACTGGGTGCCGCTGCGCTATGTCAATCGCGCCTATCCGCGGGGCGAGCTTGCCGGCATCTACCGCGCCGCCACCGCCGCGCTGGTGACACCGCTGCGTGACGGCATGAATCTGGTCGCCAAGGAATATGTGGCGGCCCAGGATCCGGACGACCCCGGCGTGCTGATCCTGTCGAAATTCGCCGGCGCGGCGACCCAGATGGGATCGGCGCTGCTGGTCAACCCGTTCGACGGCCAGGATATGATGGAGGCCATGGACCGCGCGCTGACCATGCCGCTGGCCGAACGCAAGGAACGCTGGACCGAACTGTACGACGGCGTCCGGCAGGATGACGTCCTGGCCTGGCGCGAACACTACATCGCCGCGCTGCAGGAAACCCCGTCGCAGCAGGGCCCGTGGCCGAGCGCCGCCGCGCCGGTGCAAGGCCAGCCAGCATAGCCGATCGGCACCGGCACCCTGTCATCCATCGCCATGGGCGCGCCTCGGCCTGCAACCGGCATCTTCACGGACCAGCCGCGTCGACAGCGGGAGCATCGACACCTCGATCGGGCAAGCGGCGAGCGGCGCGATCAGCAGGCGCAAAAGCTCGATGTCGTTCTGCAGCGATATCGGATCCTGCCCGTCGACGCCTCGCAACGCCGTCTTTAACCATGCGCTCGTCCCCGGACTGTCGAGCAGCCAAGCAATGCGGGCCCGCACCGTCGCGATGACGATCTCGGGTTCGTGACAGGTCCTGTTGCGTCTCATGCGGCCAGCTCCGATGCGGCGACCGGCGCGGGCGTCGCGATGGCTTGCCACTGCAATTGCCCGACATAGCGCCACGCCAGGCGGCCCGCGGAGTCGATGGCGAAAAGATGCAGCCAGCGGTTGTCGTAAAGGGCGCGGACGCCGGGGTGCCGTTCCAGAACATCCGTCATCGCCTCGCGCGGTGCTTCGATGCACACGGTCAGGCGCAGCGGCTCATGGGCAAGGCCATGGCCGTCATGCACGGATTGCCACGGCAGACCGGCACGCAAGGTGCCGCCATTGCCCTCCACGACGCCGATGCCGCCAACGACATTGTGCAGCAGCTTGTTGCCGCCGCCAAAGAGCGCGGGCGCCACGACCGACCCGTAATATTGCAGGCTGATCCAGCTGGCGACGACGACCGGCGCCGTCATGATGAGTTCGAGGACCGCGAAGCTGGGGTCCCGATGCCAATGATAGTCGTGAAGGAAGGCCCGCCCGCCGAGATCTCGCCCGACGGTGCGGTGGCGCGGTGCGGCAATGAAGGCGCGGCAACCCGCCAGGGCCCATTCCGGGCGCGTTTCCGCCCAATCCGTACTGCGCCGGGCAAGGCTTGCCTCGCCGTCGGCTCGGGGCAGGCGCAGCGCTCGCTCCGCGCGTGCCAGCGCGCCGGCGGCGCCCAGCCAGTGCCGTGCCCGGACGATGTCCTTGCGATGGGCCGGCGATGGACAGTCGTCGATGTACAGCGTCACCGCGTCCGTCGTCGTATCGTGGAGCCCGGCGACGAACAGCGTCGCATCGGGAATGACGATGCCGGCTGCGGGCAGCGCCTCCCGCACCTCGGGGTCGTTCAGCAGGCTCGCCAGCAGCCGCGCGTTGACGTCACCCGGATAGCCGCCACAGGCTCCACAGTGCAGCCCGCTGGCATGCGGATTGTTGACGACGTTGGCGCCATGCCCGGCGAGGATCACCAATGGCGCGAAGTCATCGGTCAGCGACATGGCGCGCAGCACCGTTTCGGCGGTCTTCAGCTTGGTCGCTGCATCCAGCGGCGGTTCCGCCCGCGGCGCGGGGTCGACAGCCGGCACATCAGGCGCCAGGCCCAGCGCGTCGCGGATCAGTTTCATGCCATAAAGCGGCCCGGCAGCCTCGACAAAGGCAAAGGACGACACCGCCGCCAGTTTGAAGCGCGCCCAGGCGCGGGTGACCCGGACATCGAGACGCGCAGTCGCATCCGCGGCGTCGTCGGGACCGCCGGCACAGGTCGTGAGGCCGGGATTGAGCAAGACCGGCAACCGGTGCTCGGCAACGTCGGAGCCCGATCGCCGGTGGGATGCGGCAAGCCCGAAAAATCCCGCAAAACCGAGCGTGCGGATGCCCGGATCGACGGATTCCAGCGCACGACGGAAGACTTCCGACCGGACATCGATGCAGAAAGCCACCTGCAGTTCCGCCGAAGACGCGGGCGGCGGTTCCGGCAACGCCGCCGCCAGTGCCGCCGCAATCGATCGCTGCGCGGCATGTTCGGCGGCTTCCTGCAGGACGGCATCGACGCGCTGGCCCAGCGTCGGCGCCAAGGGTTGGGCATGGCGTGCCAGCACCGCCCTCCATTCAGCGTCGATGCGCGTGCCATAGCGATCCAGCAGCGCCATGTCCCACAACAGCCGGATGGTCAGCATGTCCCTGACCGTCGGGTCGCTGCCGCCCGTGAGTTCGGCCTGCCATTGCCGGTGGCGCGCCGCGTGCGCCCAACCGCCCAGCGTGACGAGTGCGCGGTGAAAGCAGCTTGCCATCGCGGGCTCGGGAATCCCCAGCCGCGCCACTACCTCGACCAGCGCGTCGCCTGCTGCCTCGGGTGCCGCCGCAACAGTCGCTGCAAAACCACCCAGGCCGAGGATCTCGGGCGTCAGGTCATGGGTGGCCACGGCACGCCAGGCGGCATAGGCCGACTTGCCGCGCGGCGCCGCCCACAGCGCCTGGCCTTCGTCGAACCACGCTGCCGCCCAATTGCCGAAGCGCTCGGCGATGATCGCCGGCCAGTCGATGCCCGATGCCGCCGCGGCCAGGTCGGCGACGGTCGGCAAGGCGACGGGTGCCGGCGCAGGTTCATGCATCGCGGACCTGAGCAAAGCGGGATCGAGCCGCAGCGCCGGCGGTGCGGTTGCCAGCGCCGATTGCAGATCGGCCTCGGTAATCATGCCAGCGGCAAGGCGGTCGGCATACCAGCGCCGGTCCATCGTCACGGCAACCCCGGCAACGCGCGCCATGCGGGCCGATACCGTCGCGAGGTCATCCTCGGCCTGGCCGAGCCAGGGATTGACGGCCACGCTGGCAGCGAGCGGCCACACCGGCGGGATCGCCAATGCGGCGGCCGCAGCAGCTTCATGCACCAGCACAGCCCCGCCGGCATTTGTCATGGCTTTCCTCCTCGCAGTGGTCATGATGGTCGCCGCGACACCCAGCCACCGAGCAGGCGATCGGTCAGGGCATTGACGTAGAGCCCGTTCGACAGGTGCACGCGCAGCCCGGCGGCGGCGGGGTGATGGGCCCACAGCGGGAACATCGCCTGGGCGACAGCCACCAGTCCGAAGCTGATGACAGCGACGACAATCAGGACCCATTCCAGGGGTCCCGGCGGCGGCGCTGGCGGCACGCTGTCGGCCACCAGCAGGGTCGCTGCGACGTGAAGCCCGAAATAGCCGAGCGAAGCCAGCACGGCGAGAATAGCGAGGCGCCGGGTCAGCGCGCGCGGCGCAGCCTCCGCCAGTCCCTGCGCCAGCAGATAGGCAATGCCGAAAATGAGGATCGCACCCAGCGCCAGCGCCTGCGGCGACTGGCCGAGGAAGCCGACGGCGGCACCGATGATGGCATAGATGGCAAGCGCGATGACGAAGGCGCGGGCGACGGCGGGCGGCCCGGGGACCGCCACGGCGCCCGGGCGACGAAACATCGCGATCCGAGCGACGGCGTCGCCCGAGGACAGGAAGGCGTGCGCCTTGTACAGCGAATGGGCAACGATATGGAGCAGCGCCAGCGGAAACAGGGCAAGGCCGCATTGCATGATCATGAAACCCATCTGGGCGATCGTCGACCAGGCCAGCGACGTCTTGACGGCCGGTTGTGTCAACATGACGAGACCACCGAACAGCGCCGTGAAACCACCGATCATGACCAGCCCGGCCAGCGCCGCCGGCGACAGCAGCATGACATCGGCAAAGCGGATGAGCAGAAAGCCGCCGGCATTGATGACGCCGGCATGCAGCAGTGCGGAAACCGGGGTCGGCGCCTCCATGACCTCGGTAAGCCAGCCATGCGCCGGAAACTGCGCCGACTTCAGGCAGGCGGCGACGGCAAGCAGCGCGGCGGCCGCAACCGCTGCGTCGCCGCCCGCGCCGCCGCGCGCCGCAGCGATGATGGTGCCGATATCGGTGCTGCCATAGGCTAGCGCCAGCAGTATCGCCGCGGCGGCGAGCACCGCATCGGCCAGGCGGGCGACGACCTGTTTCTTGCGCGCCGCCCGCTGCGCCGCGGGCCGCTCGGGATAAAAGAGCAGCAGCCGGGTCAGGCCGAGGCTGGTGGTGATCCAGACGGCAACAAGCAGGACGAGATTGCCCGAGACCACCAGCACCTGGACACTGGCGAGCGTGGCACATAGCCAGCCCATGAAGCGGCCCTGCCCGGCCTCTCCATCGAGATAGGTGGCTGCGAACCGCACGACGATCCAGCCGACAAACCCGACCAGCGCCAGCATCGTCGTGCTGACCGCATCGAGGCGAACGGAAAGGCCGATGCCTGCAACACCGAGCAGGGACGAAGTGGACGGTCCACGGGCGATCAGCAGCCCTGCGCTGGCAAAGGCCGTCACCATCCCGAGCGCCACGATGGCCTCGATCCGCCGGACGCGATGGCGGGACAGATGCCCGGGACACGCAAAGCCGGTTGCCGCCGCCAGCATGACGAGCGCCGGCGCGCCGAGCGCGAGAAACTGGATCATCGTCGATCTTCCGCAGCGCGCCACATGAGGCGCTGTCGGGTTGCTAGCGGGCGGCCGGCACAGCTGAAAATTCATTGTTTAGCCGATACCGTTCTGTTCTATGAAACGGTCATGAGCGAACTCAACTATAATCACCTCCGGTACTTCTGGGCCGTGGCGCACGACGGCAACCTGACCCGGACCGCCGCGCGGCTGCATGTCTCGCAGTCCGCCCTGTCGGTGCAGATCCGCAAGCTCGAGCAGCGGCTCGGCCATCCGCTGTTCGAGCGACGAGGGCGCCAGTTGCACCTGACCGAGGCCGGGCGGATCGCACTCGACCATGCCGATGCGATCTTTGCGACCGGTCGCGAACTCGTCGGGACGCTGCGGCAGACCGGCACGGCACGACAGGCGGTGCGGATCGGGGCGCTGGCAACGCTGTCGCGCAATTTCCAGACCGGCTTTGTACGGCCATTGCTTGGCCGGGCCGATGTCGAGATCGTGCTCCGGTCAGGCAGCGCGCCGGAGCTGCTGCGGGGGCTGCAGTCTCTGAACCTTGATGTCGTGCTGACCAACCGGGCGCCCGAGACCGATGCGCTGACGCCGTTCATCACCCACCGCCTGTCCGAGCAGCCGGTCAGCTTCGTCGGGGTGCCGACGCTGCTGGCCGATAGCGGCAGCATTGCCGACCTGATCGCGCGGCACCCGCTGATCCTGCCGACGCCGGGCAGCAGCATCCGTGCCGATTTCGACGCCCTGGCCGACCGCCTTGGCCACAATCCGCAGATCGCTGCCGAAGTCGACGACATTGCGATGATGCGGCTGCTGGTGCGCGAAGGCACGGCGCTTGCGGTCCTGCCGCCGATCGCCGTTCGCGACGAACTGACAAGCGGCGTCCTTGTCCAGGCCAGCGCGCTGCCCGGAATTGTCGAAAGCTTCTTTGCCGTCACCGTCGATCGACGGTTCCCCAATGCGATGGTGAGATCGCTTATCGAGGCAGCGATGGTCAGCGACAGGTCCTGACCATCACCGTACCGGCGCGTCGCGTCAGGCAGTCGGCACGGTGCCACCATCGATCCGGTATTCGGCCCCGGTTATCGTGCCGGCGCGATCGGAGGCGAGGAAGGCGACGAGGCTGGCAACCTCTTCGGGCTGTGACGGCCGCCCGATGGGGATGCCGCCGAGCGAGTCCATGATCATCCGCCGGCCCTGCGCGATGTCGACGCCATGCTCTGTCGCCAGACGCTGCGCCAGTGCGACCGATGCCTCGGTCTCGATCCAGCCCGGCGACACGCGCACGACGCGCACACCGTTTGCCGCCACCTGTTTTAGCGGGATAGATTGGGATAAGCTATTGCGGATCACGGGATAATGCCGAGCTACAGCCTGACCGGTTTCGATGCCGTGCTGGCCATCGGCCGCCGCGGCTCGTTCCGCGCTGCGGCACTCGATCTCGGCATGTCGACGAGCGGGCTCAGCAATGCGATCGCCAAGCTCGAAGGGCAGCTGGGCGTGCGGCTGTTCAATCGCACCACCCGCAGTGTCTCGCTCACCGAGGCCGGCCGGCGGTTCGTGGACCAGGTTACCCCGGCGCTGACGGATATTCACCAGGCGCTGGATACGGTGCGGTCGCAGCAGGAAACCCCGTCCGGCACGCTGCGCATCAACACGTTCGCCACGGCCGGACGCGAGATACTGTCGCCACTCGTGCTCGCGTTCTTATTCATGCTGTCCGACGTCGAACAGGACATCGCGGCAGGTCGGCTGGTCCGCCTTCTCGAGCAATGGACGCCGCCGCTGTCGCCGCTGTGCCTACTACCCCAACCGGCGCAACCCGCCGGCCGCCTTCAAGGTCTTCGTCGATCTCGCGCGGGAGCTTGCGCGTTCAGCGGTCAGACTTCGTCCCGGCGGAAACATGCCAGTTCGTGATCGTTGACGATCCCGACCGCCTGCATCCACGCATAGACGATTTTGGGCCCGACGAACTTGAACCCGCGGCGCTTCAACTCCTTGGAGATCGTCTCGGATAGCGGCGAGTTGGCGATCCATTCACGTCCGGCGTTCCGGATCGCCTTCCCGTCGGTGAAGGACCAGCAGAAATCGGCGAAATTCTCGCCCTGCTCCCGCATGGCGCAGTAGATCCGGGCGCCTTCGATGGTGGCACGGATCTTGGCCTCGGCCCGGACGATGCCCGGATCTGCCATCAGCCGCGCAACATCATCCTCGCCGAACGCCGCGACGATCTCGGGGTCGAAACCCGCAAAGGCCTGGCGAAAGGCGTCCCGCTTGCGCAGGATGATGATCCAGGCCAGCCCCGCCTGGAACCCCTCGAGCATCAGCATTTCCCACAGCATGCGCGGATCATGCTGGGCAACGCCCCATTCCGCGTCGTGATACCGACGCATATCGGGATCATGTTTTGCCCAGGCGCAGCGTTCGTTGCCATCCGTCGCCATCGGTCACACCTCCCTCCAGTCGGTCACTCGCGACGCGAACGATCAAGCAACGGATAGAGCGCCGCGCGATGGCGTGCCAGCGGTTGTGGGCGTTCAACCGATGACGTTGGCCGATGACGACGGCAACCAGATATCCGGATGCTTCAGGGTACCGGGGCGGCAGGCGCATTGGCGGCCACCAGGGCGGCGGCCAGGAACTGCTGGCCCGCTTCGCGGCTGACGATGCCCACGCCGCGTGCGCGATCCTCGCAGAAGCCGCCGACCGAACTGTCGCGTTCGACGACGATGTTGAGGGGGAACTTGCGGGACTCGACCTCCCCCTCGCCCACGATGGTCACACGGGCGATGCAGCGAACGTTGTATTCCTTGACCTCCACGCACCGCTGGTTCGATCTGGCCGCTGTCACCCTGATCGAAAGAGGTGGCAGGGCCGCCACTGACGTCGGCTTGCGTGCCGCTTCGGCGAACAGCGCCTTGAGCATTGCGGCCATCGGATTTTCGACTTTGTAGGCCGAACAATAGTTGCCAAGGGTCAGGACTTCATGATCGACCCCGGCAGCGATCTCGGTCTTGATGTCCCTGCCGCTGTCCGCGGGTGGCGGCGTCGTCGGCGCTATCTTGAGGTTGGCAGCCTCCGCCGCGAAGTTGGCGGCATTGAGATGGCTGTAATCGACGGTGCGGGCATTCACCGGCCCCGCCAGGAGCGCCATGGCGACAAGGGCGCGGTGCGGCCTCACGATTTCGGCACCTTCGGTGTCTTGGACTTGCGGCCGGTCAGGACGCGCGAGCTCTCGAGCGCGAACTCCTCGGCGAGCGACTCGCGCACGCCCGACCCGCGCAAGGCCAGTCCGGCAAGCCCGCCGTGGCTGTTGATGACATCGATGTAGAACGAACCAAGCGCCCGCCCATCCGCGGGATCCAGAACCTCCACCATGCCGGCCAGTTGGTCGGACGAGCCGAGCAGCAGTGCCATCCCGGCGTTGGCGGTCTTCACGGTATCCACCGTGACCCTCAGCTTCACGGGCCGGCCATTCGCCAGCCCCCATTCCCGGGTGACGTCCTCCATCACCAGCGGCAACATCTGCCGGAACGGCAAGGTGGAGTAGGTATCCCTGGTCGGTCGCGCGGCCGCGGTGTCGACCGGTGCCGTCGCGTCGACAGGCGGCAGCTTGGCATCGGCGCGCTTCTGGACGGCGATCGCCTCGAGCTTGTCGAGCGTCTCGACGGCGGTGGGAGAAACCAGCACCTCGACCGAGGCAAGTTGGCTGGCGGCGATGATCGACGGATCGAGCGGCTCGACGATCTTTCTCGACTTTGCATCCGCCGCACCTGCGACGATTGCCAGCGCGAGCGCTGCAATCTTCAACTTCATCTGAGTTTACCCCGTTGCGTTACTGCCCGTGCGTTACGCTAAAGCCGGCTTTAGGGGCTGAAAAGGGGGGCAGCAGAGACTTGCAAACGGTTCGTCTGATTTCGCGGCAATTGCGCGGCGCCCCGATCAGGTCCGGCTGAACCGGCCACCGTCACAGGCGCCGGCTCGACAATGCCCTGTGCTTCAACCAGTGTTCCTGTCGTGAAATCCCTGTCGCACGCTCAACCTCTCGCCTGGCCGTCTCTGGCCTGGCCGACAATGGCGCTGGCCGGGGTCGTGGCACCGGGCCTGGCCATGCTGATGCTTGTCGATGCGCCGGCGCCGGCGCCGTTGGCCCTGGTGGGCGGCCCCATATTGGCCGTCGGGCTGATGGGCGTCGGCATGATCGCGGCGGCCATTGCCGGGCGCCTGTGGATCGGTGTCCTGCTGGCCCTGCTGGCCGGGGCCGGCCTCCTGCTGTTGGCCCGGGCGCTGGGCATGCCACCCCTGCCGCACCCGTTCTCGACCGGGCTGGCAATCGTCATCGCCAGTTTCAGCTTTGCCGCCCGGGGCACCCTGTTCGCCCGCACCGCATCCGACGCCGCGTACAACAGGGGCTGGTGGATCGCCGTCTTCGTGGTCGCCGGTGAAGCGGCCATGCTGCTGACGGCGTCGGCCATCCCGGGTGCGTTGCCGGCGTGGCTGCTCGTCCTGCTGCCCGCGCAATGGGCGAGCGTCGCGATCCAGACGGCGCTGACGGGTACCGGGACGCGCGCAGCCAGTTCGGCGCTGCTCGCCCTGGCCGGCACTGCGGCGGTGACGTTGCTCGTGGCTCGGCTGCGGCCACGTCGCTGGCCCTATGCGGTGATGTTCACGGCGTGGCTCGGCCTGTCGGCCCTCGTCTGGCACCGGCCCGGCCCGCCGATGCCCCGCGCCGATCTCGCTATCGCTGCGGCACCGGCCGGGCCGATCGCGCCGATCGCCGTCATGCCCCCCGATGCCGCGACCGCCAGCGCGCTCGCCCGCGTTCAGCGCCAAATTCGGAACTGGCCCGCCGCGGCCGATCCCGATTTGACCCAGCGCGCGCGCAACCTGCTGCTGATCGCCGTCGTGCCCGATCTCTACGACAACGAACCGCTGCAATCCCACCTGCCCCTGCTGGTCGCCGCCGAATTGAAGGTCCGCCTCCCCGCTGATCAGCGCGCCGCCATCCTCGCCGCGATTGCCGCCGACCCGACCGCCGGCAGCGTCGCCGCCCGTCGGACCCTTCCGGTGCTGGGCCTTCCGGCGAGCGTGGGAGATGAAGCGCCCTTGCGAAACCGGATGGGCCTGTATGCGGCGCGGCTGGCGCGGAAATAGCAGCCAGCGAGCTGGCGGCAAGGTCACAGGACCGTCGCCTTGCGGGCAGCGGACTGGCGCCGGGACGATCCGATCGGCGGTCAGCCTTTGGGCGGGGCGACGAGCATGGCCGACAATTGCGCCAGCGCGCTCGACGTCGTTTCCGCGACCTTGCCCTCGATCTCGGCGTAAGTTCCAACGACGGCATGTCCCAGGGGAGAGAGCGAAGCGCCCCCGCCAGACGGACCGCCGGCGCGCGTGTCGATCAGGGGCGTCGAGGCAAGCGCGTTGATCTCGGCGACCAGTTTCACGCTGCGCGCATGGCTCATCCCCAGCGACCGGGCAGCAGCCGACACCGAGCCCGTCGCCGCGACCGCACGCATGAGCGCTATCTTCCCGGGTCCGAGCGCACCGGTGGGCAGCAGCAGGCGGAACCAGATCGAAGGATCGGTCGAGGGCGGGCGTTCGGCCATGGCCTTTGACACCGGGGGCCGGCGCTGTTGTCAATGGCGCTGTATCCGTCCGAACATAGCGGGTCTGGGGCAGCATGGTATGAAATCGGCGATCGGCGCGCAGCAGCCTTTATGGTGATCCGACGCTCTCCGGCGGCATATCGGGGGCGGAGGCAATCCGCAGCGATCTGGGCCGACGGCGGCACGGGCGCTGGCTGGCCCGATGCCGCGCACCGGCGGACATGGCGGCGAACACGGGACCTTGGCGACGGGTGGTGCGTGCTTTCGGCATGGACTCGTTTTATCATCGCAGGTCCCGCGGCTGACAATGACTTCCTTGCAATTGACAATGGAAGGACCCTGATATGACCAAGCTGATCTCGACAGCGCTGGCCGCTGCCCGCCTGTTGCTTGCGGTGTCTGCCACCGCCCAGCAGACGACGAATGTGGCCTCTGCCAAGGGCGCGTCTTCAGCGACCTTGAATGGCAGCATCAGGGGCGACCGGGACAGCCGCTATGTCGTCAACGCCCGCGCCGGCCAGACGCTGACGGTGGATTTCAAGCCGACCAACGCCTCGGCCTATATCAATATTCTCGCCCTTGGCGGTACGGGGAAGCGATGTTCATCGGTTCGACCAGCGGCAATCTTTTTTCAGGGCCGCTGACGATCAGCGGCCGTCGATCTGGGTTACTTTGCCGTGCGCCTGCAAGACGCCGGCGGAGACGCGCAGGACGCCGCCAGCCATGGCAACGCTTGGTTCGACTTCTACCACGAGATTTGCCTGGGCATCGTGCAGCATACGCTGCCAAGACAACAAGGTAAGGGGTCAACCGCCTAACCGGCGAGCCGTTCCGATGATGCCAAGAGGGTCACCTTCAGCCCGGTGGGCTGCCAATCATAGGCGAGACTACCCTTCAGTTGACCGCTGGCGGTACGACGGGCGAGTAGGCTTCCGAAACCTTCTCGGGCAGGCGGGCCGTTGATCGGCGGCCCGCCGCTTTCGACCCACGATAACTCCAACATATCCCCAACCGTTCTCCAGGAGACGTGAACATGGCCGGTCGTTCCTGACAGGCTGCCGTACTTCGCGGCATTGGTCGCCAGCTCATGCAGGATCATTGCCAGGCTCGTTACGGCATCGCCAGAGACGGCGATCTCGGGTCCGTCTGTGACCGCACGGGCCGCAGCCGTGCCTGCGACGTACGGACGCAGAACCGTGTCAACGACCTCCGCAAGCGAGGTCTCGAACCGTTGGCCGATTGGAGATGTACGGCGAGGGCGTACCAACTGATGTGAGCTCGCCAGCGCTCTGATACGCCCCTGGATTGTGGTCGCCATTTCAAGGGGTGTCGGCGCCGATCTGGCACTCAGCGAGACTATCCCGCTGATCACGGCAAACAGGTTTTTGACGCGGTGATCCATCTCACCGAGCAGGAGCTCCTGCTGCTCGTCGTGCCGTTTGCGGTCGCTGATATCGAGGAAAATAACCCCTAGCTTGGGTCCCGCGCCGTTTTCGAAACGAAAGGCATAGGCTTCCAGCGCCCTGCCCTGCGTCTCCAGCTCGCGCTCGAAGCGGACTGGCTCGCCAGTTTCCCAAACTTTGTCATAGATCTCGAACCACGCTTCAGACTCACCGGGTGCGATCTCACGGATCGTTTTGCCAACCGGGTTTTTGATGCCGCTCTGTTGTTCGAAGCCAGGATTGGCTGACAGGTACACATAATCGCTCTGCCCGCCGGCCGGAACCGAGATCCTTTCAAGCGTGCAAAACCCTTCGTCGATATAGTCGAACAGCATGCGAAACTTGGCTTCGCTGTTGCGGACGGCTTCGTCCGCAGCCTGGCGCGCGGTGATATCGACGAAGGTTAGAACGACACCGTCGATTACATTGTCCACAGTGCGGTAGGGGCGGATCTGCAGGATGTAGCTCGACCTGGTGTCGTGGAGCGTGACCTGACGCTCGACAGCCGTCAGCTTGCGCAAGACGGTCTTCACATCGCGCTCGAGTTCAGGATAGTCGAGCAGGGTCACGATCTCGGTAATCGGTCTTCCGACATCGCTGTCGCGCACATGGAAAACCTCGGCTACGCCGCGCGTGAAACGTCGTACGCGGAGCACGCTGTCAAGAAACAGCGTGGCGATCTCGGTACTCTCGAGAAGGTTGCTGAGGTCGCTGTTGAGCTGGGTAAGCTGTTCGTTCTTGCTGGCGATTTCGGTGTTGATCGTCTGTAGTTCCTCGTTGACCGACTGCATCTCCTCCTTTGCGGTCTCAAGCTCCTCGTTTGAGGATTGCAGTTCCTCATTGACCGACTGATATTCCTCGTTTGAGGATTTCATCTCCTCATTGGCGGTCTCAAGCTCGTCGATTGTCGATTGCAACTGAGTCCTTGTGGTACGCAGCTCCTGCTGGATTGCCTCGAACTCATCAGCCGATTGGCCGCCATGCAATGTGCCCTTGCCGCGCAAGGATGCCGGACCGCCGTCGTGGATCGCTAGTACAACGAACTCCGCATTTGATCCCTTGTCGGCCAGATGCTCGGCAGTCAAGCTGACGAGGCGTGGCTTTCCCTCAACGCGGATTGTGATGTTGTCGCGCCGCGCCGCGCCGGCCGAGTTACGAACGTCCTGGAGAATTTCGCGTGCTGCGGGGCGCAAGGCCTTGCGAAGGAGGTCGAACAAAGAGAAGCTTGCCGCGCCCGGTGACGGCTCGAGATACTGCCCTGCAGTCCCGCCCGAGAAACGAACAATACGGTTCGACCGGTCGAGCAACAAATGCGCCGGATTGTATTTCTCGATTACCCGCCGAATGCTCCGGTCGATGTCGTCGCCGGGGATGGCTTGCGGCTCGGTGGGCACTCGTCCGACTGCCCGATTGCCAGGGGCGAACGTTGGTAGTGAGCCCACAGCCACATCGGACCGCTCGAAAATGCGATGCCGCTTGTCGATCACGCTGAACATCTTGCCGGTTCGGGAAACGGACTCCGAGTTGCCGAGGAAAAGCTTGCCTTCGGGCTTTAGCGCATAGTGGAATGTGCACATCAGCCGATCCTGAACGGCGTTATCGAGGTATATGAGCAGGTTGCGGCAAGAGATCAGGTCGAGGCGCGAAAACGGCGGGTGTTTCACCGCACTGTGCACCGAAAAGATGCACATCTCGCGGATTTCGGAATTGATGCACAACTCCTCTCCATCGCAAGTGAACCAGCGTTCGGCCCGCTCCGGGGAAAGTCCCGCCGCCCCCTTGGCATAGCGGCCGCTCCGCGCAATACCGATCGCGCGTTCGTCGAGATCCGTGGCGAAAATTTGTACCTTCGGACGCGTCCGGCGCGGGTCGAATGCTTCCCTTAGCAGGATCGCCAGCGAGTAAGCTTCTTCCCCTGTTGCGCAGCCAGGCACCCAGATGCGAACGGCCTCGTCACCCGTCGTCCTCGCGACCAGCGGTTCTATCACCGTCGCATTCAATGCCTCGAATGCTGCCGGATCGCGAAAGAACTGCGTGACGCTGATCAACAACTCGCGGAACAGCATGTCGAGTTCTTCGGGCGCCTCCGCCAGTCGCGCGATATAGGCTTCGGGCGTGTCGACCTGCAAAACCTGCATTCGTCGCTGCAACCGGCGAACGATGGTCTTTTCCTTGTACTCGCTGAAATCGTGGCCGGTGCGCACGTGCAGGGCGCGCAGGATGGCCGACAGATGGGAAGCAGCGTCCGATCGGACACCCTCGTCATCCTTGCCGGCCGCGACATTGGCAAGGTGGTTGCGGTAGGAAATCAGCCGCTCGGGCATGGCCTCGACCTGCAGAACCTCGTCGACGAGGCCGGTGTCCCACGCGCTGCGCGGCATCCCGGACATCGCCAGGTGGTCGTGCTCGGCCTGTGCCAGCGTGAAGCCGCCGTGCTCCTTGATCGTCGCAACACCGAGCGCACCGTCGCTTCCCGTGCCCGACAGGATGATGCCGACGGCAAACTCGCCCATGTCTTCGGCAAGCGACTGGAGAAACGTATCGATCGGCCGGCGTCGCTCACGAGGCGGTGCCGGACGCACGATCTTGAGACGGCCCGCGGCGAGCGTCATCGTCGCATCGGGCGGTATGACGAACACACAATCGGGTTTCAGGGCCTGTCCGTCATGCGCCTCGACGACATCGAGCGCAGTGACCCGGTCGAGCAATTCGGCGAGCATGGATTTGTAGTCCGGCGACAGATGCTGGACGAGCACGAAGGCCATACCGCTGTCGGCGGGCATTGCGCCAAGAAAGCTCTTGAACGCCTCGAGCCCGCCGGCCGAGGCCCCGATGCCAACCGTCAGAAAAGCAGGAGCGGCGATTGGCATACGACGGGCCCCCATGCTTGCCGGAACGCAACGATCAACTTCTGCGGCGGAGGCACGTTGGGCCATTATGCATTTCGTGTCACGGCTTAAACGCCGACGTGGCAGCCAGCGTGAGCTAACCCTCCGCTGGCCTGACGCCACCATTGATCGCGGGGTGAATCCAGCGGCGGTTCAGCAAACCCTGTAGCACCGCTGTCCGGTCGCGCACTTCGGCTTCTGCTGCCTTCCACTGGTTGGCCGCTCCCTCGTCGACCGAACGGATTTCATCGATCATCACACGGCACAACTCGCCGCGTTCGCCGAGCGAGCGCAGTGCCTGCTCGATGAAGCGTTCCATCGCAAGGAATTGCGCCGCCATCATCACCTCGATCGTATAGACATGGCCGATATGGCAAGTGAACTGCGTCAACGATCCAAGCTGGCTCTGCCGCAGCGCACCGCCGCAGTCGGGGCAGGTTACCGCAACCGGCTTATGCTGTGTGAACTGACCTGTCATGCCCCTCTCCTGCGCGTCACCGGATGTCTGATTTCTATGCGCCCGGCCGCCGCTGTCGTGATGTGCAGCAACAAGGCGAATCAGCAGCGGGCCAAGCGCGGCGATCTCTTCGACGTGATCGACCACAACGTTATCTATCGCGCTTTGCGGCATGCTTGAGCCGTACGCATTTGCCGGGTTCTGGACGATCGTTGTTCCGCCCTGCGCCTTTACCTCGATCAGGCCGGCAGTGCCGTCGTTGAGCCCGCCGGTCAATACTATGCCGATGACGTCCTGACCGTAGGCACGCGCCGCGCTGCGGAACATCGGATCGATTGCAGGTCGCGCCATATTCTCGCGAGGCCCTCGGGTGAGTACAATTCTGCCTGGTTCGACGACCATATGATGGTCGGGCGGCGCGACGAAGACATGCCCTGCGCGGATCTCTTCACCGTCAACGGCGTGGCTTGCCGTAAGCGTACCGATGCGGCCGAGCAGCCACGGTAACTCGCTTTTGTGCGCCCCGATGTGCAGCGTTACAAATAGCGCAGCATCAAGTTCACGAGGGAGCGCAGCAACGATTGTGCGAAGTGCGTCGACACCACCAGCAGACGCGCCAATTACAATAATCGTACCGGGAGGAGACATTCGTCATCCTTTGGCGCTGAAGACCGGAAGCGGTTGCATCGTGCGCGCGGACAATGTGCTCCAACAACGCCCAGCTCGTCGTTACGGTGCCTTCGGATGGTCATTACACTCCGTTCTTTAAGCCAACGGAACGAAAGCAGCGACGCCGCTATCCCGAAAACGACGTCGGCGTGGAACTGCGATAGTCGAGGCTTGTTTCTTCTCTTTCACGCGCATGGACACTTGTGCGACAAAGGTGATTGACAATGGTCGAACTCTGGGGCGGTCTCGAGTGCACCGTCAATCGCATTGACGATTGCTTTTTTGACCAGGCAAGTCGCGGCAACCGCCGCACAGAACCGCTGGATTTCACGCCATTTTCGCGTCTCGGGATCAAGGCCATTCGTCTTCCGGTGCTATGGGAGACAACAGCGGCGCGCCCCGAACATCTTGAAGTGGTCGACACTCACATGGCGGCACTGCAGCGCCTTGGCATGCGACCGATCGTAGGACTGGTTCACCACGGCAGCGGCCCTGCTGGGACCGATCTCCTCGATGCTGACTTCGCCACCGGCCTTGCAGAACATGCCGCCGTCGTCGCGCGCCGCTATCCGCATGTGCACGACTGGACCCCTGTCAACGAGCCGCTTACCACCGCGCGTTTTAGTTGCCTCTACGGCCATTGGTACCCTCATCGTCACGACGAGGCGGCCCTGTGGCTTGCCCTGCTTAACCAGATTGACGCGACACGCCTGGCAATGCGCTCGATCCGTGCGGTCAACCCGCAAGCGCGACTGATCCAGACCGACGACCTGGGCGAAGCCTCTTCGACGCCCGAGATGGCGAAGCAGAGGGATTTCGAGAACCACCGTCGGTGGTTGACCTGGGATCTACTCGCCGGATTGGTCGTCCCTGGCCATCCGCTTTGGTCGCGCATCGCCGAGCATGGCCATGCCAACCAGTTGCAGAAGATTGCCTATGACCCGTGCCCGGCCGATGTCATCGGCATCAACCATTACCTTTGCAGCAATCGCTACCTCACCCACCGTTGCGACCTGCACCCCGACATTGTGCCCGCCAGCGATGGTGTTCCCTGTACCAACCTCGACGCCGTACGCACCGTCGAATCTACGATCGACCTCGCAGGGCTCCTGAGACAGGCCTGGCATCGGTATGGCACCACGCTTGCCGTTACCGAGTGTCACAACGGCTCGACCCGCGACGAGCAGATGCGCTGGTTTTACCAAGGTTGGCGGGCGGCGAGCGCAGTGGCATCAGAAGGTATCCCCGTTGAGGCCGTAACTGCTTGGTCACTGCTCGGCGCCTTCGATTGGAACAGCCTGCTGACCCGCGACGACGGTCATTACGAACCGGGAGTCTTCGACGTTCGCAGCACGCCGCCGCGGCCGACCGCCATGGCAGGGTTGTTGCAAGCGCTCGCGCACGGTGCCGATCCGCCGCTGTCGGAAATCGTCGAAGCTGCAGGATGGTGGCAGCGACCGGAACGGATGTTACCGAGCTATGCCGCGTCGACACCCGCGCCACCTTTGGCGGGACGGCCAATCCTGATTATCGGCGCCACCGGCACCTTGGCCCGCGCGATCGCGGGGCAATGCCAGGTGCGCGGCCTTGCCCATCTCATGACCGATCGAAACCTGCTAACCTTGACCGACCCGGTCTCGGTAGCAGCCGCACTCGATCGCTTCGCGCCCTGGGCGATTATAAACTGCGCCGGGCTTGTCGACATCGACCGGGCGGAGCGTGATCCACGCCTGTGTCGCCAGGTAAACGCCATTGGTCCGCAAACGCTTGCCCGCGCCGCCACGGAACGCGGCATCCGGCTCGTGCATATCTCGTCGGACCAGGTATTCGACGGCCGCGCCGGCGCACCTTATCACGAGCGCGACCGGACGCGCGCCGTCAATGCCTATGGCCGCGCCAAGGCTGAGTCCGAGCGCCGCGTCCGCCTGGCTTGTCCCGATGCGCTAATCGTGCGCACGGCAGCATTCTTTTCGCCGCATGACCCACATAATTTCGCGGTCCATGCGTTGGACACACTCGCACGCGGGCAGCCATTCCCCGCAGCCGCCGACCAGATCGTGTCTCCGACCTATGTGCCCGACCTGGTCACAACGCTGCTCGACCTGCTGATCGACGGCGAGAACGGCATCTGGCACCTCGCCAGTGCCGGCGGAATGGACTGGGCGGAATTTGCCGGTGCGCTGGCCGAAGCGAGCGGCCTACAGCGCCGCCTCGTCCGTCGCGCCAACGGCGGCGCGCTCGGCCAGCTGGCGCCGCGGCCGGCCGATGCGCGGCTGACGAGTTGCCGAGGGTTGGTGATGCCGGCGCTCGCGTCGGCGATCGAACGATTTAGCGCCACCTACCGGCCGGCAGCGTCCCGCACGGCACCGGCCAATTAAGATCGAGGAACCGCAAGTTCGGCACATGGCTGCGGTCGGGTCAGCGCAACCGAAAGGTTCGACCCCATCCCGCTGACTCTTAGCAACGCCGCCGAAGTCCAGTCAGTTCGCCAGGCGGTCTTCGCGCATGGAGAGCCTCGCAACGACGCCTTCCGACGCCCAGTCATAAGCGATCGTACCGCCGAGCCCGGCCATGCTGCGCTGGACCAGCTTGCTGCCAAAACCCTCTCCATCGGATGGTTTTGCCGTCGCTGGCCCCCCACGCTCGGTCCAGACTACGACAACATCCGAGTTGTTGGTCGAGCACTGAATGTCGATCGATCCGTCCGGCGATGATAGTGACCCGTATTTCAACGAGTTGGTAGCAAGCTCGTGAACGACGAGCGCCAAAGTTGTCGCTGCATTCTGTCCGACGCTCATGCGAGGCACCGCTACGCGGACGCGTTCGAGCGCTGCACCCATATCGTCGTAAGGCGCCAGCAGAACCGTAAACAGATCGCCGAGAAGAGCGGCGCCACCGCCTGCTCCTGGCAAAGGCCGAACAAGATCGTGCGCACGCCCTAGCGCGGTCAACCGCCGCGTCAGGTCGCCCGCCATCTCCGCGGCAGTGGTCGTTGAGCGGGAGGTGATTGTTGTCAGACCCGATGCGATGGCCAGAAGGTTCTTGACGCGGTGGCTCATTTCGCCGGCAAGCAGCTCATGATTCTCTTCCGCCTGCTTGCGCTCCGTTATGTCGAGAAAAACCCCGAACATGACGCGATTTCTAATTTCTTCGTCGTTGCCGTGACCGCGCGCTGAAATCCACCGCAGTTCATCGTCACGGGTAATCCGAAAATCCATCTCGTAGCTCCCCGGCATGGACCGGGTCGCCGCGAACGCTTGGCGGACGCGGTCACGATCCGCTGGATGGATGCGCGCCGACAACTCTTCGAATGTCACCTGTTCGCAACTTGGTACACCCCAAAGGCTGAATGCCCGCTCGCACATCGTCAACCGATCGTCATCGACATTCCAAGACCAGAGCGCCACGTCTGCAGCATCGATCGCGGCTTGCAGCTGTCTCATGCCCCAACCCGAAGGCAACGTGCTAGCTTGCGTCATGCTCCGGGCCTCATCTGAACTCCCAGAACCCATTTGCTGGCAGGAGGATGCAATCCCCAAGTTACCTGACGTCCGGAAGGTGTGTCTCAGGCGCGGCAGTCGATAGCTGCATCAGGGCCGCCTGCAGTACGACGGGGTTATACGGCTTGGCGAAGAATAATGCACCATCCGGAATTTGGTCCGCGTCAGGCGTATGCTCGCCGCTGACGATCACAAGGCCGACGGCAGGCTTTTGCTGGCGGGTCCGGACGGCAAGCTGCAAGCCATTCATCGACCCAGGCATCTGTATGTCAGTGAAAACGATACTGATGTCGTCGTGTGTTTCAAGGAGCAAGATCGCTTCGTCCGCACTGGCCGCCTCGCGGACAGCAAAGCCCAGGTCGTCGACGATATCAGCCGCCATCATCCTGAGGAGGACATCGTCCTCAACGATCAGTACAGTGCAGGTGCAACGGGGACCATCGTACACCTCCGACGCGGACGCGTTCATTCGAGGGACCATCTACAGACCTTTGCGTGAACCGGGGCTGTCGGCACCGGCGCCCATCCATGCGTTCAGCCTTCCCCTAACGCCTTGGAAACAGAATTGATCCTTGATCGTGATCGGACTGTGCTGTTCTCGGCGCCTGCCCCTTGCAAATGTCGCCACCTCGATGTGAACGGCACCAATGCTGGCTACTCAACATGCTGATATAGCTTACGTCGCTTGTATATGATTGAACCGACCGAGGGGGGGCGTAAACCACTGGAGCCGGCCTCCGCATGCTGCCGTTCGTTCGTGCTTGTGACAAATAAGAAAGCCTGGAGGCATCTTGTATTCATCGCCGCTAGGCATGAACCCGATCGCTTCCCAGACGCGTTTACAACCGGAGGAACTTGCGCCGGGGTACGTGGCACTCGCTTTGGGAGAGTTGCGCTACACCGACGGCAGCGTCTTTTGTTAGCGACGGGCACAATCTAGAGCGGGCACGCTCGCTCCACGACGTCATGGCGATCGTTTGCCAAAAGGCAGCCTTGAGGAAAGGTTAGTCAGATGGATGTTACAGTAACGGCAGCAGTCAAACGGATCGCGTGTGTGCTGGCAGGCGAGCGATTTTGATCGATTGGCTCCGCGGAGATGGCCGGCGCGGCCTACCATGCGTGCGTTGATAATTACTCGCGACTTTTTCGGAAGCCTGAAGCAAGCCGTCCGAGACCTGTACGGCGCGACGGCCGTTGCGGACATTCCGGCAGGGCGGACCAGGGCCGGCTCAATGTTTGCGACGGACAGAACGTCTCCCGACCCGGCAGCGACAGGTGAGCCACCGGGATTTGCGCTGACGACGTCAGGGCCCGTTCACCGCGTTGAATATGTGAGCAACGGCTATCGGCGGCTTTTCAACGACGCTGGTGCGCTGGGCGGACCTTTGGCGGAAGCCTGCCCTGCAATTTCGGGCAAGGATTGGGCAGAATTGTTCGACCGGGCGCACCTGGCCGGTGAGCGACAAAGCGCGCGGAGGCTGCCGGCAGGGTTCGCCGGGGACAACCCGACGTTCGTCATTGATGTGGTTTGCGTTCCACTGTTTGAGACTGGTGGCGGAGTCGGCGGCGTGTTTTGCCAGGCCTTCAACGTGGTCGCCCGCGGCGAAGATACTTCGGCGGACTCCGGTTAAGGGCGACTAAGGCCGAATATCGACTCGCTCAATATCGGATTGTGGGTCGTTAAAGACGGTCACGGCGCACTCCAATTGGCTGGCCCGGGTAAAGGGGATGTTCGGCATATCTGACACGTTAGCACCGGCCGATCGCGACCGACGCGAACTTTGCAACATCGACTTGCGGACTATTGGCGAGGATAACGGCGTCATGCGCCGGGTGGCGGCTAAGAGACATTGCCATTTCACGAAGCCGATAGGTGCGTTCGATGTAAGCGGTGTTCTGACCCCATCTTGCTGGTGGGTGCATAACCCGCGGGTCCTGCTGATCCCCGGGGCTGGCGGCGCTGAAGCTATGACGATGCGATGTGACGATGCTAGCGTGATCGACGGTCGCGCGGCGCGCAATAGCGCTTTCACCAGTACGCGGCGGCGCCGGATTGGTCCGACGAAGACAAGGCGCGGATCGTTGCCGAGAACTATCGGCGGCCGCTTGGACCTCGAGGTCCTCGAGCCGCAGCTCGAGCTGTTCGACCGTCCTGGTCAGCCGTTCCGATAACTGGAAGCGACGCTCGCCGCATGTCCTCAGAACGTGAAGCGCACACCGGCTTCGACAGCGTGGATCTTCAAGCCATCGAGACGAACAGGACCGAACAGCGGCACGTCATTAACTGTCACCCCGGGTGTGGCGAAATACCGGTATCCAAGCGTCAGGCTGGCCTTTTCCGCCACGGAAACACCAACGCCGGCCATCAGCTGCCAGGCAAATCCGGTGCGGTCGCCGCTGATCGGGCCGAAGCTGCCGACCGGCCCACCGGACGGCAGACCGACGGCAGCGACATTCGAAGCGCGAAAGCGAGAGATTCCGACGCCTCCACCGACATAGGGCTGCAGCGGTCCGATATTGAATGCCGGGTCGAAATAGGCATTCGCCATCGCGCTGAGCGCCGACGCATTGCCGGTGCCGGGCAGCTCAAGGCCGAAACCGCTGGCGCCATCGACGCTGCTGCGACGGTAGCTCCCCTCGAGTTCGGCCCGGATCGGGCCGAGTCCGGTCCCTACGGCAAGGGTGAAGGCATAGCCGTTCTTCAAATTACCACTGATCCCTGCATCGGATTCCAGGTCCTTTGGAAATGTCAGTCCGCCGGTAGCGGCGACATAGGGTGCCACCTGAGCATTCGCCACGCCACCGTAAAGACAAGCCGCCGAAACGATAGTCGTTGCGGCTGCAGCGTAAGACATCTTCATCAATTTGCTCCCAGAATATTGTCGAGGATATTGTTTTCGACAACGGCGTTAGCGATTACTCAGTTCCCGGCTATTCGATGAATAATGTCGGTGTGACCAATGCGGCACAGGGGGCCGCTGCCGAACTATGCGTGCGTTCCGGAAGGTCCCGCACGTACTGAAGCTTGGTGGCCTGAACCGCGGCGCCCCGAACTGACAACGAAGCGCCGAGGGTGGAGCCGGCGCCCTGCGGAGCTTCTGTCAAAATACGGATGACAGACATAACCGCTTTCGGCGCTTACAGGTTCATGGGGCTGGCGCTGTTGAGCGCGTCGTCTGTCGCCGAGGCCGGACCGATGATGGCCAAGGTGCACGCCTGAACTGCAGGCCGTGACGTGCACCCCTGATTGGTACCTTTCAGAAGTAGAGCCCTTTGCTTTGATGGCTGACAGCGACGTGTCGGCCACCAGCGCCAGGCACTCCCGCGTGAAGTCGTCGACGACGCACAGGATGCGGAACCGCCGGCCGCATGCAAAGGCGTCAGATACGAAGTCGAGCGACCAACGCTGGTACGGCCCCTGCGGCACCGTCATTGGCGCCCTAGTCCCCAGCGCCCGCTTGCGGCCGCCGCGGCGGCGCACCTTCAACCGTTGCTACGCAGCGGCAGGAAGATCTGGTTCAAGCTCGAAAGGCCAATACGCGTTGCGAGACGGCAATCAACCCCCTGCTTGAACTCATCGAAGAAGGCCTAATGTCGGCCAAGGATCCGATCTTTGCGAAACGTCTTGCGGACCAGCGGGGCAAAAAAGCTGAGCTTGACGCAACGATTGCCGGGCTCGACGCCAAATTTCGGGGACATGATCGTCCGCAAGCTACAAGGCGATGACCCGGTTTCTGCGAAAAGCCTATGTCCGTTTGCTTGTCGACAAGGTCGAAGTGACCACCACGGAAATCCGTATCCTCTGGTCCAAGGCGGCACTCGAACATGCCGTCCTCGACAATCGGATAGCCACCGGGCAAGTGCCCAGTTTTACCGAGATTGGTGCCCCTGGCCGGACTCGAACCAGCACGGATTTCTCCATCCGATTTTGAGTCGGACGCGTCTACCATTTCACCACAGGGGCATCGGCTCCGCGACTAGCGCATCGGCGCATCGTCTTCAACTGCTGCCATTCCATGAAGGCGGTGAAAGACCGTTCGTTAACAGAAAGCTTCCCGGACGTGCGGGAGCGATGCCGAAATGTCACGCACATAACAAAAATGTCATGGAACAGCCGTTGCGGCAATTTGGTGCTTCGCGGCGGCCTGCCCCCACATTTAGCATTGCGGCATCATCAACAACGCAATTGAGGGGGCTCTCATGCGTACCATCATCCTGTCCAGCGCTTCGGCGCTGGCGCTTCTTGCTGCGGCTGCAAGTGCGCAGACTGTGGCGCCGGCGGCGCCTCCGGCCACGACGACTGCCGCGGCAGAGGCTGCCGACGAAGGGCTGGTCATCGTCACCGGGTCTCGCATCGCCCGCGCCGGCCTCGATTCGGCCGTACCGGTCACGACGCTCACCCGCGCCGAGCTGACCATCAACGGCGAAGTCAACATCGGCGACCAGCTGTCGCAGCTGCCGGCCTTCCGCGTCACCTCGGGCTCGCAGAATTCGGGCGGCGCCATCGGTACCGCCGGCCTCAACATCCTTGATCTGCGCGGGCAGGGCACGGCGCGCACGCTGGTGCTGCAGAACGGTCGCCGCCATGTCACGTCGCAGCCGGGCACCAGCACCGTCGACACCAGCACCATCCCCAATGCGCTGGTCGAGCGGGTCGACATCGTCACCGGCGCCAACTCCGCCGTCTATGGTTCGGATGCAATCGCCGGCGTCGTCAACTTCATCACCAAGAAGGATTTCGACGGCATCGCCCTCGACGGCCAGACCGGCCTGTCGTCGCGCGGCGACCGCCCGACCTATTTCCTCAGCGGCACCTACGGCAAGAACTTCAACGACGGCCGCGGCAACATCGCCGTCAACGTCGAATATTCGCAGCAGAACCCGCTCTACTACAGCCAGCGCGAGGATTTCGCCGGCGCCCTCGGCGGCCGTTCGCAGTTCCAGCTGACCCAGGACACGTCGGTAACCGGCCCCGGCCGCACCCCCGAGCCGGCGGCGGGCGACGGCATTTTCGACACGACGTTTATCCGTAACGTCAACAACATCGGCATCACCACCGGTGGTGCCATCACGTCCGCCTGCCCGGCGCCCACGCCCACCAACGCGGCCCGTGTCGCGCTCAACTGCTCGGGCCTGTTCACCAGCACCGGTGCCCAGCTCGGCAACGTCTTTGCGTTTCTGCCCGACGGCACGCTGGTCAAGAACGTCGTCACCACGGACTTCCGTCCCTTCGGCTCGGGCAACGCCGTCGGCGGCCTCGGTTCGACCCTGCGCGAAGTCGGCCAGCTGTCGACCGGCACCACCCGCTATGCCGGCAACATCCTCGCCCGCTATGAATTCGACCCGGCCTTCACCGTGTTCGCCGAGGCGAAGTACGTGATGACCCAGTCGCAGCAGGAAGGCCAGCCGACCTTCTCGTCGGGCGCGCTCAACCCGACCTTCAGCATCAACAACCCGTTCCTGACGGCGCAGGCGCGCAGCACGCTCGTCACCCTGCTCGCCCCCGGCGCCACCGGTTTCGCGCTGCAGCGCTTCAACATCGATTTCGCCGGCCGCGGCGAGGACCACAGCCGCGACCTCTATCGCATCGTCCTGGGCGTCGAAGGCACCTTCAACGACACCTGGCGCTATGAAGTCGCCGCCAACTATGGCCACGTCGACACCTATTACGAAACCCGCGGCAACGTGAACCTCGCCAAGTTCACCAACTCGGTCAACGCGGTGCGCAACACCGCCGGCAACATCGTCTGCGGCATCAACAACGATGCGATCGCCACCAACGACGACGCCGCCTGCGTGCCCGTCAACCTGTTCGGCCTGGGCGCGCCGAGCGCCGAGGCGCTGAACTATTTCCTCTACACCTCGTCGCGCAAGCAGCGCTCCGACCAGCTCGATTTCACCGCCTTTGTCTCGGGTGACACCGAAAAATGGTTCAGCCTGCCCGGCGGCCCGGTGGCCTTCTCGGTCGGCGGCGAATATCGCCGCGAAACGAGCTTCTCGGCCTTCGACGCCTTCACGCGCGGTGGCGGCACGTTCCTGAACTCCATCGCCGATTTCGCGCCGCCGCCGCTGGAGGTGAAGGAAGCCTATGGTGAACTTCGCCTGCCGCTCGTCAAGGACGTGTTCCTGCTGCGCGAACTGACCCTCGAAGGCGCGGCGCGCATCTCGGACTACAACACCGGCAACACCGGATCGACCTTTGCCTGGAACGCCGGCGTGACCTGGTCCCCGGTGCAGGACCTGCGCTTCCGCGCCGGCTATGGTCGCGCCGTTCGTGCCCCGACCCAGTTCAACCTGTTCGCATCGCAGAGCCAGACCTTCCTCAACGGCCTTGTCGATCCCTGCGGCCAGCAGAACATCAACAGCAACCCCAATCGCGCCGCGAACTGCGCCGCCGGCGGTGTGCCGACGACCCAGACCTTCAACGGCATCACCGAACCCTTCACCAACCGTCCGGCATCGGGCATCTCGGGCCTCAACGGCGGCAATCCGCTGCTCGATGAGGAAGTGTCGAACAGCTACACCATCGGCGGCGTCTTCACGCCGCGCTTTGCCCCGGGCCTGGTGCTGACGGTCGATTACTACAACATCGAGTTGAAGAACGCGATCAACACGGTGCTGGCGCAGACGGTCATCAACCAGTGCTACGACAGCCCCGATGGCATCGACAACAGCTTCTGCCGCGCCCTCACGCGCAACCCCAATGGTACCTTTGCCGGCCAGCAAAACGTCCTCCACGCCGGCAGCCAGGTCGACTTCCCCGCCACCGGCTCGTCGTTCACCCAGGGTCCGTTCAACTATGCCCGGCAGAAGACCTCGGGCATCGATTTCGACCTGACCTACAACACGACCTTCGGTGCCGACTGGCGCTTCGGCACCCGCGCCATCGTGTCGTACCTGATCGAGCGCAACGAATTCACCTCGATCACCGAACCCGGTCGCATCACCCAGGAAAAGCAGACGCTGGGCGATCCGGAATGGCAGGGCCAGCTCCGCCTCAACCTGGGCTACAAGGCGTTCGATGCCAGCGTGAACATCCGCTACATCGGCAAGATGACGGTCGCCGCCGGCTTCGATGCGCAGAACAGCGTCCAGGGCCGCCCGCCGACCAACGCCGACCAGTTCCCGCGCGTCTTCTACCCGAACGCCGCCTATGCCGATTTCCGGTTCCAGTACGAGCTGACCCCGGGCAAGCGGATCTACGTCGGCGTCGACAATGCCTTCGACAAGCTGCCGCCGTTCGACCTGCTGGGGCTGACCGACAGCGCCATCTACAGCAACACCGGCCGCTTCTTTTATGGCGGCTTCTCGGTCAGATACTGATCGTTCGCCGCACGACAGTGGTGGCAAGGGGCCGGTCGCAAGACCGGCCCCTTCGCTTTTTCAGGAACCTCCGCGCTGTCACAAGGCTGGACTTGCCAGCCGCTTGGCCGCAAGGCTGGCACGATGCGACCACCAAGAAAAACCGGCGGGCCCTCGGGCGGCGCCCGACCGCCCCATGGCCCGGGCGGCGACCGCCCGACAGGCAACCGCCCCACTGGCGACCGGCGTGCACCCCGTGCCGAGGGCACGCGCCCTCCCCGCGCCGGCGGGACCCGTCCGCCGCGCCCCGACGACGCCCGGCCGCGCGACGACGCACCCCGCACCTTCCGCGCCGTCGCCCCCGTCAACCCGCGCCCGCGGCCGCGCGCCGCCGACGAGGTGCTCGTCCACAGCCGCCGCGAGGCCGAGGCGCTCGACCAGCCGCGCGATCAGAACTCGGGCGAGCGCCGCCGCCACATCCCCGGCGGCCGCCTGCCCAAGCTGCCGCGCAGCGAGCCCAAGGCGGTACCGCGCCCGCCACGCGACGGCCGCAAGCCGATACGTGCCAACCCGGCGCCGTTCAGCGACCTGCCCGCGCCGCCGACCGGCCGCCGCGGGCGGGGTGATGCGCGCGTGGCCGCGCGGGCCGCCGAGAAATCCGGCAAGAACGTCCCCGTCGAGCCGCAGCGCATCGCCAAGCTGCTCGCCCGCGCCGGCATCGGTTCGCGCCGCGACATCGAACGCATGATTGCCGAGGGCAAGGTCGTCCTCAACGGCAAGGTGCTCGACACGCCGGCGACCATCGTCGCCAGCCTCGACGGCATCACCGTCGACGGCAATCCCGTCGCCGCGCTGGAGCCGTCGCGGCTGTTCCGTTTTCACAAGCCTGCCGGATTCCTGACGACGGCGCGCGATCCCGGCGGCCGCCCGACGATCATGGACATATTGCCCCCCGGCCTGCCCCGCGTCGTCCCCGTCGGTCGGCTCGACATGAATACCGAGGGGCTATTGCTGCTGACCACCGACGGCGCGCTCAAGCGCGCGCTCGAAATGCCGTCGAGCGGCGTGCCGCGCCGCTACCGGGTGCGCGCCTATGGCGAGATCACCCAGCCGGCGGTCGAGGCGCTGATCGAGGGCCTGACCATCGACGGCATGCGCTATGGCCCCATCGATGCCGAAATCGAGCGCCGCACCGGGCGCAACCTGTGGCTGACGATCACGCTGACCGAAGGCAAGAACCGCGAGATCCGCCGCGTGCTGGAACATCTCGGCCTCCAGGTCAGTCGCCTGATCCGCGTCGCCTATGGCCCGATCGAACTCGGCGATCTCGAACCGCGCGATGCCGATGAAGTGCCCGACGGCGTCGTCGCCAGCTTGCGGAAATCACTCGCGAGGGCGTGAAGATGCGCATCATTTCCGGCCACTGGCGCGGCCGCGCGCTGATCGCTCCGCCGGGCGATTCGACCCGCCCGACCGCCGACCGCGTCCGCGAGGCGCTGTTCTCGATGCTGACCAGCCGGCTGGGCAGCTTCGAGGGCTTGCGCGTGTTCGACGGCTTCGCCGGCACCGGCGCGCTCGGCCTGGAGGCGCTGTCGCGCGGCGCCGCGCACTGCACCTTCGTCGAAAGCGACGCCGCCGCGGTCAAGGCGCTGCGCACCAATATCGCCGGCATGAAATCCAATGCCGATGTCATCCCCGCACCGATGCAGACGCTCGGCCAGGCGCCGGCGCCGTGCGACCTGATCATGCTCGATCCACCCTATGGCTCCGGCCTGGGCGACCTTGCATTGCAACGCCTGTCGGAGCGCGGCTGGGTGGCGCCGCATGCGATCATCTCGGTGGAAACGGGCAAGAAGGACGTGCTTGCCACCGACTATGAGGTGCTGGTCGTGCGCGACCACGGCAAGGCCCGGCTGCACCTGCTGCGCGCGCCGGGGTAATTCTCAACCGGTTTGCAGCGCCGCAGCAGAGGCGCGCCGCCGGCGCAGGACGGCGCCAACGCCGGTGAAGCCGAGAATGAGCATTGTCCAGCTTGCCGGCTCCGGCACGCCGCCGACGACCTCGCTGGCGGCGCCATAGATCAGCGTGTCGAGCGTATAGGCAAAGCCGCTGTTGGCCTGCAACGTCACCGTGGTGAAGGGCAGCGTCGACACAAAGCCGATGAACTGGCCGGTGCCGCGGCCGGGGAACGTTTCGAAGATGCTCAGCGACGTGTCGCCGGTGTTCAACGTCACGCTATAGGCGCCGTTGTCCGGGGCAAAGGTGTTGATGTCGATGGCGAACGCCGTGATCGCAGAGCCGAAGGTGAACGATGCGGTATCGGCCGCCAGGAAGAACCCGACCCCGGTCCGGCCGAGGCCGTTGGCGCCGGTGCTGGTCAGGAACGTGCTGGTCACCAGCGGCGTGCCTGTCGATGCGCCATACTGGACCGCGCCGTCGCTGGTCAGCTCGGAGCCCGCGACAAGGCTGTCGAAATCCTGCACGCCCAGCGTCGTCACGCCGGCGATCGCCGCCTGGAAGGTCGCCCGGTCGAGACTGGCGAGGACCGCGGCCTCGGCTGCCGCCGTCGTGCCGAACAGGGCCAGGCCCAGGACAAGATGCATCGGCTTCACGGACCGTTCCTCCCGCTGGAAAGTCGATCGCTTGCCAGGCCTCGCTTTGCCGTCGATCAACAGTGGAATGCAGAATACCGCGGTCCGGCGGCGAAGCCATGACGCAGGCGACGTAACTCGAAAGAGGTGCCGCCTGGTTGGCGCGGCTAGGCGGTTCGTTCCCGCACGCATGGGTAGGTCCCGATAACCCTCACCCATTTGGTGTGAAACTGCAGCTCCTCCAGCGCCAGCTGGACCGCTGGCTGGTCGGGTGAGCCGACGATCTCCGCATAGAATTCCGCCGCCGCGAACGACCCGTCGCGGATATAGCTCTCCAGCTTGGTGATGTTGATGCCATTGGTGGCAAAGCCGCCCAGCGACTTGAACAGCGCCGCCGGCACGTTGCGGACTTCGAAATTCAGGCTGGTCATCGCCAGCACGTCCGGCGCCGGCAGCGGCACGGCGTCGGTCTGCAGCACGACAAAGCGGGTCGTGTTGTGCTCGGCATCCTCGACACCTTCGGCGAACACCGTCAGCCCGTACAGCTCCGCAGCCAGCCGCGACGCGATCGCGCCGACCGCGGGGTCGCCGTCGCCCGCGACCTGCGCCGCGGCCGCCGCGGTATCGAAGTAATTGACCTGCTCGATCCCCATCGCCCGCATCCGCAGCCGGGTCTGGCCGAGCGCCTGCGGATGGCTGAGCACCTGGCGGAGATCGCCCACCGCCCCTGTCCCCATCAGGCAATGGCGGACCCTGACGAAATGTTCGGCAACGATCGTCAGCCCGGATTCGGGCAGCAGGAAATGCATGTCGGCGACACGGCCGTGCAGCGAATTCTCGATCGGGATCACCGCGCGCCCGGCACGGCCGGTCTGCACCGCCTCAATCGCATCCTCGAACGAGGCGCAGGGCAGCGCCGGCGCGTCGGGAAACAGTTCGCGCACCGCCTGGTGCGAATAGGCGCCGGGCGCCCCCTGGAAGGCCACGGCGGCGCGCGGATCGGCGTCGGCGCGTGCCGTCATGGTGGCAACGATCGTTTCGGCGCGGGGCGGGTAACTGCTCATGCCAGCCGCTTAGGTGTTACCGCGGGCCTGCGCAATTGCCGCCGCGACACGCAATCCCTTGCTCCGCTGCCCTGCCTGCTATAGCAGCCCGGCATTCAACGCTTATCTGAGGGTCGTCGGTGCGCCGGCAACCTGCCGCCGTTCGGGAGCCACGACGTGGACAGTTACGAATTCAACAAATATGCCGGCTGGGGTCTCGCCGCCGTGATCGCCGTGCTCGGCGTGTCGATCGTCAGCCACGAGATGTTCCTGCCGGAAAAGCCGGAAAAGCCGTCCTATGTCGTCGAAGGCGTCGTCGCGGAAGTGTCCGCCGATGCCGCACCCGCCGTCGCTGAAAAGCCGATCGCCTTTTACCTCGCCAGCGCCAGCCCGGACAAGGGCGAGGCGGTGTTCAAGAAGTGCGGTGCCTGCCACAACGCCGAAAAGGGCGGTGCCAACGGCATCGGGCCCAACCTTTACGGCATCGTCGGCAACACCCACGCCCATGTCGCCGGCTTCGCCTATTCCGAAGCGCTGACGGCCATGAAGGGCAAGCCCTGGAGCTGGGACGAGCTCAGCGCCTGGCTCGCCAACCCCAAGGGTTATGCGCCCGGCACCAAGATGGCCTTTGCCGGCATCGCCAAGCCCGAGGATCGCGCCGCGCTGCTGCTGTACCTAAACTCCAAGAGTGACGCCCCGCAGCCGGTGCCCGCCGCACCTGCGGAAACTGCTGCAGCGCCAACCGAAGCGGCAGCGCCGGCGGCCGATGCAGCAGCGCCGGCGGCGGATGCGACGGCACCGGCAGCGGCACCCGCACAGTAATTCCTGCCCGTCACCCCGACGAAGGCCGGGACTCATAGACCGCAAAAGTCGCCACACGGGCGTTGCTCGCGCCGAAGCGTGTGGTGTATGGGCTCCGGCCTTCGCCGGGGTGACAGCGTTATGGCGACAGCGTTGCTGACCGCCCCCGCCCCTCACATCCCGAAATGCGCCTTCACGATCGCCCAGCCCTCCTCGGCGGTCTCGACGATGTGGAACAGCTCCAGATCACTCCGCGCGATCACGCCCTCATCGGCCAGCGCATCGAAATCGACCACCCGGCTCCAGAATTCGCGGCCATAAAGCAGGATCGGCAGCGGCGCGACCTTGCCGGTCTGCACCAGCGTCAGCAACTCGAACAGCTCGTCGAACGTGCCGAAACCGCCCGGGAACACCGCCACCGCCTTGGCGCGCATCAGGAAATGCATTTTCCGCAGCGCGAAATAGTGGAACTGGAAGCTCAGCCCCGGGGTCACATAGGGGTTGGGCACCTGTTCGAACGGCAGCACGATGTTGAGCCCCACCGACGGCGCTTCGGCATCGAAGGCGCCGCGGTTGGCGGCCTCCATGATCGACGGACCGCCGCCCGAACACACGGTGAAGCAGCGCTTGCCGTCCTGTTCATGGAGCGAGACCAGCCGTGCCAGTTCACGCGCGACATTGTAGTAATGCGCCTTGGCGACCAGCCGCTCGGCGATCGCCGTCTCCTCCGGCGTCTTCGCCTTGTCGAGCACGCCCTGCGCCTCCTCCGGCGCCGGGATGCGTGCCGAGCCATAGAAGACGAAGGTCGAATCGATGCCCGCCTCGCCCAGCGCCAGTTCGGCCTTCAACAGCTCGAGCTGGAACCGCACCGGCCGCAGATCTTCGCGCAGCAGGAAATCATTGTCCTGGAACGCCAGCGCATAGGCGGGATGCTCGGTCTGCGGCGCGCTCGTCGGCGTGCTGGCGGTGCGGGCTTCCTCACGGGCGGTGGGGAAGATGCGGGCGGGGATCGGGGGCGGGTTCATCATGGGACGGCGGCAAGTAATCGCGCCGACCGCTCTTGTCACCCCCTGCCCGAAACGCGGTCCTTGCCTTTCGGCGATTAGGCCCTATCCGCAAGGCGGCAGAATACAGGATCACCGATGCTGGTCACCACCATCGATCCGGGCGGCGTCGCGCGGGTCACGCTCGATCGCCCGGATCGCCACAATGCCTTTGACGAGGCGCTGATCGCCGCACTGGCAGCCGCGTTCACGTCGCTCGGCGTCGACCCGGCGGTGCGCGCCATCGTCCTCGCCGGCAACGGCAAGTCGTTCTGCGCCGGCGCCGACATCGCCTGGATGCGCCGCGCCGGCAGCTGGACCGAGGCGGAGAACCGGGCCGACGCGATGCGGCTGTCCGACATGCTGCACGCCATCGACACCTGCCCGAAACCCGTCATTGCCCGCGTCCATGGCGCCGTCGCCGGCGGCGGCGTCGGGCTGGTCGCCTGTGCCGACATGGCGGTCGCCATCGACGGCACGCAATTTCGCCTGTCGGAAGTGCGGCTGGGCCTGACCCCCGCCACCATCTCGCCGTTCGTTATCGGCAAGATCGGCGCCGGCCAGGCGCGACGCTGGTTCCTGACCGCCGAGGCCTTTGGCGCCGCCGAGGCGCAGCGCATAGGGCTGGTCCATGAAACCGCCGCCGACGCCGACGCCGCCGACACCGTCATCGCCGGCTGGCTGGCACACATTGCCAGGGCCGCCCCCGGTGCGATCGCCGATGCCAAGCAACTCGTCCGCGATGTCGCCGGCCGGCCCATCGACGACGACCTGCGCGGCCTTACCGCTGCCCGCATCGCCGCGCGGCGCGCCAGCGCCGAGGGCCGCGAGGGCCTTGCCGCCTTTTTCGACAAACGCCAGCCAGGATGGACCGCATGATCCGCATCGCCCTTGCCACTGCCCTGCTGCTCGGCGCCAGCGCCGCCATGGCCAGCCCCGAGACCGAGGTGCTCGCGGTCGTCGACCAGGCGCTCGTCGCCGTCAGCAGCAATGACGCGGCGCTGTTTCAAAAGGTCATGCTGCCGGCTGCGATCATCGTCGCGCAAGGCTATGATGCCGACACCGACGCGCTGGCGACGCGCACCTACACCGTCGCCCGGATGGCCGAGCGCCTGGCCGCCACCGGCCCCAAGATCGACGAGCGCCGCACGACGACCAAGGTGCTGGTCCAGCGCGACCTCGCCCATGTCTGGGCCGACTATACGCTCGATGTCGACGGCAAGCGGCTGCACTGCGGCATCGACAGCTTCGGCCTCGTCAAGCAGGACGGCGCCTGGCGCATTTCCAGCCTGACCTGGACCGCCGAACCCAAGGGCTGCCCGAAATGAAAAAACTCCTCATCGCCAATCGCGGCGAAATCGCCCGGCGCATCATCCGCACCGCGCACGCGATGAACATCGCGACCGTCGCCGTCTATTCCGACGCCGACGCCGCCAGCCCCTATGTCCGCGAGGCCGGGCAATCGGTCGCGCTCGGTGCCGCCGACACGCGGCCCTATCTCGACAGCGACCGGATCATCGCCGCCGCCAAGCGCACCGGCGCCGATGCCATCCACCCGGGCTATGGCTTCCTGTCCGAAAACGCCGATTTCGCCAAGGCGGTGCGCAAGGCCGGGCTGGTCTTCGTCGGCCCGCCCGAGGCGGCAATGCGCGTCATGGCCTTGAAGGACAGCGCCAAGGCCGCGATGAAAAAGGCCGGCGTGCCGATCACCCCCGGCTACCAGGGCAACGACCAGTCGCTGGTCCGCCTGCAGCGCGCGGCCGATGGCGTCGGCTTCCCGCTGCTGATCAAGGCAGTCGCCGGCGGCGGCGGCAAGGGCATGCGCGCCGTCCACGACGCCGCCGAATTCCAGGATGCGCTGATGGCGGCGCAGCGCGAGGGCCAGACCAGTTTCGGCAATGCCAGCGTCATGCTCGAAAAGCTGATCCAGCGCCCGCGCCATGTCGAGGTCCAGGTCTTTGCCGACCGCCACGGCAATGTCGTCCACCTGTTCGAACGCGACTGCTCGCTGCAGCGCCGCCACCAGAAGGTGATCGAAGAGGCCCCCGCCCCCGGCCTCAGCGATCGCCTGCGCCACATTCTCGGCATCGCTGCGGTCACCGCCGCCACCGCCATCGCCTATGAAGGCGCCGGCACCGTCGAATTCATCCTCGATCTCGACAATGTCGATGCCGAGGGCGACCCCGCCTTCTACTTCATGGAGATGAACACCCGGCTGCAGGTCGAGCACCCGGTCACCGAATGCATCACCGGGCAGGATCTGGTCGAATGGCAGCTGCGCGTCGCCCGCGGCGAGATGCTGCCGGCCAACCAGGAATCGCTGACGGTCACCGGCCATGCGATGGAAGCCCGGCTCTATGCCGAGGATGCGGAGGGCGGCTTCCTGCCGTCGACCGGCACGCTGTCGCGACTGGAATTCGGTTCTGGGCCATTTTCGAGTTTCGGCGGCGCCGCCGCCGGGGGCGTCCGCATCGACACCGGCGTCGAAACCGGCAGCGCCATCGGCCTCGACTATGATCCGATGATCGCCAAGGTCATCGCCTGGGGCCCCGATCGCGCCACCGCCATCGACCGGCTGGTCGGCGCGCTCGACGGCACCATCGTCGAGGGGTTGAAATCCAACCGCGCCTTTCTCGCCCGTCTCGCCGACCATCCGGCGTTCCGCGCCGGGGAGGTCGATACCGGCTTCATCGCCCGCCACGCCGGCAGCCTCTCGCCCGCCGCCATCGTTCCCGATGCGGCGCTGCTGCTGGCGGCGCTGGCCGTCGCCCTGCCCGATGCCGCGCCCGACCCGCAGGCACCGGTATTCGCGCGCAGCGGCTTCCGGCTCAACCTGCCCGAGGAACGCAGCATCCGGCTGTGGAACGGCGCGCATCTCCACGCCTTGACGCTGCGCCCCGCCAACGGCCGCTGGCGCATCGCCGGCATCGACAGCTTCGCCGAATTCGGCGCGACGCGGCGCGGCAACGCCATCCATGTCGATGCCGGCGGCAAGTCGCTGTCGGGCATCGTCGTCGGCGGTGCCGCCGGCGTGGAAGTCCGCCTCGCCGGCCAGAGCTATCGCCTCGCCACCCGCGCCCCGAAAAAGGGCCATGTCGCCGGCGCCAGCGACGGCCGCATCAGCGCACCGATGCCGGGCCGCGTCCTCGCCGTCGATGTCGCGCCCGGCCAGGCCGTCGCCGCCGGCGACCGGCTGCTCGTGCTGGAAGCGATGAAGATGGAACACCGCATCGTTGCCCTCGCCGCCGGCACGGTCAGCGCCGTCCACATCGCCACCGGCGACCAGGTCGCCGATGGCATGTTGCTGGTGGAGATCGGGGCCTAATCGCTCTCCACGCCGCGCCAGGCGAGGATGATCCCCGGCAGCGCCAGGCTGGTGATGGCGAAGGCCGACAGCAGGTCGATTGCCGGCGCGATCTGCGGCAGCCACCAGCCCAGCGCCTGCGCCGGGATGGTGTAGAGAAACGCCGCGAACATGCTGACGACGATGACCTGATAGCTGAGCACATAGGCGCGATCACGTTCATGGCGCTGGCGCTCGTCGAGCAGTCGGTCGGGGGCATTGGCATGCTGGCCGGTGCTGTCGATGAACAGTGCGATGGCGCCGACCAGCCCGAAGATTTTCAGCAGACCGAGCGCCACGAACAGCCAGCGCGGCGGATCGGCAAGGACGGCGCTGCCGAGATAACCGATGCCTAGCGCGGCCAGCGCCGCGATGGACAGCCGACGCGCCGTCCGCAGCTTCAGGCGCAGCACGGGTCGATAGGCGGTTTCCATCACATCTCTCCTCGGGATGACGGCGCCAGCTGGCTGGCAAGCGATTGAAAAGGCGTCAGCGAAAACAGCATCTCGACCGGCACGCCGAACACTGCTGCCAGCTTGAGCCCCAGTTCGAGGCTGGGGCCATAGCTGCCGCGCTCCAGAAAGCCGATGGTCTGCGGATTGACCCCGACCTGGTCGGCAAGGTCCTTGCGTGACAGCCCCGCCTCGGCCCGGAACAACGCCAGGCGATTATGCAACAGCGGATTATCATTGCCGTTCATGTTGTATCGTTGCTTAAACACAATGCGACCTTTGGTCAAGCCCTCTTCCCCGGCCCCGGCAACCCGCCTAGGAACGGGGCAACCTTCCCAACACAGGCGCGCCCGATGCTGTCCCAGCTCCGTTTCAACCATGGCGAAACCATCGAAATGCTGCGCGACAGCGTCGCTGCCTTTGCCGCCGCCGAGATCGCGCCGCGCGCGGCGGAGATCGACGCCAGCAACCAGTTCCCGATGGATTTGTGGAAAAAGCTCGGCGACCTCGGCCTGCACGGCATCACGGTGAAGGAAGACGATGGCGGCGCCGGCCTCGGCTATCTCGCCCATGTCATCGCCATCGAGGAAATCAGCCGCGCCTCGGCGAGCGTCGGCCTGTCCTTCGGCGCCCATTCCAACCTCTGCATCAACCAGATCGCCCGCTGGGGCACGGCCGAGCAAAAGGCCCGCTACCTGCCCAAGCTGATCAGCGGCGAGCATATCGGCAGCCTCGCCATGTCCGAGCCCGGCAGCGGCAGCGACGTCATCTCGATGAAGTTGCGCGCCGAACGCAAGGGCAACGATGCCTATCTGCTCAACGGCAACAAGTTCTGGATCACCAACGGCCCCGACGCCAACACGCTCGTCGTCTATGGCAAGACGGACCCCGAAGCGGGCCCGCGCGGCATCACCGCCTTCCTGATCGAGCGCGGCATGACGGGCTTTTCGACGGCGCAAAAGCTCGACAAGCTCGGCATGCGCGGCTCCAACACCTGCGAGCTGGTCTTCGAGGATTGCGAGGTGCCGGCCGAAAACGTCCTGGGCGGCGTCGGCATGGGCGCCAAGGTGCTGATGTCGGGCCTCGATTACGAGCGCGTCGTGCTGTCGGGCGGTCCGCTCGGCATCATGGCGGCGTGCATGGATGTCGTCGTGCCCTATGTCCATGACAGGAGGCAGTTCGGCCAGTCGATCGGCACCTTCCAGATCATGCAGGCCAAGCTCGCCGACATGTATGTCGCGCAATCGACCGCCCGCGCCTATACCTATGCCGTCGCCGAAGCCTGCGACCGCGGCGAAACCACCCGCAAGGATTCGGCCGGCTGCATCCTCTATTCCGCCGAAAAGGCGACCTGGATGGCGCTGGAAGCGATCCAGTGCCTCGGCGGCAACGGCTATATCAACGACTACCCGACCGGCCGCCTGCTCCGCGATGCCAAGCTCTACGAGATCGGCGCCGGCACCAGCGAAATCCGCCGCTACCTGATCGGCCGCGAACTGTTCGACGAGACGGCGTGACGTGATGCAATGAAAATCCTCGGCGCGGTCCTCGCCGGCGGACGGTCGTCACGCTTCGGCAGCGACAAGGCCCTCGCCCCGTTCGACGGCCGCCCCCTCATCGACCATGTCATCGCCGCGCTGGCGGCCCAGGCCGACACCGTCGTCGTCATCGGCCGCGACTGGCCCCGCCAACCCCATATCCACGACCGCCCCGCCCCCGGCCTCGGCCCGCTCGGCGGCCTCTGCGCCGCGCTCCACCACGCCGCCGCCACCGGCCATGACGCGGTGCTCGCCGCCGGCTGCGACCTGCCCCGCCTGCCCGCCGACCTCGGCGCGGCCCTCGCCCCCGGCCCCGCGCACGTCCTCGGCCAGCCGACCGTCGGCCTGTGGCCGTCCACCCTCGCCGCCGCCCTCGACGCCCATCTCGCTGGCGGCGGCCGCTCGCTCCACGGCTGGGCCGCCCATTGCAACGCCCGTGTCGTCGACCTGGGGCCGCTGCCCAATATCAACACCCCCGCCGACCTCCGCGCACTCTGATCGCTTCCGGCGGAACCACGGCGCTGTTGCGGACATTGATGGCACTCCCGCCCCCCACGGAGTCGCACCAATGACCACAACCACTTACAAACCCTACCGTAACGGACAGACCGACAACAGCGGCAACGGCACCTCCGCCCTTGTCGCCGGCGCCGCCGGCTTCGGCCTCGGCCTGCTCGCCGCCGCCGGCCGCAAGGCCGCCGTCCAGGCCGTCACCGCCGCCGCCGGCGACTGGTTCGAAGGCCTGAAGGCAGAGCACAAGATGGCCCGCACGCTGTTCGAAAAGCTCGCCGAGACCAGCGACGACGACAAGGCCAAGCGCGCCACGCTGCTGTTCCAGCTGCAGCACGCCATCGGCAAGCACAATGTCCAGGAGGAATATGTCGTCTATTGCGTGCTGCGCGAGCATGGCCAGACCGAGGACGCCGACGAGCTCCACGCCGAGCATGGCGAGCTGAAGCAGGCGCTGTTCGATCTCGAGATGATCGGCAAGCGCCAGCAGACGGGCTTCCTCGTCCGCCTCGCCGACGCCCGCGCGGCGTTCGAAGAACATGTTCGCGAGGAGGAAGACGACATCTTCCCGCGCCTGCAGGCCAGCCTCGACGCCGAACAGTCGAAGCTGCTGACCGGCCGCATGAACCGCGAAGGCTATAAGGTCGCCTGATCGGCCCATCACATCGCCGGGGGTGGCGGCGCCGTTCGCGCCCCGCTATCCCCGGCCGGTGAGCCGTCCCGTCGCCTTTACGCAATATGCCGCCGGCGTCGGCGCGTTGTGCGTGATGGATGCGATGGTCAAGTATCTGACGGCGGACCATTCGGTGCCCGTCGTCACGCTTGGCCGCTATGTCACCGGCACCATCATCGCGCTCGCTGTCTGGCAGGCCCAGGGCCGGCCGGCGCTGACCCGCGCCATGCTGCCCGTCCATCTGTTGCGCGGCGTGCTGCTGGCGACGATGGCGCTGACTTTCTACTGGAGCCTGACGCGGCTGCCGCTCGCCGAAAGCATCACCTTGTCGTTCATCGCGCCGCTACTGGTGCCGGTGTTCGCCAGCCTGATGCTCGGCGAACGCATGCAGCCGCGTTATGTCGCCGCCGGCGCGCTTGGCTTCATCGGCGTCCTCGTCACCGCGCAGGGCGCGCCGAGCTTCAGCGGCGACCGGCTGCTCGGCCTTGCCGCCGTACTGTACGCCGCCGTCGCCTATGCCGCGTCGTCTGTGCTGCTGCGGGCGCGCGCTGCCGCCGACGGCTCGACGGTCGTCACGTTGATGGGCGCCGCGGTGCCGATGCTGCTGCTCAGCCCCGTCGCCATCGGCGCGCCGGCACCCGACCTGTCGGCGATCCTGTGGTTCATCGGCCTCGGCCTCGTCGGCAACATCGGCGTCCAGCTGATCGCCAAGGCCTATGCCCGGCTGGAGGCGCAGGCCCTTGCCGTGGTGGAGTTCAGCGCCCTGCCCTGGGCCGCGCTGTTCGGCTGGCTGTTCTTCCAGGAACCTGTGCGTTCGCAGGTCTGGACCGGCGCCGCGATCATCCTTGCCGCCTGCGTCTGGGCATCGCGACCGGAGCGCACTGCAGCCACCGCAAGCTGAAAACCTTCTCCCCCGCCGGAATGGAGGGCATCAGGCCGGCGGGTCGGCGATCATCGCGGTGAAACTCGCTTCCGCGACCAGCTTGCCGCCGACTTCGGCGCGGCCGGTGAACTTGCTGATCCGCCCGCGGTTCTGCGCGAACTCGACCTTCAGCGCCATGATGCAGCCGGGTTCGACCGGGCTGCGGAACTTGGCGTTCTCGATCGCCATGAAATAGACGAGCTTTCCCTTGCCCGCATCGCCCAGCGTCGTCAGCGCGAGCACGCCGGCGGTCTGCGCCAGCGCCTCCACGATCAGCACGCCGGGCATGATTGGCCGGCCCGGGAAATGCCCGGCAAAGAACGGCTCGTTGATCGTCACCGCCTTGATGCCGGTCGCCGACCGGCCGGGGACGATGTCCACGACCCGGTCGACGAGCAGCATCGGGAAACGATGCGGCAGCAGCGCCATGACGGCGAGGATGTCGGCGTCGGCGACCTTGGTCACCGCGCCTTCGCCGTCCGTCACCGCAGCTGTGCCTTCCGCGTCCGTCACCGGGGCGCGGCAGGCGCCGCAGGGGCCGTCGACGACACGCGCGGCAGCGACTTGTCGAGGCGCGCGACGACGTCGTTGGTCACGTCGACCGAGGCGCTGTGCTGCAACGTCGCGCCTTCGGCGAGCGCGATGCTGGCGCCGCGCTCCTTCATGATCGCGGTGATGATCGGCTGGGCGCCGTCATTGATCTGCTTCAGCACATACTGGCGGCTGGCCTGGAAATCCTCGTTCCGCTTGGTCAGCTCGGCTTCGGCCTGCTGCTTGCGGGTGGTGAAATCCTTGACCTTGGCTTCCCACGCGGTGGCGGCGGCGCCCGGCGCGGTCGGGCGGGTCTGGCCGAGCGTCTGCTCTTCCGTACCGAACGAGGTGCGCAGCGACTGGACGCGGGCCTGAATGCCGTCGAGGCGGGTCTTCAGCTCGCCCTGGGCGATCTTGCCGGCGGCCGAGGTCTGGAACACCTGGTCCATGTCGACGATGATGATCACCGCCGGCGGCAGCGTCTGCGCGGCAACCGGGGCAGCGATGGGAGCGATAACGGCGGCGGTGCCGAGCGCCAGAGCAACAAGAAGCGTCTTCATCAGAATTGAGTCCCTACGTTGAATTGGAATGTTTGGGTGAAATCGCCTTCCTGCTTCAGCAAGGCCTTGGCAAGGTCGAAGCGGAACGGACCGAACGGCGAGTTCCACGACACGCCGACCCCGACCGCGAGGCGCGGGCTGGGCGAATCGCCAAGGAAGACTTCCTGGAAGCCGTTGGCGAACTGGGGGTTGGTGCCGGCGGCGACGCAGTTCGGGCCGACCACCAGCGTCGGGCCGTTCTGGCACGACAGGATCGGTCGCCGGACGTTCCACACCGCACCCATGTCGGCAAAGATCGACGGCCGCAGCCCCAGTTCGGCACCGCTGGCGCCCAGCGGGATCTGGATCTCCGCCCGCGCCAGGTAATAGGCCTTGCCACCGAGCGCGTCGTCCTGGACGTTGTCGCGGTCGGTGATCAACGTGCCGTCGGCATTGAACGGCTGGCGCAGCACGCGCGGGCCGACGCCGCGGATGTTGAAGCCGCGCATCTGCGGCTGGCCGAGGAAGAAGCGATCGGTCAGCAACACGTCGCTGCCGCCATAGCCGAAGATGGCGCCGCCCTCGCCGCCCAGGTTGAGCACGAAGCCCGAGCCGAACAGCGCATGGTACCAGTCGTAGTTCAGGCGCGTGCGCAGGTATTTCACCCCGGTCGGGATACCGGCCAGGTCCTGGCTGAGCGAGAAGCGCTGGCCCGCCGACGGCCGCCGCGGATTGTTGACGGTGTTGTAGATGAGCGAATAGCCGATCGACGACACGGTACGGTTGCCGAGCGCATCGCACAGATAGCGGCCGGCCTTCAGCGGGTCGCAGACGCCGTTGGTGAAGAACACCGCTTCATCGAGGCTGACATCCTCGAACGACAGGCCATAGCGGAACGAGGCCGCCCAGAACTCGGTGATCGGGAAGCCGGTGCGGACCTGGAAGCCGGTCGACGTCTGGTTGTACGTCGTGTTGCGGGTCGTGCCGATCTGGTTGAACGACCGGAAATCGCGGCGGAACACGTCGAAGCCGAGCGCCAGGTTCTTGCCGAACAGATAGGGCTCGGTAAAGCCGGCCTCGATCGACTTGGAAAAGCTCGAGATATTCGCCGAAGCGCGCAGTTCCTGGCCACGGCCGCGGAAGTTGCGTTGGCGGATCGACAGCGACAGGATGAAGCGTTCAAGGCTGGAAAAGCCCGCCGAGACCTGCAGTTCGCCGGTCGGCTTTTCCTGCACATTGGCTTCGAGGATGACCTTGTCGGGCGACGACCCGGGCTTCTGCTCGATCTCCAGCTTGTCCTGGAAATAGCCGAGGCCGAGCAGGCGGTCGCGCGAACGCTTGACCTTGATGCTGTTGAAGGCGTCACCCTCGGCCAGCCGGAATTCGCGGCGGATGACCGGATCGATGGTGACGGTGTTGCCGTTCACCTGCACGCGCTCGACATAGACGCGCGGCGCCTCCCCGATCTGGAAGGTGATGTTCATTTCGCGCTTTTCCTTGTCGCGATCGAACTGCGGCCGCACATCGGCAAAGGCATAGCCGAGCAGGCCGGCGGTCTCGGTCAGGCCCTCGACGGTATTCTCGATCTTCTGGGCATCGTACCAGTCGCCGGTCTGGATGCGGATCAGCGGCCGGAATTCCTTGGGCTTGATGTCGCGGATCTGCGATTCCAGCTCGACCTTGCCGAACTTGTAGCGCTCACCCTCGTCGAGCACATAGGTGACGATGAAATCCTTGCCGTCGGGCGTCAGCTCGGCGACCGACGACACCACGCGGAAATCGGCATAGCCGTTGGTCAGGTAGAACTGGCGCAGCTTCTGCTGGTCATAGGCCAGGCGGTCGGGATCATAGGTGTCGTTCGACGCAAAGAATTTCCAGGCGCGCGACTGGCGGGTGGCCATGGCGCCGCGGATCTTGCCCTCGTCGAACTTGTTGTTGCCGAGGATGTTGATCTGGCGGACCTTGGACTTCGGCCCCTCGTTCATCTCGAACACCACGTCGACGCGGTTCTGTTCGAGCTGGACGATCTTGGGTTCCACCGAGGCGGCAAAACGGCCCGAGCGGCGATACAGCTCCAGGATGCGGCCGACGTCGGCGCGCGCCTTGGACCGGGTGAAGATCTGGCGCGGCGCCAGGCGGATTTCCTCGCGGACCTTGTCTTCCTTGATGCGCTTGGCACCTTCGATGATGATCCGGTTGATCACCGGATTTTCCTTCACCTCGACCGTCAGCGCGCCATTGTCGTCGCGGATCGTCGCGTCGGCGAACAGTTCGGACGCAAACAGCGCCTTCAGCGCCTGGTCGGTGCGATCACGGTCATAGCGATCGCCGATGTTGAGGTTGAGATACGACCGGACGGTCTCCGGCTCCAGCCGCTCGGTACCGCGAATGACGACGGCGCGCACGACACCGGCATTGGCCGGCGTCGCCGGCAGCGCCTGCTGCTGCGCCGCCTCGGCGGCACGCGTCTCGGCCTCGGCCGACGGCGGCGCCGGCGGCGCCGTCGGCTGCGGCCGCGGCTGGGCCAGCGCCGGCGTCGCCAGCATCGTGGAAATGAGCAGCGCAGACGCGGCGTGCGATACGCCGCGACGGGCCCCTGCCGGGCAATGATTCACGCTGCAACCGTCCTTGCTGCCACCACAAACGTCCAATTTTCGAAACACGCTGCTCAACCCAGCCACCCTGCCAGCCGGTCCCAGAACCCGACCGAGGCAAGATCATTCCAGGTCAGCACCACCATGAGCGACATCAGTGCGGCGAACCCCGACATGAAAGCCCATTCCTGGACCTTCGCGCCGATCGGCTGCCGCCTGACGGCTTCGATCGCGTAAAGCAACAGATGCCCGCCGTCCAGCATGGGGATGGGGATGAGATTGATGAAGCCGAGGTTGATCGAGAAGAACGCCATGAAGGCGATGAAGGCGAGCACCCCCAGCGATGCCTGCTGGCCCGTCACCTGCCCGGTCTTGATCGGCCCGCCGAGATCGGACAGCTGGCGTTCGCCCATCACCACCTGGCGGATGGTGCGGGCGATGCTGCCGACGATGTCCCAGGTGTCCGACACGCCATAGGCCAGCGCGCGGAACGGCCCGACCTTTTCGACGACCTGTGCCGAGCGGGCGATGCCGAGCCGGCCGATCTTCGTCACATTGCCGAACCGGTCGGTCATCTCGACCATGCGCGGCGTCACCGTCAGCGCCAGCGGCGTACCACCGCGATCGATGGCCACCAGCAGCGGCTTGCCGGTGCCGGTCATCACCTGGTTGACGACATCCTCGAAGCGATCGACCGACTGCCCGTCGATGCTGGTGATGCGGTCGCCCTTGACGATGCCGGCCGCGGCCGCGGCGCTGCCCGGCATCACCTGCGAAACCACCGGCGGGGTAAACGGATGGCCGAGCGCGATGTAGAAGCCGGCAAGGATCAGGATGGCGAACAGGAAGTTGATCGCCGGGCCGGCGGCGACGATGATCGCCCGCTGCCACAGCGGCTTGAACACGAACAGGCCCTCGCGTTCATGCACCGGCAGCGCCATGATCTCCGGGCTGGGCTGGCTCGCCTCGTTCATGTCGCCGGTGAATTTTACGTAACCCCCGAGCGGGATGGCGTTGATCTTCCAGCGGGTGCCGCGGGAATCGTTGAAACCGAACAGCTCGCGCCCGAAACCGACGGCAAAGGCATCGATTTTCGTGTTGAACAGCCGGCCCGCCAGATAGTGGCCGCCCTCGTGGACCACGACCAGCACCGCCACCATCAGCACATAGCTGGCGAGCGTGAAGATCAGGCTCGGCTGGGGCAGCAGTTCGGTCATCGTGTACGCATCTCCACCTGGACTGTCGCCTCCGCCCGTGCCGCGCGGTCGATCTCGACGACTTCTTCGATCGACCCCACCGGCCCGGACGCTACCCGGGCGAGTGTTTCGGCCACGATTGTGTCGATATCGAGGAAGCCGACTTGCCCCGCGATGAACGCCGCCACCGCGACCTCGTTGGCGGCGTTGAGAATGCATGGCGCCGAGCCCTCGGCGCGCATCGCATCCCAGGCCAGTTGCAGGCAGGGAAAGCGCGCCAGGTCGGGCGCCTCGAACGACAGGTTGGCGATCTGCGCCAGGTCGAGGCGTGTGGCCGGCGTCGCGATGCGGTCGGGCCAGGCCATCGCATAGGCGATGGGGATGCGCATGTCGGGGCTGCCAAGCTGCGCCAGCACCGACCCGTCGACATATTCGACCATCGAATGCACCACCGATTGCGGGTGGATGATGACATCGAGCCGATCGAGCCCGACCGGGAACAGGTGATGCGCCTCGATCAGTTCCAGCCCCTTGTTCATCAGCGTCGCCGAATCGATCGAGATCTTGGCGCCCATCGACCACACCGGATGGTTGCAGGCGTCCTTGACCGTCACCTCTGCCAGCTCGGCGCGGCTGCGGGTGCGGAACGGCCCGCCGCTGCAGGTCAGGATGATCTTCGCCACCCGGTCGGGGCGGTCATGGTCGAAGACCTGGAACACGGCATTATGCTCGCTGTCGACGGGCAGCAGAACGGCGCCCGAGGCCTTTGCCGCCGCCGTGACCACCGGCCCGGCGCAGACCAGCGTCTCCTTGTTGGCGATGGCGATCGTCGCGCCGCGGTTGACCGCCGCCATCGTCGGCCCCAGCCCGGCCGCGCCGACGATCGCCGTCAGCACGATATCCCCCGGCCGCTGCGCCGCTTCGCACAGGGCCGCCGGGCCTGCGCCCGTCTCGATGCCGCTGCCGGACAGCGCCGCCTGCAACGCGCCATGCAGCGCCGCATCACCGATCGCGGCGAACCTTGCGCCCGACGCCCGCGCCGCCGCCGCCAGCCCGGCGACATCGCTGTTGGCGGTCAACGCCTCGACCTGCCAGCGCCCGGGATTGCGCGCGACGAGGTCGAGCGCCTGGCTGCCGACCGAACCGGTCGCGCCCAATATCGTCAATGTCCGTGTCATCCGGCCCAGCCTGTCGCCCAGAACACCGCCGCCGCCGCCACCGCCACCGGCACCAGCCCGTCGAGCCGATCCATGACGCCGCCATGCCCCGGCAGCAATGTCCCCGAATCCTTCACCCCGGCACGGCGCTTCAGCCAGCTTTCGAACAGGTCGCCGAGCACCGACAATACCGCCAGCCCGCCGGCCAGCCCCACGAACGTCCCCGCCATGATGCCGCCGCGCTGCGCCAGATACCAGGCCGCCAGCCCGCCGGCGACGACCATCGCGCCGACGATGCCGCCGATGGCACCCGACCAGGTCTTGTTGGGGCTGATCGCCGGCGCCAGCTTGGGCCCGCCCAGCGACCGGCCGGTGAAATAGGCAAGGATATCGGCAGCCCAGACGCAGACCATGACATAGATCGTCACCACCAGCCCGAGCGGCAGCCCGCGCAGCCAGATCATCGCGATTGCCGGCAGCCCGGCATAAAGCACCCCCAACGCCGCCGTCGTGCCGCTGCCACGCGTGAGCCCGCGCGCGAAGATGCCCAGCGCCGCGGCACCGCCGGCGAGCAGCAGCACCGCCTCGCCGACCGGCTCCAGCGCCATGACGAGGATGGTGCCGGCGAGCAACGCCAGACCGCCCAGCCGCACGCTCCTGTGCAGCCGGTGCATCACCGCCCATTCCATAAACATGACCAGCGTCGCTGCCGACACCAGCGCCGTGAACGCCATGCCGCCCAGCCACACCGCCGCCAATGCCACCGCGACCAGCACCAGGCCGGTCGCGACCCGCAGCATCAGTGGCTTCGCGCTAGCGCCCGCCAAAACGCCGCTCGCGGGTGGCGAATTCGGCCACGGCCCCGGCCAGCGCGGCACGATCGAAATCGGGCCACAGCGTGTCGGTGGCGACGAATTCGGCATAGGCCGATTGCCAGAGCAGGAAGTTCGACAGCCGCATCTCGCCCGAGGTTCGCAGCACCAGGTCGGGGGGCGGCAGCCCGGCGGTGTCGAGGCGGTCGGCCAGCGTGTCGATGGTGATCGCTGCCGGGTCGAGGGTGCCCGCCACGGCTTCGGCGGCCAGCGCCCGCGCCGCGCGCACCATCTCGTCCTGGCCGCCATAATTCAGCGCCATGATCAGCACCAGCTTCTCGTTGCCTGCGGTCAGCGTTCGCGCATCTTCGAGCAATTTCACAAGATCGGGCTTCAAGGCCTTCCAATCGCCGATGAAATCGAGCCGCACGCCATTCTTGTGCAGGTCCTTCACTTCCGACCGGATGTAATGGTTGAGCAGCCCCATCAGGTCCGACACCTCGTCGGCCGGCCGCTTCCAGTTCTCGGACGAAAAGGCGTAGAGCGTCAGCACCTCGATGCCCAGATCGGGTGCCGCCTCGACGACGCGGCGCACCGCCTCCACCCCGGCGCGATGGCCGGCGACGCGCGGCAACCGCCGCGCCTTGGCCCAGCGGCCGTTGCCGTCCATGATGATGGCGAGGTGGCGCAGGACATGCGCCTCGCCACCGCCGCGCGGAGAGGCGACGGCCAAGGTCACTTGCCGAGGATTTCCTTTTCCTTGGCGGTGGCCGCGGCATCGATATCGAGCATCGCCTTGTCGGTGATCTTCTGCACCTCGGCCTCGAACTTCTTCTGCTCGTCCTGGCTGATCTTGCCTTTCTTTTCAGCAGCTTTCAGCACTTCCATGCCATCGCGTCGCACGTTGCGCGCGGCGATCTTGGCCTTTTCGGCATAGGTCGAGGCGAGCTTGGCCATTTCCTTGCGGCGTTCCTCGGTCATGTCGGGGATCGGCAGGCGCAAAGTCTGGCCATCGACGATGGGGTTGAGGCCCAGCCCCGCCGAGCGGATCGCCTTGTCGACCGGCGTCACGTTCGACTTGTCCCAGACCTGGACGCTCAGCATCCGCGGCTCCGGCGCCGTCACCGTCGCCACCTGGCTGATCGGCATCGCCGAGCCATAGACCTCGACCGTCACCGGATCGAGCAGGCTGGTGTTGGCGCGGCCGGTCCTGAGACCGGCGAGATCATGCTTCAGCGCGTCGATGGCGCCGGTGGTGCGGCGCTCCAGGTCGGCCTTGAACGGGCCTGCTTCGAATTCAGCCATTGGCCATGTCCTCATTGGTGACGATGGTGGAGGTGCCCTCGCCGTTCAGCACCGCCGCCAGCGTGCCGGCCTCGCGGATGTTGAAGACGACGATCGGGATGTCGTTGTCGCGGCACATGGACACGGCACTTGCATCCATGACCTTCAGATTGTCCGCCAGAACCTTGGAAAAACTCAAGGTTTCATAGCGTTTCGCCGTCGGCACCAGCTTGGGGTCGGCGTCGTAGACTCCATCGACCGAGGTGCCCTTGAACAGCGCGTCGCAATTCATCTCGGCGGCGCGCAGCGCGGCACCGGTGTCGGTGGTGAAGAACGGGTTGCCGGTGCCGGCGGCAAAGATCACCACCCGGCCCTTTTCGATGTGCCGCTCGGCGCGGCGCCGGATATACGGCTCGCAGACAGACGGCATCGGGATCGCCGATTGCACCCGTGTCTCTATGCCGATATTTTCCAGTGCATTCTGCACGGCGAGCGCGTTCATCACCGTCGCCAGCATGCCCATGTAATCGGCGCTGCCACGGTCGAAGCCCTTGGCCGCCGCCGCCAGCCCGCGAAAGATGTTGCCGCCGCCGACGACGAGGCACAGCTCATAGCCGGCGTCATGGGCGGACTTGACCTCGCCGGCGATGCGCGCCGTCTCGGCCGGGTCAATGCCATATTGGCCCGACCCCATCAGCGCTTCGCCGGACAGTTTCAGAAGGATTCGCTTGAAGCCGGACCGTGGCATGGCGGTGTCGATACTCCTGATGGTCCGGAAAGGCCGTGCGCGGCACCCTAGTGGCGCCGGGCGCCAGTGCCAAGCCGAGTTGGCCGCCGCCGGACTCCCGGCGGCGGCCAAAGGTTCAGACGCCGGCCGCGGCTGCGACTTCGGCGGCGAAATCCTTTTCCTCGCGCTCGATGCCTTCACCGAGCTGCAGGCGGACAAAGCTGCTGATCGTGATCGGCGTGCCCGCCGCTTTCGCTGCAGCGCCGACGATATCGGCGACCTTGGACTTGCCGTCGATGACGAAAACCTGCGTCATCAACGAATTTTCCTGGGCGTATTTGCGCACGCCGCCCTCGATCATCTTCTCGATGATCTCGGCAGGCTTGCCCGAGGTCGCGGCCTTTTCACGCGCGATGGCGCGCTCGCGCTCCACCAGCGTCTGGTCGAGACCGGTCTCGTCGAGTGCCAGCGGATTGGCGGCGGCAATGTGCATGGCGATCTGCTTGCCGAGCGGCTCCAGCACATCGGCGGGCGCCGACGATTCGAGACCGACGAGCACGCCGATCTTGCCGAGGCCCGATGCGGTGGCGTTGTGGACATAGGACGTCACGACGCCTTCGTTGACTTCGACGATCGCGGCGCGGCGCAGCGACTGGTGCTCGCCGATGGTCGCGACATTGTGGGTCAGCTTGTCGTGCACGGTGCCGTCGCTTTCGGGATACGAAGCGGCGAGCAGGGTCGCGACGTCGCTGCCGAGCTGCGAGGCGATATCGGTGACGGTGCGCACGAAACCCTGGAAGGTCTCGTTCTTGGCGACGAAATCGGTTTCCGAATTGACTTCGACGACAGCGCCGCGCTTGCCGGCGACAGTGACGCCGATCAGGCCCTCGGCCGCGGTGCGACCGGCCTTCTTGGCGGCGGCGGCGAGGCCCTTGGTGCGCAGCCAGTCGACCGCGGCTTCCATGTCGCCGGCGGTCTCGTTCAGCGCCTTCTTGCAATCCATCATGCCGGCGCCGGTGCGGTCGCGCAGGTCCTTGACCATGCTCGCGGTGATATCGGCCATGTCGTGGGTCCCTTTTCTTGCGTGTCTGTGCGGCCGGCGAGCGGCCGTTGATTCGCGTCACCCCGGCGCAGGCCGGGGCCCATAACCCACAGGCTCGGCAACATGAGCACGAACGCGCCAACGTTCGTGGTTTATGGGCCCCGGCCTACGCCGGGGTGACAAGTTCAGGCGGCCGGCGATTCCGCAGCGGCCTCGTCGACGGCGGCTTCCATCGTCGTCACCGGTGCGGCTTCGACAACAGCTTCCGGCTCGGCGATCGCGAACTCGACGGGCGCGACGTCCTGCGCGCCAAGGTCCATGCCCTGGTCGGCGGCGCGGCCCTGGCGGGCCTCGATCACCGTGTCGGCGATGGCGTTGACATAGAGCAGGATGGCGCGGCTGGCGTCGTCATTGCCCGGCACCGGGAACGCGATGCCCGAAGGATCGGTGTTGGTGTCGAGGATGGCGACGACCGGAATACCGAGGACATTGGCTTCCTTGACCGCCAGCTCTTCCTTGTTGACGTCGATGATGAAGATGACGTCCGGAAGCCCGCCCATGTCGCGGATGCCGCCCAGCGACAGCTCGAACTTGTCGCGCTCGCGGGTCAGCTTCAGCACTTCCTTCTTGGTCAGGCCCTGGGTGTCACCCGAAAGCTGCTCCTCGAGCGTCTTGAACTTCTTGATCGAGCCCGAAATCGTCTTCCAGTTGGTCAGCATGCCGCCGAGCCAGCGATGGTTGACATAATGCTGGCCGCAGCGACGCGCGGCTTCGGCGATCGGGTCCTGCGCCTGGCGCTTGGTGCCGACGAACAGCACCTTGCCGCCGGCCTGGACCGTGCCGCGAACGAAATCGAGCGCGCGGGCGAACAGCGGCACGCTCTGCGACAGGTCGATGATGTGGACGCCGTTGCGATCACCGAAGATGTAGGGCTTCATCTTCGGATTCCAGCGGTGGGTCTGGTGGCCGAAGTGGGCGCCGGCTTCCAAAAGCTGCGCCATCGAGACGACGGGTGCCGCCATAGGTCTTCTCCTCTATCCGGTTGGTCCGCTGCAGGGGATGTTCGAGTTTCCTCGACACCGGATGGGTTGCCCCTGCATGGGGTTTCGGCACGATTGCCGGTGGCGGGCCATTAGCGGCGGGGGGCGTTCGGGTCAAGCCGTGTCGTTGCCGGTGCGGCAGCGCGGTGATAGCATGGCGCGGTCCGCAACGGAGAACCGCCCCATGACGTCACTGTCCGGTGCCCGGCCCGTTACCTTCATCATGACCGCCGATGCCGAGCGCTCGCGCGCCTTCTACGCCGGCACGCTGGCACTGCCGCTGGGCCCGCAGGACGATTTCGCCACCGTCTACGACCTCGGCGGGGCGACGTTGCGGGTGACGGAGATCGCCGGCTGGGAGGGCAGCCCGCACCCGGCGCTGGGCTGGCACGTCGCCGACATCGCCGCCGCCGCGACCGCGCTGCGCGCCAAGGGCGTCGACTTCACCATCTACGAAGGCTTCGGCCAAGACGAACTCGGCATCTGGACGGCGCCCGACGGCATCGCGAAAGTGGCGTGGTTCAGCGATCCCGACGGCAATGTGCTGAGCCTGGCGCAAGCCTGACTCGCCTCCCTGCGGGGACGGCCCTTACCGCGGCGCCACCCGTAGCAGCTTCCCGTTGCTGTCATCGGTCAGCAGGTACAGCGCCCCGTCCGGCCCCTGCACCACGTCGCGGATGCGCTCGGCACGATCGGTCAGCAACCGTTCCTCGCCGACAACGCGATCGTTCTTCAGCACCAGCCGCACCAGCGCCTTCGAGGACAGCCCACCGATGAAGACATCGCCGCGCCATTCCGGGAACAGCGACCCCGAATAGATCGTCATCCCCGACGGCGAGATCACCGGATCCCAATAATAGACCGGCTGCTCCAGCCCGGCCTTGGCGGTGATCGCCTGGCCGATCGGCGCGCCCGAATATTCCTCGCCATAGGTGATCGTCGGCCAGCCATAATCGGCGCCGCGCTTGACGAGGTTCAACTCATCGCCACCCTTGGGGCCCATCTCGACTTCCCACAGCCGGCCCTGGCCATCGAGCGCCGCCGACAGCACGTTCCGGTGACCCTTCGACCAGATGCCCGGCTGCGCGCCCGCCTCGCCGGCCCAGGGATTGTCCTTGGGCAGCGAGCCGTCGCGGTTGATCCGCACGATCTTGCCGAAATGGCTGTCGAGATTCTGCGCCTGCACGCGGCCTTCCATCACCGACCGCTCGCCCATCGTGACGAACATCGTGCCGTCGGCCGGGAACGCCAGCCGGCCACCGATATGCTTCGTCGAGGTGATCGTCGGCTGCATGCGGAACAGCACCTGCACATCGGTCATCGCCGGCGCCGCGGCGCTGCCGCCCAGCTTGCCGCGCGCCACGGCCAGGCCCAGGCCGCCCTCGCGCGGCTCGGCATAGGTCCAGTAGACATGGCCATCGCCCGGAGCCGCGACGCCCATCGTGCCGACCTGGTCCTGCGCCACCACCGGCGGCAGGCCGCTGATCGCCGCGGACTTCTTGCCGTCCTTGCCGATGATCACCATCGTGCCGGCGGCCTTTTCGGTGACCAGCATGCGGCCGTCGGGCAGGAACGCCAGGCCCCAGGGCTTGTTCAGCCCGGTGGCGATCTCGGTCACCACCGGCACCGTCTTGGTCGTCACCGTGGTCGCGCGGGTCTGGCCGGCAAAGGCCGGCTTGAATTCGGGAACATTGGGCGCGCCCTGGGCCACCGGCGCGGCGCAGGCGGAGGTCGAGATCAGCAGGGCGAAAAACAGGGTGCGCACGTAAGCTCCTTTGCAATGTTACCGCGAGTTAACGCTTCAAGCCGCAAAAGGTCCAATCGCACAGGCGGCGCATTGCCGCCGGCAGCCGCGCTCACGCCTTGAGGCGCGGCCGGCCGAGATAGTCGCGCTTGCCGATGGCGACGCCCTTGTGGCGCAGGATGTCGTAGAATGTCGTCGCGTGGAAAAAGAAGTTCGGCACGCTGAACGACAGCAGGAAATCCTCCGCCCGGAACGCCATCTCGAAGCCGGGGCCGGTGAAAACGACATCGCGCCCGATGAAGCTCTCGACTTCGGCGGCATCGAGCCCGGCCAGTTCGGCATCCGCAACCGCCAGCGTCTGCCGCAGGCTCTCGAAATCATCGCCGGCTCCCCCGAATTCGGGCGCCGCCTTCCCGGCGCGGGCGGCGGCAATGGCGCCGGCCGAATGATGCGCGATCTGCCTGACCTGATAGGACAGCGCCCCTATGTCGGCGATCAGCCTGGCCTCGATCAGATCGGCCGGGGTCAGGTCGTGCGCAGTGCAATGCGCCTCGGCCTTGTCGACAACGCGCTTCGCAGCACCGAGCAGTTGCCGAAACACCGGTACGGTCGCATCGTAAAGCGTGATCGGCATCGCAGATTCCCCCGGTGACGTCGTCAGTGCTGCGTCGCCGGCATCCGCACCACCAGGCCGTCGAGATCGGGCGACGCCTTGACCTGGCAGGCCAGCCGGCTGTTCGGCTGCAAGCCGTCGGCGAGGTCGAGCATGTCGATCTCCAGATCCGACTTCTCGCCGGTCTTCGCTTCCCACGCCGGGTCGATATAGATGTGGCAGGTCGCGCAGGCGGCATTGCCGCCGCAATCGCCGTCGATGCCGGGCACGCCGTTGCCCAGCGCGCCTTCCATCAGCGAGACGCCATCGGCGACCTGCACGGCGTGTTCGGTGCCGTTGAATTCGACATAGGTGATCGTTGCCATTGCTGGTCCTGCAGATAATCTGTTGAAATCAGGCCGGAATACGGACCATCAGCGACTTGTAGCCCTTGACGAACGCCGATGGCACCCGCTCCGGCTCCGCCACCACCTCGATGGTGTCGAAACGCTTGATGATCTCTTCCCACAGGATCTTCAGCTGCAGTTCGGCAAGGCGATTGCCGACACAGCGGTGGATGCCGAAGCCGAACGACATGTGCTGGCGGGCGCGCGGCCGGTCGATGATGAAGGCATCGGGGTTCTCGATCGCGCGCTCGTCGCGGTTGCCCGAGACATACCACATGATGACCTTGTCACCCTTGCGGATGTGCTGGCCGCCCAGGATGGTATCCTCCAGCGCGGTGCGGCGCATATGCGCCAGCGGCGTCTGGTAGCGGATGATCTCCGACACCATCGGCTCGATCAGCTCGGGGTTGGCACGCAGCTTGGCATATTCGGCCGGGTTCTTGTTGAGGAAATACAGCCCGCCGGTGATCGAATTGCGGGTCGTGTCGTTGCCGCCGACGATCAGCAGCACGAGATTGCCCATGAACTCCATCGGCGGCATGTTCCGCGTCGCCGGGTTGTGCGCCAGCATCGAGATCAGGTCGCCCTTCGGCTCCGGATCGTTCACCCGCTCGTTCCACAGCCCCATGAATTCCTGCAGCATGCCGAGCAGCACCGCCTGGCGCTCCTCCTTCTGCAGATTGCCGGGCACTTCGGGGTCGGCGGTGGCGATGTCGGACCAATAGGTCAGCTTGCGGCGATGTTCCTGCGGGAAATCGAACAGCGTCGCCAGCATCCGGCTGGTCAGCTCGATCGACACGCGGTCGACCCAGTCGAACACCTCGCCGCGCGGCAGGCCATCGAGGACTTCCTGCGTGCGCGAGCGGATCAGCCCCTCGAAATCGGCGAGATTCTGCCCCGACACGATCGGGTTGACGGCCTTCCGCTGCACATCATGCTTCGGCTGGTCCATGGCGATGAACATCGGCATGATGAAATCGCTGTCCATGTCGAACAGCGTGATGCCGCCCAGATGCGCATCCGACGAAAACACCTGATGGTTGGTATCGACCGCCATGATGTCGGCCCAGCGCGTCACCGACCAATAGCCGCGGTGGCGTTCCTTGTTGAGCGCGGTGAAATGAATCGGCGCCTCGTCGCGCAGCCGCTTGAAGAAGGTCCAGTGGGTGTCGGTTTCCCACCATAGCGGATCGGCGATATCGACCTCGTCGAGCGGCGCCGCCTGCAGATAGGCGGTCAGCGTCCCCGGCTGGTGATCGGCGAGCGTCGGGCGGATGCGCGGCGGCAACGGCCACATCGGCGGGGCTTCTTCACGCGACAGGGTATGCTGGCTTGCCATATCACTCTCCCACTGACGCCCTCGGCGCTCATTAATACGGTGCTACACTACGCAGCAATTAAGTGCCACTCATATTTTGCGACAATGGCGATTGTAGCAATCCCCGCCGATGCGCCATGGTGGCGGCAACAAGGGGGAACGGCATGGCCGACATCAGTGCATTGGTCGCCGAAATCGCCGCCCGCATGGCCGCCCTGCCCGACCGCGGCCGCGTCGCCGACTATATTCCCGAACTCGCCAAGGTCTCCGGCGACCATTTCGGCCTGGCGGTCATCACCGCCGACGGCACCGAACATGTTGCGGGCGACGCCGACACCTGCTTTTCGATCCAGTCGGTCAGCAAGGTGTTCGCGCTGGTCGAAGCGCTCGGCAGCTGCGGCGATCGCGTCTGGGATCGCGTCGGCCGCGAGCCATCGGGCAGCGCCTTCAACTCGATCATCCAGCTCGAGCTCGAACAGGGCCGGCCACGCAACCCGTTCATCAACGCCGGCGCCCTCGCCGTCACCGATCTCATCGCCAACCGCACCGACAGCGACGGCAGCGGCATCGGCGACATCCTGCGCCTGGTCCGCCGCCTTGCCGGCGACGACAGCATCGCCGTCGACGGCGCCGTCGCCTATTCGGAGGCCGCGACCGGTTTCCGCAACGCCGCGCTCGCCAACTACATGCGCGCCTTCGGCACCATCACCGGCCCGGTGGCGACGACGCTCGACGTCTATTTCCACCAATGCGCCATCGCCATGTCGTGCCGGCAACTGGCTCGCGCCGGGCGCTTCCTCGCCCATGGCGGCATCGATCCGGCCAGCGGCCAGGCCATCGTTCCCCCCGAACGCGCCCGCCGCATCAACGCCCTGATGCTGACCTGCGGGCATTACGACGCCTCGGGCGAATTCGCCTTTCGCGTCGGCCTGCCGGCAAAATCGGGCGTCGGCGGCGGCATCCTCGCCATCGCCCCGGGCCGTGCCAGCATCGCCGTCTGGTCGCCGGGCCTCAGCCCTCAGGGCAACAGCCTGCGCGGCACCCAGGCGCTCGAGGACCTCGCGCACGCCATGGGCTGGAGCGTGTTTAACCCCGATGTCTGACCCCGCAACGGTCATCGTGACACATTGCCGCCGCGCCGAACGCGCCTAAGTCCGTCCGATGGCACCACCCCCACCGATCCGCGGCCGCGCCGTCCCCAGCGGCCGACTGTCGCGCCTCGCCGCCTTCGGCAGCATGGCCGGCGGGGTCGCTGGCAGCGTCCTCGCCGGCGGCGCGCGCGAACTGGCGCAGGGCCGCCGCCCGACCGTCGCCGGCCTGCTGATGACCCCCGCCAACGCCACCCGCATCACCAGCCAGCTTGCCAATCTGCGCGGCGCCGCGATGAAGATGGGCCAGCTGATGTCGATGGGCGGCGCCGAGTTCCTGCCGCCGGAGCTGTCCGACATCCTCGCGCGGCTGCGCGCCGATGCCCAGCACATGCCGCCGAAACAGCTGGAATCGGTGCTGGATGCCAATTGGGGCCGCGGCTGGCGGGCGCGCTTTGCCCGTTTCGACGTCCGGCCGATCGCCGCCGCCTCCATCGGCCAGGTCCACCGCGCCCAGACCCGCGACGGCCGCGACCTCGCCATCAAGATCCAGTATCCCGGCGTGCGGCAGAGCATCGACAGCGATGTCGACAATGTCGCCACGCTGGTCCGCCTGTCGGGCCTCATTCCCGCCGCCATCGACCTGGCGCCGATGCTGGCGGAGGCCAAGCGTCAGCTCCACGAGGAAGCCGACTACGAACGCGAGGCCGAGTGCCTTGCCGAATTCGGCGCGTTGCTCGCCGGCGATGCCGATTTTACCGTCCCGGCGCTGCACGCGGACCTGACGACGCGCGACGTGCTGGCGATGTCCTACGTCCGCGGCGTCGCTGTGGAGAGCCTCGACGATGCGCCGCAAGCGACCCGCGACCGCATCATGACCTTGCTGGTCGGCCTGCTGCTCCGCGAACTCTTCGACTGGCAGGTCATGCAGACCGACCCGAATTTCGCCAATTACCGCTACGATCGCGAGGCCGACCGGCTGGTGCTGCTCGATTTCGGCGCCACCCGCCGCTTCGGGCCCGAAATCGCCGACCGCTACCGCCGCCTGCTGCAGGCCGGCCTCGCCGCCGACCAGGCCGCCGCGCGCCCGATGCTGCAAGCGGCGATGCAGGACATCGGTTTCTTCGGTCCCGACACACCGGCGCGCCACCAGGACAGCATCATCACCATGTTCGAACAGGGCATGGCGCCGCTGCGCAGCACGGGCCGCTTCGATTTCGTCATGGGCGAGATGCTCGACGACATGCGCGACCGTGGCCTCGACATCGCGAAGGACCGCGATTTCTGGCACATTCCGCCGATCGACACGCTGTTCCTGCAGCGGAAATTTGGCGGCATCTACCTGCTCGGCAACCGCCTGCGCGCGAATATCGACATGGCGGCCCTGCTGGCGCCGTATCGATAGCGCAGGAAGCACCCCCCATCCTCCTGTCACCCCGGCGAAGGCCGGGGCCCATGAACCACAAGCCACGGAGATATGGCGCCCTCGTACCAACGATCGTCGTCTACGGGCCCCGGCCTGCGCCCGGGTGACACGTGAGATGCGGGTCGGCGTTCCACATCACGCCACCTTGACAATTGTCACCATATCGGTTACTTCGGCAAGGGTTTTCGCTCTTTGACATCGCCGCCAACGACAACCCCTCGCAGCCCAAGATATATCTCGGCCTCCCGCGATCCCAACTCGGTGACTTTCGAGACTTTTGATGGATTTCGGCACCGCGGCGCCACGCTATGATCCCACGCCGACCAGGAGCGCCCCCATGCCCAGCCACCGCATCTACGCCATGAGCGTCGCCGCCGTGTACCCGGCCTATGTCGCCAAGGCCGAGAAGAAGGGTCGCAGCCGCGCCGAAGTCGACGAGATTTTCCGCTGGCTGACCGGCCACAGCCAGGCGACGTTCGAGGCCGCCCTTGCCGACAGGACCAGCTTCCACGATTTCTTCGCCTGGGCCCCGCAACTCAATCCGGCGCGGGACCTCGTCACCGGCACCATCTGCGGCGTCCGCATCGAAGCCATCGAGGAACCGCTGATGCGCGAAATCCGCATTCTCGACAAACTCGTCGACGAACTCGCCAAGGGCCGGCCGATGGCGAAAATCCTGCGCCAACAGCCTGCGTCAATGGTGTAGCCTTAGTGTAGCCTCAAGGTTACAACGTTGTTTTCATTGGGGTAAAACTACCCCACCAGCGCCAGTCGCGGCGGGTCCAGCACTTCCGATGCCACCCGCTCGGCGCCAAACGCCCGGGCCACCCGCGCCATCGTCTCGGCATCGAGCAGATAGTCGCGCCCCAGCGTCACCCGCGCCAGGCCGGCGGCAGTCGGCACCTCGGCAACCAGCTCGCCGCGGCCCTTGCCCCGCGCCTCCGCCACCAGCGCCGCCAGCTGCGGCACCTCGCCGGTTTCGGCGATGCCGACGACGATCCGCCCCCGCGCCCGCTTCGCCATCTCCGACAGCAAAGTGATCCCGCGCAGCGTCACCCGCGGCACATCCTCGCCTTCCCGCCACATCAGCTCGGCCTGGACCAGCACCGACGGGCTGTCGCCGGCGACAGCCTCCAGCCGGTTCTGCGCATCCTCGTCGAAACAGCTGGCGACATATTGCCCCGACCGGTCCGAAAGGTCGATCAGCAGGTAGCGATTGCCGCCACGACCGTTCTGGCCCGTCTGCGGCGTCCGCCAGCGGATGCCTTCGATCAGCCCGGCCATCACCACGCCCTGCCGGCCACCGCCCGCCGGCGCCGGCAGCGCCGCGACCTCGGCAAAGCTCCTGGCGCCCTGGGCATCGAGCACCGGTCGCCACGCCTCCACCGGATGCCCGGAGAAGTAAAATCCGAACGCCTCCTTTTCCTGCGCCATCGTCTCGGCGAGCGTCCAGGTCGCGTGCGGCACCAGCATCGCCAGCCCCTGGTCCGTGCTTTCCCCGAACAGCGCCGTCTGCGCCGATTCGCGCGCCGCCGCCGCTGCCTGCGCGGTGCCGAGGATCGCCTCGGCCAGCATGTGCACGCCGGCGCGATTGGGCTCGATGCCGTCGAAGCAGCCGGCGGCGATCAGGCTTTCCAGCTGCCGCTTGTTGAGCAGCTTGGGGTCCACCCGCTTCGAGAATTCGGGCAGCGAGGTATAGCCGGGGCCGCGGCCGGTGACGACGACCTCCATCGCCCGCTCGCCGACATTCTTCAACGCCGCCAGCGCATAGCGGACGACGAATTTCTCGCCGTGCTTCTCCACGGTGAAATCGGCCTGGGAGGCGTTGATGCACGGCGGCAGGATGGTCACGCCGCTGCGCCGCGCATCCTCCGAAAATGCCGCCAGTCGGTCGGTATTGTCGATGTCATAGGCCATCGACGCGGCATAGAATTCCTGCGGATAATGCGCCTTCAACCAGGCGGTCTGGTAGCTGACCAGCGCATAGGCCGCGGCGTGCGACTTGTTGAAACCATAGTTAGCGAACTTCAGCACCAGGTCGAAGATGGCGCTGGCGGTGTCCTTCTCGATGCCGTTCTTGGCGGCGCCGTCGGCAAAGCGCTCCTTCTGCGCCACCATCTCGGCATGGATCTTTTTGCCCATGGCGCGGCGCAGCAGGTCGGCTTCGCCAAGGCTATAGCCTGCCAGCGTCCGGGCGATCTGCATCACCTGTTCCTGGTAGACGATGATGCCATAGGTTTCGCGCAGGATCGGCTCCATCAGCGGATGCAGCAGCACGACTTCCTCGCGGCGATGCTTGCGCGCCGCAAAGCTCGGGATATTGTCCATCGGGCCCGGCCGGTAGAGCGCGCCGAGTGCGACGATATCGCCGAAGCAATCGGGCCGGACCTGGCCGAGCGCGCGGCGCATGCCCTCCGATTCGAACTGGAACACCCCGACCGTGTCGGCCCGCGCCAGCAGCGCGAACACCGCCGGATCGTCGAGCGGCAGCGTGTTCCAGTCGACGGCGATGCCGCGGTTGGCCAGCAGCTTGGCCGCCCTGTCGAGCACCGACAGCGTCTTCAGCCCGAGAAAGTCGAACTTGACCAGCCCGGCCTTTTCGACCGCCTTCATTTCGAACTGGGTGACCGGCATATCCGATCGCGGGTCGCGGTACAGCGGCACCAGCTGGCTGAGCGGCCGGTCGCCGATGACGACGCCGGCGGCATGGGTGGAGCTGTGCCGCGGCAGCCCCTCCAGCTGCAGCGCGATCTCGATCAGCCGCTTGACCTTGGGATCGCGGTCGCGCTCGGCGATGAATTCGGGCAGGCCGGGATAGCGGCGGCCGTCCTTGTCCTTGCCCTGCCCTAGCGTCCGCGCCAGCGTCCAGGGGTCGGTCGGGTGGCTCGGCACCATCTTCGCGAGCCGGTCGATCTGGCCATAGGGCATCTGCAGCACGCGGCCGACGTCCTTCAGCACGGCGCGCGCCTTCATCTTCCCGAAGGTAATGATCTGCGCGACCTGGTCCCGGCCATAGCGCTGCTGGACATATTTGATGACCTCGACGCGCCGCGTTTCGCAGAAATCGATATCGAAATCGGGCATCGACACGCGGTCGGGATTGAGGAAGCGTTCGAAGAGAAGCCCGTGTGCGAGCGGATCGAGATCGGTGATCGTCAGCGCCCAGGCGACGACCGAGCCGGCACCCGAGCCACGGCCGGGACCGACCGGGATGCCATGGTCCTTGGCCCAGGCGATGAAGTCGGCAACGATCAGGAAATAGCCCGGGAAGCCCATGGCGTTGATGACCCCGAGCTCGAAGGCCAACCGCTCGCGATAGGGCGTCGCCGCCTCGCCGCTGATGCCCAGCGTCGCCAGACGCTTGTCGAGGCCGGCTTCCGCTGCCGCAACCAGCGCCGGGTCCTCGCTCATGCCGTCGGTCGCCATGCGCGGCAGGATGGGCTTCCGTGACGGCGCCGCCACGGCGCAGCGCTGGGCGACGACGACGGTGTTGGCGATGGCTTCCGGCAGGTCGGCAAAGGCCTTGCGCATCTCGTCGGCGGATTTCAGCCGATGCTGGGGATTGGACCGGCGCCGCTCCTCGGCCTCGACATAGGCCGAATCGGCGATGCAGAGCAGCGCGTCATGGGCAATGTGCACGCGTTCATCGAGAAACTTGACCGGGTTGGTGGCGACGATCGGCAGGTCGTGCGCCGTCGCCAGCCGCAGCAGCCCGGCTTCCGACCGTTGCTCGATCGGCTCGCCCGACCGGCTGATCTCGACATAGAGCCGGCCGGGGAAGAGCCGCATCAGCGTCGTTGCATAATCCTCGTGCGGCTGGCCCTCGGCAAGCAGCCGCGCCAGCGCGCCATCGGCGCCGCCGGTCAGGCAGATCAGCCCCTCGGTCCGCCCGTCGAGGTCGCCGAGCTGGATATGCGGGTCCTCCGACGGGTCGCCGCCGAGATGCGCCTGGCTGACCAGCGCGATGAGGTTGGCATAGCCGGCAGCGTCCTGGGCATGCAGCACCAGCCAGTCGAACGCCGGCCGGGTCAGCGCCGTCCGCGATCCCGGCCGCTCGACAGCGACCATGGCGCCGATGATCGGCTGGACCCCGGCCTCCTTGGCGGCATAGGAAAAATCCATTGCCGCGAACATGTTGCCGCGATCGGCCAGCCCCGCCGCCGGGAACAGCCCGCGCCGACAGGCCTTGGCCAGGTCCTCGGGCTGGATCGCGCCCTCCAGCATCGAATAGGCCGATTGCAGGCGCAGATGGACAAAGCCGGCATGGGCGCTCGTTGAAAAAGGCTTCGGCGATCGCATGGACGGATGATGGGGCTTTCGGGCGATTCCGGAAAGGCCCGGCGGTGGAGTTATCCACGGCAAAGTCAGATGGTCGCCAGCCGCCCCTCGTGCAACGTCACCACCCGGTCCATCTGTTTTGCCAGCGCCAGGTTGTGGGTCGCCACCAGCGCGGCGCTGCCCTGCCCGCGCACCAGCGCCAGAAACTCCGCCAGCACCTTCGCTGCCGTCGCCTCATCCAGATTGCCGGTCGGTTCGTCGGCCAGCACCAGCACCGGCTTGTTGGCCAGCGCGCGCGCCACCGCCACCCGCTGCTGCTCGCCGCCCGACAGCTGCGACGGCCGATGGCTCAGCCGGTCACCGAGGCCGAGCGCGGTTAGCAGTTCATCGGCACGCGCCGTCGCGGCCTTCTCGGAATGGCCGGCAACCAGCCCCGCCAGCATGACATTCTCGCGCGCGCTGAAATCCGGCAGCAAGTGATGGAACTGGTAGACGAAGCCCAGCCGGTCGCGCCGGACCCGCGTCCGGCCCGCATTGTCGAGCGCCTCGACGCGTTCCCCGGCGATGCTGATGGCGCCCTGAAAGCCCCCTTCCAGCAACCCGACCGCCTGCAGCATCGTCGACTTGCCCGATCCCGACGGCCCGAGCAGCGCGACGATCTCGCCGGCGTCGACGCTGAGGTCGACGCCCTTCAGCACCTCGATCGTCGTCGAACCTTGGGTGAAGCTGCGGCGCAGCCCTTCGACCCTCAGGACAGTGTTACTCATAACGCAGCACCTGCACCGGGTCCGTACTCGCCGCCTTCCACGCCGGGTACAGCGTCGCCAGGAAGCTCAGCAGCAGCGCCAGGAGGACGATGCCGACGACCTCCAGCGGGTCGGTCTTGGCCGGCAGCTCGGTCAGGTAGCGCACCGACGGATCCCAGATATTGGTGCCGGTCAGCGCCGACACGCCCGACACGATCGGGCCGCGAAATGCCAGCAGCGCAAAACCGAGCACGCAGCCGAGCGCGATGCCGAGCCCGCCGATCAGCGTGCCGACGGTCATGAAAACCCGCATCAGCGCGATGCGGCTGGCGCCCATGGTGCGCAATATGGCGATGTCGCGGGTCTTGGCGCGGACCAGCATGATCAGCGACGACAGGATGTTGAAGACGGCGACCAGGATGATGATCGACAGCACCCAGAACATCACCGTGCGCTCGACGACCAATGCCGAAAACAGCGCCGAGTTGGTCGATTTCCAGTCGCTGACGATGGCCTGGCCGGCGATGCTGGGCCCGATCGGTGCCAGGATCTGCCCGACGCGATCGGGGTCGACGGTCATCACCTCGATCATGCCGACGGCATCGCCGAGCCTGAGCAGCGTCTGCGCATCGCTCATCGGCATCACGACGAACGCCTTGTCGTAATCGAAGATCCCGACCTCGAAGACGGCGACGATGCGATAGGCGACGATGCGCGGCACGGTGCCGAACGGCGTCGATTCGCCCTGCGGGTTGATGAGGGAAATCTGGTCGCCGATGCGGGCGCCCAGCGCCTCCGCCAGCCGCGCGCCGATGGCGACGGTGTTGGAACCCGGCTGCAGGTTCTTCAGCGTGCCGGCGACGACATTGTCGGCGATGACCGGCGTGCCGTTGATGTCGGCGAGCGTCATGCCGCGCACCAGCACGCCTTCGACCCGGCCGCCGAAGCTGCCCATCAGCGGCTGTTCGATCAGCGGGGTCGCGCTGGTGACGCCGGGCAGCGCCTTCAGCCGCGCCTGCAGCGGCTGCCACGCCTCGATCCGCCCGCCATAGCCCTGGACGACGGCATGGCCGTTCAGCCCCAGGATGCGATCGAACAGCTCGGCACGAAAGCCGTTCATCACCGACATGACGGCGATCAGCGCCGCGACGCCCAGCGCGACGGCGATCAGGCTGATCGAGGCGACGAGGAAGATGAACCCCTCGCCGCGCCCGGGCAGCAGGTACCGCCGGGCGATCATGCGTTCATAGCGGGTGATCACGCGGTCAGCTGCGCCACCGCAGCATCGATGCCGACTTCGCTCTTGTCACCGCCGCGGCGCTTCAGTTCGACAACGCCACTGGCCAGCCCCTTGGGCCCGACGACGAGCTGCCACGGCAAGCCGATCAGGTCGGCGGTGGCGAACTTGGCGCCGCCCCGTTCGTCGCGATCATCGTACAGCACCTCGACACCGGCGGCGGTCAGGCGCGCGTACAGGCCATCGGCGGCGGCCGCACAGGCGGCATCATCGACACGCAGGTTGATGAGCGCGACCTTGTACGGCGCCACGGCCTCCGGCCAGATGATGCCGTCCTTGTCGTGGCAGGCTTCGATGATGGCCCCCATCAGCCGCGACACGCCGATGCCATAGCTTCCCATCAGCGGCGTCACCGGCTGGCCGTCGGGGCCCTGGACCGTCACGCCCATCGCCTTGGTATATTTGTCGCCGAAGTAGAAGACCTGGCCGACCTCGATGCCCTTCGACTGCTTCAGCGCCGCCCCGGCCGCGGCCTCGGCGGCGGCGTCGCGCTTCTCGTCGGTCGCGGCATAATCGGCGTTGAGGCCGTCGATATAGGCCTCCAGCGCGCCGGCGTCGTCGGCCTCGATATGGTCGGTGTCGCGGCCCTTTTCCCAATTCTCGTGATAGAAGACATCGCTCTCGCCGGTCGGTGCCAGCACGATGAACTCATGGCTCAGGTCGCCGCCGATCGGGCCGGTGTCCGCCTGCATCGGGATCGCGTGAAGGCCCATGCGGGCGAAGGTGCGCATATAGGCGATGAACATGCGATTATAGCTGTGCCGCGCCCCGGCGAAATCGGCATCGAAGCTATAGGCGTCCTTCATCAGGAATTCGCGACCACGCAGCACGCCGAAACGCGGGCGCACCTCGTCGCGGAACTTCCACTGGATCTGGTAGAGGTTGCGCGGCAGGTCGCGATAGCTTTTGGCGCCATTCTGGAAAATGACGGTGAACAGCTCCTCTGCAGTCGGGCTGAACAGCATCTCGCGGTCGTGCCGATCGACGATGCGCAGCATTTCGGGGCCATAGGCCTCGTAGCGGCCCGACTGTTTCCACAGCTCGGCAGACTGGATCGTCGGCATCAGCACCTCGATGGCGCCGGCGCGATCCTGTTCCTCGCGGACGATCTGCTCGATCTTCTTCAGCACGCGCAGCCCCAGCGGCAGCCAGGCATAGATGCCGGCGGCGGTCTGCCGAATCATGCCGGCGCGCAGCATCAGCTGGTGCGACACGACCTGGGCATCGCCCGGCGTTTCCTTGAGGACGGGCAGGAAGTAACGGGAGAGGCGCAAGGTCTGGTCTTTCGATAGTCGCAACGATGGCTGCCGGGCGCGTGTAGCATGGCCACGGCCCGGTGCAATCACGGGCGCTACGGCCGGCGCTGTTGCAACGCCGCCACAGTCGGCAGGGAAGTGCAATGATGCGACACGTTCACTGCCGTAAGTCAGTGACTTGCGGCGCGGAACCGCATAACAGGGCGCGGAAGGCCAAGACGAAAGTCCGGTCTTCACGGAGAGCGGCCTTACGGCCTGAAACCATGCCGCGCCTCGCAAGGGCAGCGCACACCGGATGGGGATTGGGGGCTTTGCCCGTTCCGGTGGATGTGGTTTCCAGGATAAGAGGTCTCGTCACGGGAATGCCCGGGTGCGCTGCCGCACTCGGGCATTTTCGCGTCTGGCGCCGGCGCACTGCCCTCCCCCCCCTCGCCTTTTCGTGCATGGCGCCGCCCCGCCACCGCTGCCAGACAAGCGGGCACAGCAATGGGGAACATCGCCATGGAACACGCCACCGCCACGCGTGAAGGTCACACGCTGATCGTCACCATCAACCGCCCGGAGCGGATGAACGCGCTGCACCCGCCGGCCAATGCCGAGCTGGCGCAGATCTTCGACGACTTCGCCGCCGATCCCGAGCTGTGGGTGGCGATCATCACCGGTGCCGGTGACCGCGCCTTTTCGGCCGGCAACGACCTGCGCTGGCAGGCGGAGGGCAATGCCGTCACCGTGCCGCCGACGGGCTTTGCCGGGCTGACCTCGCGCTGGGACCTCGACAAGCCGGTGATCGCCGCGGTCAACGGCGTGGCGATGGGTGGCGGCTTCGAAATCGCGCTGGCTTGCGACATCATCATCGCGTCCGATAACGCGACCTTCGCCCTGCCCGAGCCCAAGGTCGGCCTGGCCGCGCTCGCCGGCGGCCTGCACCGGCTGCCGCGCACCATCGGGGTCAAGCGCGCCATGGGCATGATCCTGACCGGGCGCAGCGTGCCGGCCGCGGAAGGCGTGGCGCTCGGCTTCGTCCATGCCGTGGTGCCGCAGGCGGAACTGCTCGATGCGGCGCACGCCCTGGCGGCGCAGATCTGCACCCTGTCGCCGATGTCGATTCGCGCGTCGAAGCAGGTCGTCGCCCGCAGCCTCGACACCGCATCGCTGCAGGAGGCGTACGAGGGCCAGATGAAGCATCCGGCGGTATCGGCGCTGTGGCGCAGCGAAGACCTGAAGGAAGGCCCGCTGGCCTTTGCCCAGAAGCGCAAGCCCGAGTGGAAGGGGCGATAGCGCCGGCGGGTCAAGTTCCCCGGCACAAGCAGAAGGCCGCCGGGTTGCCCCGACGGCCTTCACATTGCCGGTGTACGAACCGGAGATGGCGCTGACTTCAGACCGTTGCGATTCCCACCGCAACCACCAACGCACCGGACCGTAACGTGTGACAATGAGACATCCGATCACCTCCTTCCGTATTGTTGAACACAGCCCGCAATGTCAGAGACGTCGGTGGAAAATGCAAGAGGCAAGATGATCGCATCCGGCACCATCGCCGCCGTCCGTGTCGGCCGCTCCGCCCCGCTGCCCGGCGCTGGCCGCCGCGGCGCCGATCTCGTCACCGCCTATTTCAAGTCGCCGGTCGATGGCCCGGTGGCGATACGTCCGCTCGGCCTGGATGGTGATACCCAGGTCAACCGGCGCTGGCACGGCGGCCTTGAAAAGGCGGTCTATGGCTATCCGGCGTCGGGCTATGACGGCTGGCGCGCCGAATTTGCCGAACGTGCCGAACAGTTCGTCCCGGGCGCGATGGGCGAGAACCTGGTGATCCTCGGCCTCGACGAAACCAGCGTCTGCATCGGTGACACGATTCGGGCCGGCACCGCGCTGCTGCAGGTCGCCCAGCATCGGGAACCCTGCGCGACCTTTACCGCCGTCCATGGCACGGCAAAGCTGGCGCGAGCGATGAGCCGGTCGGCACGCTGCGGCTGGTACTATCGCGTCCTCGAACCCGGCATCGTCGCCGCCGGCGATTCGCACAATGTCGTCGAGCGGCACAATTCCGGCTGGACAGTGGCCCGCTTCGTTCACGTCATCGGCGGCAAGGCCGAAGCCGCCGGGGCGCTCGCCGAACTGGTCACCCTGCCGGGCCTGACCCCGGCGTGGCAGGCGCACGCCGCCAATGCCCTGGCGACGCAGCAGGCGCGGCTGCTCTAGCATTGACGGCAATCAGTCGGATCGGCTCAGGCCGGGCGGGATCCGTGATTCAACGAAGCTGAAGGCTATGCCAGGGGGTGGCCGGCAGCCGCCCGGGCTAGCCTGCGCAGACGCGATCCCGGCCACCGCGCTTTGCCGCATACAGTGCATCGTCGGCGCGCTTCATCCAGCATTCCGTCGTCTCGCCGGCGCCGGCGATCGACAAGCCTATGCTGACGGTGACCGACAGCGCCGGCTGCCCCGGCACCGCCATCGCCGCCACCGCCTGGCGCACCGCCTCGGCAATCGCCGGCGCGTCGTCGCCATCGGGCAGCAGCACGCCGAATTCCTCGCCGCCGACCCGGCCGACGGCGCCGAACGGCCCCGCCGCCTCGATCGTCGCCGTCACCGCCCGCAGCACTTCGTCGCCGACGGCATGGCCAAGGCGGTCGTTGATCTGCTTGAAATGATCGATGTCGATCAGCAGCACGGCGGAATTCCCGCGGCGCGCCAGCGCATCGAACATCGCCTGGTCAAAGGCGCGGCGCGTCAGCAGCCCGGTCAGGCTGTCGGTGCTCGCCATCTGCCGCAGCTCCATCTGCGAAACGACGACATCCGAGAAACGCCGCAGTATCTCGCGGTCGGTGATCGAGAACCGCCGGCTTTCGTTGCCGATGATGCACAGCGCGCCGACCTGATAGCCATCGGGGGTGCGCAACGGCGCGCCGAGATAGCTGCGGATATTGGGGTCGCCGACGACCAGCGGCGAATCGGCAAAGCGCGGGTCGTTCGCCGCATCCTCGACGGCCAGGCCATCGGCCGCTGCGATGGTGTGGTGGCAGAATGCCATGCTGCGCGGCGTTTCGGCCACACCAAGCCCGCGCCGCGCCTTGAACCATTGCCGGTCGGCATCGACCAGCGTCACCGCGGCCATCGGCATGCCGAACACCTGCTGCACCAGCTGGACGATCTGTTCGAATTCCTCCTCGACCGCGGTGTCGAGAATGTCATAGCGGCCGAGCGCGGCCAGTCGGCCATGCTCATCGTCCAGCTTCAGCTTCATGCGCATGGTCGCCCCCACCACGTCGCCGCCCCCGCGACATGCCGGCATCCGCTTATACCCGTACTAACCCAATGAATAGATAGGCTTCACTCAGGTCGTCGCATTCTTCCGGCGGCGCGCCCGCAGCGCCTGCCATTCGGTGATCGCGATGACGACGAGGCCAAGCAGGAAGGGGATATAGGTGTAGATCAGCCGGAACATCACCAGCGCCGCCAGCACCCCGGCTTTGGGCGCCTCCGGCATCAGCAGCAGGATGACGCCTTCGAACACGCCGAGCCCGCCCGGTGAATGGCTGAGCGCACCGACGACCATGGCGACGGCATAGATGGTCAGGAAGGTCAGCAGCCCCGGCGCCCCGGTGTCGGGCAGCAGCAGGTAGAGCGCGCCGCCGGCAAAGGCGAGATCGATGGCGCCGACGACGATCTGCAGCAGCGTCTCGCGGCCGTCGGGGATGAAGAACTTGTAGCGCCACAGCCGGAATTCCCGCCGCCACAGCGTCGCCAGAGCCAGATAGCTGAGCGTGCCGACGAGCAGGATGGCACCGGCCCAGCGCTCCGCACTCGGCGCCAGGTCCTTGAACGGGGTCGCCAGGTCGGGGGCAATCACCAGCCCCAGCCCGGCCACGGCGACGATGCCGAGCCAGAAGGTCCAGCCGCAAAGGAGGATGATCATCGCGATATCGGCGGCGCGCACCCCGGCGCGGGTATAGATGCGGTAACGGACAGTGCCGCCGGTCAGCACCGTGACGCCGAGCGTGTGGCTCATCGTGAAGCTGGCAAAGCTTGCCGCCGCCAGCGTCGACCACGGCAGTTCATAACCCAGATGCCGCGTCGCCAGCCAGTCATAGCCGACAAGGACGACATAGGACGCCGCTGCCGACAGCGCCGCGGCGACGATCAGGTGGCTCGGCGTCGCGCGGACATCGGCCATGATCTCCTCGAGCGTCACCTGCCCGGCGATCATGTTGAGGCCCCAGATGGCGAGACCGAGCACGACCAGGCCGAGCAGCGCGCCCAGCCATTGCTTGAGGTTGGCCCGCGGCGGCGCCGTTTCCTCGCGCAGCGCAGCGACCGCTGGCGGGGCAGTTGGCGGCAGATCGGACAGGGGCCACTCCTTCAGCAACAACCGGTGGGCCCGGAGGGATTCGAACCCCCAACCTAGCCGTTATGAGCGGCCGGCTCTACCGTTGAGCTACAGGCCCGGCCCGGCCGCGACGGCGTAGCGCATGATTGCAGGCAGGGGCAACCGCCGCGACACGGCGCGCACAAAAAAGGGCCGGGCCTGCGGATCGCAGGCCCGGCCCCAATATGTGACCCGCGGCGGCTGGCCCCGAGGGGGGGAGGGGTGCCAGGGCGCGGGTCGGTCACCGGGCCAATCAGGGGAGGGCGACCGCGGTAACCATGCATCCGCATGTCGGGGAGGACATGGCAGATGTAGTGCCGTCAGTGACGGCGACAGCCTTCATCTAGGCCTCGCCCCGCCTTTTGTGCACCGCACAATAATGCAAGACTGCCATGCGTCAGGTGCATGACTCATTTCGCACCGAGCGCGTAGCCATCGATGTCGAGATTGGCCGGCGTCATGCGCTCGACGAGAAAATCGCGCAGCGCCGCCACCCGCAGCGATCGCCGCAGTTCGACCGGATAGGTGAAATAGGTGCGGAACACCGCACCCTCGAGCGCCGGCAGCACGACCTTCACCTTCCCCGAAAAGCGGATGAGATAGCTGGGCAGCGCGGCGATCCCCGCCCCCGCCTCGACCGCCTGCAACACGCCATGGCTGTTGTTGATGGTCAGCGCCGCCGCCCGCGGCGCGCCTTCATGGCCGAGATCGAGCGCCCAGTTGATACCCTTCAGAAACTCGGGCGCGGTGTCGCCATAGGCGATCAGGCGATGCGCATCGAGATCGGCGATCGTCCTCGGCACGCCATGGCGCGCCAGATAATCCGGCGACGCGCACAGGAAATGCCGGATCGGCATCAGCGGCTTCTGCACCAGCTCGGCCTGGAACGGCAGGTGGAAGCGGATCGCCACATCGGCCTCGCGCTTGGCGAGATCGACGTCGAGGTCGCTCAGATGCAGGCTGACATTGATGTCGGGATACAGGTCGAGGAAATCGCCGAGCTGCCGCGCCAGCCACGTCGAACCGAAGCTGACCGTGGTGGTCAGCCGGATCTCGCCCGTCGGCCGGTCGCGGGAGGCATCGATCGCCTGGCGCGTCCGCTCCAGCCGGTCCTGCATGTCGTGGGTGGCGGCGCGCAGCTGCTCGCCCTCGTGCGTCATCGCAAGGCCGCGGGCGTGGCGGTGGAACAGCTTGGCGCCGATCTGTTCCTCCAGCGCGCCGATCTGGCGGCTCAGCGCGGGCTGGCTCATGTGCAGGCGCCGCGCCGCCTCGGTAAAGCTGCCCGCCTCGGCGACCAGCTCGAACAGCCGCAGCTTTTCCCAGTCGAGGTTCACGCCGCAGCTGCATCCTCGGCTTCGGCGTCGATCGCTTCCTCGTCGACGCCATTGGCGCCGTGCAGGCCGTGCGCCATGAAGCGCTCGGCTTCCAGCGCCGCCATGCAGCCCATGCCGGCCGCGGTCACCGCCTGGCGATAGATCTTGTCCTTCACGTCGCCGGCGGCAAACACGCCCGGCACCGACGTCGCGGTCGAATCGGGCGCGGTGATCAGATAGCCCTCGTGATCCATGTCGAGCTGGCCGACGAACAGCTCGGTCGCCGGCACATGGCCGATGGCGATGAACAGGCCATCGGCGGCGAGCGGCCGGGTGGCGCCGGTGACGGTATCGCGCAGCACGACGCCGGTGACGGTCAACGGATCGGCGCTGCCCTCCACCTCGGCAATCTCGGCGTTCCAGTGCATCTCGATCTTGGAGTTGGCGAACAGCCGCGCCTGGTTGGTCTTGTCGGCGCGCAGTTCGTCGCGGCGGTGGACCAGGTGCACCTTCGATGCAAAATTGGTCAGGAACATCGCCTCCTCGACCGCGGTGTTGCCGCCGCCGACAACGACGACAGTACGATTGCGGAAGAAGAAGCCGTCGCAGGTCGCGCACGCCGACACGCCGAAGCCCCGGAAGCGCGTTTCCGACGGGATGCCGAGCCAGCGCGCCTGGGCACCGGTGCAGATGATGAGCGTGTCGGCAAGCCAGGTCTGGCCCGAATCGGTCTCGACCATGAACGGCCGGCGGCTGGTGTCGACGCGGGTGACGATGTCGCTGACCAGTTCGGTGCCGACATGCGCCGCCTGTTCGGCCATGCGCAGCATCAGGTCGGGGCCCTGGACGCTGGTATCGCCGGGCCAGTTCTCGACCTCGGTCGTGATGGTCAGCTGGCCGCCGGGCTGCAACCCCTGGATCAGCACCGGATTCAGCGCAGCGCGCGCCGCATAGACAGCGGCGGTGTAGCCGGCAGGGCCGGAACCGATGATCAAGACACGGACATGACGGGTTTCGGGCACGATCGATTTTCCTGCGTTGAACGACCCTGTAGTTAGTCGCTGGCGCAACATTTTGCACCCCCCGCCACGGTCGCAGCACAGCTTATATTGGACAAGCAGACTTGCGCGTTTCGGTAATATTGTTATTTGTAAACGTCATTTCAGACGCGCGGAGTTGCACGGATGCACCGTTCCCGGTTGCCAATCGACGATATCGACCGTGTGATCCTGCGTCATCTGCAAGCCGAGGGGCGGATCACCAATGTCGAGCTCGCCGAACGCGCTGGCCTGACCGCACCGCCCTGCCTGCGCCGCGTCCGCGCGCTGGAGGAAAACGGCACCATTCACGGCTATCACGCCGATCTCGACGCCCAGGCGCTGGGCTATGGCATTACCGTCTTCGCCATGGTGTCGCTGCGCAGCCAGGCCGAATCCGACCTCAAGGCCTTCGAGGACCATGTCGCCGCCCTGCCCCAGGTCCGCGAATGCCACATGCTCAATGGCGAGATCGATTTCATCCTCAAGGTCGTCGCCCATGACCTGCAGGAGTTCCAGAAATTCCTGACCAGCGCGCTGACCCCGGCGCCGAATGTCGAGAGCGTGAAGACGAGTTTTGTTATCAGGACGGCGTTGAGCAGGCCAGGGGTTCCTGTCGACTGACACCTCTCCCCTCGCGGGAGAGGTCGGGCTCGGCGCAGCCGAGCCGGGTGAGGGGGAAGGCAATGGCGGCGCGGCCGGCGGCCGCGCCGCCGAGTCCGCTGGGTCGCAAAAAAACAGCAAGAGCGCGGCCAAGCCGCGTCGTCGGACGAGTCAAAAAAGGGCGCCCTGATGGGGCGCCCTTTTTCGCTCGCCGTCCGGCCTTGCGCGAGTCCGCGCGTAGCAAGCTACGCGTGGCCGCGCTGCGGCTTAGAACCTCACCCTTGCACCAACCCGGATCTGCCAGAGCGACTGGTTCTGGAACAGCGTCTCGGTCGGTGCCGTCACCGTCGAGCCGCTGCGGTTGCTGTAGCGATACTGGGCGCAAGGCTGGGCAGGCGTCGTGATGTTCGGCGCGGTCGGGGTTGCCGTCGCGACACACGACACGTTCACCAGCGTCCCGTAATAGGGGAACGCCACCTGGCGTAGCGAGCCCCAGTCGCTGTTGATCAGGTTGAGCACGTTTTCGAGGTCGGCAAAGACTTCCATCTTGCCACCGAAGACGAACGGCAGCTCCTGCTTGATCGACAGGTCGAGCTTGTTGAACCGCGGCGAGCGGCCGATGTTCTTCGGCGCGATCTTGCCCTGGTACTTGTTCAGCTCGCTGTTCTGCACGACGCTCTGGAAGCCGGCAAAGTCGAAGCCGGCGGCGTACTGAACCAGCGGGTCGGCATTCGGCGACGACACGTTGGGCACGTAGATCAGGTACCGGTTGTTGGTCTGCACGGTACCAAACACCGCCGAACGGTTCGCCGTGGTGTCGGCGAAGGTGTAGCTGAAGCGCTGGCCGGCGCGGCTGTTGAAGAAGAACTCGATCCGGGTCTTGTTGTCGCCGAACCAGGCCTTTTCATAGCCGATCTGCAGGCGGTAGGCGTCGTCGATCTGGTAGTTCGACGTACCATAGGCGCCATTGTTCGGATCGATACCGGAGGCGGCGTTGCCATAGTTGGAACCGGCCGTCGACGAGGTGCCCGAGTTGACGTCCTTCGAACGCTGGAAGGTGTAGGCGGCGCTCATGTAGAAGCCGTTGTCCCAATCCTTGGCGACGCGGGCGACGACGTTCCAGCTGTAGCCGCGATCGGTATTGGTCAGGAACAGGTCGGTATTCTGGCCGGCGGCGGCGTTGAAGGCCTGGTAGCGCGGGCGACCGTCCGGGGTCGCGCCGCCGTTGACGGTGGTGTTCGGGATCGAGCGCAGGTCGGTGTAGGTCAGAGCATTCTTGACCCGCGACCAGACGACATCGGCACCGAAGTTCCAGTCATCACCAAGGAAGCCCAGGTTCGCCGCATAATCGACGGTACCCGATACGCGCCATTGCGACGGGATCTGGAAATCGGGGTCGAGCACGTTGGTCGGCGAGGCCGCCGAACCGGTGGTGGCGATCAGCTGCGACAACTGATCCGGGACGCCGGTGCCGCCGGTGACGTTGTTCAGCGTCGCGGCGCCGAGCGCCTGGACATCGAGACCGGCGGTCGGGATGCCGTTGATGCTGAACGTGCCGTTGGCGAGGCGCTGCACGGTCACGCTGCCCAGCGTCGGACCCGGGTTCGAATAGTTGTTCGAAATCCAGACGTTGGGGTTGCCGCCGGCAAACAGGCCGGCCGTGGCGCGGATGTTGAGGCGATCGCTCGCCTTCCACGAGATGGCGGTGCGCGGCTGGAAGACCTGGCGACCGTTCAGCGTCGAATTGTTGGGGATGCCGGTGCGCGCCAGGAAATCCGGGTTGTAGACCGGCTGGTCGGGCGATTCGTACAGATCCCAGCGGAAGCCGGCGGTGACGCTGACGTTGTCGGTGACATCCCAGACGTCCTGCAGGCCGAAGGTGTAGACATTGTTGGAAAACAGCGCCCGCACCGTGTCGATATCGCCGCGGATCGGTGCGGCAAAGATCAGCTGGTTGGCGCGGCCGTTCTGGAGATCGGCGATCGAATCGAAGCGGAAGTTGCCCGAGACATTCTGCGCGAACAGGTTGTTGAAATCCTGGCCGCGGCGCTCGGCGATGAACTTGACCGTGTGGTTGTTCATCTTCAGCTGCGCCTGGAACTCGATGCCCAGCGTCTGTGCCGACAGCTCGTTGGCCTGGCGCGAGACATCGGGGCCGAACTGGATGCGACGGATGCCGGTCGCGCAAGGCGTCGCCGCCGAGCCCGTGGTGGCATTGGGTGCGAGGCAGACCTGGAACTGGCCGAAATCCTTCTGGCCGAACGGTTCCTGCAGACGGACGTAATCATTGTAGCTGACGCGCAGCTGGGTCGAGAAGCTGTCGCTCCACTGGTCGTTCAGCTGGAACACGCCGAAGTGGTTGATGGAGCCCTGGTTGTAGTTGTTCGATTCCAGCGACAGCGTCGGGTTGTTCTGGTTGAACTCGCTGGCCTGGGTCTGGCCGGCGAGCAGATTGCCCTCGTTGTAGATGTAGGTGAAGGCGGCACGGTGGCCGTCGGCGATGTTCCAGTCGATCTTGGCGACGACCTTGTCATCGCGCTCCGAGATCGCATTGGCGACCTGGCCGGCGTCGAAACTGTAGCGGCTGTCGGCGATCGTGTTGATCTGGTCGATCTGCGCCTGGGTCACGCCCAGGTCGACGGCCTGCACGGCCGACGGCGTCGAATCGCGCAGCCGCTCCCAGGTCACGGCGAAGAACAGCTTGTCCTTGATGATCGGGCCGGTCAGCTGGGCGCCGAAGATCTTCGATTCGAAATCGCGGGGACGGTCGATGCCGCGGGTCTTGGTACCGGCGAGGCTGTCCGACGAATAGGTGAAGAAGCCCTGGGCGGTGAAGTCGTTGCCGCCCGACTTCAGCTGGGTGTTGATGGCACCGCCCTGGAAACCGCCCTGCTGGATGTCGACCGGGGCGATTTCGACCGAAAACTCACCGATGGCGTCGAGCGGCACGGCGCCGCGCGCCGAGGCAAGGCCGCCGGCTTCGAGGCCGAACGGGTCGCCGAACTGGATGCCGTCGACGGTGATGCGGTTGAAACGGTTGTTCTGCCCGGCGATCGAGATGGCGCCGCCGTTGGTCGGGTCGAGCGAGACCAGCGGGTTGCGCGCGGCAAGGTTGCGGATGTCGCGATTGACGGTCGAAACGCCGCGGATGTCCTCCGCCGTCAGCACCGTGGCCGGGCCGCTGGCGATGGTGATTGCCGAACGCTGGCGGCTGGCCGTGACGGTCAGCGTCTCGCCGACATTGGCGAGCAGGACTTCAAGGCGCTGCGGCGTGCCGGCAACGAGGTTGGGGACGGTTTCCTCGGCGGGATCGAAGCCCTGGGCCGTGACGGCGACGCTGTAGGGGCCGCCAAGACGCAGGCCGGTGGCGTTGAACACGCCGCTGGCATCGGTCGTCTGGGTGGTGCGGGTGCCCGACGGCGTGTGGGTGATGACGACCGTCGCATTGGCGACCGGCGCGCCGGCACTGGTGCTGACCTGGCCGCGGATCGCCGAGGCGGTTTCCTGGGCGTGAATGGCAACCGGGGCGACCAGTGCCGCAATGGCACAACCGATACGAAGATGACGCATGGACGGAAAACCCCTGTTCGAAGATTGGAAGATCGGTACGCAAACCGGCAGGCAAACCGGACCGGAATCGCTTGCCCCGACTCGTTGTGGTCCCTTTGGGCGCGCTATATGACGGATTTGTTGCAGCGCTATAATGCGATTGTGACATTGATGGCGGCGGTGCGGCTTCGGCTGCAATTGGTCGGCCGTTGTTGCGCTGCAGCAACACTGCGACGGCACGGCGCCGACGGCCTGGTGGGCGATGACGGGCTCGAACCGCCGACATCTTCCGTGTAAAGGAAGCGCTCTACCAACTGAGCTAATCGCCCCGACCAGCGGGACCATGGGCAGCGCCCTTGGTGATCAGGGTTCTGCCGCGACGACTTGGGGAACGCAAGGGAAACGCGCGGAACCTGCGGGAGCGGCGATCCCCGCACTATTCCCAAACTCCGTTCCCGGCTTGTTCGGCGCCGTCCAACATCTGTGACCGATGATGTTCGCCGGGGCTTGCTGCCCAACGATTCGCGCCGCTAGCTTGGTCGCAGGCATGAAGGGGGTCATCGGTGCAACTCATTCCAGGCTCACCAATCTCCGAGAAGGAGCTTTGGGCTTGTGCTGTGCACATGCTCCAAAGATATGGCGAAAGCGCGCGGGACGAGGTCAACGGTCGAATCGATGCGATGGCCGCCGCGGACGATCCGGCGGGCTATGCGACCTGGCTCAACATTTCCCTTTGCCTTATCGCCTTGACGGTGCGGCCCGACCTGCTGCCGACGAACTGATCGGACATCATTGAATTTCCGGCCCCTGCTTCCCGAAGGCAGGCCGCGACGGCGTTCGGCGTCCTTCTCGTAGGGCGCGCCGGCCATCGCTCGAGCAAATCCACCCGAGAGAGCCGGAACGTTCGCGGTCCCAGCGGACTCGGTGCGTGACGCGTCCGGCTCTGCGCTGGCATGGTGGCGACCTGCGATTAGACGGTGCCGGCGAAGAAGAGCGGGGACGTCTCTATGCGATGCTATAGAGCAGGACCGGGACGCCCAGCGCAATTATCATGAAAACAAGACTTACGTCGCTCTTCGTTAGTGCGAGAGAGAAGAAGCTCGAACGCGTACCGGGGGCACCCTCTGGATCTTCGTCCACAATTTCGATGTCGAAGTCCTTCGAGAAGAAATGCTTTCGCCTCGTCACCAACTTCCGGCTTATGCCTTCGGTGGCATCGCACAAAACAACGACATTCGAACGGCGATCAGCCGTTTTGCAATTTAATTCCGACATGGATTAGGCTCCGCCTATTCGAATTTCCAAGCGCACGCGGCAACTTGAAAAGATGATCGAATACGTCTCGAACCCGGCGGGAATCGCCGAGCTCGAGCCTAGACACGCGCGGCGAGTTGCCCGGCGTGATGGCGAAAGCGTTGGTATGTCGCGAATGCGTACATGCAGCTTTTATTACAAAGCTGTCATCTTGTGTCAACCTGAGAGCGCGGTCCGGCAAGGATCTGCGGGGCGTAAGCCGTACCCGAGGGGGTCATCAGCCGTGCACAAGTCGCTCTGCTCACAAGGCAAGCCGACTGCGCTTCACCCGAAGTTTTGCCACCAGGCCTGCTGCCTGCCAGTCGAAGGCGAGCTCGCCGCGAAGTTGCTGCTCGACCGTCTTGAGGACGACACGGCTGCCGTAGCCTTGGCGATCGGGCACACTGGCGACAGCAGGGCCACCAGTTTCTGCCCAGACGATTACCAGGTCGTCGTCATCGCTGGTGCTGGTAATTTCGAGCATTCCTGACGGGACTGACAAGGCACCGTGCTTCAATGAGTTTGTGGCTAGCTCATGGATCACCATCGCCAACGTTGTGGCGGAAGTTTCGCCGACACCCATACGCGGCACCGACGTCCTGATCCTCCCGGCAAATGCACCGCCATCGTCGTATGGCGATAACAGGACAGCGATCAAATCGCCCAGTAAAGCGGCTCTCCCTTCTGTCCCGGGCAGTGGCCGGACCAAGCTATGCGCGCGGCCCAGGGCGGTGAGCCGCTGAACCAGCTCCTTGGTCATGTCCGGCACGGAAGCCGCTTTTCGCCCGGTCATATTCGTTAATGACGTTGCGATCGTGAGAAGATTGAGCACCCGATGGCTCATTTCGCCTGCTAGGAGCTCGTTGGCTTCCTCGGCCTGTTTGCGCTGGGTGACGTCGATGAAAACCCCAAAGCTCGAACGGTCTTGAAGGCCTTCGTCAGCACCTTTGCCACGCGCCGAAACCCACCGGATTTCATCCCCAAGCATGATGCGGAAGTCGGTTTCATATAGACCGCTTACCGATCGCGTGGCTTGGAATGCAGCACGAACACGATCTCGATCGGCCGGGTGGATGTGCGCAGACAGTTCATCGAAGGATACTTCGTCCTTCCAAGGCAGTCCCCAGAGCTCGAACCCGAACGCGTCCATGCTAAGGCGATCGGTGTCCACGTCCCAGCACCACAGCGCGACGGACGCAGCGTCTACGGCAAACTGCAAGTGCTCCGGGAGCCATCGCCGCGATCCTGCGCTTGATCCTGACATAGCTTCTCCACTATCCGGCGCAGCCATTTCGCAAATTCATTTCAGCCTATCGAGACCTCCCCTCAACCTGCAGTCCCGAGATCGGTGCCGTCTTGCGACGGCTCGCTAGCGATCTCAGTGCCCGGTTCACAGGTCGGCCAGTTCGCCGAACCTAAGGAAAAAGCGGCATAAGTCTGAACTGACAAAATGAAGGGCACCGATCCCTAGCTTTAGGTCGCAGCTGCGGCACACACAGGCAATGTTGCTATCTCCCCTCCTAGCTTCGTTGCGAATGATAGGGGAATTTGTCAGGCGGCGTTGGGCGTCGTTTGTAAGGGCGGCCCGCCGCCTGCATATCGACGCCCCCGGGCCGTCCGGTCGGGCTTGTGAATAGTATCGCAGGCGAAGGCACGCGCCAACCCGTGGCCGACGGCCGTATACCGTGCCTGATATCGGGCTGCAGGCGGACGGGTGCGATCGAGAAGTTCGGCGCCGACGCCGAAATCATCTGTGGCAAGCACTGGCGGATAGTGCCGGCGCTCGACAAGCGGCATCTCGCGAAGGTGAAGCGGCGCTATCGCCGACGGTCATCGGAGCCACTCGGGCGGCTGTGTGACCGCGCTTGGGACCGTTGCCGAACCGCAGCGATTGACGGCGCTGCTGGCATTATCAATGATGCCGACCTTGCCTAATTCCTTAAGACCATCTGAGGCCGAATGAGTAGTGCTCGCAACGAGAGGCGTCTTGCGAAGAAGGCCGGCGCAAAGGCAGCGAGTGCAGCAGGACCCATTACCAGAGAACTATTCACGGTCTGGCCAGGCGATGATCTCCCGCCGATACTGCTGGACATCACCGCTATGCGCGCATGGGCAAGTGCGGAGCTCAAGCCAAAAGCCGTCATGCTAGATTCTGCGTTGGCCGCCAAGCTGGTCCGAAACGGCTCGGTCGATATCGGCCACCTGAAGCATGCGTTCCAAGATCCGTCGGATCTGTCGCCGATCATCATTTGCTTGAAGATTTCCGCAGATGGCGCGGACATGATTGTCGATGGCAATCACCGCTACGTTTTGGCCTGCGTTACCGAACAGAAATACAATACCGGCGGCGCTGCACCCGGCTATGTCTTGTCTCCGCCGGAGTGGCGGCCGTTTGTAATTGACCCTGCGCTGGCGGCGATGAACGGAGTAGTTCCCGCAATGCCAGTCGGCCTTAACCCCAAGGGCATCTAACCCCCTCCTAAATTCGTTCCGAGTGAAAAGGCAACTTGGCGGGCGGTCTTCCGGGCTTCGGCCCTGAAGTTTCGACCCTTTCCCCTCCCCTCGACCGGCGCGCGCCGGCCTGCAGGGGCGCACTGGCGACGCGCAGACATACGAAGGGGCGGCGATGGCCCAAGCCACCACCGCCCCTGTTGCGCCCCCTGACGGGCTGCGCAATACACACCCATGACCATGCTCGCCCACGACGATCCTTCCATCGCCGCCGAGCGCGAGCGGTGCGCACGCATCACCGAGTCCCAGATCGTGGGCGCCGAAGGTGATGACCGCATCGAGCGGGTGGTGACAGCGATCCGCGTCGGGCAGAAGTTGAAGACCACCGTCAACGCCGAGCGCAAGCGCTGCTCCAACGTCGTCCGATCGCAGCTGAAGGGCGACGATGCAGACGAGCGCATCCAGGGCATCATCGACGCAATCGACGACGGTGCCGAGGCCGAGTGACAGCCTGACCAGCACCGCCCTTGCGACTCATACCCCACACCGCCACCTTGCCGCGATGTGCAACCGCTACCGCCTCACCGCCGACACCCATGCCTGGGCGATCGCCATGGGTGCGCAGCCGCTCGGCGAGTACGAGCCCCTGCCCCCGCCCGAGATCTTCCCCAAGCGCAGGGGCTGGACCGTCCGCACCGAGGCCGGCCACCGCATTGCCGAGCCCATGGCATGGGGCTTCCCACCACCGATGAAGGCCGCGGGGCCCGTCACCAACGTCCGCAACCTGGCCAGCCCCTTCTGGCGAACCGCCCTCACCAACCCGGCGCGGCGCTGCCTCGTGCCCGTCACCGACTTCTGCGAGTGGGAGGGTGAGAAGGGCGCCAAGATCGCCCGATGGTTCAGCGTGCCCAGCCTGCCCATCTTCGCCTTCGCCGGCGTCTGGCGCCCGACCGAGGCCGGCCCGGCCTATGCCTTCCTGACCTGCGAGCCGAACGCCTTGGTCGAGCCGATCCACCCCAAGGCGATGCCCGTGCTGCTGCACCCCGAGGATCATGAGCGCTGGCTCACCGCGCCGATCGCCGACGCACTGGCTCTCGCCGCGCCCTTTCCATCGCAACTCATGGCTGTCGCCTGATGGGGCAGTGGACTTCATCACCCTCAACGGTCGACACATTGATGGTCGAGGCGGTACGCAATTCCGGGTTCCAGTCGAACCTCCGGAACTGGTACCGGGTCAGCCTGGCGCGCAAGGACGGCAGCCTGTTCGCCTTCGAAGGCAAAGAGGTGCTCACCGTCGCGGGCGACTGGACCAGTCCACCCTGGGAGAAGCTGATCCTGTGGGAGGATCGCGCCGGCGGGAATGTCGCGGGGCGCGGTTGGGCCCGACACGGCGATCCCAAGCGTCCGATGATCTGGAAGGTCGGTCGGCCGGAGACGGTCGGCGAGGCGATGGCTGTGTGGGGCTGGACGGCGCTGGCGCACGAGATGGCCGAACGAATGAAGTGCCGCGTGCCTCACGAGGAGCCGCCGGGCGAATGAAGTCTGGCACGAAAAAGGGGCGACGAGGCCTGAGCTCCGCCGCCCCTGATCCGGCCCTCCCGCCTTCGCTACTTGCGATCAACCGCCGCTACACCGGCCCACCACGCCTGCCAAGCTCGCAACCTGGCCGCGTCGTTCTCTGCGTCCGTCACGACGGCGAGGGCAGGCTCGAACGGTATCCCCCCGGCCGCCGTGCAGGCGGCATCAGCAGCGAGGCTGGCGGCGCTGGCAGGACCGGGCAGGTCAGCATTGCCGGGGCGACCGGGATCGGCGCGACGCGCTCGCCACAGCCGGCCAAGGTCAGCAGTGCGGCGAGCATTGTCAGCTTGTTCGTGTCGAAGCGCAGCATCGGTCGTCTCCCTGATTTTGGCGTCGCGCGCCGCGATGGCGGCGTTGAGCCTGGCCCGCTCTGCCGTCGCCGCTGCGAAGGCCTTGGCGACCGCCGTGGCATCGGCTTCACGCTGTTCCTTGCGAGCCGCTGCGACCAGCGCGTCGACCCGGCCGCCGTGCCAGCGATGCGCGGCGAATATCAGGCCGGCCAGCAGCGCGATGACGGCGAGAATGCGCAGCACCTTTGGCCCGAAGCGGGCGGCCAGCGCGGCGAGGTCGAGGCCCGTCACGGCTTCGTCTGCGCCAGCTGCGTCTTGCCGGCCGGAGCGTAGAGCCGCGCCAGCGTGGCCCAATCGTCCTCGCTGGGGGCAAGCGCCGACTTCGGCCCATATGGCGGCTTAAGCCCTTCGGGGTCATTGGTATTGTCCATGACCGAGCCGGTGTTGGTGTTGCCGTTGGCGGCGTCGTTATGGGACAGGCCGATGGCATGACCGAGCTCGTGCGTGATGACGCTCTGCCAGCGTGCCGGCCCCTGCCGGGCCAGATAGTGCATGTTGAGCCGCACGACCGCCTGGACGGTCTTGCCGCCGCTGGGCCAGAAGTTCGCATAGCCATAGAAGCCGTTGGCACCGTAGCTGGCGGCGCAGACCTGGACGGTGCCGAACACCGGCTTGCAGGTCGCAGGCTCGCTCTTGCCCGGCACGATCACGAAGCGGATGTTCGTGCGAGCGGCGCCGGCATTCCAATCCGCCACCGCGCGCTCAAGGTACGGCCGCCAAGCCGGCGTCGTGTTATCGCCGACGCGGATGACCAGCGGGCCGGTGCGGGCCCAGGTCGGGCTGTTCGGCAGCGACGGCGTCGGGGCGGCGGTTGCAGGCATGGCGAGCGCCAAGAGCGCAAGGACAAGCAACAGGATACGCATCGTCATCCTTCCAGTGCAGCGGGTGTGGGGGTGACCGTGGTGGCGGTCGTCGTCGTCACCGTCGCGGCCGCCGCGTCGTCACTGCCGCCGGAAATGTCGACGCTTGTCCCTCCCGGGCCGTCGACCTTGATCGAGCGCCGGTTGATGGCCATGCCGAGGGCGGTGATGGTCACGAACGCGAGACCGAGCAGGCCGTAGGAAATGTAGGCGATCGCCGCGATGCGCTGGACCTGGGTCGCGTCGAGCCACCCGCCGCGCCAGAGAATATGAATACCCCAGCCCAACATCGCCATCGCCGTTGCGGCGCCGATGACGCTGGCGATCAGCGCGATAAGCGCCATTTGCGTCCGGGGCGGCCAAGCGATCACAGCCCGACCCGGTTCGCCAGCCAGCCATTGAGGAACTGCTCGTTCGCCGACCGTCCTTCGGCCAGCTCGATGTAGCGGGCGCCCTGCAGAGCATTGAGGCCGGTCAACACGACCTTCTCGCCACGGACCTGCAGCGCTTTTGCCAAGGCCGCGAGGGTCCCTGGGCCGATGACGCCGTCGGTCGCGATGTCCGGCCAATCCTTGCCCTGCCGGTTCATCACATTGAGCAGCCGCTGCAGGAACCGGATCGGCACGGTCGGGCCCATGTTGACGCCGGTGTCGACGAGCTCGGCGGCGATCGCAGCGGACAGGCGGAGCACCTTGTCGAAGCCTGGGCCGACGACATAGCGCTGACGGTAGATGTCCAGCGCCTTGCCGCGCGGGAGGTCCTGCATGCGGCCCTGCCACCCATTCGCGCGGGCGACTGCAACCGTGATGCCAAAGTTGGTCTCGCCGCCGCGGTCGTTCGGATCGTTCACATAGCCGCCCTCGGCCTTGAGAACCTCCGCCAGAATGTCATCGATGGTCATCGGCGGCGGTCTCCGGGCCAGGTTCGAATGAGCACGCAAAGCCACGCGACGGTGGCAAGCAGCGCGAGGATCAGCGTCAGCGCAGTGGCGGGATCGAAGCGCGGCATGTCACGCCGGCACGGGCCCGACCGGATCGGTCTCGGGCAGGTCGGCCATGAGATCCGGGCCGAGCAGCTGCTGGGCCATCGCGATGATCTTGTTCTTGGGGTCGCGGCCGTGAAGTTCGCCGACGACCATCCGGTACGCGGCGAGCGACGTCGTGAACTTGCGCTTCAGATCCAGCATCTCGGCTTCGGTGCCGGCAAGGCGGCGCTCCATTGCCTCAATGCGGTGGAGATACCAGTCGCCGCTCTCACGCTGCTCCTTGCCCAGCGCGATGCGGGCGTTAATCGTGGCCAGCTTTATCGCCGGCCAGGACCGCACCACGACGCCGAGAAAGATGAGCACCCCGGTCCAGACGCCGGCGCCGCCCGGTGTCAGGCCTGCGACGCCAAGCAGGTGATCCCCGCTCACGCCGATCACGGTTCGCGCTCATCCGGGTTCTGCGGCGGCCGTGGCGTCGATGTGCCGGCGTCCCGGTCTGCCCGGGCGGCACGGACACCGCGGAAGATGATGAACCCGATGGCGAGCAACAGGCAGAGCGCCGCGAGGGCGTAGAGCAACGTTTCCAACGTGGCTGTCCTTTCGGTCGATCCGCACAGACGGGCGGTCCCCGGCAATATCCGCGATTTCGGGAATGCCGGGGAGTGCGCCGGGTCAGGCCGGCGGCTGCCCGGCCTTGATGGCGGCGGCGCGCGGCGCGGTCAGTATCCCCAACTGCTCGGCCAGGTCGATGCCGGCGATGACCTCGGGCAGCGCCAGGTCGATCGACGGTGCCGCCAGCGTCAGCGTCCGCGCCTGGATCATGTAGACGTTCGTCGACTGATAAACGGCGGCAGTTTCCTCGGCCGTCCACAGCCGCAGGAACGCCAGCAGCGGCAGCGGCGGCGCCGGCTCGGGCGGCCGCGCGGCGGCGTCGCTGGCGCGCTGGGCAATGCTGCGCTCGGCGTCGCAATTCCATCCGTCGTCGCCGTCGGGTTCGAGCATGAAGCCCGGCCGCCAGCAGCCGCACACCGGGCACTGCACCTCGATGACGTCGCCGCCGCGGTCGCGGGTCGGCAGGTCGGGCCGGTCCTCGGGAGGAAGCTGCAGATAGTTCACAGCCGCGCCTCCCACCGGATCGGCGAGGCGCCGGTCGGCGTCAGGCTGGTCTCGGTCACCGTGCCGAGCGTGTATATGACGCTGGTGAAGCCATTGACGCTGGTGCCGCTGCTGCCGCTGATCTTGCCGACGCCGAACTCGTTGCCGGCGCCGAAATCGACCGCGCCGGGCGACGCCGCGAAATTATAGGTGCCGCTGGTGCCATGATACGCGGTGCCAGCCTGCAACCAAACGCCGGAGCGCTTGACGTAGATGCCGACTTCGATCGTGCCGGGCTCGCCGAACGCGATCGCCGGCACATTCACCGTGTAGCGAAACACGAAGCGGCCGTCATAGGGGTTGCCGGCGTTGGTGCGGTTGATCACGCGCGCCGGCTCACCGCCGGTGCCGGTCGTGCTGCTGCCATCGGTGATGGTGCTGCCGACGGTGACGCCCTGCGACTTGGCGATCAGGGTAAAGCCGCTGGCGGTCAAGCCGTCGGCATCGATGCGGATGTTCTGCCCCGCCGTCGCGGCATTGCCGCCATAGCTGAACGTCACCTGCGGCACTGCCGGCAGCGTCGCCGCGAAGGTGACCGCATCGCCGTCGCGCGCCTCGCCGCTCGCCACCACCCGGTTGAACGGGTTGCCATCACTGGCCACGAATGTCGGCAGCGCGTTGCCGGTCGTCGGCGACAGGTTCTGCACGATCGGCTGCACCGCGGTGACATCGGCATAATTGGCCGGCTTCTCCGCACCCGTCACCTCGGTCGCGAAATCGACGAAGTCCCGGTACGCGAGCACGCCCAGGGTCGGGATGAAGCCGATGGTGGGCAGGTCGCCGGTCGAGCTTGGCGTCGCGTTGGCCAGGTCGGAATAATCGGCACTGGCGACGTCGCGCAGGACCAGCTGGGTCTTGTCGATCGCCAGCCCCATCGTCTCGACCCGAAACCGCCGCGCGGTCCATCCGGTCCGTGGCCGCGCCACCGAGATGACATTGGTGGGCCGCAGCCCCAGCGTCTTCAGCGCCGCCGGCCCGGCCAGCCTGCCCTGCCGGCTCTCGCGCAGCCGGATCGAGGCGAGGCGTCGCGCCTGGTCCTGGTCCTGCACGAGACCGAAGTCGAGCGTGTCGGCCAGCTCCTCGCCATTGTCGAGCGCGATCAGGTCGCCCGGCCGAACCTCCAGATAGGGCGCCGGCTGATAGAAGTTGGCCGCGTCGACAAAGCTGCCGCGGGCGGTGTTGCGCACCTCGCCTTCGGGCAACGGCTGCCACTGGATATCACCGAGCCAGTCGCCGTCATCGACGGTCATCAGCGCCGTCGCGGTGTCGTCATGCGCGACCCACAGCCCGATCAGCCCCCCCGTGTCCGTCGCCTTGCCGCCGCAGGTTGCGTGGATCTTGCCAAGGTTGATGTTGTGGATTTCGCCGAGGCTCAGCAGGCCGTCGATGCGGTACCGGGGCTTGCCGTTGACAACCTCGTCGCAGACGTTCGCCGACGCGATGTAGCTGGCAAAATCGATGCTGCTCGGGTCCTCGCCCATGCCGGCCCAGAGCCGCCCGCCCTTTCGCCACCCGAGCCGATACGTCAGTTCGACCAAGGCCGGGTTGCGGCCGATCTGGTCACCGCCGACCTCATATGCCCATGTCGCTTCGTTGTCGGCGCGGTGCGAGCCCGAGCCGCCGCGCGTGCTGTCCCGGCGCGGGTCATAGACACGGCTCGTCTTGGCGATGAACTGGATATTCTGCGGCAGGCCGGACCTGAGCTTTTCCTCATCGAAGGCCCAGCGGAAATGCGACATGGCCAGGCCCTGCCCGACATGCGACGCGCCCCAGAGCCCGCCGTGGACCGTCGTGAACGGGTTGGCGGTGTGCGTGCCGTCGGCGGTCTGGATCGCCAGGATGCCCGCATAGGCGCCGGTCGGGGTCGGAAACGGCGTCGGGATATTGTTGATGTTCAGCGCGACATAGCCGGCGATCGGATGACACGTATGGGCGAAGATCATCGACAGGTTTTCGTTGTTGCTGCCCGACGTTCCGAAATAGATCATCTGCGTCGGCAGCGCGGTCTGCCCGATCGCCAGCCACTGGCGCACGTCGGCATCGAGGCTGACCCGCGAGGTCAGTCCGGTCGACGCGCTCAGCGCCACCTTGGGCTTGCCCTTGATAGCACTGAGCGCGTTGCCGGCCAGCCCGGTCAAGCCGCTGAACGCGATCGCTGCACCGAGACCTTGCAGGCCGGGCACGAGCGCCAGCAGCGAACCGCCCACGGTTTTCAGGATGTTGCCGACGACCTTACCCATCAGCTGGGCTCCGCCTCGACCGCGGGCCACCCGAGCGGGAAAGCATAGGCGCAGTCCGACATCGGCACGAACACCAGCCCGGCGCCGGTGTCGCTGGTGAACGCCGCGACCGATCCGACGCAGATACCGATGGCCATGCCGCCGCGCCGCAGCACGACGTCGCCGCGCTTGGCGAACGGCGCCGTGATGCAATTACCGAAGATGCGCCGGCACGCGGCCCGCAGATTGCCGTCGCGGTCGTTGAGGACCTGCCAGGCCGTGGCTTCGTCCGCATAGGTCTCGCGGTATTCGACCAGAGGATCCTGCCCGGTCATCGCCTCGACGACGTCGGCGACGAAATGGCAGCAGTCCCACGACGCCCAGACAAAGGGCCGGGACGCCGCGGCGTCGAGCGCCTGGTTCATCCGCAGGGTCCAGTCTGGCAGGCGGTCGATGGTCATTGGTTCCGCACCTGCCCGGCGCCGGCGGCCAAGCCACGGCCGATCGATCCGCCGACGCCCATGCTGCGCTGTACCGCGTCGGGCGTGCCGAACCGCAGCTCCTTGCCGACCAGTTGCGGGATGAAGTCGAGGGCGTTGTCGCCCGGGTAAAATGCCTTCTGATGCGCGCCGGCGAGTTGCCAGTTGCTGGCGCGCTGGCCGTCATAGCCCGACTTGGCCGCGACCTTGACGACGATCGATGGTTGGGCGCCATCGGTGCTCGACACATGTAGCAGGCGGCCCGTCATGATGCGCACCGGATCGGCGACGGGCAAACCGGTGGCGGTCGAGACGAAGCCGGCCCAGATCACGGCAAGACGGCGAGACCATGATGCCTCGGTGTTGACGAACTCATAGGCGGCCGGGTCGGTGAAGTCGGCGTTGCCGAGCATCATCGTCATGGTCTGGACCGAGCCATCGGCCGCATGGGTCAGCCCTTGGACCGCGGCGATGTCGGCCGCGCCGACGAAGGTCCGCCCGCCGGACAGCAGCGGATCGCCCACGACGGTCACCGTGAGGTTGCCGCGCCCGGTCCACGCCCAAAGAGGATCGCCGACGACGTCGAGATGCACGAGATAGAACGGCTGATTGACCGATGCCGAGGCGGCGGTCTGCATGGCTCCGCTGAGCGCCGGCACTAGAGGATTTCCTCGCCGGTGACGCTGATTTGGAACAGGCCGCCGGGCTGCGACTGGACGTCGTATTCGACCAAGCGGCAGGTCAGCCGAAACACCGACACGAGGGCAGGGACCAGCCCCAGATTGCCTTCGTCTGGCGGGCTTCCCCGGTACGGTGTGTCGATGTTGATCGTTGCGCGCCCGTCAACGTCCGAATTGACGTCGGCGGTCAGCACGAACATCTGATAGCCAACGACCGACTGTATAAAGATGCGGTCTCCCGCTTTTGCGATGCTGCTGTTTATGGCCCAGCGATGAGTGTTGAGGACCTTGCCGGTCTGGCCCGGTCCTCTGATCGTTGCACCGCCGGCGGTATAACCCGACTGCGGAATACCGAAATCAGGGTCGTAAACCTCGAAGCTACCGGTGCCCTCCTCCTGCGCCGCGATCAGCGCGAGCAGCGGCGCCGCCTCGGCGCGGTGCATCAGCTGATAGTCGAACCGGAACTGCCAGCGCGCATCATCGAAGCCGGAGCGGTAGACCTTGCCGTTGAACGGCGATTGGTTCGCGACGACGGTGCGCACCCGCCGGAACGACGCCGTGCCGATGTTGTCCATCCAGGCCGTCATGTGCTGGGAATTCCGATGTTCTGGGCCTCTTGGAAGGCCGCGATCGCCTGGTCTCGCGCGATGCCGGCAAACATGGCCGCGTCGGCCTTTGTCGCGGCGTTGCCGGCCAGGTTGATGGCGAACGACTGGTTGACGACGATGCCGCCCCCGCCGCCGAAGCTGCTGTTCGGCCGGACGTTGCCGGCGCCGCTGGGCACGAACAGCTCGGGCCCGCGCTCGCCGACGAGGTACGGCCTGTTGCCGGTCACAGGGCCGCCGACGGCGCGACCGCTGAGTGCCCCGATGATGGCGCCGAACAGACCGCCGCCACCGCCGCCGCTGCCCCCGCCCGACCCGCCGTTGAACAGCTCGCGCAAGCCCGACGAGATGAACTCTGCCGCCGCGGCTTTGATCGAATTGACCAGCACGTCACCAAGATCGTCGCCGAACGCCACGGCCTCGCCGAGATTGCGAGCCAAGCTCTCGCCGAAGTCGCGCGCCGCGTCGACGGTGCTGCTGCTGATGATTTCGGTATTGGACAGGTCGATTGCGACGCCCTTCACGCCTTCGAACTTGCCAAAGATATCGTCCAGGTCTGCCGAGATGGTCTTTACCGTGCCAGCCGCGTCGGTGAGGCCTGGGAAGTCGCCCGCGTTGCCGGGCGCCTGCGACTGCATCCGGAGCTGCGCCGGCGTCGGGTCTGCTTTGGCGGTCGAGCGCGAGCGGGTGGAGCGGGTAGACGTCGGCGTGGGAGTTGGCGTCGGGGTCGGCGTGGGGCTTGCATCTGGCCGTGAGGCGAACGCTTGCACGCTACCCTGCAACCCGGCTTTGAACCGGTCGCTGCGTCCCGCATCAATGCGGCCCTGTATGCCAGTCCCGAGCAGCGCCAAAACGCCCTGCTCTTCCCGGATTTTCTTCGACCCGTTGTAGAAGTCGGCAAGCTTTTGAGCCGCGCTGATCGACGCTGACGCCACGCCCAGAATTGCATTCGCGAGGCCGACGATCGCCTGCGCGTTTTCCGCAACGAAGCCGCTGATATTCGCGCTGAGCACTTTCTGCAGAGCCGCAATATCATCCGCCGCACGGTCGGCATTGGCGATCGCGCTATCCGACAGGACGACGCCGAGCCGATTGGCAGCGGCGGCCATCTCGTCCAGCGCCTTGGTGCCGCCCGCAAGCAGCGTGTCCAGTTTCTGGCCAGAGCGGCCGAACAGATCGACCTCCAGCGCCGCGCGCTTGGCGGGGTCTTCGATCTTGGCCAAGGCGTCGGCGATCTTGCGGAACGCTTCATCGGTGTTGAGGCCCTGCAGTTCCTTCTGCGAGATGCCGAGCGCGGCGAAGGCCTTGACCGCCTGCTCCCCGCCGAGCTTGGCGTCGCCGAGCGTCTTGGTCAGCTTGCCGAGCGCGCTTTCCAGCGTGCCTTGGTCAACGCCAGCCTGTGTCGCGGCGAATGAGAGCTCCTGATAGAATTTGGTGGAGACGCCCAGCTGTTGCGAGATTTCGCCGAGGCTCGCGGCGTATTCGAGGCCCGATTTCGCCAGATCAAAAATCTTGTCGACAGTTAGGACTGCAGCGAACCCTGCCGCGGCCCCCTTCAACAGGGTGAATCCAGCCCCCACCTTTTGTGTCGCAGCCTCGGCAAGGAGCGACGACTTGCGGATGCGTTCCATGCTTGCATCGGCGACGGTCGCTGCGCCTCGCATATCGGCATTGAACTTGGCGATGCGGGCTTCGAGTTCAACGATGACGCTTTCGGCGGTGACGGCCATTCAGAGGCATCCTGCGCAGGGCTGTGTCGCCGTCCGGCGAGATGCCCGGAAAGATAGCCGCTGCGGCACGGAGCGGGGAGTGCGCCGCCCGATTGCGCGGCGACCGCGATGGCCATAGGTTGCCGCCACAAACGGGGGACGATCGATGGCAACTGAAATCCGGGTGTTCTTTTGGGGCATCGCAGTGCTCGCCAACTGCGGCGCGATCTATCTTTTCGGGAAAACGCTGCTGTCGCTCGGTGAAGCCCCACCGTCTGGTTCAGGCGCAGAGACGATGGTCGGCGCAATGATCGGCGGCAGCCTCGTTTCGGTTTTCGCGCTCGCGCTGGCCGTGCTCTTCACCTGCCTCGCTATCAGCGTTGACGGCCTAACCCGCTCGAAAGCCCATCCCGCTACCCCGCGTTGAGCGCCGCCAGGCTGCGCCGAACTCTCTCCGCGTCGGGCGGCTCGACCGGGCGCTTGCCATCCTTCTCGGCGTGCCGCGCGTTCCAGATGGCCAGCATGGCGGTGTACTGGTGAAAGGTCAGCGCCTTCGCGTCGGCCGGCCCGACGCCCATCATGGCGCAGTTTACAAGCGCTTCCTCGAGCGAGAAGCGGCCTTCGTCGGCGTTGCCCCCGCCCCTGGGGCGGGTGGCGCTTTTGGGGGTTCGTACCCCTCGATCAGCGCTGACGTCACCGCGACGGCGACGGTCCAAGCCTCTGCGACTGGCCGCGCCGGCGGGCCGTAGGTGGCGACAAGCCGCTGCGCCATAATGGGCGTGACCGTGACCGCAGCACCGTCCACCACGCCTACGGCGCCGCCGATCAGGCCTTGCCGCAGCACCTCGATGATGTCGGCGAGGTAGAACTCGGCCTCGGCGGCGTTGCCGACGCTGCGCCCGTCGCCCAGGACATAGCGGCCCTTGAGCAGGCGAGCATAGAGCGCACCGATGCCGGTCCCGGTCTTGGTCTGGATCTCGGCGATCTGCGCCAGCCCGAGGCGGAACAGATATTCGCCGTCGCCGAACGCCAGCGTGATTTCGGTCTGCGGCACAGTCAGACCTCGGTGAACGTCCAAGGCCCGTCGGACTGGATCGTCAGTTCGATGCTGACAAGGTCGCCCTCGGTTGCGCCGGTCGAGATCGTGGTGAGCATGGCCGGCCCTGCGTAATAGCCTCCGAAGACGAGGTCGCCTGCCGGCTCGCCGATTTTGAAGCGCCAGTTCTTCGTAACGCCGCTCGCAGCCTGGACCATCTCGAGGCTCTCGCGTGCCAGATAGCCCGAGCCGGAAAGGCTCCACTGCTTCCCGGTCTTGGTGAGCTTGCGGATCGGGATGGCGGCCGGGTCGGCGCAGTCGCGGATGAACCGATCGGCGGTGTTGACCTGCTCGACGAAGCCCCGCGTGGTGAGGCCGCAAACGGCGGTGAAGACCTCCGGGCCGGCGCCGTTGCCGAGCAGGATGGTGACATAGCCGTCTTCGAGGACTTCAGGCAGCGCCATGGGAAAAGCTCCATCTAAGGGAACATGCCGCCATCACGACGGGAACGAGCCGGACTATACCGCCGGCGCAGGGACCGGGGGAGTGCGCCTAGCTGGCGACGATGATCTCGAGGTTCGTCACGACGTGCCAGGCGTCGGCTTCCTCCGGATCCTGCAGGGTGGTGTTGCCCGTGTGCCGCACCCGGGCCGTCGCGGGAAATCCCGTTTCGGCTGATAGGTCCAGCACCGCGCCGTCGAGCACCCGCGCGACCCACGCGCCGATGCGGCTCGCCTGGTCCTCGCCGGGGCCGCGGGCGAAGCTGTGCACCGCCACGGCGATCAGGCTGCCGTCAGCGCCGGTGGGCTTCCACGGCAGCTGCGTCGCCGCGCCATAGCGGATGAACGGCCAGGCGCGCGTCGGCGGGGTCTGGGGCGGGTAGATGCTGGCCGCTGCGATGACGCCGGAGGTCGGCGCCTCAGCCTTCAGCCGGGTCAAAATCGCGCGGCGCGCCGCCAGCGACGTGTCTTGTGCCATGATCAGTCGGCCCGGTGTCGTTGCTGGGGAGCAGCATGGCGTCGTTGCAGCCGAACGTCTCGCCGATGTGCATCAGGACGCACATCTCGAGCCAGGTCGCCACTTCGTCCATGGTTGGGGGCCGCGCCATTGCTAGCCACGATAGCAGAGCGACGGGCGTGCGTCATCGGCGCAACGCCTTGTTGACCGCGCGGCGCACCAGCTCGGTCACGGCGTCGCGGTTCCGGATCGCCGCCGGCCGCATAAATGGCCGGGCCGCCATCTTCGATGTGCCATTCTCGAGCTCGATCGAATAGGGCGCGTTGCTGCTGACCGTCACCTTCAGCGGGCCGGTCTGGACCGTCTCGATATTGTTCGCCAGCACGCCGGTGTCGTTGTTCGGCGCGTCGCCCGGCGCGCTCGGGACATGGTTCTTGCCGCTGATGCTGCCGCGCGTGATGCTGATCTGGGCATCGGTCGTAATGCGCTCGCCGCCGGTGAACAGCGCGGCTCCGACGAGCCGCACCGCATCGGGCCCGCCAAGGCTGCGGATACGCTGCGATGCCTTCGCGGCTCCGACGATGCGGACCATCAGGCGGCCCTGCCCCTCAGGTCCCAATAGCTGGCCGCCGGGTCGCTGGCCACGCTGGCGATGAGCCACCGCTTGCCCGAGACGGTCACCTCGTCATCCGTGGTGACCGCGCCGGCCAGCGTCGCGGACAGGATCAGGATCCGGACATCACCGTCGACGAAGCCCTCGGCACTGCGCATCGCATAGCCGGCCGCTTCGACCTGGGCCCGGCACGACACGTCTGCGAAGCCTGCGCCGGCGACGACACTGCCACCCGCGTCATACGTCGGGGCCTGCCGACGGTGCAGCGTAGCGGGCAGGTAGATGCTGCCGAACGCCGCGCCGAAGATCTGCGCCAGGCCGCCGCCGAGCAGGCTCACCAGCCCGGCATCCGGCCGAACGGATAGACGCCGACAACAACGCCGGTGCCGGTGACCCGCGCGCCGCCGCGGTTCTGGCGCAGCAGCAGCGCGAACTGACGCCCATAGGCGGTGCCGCCGTAGGCGCCGGCCGCAACCCCCGTGTCGCCGCGATCGAGCGACAGGCTGCCCGACTTCATCGACTTGAACCCGCCGGCCCCGGCCGCCGCCATCTCGGCCTCGGCGCCGATCCCCAGGCCTTGTTCAGTCATCAGATGCGCGGCGAGCAGCTGGCGGCCATATTCGCGGTCGCCCTCGGTCCAGCTGTCATCGACCGATCGGGCCGCGCGGGTCAGCCAAAAGTCGATCGTCGCACCGAGCACGGCGGCGAAGGCCGGGAACGAGAGTCGGAACGCCACGACGGCTGCGCTCTCGGGCAGGCCGACTGTGCCGGCAGCGGTCCCGAACAGGTCGAAGCTGCCCTGCCCCACGCCGAACACAGGCTGACCGCCGAAGTCCGCGGTGACGCTGCCGAAAAACTGCACCGTGGCTGCGCCGGACCCGCCGATCGCATGGCGCGCAGTCCCGCCGCCATCGAAGCTTATAATCGCCGTGGCGTTCCCGCCCGCGCCGACGCCGATCTGCTGGCCCGTTGCCGCGCCGAACAGATTGATCGTGGCAGACCCAATGCCGAACGTTGGGTGCAGGCCGGCGCTGGCGCCGAAGATGCTGATCGTCGCAACGCTGGCACCGCCGACGGCCTGGCTGCCCGCTCCTGTGCCGAGCAGGTTGAACGAGCCGAATGCAAAGCCGCTCACGCCTGACGGAGCGATGGCCCCGGCAGCCGTGTAGAAACCTGGCAGCAATGGCCCCTCGGTCATCGACAGCGCGGGCGAACCAGCCTGCAGAGCGTAGTTGCCGCCGCCAGCCCCGCCGACACCCGCCGCCGTCGCATGGGCCGGCGCAACGAACAGCGGATTATTCAGGACCGACGTGCTGGCGCCTATGTTGCTGCGCGGGCCTTCATAGTCGGGATTGAACCCGCCTGATGCCGGCGATGTGCTCCCACTGGCATTCATATACATCATGAAGTTGGCGTCATGGCCGACACCGAACGCGACGGGCCAGCCACCGGTCCTCAACGTCCCCGCGCCACCCCCTGCAAACAGGTCATGCTTCGTGTTGTACTGCGTGCCGATATTGTTCTTGAATAGCTGCTGCTTGTGCGTCCGATCGCGCGATGTCGTCGGAGAGTTATTGTCCACATAGCGCCAATTATAGCGCCCGTTATCGCTGTAACCCACTGTCGTGTTGTGGATGTGCAGAATGTTCGACGTGCTTTGCGTATTGGCGTCGCCCGAATAATTCCAGAATTGGCTCGCGGACAAGCCTGATGCCATCTCGAGCACATTGGCCGCGTCCAGAACGTCGCGGCCTACGCCGCTAACCACGATGATCGTCGCGCTTGATGTCGTCAGGGCGGTGACGAAATTGCCCATCATCACCGAATAATCGGGCCGGTTGATGCGCTGCAGGTCGGTGATGCGATTGCCCAGCAAGGCGCGTGCAGTGACGTTGCAGCCGCTCAATCCCCAGGAACAACCGCGAACCGACTGGCCGCCCGTAGTGATAGAGGCAGTGAGATTGGTAAAAGTCGTTGCGTGATAATCGATGTAGCCATTCACGCCGCTGCTGGAAATAACGACGGCAGGCTGTGAGTTATTGTTGAAAGCGACATCTTCGAACAGGACGTAGTTCATGCCCGACGTTTCGATCTGAATGCTGGCGCTTACGCCTCGGGTGATGCTGACACCCTGAAAGCGCATTGCGGACCCAGGCACGCCCGAGAAACCGCCCAGGCGCAGGCGCATCGCCGTCGACGTGCTGATGTCGATGATGACGTTGGCGCGGGTTTCAAAAGGATCGCGGGTGATAACCAGCGCCGCTGCGCCCTTGCAAACCTTGGTGCCGGCAGCGGCGACGCCGGGGATGTGAGTGGCTGCGCTGCAGCGGATTTCGCAGCCGCTCATGTCGCCGGCAACCGCATAGGCCGACGAGCCGGCCACGATGTCCAGCGATGCGCGTCCGACCGCGCCGGCAATTGACGAGAACGGCAGGCTGCGCGCTGTGGCGTCGGTGGTGCTCCACCGGCCCGTTGTGTTGCTGCCCGTCGTCGGGTTGACATAGGCGCGCGGCACATTGGCAAAGCGCGTCAGGTCTTTCAGGTCGTAGCGCGGCGAGAAGTCCCAATTCTCGTTCAGACCGCGCGCTGACCAGTCGGCGGTGTTGGCGATCGACCGCAGGATGTCGGTTGCGGCGGTGTTGTCGCCAACCCAAGGAATGACGCGGGCGTCGTACCGGATCAGCCCTTCGCTGAGGCTTCCCATCTGCGTGCTGGTGAAGGTGGCGCGGTAGACATAGACCGGCAGGGCGTCGGTGCTTTCGCCCGATACGACCATGTCGGTGACAGTCTGGTAGACCGTGTTGGTGCCGTCACTGGCCGAAAAGATGACGCAGGCGACCTGGCGTCCGTCGTGCTTGGCCCACAGATGCCCGGCGACAACCTCGACCGAGCGCGCCGAACCGTCGATCAGCCGGCGAAACGTCGTCGCCCATTGCGCAACCGGCAACGGGCTGAGCTGGGTCGAATTGTTGGTGACGCCCGCTGCGGTCGCGCCGGCAACGACCTCCATCGACAGCGCGACATCGGTTGCGGAGTAGGACGCGGAGCCACCGGCTGTGCGAACGCGGCCAGCGATAAGGATGTTGCGGACATCGTTCGCCGCAGCGCCGGTGTTGTCATAGCCCGGCGATGTGAGGGCCAACGGTTCGTTCAGCACCGTGCTCGGCGGCGTGCCCGAGTACGTTGCCGTCCAACCGTTGGCTGCGATTGCCGTGATCGCCATCGGACTATGTCACCTCAAAAGAAAAGGGGCGGGCCTCCCCCCGGAAAGCCCGCCCCATGCGACCCGGCCGGTTGCGTCAGGCGGGAATGCTGAGCTGCATGCCGGTGATCTGGATCGGGCCGCCGGCGACGATCGCCACCGTGTTGAGCTCGATGAACCCACCGCCACCCGTTGCCGTCACCGTGCCGTCGAACACCGTCGCGCCCGAGGCATCGAACACGCGCGCCCAAGACGCCGTGGCGGTCGCATCGGCGCTGACATCCTGCGTGATGGCCGACATGGTCAGCACACCGCCGCTGGACGAAGGTGCGACCGGATCGGCAAACGTTAAGGTGCCAAGCAGCGTGCCCGTCACCGCGGCGTCGGCGTTGGCCGGCTTCGTCCCCGAATAGATGTTGATGGTACCCTTACCGCCGCCGACGGTCGGATCGAGCAGCAGCGCCAGGCGATCGAGCAGCGTATTGCGTGCCGCTACGGTGAGGTTGATCGTCGCCATGGATCAGGCTTCCTTCTCGGGTGCCGTCGAGCGAGCGGTGCGGATCGCAGCGACGATGTCGGCCTTCAGCTTGGCGTCACCGAGATCGATCGCTTCGGCGCTGGCCAGTTCGGTCAGCTGCGCAATGGTCTGGTCCTCCAGCCCATCGTCCGCCGGCACGTCGGCAGCCGGGGCTTTCTCACCCTCATCGGGTTCCGCATCACCATCGAGGTCGAACCATCCGGTGCGCTCGGCGCTGCGAAATTCAGCCTTCGAGAGCTTCACGTCGACGGTCGCGCCCGGATCAACCGAGACAGGGCCGGCAACGGTGTTGATGCCGCGCGGCCCGGCCTGCGTGTTCTTGACAGTTACCATCGATCAAATCCCATCATAGTAGGCGCCGCCCTTGGGCAGTCGCCATTCGGTGCCGCCGACGTTCATGATGCCGCCGACTTCCCAGGTCATCGCCGACTTCTGGAAGGCAGGCAGGAACTCGTGCGGACCCGGCAGGTGCATCTGCACGACCTCGCGGGCGTTCTCGTACGCCACCATGCGCGCCGTGGAGCCGGCGCCGGCGGTCTCGAGCTCGCGCGATGCGATGATGTTGAGTTCCTGGCCGGTCGACAACTTGTAGAAGTTGTTCTCGCGGATGAACTTCAGGATCGTGTCATTGTCGTTCGTGCCCATGCGGGTCGAAGCGATGTACTGCATCCGGGTCGTGGGCAGGAGCAGCGTGTTGGCGATCTGCGTCTCGCGGGTCGCGGTGAACGGCGCGTTGAGGGCCAGGTTGATGTCGCGATTGATCTGGTCGGGCGTCTTCGTCGACCAGGTCGTGGTGGCGCCGGTGCCGTCGGCAGGCACGGTGGCGGCCGGAACGCCAGCGTCGTTGATCAGGCCGGTCATGTTCTTCTCGGCCGAACCACGGATGGCGATGCCATAGATGAACTGTTCCGCGACCTTGGCCGCTGCCATCGCCTTGTCGTTGCCGAGGTTGCGACCGAGGCGCGCGGCGCGCTGAAGCTCCTGCAGCGACCATTCATAGCCGATGCCGGCCAGCTGGTTCGCTCGCACGAACTGCGTCTGCGCGATGTCGGCGAAGGGCATGTCGAAGCCCTTGCCCGACAGGAACTCTGCCTTGCCGGCGATGTCGCCCGAATAGAAGACCGAGCCCACGTCCCACATGTCGCCGTCGACGTTGGTGAACATCAGGCGCGAATAGTCGAAGGACGGGTACTTGACCTGATAGACCTCCGTCTCGATCCGCAGCAGCTGCGGCACGATGAAACCGAGCGCCTGCTGGGCATCGAGGAAGTTGATCTCGGGCATCTCTGTCGTTCCTTCTTCGGGACTGCGGCGCTTCACAGCGCGGCGTCGGGGCGTGGCAGTTAGCGGCGGACGATGCGGACCATGGCGCCGCTGGCAGCGGTGTCGTCGAAGAACCAGCCCGGCGCGATGATGTTGGCGCCGGCCGTGTCGACGATCAGGCCACCGGCGGTGATGTAAACCTGGGCGCCATCGGTCACCGCCTCGCCGGCGACAACCCACATCATGCCCAGGGCAAGCAGCGCGGCGCTGCCGTACTGCGGCACGATATCCGCGGCGACGCCTCCGGGCAGGATCTGCACGCCATGATCGGCGATGACGAAGCCCATGAGGCCGCCGGCCGTCGGGGTGGCGGTTACGCCATGATCGCCGGCGCCGCGGAACGCCGCCTTGCCGAACGCGATGCCGGCCGCGTCCTCGACGGTGCGGCTGATGCGGTTCGAGGTTTCGCCATTGGCGACCTGACCCGGAAAGCCGAGCGGGATCGAGGCATCATAGGTCGTCTGGACTGCGGGCATTGGATCGTTCCTTCTACGGGCCGGAGCGCTTCACAGCGCGCCATCGAGGCAGTGCAGGGTTAGGCGGTGGCTGCGCCCGCGTGTGCGGTGGCAAACCGGGCGGCGCGAGCGGCCAGCGCGGCGTCGCGAGCCTTCTGGGCATCGCCGATGCTGACCACGCCGTCACCGATGACGGTGCGCAGCGGATCGGTCTTGGCATCGGCCGTGGTCGTTGCGAAGGCGGCGAACGCACCGGCAATGCCGGCATCGTCCAGCGCGGTCGCGGCGTCTCCGAGCCGGACCGCAACCGCGGCGCGGCGGATCTCGGCGTCGCTCTTGCCGTCGACGACGAGCGTCGGGGCGATCTTCTTGGCGTCGGCGATGACGGCCTGGCGGGCGGCGTCGCGGGCGGCGATCTTGGCCGGGTCGTTGGCATCGGCCAGCTGCGACTTCAGCGCGACGATCTCCCCGTCCTTGGTGGCGACAGCGGCGAGCGCGGCGCCTTCCTTGGCGGCGGCATCGGCGACCTTGGCGTTGAGCGCGGCAACCTGGCCGGCGAGCTTGTTGATGACGGCTTCGGCAGCGTCGGTCGTCTCGATCGGCAGGCCGTCGAAGGTGATCGTCTTGGTTGCCACTTTGCTCTCTCCTGTATCGCCGATGCGCAGGTCCGACCCGCCCCGTGCCACGGAACATACCGCCACATGATTTCCGCGGGGAGTGCGCTGCCACGCGTCATAGGCCTCGCCCGAATCGGTGACGCCGGCCTCGACGACGAGGTCGCAGGTATAGCCGACGCTGAGCTCGCGCTTGCCGGACTGGATCGCCCGGATCGTCGCGCCGTCCATGATCTTGATCGGCACCTTCACGAATTCGCCGTCGCGCATGACCTCGCCGCCGGTGTCGCCCTTGGCGTACTGGCTCCAGTTGTCGGCGGTGACCATGACCGGAGGATGGTCGAGCGTGATGGGGCGGTGCGCCATGCTGGCCATCGCATCGGTGGCAAAGACCTCGTCGGCCGGGCGGTACACGCGCAGGAACTCACCCGGCGCGCGATCGGTCAGGCCCAGTTCGCCGGCCGTGTACTGCTGAATGCCGGTGCGGGCGATGCGCGCCTCGCCGACCAGATAGCCGTCGCGGGTGATGCGGATGCCGGTCAGCGGCGCCGTGTCGGAGAGCTGGATCTGCATGGCGGCAAGATATGGCGGATTGCGCGTGGCCGGGGAGTGCGCCCAGCGTCGTCTTGCTGACAAGACGCAATGCCCTATGCTGGCGGGCAATGACACAGTCCTCGAGAAACCCGCGCAAGGGTGTTGGAAAATGCATATTCTGCGCCGGCGGCTCGCTAACGAAGGAACACATCTGGCCGACTTGGGCGGCACACTTGCTGCTACCGAGCCCAAAGCATGTCCGCTACTTTGCCGTCATGCGGCGCGGTGAGATCGCCGAGACCCCCGTAAATTGGGAGCGTCAAGGTAGCGTCGGGACGAACAAGCTTCGGGTGGTCTGTCGTAGTTGCAATAATGGATGGATGAGTGCGATCGAGATGGCCGCTCAGCCGCTCCTGACCCTGATGGCAGGGGGAGCTCGCACCCATCTTTCTACCACCGACATCGATGCCGTCACGCACTGGGCAGCGCTCAAGTTTCTGATCTTAGATCATGTCAATCCGGCTGACTGCACGGTAACGGCCAACGAACGATCAGCATTCTACCATACTCGTACGGTGCCTACCGGCCTCCGCATTGATTTGATGCGTTGCGGAGTTGGTGATTGGCAGACGCGATACCAGCGGCATTCTGGCACGTTAAGCACTGGCCCTGCTCGACCGAATACAGGCGGCATGAACAATGTCTGCAGCATCGCCTTGGGGTTCGGACAACTTTTCATCTTCATGACGCGGATTGTCGCCGTAAATCTGCAAATTTCGCCGAACCGAGCAAAAGCTGTCTGCATCTTGCCGAAACCCACTCACGGGGTCTCTTGGCCGCCATTATTCCCAATTGGGATCGACGAGGCAGAGAAGATAGCTGGTACTGTTGGGGACCTGTTCACCTCGAGGTGGTCCAAGCACGCCGATTGAATGTTGCTATCTGTCGAGATCCAACACCGCCCGCGCCCGACACCCGCAGTTCGGAAGCTCTCCCGGCATGTCCTCGGGCGGGTCCTTGTCGCTGAACACCTTGCCGTCGAGCGCCGCGTGCTCCTCGCGGCCGTTGACCTTGCCGCTGGCCAACCACTCCCACTGATCGAGACCCGCCTGCCGGCGTCGCTCGGCCGCCAGCTGCGTGGTGAGCTTGGACAGCTGATCGCTGGCGATGCGGAGGCTGCGGGCTCGGCCCAGCGCCACCGCCTCGTTCATCTCCCGAGCGACGTCGCGCGCCGGAGTGCGCCGGCTCAGACCGCGAAAGACGATGTCCGAGATCCTGCCGCGCGCCTGGTCGGAGACGTCCCGAACCAGCGCGACGTTGCGCTCTACCCATGTGTCGAGCGGCGCCCTGGCATCGCCTGGCCCGATGACCGTATCGAGGTTCACGCCGGTCGCTGAAAGCACGCCGGCGGCGAACCGGCAGCGCACGAAGCGCTCGATCCGCACGGCCCAGTCGCGCAGCGCCGGGGTCAGCACGAGCGTCAGGCGCGAAGCCTCGCCATCGGCTGCGCTGATCGTGCTGGCGGCGCGGGGTGCATCATCGCGGGTCATGGCGTCCATGGGCTGGGCGGCCAGAGCTTCCGAATAGGCGGCGAGTATCGGGCCGCGCGCTGCATCGTTCCATACCGCAACGACGCGGAGCAAGATGCGCGCGAGCTCGTCCGACTGCGCCTTGGTGCCGCCGATCGCGGGCAGCACGACGCGTTTGCGTTTCAGGCCTTGGCGGCGCGCCATTGCGGCGAGGTCGTACCGCACCGGATCAGGCCTCGGTCAGCCGGTCGCTCCAGGTGTCATCGACCTCGGCGAAGATCTCGGGGCCGAACACGAGCTTGCCGCGGTACGGCTCGATCGCGGACAGGTCGACGTCGCTGCCCGCATAGGTAATCGTGACATGGGGCTGGTACTCGGGGAAGTCCCACGACGCCCCCTTCTCGCGCAGCGATCCGTGGCGCCACGACAACTCCCACGAGTTGAACAGCAGCACGACCGCGCCCTTGTCGCCGAGCGGCTCGACGATGCGGGCCCCGCCCTCGGGGATGACCAGCTTGCCGTCGGCGTTGCCGAACTCGCTGGCGTTGCCCATGGCTAGCCAATCGACCGGCGCCCGCGAATAGGCGATCGTGACGTGCATCTCAAAAGCCGGCACGGTCGTGTCGAAGCCCTGCGCCTTCGCCCAGGCGATGAGCTCCGCAGCGTTCTGCAGCTGGCGATGGACGTAGAGCGACCGTGGCGCTGCATCATTCGCGGCCCGGCGCAGCGGCACCACATTGCCCTCGCCGACGATCGCGTTCGGGTCGACGGTGTCGTCGGGCGCCGGCTCGCCCAGCGCCTTCGCAGCTTCTTCGAGCGCGGCCTCGACGCCGGGGAACTCTCCCGACTCGATCAGCCGGTTCGCCGCCACCTTGGCCAGCACGTCCATGGGCACCAGGCCGCCGTCGCCATAGGTCTTGAGCGTGTCCGCCGCGGCCTTCTCGGTGTCGATCTTCTGCTTCGGCGTCTCCTGCACCAGCGCGGCGAAGGTCCAGTACACGTCGGCCGGCCGGGTCCCGAACAGCGACGGCAGCATGACATCGTCGATGCGATCGAGCGCGGGCCGGAGCTCGCTGTCCTGCTGCGACCCGATCATCGCCAGATAGTCGCGCTCCTCGCCGGCACCAGTGCTGCCGAGGCCGCCGGGAGAGGTGCCGAGCAGCCGCGTGACCGGGATGTCAGCGGCGCCCGCGACGACGTTGAGGTAGGTGTTGATGACGTCGGGCATGCCGGCCCAGCTGACCTGGCGCTGCTCCCACGTCTCCGCCGCATCCTTGATCAGCGCCCGATGGGTCGACTTTGACAGCTGGGCCAGCGCCAGGCGCCGCATGAGCAGCGCCTCGTACTCGGCAGACGCGACGCTCTGCATCAGGTCCGGGATGCCGATGATGTCCTGGCTCGCCTCGTTGATCAGCGTCGCAAAGCCGGCCTGGGCAAGGTCGGCATTCGCCACCGCGTCGCCGATGCTCTGCATGATCGGATCGCCCCAGAAGGCGTCGACGGCGAGCGACGACCCCTCGGGCGCGCGCTGGCCCCGGAAGGCAATGACCCGCGAGGGATGAATATTCGCGGTGCTGCCCTGCCCCGTCATCCGCCACATCACCGGCTCGCCATAGGCGGGCGACAGCGGATCCAGGTCAAGCCGGTCATAGCTCAGCTGGTACCGCGACACGACGTGGACGAACTGCAGCCCGCCTTTGCGCAGCGACCCCGGGGCGAGCGGATCGGACGGCAGGCCCTGTGCGACCCCGAGAATGAGCGCGCCGCCGCCGAACAGCCGCGACAGGATCAGCGCCCGGAGCAGCTTCGCCTTGAGGCACAGCCGGCGCTCCTCGCGCTCGATCGTCTCGATCTCGTCGGGCTGGGCCTGCCAGTCGCGCCAGCTGCGCGTCATGTCCCGCGGCGGCACGTCGACGATCTTGCGGGTCAGCCATGATGACCGATACGCCGCCTCGGCCTGATGCTGGTCCAGCGCGCGGAAGGCGTAGAACCGGTGCGAATTCTTGTCCGCCGTGGTGCCCATGCCGGTGACCACATTGGCGAGGCCATCTCGGACGGCGGCGGGCTTCTTCGCGACGGCGCGGGTCACATGCGGTTCCTCGGGATGGCGCTGCAATGTAACCGCGGGGCCAGAGGCCGGGGAGTGCGGGCGCGGGTCACAGCGCTTCGAGCGAGTACCGGCTCCCCAGCGCCAGCTCGTTGACCGCATCGGACAGCGCGTCGACCTGGTCGTCATGCGCGCCGGCCGGGAACAGCTCGACCTCGGCGAGGAATGGCTCGATCCACGCGTCGCGATCCTCGTCGCCGGTGCGCAGCAGCACGATGTTCCCAGCCTCGGCCTGTGTAGCCGCTGGGCTGGCGCGGGTGGCCTTGTCGCCCGTCACAACCTTGGCGATGACCGAATAGCCGGCGAGCATCTTGATGAAGGTGTCGGCCTGAGACTTGCCCGCCTGCCCCGGATCCTGCGGCAGCCGGATCGTCACCCCGGTCCCATCCTGCTTGGCCGCGCTGTCGATCGCCGCGCTGACCTCGCCGGGAGATCCCTGCAGCCGGCGCGTGCCCTCGATCAGAAAGCGCTTGTCCGCGCCCTGCGACATCAGCAGGCCAACGGTCCAGTCCGGCTTAATGCCCGTCGCCTTCTTGGTCGCGGCGAGGTCCCATGCCCTGACCCGGCGCCGCGGCCCGACCGGTATCGCAGCCACAAAGCCGAACCACGACCGCTTGAACAGCCCGCCCTCGCGCGGCCCGGGGCGCTGCTGGTACTGCCCGGCCCACGCATAGGCGCCCATGTCGCGCTTCAGGTTCTCGACGACAGGGCGCGGGAAGCGGATCGGGTCGAGCAGGTCGCCATCCTCGGTCCGCGGGTCGGTGAAGCCGATCGAGGTCGAGCATGCCCGGGTCGCCTCGAATTCCATCGGCAACATCAGGTGGACATAGCCCATCTTCAACTTGAGGATCTGGCCCGCCACGTCCTCGGCGTGCAGGCGCTGCATCACGACGACGATCGCGCTGCGCTCCTGGTCGTTCAGCCGGTTCGTCGCGCCCTCACGGAAGCGCCTCGTCGTCGTCAGCCGCTCCGCCGGGCTTTCGGCTGTTTCGGTCGAATGCGGGTCATCGATGATCAGCCGGTCGCCACGCTGTGAGGTCAGCGACCCGAAGGCCACGCCCTCGCGGTTGCCGGTCGCGCTGTTGGCGAAGCTGGTCTCGCCGGTGCGGGTGAGCTCGACGTGCGGCCACAGGCCCCGGTACCAGTCCGACAGGGTCAGGTCGCGATGCTTGCGGGTGTCGCGCTTGACCGGAACATCGTTGTGCGCCGTCGTCAGGTACCGCAGCGACGGGCGATTGCGCGGGCCCCACTCCCACGCCGGCCACAGCACCGAGATGATCAGCGACTTCGAAGACCCCGGCGGGACGTTGACCAGCAGGCGGTTGATGAGGCCGTCGGTGACCGCCTCGAGGTGCTCGCAGATCGCATCGATGTGCCAGTTGTGAACGTAGGGCTGGTTCGGCTCCAAGACATGCCAGGCCTCGCGGACAAAGCCGGCAAGGGTCTGGCAGCGGGCCCGGATCGCGTCGCCATCGCGGGCAATGCGCTCCCGCTCGCGCTCAGCCGCCCGCCTCGCTCGCTCCGCCCGGATCGCCTCCAGCGGGGGCAACCTTGCTGCGAAGTCGCTCAAGCTGTTCAAGCTCGTCATCGGTCAATCCGGACAGGTCGAAGCTGTGACTGGCGGCTATGCGATTGACCACCAAGCCGTTGAGTTTGGCCGCATCCATCGCGGCCGCGCGGGCGACCGACAGGCCCGGCGCATCGGCCAGCTTCTCGGCCGCGTCGGCGATCCGGATCAGTCGCTCGGTCACGCCAGCGAGGCTGATCTCGGTTCGTTTCGCCGCGCCGGCCTTCAGCTGCTCGATCCGCGCTCGAACGCTGACCTTTGCTGACAGACGCGACGACGCCGCAGTCGAGGGCAGATAGCCGGCGTCGACATAGGCCGCGGCGGCCGACTTTCCGGACGCGACCAGCTGGGCGAACCGCTCGTGCCTGGCATTCGGGAGTGGCTTGGACATGGCTCACCATTACCGGGTTTCAGGGGCTTGGCGGAGTGCGGGACGGACATCGCCGGGGTCGAAACCCCGCACCGTCGCGCGTCGGATCAGGTCCTGGGCCGTGACCCGCACCGCGCCGATGAACCAGTCACCCTCTCCCGACGGCGAAACGCGATGCCCTCCGTTCTGCGGAATTCGGAGGTAGTGGGCCGCGGCGCGCAGGATATCGGGATCAGGCGCCGGCTCGGAAGCGGACAGCGCCCGCCTGCGCCGCTCGGCCATGGCAATATTCGCGCGCTTCTTCGCGGTTTTGCAGGCCCGTTCCCGCTTCACCTCCCAGATGGCCGCCAACACCGCGGCCCGCTCGGCGCGCAACCTGCTGCGGCCGGCTTCCTCGCTCCACCGCCTCACCGTGCGGTTCGAAGCCGAATAGTGCTCGGGCAGAACCTTGGGCCCGAGCTCGATGTACATGGCCTCGAAATCGGGGGGTATTGGACGGCGGTCGACCTCTTCGGTCTCGTCCTCCGGCACGCCGAGCAGGCGCGCCAGATCGGCAGACTCCTGATCGGTCAAAGCGCGCAGCCGCGACAGCTTGTCGAGTGCGGAAATCGCAATCTCGGCAGCGTCGGGAAAGGCTAGCGCCGGCTCGGTCACGCCGGGCGACCGAGCTTCTCGGCCATCATGGCCTTCAGTGCCGGCGACGCGTCGGAAACCGCCGGCATCTCGATTTTGTGCGGCCGCTCCGCATAGGGCGCGAACGACGCCGCCTTGCCCTGGCCGAGCAGTTCTCGGGTATTGGCGTCGATCTTGGCGAAGGTCTCGGCAAGGGTGCCGGCCGTGTCCTGTGGCGCCACATAGGCCGGCGCCGGCAGGGCACGGCGATCGGCTGCCTCGTTACGCTCGCGCTCCTGGCGCATGCGGTCGCGACGCTCGGCGAGGAAAGGCTGGGCAGCTTCGATGATCTCGGCCAGCGTCGGCAGGAACCGCCAGGTCTTGCGGCCTTCGGCGATGGCGGCGCGGAACGCCTGTGCATCAAGGGTTTCGCCCAGGTCCTCTGCGAGCAACTGCATTCGAATTTCGTCACCGGCCTCATCACTGGATTTTGGAAACCGCATTGCCAGCTCCGCCAGCAATTCCATTATCTCCGGCTTGACTGGCGGCCTCGCGGCTTCTGGCGAGCATGTCGAGAACGATGCCGGTCCGTCCCGCCGGACGAGCTCGATTGGGCCCATGCTGTCGAACTTCATGTCCATTGGATCTTGCCTCCCTCTGGGCTGCTGCGCGGCGGACCGCGGTGTCGAAATATTTCAGGCTGGTGATATTCGGCGCGTCCGGTGCAGCGCGGTCTTCTCGGATCGTGGTGAGGATCAACGGGGGATCGGCGCCGGCCTGCTGCCATTCTCGAACCAGCGTGACATTGCGGGCGATCGAGCCAGGATCGGCGTGGCGGACGCCCGCGGCGCGGCATGCGTCGATAGCGAGCTCGTGATCAGCGGTCGGTCCGCCAGACTGCGCAACGTCGCGTCCGCGCACGCCCGCGCTATCATCAACATCATCATAACTCTTAATGGGTGTGGGTGTGGGTGTGGGTGTGGGGGCATCGCCCGGGCATTGCATCGGCAAAGCCGTGGCATATTCGTTTATCGTGGGATTGCCGTCACTTGCTGGCGCATCCGAAAACGTGGCCCCTTCATCGGGGTCCAACATGTCATTAGCGGATGACCGATTTTCGACCGAGTTTGCATCGACATCGACGGGTTTCTTGCCCCAGCGCTTCGCCGCCTTCTCGCGCTGAACCTTGCTCTTGCCGCGCACGTATACGGCCTCGGCGGACAGGCGCTTCTGCGCGAATGTCTTGGTCCGGCCGTCGCGCTTCCAGAACTCCATGACCGTTGCTTTGATAGCCAGCCAGTCGTCCATGGCCAGTCCGGCAAGGCGGGCCAGCAGGCGGTCGTCATCGGGCAGCGAGCACGTCGGCCGGCGCCAAGCCTCCATGAGCAGCAGCAGATACGCGCCATGCTCCAGCGTCGTCAGGTGGCGCGTGTCGGCCAGATAGGCGTCCGTCCACAGAGGCAGCGCGGGAAAATCAGCCATCAGAGGCTCGCCTTGCGAGAGAACGCCGCGACCATCTCGGCAAAGTCGGGGTCGGCCGCGCAGCGCTCGGCAGCGGCGCGGACGCCGTGCAGCACTGTGGTATGGTCACGCCCGCCAAGCCGGCGCCCGATTGTAGGCAGCGACAGCTGGGGCCGTTCCCGCCGAACCGCCAGCATCAGCGCCTGGCGCGGCCATGCAGCGTCGCGATGACGCGCCGGGCCGCACAGGGTGCCGCGGCGCAGGTCGGCATATTCCTCGGCGAACCGGACCAGCTCGGCAAATGAGGGCGGCGCGGTGCGGACCGAGACGGCCGGAACGCTGGCAGGATCGATCGGCAACCCGAACGGATTGCAGGGCATCGCGACGGTCAGGACCGGGGAGCCGCCGGGACGGACATGGAGCATCATGCCGCCCTGCCCCGGTGCCGTGCGTGGAACCGTACCGTGTCGGCCTGGACGATCGCCTTCTGGGCAAGGTCGAGGCTGAGGCCGTAGCCGCGCGCCACTGTCTCGGCGCTGATCGGCGCGGGCGCGCGCAAGGCGAGCAGCTGCACCACGCTGCGGTACGGCACCGGGGGGATATCGGAATTCACAGGCCCATATCCTTGTCGACGAGCTCGGCCTCGGGGATGGGAATACCGGCGGCCGTCGCGGCATCGGCGCGCGCGTGTCCATGCTGGCGGAACTGGAGATAGCGGGTCAGCTGACGCGACAGGCGCGGCGCTGGCGGGCACGGCGGGGCATAGCCGGTCATGCGGCCAGCCTCCCCATCAGCCGGGCCGCCATGGCGCCGCGAGCGAGGGTCAGGTCGAGGATGGCCAGCGCGTCGGCCTCGTGGTCTGACTTCACGTCGAACCCGAGCCGCTTGGCCATCGCGATCATGGGCGCCTTGTCGCGCTGCATAGGGGAGCCGAACCACGCCTTCACCGAATTGATCGGCGCCTCGCGGAGCACCACGCCCCTATTCGCGGCCCAGCCACAGACGACGGCGCGAAGCCCCTGGGCGATCTCGGTGGCGGCGTTGGTGCGCGAGAACTTGCCCGGGATGGCCTGCTCGATCACGACCAGGCCCGGCGCGGCATGGGCCCGGAGCATCTGGGACAGCGCGTCGAACCTGCGGCCATGCAGCCCGCGGCCAAGCTCCCATGTTCCGAACCCGACCTCGGGAAGCGGCCGAGGATCGGGCTCGATCATGGCCAGATCGTTGAACGGGCGGGTTACGGGCCAGTCAGCGATGCAGCCCGGCCGGGCAAATGCCCACCCGGTCGCCGAAGACAAGTCGAGCGCCAGGACGCCACGTCGAAACGCAGCTGCGGGCAAGAGGTCGCTCTCTTCGGCGCGGCGCATCAGTGGAACATCGGCTCGGGCTGGCCGGCGGGGGTCTCCGGCGGCTTGATCGCCGGCGCTGCGGGTGCGCCCGACATGTCGACCAAATCGACTTCGACCTGGATCTCGGCGGCCTGGCACAGACCGAACAGCGAGCGGAGCACATCCTCGCGCTTGTCCGTGCTGGCGGCCATCACATGGGTCTGGAAGAACCGCGCCGCCGCCTTGTGGACGTGGCATTCGTCGGCGATGACCTTCCAGGCCGCGCTGACACCGCCGCGAGTCTCGGCCATGCCTTCCATCGCGGGCTTGATGTCGCCCCGCAGGACGCGCAGCGCCCGGTCGAAGTCGGGCTTGTCCATCTGCTCATTGTCGGGCTTGGCACCGGCTGCGACCGTCTCCTTCATCGCGCCCTCGAGCACGCTTTCCTTCTTCGGCACGTCATTCTCCTCTGCACGAAGGGGCTGCGCCGCCCCACGCGAGGCGGCGCAGCGGTTGCGATCAGGCGTCGGGGCTCGGGGTCACCGGCGAGGCGGTCAGCGCGGCGTTGATGGCCTCGACCTGCTCGGCGTCCTCGGCCGCGTCGGCGGCGATCAGGGCGTCCTTTTCGGCCGTGGCGGCGGCGACGGCGGTGTCGATCGCGGCCTGGTCGTCGGCCTTGAGCGCCTCGATCTGGGCGATGATGTCGATGGTGGATTGGCGAAGTGCCATGATGATAACTCCTGTGCAGACGATGATGGTGAGGTAGAACATCGCGTTCATTCCTCGGGGGTGTCGCGCGGCAGGATTGCCGGGACCGGTGGAGCGCCGTGGCGCAATCTCTGGTAGTCGGGCGCGGCTTCCATCACCTCGCGGGCCCGCCGCATCTCGTTGATCCGGCGCTGATGGTTGCCCTTTGCGACACGGGCGGACCGGCTCCGGCGCACGCAAAGCGGCACCGTGACCGGCACCGGGGCGTAGCGGCCCCGTCCGTCGCGACCCGCATTCATACCGCCACCTGCGTCGGCGCGATGCGGCCACCGCCGCGCATCATCGCGTGATGCCGGTGCTGCCAGTCCAGGCTGCTCCGCGCCGCAGCTTCGTCGGCCCGGCGCCTCTGCTCCGCCGCGACGTCCAACGCCAGGATGCGCCGGACCTCCGCGGCGTCGCGCAGCTTGTGATAAAGGGCGAAATAGGTGTCGTGGTGTTCCGGCGGCACGCCCTGCAGCCGGCTCCCCCTGCCCCGAACGGACAACCGGTGGCCGTGGCCCGCATGATACGACGCCCGCGATGCCGCGGTGATCCGCTCGCGGTACGCCGGGTCGGCCCACTGGCGCCGCTTGAGCGCAGACGACCGGACGGACTTGACCGCCTTCGGCACCCGGATACCGAGGCGCCAGCACGCCATGTTGGCGGCCTGCTCCTTGACGCCGTAGCGCGCCGCGATGACCGCCATGGTATCGCCAGCGGCAACCATCGCGCGGAGGTCGGCCTCGCGGGCTTTCCAGGGGTTCGGGCGCGCCATCAGGCTGCAGCCGCTTCGAACTTGTCGACGTCGTTGCCCCAGCTGCTCCAGCCTGCGCGCCGCTGGCGGGCGAACAGCTCGAGATAAGGTCCGTCGAACAGGGCCTCGATGTCGCCGTACACGCGATCGGGCTTGCGGCTATGCTCGCGCACCGGCTCGACGATTAGCTGGCGCACCCCGCGGCTTTTCGGCAGCCCGACCCGGCCATTCATGCCGAGCAAGCAGATCTCCGGGTTGGCGCGGGTGTAATAGCCCGTCCCCATGTGCCAACCCGTGTCATTGGGAGTGCGCTTCGCCCAGGTGAATGCGACCGTGACGAACCGAAATCCCCACGCCGTCATGACCTCGATGGCCTTGTCGAGCAGCGGGTCGGTCGCCCACAGCAGTAGCGCGGCGTTGTCGGCCGCAAGGTGACCCACCGGCAGCGCTTTGATTTGCTCCAGCGACATCGTCGGGTAGTGGCGGTTCGGATTCCGGCTCTCGCCTTTGGCGCTGTAGTTTTCGAATGGCCACGCCGGATCGGCGTAAATTACCCGATGGCCGAACATCGGCAGGTCGCCGAATGGCCAAGCCGTGCTCATGCAGCGCGCCCCGCCGAAGCGATGCGCCCGGTCAGCGTCTGGACGACTGGACGCGCGGCATCGAGCACGCGGGCATTTTCGATATGATCGATTCGACCGTCACGCATCGCCTCGGCGACGACAGCGTTCAGGTGTGCAACATCGGCATTGAGGCCGGCATCATCCGCGGTTGCCGCATCGATCGGAGCAGCCCGATAGCCGAAATGCGCAAGCAACTCGTCCAGGGCTGACGGGTCCTTGGCCAGCATGTTGAACAGCGATGCGCCTGACAGCGAGGAACGCCGATCACGGGCATTGCGCATCGTGCGCTCGTCGCAACCGACTTCGAGCGCCAGCCTGGCGCAGCCGTCGGCGGCACTGACGCGACGAATGCCGGCGGAGGAGAGCCGCCGGTAATCGTCGTCGGTCAGAAGTCGCGCATTCGGAATGATCTTGCCGCGGATCACAGGCTATCGCTCCCGAAATGATGATGCCTGCACTTCCCTGCCATCGACCCTTCCCTGGTACCGTTCCGGCCAGGATCGTTGACGCCTTGCGGCGCTGGCCGAGCATCCCTGTCGGGCGCGCAGCAGGCTCTCGCGTCCGGAAAGGAGCCGGAACGGTAGGGGGTGACCACGCTCGTCATGCGGCGGCGGCCTCGGAGGTGGCGTCTCCGGCCGGAGCCGGCGCGTATTCTTCCATGAATTTTCGGACCTTCGCGATGGTCTCTGGCCAAAGGCGCCGCTTGCCCTCCCTGAGACTGCGGAGAAATTTCCAGTCATTGACCGCAAGGCGCCCGAAGGTGCTGTCAGCCATGCTGTGGCGCGCCTGGAACGCCTCGATCTCGGCAAGCAGGGAGTGATTATCCATGCGCAGCCTTATCGGCGGGACACGTCCCGCACGTCAAGCAATTTTGCGGGATACGTCCCGTCGTTGACGCACCCGCAGGAAATGCGGGAGTTAACCCGCATGGCCTCAACCATCGATATGGACGCGGTCCGGCGAATTTTGCTGGAAGCGACGACGGGTGAAAGCGGGCAGTCCGCTCGCGGTCTATCGCTTGCCGCTGGATTGAACGCGGACGCGGTGCGCGACATCCTGAGAGGGAAGAGCGGTCAAGCTAAGATCGACACGCTCGCAGCGCTCGCCAAAGCGCTTAAGATCGACCTTAGCGAGTTCCTCGGCTCAGGTTCCGTGAACGTCCCGCTCCCGGTACCAAACCTGGAGATCGATCCGCCCAGTCCATCCTTCAGCGGAAATGCGGCCAACTTTCCGAACGACGTGCCGATTGTCGGTACTGCCCAGGGCGCCGACTTCGCGCTGGAGCAAGATGGGCTTGCCGTGCTCATAGAACAGACGGAGATGATGCCGGGTGAAATACGCGGCTACACGCGCCGTCCGCCGAGGATCTCGGGCAACAAGGCGATATATGCCATGCAGGTCGCCGGCTCGTCGATGGAACCGCGGTTCGAGATCGGCGAGGTGATTTACGTCGACCCGCGCCGAATTCCTGGCATCGGCGATTATGTCGTCGTCCAGCTCCGCAATGGTGATGACGAGGTCATCTGCGCCATGGTCAAACGCCTGGCCCGTCGAAACGCGAGCACGATCGAACTGGAGCAATTCAATCCACAACAACGCTTCTCGCTGAAGACTTGCCAGGTTGCGGCAGTCCACCGCGTCGTGCCGTGGAGCGAGATGTTAGGTTAGCAGTCGAAAGCCGGGGGGCAGGATGTCAAGAATACCGAAGCGGGTAAATGACCGTCTGATCGAGGGACTGAAGCGGTATCAGCCGATTGTCGGCAAGCTTCGAGAGCGCGACATCTCCGAGGCCGACACCGTCACCGTCGTCAAAGATATTCTCTGCGATGTCTTCGGCTTCGACAAATACATCGACCTGACATCCGAGCAGCAGATCCGCGGCACATTCTGCGACCTAGCGATCAAGCTCGACGGCAAGGTCAGATATCTTGCCGAAGTGAAATCGGCCGGCACCAACCTCAACGAGACCCATCTGCGCCAGGCGGTAAATTACGGCGCCCACCACGGTATAGAATGGGTCATCCTCACCAACGCGCTGGAGTGGAAAATCTACCGGCTGAAGTTCGCGCAACCGATCGAGTATCGGGAAGTCGTTTGCATCGACATCATGAAGCTAAATCCACGGCGCGAGGACGACCTCGCCCGGCTCTTCCTGCTGTGCAAGGAGGGCATCTCGGGCGATGCGCTATCGGCATTCCACTCCAAGGCGCAAATCATAAACCGCTACACGGTCGCAGAGGTGATGCGATCGGAGCCGATGATTGCCGCTCTCAAGCGTGAGATGCGCAAGCTCTTTGAAGGCGTGAAGGTCGATGACGAGGAACTCTGCGACATCGTCGTCAACGAGGTCTTGAAGCGCGACGTGGTCGACGGCGATGCGGCGATCGAGGCGCGGCAGGTTATGAAAAAAACTGGCCAGACCATGGCTCGGAAAGCGGCCAAGGAAGCCGCATCGAAGGCTGCGGTGCAGCAAGGCACTGATAATGCTCCCGGTGATTAGACGACAGAGTGCGGGAAAATAGTGCGGGATTAGTCCCGCTTTCTGCTTGACGTGCGGGATGCATCCCGCGTAGTGTCTCCCCATCGCCGCTGGAACAATCAGGTTCCCGGCGATGGGAATTCGCCTCATGGGCACCCTCGAAAGCATGGGCGGCACGGCGTGGCTCGCAGCCCGCGAAGCAGCCTTCCTCGCCTCTAGCTCCACCCCTGCCGAGATCGAATGGCAGGAGCGCGCGCTCGTCACGATGCGCGCCATCGCCGCCACGCCGGACACCGGCACGCGTTACGCCGTCGGCGCCGAGATGGACCGCCACTACACCGCGCATGACATCGCGCTGGCTGAAGAAAGGCTGGCCCGTTGCAAGGCCTATGCCGCGTCGCTGGCGCAGCAGGTGGCGGCATGAGCGCAGCCTGGCCCAAGCGCATCGACGGCACGAATAAGACCGTTCGCGAGATGACGCCCAATGAACGGAACGGCCTCTGCCTCGCCCGGGTCGTCGCCAAGGCCGCAGGCGCATGAGCTTCCCGCCGCCCCCGCCGCGTCGGGATGACGTGCTCGCTAACCTGATCATGGTCGCGTTCGCGCTGTTCGCCGTCGCCGTCATCGTCCTGGCGATGAAGCTGTGATCGGCATCCCCGACATCGCCGTCGCCGGCATCGTCACCACAGCGCTGCTTTTCCTCGCGGCCTGGAACGGTTGGCTGCGCTTCGAAACCCTTGCCGCCGGCCTCGTCGGCGTCGCCGCCGGCGCCTTCGCCACCCTCAACATGATCGGAGCTTACTGATGGGCAACGTCCACCCTATCCCCACGGCTGACCAGATCGATGCGGCCGTCATGGCCAGCGACGCGCTCGGCCTGGCCGGCTCGAGTGCGCTGACCGGCTTCCTCAAGGCGACCACGGACCCGCTGCGCACTCTGCGCCAGATCGAGGTCGAGGGGCCGCACGGCCTGCCGCATGTCCACTTTTCCATGTGCCTCACCGCGGCGATCCGTGCGGCGCTGGCCGAGTTCGCCGCCGGTGCGGTGATCGAAACCATCGGCGACGGCTCATACCGGCTGCCTGTGACGATCGCCGGCCGGGTCCACCTGGTCACGGTCGAGCCCGAGCCGATGCGCGCCGCACCGCTGGCGGCCGTCGCATGAGCGCCGATAACCCATTCGCGTTCCCGGAAGTGCCGGGCGACTGCAACGCTTATGAGGGTCGGTCTGGCATGACCTTGCGCGACTGGTTCGCGGGGCAGGCTTTGGCGAACCCAACCATCTGCACCGGACACGCCGACGAGCGCCACTATCAACGCTGGTTTGGCGGGCGTACCGGCATAGAGCGCTGGGAAATCGTAGCCAAGCAGGCCGGTGACTACGCCGACGCCATGCTTGCCGAGCGCGCCGAATGAGCCGCCTTCGTCGCCAGTTCGAGGACGCCACCGGCTCGTCGCAGGTGCCGTTCATCATCCCGCGCAACCAGCGGGTGCAGATGCAGATCGACCGCCTGCGGTGGACTGCCCTTCGCGCGGTTTGGCTGGGCGGGCTGCTCACCGCCGCGGTCGTCCTCTTCATGATTTGGAAAATCGCATGAGCATGAGCGTCCGCATCATCAGCGACACCGAGGTCGTGCGCCGGCGCACCGGCACCCTGCCCCCGGCGCGGCGCTACAATGCCATGGCCTGGACCGCCACCGCGACCTTCGTGATGGGCTGGGGCGCCGGCCTGCTGTGCGGCCTGGGGCTGCACTGATGGGCGCGCTCATCACCACGCCGGGCGCTTATCCGGACATCGCGGCCGAGGACTATCACGGTGCCGAGATCTGCGACGCGCCGAGCATCAGCGCCAGCGGGCTCAAGCTGATCGAGGCACGCTCGCCGCTGCATTATTGGTGGAAGTCGCCTCTGAACCCGAACCGCCCGAAGCAGGACGAGAAGGCGCACTTCGCGGTCGGCAAGGCCGCGCACGACCTGCTGCTGCTCGGCGACCGCTGGCCCGCCGCCTATTTCGTTTTGCCCGAGGATTTCAACGCCAGAGCGACGAAACAGCAGGCTGCCTATCACGCTGCTCGCGCCGAGGCACAGGAACGCGGCCTGACGGTGCTGACCTATGCCCAGGCGCAAACGGTGTCGGCCATGGCGGCAGCGCTCCGGGCGAACAAGTTTGCGGCGGCTTCGCTGACCAATGGCGATCCGGAAATGACGCTCGCGTGGAAAGACGCCGCGACCGGGGTGTGGCTTCGCGCTCGCCCGGATTTCCTGCCCGCGAAGCGCCTCTACGTTCCGGATCTGAAAACCGCTGCAGACGGCTCACCTGGCGCCTTCGCGCGATCGGTTGCGAGCTTCGGCTATCACCAGTCCGCTGCGCTCTACCGCGAGGGCATCGAGGCGATCTACGGCGAGCGGCCGCGCCACATGTTCTTCATCGTGATCGAGAAAGAGCCGCCGCATTGCGTCGCGCTCTACCAGCTGCCCGAGGACGATATCCATCGCGGCCGCATGCTGAACCGCCGCGCGATCGACACCTTCGCTCACTGTCTCGATGCCGGGAAATGGCCCGGATACGCAGACGACGTGCTGCAGCTGCCGATGCCGAATTGGACCCAGCGCACCATCGATCAAGCCGCCGAGCGCGGCGAGCTTTCCTACGCCGCCTGAAAGGACACCGCATGAACAATCTGCCCGCCAACGTCACGCCGATGCCGAACCTGCCGCAGTCGAGCGAGTCCGCGCGCTTCGACCTGTTGCAGCGCAAGGCCAAGGTGTTCGCATCGTCGCCACTGATCCCTGATCATCTTCGTAAAGGCCGCCCCGAGGAAGCGCTGGCGAACTGCTATATCGCGCTGACCATGGCGGAGGCGATGGGCGAAAATCCGCTGATTGTGATGCAGAATATCCACGTCGTCAGCGGCAAGGCCGGCTTCGCGGCGCAGTACATGATCGCCCGCGCCAACGCGTCGGGCATCTTCGCCGGCCGCATCGACTGGCGCATTGCAGGCACCGGCAAGGACCTGGCCATCACGGCCTTTGCGACGCTGCGCGACACCGGGCAGGAGATCAGCGTCACGGTCACGATGGCAATGGCAGAGGCCGAGGGCTGGACCAAGAACCCGAAGTACCGGTCGATGCCCGAGGTGATGCTGCGGTATCGCAGCGCGACGTTCCTTGTCCGGTTCTACTGCCCCGAAGTCATGCTCGGCTATCAGTCGGCCGAAGAGGTCGAGGACATGACCATCGCGGCCGGACCTTCGCTTTCGGCGACGCCGCTCTCCGGTGCCATGCTGATCGAACAGAGCGCCGATACCGATCGCGTCGCTGACCCCGCGCCCGCCGCACTGTCCGGAGATATCCTGCATTCGGTCACGGACACCGAGGCGGGATCTGACGAGACCGATGAGGCCCTTCGGTTTCGGCGCCCGGACGGCCAGCCCGGCTATGACTTGGCCGGGCCGGGAGCAAAGGCGGAACCGCCGCTGGTAGAACGCATCAGCAATGCCGCGACGATCTCGGAGCTTGAAGCGCTCACCGCGTCCATTCCCCTGGCGCCGGACGATGACCATGACGCCATGAGCATCCTCGATATGCGCGCCGCTGCTGATAGCGCTCGCGCGCGGTTGACCAAGGGCAAGCGGTAATGGCCGCCAGCTTCACCGCCCAGGACAAGCGCGACAGCGCGATCCGCGAGGCCAACATGCGCCGCCGCGTCTACCCGCGCTGGGTCGAGAACGGAAAGATGCGGCAAGCCTCGGCCGACCGTGAGATCGCGCTGATGGAGGCCATTGCCGAGGACTACAAGCTCGAGGCCGAGAAGGAAGCGGTCGAGCGGTCCCGGGCCGACGAGGCCGCGCGCCAGCGGACCCTGTTCGGGTGAGCGGGCCAGTTCCCCTATTTGACCTGTCGACCGCCATCATCGGCATGTCCGGCGCCGGCAAGACGGTCTCGGCGAAGGTGCTGGTGGAGAAGCTGCTGCATGAGCAGCGCCACACCTGCGTCATCGACCCGACCGGCGTCTGGTATGGCCTGCGCAGCGATGCCGCCGGCACCGGGCCGGGGTTCGGCATCCCGATATTCGGCGGGCTGCACGGCGATGTTCCGATCAGCGCCCATGACGGCGCCAAGGTGGCCCGGCTCGTCATCGACGGGCCCCTGTCGGCAGTCGTCGACATCTCCGAACTGCGCAGCGGCCAGGAGCAGCGCCGCTTCGTTCGGGATTTCATGGCGACGATCCGCGGCAAGCCCCGGACCCGGTTTCACTTGGTCATCGACGAGGCCGACGAGTTCGCGCCGCAGACCGCCGCCGACGATCTCGGCTATGCGCTGCTCGAGGACATGATCTGGATCGCGAAGCGCGGCCGCGTGCATGGCTTCGTGCCGATGCTCATCACCCAGCGGCCGGCCGACATCGCCAAGTCGGTGCTGTCGCAGATGCAGACCCTCATCATTCACCAGCTCGTCGCTCCGACCGACCAGGCTCCGGTGCGGGCCTATCTGAAGGGTCATGCGACCAAGGATCTCGCCGCCCAGGTCGAGCAGTCGCTGGCCAAGCTGAAGCGCGGCGAGCGGTGGGTCTATTCGCCGGCGGCCGACGTGCTCGATCGCAACGTCGCGCCGCTGCCGGTGACGTTCGACACGAGCCGGACGCCCGAGGCCGGAGAGTCGCCGCCGGTGCCCGCCACGCTGGCGACGATCGACACCGCGGCGCTGGTCGCGGCGCTGAAGCCTGCCGCCGATGCAACCGTTGCTGTGCAGGACGTCGCTGCCGCCGGGCCGATGGCGCAAATGGTCATGCAGCAGCAGAGCAAGGAGATCGCCGGCCTGCGCATGGATATTCAGGACGCAGCCGATCGTGAGGCCCGGCTGCAATGGATTATCGCCGGCTACCAGCGAGCCGAACGCGCCTATCACTGCCTCGTCGGCGACGTGCTTTTTCCATCGATTCCACGACATGACGGCAGCGCCACCACGGACCCCTATGTGGTGGCGCCGCTCGACCAGATCCCCGCGCAAGGCGGCGGAGTGCCCGAAGGAGACGACGGGCAAAAGATGGCGCCGACGGAGAGGGTCGACGCCACAGCGAAACGACAGCGCGAGCGGGAGGCCAAGCCCCCGGCCGAGAAACCGCAGGTCGTGACAGCCGGAGAGACGGCAACCAAGGCCAGCCCTGCGGCCATCGCCATCGCCGATCTTCTCGACCGCGTGAACCCGGCAAAGCTGACTTGGGCGCAGGCGGCGCTGACCGGCCGCAAAGCCACCGGCGGCAATTTCAACGCCGCCCGGAAATGGCTGCGCGACAGCGGCCGCATCGCCGAGAAAGGCGAGCTCATCTGGTCGGCAAGCCCGGCGCCGGCGGGCATGTCGCGGGAAGAAGCCCTGTTGCTGTGGCAATCGGTGCTGACCAATCCGGCGCCGCGCATGATCGAGGCTCTGACCTTCGCGTCGATGTCGAAGGACGCGCTGGCCGGACGCCTTGGCTGCAAGCCGACCGGCGGCAACTGGAACAATGGCCTGGCGCAGCTTCGTCGCAACGGCGTCGCCTTCGTCGAGGGCGACCGCGTGCGCCTCGCCAATCCCCTGCCGGGAGAAATGGCATGACCATCACCCGTCCGCTCGGCCCACCGGCCGGTGGCCCAACGACATTCACTACGAAGGGGACTGACCATGGCATTTGAGATCGTCGAGCGGATTGCCCCGAAGGGCACGACGAAGGGAGCCACACCCGACGATGGCGTCCGCTGCGTCCGCATGGGCAAGGATGCCCGCGGCTACATCGCAGTGATGATCGGGCACAAGCTGGCCCACGCGCTCGGCATGCGGAACCCGGAGCACAAGCTTCTCGTCATGGTCGGCAATGGCAGCGACGCCGGCTATGTCGCGGTCGCGCTCGCCGACGATGCGCCGAAGGGCTTCATCGCCAAGGGCAAGCCGAACAAGGGCTATCGAGCCACGATCAACAAGGCGTCGGCCGAGGGGCTGTTTGCCTGGGAGTTCGAGGCATTCACCGCGGCGAAGTGCGAGGTCATCCGGCCGACCGTGCCGGGGCAGCCCGCACGCTTCGTGTTCCGGCCGCCCGCGTACTTTCTCGAAACTGGCGATTGAGCCGTGCCGGTCCTGCATCAGACCCAGGAGTGCGGTTGCGCGATGTGCGACGCCATCACCGCGCTGCGCATCGACATCGCGGCGAGCCTGTCCGCGAGGGCCGCCGAGCTCGAGCAGCAGATGTGCCCCGGCGAGGCGCGCGCCGCAGTCCTCGCCGCCATGAGCCTGACTATCGGCGACGCGATCCAGTCATGGGTCAGCGAGGACCGCTGGCTCGAGGATGTCGAGAAACACGCCACGCTGCTGCGCACCGCGCTCGGCGGCCGGCCCGAAGGAGTGACCGTTCAGTGAGGCTCGCCAACCCAAGCAATCGCCTAACAAACGTCAGCGGCTCGGATACGGATGGATCCGTCCGCTTCGAGGGCATTTGCGTTGAGCTTCGCCTCTGCGATCTCTCCGATGTCGAATGCATTTGCTCCAAAGATAGCAAGCAGCTGGTCGGGCTCGAATGCGATCGAACCGGACATGTCCTGGAGCGCTTCGTCAGAAATCGAGCAGTTGATGACTTTGCCGTTTTCGCGCCCGCGGAAGTTAACCCGCCCATGGTCGAAATCGTGGGCAGCGAGCGTATCGATCTCAAAAATTCGTCGCGCCATTATGTTCGTCCCCCTGCTAGCGCCCCGGCGCTCAGCCGGAACGATGGCAGCGGCGTTGCGGTCGGGCAAGACTATCTGGTGCGGGCCGCATGACCGGCAGCCTTTTCTCCGGCGGCGCTCGCATGCTCGGCACCGAGGCGATCGAGCTCACACTGATGTCGCTGCGCGCATATTGGGACAAGCACGACCATGTCGCCGTCGCCTGGTCGGGCGGTAAGGACAGCACCGCCACGCTGACCATGATCATTCACCTGATCGACGCCGGCGAGTTGCCGCAACCGCAGCGCCTATGGGTATTCTATGCCGATACCCGCCAGGAGCTACCGCCGATCGCCGCCGCGGCCGAGCTGATGATGGCGAAGCTGCGGCTGCGGAACTGGATCACGGTCGAAGTTGTGCGCGCGCCGATGGACAAGCGCTTCATGGTCTACATGCTCGGCCGAGGCGTGCCGCCGCCGAACAACAACACGCTGCGCTGGTGCACCCGCCAGATCAAGGTTGACCCGATGACGGCGGCGATCGAACGCGCGCTCGAGCATATCCCCGGCACGGTCCTGATGATCACCGGCGTGCGGGAGGGCGAGAGCGCGGTTCGCGACGGCCGCATCAGCATGTCGTGCAGCAAGGACGGCGCCGAATGCGGACAGGGCTGGTACCAGCAGGTTCTGCCGATGGCGAAGGGCATCCGGGGCCGTGTCGCCACCTTGGCGCCGATCCTGCACTGGCGGGTCTGCACGGTCTGGGACTGGCTGATGATCTATGCGCCGCAGCCGGAGTTCGGTGGCTGGGATACCCGGATCCTCGCCGACGCCTATGGCGGTGACGAAGCAGTCGAAGTCAACGCCCGGACCGGTTGCATTGCCTGCCCGCTGGCGGCCGAGGACGTTGCGCTAAAAACCGTTGTCGCCATGCCAGCGTGGACTTGGCTTGCGCCGCTGCTGCAGCTGCGCCCGGTCTATCGCTCGCTGCGGCTTATGAAGAACCGGCTTCGCAAGGCGGAGCCTGAGGTTCTGAAGGATGGCACCCTGTCGAAGTCCGGGCAACGCGCCGGGCCGGTCAAGCTCGACGTCCGCCTGGAAGCGCTCGAGAAGGTCCTGGCGATCCAGAAGACTTGCAACGATGCCCGGCCGGAAACAGCGCCGGCCCTCGATATCCTCAATGTCGAGGAAGAGTCCCGCATCCGCGAGTTGATCGCCGCCAAAACCTGGCCGCAGCGCTGGGATGGCAGCGAGGTCAGCGCAGATGCGTGGCTCGACAAGATCAACGCCGACGGCACCGTAGAGCCGATCATGTTCCGGGAGCTCGTAGGTTCATGACGAACAAGCCCCAGCCCCGCCCGCAGGCGCAAGGCGGCGACGACCCGCAGCTGGTCCGCGCCGTGCGCCAGGACAATGCCCGCGCCGAGGCGATGGCTCGGCACATCAAGGAGGGCCATGCGAAGTGAGTGAGCCGTTCACCCGCCCGCCGCGCGCAACCCACCATTGCCGCCACTACAGCTATGAGCGGACCGCTAGCTTGGCCGAGAGCGGCCCGCGCTGTGCCGCCGGCCTTGGCCTTTCCGAGCCGGGATCAGCGAGCAAGTGCATGCCCGACGCTCCGACGCCCACTTGCAGCTTGCGTCAAGAATACACCGACGCCGAGCGCGCCGCTTGGAAGGCCGCAACGTCCGAGGGGATGGCTCGCCTAGTCGCCGCCATCACCGCGCTACCGACGGCGATCCCGCTACGCACCGGCGGCTTCGTGCCTTGCCCCAGCTGCGACGGGCAGGTCCGCTACGACCGCTGGCACCGTGGCGCGTCGCTGTGCTGCTCGACCGAAGGCTGCTGCGAAGCTCGGTTCAATATCGCCGCCGGCGCCGTCTGGCCGGCAAAAAGGTTGGGAGCCGAAGCGTGACCGACCGGCCCATCAGGGTGCATCTGTCGCGCGCGAAAGGCTGGCGGATGCCGCCCAACACGGTGAAGGTCTCGCGACCGGGGCTGCTCGGCAACCCGTACATCATCGGCCGGCAGGTGAGCGACGCCGCCTCGGCGCGGAACGCGTACCGCATCGACCTGGAGCGCGCGATTGCGCATCCCGACCTGGTCAGTTCCAAATGGCAGCGCCGGGCGGCCGTGCTGCCCGAGCTTCGCGGCAAGAACCTCGCCTGCTGGTGCAAGCCGGGGACGCCCTGCCACGCCGACGTCCTGATCGAACTGGCGAACCGGTGAAGCTCGAGCTCCTCACCGCCGAGCAGGCCGCTGCCCGCATCCGCGTCTGCACCAAGACGCTCGGGCGCCTGCGCCGCGCCGGCAAGATCCGGTTCTATGCCACCGGCGGCCGGGCCTTCCACTACAGCGAGGAGGATTGCGACGCCTATCTTGCCAGTTGCCAGGTGCTGGCGCAGGTTCGTGCGCCGGAACCAGAGCCGGTGAAGGGACGACGCACAGCCCGCGTCATCCCGCTGCGCCCGAAGTTCTCCGAGGCCTATGGCTGATGCTCTACAAGCAGGCGCGCTCCCCGTACTGGCGCTATGATTTCGTCATCAACGGTGTCCGCTACAGCGCCTCGACCCGCACCGCGGACAAGCGCGCCGCCGCCAAGATCGAAGCCGACGCCCGCCTGCAGGCCGTCACGCCGAACCGATCCCGGCCGGTCATCACGCTCGACGAGGCCGCCGCTCTCTACGCCGAGCGAGCAGAGACCCTGCCGTCATGGCTCAACGCCAAGCGCATTATCAAGGTGCTGCTCGCCGGGCTCGGTGCCTCGACGTTCATGGGCGACGTCACGCAGCGCGACCTGCAGTTGCTAGTCGCCAAGCGCCGCGTCGGCCGGGCGAACTCTTCGGTCAATCGCGAGATCGTGATCTGGCGCGCGATCTGGCGCCACGCCGACGAAACCCGGTTCGACATCGGCGAGATGCCCGCTTGGGGCAAACTGCTGCTGAAAGTCTCGGACCAACCCGCGCGCACCCTGTCCGCGGCCGAGGAGACAAAGCTGTTCGCAGCGCTGCGGTCCGACCTCCATGACTTCGTCGCTTTCGCGCTGGCCTCTGGCTGGCGGCTGTCTGAAGTGATCCGGCTGACCTGGCGCGACGTCGACATGGCCCAGCGCACTGCCACGACGCGCATCAAGGGCGGCGACACGATCGAAAGGCCGCTAGGCGCCGCCATGCTGGCCCTGATCGCCTCGCAGCCCCGCGTCTGCCCCCAGGTATTCACGTTCGAGGCACAGGCGACCCGGAGCAAGCACACTACCAAGGACGGCCGGACGCGGGCGGCGCGGCGGAAGGGCGAGCGGTACCCGTTCTCGTCGAATGGCTGGCGCAAGCCGTGGACCGCCGCACTGGCGGAGGCCGGCATCGATGCGATGCGGTTCCATGACCTCCGCCACACCCGCGGCACCAGGATCCTGCGAGCGACGAACAACCTGCCGCTGACCGGCAAGGCGCTGGGGCATCGCTCGCTCGCGACGACGATGCGCTATGCTCACGTCTTGAACGAGGATTTGCGGGCCGGAATCGATGCTGCTGACAGCGTTTCCCCTACTATTCCCACACTGCCCATTTCCGAAAAGCAGAAAGCTTAAAGTGTGGAACGCGTTAGCCCAACCGGACCCGACCCGTGTAAAGGAAGCGCTCTACCAACTGAGCTAATCGCCCCGACCAGCCGCTGCCGGCCTAGCGCGACCGCCGCCGCTGTGCAACTTTGCCGGCAAAAATCGGGGGAGCGCCAGGTGAATAGCGTGCAGATCGGCGTGTTTGCAGCGCTGACCGTCCTGATGGCGGTGGCGACATGGTGGCAGACGCGGCGCATGGCGCGCGCGGCCGGCGAAACCGGCGGCCGCGGCACCAACAGCAACCGCGAGTTCTTCCTCGCCGGCGGCGGGCTGACCTGGCCGTTCATCGCCGGCTCGATCACGCTGACCAACCTGTCGACCGAGCAGCTGGTGGGCATGAACGGCAACCAGATGCTGCTGCTGGCCTGGTGGGAGCTGTCGGCGGTCGCCGGGCTGGCGATGCTCGCGCTGATCTTCCTGCCCATTTATTACCGCAACAACTGCACGACGACGACCGAGCTTTTGCAGAAGAAATACGGCTCCAAGCACCTGCGCGCGCTCGTCTCAACTCTGTTCCTCGCCGGCAATATCCTCATCTATCTGCCGATCGCGCTTTATACTGGCGCGCTGTTCCTGCGCACCGTCTCGGGCGTCGACCTGCCGCTGCTGCCGCTCGCCGCGGCGCTCGGCATTATCGGCTCGCTCTATGCCATCCTCGGCGGCCTGCGCGCCGTCGCCGTCTACGACACGATCGCCGGCGTCGGCGTGCTCGGCAGCGCGCTGGCGGTGGTGTTCCTCGCCATGTCGGCGATCGGCTGGTCGTTCGACGGCGTGCCTGCAGAGCGGCTGAGCATGGCCGGCGGGCTGGACTCGCCCATCCCCTGGCCGACGCTGCTTACGGGCATGATCTTCATCCAGATGTTCTACTGGTCGACCAACCAGACCATCACCCAGCGCGCCATGGCGGCACCCAATTTGCGCGAAGGGCAAAAGGGCGTGTTTGCCGCCGGCGTCATCCGCATCCTCATCGTGCCCGCTATCGTCGTGCTGCCCGGCGTCGCCGCCTACAAGCTGTTCGGCGTCACCGGCGATGCCACCTATGGGCGGGTCGTCGCGGCGGTCATGCCGGCCTGGGCGTCGGGCGCCTTTGCCGCCTTCATGTGCGCGGCGGTGCTGACGCACTATACATCGATCCTCAACTCGACGACGACGCTGTATGTCTGCGACATCCACGAAAGCTATATCGACGCCAACCCCGACGTGCGGCGCTTGAACACGCTGATTTCGGTGGGCTTCGTCATCGTCTCGATCGCGCTGGTGCCGGTCTATGCCGGCACCGTCTCGATCATCAATCTCGTCCAGCAATTGAACGGGCTGCTGTCGATGCCGATCCTGTCGGCCTTCATCGTCGGGCTGGTGTTCAAGGGCGTCAAGGCCGGCGCGGTCATGGCGGCACTGGCCTTCGGCGTCGGGCTATACGCCGTATTCACCTGGGTGTGGACGCCGGTGCATTACATCCATCTGATGCTGGTCACCCTGCTCGCCTGCATCGCCGTCGCGTTGCTGCTCAATCGGCTGATGGGCGGCCGCGCGCGCTTTGCCGGGCTGGCGGCGGCGTGAATATTGGGGAATAAGACGGCTGCAAACTCAAGGAGGCTGCCAGCGATGTTCGCTCGCCTGTTCGTCGATCACCCTCGCGCCGTCAACGAGAGCTATGTCGAGCACATGGGCGCCGCCTTCGGGGTCGCCGGCCGACTGGCGGTCGCGTCGGCCAAGTGCATCGTCCATGGCCTGGTGCCGGGCCTGTGCAAGACCGCCGGAAGCGATGCCATCCTGAAGCTGCATGGCGAGATCAGCCCGCGCCGTTTCGACCAGCCGACACTTTAAGGACCAGATTCATGCCCGATGAACTCGGCTTCTCGCCGGAGCGCCTGGCGCGCATCGATCGCTTCCTCGACGAAAAATATGTCGCCACCGGGAAACTGCCCGGCACGCTGACCATGGTCGCCCGCCACGGCGACATCGCCCATCTGGGCCTGACCGGCCATGCCGATGTCGAGCGCGGGGTCGCCATCGCCGAGGACACCATCTTCCGCATCTATTCGATGACCAAGCCGATCACCTCCGTCGCGCTGATGATGTTGGTCGAGGAAGGCAAGATCGCGCTCGAGGACCCTGTCCATCGCTACATCCCCGAATGGCAGAACCTCGCCGTCTTCGCCGCCGGCACGCATCGCATGGGCTTCCAGACGACGCCGGTGAAGCGTCCGATGCAGGTCGTCGACCTGCTCCGCCACACCGCCGGCCTGACCTATGGTTTCCAGCTGCGCACCAATGTCGATGAAGCCTATCGCCGCGAAAAGATCGGCGAGATCGAAAAGGCCGGCACCCTGCCCGACATGATCGCGGCGCTGGCCAGGATCCCGCTGGAATTCTCGCCCGGCGACAGCTGGAACTATTCTGTGGCCACCGATGTCTGCGGCTGGCTGGTGGAGGTCGTGTCCGGCCAGAAGTTCGAGGATTTCCTTGAGCATCGCCTGTTCAAACCGCTCGGCATGGTCGATACCGGCTTCCACGTCCGCGACGGCCAGGGCCATCGCCTCGCCAGTTGCTACCAGCCCAACCGCACCGGCACCATGGACCTGCAGGACGATTGCCAGGGCAGCAGCTACCTGACGCCGCCGGATTTCGTCTCGGGTGGCGGCGGCCTCGTATCGACTGCCGGCGATTACATGAAGTTCGCCCAGATGCTGCTCAACGGCGGCACCGCCGACGGCCATCGCTACATCGGCCGCAAGACGCTCGACCTGATGACCGCCAACCACCTGCCCGGCAACAGCAGCATCGCCGCCATGTCGAAATCGCTGTTTTCGGAAGCCGCCTATGACGGCATCGGATTCGGCCTCGGCTTTGCAACGACGATGAACGCGGCGGCGACGCTGATGCCCGGCAGCGACGGCGATGCCTTCTGGGGCGGCGCCGCCAGCACCTTCTTCTGGGTCGACCCCGCCGAGGACCTGATCGGCCTGTTCATGACCCAGCTCATCCCGAGCAGCACCTATCCGGTACGCCGCGAGGTCCGCACCATGGTCTATGCGGCGCTCGACGACTGAGCATCCCTACAGCCGGCCGGTGACCGGGCCACCCATTGCCGGCGGCGGCACCAACGCCAGCGGGTCGACGGCGGCGCCCGGCGTGCCTGCCGTCACGCCGGCATAGATCGCGGTGCCGACCGGGCTATAGGCGATGGCGTTGCTGACCAGCAGCGACCCGACCATCGCCGCCATGCCCCAGCCCCAGGCCGGATGGACGCTGCCGCTGCGGCGCAGGTCGGCGACGACGCCGGCCAGCGGGAACAGCATGACGGGGACCAGCGTCGCTTCGAACCCCCAGGGCGCCAGCAACGGCAGCGGCAGCAGCCGTCCGAACGCCGGCCCGAGCAGCAGCGCCATGCCGCAGAAATGCAGCCGCCGGTGCCATTCGGTCTGCCGGCGCCGCACGATGGCGGCGGCACCGAGCCCGGCAAAGGTGAACAGCGTCATCGGATCGAAGATCAGGAACTGCAGCGGGTGGAAGAAGAACGGCACCTGGCCCCGCCGCACGATCGCCAGCGTCACCGCGACGCCGAGCACGACCATCGCCACCATCCAGCCGGCGGCGATCCAGCCGAGCCGGCGATGCAGCGCCCGGTTGCCGCGCACCACCAGCAGGTTCTGCACCAGGTAAATCGCCACCCAGCCCATGAAGACGACGGCATGGGCATGGACGAGCAGCGGCGCCGCAAAGCTCGATCGGCCCATCGCCACCTGGGTCGAAAAGCCGGCGACGACGACCGCCACCATGACAAAGGCGGAATTGAGGAAGAAGCGGCCACCACTGCCCGTCCGCATGCCCTGCCCGTCGACGCGTGTTGCCATGTTCATCACCCTTGCCGGAAAATCGCGATCGCGCTGCGATACCGCAAAAAAGCCGGCCGCAATTGTCGAAATCCGTCAGAACCGCCGCTCATCGTTGCAGGCCCCGGGCTGTTCCCGGCTGCCAGCACGGAGACTGCCATGCCTCGATTGCCGCTGATCCTGCTCGCGCTCGCCGCCACCCCGGCTGCGGCGCGCGAATACACCCTCGTCATCCACGAAGCCCCGGCACAGCTGGCGTTGCGCGCCGACACCGGCCCCCGGGGTGCCGCCTATTGGCAGGGCTTTGCCGCCGCCGGCCAGGCGCTGGCCAGGGCCGGCGCACTGAAGGGCGGCGCCGCGCTCGAACCCCGCGCCGCCGCCAGCCTCGGCAGCGGCGCCGCCGGCCCGACACCGACCGGCTATTTCATCGTCGAGGCCGCCGATCTCGCCGCCGCAAGGGCGCTCGCCGCCGGCATCCCGGCGGCCAGGACCGGCCGCGTCGACATCATCGCCCACGCCCCCGCCCAAGGTCCTGCCAAGACCGGAATGTGATTGCCAACCGCCAACGCTGAAGGAAGGATACACCCATGGAATATACGCTGCTCTATTTCGAGACCGCGGCAGAACAGGGCCGCCGCGACACGCCCGAGGCGCCCGCCTATTGGGGCGCCTGGACCGCCTATATGGGCGCGATGAGCGCCGCCGGCGTGATGCGCGGCGGCAACGGCCTGCTCGGCCCCGACACCGCCACGACGCTGCGCGTCAGCGAAGGCAAATGGGCTGTCCAGGACGGGCCGTTCGCCGATACCAAGGAACAGCTCGGCGGCTATGTCGTGCTCGACGTGCCCGATCTCGACACGGCGCTGGCATGGGCGGCGCGGGCACCCTGCGCCACCGCCGGCGCCGTGGAGGTGCGCCCGGTGATGCCGCCGCCCGCGGCATGACGGAGGCTGCGCGCCGCAATCCCGACGGCCCTGCCGCTGCCGGCAGGGCTGCCGAGATCGCGGCACGCACCTCCTATGGCCGGCTGCTGGCGCTGCTCGCCAGCCGCAGCCGCGACATCGCCGCCGCGGAGGATGCGCTTGCCGAGGCGCTGGCGGCGGCGCTCGCCACCTGGCCGGTGCGCGGCGTGCCCGACAATCCCGACGCCTGGCTGCTGACCGCGGCGCGCCGCAACCTGGGCCACGCCCGCGCCCGGACCGCCACTGCCCAGGCCGGCGCCGACACCCTGGCCCAGCTGCAGGACGAACGCGACAGCAACGAGCCCCCGTCCTACGGCGACCCCCGCCTGCAGCTGCTGTTCGTCTGCGCCCACCCCGCCATCGACCCGGCCGTGCAGGCGCCGCTGATGCTGCAGGCCGTATTGGGCCTCGATGCCGCCCGCATCGCCGCCAGCTTCCTCGTCGCGCCGGCGACGATGAGCCAGCGGCTGGTCCGCGCCAAGACCCGCATCCGCGACGCCGGCATCGCCTTTGCGATTCCCCCGACCGAACAACTCGCGCCGCGCCGCGCCGCCGTGCTCGCCGCCATCTATGCCGCCTATGGCACCGCCCACGACGATGTGCCCGCCGCCGCCGAGGCGCAGGGCCTGGCCGGCGAAGCGATCTGGCTGGCGCGGCTGCTCGGCGAGCTGCTGCCCGACGATCCCGAGGCCCGGGGCCTGCTCGCGCTGATGCTGTTCTGCGAGGCCCGCCGCCCGGCCCGGCGCGACGCCGCCGGCGGCTTCGTGCCGCTGCTGGCGCAGGACCCGCACCGCTGGGACGCGGCGATGCTGACCGAAGCCGAGGCACTGCTGCGCATGGCGGCGCAAGCCCGTACCCCCGGCCGCTTCCAGATCGAGGCGGCGATCCAGTCGCTGCACGCCCAGACCGTGATGACCGGCAGCGCCAACCCCGGTGCGCTGGTGGCGCTCTACGACCTGCTGCTGGCCGTCGCGCCCTCGACCGGTGCCCGCGTCGGCCGCGCCGTGGCGCTGGCGGCGCTCGATGTGCCGGCCGCGCTCGCCGACCTCGATGCGCTCGCCACCCGCTGCACCGGCTACCAGCCCTGGTGGGCGGCGCGCGCCCATGTGCTGCGCCGCGCCGGCGACCGGGCCGCGGCCGCCGACGCCGCGCGCATTGCCGCCGGCCTCGCCAGCGACCCCGCGGTGCGCAACTGGTTGCTTGCTGCCTCCCAAGAATAACATGCTGTCGCGCCGCCGGGCGCCGCGCTAGCAAGGGGCACATCCTCCGCGAAAGGTATCCCCCGATGGCCGATTACGTCCCCCCCAAGGTCTGGACCTGGAACAAGGAGAATGGCGGCCGCTTCGCCAACATCAACCGCCCCGTCGCCGGCGCCACCCATGACAAGGACCTGCCGGTCGGCAAGCACCCGCTGCAGCTCTATTCGCTCGGCACGCCCAACGGCGTGAAGGTGACGGTGATGCTCGAGGAGCTGCTCGCCGCCGGCCATGCGGGCGCCGAATATGACGCCTGGCTGATCAACATCGGCAACGGCGACCAGTTCGGCAGCGGCTATGTCGCCGCCAACCCCAACAGCAAGATCCCGGTGCTGGTCGACCACAGCGTCTCGCCGCCCCAGCGCGTGTTCGAATCGGGTGCCATCCTGCTCTACCTCGCCGAAAAGTTCGGCGCCTTCCTGCCGACCGACCGCGCCGCACGCACCGAGGCGCTCAACTGGCTGTTCTGGCAGATGGGCGCGGCGCCGTTCCTGGGCGGCGGCTTCGGGCACTTCTACGCCTATGCACCGTCGAAGATGGAATATCCGATCGACCGCTACGCCATGGAGGTGAAGCGGCAGCTCGACGTGCTCGATCGTCATCTGGCGGTGAACGAATTCATGGCCGGCACCGAATACAGCATCGCCGACATGGGCATCTGGCCCTGGTACGGCGCGCTGGTGAAGGGGCTGGTCTATGACGCCGCCGAATTCCTCGCCGTCCACGAATATACCAGCGTGCTGCGCTGGACCGACCAGATCGCCGCCCGTCCGGCAGTGAAGCGCGGCCGCATGGTCAACCGCGTCCAGGGCGAGCCGTCGAGCCAGCTCCACGAGCGCCACGACGCCAGCGACTTCGACACCAAGACGCAGGACAAGCTGGCGCCGACGGCATGATCAATATTGCCGAGCCGACACCCGGCAGCCTGCCCGATACGCTCGGCCAGCAGCGTATCATCCGCTTCGAACCCGGCCTCGCCGCGATCGAATATCGGTGCGGGCTGCACATGTGCCATAGCGGCGGTGTCGCCCAGGGCGGCTTCGTCGCCGGCTGGATCGATGCCGCCATGGCGCATGCGGTGATGGCGAAGCACGGCATGGACCGGGTGCCGATCTCGCTCGATCTCAAGATCAGCTATTTCGCACCGACCAATCCCGGGCTGGTGATCGCCGAAGGCTGGATCGAAAGCGGCGGCAGCCGTACCCTGTTCGCCGAAGGCCGGCTGCTCGACGCCAATGGCAAGGTGCTCGCCAAGGGCATCTCGACGATCCGCCTGATCGACAGCGCCCGCGTCAGCGCGACGATGACGGGGGGCTGATACCTTGGCAGACACCCCGGCGCAGGCCGGGCCCATGGCCCAGAAGCTAGGCGCACCGGGGGACCGGCCCTCGCCCCTAATCCAGGTTAGGCCGCAACCAGCGCTCCGCCGTCTCCACGTCGATCCCGCGCCGCTCGGCATAGTCGGCGAGCTGGTCCTTGCCGATCCGCGCCACGCCGAAATAGCTCGCCTCCGGGTGGGCGAAATAGAACCCCGACACCGCCGCCGTCGGCAGCATCGCGAAACTGTCGGTCAGCGTGATCCCCGTCCGCTCGGTCGTCGCCATCAGTTCGAACAGCGTCCGCTTGAGGCTGTGCTCGGGGCACGCCGGATAGCCGGGCGCCGGGCGGATGCCCTTGTACTTCTCGCGGATCAATTCCTCGTTCGTCTGCTGCGGCCCCGTCTCGTAACCCCAGAACTCCCGCCGCACCCGCTCGTGCAGCCGCTCGGCAAAGGCTTCCGCCAGCCGATCGGCCAACGCCTTCAGCAGGATATCCTGGTAATCGTCGTGCGCCGCCTTGAACCGCGCCGAATGGGTGTCGATGCCGTCGCCGACCGTCACCGCAAAGCCGCCGAGCCAATCGCCATCGGGCGAGATGAAATCGGCCAGGCACGAGTTCGGCCGGCCTTCGCGCTTGGCGATCTGCTGGCGCAGGAACGGGAAACGCGCAACTTCCTCCGCCCGGTTGTCGCCCTCGAACACCACCACGTCATCACCATCACGCCGCGCCGACCAGATCGCCACGACGCCGCGCGGCCGCAGCCAGGCTTCGGCGACGATCTGCGCAAGCATCGCCTGCGCATCGGCGTACAGCGCCGTCGCGCTGGCGCCGACCACCTCGTCGGTCAGGATCGCCGGGAAATTCCCTGCCAGTTCCCAAGCCTGGAAGAACGGCGTCCAGTCGATGTAGGGGATCAGCTCCGCGACCGTCACGTCATCGACCGTGCGCACCCCGCTCCACGCCGGCCGCACTGGCGGACTGGCGGCGAAATCGGGGCGATAGGCATTGGCGCGCGCCTCGACCAGGGTCGCGAGCTTCGACTGGCCGCCGGCGGCGCGCTTGACGCGGATGTCTTCATATTCGCGCGCCGTCGCATCGACGAGCTCGTCCTTCAGTGTGTCGCTGACCATCGTCCCCGCCACGCCGACCGCGCGGCTGGCGTCGAGCACATGGATGACCGGCCCCTTGTACGCCGGCGCGATGCGCAGCGCGGTGTGGACGCGGCTGGTGGTGGCGCCGCCGATCAGCAGCGGCATGGTCATGCCGGCGCGCTGCATCTCGGCCGCGACGGTGACCATTTCGTCGAGTGACGGCGTGATCAGTCCCGACAGGCCGATCATGTCGGCGCCCTCGTCATTGGCGGCCTGCAGGATCGTCTGGAACGGCACCATGACGCCCAGGTCGATGACCTCGAAATTGTTGCACTGGAGCACGACGCCGACGATGTTCTTGCCGATGTCGTGGACGTCGCCCTTGACCGTCGCCATGACGATCTTGCCCTTCGACGACGACGCGCCCTCGGGCCCGGCGAGCTTTTCGGCCTCGATGTACGGCAGCAGATGCGCCACCGCCTTCTTCATGACGCGCGCCGACTTCACCACCTGGGGCAGGAACATCTTGCCGCTGCCAAACAGGTCGCCGACGACGTTCATGCCGTCCATAAGCGGCCCCTCGATGACATCGATCGGGCGTCCGCCGCTGTTGAAGGCGAGCAGCCGCGCCTCTTCGGTATCCTCGACGACGAACGCGTCGAGGCCCTTGACCAGGGCATGTTCCAGCCGTTTCGACACCGGCAGCAGCCGCCATTCGTCGGTGGCCTTTTCAGCAACCTTGCCGTCACCCTTGTACTTGTCGGCGATGGCGAGCAGCCGGTCGGTGCTGTCGTCGCGGCGGTTGAGGACGACATCCTCGCAGGCCTCGCGCAGTTCCTCGGGAATGGCGTCATAGACATCCAGTTGCCCGGCGTTGACGATGCCCATGTCCATGCCGGCGCGAATGGCGTGGAGCAGGAACACCGAATGCATGGCGCGGCGCACTGGCTCGTTGCCGCGGAAGCTGAACGACAGGTTCGACACGCCGCCCGAGATATGGGCATGCGGGCAGCGGCGCCGGATCTCGGCGGTCGCGGCGATGAAGTCGTTGCCGTAGTTGTTGTGCTCCTCGATGCCCGTCGCCACCGCAAAGATATTGGGGTCGAAGATGATGTCGGCGGGCTCGAAACCGATGCCGACCAGCAGGCGATAGGCGCGCTCGCAGATCTCGACCTTGCGCTGCGCGGTGTCGGCCTGGCCCTTTTCATCGAAGGCCATGACGACCGCGGCGGCGCCATAGCGCATGACCTTGCGGGCATGGTCCAGGAACGGCCCCTCGCCTTCCTTCAGGCTGATCGAATTGACGATGCCCTTGCCGGCGATGCACTTCAGCCCGGCCTCGATGACGCTCCATTTGGAGCTGTCGACCATCACCGGCACCCGCGCGATATCGGGCTCGGCAGCGATCAGCTTGAGGAAAGTCACCATGGCGAACTCGCTGTCGAGCAGCCCTTCGTCCATGTTGACGTCGATGATCTGGGCGCCGTTCTCGACCTGGCTGCGCGCGACCTCGACCGCGGCGGCATAGTCGCCGTTGAGGATCAGCTTCTTGAACGCCGCCGACCCGGTGACGTTGGTGCGTTCGCCGATGTTGATGAACTGCGCGACCTGGGCCGCCTCGCGGCGCTCCTCCCGCGACGGCTCGAACGGCGGCGACAGCGAGGCGAGCACCTCGTCTTCGACCGGCAGCGCGGCACTGGCAATGGGGGCGGTCATGCGGCGAAACTGAAGGCTTCGAGGCCCGACAGGCGCAGCGCCGGCGCCGCCGCCGGCACCTGGCGCGGCGGATATTTCGCCACCTCCCGCGCCATCGCCGCAATATGCGCCGGCGTCGTGCCGCAGCAGCCGCCGACGATGTTGACAAGACCGGTCGCCGCCCAGTCACCGACCAGGTTGCCGGTGGTATCGGGCGCCTCGTCATATTCGCCAAGGTCGTTGGGCAGCCCGGCGTTGGGATAGACCTGGATCAGCGTGTCGGCGACCTTGGCCAGCGCGACGACATGCGGGCGCAATTCAGTGGCGCCGAACGAGCAGTTGAGGCCCACGGTCAGCGGCTTCACATGACGGATGGAATGCCAGAAGGCTTCGACCGTCTGTCCCGACAGGTTGCGGCCCGACAGGTCGGTCAGCGTCATCGACAGCATCACCGGCAGCTCGCGGCCCAGCGCCTCGGCGGCCTCGGCGGCGGCAAAGGCCGCCGCCTTGGCGTTCAGCGTGTCGAACACCGTCTCGATCAGGATGATGTCAACGCCGCCTTCGACCAGCGCATCGATCTGCTCGCGATACACCGCCTTCACGCCATCGAAATCGACCTCGCGAAACCCGGGATCCGACACGCGCGGGCTCAAGGACAGCGTCTTGTTCGTCGGCCCCAGCGCCCCGGCGACGAAGCGCGGCCGGCCATCGGCCGCGGTGGCGGCATCGGCGCAGCGCCGGATGATGCCGGCGGCGGCGCGGTTGATGTCGCCGACCAGATGCTCGGCGCCGTAATCGGCCTGGGAAATGCGGTTGGCGTTGAAGGTGTTGGTCGCCAGCACATCGGCACCGGCACCGATATAGGCGTTGCAGACCCCGGCGATGTCGTCGGGCCGGGTCAGGTTGAGCATGTCGTTGTTGCCCTTCTGGTCCATCGGCAACGCCAGTTCACCCTTGTAGTCGGCCTCGGTCAGGCCGAGCGCCTGGATGGCGGTGCCATAGGGCCCGTCCTTGATGAGGATCCGCTTGGCGGCTTCGGCGCGCAGGCGCTCGGCGATGGTCATGCGGCGATTTCCAGCGGGGCGGCGGCAGGGCGCACCCCGAGCATGTGGCAGATGGCATAGGCCAGTTCGGCGCGGTTGAGCGTGTAGAAGTGGAAGTGCCGGACCCCGCCGGCGTACAGACGCCGGCACTGTTCGGCGGCGACGCTGGCGGCCACCAGCTGACGCGCCGCCGGCTTGTCGTCGAGCCCCTCGAACAGCCGCGCCATCCAGGCCGGCACGGCAGTGCCGCACGGCCCGGCCATGCGCTGCAGATTGGCGAAGTTCGTCACCGGCAGGATGCCGGGCACGATCTCGGCGGCAATCCCTGCCGCGGAAGCGCGGTCGCGAAACCGGAAAAAGGTATCGGGCTCGAAAAAGAATTGCGTGATCCCGCGCGTCGCCCCGGCGTCGAGCTTGGACCGGAAGGCATCGAGATCGGCGGCGGCGTCGCGCGCCTCCGGGTGGACCTCGGGATAGGCGCTGACCGAAACCTCGAAATCATGCACCCGCTTCAGGCCGGCGACCAGGTCGGCGGCGGTGGCATAGCCATCGGGATGCGGCGCGAAACGCGCATCCTTGGCCGGCGGATCACCGCGCAGCGCCACGATATGGCGGACACCGGCCTGCCAATAGGCATCGGCGACGGCATCGATCTCGGCGCGGCTGGCATCGACGCAGGTCAGGTGCGCGGCCGCCGGAATGTCGGTCTCGCGGGCGATGCGGGCGACGGTCGCATGGGTGCGTTCGCGCGTCGAACCGCCGGCGCCATAGGTCACCGACACGAAGCGGGGATTGAGCGGCTTCAGCGTTTCCACCGAATCCCACAATGTCGCCTCCATCGCCGCCGTCTTGGGCGGGAAGAATTCGAAGCTGACGGCGATGTCGCCGGGCAGGTCGGCGTACAGCGACGGGTTCAGCGCACGCGCCGCCTCGGCAACGCGATCGAGATTTGCGGTCATGCCGCCTTCCTTTCCATCGATGGCACCGGCAGCCGCCGGCCCAGCCACAACGTCACCCCCAGCGCCCGCAGATTGTCGGCATCGGGCGGCGGCAGGCGCCGTGCCACCCGCGCCTCCAGCCCCGCCGCCGTCATCCAGCCGCAGACCTGCTCGTCGCCGAAGCCCAGCCGGACGTGCCGCTGCTGAACGCGCAATTCCTCGCGGCCGTGGGGCATGAAATCGACCACGAGCAAGCGCCCGCCCGGCGCCAGCACCCGCGCCAGTTCGGCGATGACGGCGGCCGGATCATCGGCGAAATGCAGCACCTGGTGGAGGACCACCGTATCGACGCTGCCGTCGGCGCGCGGCAGCGCATACATGTCGCCGCGCCGGACCTCGGCGTGCGCCAGCCCCGATGCCTCGATGCGGCCGCGCGCCAGCCGCAGCATCTCGGGACTGCGATCGATCCCCAGCGCCGCCCGCGCCTGCGGCCCGAGCAATTCGATCATGCGGCCGGTGCCGGTGCCGACATCGACGAGCACGCCCAGATCGGCAGCTGCGTCGCCCGCGTCGTCGTCAGGCGCCAATGCCGCGGCGATCGCCGCCTCGACATCCGATTCGGCGATGTGCAGCGCGCGTTCGCGATCCCAGTCGGCGGCATGGGTGGCGAACCAGGCATCGGCGGCGGCGGCGCGCTCGGCGCGGACCACCGCCAACCGCGCCTGGTCGGCCTCCCCGGCGTCGGCGGCCAGCGCATCGACGGCGGCGAGCACCGGCGCCGAAATCGCTGCGTCGCCCAGCCGCACGAACACCCAGGCGCCTTCCTTGGCACGCTGCACCAGGCCGGCATCGGCAAGGATGCGGATATGGCGCGACACCCGCGGCTGGCTTTGCGCCAGCACGGCCGCCAGTTCGCCCACCGACAGTTCCATGCGACGCACGAGCAGCAGGATGCGGACCCGGCTGGGGTCCGCCAATGCCCTGAAAATGGATAGCAACGCCTTCATCGCGACAAGGACATAAAGATATCTTTATATGTGTCAAGCAACGCCGGGGGCGATATGCGACCACCTGCGGCGAGTCGTGGCTTGCCCCCGACCGGCAAAATGTGCGAGCGCTGCGCTGCGGGTGCGAAAGGGTCTTGATGTTTCTCCGTTTTCGGGCGCCGGCCGCCATCTTGCCGCTGCTGGTGCTCGCGGCCTGCGCGACACCCCGAGCCGGCGGGCTCGAGACTGCCGAGGCCGACCGCTGGGAAGCCAGCAACCGCCGCATCTATGCGTTCAACAAGCGCGTCGACAAATATGCGCTGAAGCCGGCCGCCAACACCTATCGGACCGTCGTGCCGATCGCCGCGCGCCATGGCGTGACCAACGTCTACAGCACCTACAACGAGCCGCTGAACTTTCTCAACGACCTGCTGCAGGGCAAGATCAGCAAGGCCTTCCGCTCGGTCGACCGCTTCCTCATCAACGCGACGATCGGCGTCGGCGGGCTCGCCGACAACGCCACCGACCTCGGCCGCCCGGAAGAACCCGAGGACTGGGGCCAGACCTTTGCCCACTGGGGCATCAAGTCCGGTCCCTATGTCATGCTGCCGTTCCTGGGCCCGTCGACGCTGCGCGACAGCTTCGGCCTCGGCTTCGATTTCGTCGTCCACCCGTCGGATTTCGTGCGCAATGCCACGCTCAGCCCCAGCCTCTACTGGCGCGCCGGCCAGATTTCGGTGCGCCTCGTCAACCTGCGCGCCCGCATCACCGACCAGGGCGGCGACGCGCTGCTCGCCGACAGCCTCGATGAATATACGCTGGTGAAATCGGCCTATCTGCAGAGCCGCAGGAACGCCATCTGGGACGGCAACCCGCCCTATGACGCGTCGGAGGACGGCAGCGAGGACGTGCCCCCTCCCGCCGATGCGCCGGCGCCGGCGCCCGCGCCCACTGCACCGACACCACCACAATAACCGTCACCCCGGCGGAGGCCGGGGCCCATGAACCACGATTTCTGTCGCGGCGGATGCACGCGTGCGGCGAAGCTTGCGGTTTATGGGCGCCGGCCTGCGCCGGGGTGACAGGGAATAACGCCTAGCGCACCGCTGCCGCCACAATAACCGGCAGCAGCGGCGCCAGCAAAGATGCGTTCGCTATACAGCCCCATCGGCGCAGCCTGGCGATGTCCGCCCCGCGGTGCAAGCCTGCGCTATCCCGTGGCGCAAGCCTGCGCTATCCCGCGGCGCAAGCCTGCGCTATGCCCCGGCGCAACCCTGCGCTATCGAACGCCGATGATGCGCATCCCAGCTCTCTGCCTCCTCGCGGCGCTTGCTCTCGCCGGCTGCGACGACGACCCAGACAAGCGCACCACCCCGCAGGAAAGCCGCGTCACCGCCAAGGCGGTGGCCGATGTCGATGCGGCGATGGCCGACGCCCGGAAAGCCAGGCCGCTCCCGGCAGCCGCAGCACCCGCCGCCACGGCGGAACCATCCGCCGATACCACCTCCGACGCCGAAAAATAGCGCGACGGAATGGCACTGCCGGACACCGTGAAGGAACTTATGTCGGCTTCGCGGCTTCGTTGCAGCAATACAAACTGAGAAACGGGAGCCCGATATGCGCACTGCCAAGATTGCCACACTGATGTTCGCCGCCGCCGCCCTGCCGCTCGCCGCCTGCGGTGAAAAGCGCGACGACAGCGCGACGACGACCAGCACCACGACGACCAGCGATGCCATGACCGGCACGACGACGACCGACAGCGCCGGCGGCATGACGTCGGACACGATGTCGACCGCGCCGACCGACACGACAACGATGCCGAGCGACGGCACCACCAGCTCGACCATGTCGGACGGCTCAATGTCCTCGACGATGTCGGACACCACGACGTCGACGACGCCGCCGCAGTAATCGCGTCGGCTTCGCCCACGAAAAAGGGGCCGTGGCATCCGCCACGGCCCCTTCTTTTCGTGCGGTCGGTATGGACTAGAAGTCCATGCCGCCCATGCCGCCCATGCCGCCGCCGGGCATGCCGCCGCCGCCGCCCTTGTCGTCGGCCGGCAGTTCGGTGATCGCGGCTTCCGTCGTGATCAGCAGCGATGCGACCGAAGCGGCATCCTGCAGCGCGGTGCGAACGACCTTGGTCGGGTCGATCACGCCGGCGGCCACGAGGTTCTCGTAGACATCGGTCTGCGCGTTGAAGCCGATCTTGTCGTCATCGCCATCGAGCAGCTTGCCCGAGACGACGGCGCCGTCATGGCCAGCGTTCGACGCGATCTGGCGGACCGGAGCGAACAGCGCGCGACGGATGATGTCGACACCGCGGGTCTGGTCGTCGTTGGCGCCCTTCAGGCCTTCGAGGGCCTTGGTAGCGTACAGCAGCGCGGTACCACCGCCCGGGACGATGCCTTCTTCGACAGCGGCGCGGGTGGCGTGCAGGGCGTCGTCGACGCGATCCTTGCGCTCCTTGACTTCGACTTCGGTCGAACCGCCGACCTTGATGACCGCGACACCACCGGCGAGCTTGGCAAGACGCTCCTGGAGCTTCTCCTTGTCATAGTCCGACGTGGTGATCTCGATCTGGGCGCGGATCTGCTCGACACGGCCCTTGATGCTGTCGGCTTCGCCGGCGCCATCGATGATCGTCGTGTTGTCCTTGTCGATGGTGACGCGCTTGGCGACACCGAGCATCGGCAGGGTGACGTTCTCCAGCTTGATGCCGAGGTCTTCGGAAATCATCTCACCCTTGGTCAGGACGGCGATGTCTTCCAGCATGGCCTTGCGGCGATCGCCGAAGCCCGGCGCCTTGACGGCGGCAACCTTGAGGCCGCCGCGCAGCTTGTTGACGACGAGCGTCGCCAGGGCTTCGCCTTCGACGTCTTCTGCGATGATCAGCAGCGGGCGACCCGACTGGACGACGGCTTCCAGGACCGGGAGCAGCGCCTGCAGGTTCGACAGCTTCTTCTCATGGATCAGGATGTAGGGCGATTCGAGCTCGACCTGCATCTTTTCCGGGTTGGTGATGAAATAGGGGCTCAGATAGCCGCGGTCGAACTGCATGCCCTCGACGACCTCGAGCTCCGATTCCATGCCCTTGGCTTCTTCGACAGTGATGACGCCTTCCTTGCCGACCTTTTCCATGGCCTTGGCAATCATCTCGCCGATTTCCGACTCGCCATTGGCCGAGATCGTGCCGACCTGGGCGATTTCGGCGGTGCCGGCGACGGGCTTGGAGCGCGCCTTGAGATCAGCGACGACCTTGCCGACGGCGAGATCGATGCCGCGCTTCAGGTCCATCGGGTTCATGCCGGCGGCGACCGACTTCATGCCTTCGCGCACGATGGCCTGGGCCAGCACGGTGGCGGTGGTGGTACCGTCCCCTGCGATGTCGTTGGTCTTCGAAGCGACTTCGCGGACCATCTGGGCGCCCAGGTTCTCGAACTTGTCCTTCAGTTCGATTTCCTTGGCGACGGTGACGCCGTCCTTGGTGATGCGCGGGGCACCGAACGACTTTTCGATGACGACGTTGCGGCCCTTGGGACCCAGCGTGACCTTGACCGCATCGGCAAGGATGTCGACGCCGCGCAGGATGCGCTCACGCGCGTCGCGGCTGAACTTGACGTCTTTGGCTGCCATGTTGATTTCCTTTATTTATTCGCTGACAATCTTCGGCTCGGGCTTCAGCCCAGAATGCCCAGGATGTCGCTTTCCTTCATGATGATCAGGTCTTCGCCGCCGACCTTGACCTCGGTGCCCGACCATTTGCCGAACAGGATCTTGTCGCCGGCCTTGACCTCGAGCGGATGGACGGTGCCATCGTCGCCGCGCGCGCCGGTGCCGACGGAGACGACTTCGCCTTCCTGCGGTTTTTCCTTCGCGGTATCGGGGATGATGATCCCGCCGGCGGTTTTCTCTTCGGCTTCGACACGGCGCACGAGCACGCGGTCGTGGAGCGGACGGAACGTCATATTAGCCCTCACTTCGGTTAAAATCTGACCCGTTGGCACTCGGCAGATGCGAGTGCCAACAGCGAGGCGGCATATGTAACCGCCGATGAACAAGGTCAAGGCCGCGGCACCGCCTGCCACATAAAATTCATCGCCGACGCCCTTGCCGGGTTGACGCGCCGCCCCCTGCCGATACCGATGGCGGCGTGCCCGGCGACACCGCCGGCCGGGGGGAGTCGCATCGCATGGCCAGGATTTCGGGCTTGTCATCAATCGCCGCTACGTTGCTGGCCATCGCGGCGCCTGCAGCGGCCCAACCGGCCGCACCCGTCGCCGCCGCGACATCCCCCGCCGAAGCCCGCGCCAACGCGCTCTACGCCGCCGAATGGAAGTGGCGAAAGGCCGAGTTCGCCGAGGTCGAGGACGGCCCGCGCTCGCGTCCCGGCGATCACCTGCCCGGCGCCACCCCCGCCGATTTCGCCCGGCGCCTGGCCTATTGGACGAAAGCCCTCGCCGACGCCGACGCCATCCCCGTCGCTGAACTGTCCAACGAAGGCCGCATCAACCTCGCCGTCTTCCGCACGTCGCTGCAGGCCGAAACCGCCAATATCCGCTTCAGGACCTATGAGGCGCCGCTCAACAGCGACACCTTCTTCTGGGGCGAGATCAAGCCCTATTCGTCCTTGTCGACCCCGGCCGAATATCGCCGCTATCTCAACCGGTTGCGCGAGGTGCCGCGCTGGTTCGACGAGAACATCGCCAACATGCGCGCCGGTTTGGCCCGCGGCTATTCGGTGCCGCGCGTCGGGCTGGAGGGCCGCGACGCCACCATCGTGCCGTTCACCGCCACCGACGACAGCAACCCGCTGTTCGACGTTTTCAAGCGCCTGCCCGATTCCATGCCCGCCGCCGAACAGGCAGCGCTGCGCGCCGAGGCCCGCCAGATCATCGCCGGCACCGCCGCCCCGGCCTATGCCCGGCTGCTCGCCTTCATGCGCACCGAATATATGCCGAAAACACGGGCGACGATCGCCGCCTACGACCTGCCCGACGGCAAGGCCTTCTACCAGGCACAGATCCGCGAATACACGACGCTCGACCTGACGCCCGAGCAGATCCACGCCATCGGGCTATCGGAGGTCGCGCGCATCGACGCCGACATGCAGAAAACCATGGCCGACGCCGGCTTCAAGGGCAGCTTTGCCGAATTCCTTGCCTTCCTGCGCAAGGACCCGCAGTTCTACGCCAAGACGCCGCGCGAGCTGCTCGGCTTTTCGGCCTATGTGACGAAGCGCATGGACGGCAAGCTGAAGGACGTGTTCGGCACCCTGCCCCGCTATCGCTTCACCATCCTGCCGGTGCCCGATGCCATTGCCCCCATCTACACCTCGGGCCGCGGCGGGCTCGATGCCTGCTTGATGAACACCTATGACCTGCCGGCGCGGCCGCTCTATGCGCTGACCGCGCTGACGCTGCACGAATGCGTGCCCGGCCACAGCTTCCAGGCGGCGCTGGCGCTGGAGGCGCCGCCGCGCCCGCCGTTCCGCCGCGAGACCTATTTTTCCGGCTATGGCGAAGGCTGGGGGCTGTACACCGAATGGCTGGGCACCAAGCTCGGCCTGTACGAGACGCCGTACGAGGAGTTCGGCCGCGAGACGTTCGAGATGTGGCGCGCGGTCCGGCTGGTCATCGACACCGGTATCCATTCGATGGGCTGGAGCCGCCAGCGCGCCATCGACTATCTCGCCGGCCACACCGCCCTGTCGCAGCGCGATGTCGAGATCGAGGTCGACCGCTACATCAGCTGGCCGGGCCAGGCGCTCGCCTACAAGCTCGGCGAGATGCGCATCAGGAAGCTGCGCGCCGAGGCCGAGGCGGAACTGGGCCCGCGCTTCGACCAGCGCCCGTTCCACGACGCGTTGCTGGCGATGGGATCGGTGCCGCTGCCGGTGATGGAAAGCGAGATGCGTGCCTTCATCGCGGCGGAAAAGGCCAAGGTGGCAAAGCCCTAGGCGCACCATCGTTGCGCGGCGCAACGAAGCCTGTAGAGTGTTGGGAAAATAATAACGAGTCGCGTCAACAGATTGCAACCACCACTTGGGGGGCGTCATGGTCGACCGCGTTTTCGTTCTAAAGGCTTTGGCAACAATATCGACAGCCGCGACCATTGCGGCCTGTACCTCCTATTCCAATGCTTCCCCCCAGGCCGGCGCCGGCTGGCAGAACTGGTCGGCGCAACAGCAATCGGCCTGGTATTCGGCGACCCAAGGTTCCCGGCTGATGCCGCTGGCCTGGCTGCTGGCGCTCGAGCAGCCCGATGCGGCCAAGCCCTTCCTCGGCCCCGACACCATCGCCCAATGGCGGCTGCTACCGCGCCCCAACAGCGATCGCCTGCCGATCGGGCTGGTCGTCGACGACAATGACGACAGCAACCTCGCCAATTCGAAGCTGCGCTGGTTCGCCGGCCAGGGCCCCAAGGAAAAGTGGGTCGGCATGAACTGTTCGGCGTGCCACACCGCCGAACTGACCTACCAGGGCAAGGCCATGCGCGTCGACGGCGGCCCGGCGCTGTTCGATTTCCAGACCTTTGTCGAGGATCTCGATGCTGCCGTCCGCGCCACCGTCAACGCTCCCGACGGCTCCGAGAAATGGGACCGCTTCGCCAAGGCCGCGCTCGCCGACAAGGACAGTGCCGGCAACCGCACCCTGCTGCGCGCCGCGCTGGCGAAGCTGCTCGCCTGGGAAGATCGCGTCGAGGCGATGAACAAGACGCCGCTGCGCTATGGCTATGGCCGCGTCGATGCCTTTGGCCATATCTTCAACAAGGTCTCGCTGTTCACCGGCGCCGCCACCCCGACGCGCAATCCGGCCGACGCCCCGGTCAGCTATCCGCACATCTGGGACATCCACCGCTTCGACAAGCTGCAATGGAACGGCATCGCCCAGAACCAGCGCCTGTCGCTGGGCGGCGACCGCTACCTCGATTACGGCGCGCTCGGCCGCAACGCCGGCGAAGTGCTCGGCGTGTTCGGCGACATCACCGTGACGCCGAACGGCGGCCTTGGCGGCTACAAATCGAGCATCCAGGCCGACAACCTCATCCGCCTCGAAACCCAGCTGGTGTCGCTGAAGGCGCCGGCCTGGCCGACGAGCTTCGGCGCGCTCGACGCGGCCAAGGTCGCCGCCGGCAAGGCGCTGTTCGCCGCCGATTGCCTCAGCTGCCACAAGAAGGACCCGGGCGAATTCCAGAAGGCGGCGATGATCCCGCTGAAACCCGGCGTCAACGCCACCGACCCCTGGATGGCCTGCAACGCCATCACCTACAAATCCGCCACCGGCAACCTGCAGGGCACCACCAAGGGTTATATCGGCAGCGGTGAAAAATTCGGCGCCGAGGCTCCCGTCGCCGAAATGCTCGAAACCACCGTCAAGGGCGCGCTGATCGGCAAGAAGGGCCAGATCATCGGCCAGACCGCCAAGGTGTTCTTCGGCGGCGGGGGCGCGCCGCGCGTCGTCACCGAGGAAGCGCCCGACATGCGGCCGCTGGTCCTCGACGCCTGCTACAAGTCGGGCAGCCCGCATATGGCGTACAAGGCGCGGCCATTGGACGGCATCTGGGCGACGGCGCCCTTCCTCCACAACGGCTCGGTGCCGACGCTGTACGACCTGCTGCTGCCGGCGGCGCAGCGGCCCAAGGCGTTCATGATGGGCACGCGCGAATATGACCCGGTCAAGGTCGGCTATCGGACCGAGGCGGCGTCACCGGGCAACAGTTTTCGCTATGCGACCGTCGCCGCCGACGGCTTCCCGATTCCCGGCAACGGCAGCGAAGGCCATGACTATGGCGTCGGCAAGCTGACCGAGCCGCAGCGCCAGGCGCTGCTCGAATATCTGAAATCGCTCTAGGCGCTGCGGGGGCAGGACATGACAGGCTATCTCGAACGGCTCGACGCGACGCCGGCCGCCCAGCGCTGGCCGCTGGTGCGCGGCTGGATGCAGCAGGAGGCGCACCCCTTCTTTGCCGAGGTGCGCGAGCAGCGGCCGGTGATCGTGCTGCCGGAGCTGACGCTTGTCTTCCGCCACGCCGACTGCGCGCTGGTGCTGCGCCGCCACGGCGATTTCGGCGTCGATCTCTACAAGCCCAAGCAGGGCGATTACTTCATGGCGCAGGACGATACCGCCGCCCATTGGCGCGAGAAGTCGATCATGAAGGCGGTGCTCGATTTCGAACAGATCCCCGAAATCCGCAGCTGGGTCGCCGACCGCGCCGCCAACCTGCTGATGGAGGCCAACGGCCGCATCGACCTGCCGGTGAAGCTGACCCGCCAGGTGCCGGTCGACATGGTCCAGCAGTTCTTCGGGCTGGATGGCCAGGACCCCGCCGACCTCATCGAATGGTCCTACTGGAACCAGCAGGACGCGTTCCACAACCAGCCGTTCGATGGCCAGAGCGCGGCGCGATCGGCGGAAATCACCGCCGGGCGCGAACGCAGCAGCATCCGGCTCGGCCTGTTCATCGGCCGGCTGGTGCTGCGGCGCTCGATCGCGGTGAAGCTCGGCCTGGGCGGCGACGACCCGATCACGCGACTGTTGCAGATCTCGTTTTCCGACGGCGTCAAGTTCGGCGTCAAGAAGGTGCTGTTCAACGCCGGCGGGCTGCTCATCGGCGCCGTCGAGACCACCAATCACTGCGTCAACAATGTCATGGCGGAGCTCTTCTCCCGGCCCGAAATGCTGGCCGAGGCGCAGCGCCTGGCGCGCAACAGCCCACCCGAAACCATCGACGGCGTCGCGCTGGAGGCGCTGCGCTTTCGCCCGGCCTTCCCCTATTTCTTCCGCACCTGCCACCGCGCCACCGAAATCGCCGGCGGCACACCGCATGCGCAGGTGATCCAGCCCGGCACCACCGTGCTGGCGATGACCCACAGCGCCATGTCGGACCCGGCGAGCTTTCCCGATCCGACCCGTTTCGACCCGCACCGCGCCCAGGGCGACAATTTCACCTTCGGCCAGGGCATCCACGAATGCCTCGGGCGTGCCATCGCCAAGCCGATGCTGGGCGAAATCGTCCGCCAGCTGCTGCTGCTGCCCGGGCTGCACGAGGTCGCGCCGGTCGAATTCCGCAGTGGCGTGCCGGAACATTACCAACTCGCCTGGAATGGCTGACGGGCGATGTGGGATGCCGCCGAAATCGCCGCGGCCATCGATGCCCACCCCGACATCGCCGCCGATGCGCTGGGTGCCGTCATGCTCGACGCGACCGGGCCCCGGCTGGAAGCGGCCGGGCTGACCGCGGCGGCGCAGATGTTCGGGCGCGCGCCGGGTGATTTCTGGGTCGAGCAGCTGGCGGCCCGCAGCCTCGCCGAATCCTTTGCCCGGGCGCTCAGCGTGCGCGGCGTCGCCATCGACTTCGGCACCGCCGAGTTCGAAGCCGTCGACATCACCGCATCGAATCTCGATCCCGCCAAGGCCGCCGCCTTCCTCGCCCGCGCCGCCGCCTTTCGCTGCCGCATCCTGCGCGACGGCGTCGTCATGGGCTCGGGCATCCTCGTCGGCCCGACGACGGTGCTCACCGCCTTCCACGTCCTCGCCGCAACGCCGACGTCGGTGGCGGAGCCCTGGTCGAAGGTCACCGTGCTGTTGTCCGACGGCCGCTCGATCGACGCGGTGATGCCGCCGGTGATCGCATCGCCGACCACCGCCGATGAAGCCGCCAGCCGGCTGCCGCGCGACGATACCGCGGTCAATGGCGACGATTATGCCATCATCCGGCTGGCCCGGCCGGCCGGCGCGCTGATGGGGTCGGCGCCGCTGCCGGCCCAGCCCGGCGCCTATAGCCGGCGCGCCGCGGTCATCGTCGTCCATTACCCCGAAGGCCAGGACAAGGGCATCGGCTTCGGCAGCCTCGGCAAAATCCCGCGCCTGACGAGCCGCTGGGGCCACAGTGTCGAAACCCGCGGCGGCTCGTCGGGCGGCGGCTGTTTCGATGCGACGCTGACGCTCGCCGGCATCCACCAGGGCAAGGGCTGGCGCGACGGCGGCCGGCTGGTGCCGACGGCGCGCTTCCTCGGCAAGATCCGCCCGCTCGTCGATGCCGACCAGGCGCCGTCGCGGATGTGGTCGCTCGACGGCACGCCCGACGGCGAATTCGTCATCGGCCGCCAGGCCTTTTTCGAAGCCTATGCGCTGGCCCGCGGCAACAGCCGGGTGCGCGGCATCCGCGTCAAGCGCGCCGATGCGGCGGGCGATCTCGCCGGCCTCGCCTTTTCCTTCGCCATGCTCGACCGCATGACGGCGCGCAGCCCCGACACGCGCCAGTGCCGCATCAGCTTCGAAACCTTGATCCCCGATCTCGCCAACGACATCCTTCGCCGCGCCGGCGCCGTCGGCTTTGCCTGCACACCGATCGAGGATCGCCAGGGCGTCGCCGCCGAACAAAGCGCCCCCGAAGCCGTCGGCGCCGATCGCGGCCGCCGCGCCGCCGCCGCGCTCGATGCGACGGCCGCGGCGCTCGGCCGCCAGCTCTGGCTCTTCATCGACCACCCGGCGATCGCCTTCGGCGACGCGATGCGCGCCGAACTGGAAGGCTTCATCGACCAGGCGCTGAAGCTGCCCCACCTCCGCCTCGTCGTCGCCGGCTTCGAGGCGGTCGCCGTCCCCGGCCTCGAATTCCAGGCGATGCCCAACCCGCCCGACATCGGCGCGCCGGGGCTGATGACCGACTACATCACCGGCTTCGGTGAAAGCGACGTGCGGCTGTTCCTTGCCGATGCGGCGGCAGCGGCCGGCACGACGCTGTCGGCGGAACGCGTTGCCGAACTGGTGCAGCAGGGCCTTGCCGGCCTCGCCGACGTCAACGGCATCTATGATCCCTGGCAGGCCCGCCAGGTCGCGGAGCGGTTGCGCCCCGCCGTCCGCGCGATGTTCGCGGCATGAGCGGGCCGCCCGACCCCGACGCCGCGCCCTTCGTCGCCCGCGCCAAGCGCTATGCGGCGCTGTCGGGCCCCTTCGAGCCGATCGCCGCGCTGCGCGCCGCCGCGGTCACCGATGCCGGGCTGACGACGCTCGTCGCCTCGGCGCTCGCCGCCGCCTGCGATACCGATCTCGAAAACGGCAGCCGCTGGCTGATCCGCAGCGGGGAGCGCCGCTTCATCCTCGACCGCACACTGAAGGACCGCGCCGACCTCCTCGCCGCCGTGGCGGAGCGCCGGGCCCAGGATCCCGACCAGGCCGCCGCAGACCTGCTCGCGGCGCTGGCCGGCGACGGTGCCTTCACCGACACCGCCGTCGCCGATGCGCTGTCAGCGCCGACGCCCGATCGCCCGCTGATCGAACGCATCGTCGCCGCGCTCGATCGCGCCGGCCTGGCGGCGCCGGCCGGCGGCCGCATCGTCGATGCCCGCCAGGCGCTGTCCCGCCATGACCGGCAGGCGCGGCGCAGCGGTTTCGAGGCGCGCGGCTTCTTCGGGCGCGAAAGCGAGACGGCGGCGCTGATCGCCTGGCTCGAAAAGCCGCTGGTCGCGCCGCCGGTGCGCGCGGCGTACATTGCCGGCAACCCCGGCATCGGCAAATCGGCGCTGCTGGAGGAAGTCACCGGCCGCGCCGGCGATGCCCGCGGCGGCATCGTCGTGCGCCTCGATTTCGATCGCGCCGGCCTCGACGTCAACGACCTGCTCGGGCTGACGATGGAGCTGGCGCGCCAGATCGCCGATCGACTCGGCGACGCCGGCAAGCCGATCCTCGAGGCCCGGCTGCGCGCCGCCAGCGTCACCCGCGGTGAAGAAAGCTATGGCAACAGCAGCCGCGGCAGCGTGCCGCCCGAGCTGGCGGCGGTGGTCGGCGCCGCGGTGCGCACCTCGGGCCGCCCGGTGCTGCTGGTCCTCGATACCGTGGAGGTGCTGCGCGCCCGCGGCGAGGAACACCCCGAGCGGCTGTTCCGCTGGCTCGACACGCTGCTTGCGGCGGGGCTGCGGCCGCTCGCCGTGCTGGCCGCCGGGCGCGGCAATGCCCTCGACAGCGCCCCCGGCCGCGTCGGGCTGGCGGTGCCGCTCGATGGCCTCGATGGCCCGGCAACCGATGCGCTGCTGGTCCGGCTCGCGGTGCCGCCCGAAGCCCGCGCGGCGATCACCGACCTGGCCAACGGCAACCCGCTGGTGCTGCGCCTCGCCGCCACCGTCGTCCGCGAGCATGGTGTCGGCGAACTGCCGCAGGGGATGCTCGACAAGGATGTGGCGGCGGCGTTCCTCTACCGCATCCTGCTGTCCCGCATCGACGATCCGGAGCTGCGCCGGCTGGCCCACCCCGGCCTGCTCGCGCGCCGGATCAGCGCCGCCTTCCTCGGCGAGGTGCTGGCGCCGGCGCTCGGGCTGCCGCCGCTGGCGCCGGGCCGCGCCGAAACGTTGTTCAACGCGCTCGCCGGCCAGCTGTGGCTTGTCCAGCGCGATCCCGTAGCGCGCGATTTCGTCATCCATCGCAGCGACATGCGCGCCATCCTGTTGCCCCTGCTCTACCGCGACCAGCCGAAATTGTGCGAAAAGGTCGATGCCGCCGCCGCCGCCTGGTTCGCGCGGCAAAACGATGCCCAGGCCGATGTCGACGCCGCCTATCATCGCCTGCAGCTGATGCGTTTTCGCGACCGCCGCCCGGCGATCACCACGGCCGTGGCGCAGCGCTTCGACCCGGCGACGCTCGCCGAGCTGCCGCCCGAAGCGCGCGATCTCGTCGCCGGTCTCGCCGGGCGCCGGTCGTCGCAGTTGCGAAAGGGCGGCGAAGCCCCGACCGCCGCGGCGCCCATCGTCGACGACGCCGCGCTCGCCGCCGAAGTCCTCAACCTCATCGACCGCGAGGACTGGGCCGAAGGCCAGTTCGTCGTCGACCAGATGGCCACCGCCGGCGGCCTTGATCCGCGCCGGCCGGCGGCGATGGCGATCCGCGCCTTCTACTGGCGCTCGGGCCGCTGGCAGCGCGCCCGCCGCATGTTCGCCGAACGTGACCGGATGGTCCGCGACGATACCGAGATCTTTGCCCTGCCGCTGCCGCTCGCCATCGCGCGGTTCGAAATCCGTGCCGAATTCACCCGGCCCCGGCTACGGCGGATGCTCGCCCTGCCCGGCATCGACGCGCTGATCGCACAGGCGATGCGCAGCGCCGGGCCGCTCGCCCGCCAGGGTGCGCTGGCCTTCGTCCTCGCCGCCAACGGCCATCGCCAGGAACCATTGTGGTCGTCGAAGGACGGCGACGCGGTGGCCGCCGCGCTCGACAGCTGGATTCCCGCCCCCGACGGCCGCCGCGGCCAGGCTCCGGCGACCGCCCATGCCTATGGCGTCGTCCGCGAGCGGCTGGGCGCCCGCGGCCTGGTGTCGGCGGCCGCGATCGAATGGAACGACCTGCAGATGCTGGTGGCGCTGTCGCCCTATCCGGTGGTCGCCGCCAATCTTGCGGTGATGCGCGGCAACGACCGGCTGATCGATGCCGCCCGCGCCGCCGATGCCCGGCTGTCCCAGGCCGGCGGGCTGTTGTCGGGCTCGCCGCTCGGCCTCGGCCCCGTCGCCGCCAATCCCATCGCCGGCATCGCGGGCCTGGGGCTGTTCGCCGAATGGGCGGGGGCGGAGGCCTGGCGCCGCCGCGACCCCGATCTCGGCACGCTCGCCGCCGCCGCCGAACGCTGGCGCCGCACCATCGCCGGCCGCTGGTCCTATGACACGCCGCCACCGGGCTGGCAGGGGGAGGCCGGCGCCGACATCATCATCCGCCGCCGCGTGCAGAAACTCGCGAATTTCGACGATCCTGCCGATTGGGCCCTGCGCCAGCTGGCGCTCTGGGACCCTGCCGATGACGGCCCCGGGCTGCTGGCGCGGCTGCGGCGGCGCCATGGCGGCGTCCTCGCCGCCGTCGCCGCGCTGCCCGATCCCGTCGCCCGCGCCGGGCTGCTGCTCGACCACGACATCCCCTCGGCCTTCGTGCCGCCGCTCGCCATCCTGACCGGAGACTTGCCTCATGACTGACACCGCCGAACGCCGCGAAACCCTGCGCGGCCTGCTGACGCCCAGGATGATCGAGGCGGTCAACGCCCGGCTCGCCGCCGGCAATTTGCCGCCCGCGATCGCCGCGGAGCTGCCCGCCGAGATCGACATCGCCACCGGGCGCGACGCCGCCCAGCTCGAAAGCCTGCTGCCGCTGCCGACGCTGGAAGCCATCGTGCGGCTGACCGGGCGGCCGCCGCTGCTGGTCCGCAACGACAAGGTGGTGCTGGAACCGCTGCCCGACCTGCCCGGCGCCGATGCGAAGATCATCGCCGTGCAGAAATACGTGCCCTCGGTCGGCCGGGTCGAATTCGTCAATTCGACCATGCGCTGGGGCGGCACCGGCTGGGTCATCGATCGCCGCGCCACCGGCGACATCATCATCACCAACCGCCATGTCGCCAAGCTGGTGGCGCAGCGCGCCGCCAACGGCAGCGGCGTGTTCCTGCGCAGCCCCGGCGGCGCCCGCCAGGGCATCAACGTCGATTTCCGCGAGGAAGACGGCAGCGGCGCCGGTGACGCCAGCCGCACCGTGCAGGTCGTCGCCGTCGAATATCTCGCCGACGACCTCGCCGCCGATTGCGCGCTGCTGCGCGTCGCGACGACGGCCCCCGTAAAGCCGTCGCCGCTGCCGCTGGCCGACAAGGAAGCCGCCATGGACGAGCTGGTGACGCTGATCGGTTATCCGGCGCGCGACGCCCGCAACGATGCCGACGCGCAGGAAAAATACTTCCGCGAGCTCTACGACGTGAAGCGGCTGGCGCCCGGCCGCGTCACCCAGGCGCTGACCGGCCAGACGCTGCTGATGCACGACTGCACCAGCCTCGGCGGCAATTCGGGTTCGCCGCTGATCAGCCTCGAATCGGGCAAGGTCGTCGGGCTGCATTTCGCCGGCGTCTTCGGCCAGGGCAACAGCGCCGTCGGCGTCGAGACGCTCAAAAGCCTGCTCAAGGGCAATCTCGTCGCCGTGCCGGGCGGCGGCGCCACCAGCGAAGCGACCTTCGGCGACGGTGTCCATGCCGCCGATTTCTTCAAGGGCCGCAAGGGGTTCTCGACGAAATTCCTCGGCAAGGGCAAGGTCGCGACGCCGTGGCCGAAACTGGCGCCGGCGGCGGCCGCGGGCCTCGCCAAGCCATCGGACAAGCCCAAGGAAGCGGGCGAACTGCGCTACACCCATTTCGGCGTCAAATATTCGGCCGCCGACAAGGTGCCGCTGATGACCGCAGTCAACATCGACGGCCAGAAGACCGTGCGCATCAAGCGCGGCCGCGACCAGTGGTTTGCCGACCTGCGCATCCCCGCCGCCGTCCAGCTCGGATCCGCCAACTATGCCGATGCCGAGATCGACCGCGGCCATCTGGTGCGGCGCGAAGACCCCAATTGGGGCGGCTCGGCGCAGCTCGCCAACGACGATACCTTCCACTACGTCAACGCGGCGCCGCAGCATTCGCAGCTCAACCAGGGCAAGCTGTTGTGGCAGGGGCTGGAAAACTACATTCTCGACAATGCCCGCACCGGCGGCTTCCTCGCCTCGGTCTTCACCGGCCCCATCATCGGCCCCGACGACCCGGTCATCGATGGCGCCCGCGTGCCGCTCGAATATTGGAAGCTGGTGGCGACGCTCGACGAGACCGGCACCAAATTGCGCGCCACCGCCTATCTGCTGAGCCAGGGACAGCTGATCCGCGACCTTCTCGAACGGCGCAGCCGCACCGAGGCGATGGAGGGCATCGTCCTCGGCGAATATCGCACCTTCCAGATCGCGGTCGCCGACCTCGCCGACGCCACCGGCCATGACTTTTCGGCCTATGTCGCCGCCGACCCGCTGTTCCGCCCCCAGGAAGGCGCCGAACCCGCGGCGCCGCGCTTCATCCCGCTCGACAGCCTGGAGGCGATGCAGCTGTAACACCCTGCCGCCCCGGCGCAGGCCGGGGCCCATGAACCACGATCGCCGCCGCAAAAGCCCGACGCGCGCCCCGCCCGACAATGTCGCCCGCGCCGGCACGCCGCCAGCCCCCGCCCGTCCCGGCGCTCCCGTCGCCGGACGGCATGGCGTGTCGCCGGGTCCGGCGAACCGTCAATAAAACACGCGCCTGTCGTTCGCCTCGACACGGCGCCACGATCAACCACAGCACAATGCCGGACGCGCCTTCGACAATAGCGACAGATGTCGTCGGTTCGTTTCTGAGCCGAATATGATCGTCACTAGCCACGATTTTTACACCGTAACAAACAGCACTATAATATTACGCATCCAACATCGGATGTCGTGGTTCGTTTCGCCGGAGCAATTGTTGCATTGCCGCCATGAATACTGTGACTTGTGCGCAACATGCCCCGTCATATTTCGCCGGAACTGAATCGGGACTTTACTTCGTGGCCGTTGCGCAGAATTTTGCGCCCAGCTTCATGGCCTGGTTCGACGCACCCGCGTCGGCCCTTTCGTCGCCTGCAGCGTCGCGTTTCGGTTTGCTTTGCAAAGGATATTGCCAGTGCTCGCGTACTCTTCCCCTCTCCGTTCGACGCTGAAGTGCAGCGCCGCGACGCTCGCGCTGGCGCTGCTCGCCGGCCCCGCCTTTGCCCAGGGCGCCCCGCAGGAAAACGTGCCGGCCAGCTCCGGTGCCCAGCCGACCACCGCCGCCGCCGTCGGCGCCACCGATGACGAAGGCACCATCGTCGTCACCGGCTCGCTGATCCGCAATCCCAACCTCGTGTCGTCGCAGCCGGTCACGGTCACGACCGCCGAAACCATCCAGCTGCGCGCGTCGAACGTCGCCGAAGAAGTCCTGCGCGACATCCCGGGCGTCGTCCCCAGCATCGGTTCGGCGGTCAACAACGGCAACGGCGGCGCCTCGTTCGTCGATCTTCGCGGCATCGGCACCAACCGCAACCTCGTGCTGCTCGACGGCAACCGCATCACCCCGGCCGGCCTCGGCGGCGTCGTCGATCTCAACAACATCCCGCTGGCGCTGATCCAGCGCGTCGACGCGCTGACCGGTGCCGCCGTGACGACCTATGGCGCCGACGCCATTTCGGGCGTCGTCAACTTCATCACCCGCCAGGATTTCACCGGCGCCGAGCTGCAGCTGTCGAACGGCCTCACCGAAGCCGGCGACGGCCAGAGCTTCCGCGCCGACCTGACGATCGGTGCCAATTTCGAGGACGGCAAGGGCAATGCCACGCTGTCGGTCGGCTATCAGAAGACCGACGCGGTCTTCCAGGGCGCCCGCAGCTTCAGCGCCGAAAACCTTGACAGCTATGCCGGCGTCACCGGCGGCTCGGGCACCGCGATCCCGTCGCGCTTCACCGGCACCCGCCCGATCGACCCGGCCACCGGCCTGCCGTCCACCGATCCCACCGTCGCCAACGGCAATCTGCAGATCGACCCGGCGACCGGCCTCGCCCGCGGCCTGTTCTCGCCGTTCAACTTCAACCCGTTCAACGTCTTCCAGACCCCGTTCGAACGCTTCAACATGTTCGGTCAGGCTCGCTATGAAATCAGCGACGCCGTCGAGGTCTACAGCCGCGGCCTGTTCTCCCGGAACACCGTGTCGACGATCATCGCCCCGTCGGGCGTCTTCGGCTCCGACGTGACGATCCCGCTGTCGAACCCGTTCCTGCCCGCCGGCCTGCGCAGCCAGCTGTGCGCCCGCAACGTCGGCGCCGCCGGCACTTACGCGCCGCTGTTCACCCCGGCCGAATGCACCGCCGCAGCCGGTGCCGTCGATCCGAACGATCCCAACTACCGCACCGTCACCACCGGCCTCGCCCGCCGCACCACCGAACTCGGTAATCGGCAGAGCGACTATCGCACCACCGTCTTCGATTTCCGCGCCGGCCTGCGTGGCAATATCACCGACACGATCAACTGGGATGTGTCGGGCAGCTATGGCCAGAGCGAGAATACCCAGACGATCAGCGGCTATGCGCTGACCTCGCGCGCCCGCCAGTCGCTGCTGTCGACCGATCCGACGACCTGCCTCGACCCCAGCAATGGCTGCGTGCCGATCGACTTCTTCGGCCCCGGCGGCTCGATCTCGCCCGAAGCGGCGAATTTCCTGACTGCACAGAGCACCTCGACGGTCCGCACCAGCCTCGCCCAGGTCCGCGCACTGGTCAGCGGCGACCTCGGCTTTGCGCTGCCGACCGCGTCCGACGCCATCGGCTTCGCGCTGGGCGGCGAGTATCGCAAGTACACCGCCGAACAGAGCTCCGACGTGCTTTCGCAAACGCCGGGCGAACTCGGCGGTGCCGGCGGCGCCGCGCCCAACATCACCGGCGCCTACAACGTCAAGGAAGTCTATGGCGAAATCATCGCGCCGCTGCTGCAGGACCGGCCGTTCTTCGAGAATTTGACCCTCGAAGCCGGCGCCCGTTACTCGCAGTACGATGTCGACGCGCCGGGCAACCCCAGCTTCGACGCCTTCACCTGGAAGGCCGGCGGCAGCTGGCAGATCGGCGCTGGCATCAAGGTGCGCGGCAACTACAGCCGGGCCGTGCGGGCGCCGAACATCGGTGAACTGTTCACGCCGGCCACCGTCGGCCTGACCAACCTCGGCATCGACCCCTGCGCCGGTGCCGGCCCGGCTTCGAACGCCGTCCTCGGCGCCGTCTGCGTGGCGCAAGGTGCGCCGGTGTCGAGCATCGGCGGCATCGAGAACCCGACCGCCGCCCAGGCCAATGCCGTGTTCAGCGGCAACACCAACCTGCGCCCGGAAAAGGCCGACACCTGGACCGCCGGCATCGTCTGGCAGCCCAGCTTCGTGCCCGGCCTCGCCATCACGGCCGATTACTACGACATCCGGGTCAACGACGCGATCACCTCGGCACTGCCGGGCGACGTCATCGGCGCCTGCTTCAACAACCTCAGCGCCGCCAGCGTCACCAATCCAGCGTGCCTTGCCATCCAGCGCAACCCGGCGACGGGCGGCCTCGACGGCCCGCCGGACACCACCCCGGGCCTGCCGCTGCCGACCACCAACGCCGGCCGCATCTTCACCCGCGGCATCGACGGCTCGATCGCCTATTCGACCAGCATCGGCTTTGCCAAGCTGTCGGTCATCGGCAACGCCAACCTGACCCTCGATTCGGCGTTCAAGGCATCGCCGACCGCGCTCAACCGCGACTGCGTCGGCTACTATTCGCCGAACTGCTCGTTCACCGGCTCGATCCAGCCCAAGTTCCAGTCGTCGCTGCGCACCACCTTCGGGTTCGACAGCTTCGATCTCTCGGTGCTGTGGCGCTACATCGATCCGGTGCGCTTCGAACCGACGCAGTTCAACGAGGACGTTGCCGCCGCCGTCGACGCCGGTTGCGGCGATCCGACGGGCGCCGATCCTGATGGTTGCGTGGTCGACTCGCGCTTCCGCCGCATCAAGGCCTATCACTATTTCGACCTGACGGGCCGGGTGAACGTTCTCGAGAACCTGACGCTGATCGCCACCGTCAACAACCTGTTCGACCGCAAGCCGCCGATCGTCGGCGCGTCGGTGGGCAGCACCACCTTCAACAGCGGCAACACCTTCCCGTCGACCTATGACGCGCTGGGTCGTCGCTACACGGTGCAGGCCATCATGCGCTTCTGATCCTGTTGCCCGGGCACGACCTGTCGTGCCCGGGTACCATGTCGGCCTGATGCCGGCTGCCCTTACCGGCAGCCGGCATTTGCGCGTTTGCGGGCACCGGCATCTGCCGCTAGTCGCTGGTGCAACAGACGGGAGACTGGCGAATGCTGCGACGTGATTTCCTGGGGGTGGCCGGCCTCCTCGGCGGCGGCCTTGTCGTCCCCGCCGCCTTCGGCAAGGTCATCGCCGCCGAGGCGCTGCAATCGACCATCGACGTCGCCGTCAAGAAACGCCTCGCCGACGCCGCGCTGACGGCAGCCACCGGCGCCGGCGCCAGCTATTGCGACGTCCGCATCGGGCGCTACCTGCGCCAGTTCGTCGTCACCCGCGAGGCCAATGTCGAAAACGTCGTCAACACCGAATCGACGGGCGTCGGCGTCCGCGTCATCGCCGATGGCGCCTGGGGTTTCGCCGCCACCAACGACATGAGCGTCGATGGCGTCGCCACCGCCGCGCGCCAGGCCACCGCCATCGCCCGCGCCAACGCCGGCAGCCAGACCGCGCCGGTGCAACTCGCCCCGCAAAAAGGCGTCGGCGAAGTCGCCTGGCAGACCCCGATCGTGAAGAACGGCATGGCGGTCCCGATCAAGGACAAGGTCGAGATGCTGCTGCAGGTCAACGCCGCGGCGATGGCCGCCGGCGCCGACTTCATCAACTCGACGCTGTTCCTCATCAACGAGCAGAAATATTTCGCCAGCACCGACGGCTCGTACATCGACCAGGACATCCACCGCATCTGGGCGCCGTTCACCGCCACCGCCGTCGACAAGGCCAGCGGCAAGTTCCGCACCAGGAACAGCCTCGGCGCGCCGATGGGCATGGGCTATGAATTTCTCGATGGCGCCGCCGCCGGCCGCCACGAAATGCCCAACGGCGTCGTCGCCTATGGCACCAGCTACGACATGAAGGCCGACGCCATCGCCGCGGCGAAACAGGCGCGCGCCAAGCTGACCGCGCCTTCCGTCAAGCCAGGGAAATACGACCTGGTGCTTGACCCGTCGCACACCTTCCTGACCATCCATGAATCGGTCGGCCACGCCCTCGAGCTCGATCGCGTGCTGGGTTACGAGGCCAATTACGCCGGCACCAGCTTTGCCACCATCGACAAGCGCGACGCCGGTTTCCAGTACGGCAGCGCCAGGGTCAATTTCACCGCCGACAAGACCGAAGCCCATAGCCTCGGCAATGTCGCCTATGACGACGAGGGCGTGAAGACCAAGAAGTGGGACCTCATCCGCAACGGCAAGCTGGTCGACTATCAGTCGGTCCGCGACCAGGCCCATATCCTCGGCAAGACCGCGTCCGACGGCTGCTGCTATGCCGACAGCTGGTCGAGCGTGCAGTTCCAGCGCATGGCCAACGTCAGCCTCGAACCCGGCACGGCGAAACTCGACGTCGCCGACATGATCGCCGGCGTCGACAACGGCATCTACATGCTCGGCCGCGGCTCCTATTCGATCGACCAGCAGCGCTACAATTCGCAGTTCGGCGGGCAGCTGTTCTACGAGATCAAGAACGGCAAATTGGGCGCCCAGATCGAGGATGTCGCCTACCAGATCCGCACGCCCGAATTCTGGAACGCCTGCAGCGCCATCTGCGACGCCAGCGACTATCGGCTCGGCGGCACCTTTTCCGACGGCAAGGGCCAGCCGTCGCAATCCTCGGCGGTCAGCCACGGCTCCGCCACGGCGCGCTTCGACGGCATCAACGTCATCAATACAGCACGTTCGCTCGGCTAGGCGTTGACGCGGTCGGATCGGTCGGCGATGACTGTCGCCAGCAACGAATGTCGACATCGGCCCGTGCCGCCGTTGGCTTCGCTTGCCTGCAATCATTGGGGAGCCGGGCCCGCCCAAGGGCTCGCGCTGGTGGAGAAATGCCTTGTTGAGACGTGATTTCCTGGCAATCACCGGCCTCGTCGGCGGCGGGCTTGTCGTTCCCGCCGCGTTCGGCAAGGTCATCGCCGCCGAGGCGCTGCAGTCGACGATGGATGTCGCCATCAAGAAGCGGCTGGCCGATGCCGCCCTTTCTGCCGCCACCGGCGCCGGCGCCAGCTATTGCGACGTCCGCATCGGGCGCTACCTGCGCCAGTTCGTCATCACCCGCGAAGCCAATGTGCAGAATGTGGTGAACACCGAATCGATGGGTGTCGGCGTCCGCGTCGTCGCCAATGGCGCCTGGGGCTTTGCCGCCACCAACGACATGAGCAACGACGGCGTTGCCGCCGCCGCCCGCCAGGCCACCGCCATCGCCAAGGCCAATGCCGGCAGCCAGACCGCGCCGGTGCAGCTCGCCCCGGTCAAGGGCGTCGGCGAAGTCTCGTGGAAGACGCCGATCGTCAAGAATTCGATGGATGTGCCGATCAAGGACAAGGTCGACATGCTGCTGCAGGTCAACGCCGCAGCGATGGCCGCCGGCGCCGACTTCATCAATTCGATCCTGTTCCTCGTCAACGAGCAGAAATATTTCGCCAGCACCGACGGCTCGTACATCGACCAGGATGTCCACCGCATCTGGACCCCGATGACGGTGACCGCGATCGACAAGGCCAGCGGCAAGTTCCGCACCCGCGCCGAGCTGTCGGCGCCGATGGGCCGCGGCTTCGAATATCTCGATGGCAAGCCCGCCGACCGCTTCGTGTCGCCGAACGGTGTCGTCAACTACGGCAACAGCTATGACATGAAGGCCGATGCCATCGCCGCCGCCAAGCAGGCGCGCGCCAAGCTGACGGCGCCGTCGGTCAAGCCCGGCAAGTACGACCTCGTCCTCGATCCCTCGCACACCTGGCTGACCATCCATGAATCGGTCGGCCACCCGCTCGAACTCGATCGCGTGCTGGGCTATGAAGCCAACTACGCCGGCACCAGCTTCGCGACGCTCGACAAGCGCACCGCGAATTTCCAGTACGGCAGCGACAAGGTCAACATCGTCGCCGACAAGACCCAGGTCGGCAGCCTCGGCTATGTCGGTTACGACGACGAAGGCGTGAAGACCAAGCGCTGGGACCTCATCAAGGACGGCAAGCTCGTCGACTACCAGTCGATCCGCGACCAGGCCCATATCCTCGGCAAGACCGAATCCGACGGCTGCTGCTATGCCGACAACTGGGCCGCGGTGCAGTTCCAGCGCATGGCCAATGTCTCGCTGCTGCCCGGCAAGGCCAAGCTGAGCGTCGCCGACATGATCGCCAATGTCGAAAACGGCATCTACATCGTCGGTGACGGCTCCTTCTCGATCGACCAGCAGCGCTACAATGCCCAGTTTGGCGGGCAGCTGTTCTACGAGATCAAGAACGGCAAATTGGGCGCCCAGATCGAGGATGTCGCCTACCAGATCCGCACCCCCGAATTCTGGAACGCCTGCAGCGCCGTCTGCGACGAAAGCGATTACCGCCTCGGCGGCTCGTTCTTCGACGGCAAGGGCCAGCCCGCGCAGTCGTCGGCGGTCAGCCACGGCTCGTCGACCGCCCGTTTCGACGGCATCAACGTCATCAACACCGCCCGCTCGCTCGGCTGATTGCGGCGCAGGAGAACACACCCATGAGCTTTCCCACCGAAGCCGAGCTGAAGGCGATCCTGCTGAAGGTCGTCGCCATGTCCAAGGCCGACGAATGCACGGCGACGATCACCGGCACCACCACCGGCAACATCCGCTTTGCCCTCAACAACGTGTCGACGAGCGGCATCGTCACCGATACCGAGCTTGCCGTGCAGGTCGCCTATGGCAAGCGCGTCGGCACGGCGACGATCAACGCCTTCGATGATGCCGCGCTGGAACGCGTCGTCCGCCGCGCCGAGGACCTGGCCAAGCTGGCCCCGGAAAACCCGGAATTCGTCCCCGCCGTCGGCAAGCAGACCTATCGGCCCAGCGCGACCTTCAGCGCCGCCACCGCCGCCATCACCCCCGAATATCGCGCCAGAATGGCCAGCGCCTCGATCGCGCCGTGCAAGGCGCAAAAGCTGGTCGCCGCCGGCTTCCTCAGCGATACCAACCGCTTCGTCGCCTTTGCCAACAGCCGCGGCAACTATGGCTACCAGACCGGCACCGCGCTCGATTACACCTGCACCGTCCGCACCGCCGATGGCCGCGGCTCGGGCTGGGTGGCGCGCAACCTGCAGGATGCCGCCAGTTTCAGCGCCGCCGATGAAATCCAGACCGCGATGCGCAAGGCCAGCGCCTCCGCCGACGCCCGCGCGCTCGAGCCCGGCAAATACACCGTCGTCCTCGAACCCGCCGCGGCCGCCGGGCTGATCTCGTTCATGATGCGCTTCTTCGATGCCCGCCAGGCCGATGAAGGCCGCAGCTTCCTGTCGAAAAAGGGCGGCGGCAACAAGATCGGTGAGCAGGTCTATGATCCGCGCGTCAGCTTCAGCACCGATCCCTGGGCTCCCGGCGCCGAAGTCATGCCCTGGGACGAGGACGGCCTGCCGCGCGAAAAGATGGCGCTGGTCGACGGCGGCAAGATCGCCAACCTCAACTATTCACGCTTCTGGGCCCAGAAACAGGGCAAGCGCGCCGTCGGCCAGCCGGGCAACCTGCTGATGGCGGGCGGCACCCGCTCCACCGCCGACCTGGTCCGCAGCACGCAGCGCGGCATCCTCGTCACCCGCACCTGGTACATCCGCATGGTCGATCCGCAGACCGTGCTGCTGACCGGGCTGACCCGCGATGGCACCTTCTTCATCGAAAACGGCCAGATCAAATATCCGCTGAAGAACTTCCGCTTCAACGAATCCCCGGTGATCATGCTCAACAACATCGATGAGCTCGGCAAGCCGGTCCGCGTCGGCGACGACGAGGAGGAAATGGTGATGATGATCCCGCCGATGAAGCTGCGCGACTTCACCTTCACGTCGCTGTCGGACGCGGTCTGAGGAACCCCGGGCGCGGTGATGATCTCCCGCGCCCGCTTCCTGCGTCTTGGTGCGGCCGCCGTCGCCGCGGCGCTGCTGCCCGCGGCGGCGCCGGCGCTGCCCTACGACTTCCGCTTCACCCGGCTGCGCTACAACAGCGGCGACTGGGATGTCGACCAGCGCATGCCGTCGAACGTCATGACCGCGCTGATCGACTATACCAATTTGCGCGTCGACCCGCGCGAGCATGTCGTGTCCCTGTCGGACCCGGCCGTGCTGACCGCGCCCTTCTGCTATCTCGCCGGCCACAAGCTCGTCGAATTCGACCCCGTCGAGCGCCGCAATTTCGAACGCTATGTCAGGAACGGCGGCTTCGTCCTCGTCGACGACTGCAACCACGACATCGACGGCCTGTTCGCCAAGTCGTTCGAGGCCGAGATGGCGCGCATCTTCGGCGCCGGCGCGCTGAAGAAACTGCCGCCGGCGCACCCGCTGCTGCGCAGCTTCTTCAAGTTCGACGCCCCGCCCGCCACCGGTTTTGAATTGAACGGCTGGGGCGACGACCTCGTCCATGATTACTTGAAGGGCATCACCATCGATGGCCGCCTGGGCGTGCTCTACAGCAACAAGGACTACGGCTGCGAATGGGATTACGACTGGCGCAACAAGCGCTTCCTCGCCGAAGACAATACGAAATTCGCCGTCAACATCGTCATGTACGCCCTGAATAGTTGAGCCTGGAGCCCCGATGCCCGACGCCGTCACCGAATCCCAGATCCAGGCCCGGCTTGCCCGGCTCGACGACCTGCGCGCCGCCATCGCACAGGCCATCGTCGGCCAGGAGGATGTCGTCGAACAATTGCTCATCGGCCTCCTCGCCGGCGGGCATTGTTTGCTCGAAGGCGTCCCCGGCCTCGGCAAGACGCTCCTCGTCCGCTCGCTCGGCCAGGCGCTGGAGCTGGAATTCCGCCGCGTCCAGTTCACCCCCGATCTGATGCCCAGCGACATCCTCGGCACCGAACTGCTGGAGGAGGACCATGGCACCGGCAAGCGCCATTTCCGCTTCCAGCCCGGCCCGGTGTTCACCAACCTGCTGCTCGCCGACGAGCTCAACCGCACCCCGCCCAAGACCCAGGCGGCGCTGCTCGAGGCCATGCAGGAAAAGACCGTCAGCTATGGCGGCGTCACCCATGTGCTGCCCAAGCCCTTCTTCGTGCTGGCGACGCAGAATCCGCTCGAACAGGCCGGCACCTATCCGCTGCCCGAGGCGCAGCTCGATCGTTTCCTGCTGCTGATCCGCGTCGAATATCCGACCGAAGCCGAGGAACACGACATCCTCGCGCAAACGACCGGCAACCGCGCCGCCGTGGTGCCGCAGGTCATGCATGCCGAGGATGTGCTGGCCCTGCAGGGCTGGGTCCGCGACGTGCATCTGGGGGAGGACCTGCTCGGCTGGATCACGCGCCTCGTCCGCGCCAGCCGGCCGGGCCCGGGTGCGCCCGAGGTCGTCAATTCCTATGTCCGCTGGGGCGCCGGGCCCCGCGCCGGCCAGTCGCTGGTGCTCGCCGCCAAGGCGCGGGCCCTGCTCCAGGGCCGCCTCGCCGCCACCCGCGACGACATCATGGCACTCGCCGCCCCGGTCATGCGCCACCGCCTGCTGCTGTCCTTCGCCGCCGAGGCCGAGAACAAGTCCGCCGACGACGTCATCGCCGCGCTGCTGCGCAGCGTACCGCACCCTGCGGCCTGACCGCCCGCCGCCCGGTGTCGCCCGACCTCATCCCCCCTGCCGTCCGCAACCGCCTCAAATCCCTCCGCATCACCGCGCGGCGGGCGGTCGACCTGCAGGGCATCGGCCTCCACCACAGTCGCAGCCGCGGTGCCGGCCTCGAATTCGCGCAATACCGCGCCTATGAACGCGGCGACGAACCGCGCGCCATCGACTGGAAACTCTACGCCCGCTCCGATCGCTTCTTCGTGCGCGAATCCGAACGCGAAAGCCCGCTGGCGCTGTGGCTGCTGGTCGATGCCAGCGCCTCCATGGCCCAGGCCGACCCCGGCCGCCCGGATTGGTCGCGCCTCGCCGCCGCGCGCGGCCTCGCCGCCGCGATCGCCGAACTCGCCATGCAGCAGGGCGACCGCTTCGGCCTCATCGGGCTCTCGCACGCCGGACTGTCGCTCCTCGCCGCCGGCACCGGCGTCCGCCAGCGCGACCGGCTGGCGCTGGAACTGCGCCGTCTCGACGCCGGCCGCGGCTTTCCGGCGCTCGGGCAACTCGCCCCGCTCTGGGATCGCGTCGGCGCCCATGATCTCGTCGTCATGATCAGCGATTTCTTCGATCCCGCCACGCTCGATCTCGCTGGCCGCCTCGCCGCCGCCCGCCGCGAAGTCCTCGCCATCGAGGTGCTGACCGTCACCGAACGCGACTTCCCCTATCGCGGTGGCTATCGCTTCAGGGATCCCGAAACCGGCGAGGAACTGCTCGGCGACGGCGTCGCGTTGCGCGACGACTTCCTCGCCCGCTTCGGCGCCGCGCGTGCGGAACGCCACGCCCGGCTCGACAGCCTCGGCATCCGCCACGCCGCGCTGTTCCTCGACGAAGAACTCGACGTGCCGCTGCGCCGCCTGTTCGGCAGCCAGGCCGCGGCGGAATATCGCTGATGCCGGCGCTGTTGCTGCCGGCGGCGCTCGCCGCCCTGCTGGCGCTGCTGATCCCGCTCGCCATCCACCTGGCGCGGCGCAGCGAAGCCCTGCCGACCGATTTCGCCGCGCTGCAATGGCTGCGGCAGAAGCCCCGGCCAAGGTCGCGCATCCGCTTCGACGAATGGCTGCTGCTGGCGGCGCGGCTGCTGCTGCTGGCGCTGGTCGCCCTCTGGCTGGCGCGACCGGTCCTGCCCGGCAGCGCCGACCGCACGCCCGTCGTGGCGGTCCTGCCCGGCCTGACCGCAACCACGGCTGAAGGCGCCCGTACCGTCTGGCTTGCCCCCGGCTTCCCCGCCGTGGCCGTCCCGGCGCCCGCCACCACCACCAGCGTCACCAGCCTCATCCGCCAGCTCGACGCCGAGCTCGCCCCCGGCGTGCCGCTGCGCGTCATCGTCCCCGCCGTGCTGCAAGGCGTCGACGCCGAGCGCCCCCGCCTGTCCCGCCCCGTCGACTGGCAGGTCGTCCCCGGCGCCATGCCGGCCCGCGCCGCCACCCCCGCCGCACCGCCCGCACTCAGCCTGCGCCAGCCCCCCGGCCCCGATCGCGGCCTGCGCTACCTCCGCGCCGCCGCCGCAGCCTGGACCCCGCCCGGCCAGCCCCCCGCCTACGACACCGCCGCCCCCGACGCGCCGCTGCCGACCCCGCCGCGCATTCTCGCCTGGCTCGCCCCCGGTCCGCTGCCCGCCGGCGTCCGCAGCTGGATCGAAGCCGGCGGCACGGCGCTCGTCAGCCACGACAGCGAAGCCGCCAGCGACGCCGACACCACGGCCTGGCGCGACGCCAACGGCGCCGCCGTCGCCACCGCCCGTCCGCTCGGCAAGGGCCGCCTCCTCCGCTTCACCCGCCCGCTCGACGCCGGTGCCCTGCCGCTGCTGCTCGAACCCGATTTCCCGCGCCAGCTCGCCGCCCTGCTCGACGACACCCCGCCGCTGCCATCCCGCGTCGCCGCCCGCGACCTCCGGCCCACCCCCGGCACTGACGCCTGGCCGCAGCCGGCGCGCGACCTGCAACCCTGGCTGGCCCTGCTCGTCGCCACGCTGTTCCTCGCCGAACGCTGGCTCGCGACGCGCCGTGCCCGGGCCCCCGCGCCATGAAAACGTTGCCATGACAACAGCGTTCGATATTGGCCAGCTCGCCGCCCCGGCCCGCCGACGCAGCCTTGCCAACACGCTCGCCATCGCCGCGCCGCTGGTCGCTGCCGCCGCTGCCCTTGCCTGGCGCTGGCAGGGCGTGCCCGCCGCGCTCGCCGTGCTCGCCCTCGGCCTCGCACTCGCCGTTGCCATCGCCCGCCACCGCGCCCGCCGCTTCGACGCCCGCTGGGTCGCACGCCGCCTCGATGCCGGCCGCACCGACATGGAGGACAGCACCGACCTGCTGCTCGCCGCCCCCGACGCGCTCGGCCCGTTGCAGCAGCTCCAGCGCGCGCGATTGCAGGCCCGCCTCGCCGACGAAACCGGCGCGGCGCTCGCCGCCGAATGGCACCGCGGCGCCATCGCCGTCGCCTGGGCCGCCGGCCTCGCCATCACCGCCGCCGCATTCCTGTGGCCGGTCTCGCGCCCCGGCGACACGACCCGGCCCGGCGCCGCCGCAGCGCCCGGCGGCCCGCCGCAGCTTGTGTCCCAGCAACTCCGTATCGTGCCCCCGGCGTACACCGGCCTGCCGGCGCGCACCGTCGACGGCCTCGATGCCCGCGCCCCGCAGGGCTCGCGACTTGAATGGTCGATCAAGTACAAACCCGCGCCAACCGCACTCGAATTGACGCTTCTCAATGGGCAAATGCGCCCCTTCACCCCCCGTGGCGACACCTTCACCCTCACCCAAACCCTCGATCGATCAATGCTTTACCGCATCGACGCAGGGGAAAAGGGTACCGCGCTGCCGCCGCTGCACCGCATCGACGCCATCCGCGACACGCCGCCGACGCTCCGCGTCCTCGATCCCGAACGAACCCTCACGCAAATGACCCGCGGCCAGCGCCGCTGGAACCTGAATTTCGAGGCCAGCGACGATCATGGCGTGTCGCAAACCGCGCGTTTGCGGATAATCGTGACCAAGGGGGAGGGCGAAAACATCACTTTTCAGGAGCGGACCACCACGCTCACCGGCAGCGGCCCCGCCCGCAAGCGCCGCTTTTCCGCCAGCCTCGACATCGCCGCGCTCGGCCTGACCACCGGCAACGACCTCGTCGCGCAGCTCACCATCACCGACAATCGCAGCCCCGGCCCGCAAAGCGCGCGCGGCCCCAGCCTGATCCTGCGCTGGCCGCCCGACCAGGGCGTACAGGGCAGCGGCCTCGACGGCATGGTCCGCACCGTGCTCCCCGCCTATTTCCGCAGCCAGCGCCAGATCATCATCGATGCCGAGGCCCTGCAAAAGGCTCGCCGCAGCCTGCCGCCGGCGCGCTTTTCCGAACGGTCCAACGCGCTGGGCATCGACCAGGCCATCCTGCGGCAGCGCTATGGCCGCTTTCTCGGCGACGAAGTCAGCGAGGAACCGGCGTTGCCGACCAACGACGCAGCCGAAAAACCCGCCACCCCCGCACCGAAACCCGATGCCGACACCCCGGCACCGCTGCCCAGCGGCCATGCTGCCGACGACGGCCACGACCATGCGCCGTCGAAGTCTGCAACTTTCGGCGACGCCAGCAACGTACTCGCCGAATACGGCCATGCCCATGAGGAGGGCGACGCCACGCTGATCGACCCCGAATCGCGCACGCTGCTGCGCCAGGCGCTCGACGCCATGTTCGAATCGGAACGCAACCTGCGCCAGAGCGCTCCCGACCAGGCGCTGCCCCCTGCCTATGTCGCGCTGCGCCTTATCAAGAAGGTGCAGGAGGCGACCCGCATCTACCTGTCGCGCACCGGCCCAGACCTGCCGCCGATCGACCCGGCCCGCCGCCTGACCGGCGATCGCAAGGCCCTCGCCGCCCCGCGCCTGGCCCCGCCGCCGCGCCTCGCCGGCGATGTCGATGCCGTGCCGGCCGCCGCCTGGCGGACGCTGGCGGGTCCGGATGACGTCGATCTCGGCGCGCTGCAGCGCTGGATCGATGGTGCCGGGTCCCGCGTCGGCGACCCGCTGGCCCTCGCCGCCGCCATCGACACCGTCGCCCGCGACCCCCGCTGCCGCCCCTGCCGCGACCGTTTGCGCGGGCTTTTGTGGCAGGCGCTGGCGGTGCCGCCCGCACAGGTGACCCGCCGCGCCACCGGCGATGCCGCCGGCCGCCGCTATCTCGATGCGCTGCGATGACGGCGACACCCCCGCCGCTGCTGCTCGCCGGGCTGCTGGCGCTCGCCGTCGTGCTGGCCTGGGTCCGCCTCGCCCTCTGGCAGGCCCGCGCGGCCGCCGCAGAGCGCGCGCCGGCATGGCGGCTGGTGCTGCTGGTGGCGCTGCAACCCCTCGCCGCGGCCCTGCTCTACCTCACGCTGCAGCCGCCGCGCCTGCCCGGCAGCGCCGGCACCCTTGTCATCGCCACCGCCGATGCCCCCCGCCTCGACGCGCTGGCCGCCGGCGATGCGCTGGTCGCCCTGCCCGAAGCTCCCGCCCTGCCCGGCGCCGAGCGCGTCCCCGACCTCGGCACCGCGCTGCGCCGCCACCCCGGCACCGCCCGGCTGCGCATCATCGGCCAGGGCCTGCGCCCGCGCGACCGCGACGCCGCCGCCGGCTTGCCGCTCGAATTCGTTCCCGCGCCGCTGCCGCCCGGCCTCCACGCGCTGGCGCTGCCCCCCGCCACGGCCCCCGGCGCGGCATTCCGGGTCGGCGGCAACGTCGGCGGCGTGCCGGGCGGCAGCGTGGCGCTCCACGATCCCGCCGGCGCCGTCGTCGCCACGGCAGTGCTGCCGGCATCGGGAGACTTCGATCTTGCCGGCATTGCCCGCGTCGCCGGCCCCGCGGACTTCACGCTGCGCATCAGCGATACCGCAAAGCGCCTCGTCGAAGCCACGACAATCCCCGTCGTCGCCGCCGTGGCGCCGCCGCCGCGCGTGCTCGTCGTCGCCGGCGCCGCCGGGCCCGACCTCAAATATCTGCGCCGCTGGGCCAGCGATGCCGGGCTGAACCTCACCGCCAGCATCGCCGCCGGCGCCGGGCTCGACATCGGCGACGCCCCGGCGCGGCTCGACGCCGGCACGCTGGCCCGCACCGACCTGCTGGTGCTCGACGAGCGCAGTTGGGGCACCCTGTCGGGCGGCCAGCGCGGCAGCGTGCTGGCGGCGGTGCGCGGCGGCATGGGCCTCGTGCTGCGCGTCACCGGGCCGGTGCCCGACGCCACGCGCCGGCAATGGGCGGCGCTCGGCCTGCCACTCGGCCAGGCCGTGGTGCCGGTCCGCCTGGCCGGCGGCGAGGCGACACCCGCCGCGGCGTTGCAGCTCGGCGCCCTGCCCCCCGACACGATCGCGCTCGGCCGCGACCCCGCCGGCGCACCCATGGGGGCCTGGCGCGGCAGCGGCCGCGGCCGCATCGGCCTGTGGCCGGTGACCGATCTCTACACCCTCGCCCTGTCCGGCGCCGCCGACCGCCATGCCGCGCTGTGGAGCCAGCTGTTCGCCACCCTCGCCCGCCCCGGCGCCGGCAGCCCGCCGCGGGTCATCGGCCCGCCCGGTGGGCGAATCGCGCTATGCGACCTCGGCTTTCCGGCGACAGTCACCGATCCCGCCGGCGCCACGACGACGCTGCTTGCCGACCCGGCCGCCCCCGGCTGCGCCGCCTATTGGCCTTCCGCAGCCGGCTGGCACAGCGTCACCAGCGCCGGCAAAGCCTGGCCTTTCCCCATCGTCCCTCCGAATGCGGCACGCGCCGCCGCCGAAACCCGCGCCGCCACGCTGCAACTGGCGTCCCGGCCGCCATCCCGCCGCATCGCAGTCCCCGACGACGGCGCGCGCGGGCCATCCTGGCCCTGGTTCGCCGCCTGGCTGCTGGTCTCGGCACTGCTCTGGTGGCTCGAACGCCGACGCGCCCTTGGGTCGGCCGCAGCGGACGGGCCCGCGGATATCTGAACGTCGTCGCGCGACCGGTGGAGCTGTGCCGAGCGGCATCGGCCCCTTGGCCGCCGCGCCCCTCCCCACCGTGCCGCCTGCGGCGGTGGGGGGAGGCAGGCGACGTCACGCGCGGCCCGCGGCCACCCGCCGATACGCGCCATAAACGAGGCCCGCGAACACGACTTCGACGGCTCCGACCCACAGCGCCGCGTTCAACGGCAACGCCAGCGGCCGCAGCAGAAACGCCGTGCCGACCAGCATGATCGCCCCACCCAGCGCCCAGTACCGCCGATCGCCGTACAGCGTCGCAAAGGCGAAATAGCGCCCGCCCATGACGACGGCAAATGCCGGCAGCGCCGCCGCCGGGGCGAGCCGCAGTAATAGCCAGGCGATCAATATGCCGGCGAACAGCAGCACCGTCGTTTCCAGTGCCAGCCGTTCCAGCGGGTTGCCGCGCGTCACCGGCCCGGCGCGGAACACCAGCCGCGACACGGCGACCGCCGCCGGCTGGATCAGCATGCCGCCGAAGAACAGCGCCAGGAACGCCCTGTCGACCGAGCTTGTGGCCAGCACCCCGCCGGCGACCAGCCACACCACTCCCGACGCCAGCACGCCGGGCGCGCCGCCGACATAGGCGCGGCCGAGGTCGCGCTGTGCCGCTTCGATGTCCATCGTCCGTTCCCCCCATCTGCCACGGCCCGGACGCCATCATGCAACGGCACGGCCCATCGGTAAATTGCCATGTCGCCAACGCCCCAGCCGCCGGCCGCCGGCCGCACCACCCGATCGCGCTGCGGAACCCGTTGACAAGGCTGCTGCAACATCGGCAAGTTGCGGACAGCGAACATTCGCGGGGGGTCGAACGTGAAGTCATTGTTGCCAGCGGTGATTGCCGTCGCCTTCGCCACCCCGGCGGCTGCCACGGTGATCGATTTCGAAAGCCAGCCGTCACCGATCGGCACGCTGTTTGTCGAGGGCGACTACCGCTTCGTGGCGAATGTGTCGGCGGGGATCCTGACCAGCAGCGGCAGCAAGGCGCTGTTTGCGCCCAACCCGTTCATGCCGCCTTTTGCCAATTCGATCGCGCTGAGCCGGATCGACGGCGGCAGCTTCAGCCTGACCGGGCTGGATGTCTTTGCCGCCGACAGCAACGGCCTGGGCGTGCCGCTGACCTTCATCGGCACATTGGCTGCCGGCGGCACGACGTCGTTCACGGTCAACCTGCCGGAATTCGGCCCCGGGGCAGCAATCCCGTCGACCCGTGTCGCCGTCGATTTCGGCAGCAGCTTTGCAGCCGTGACTGAGGTCCGCTGGTCGAACGGGGCGGAGTTTCACCAGGTCGACAACCTGGTCGTCGCCGTCGCCACGGCCGCCGTTCCCGAGCCGGCGAGCTGGGCGTTGCTCATCGCCGGTTTCGGCATGACCGGTGCCGCGCTGCGGCGACGCAGGCCGGTGCCGTCGCCGGGCTGACCAGCGCCGGATCGCTATTGCGCCGGCACGCCCTGCTCCGCCGGCACGCGGCGCAGCCACAGCATGACCGCCAGCACCAGGCCAACACCCGCCACCGCGGTCATCGCCAGATAGCCCGGCGCCCCCAGCCGGTCATACAGCGGCCCGGAAATCAGCACCGCCGCGGCATAGGTCGGCGCGTTCGCCAGCCCCATGTAGATCATCTGCGCGGTCGGCGCGCGATCGTCGCCGTGAATGGTCTGGATGAAGCGCATGCCACCGAGGAACGTCGCGGCAAAGCTCAGACTGTGCAGCAGCTGCAGCGGCACGATCACCCAGAACGGTGGCAGCGCGGCCAGCGCCGTCCAGCGGATGACGGCGCCGATGCCGCCGGCGACGATCAGCGTTTCGGGCTTGAAGCGCGCCGACCAGTTGCCAAGGAACATCAGAAAGCCGACTTCGGCCAGGGTGCCGACGTTCCACAGCATCGAGATTTCCTTCGACGACATGCCCTGCTGGTTGGCCCAGACCAGCGAGCCCGACGTATACAGGAAACCAGCGCTCGCCTGGATCAGCCCGGCGGCAAAGATGAACAGCGTGAAATTGGGATTGCGCAGCATGCCAAGGCCGGCCGACAGCCGCTCCCCGAACGGCTGGGCGATCTCCGCCCGGGCCAGCACCGGTTCCTTCGGCATCCAGGCGCTGCCGGCGATCATCAGTGCCGAAATCAGCAGCATGAAGCCCCAGATCGGCCAGAATGCCCCCGACCAGTCGTTGAGCACGCCGACAACGGTGGTGCCGACGACAAACGCCGCCGACGCCAGCCCGCGCGCCACGCCATAGGTCGGCTTGCCGGTGCGGGTCAGCCGCAGCAGCGCCGTCTCGACGACCGGCAGCAGCCCCCAATAGGCGATGTCGAGGATGAGGATGACGGCGAACACCGCGACGAAACTGTCGAGGAAATACAGCACCGCAAAGCCGACGGTCAGCAATATGGTGAACATGAACAGCGGCGCGCGCCGGTCGCTGCGGCCATCGGCCCAGGCGGCGGTCAGCGGCCCGGCCAGCGCCCGGCTGAACCCCGCGATCGCCAGCACCACGCCGATTTCGGCACCGGTGAAGCCATGCTCCTTTTCCAGCCACAACGGCAGGAACGGGATCAGGCATCCGAAGCCTGCAAAGAACAGGCAAGACAGGAACGTCGACCGGACGGCGGGTGAAAAATTCAAGTCGGGCCTTTCGGGGCCGCTGGCTTGCCCCCTCCCCTGCCCTTCGCCTACGAGGGCATTAAAATCAAGGGAGGTTACCGATGGCACTACCGGCACTGTTCGACCTGAGCGGCCAGACCGCGCTGATCACCGGATCGTCGAAGGGCATCGGCAAGGCCATCGCCCATCGCATGGCCGAACACGGCGCCAATGTCATCGTGTCGAGCCGCAAGGCCGATGTCTGCGATGCCGCGGTCGCCGAGATCAACGAAGCCGTTGGAAGGGAAGCGGCCTATGCCATCCCCGCCAACATCGCCGACAAGGCCAGCCTGCAGGCGCTGGTCGACAAGACCGTCGAACGCCATGGCAAGATCGACCATCTCGTCTGCAACGCCGCGTCCAACCCCTATTTCGGCCCCCAGGCCGGCATCAGCGACGACCAGTTCCTGAAGATCCTGCAGAACAACATCGTGTCGAACCACTGGCTGATCGCCATGGTCGCCCCGGCGATGCGGGCGCGGAAAGACGGCAACATCACCGTCATCTCGTCGGTCGGCGGCCTGAAGGCCTCCACCGTCATCGGCGCCTATTGCATCTCCAAGGCCGCCGACATGCAGCTGGCGCGCAACCTCGCCGCCGAATTCGGGCCCGACAATGTCCGCGTCAACTGCATCGCGCCGGGCCTCATCAAGACCGATTTCGCCAAGGCGCTGTGGGACAATCCCGAAATCCTGAAGGTGTCGACCAGCACCGCCCCGCTGCGCCGAATCGGCGTGCCCGACGAAATCGCCGGCATGGCGGTGCTGCTGGCGGGCAAGGCGGGCGGTTTCGCCACGGGGCAATGTTTCGTCATCGACGGCGGCGCGACGATCGCCTGAGCCGTCGCCGTCGGCGCCATGCCGCCGTCGGGGGCTTCGTCATCGACGGCGGCGCGACGATCGCCTGATCCTGCCGGCCGCCACGAAAAAGGGCCCGGGGTCGCCCCGGGCCCTTCGTCATTCCAGGCGCTGCGCTCAGGCGGCGACAGGCCGGCCGCGGCGGCGCTGGGCATAGCCGACCAGGCCGAGGCCGGCGATCAGCATCGCCCAGCTGGCAGGTTCCGGCACCGCGGTCAGCGTCGTGATCGCGACATTGTCGATCGCCGCGCCATACGCGGTGTCGACGCCGCTGGTGAAGGTCAGCGTCGTCGTCGCCGACGTGGCGGTGAAGTTGAAGGTGAACGGCGTCCATACGATGTCCGGCGAGCTGAACGTCGAGGCGTCGATGGTGAATTCCTCGCTGGCGGCGCCGGCCGACGCGACCAGCGTCTTCAGGCCCGGCGCGCCGTCGGGGTTGCCCGACATGAAGAAGGTGACGGCATAGCTGCTGCCGATGTCGGTCGCCAGGTCCTGCGAAATCGAGCCGGCGCCGAGCGCCGACAGGTCGAGGCTGCGCGTGCCGTCCTGGGCAATCCAGTAGGTGCCGATATAGTCGATACCGCCGCCCCCGATCGTCCAATTGTCGACATTACCGCTGCCCGCCGGCAGCGTGGCAAAGGCCCCCGGATCGGGCACACCGGCCTCGAAGCTGCCGTTGAGGATGGTCGCCGCCTGGGCGCTACCCGCCAGGGCAACCGCCGCGACCGCCGCAAGCATCGACCGCCTGAAAGTGAAACCCATTGTTAACTCCTTGTTTGCGAACCCGTTTATGAATGCTGCCATGCAACATTCGGGCCAGATGCAAAAAGCGAGGAATTGCAGCGTCGAAAGCTGATCAAAGGGTTTACGCTGTAAATCAGGCCGACACCGTCACTCGAGTTCGAACACCATCGTGACGTTGACGGTGAGTGCGACTTCGCCCGGCTCGACCGGCGGCGCCGCGTCGGCGGCCTTGGCACGCATCGTCGTCATCATCGGCCGCGGCTCGACGGGCTCGCCGGCGACTTCGGAAATGCGCGCGATCCGACCGATCTTGAGCCCGGCGGCGCGGGCATAGAGCTCGGCCCGCTTGCGCGCCGTCGCCACCGCCTGGACACGCGCCTCGTCGAGCGCCGCGCTGCTGTCGTCGACGCGGAACTCCGGGCCGTTCAGCTGGTTGGCGCCGACGCTGACCAGGGTATCGAGCAGACGCCCGGCATCGGCGATCTTGCGCAGCCGCAGCTTCACCGTGTTGCTGGCCTGGTAGCCGGTCAGGATCGGCGCCTGGTTGTTCTCGTAGCGGTATTGCGCCTGCAGGTTGAGGCCGCTGGTCTGGATGTCGCGATCGGCGACCCCGGCCCTGCGGACCGCGGCGACCACCGCCGTCATGCGGGTGGCGTTTTCCGACATCGCCGCCGCCGCCGTCGCCGCCGTGGTGACGACGCCGCCCGACACTTCGGCGACATCGGGGGCGCGGGTGACCCGGCCCTCCGCCACGACGGTCAGCGTCGTCGGCCCGGGCGCGGCGACAAGTGTCTGGGCGCCCGCCGGGGCGCCGGCGGCGATGCCGGCAGCGATGGCGGCGGTAAGGGCGGAACGGCTGATGGTCATCGAAAGGGCATCCCTGGTTGCGGATCGGCGATGGCGGCCGTTTCGGCCATGGCGTCTTTCCGAACCCTGAACGGCCTCAGCGCCGGTTGCGCACCAGGCGGTACAACCACAGCAGCAGGGCGGCACCCAGCACCGACATGATCCAGCCCGGCGTGTCGCCGTCGCGATACCAGCCGAAGACCTCGCTGCCGATGTATTTGGCGATGAAGGCGCCCGCGATGCCGATCAGGATGGTGACGATGCAGCCGTCGGGCTTGGGCCCCGGCGACAGCCATTTGGCGATGGCGCCGACGATGAGGCCGACGATTGCCGTGCCGATGATGCCGAACAGTCCCATGTCTCGCTCCCGTATCGCGGTCCCGCCGCACTTCGTGCTGCAAATTCCGCACAGGTCAATGTTTCCGATGCGATATGAATACGCGGTTCAGGAAATTGCCTTCGCATCGCCACAGTGATCGGCTAGAAGCGCTGCTTGCAGGCGGTGGGGTATTCAAGTAATACAGTCCTCGCCATAGGACTATCAGAGCATGAACATGCACAACAAGCTGCCCGACCCGCAAGCGGCAGACCTCTACAGCTTCCCCGCACCGGCCGCCACGACGCGCCGGCCGCGCTGGTTGGTACCGGTCGCGATCGCGCTGGTGATCGTTGCCGCCGTCTTTGCGTATCGCACCTTCTTCGCCCCCGCCCCGGCCGCGGCGCCGGCGCCGGTCGCCGCGCAGGTGACGGTCGTCGTCCCCGGCACGCGCAGCGTCACCGATGCCGTCACCGCCACCGGCTCGATCGCGGCGCGCCGCGACTCGGCGATCGGCGTGCAGGGTGAAGGCGGCCGCGTCATCGCGGTGCTGGTCGAACCGGGCCAGTCGGTCGCCGCCGGCCAGGTGCTGGCGCGCATCGATCGCGCCGTGCCGGTGCAGACCTCGGCGCAGCTGCGCGCCTCCATCCGCTCGGCCGAGGCCGATGCCCGCCTTGCCGATGCCGATCTGAAGCGCGCCCAGGCGCTGGTCGCCAAGGGCTTCATTTCCAAGGCCGACATCGACCGCCGCACCGCCACCCGCGACGGCGCCCTGGCGCGTACCGAACTGGCGCGCGCCCAGCTTGCCGCCAACGAGGCGCTGATCGCCCGGCTCGACGTCCGTGCCCCGGCCGCCGGCCTTGTCCTGTCGCGCGCGGTCGAAACCGGCCAGATCGTCAATTCGGGCTCGGCGATGTTCCGCATCGCCGAAGGCGGCATCCTCGAGATGCGCGCGCTCGTTGCCGAACAGGACATGGCGCGGCTGAAGCCCGGCATGCCGGCGCGGGTGACGCCGATCGGCTCGACGACATCGTACCCGGGCAAGATCTGGCTGCTCGACCCCGTCATCGACGCGGTCAGCCGCCAGGGCGTCGCGCGCATCGCCGTGCCCTATGCGCCCGGCCTGCGCGTCGGCGCCTTTGCCAAGACGGCGATCGACGCCGGTGAAGCGATGCGCCCGGTGCTGCCGCAATCGGCGATCCAGGCCGATGACAAGGGCAACTTCGTCATGGTCGTCGGCGCGGACAACAAGGTCCAGCGCCGCGCCGTCACCGTCGGCACGGTCAGCAACGACGGCGTCAGCATCAATGCCGGCATCACCGGCACCGAAAAGGTCGTCGCCAACGCCGGCGCCTTCCTGCGGCCGGGCGAAAAGGTCGCCCCCATCCTCGCCCGTACCCCCGGCTAAGGCCAGCACATGCGCAACATTTCCGCCTGGTCGATCAGAAATCCCATCCCGCCGCTGGTGCTGTTCGCGATGCTGGTGCTCGCCGGTATCGTCAGCTTCATCAAGATGGACATCAACAACAACCCGGACATCGATTTTCCGGCGGCCCAGGTCATCGTCAGCCAGCCCGGCGCTGCGCCGACCGAGCTCGAAACCCAGGTCACCCAGCGCGTCGAGGCGGCGGTGCGCGGCATCAACGGCGTCGACGAAATCACCTCCTATGTGTCCGAAGGCCAGTCGCGCACCAGCGTGCAGTTCGCCATCGGCACGCCCGTCGATCGCGGCGTCAACGACGTTCGCGACGCCATCGCCAACATCCGCAGCGACCTGCCGCAGGGCATCCTGCAGCCGCAGGTCCAGCGCATGGACGTGTCGGGCGGCCCCATCGCCTATGTCGCGGTCGAAGCGACCGACATGACGCTCGAACAGCTGAGCTGGTTCGTCGACGACACTGTCGCGAAAAAGCTGCTCGCCATCCCCGGCATGGCCCAGGTCCGCCGTTCGGGCGGAGTCAGCCGCGAAATCCGCGTCATCCTCGATCCGGCGCGCATGCAATCCTATGGGTTGACCGCGAGCCAGGTCAACGACCAGCTCCGTCTCGTCAACCTGAACGCTGCCGGCGGCCGCGCCGAAATCGCCGGTTCGGAACAGTCGGTGCGCGTCATCGGCAATGCCCAGAATGCCGTGGCGCTGGGCGAAACCCAGATTTCGGTGCCCGGCGGCCGCGTCGTCCGCCTGTCCGACATCGCCGAGGTCAAGGACAGCTATGCCGAACAGCGCAGCCTGTCCAAGAAGAACGGGCGCCAGGTGCTCAACTTTTCGGTCGCCAAGTCCAAGGGCTCGTCCGACGTAACCGTCTACGACGAGACGCAAAAGGTGCTGGCGCAGCTGAAGAAGGACAATCCCCAGGTCACCTTCACGGAACTGTACACCAGCGTCGATTTCACCAAGAAACAGTATGAATCGTCGATTTCGGCGATGATCGAGGGCGCGCTGCTCGCCATCGTCGTCGTCTTCGTCTTCCTGCGCGACTGGCGCGCCACCGTGATCGCCGCCCTCGCCATCCCGCTGTCGGCAATCCCGGCCTTCTGGTTCATGGACCTGCTCGGCTTCTCGCTGAACGTGCTCAGCCTGCTGGCGCTCAGCCTCGTTGCCGGCGTGCTCGTCGACGATGCCATCGTGGAGATCGAGAACATCGTCCGCCACATGCGCATGGGCAAATCCGCCTACCAGGCCTCGATGGACGCCGCCGACGAGATCGGGCTGGCGGTGGTCGCCACCACCTTCGCCATCGTCGCGGTGTTCCTGCCGGTCGGCCTGATGCCCGGCATCTCGGGGCAGTTCTTCAAGAACTTCGGCTTCACCGTCGTCGTCTCGGTGCTGCTCAGCCTGGCCGTCGCCCGCATGATCACGCCGATGCTCGCCGCATTCTTCCTGAAAAGCCATGGCGAGGCCGACCATGGCGATCGGCCCTGGGTGCGCGGCTATATCCGCATCCTGCGCTGGTGCCTGAACAACCGCTGGTGGACGATGGGCATCGGCCTCGTCGCGCTGGTGCTGACGGTGGTCAGCTTCGCGACGCTGCCGGTCACGTTCCAGCCCGCCGAGGACAGCGACTACAGCCAGATTTCGATCGCGCTGCCGCCGGGCGCCACGCTGGCGCAGACGGCCGCCGTCGCCGACGAGGTCAGCCGGATCGTCCAGGCCTCGCCGATCGTCGCCGAAGCGTTTTCGGATATCGAGGTCGGCTCGGCCAGCGTGTTCCTGACGCTGAACAAGGACCGCCCGGTCACCAGCGTCGAGTTCGAACGCGCGATGGCGCCCAAGCTGCAGGTCGTCCCCGATGCCCGCGTCGGCTTCCAGTCGCAGAATGGCGGCTTCAACGGCCGCGACCTCTCGGTGGTGCTGTCGGGCAGCGATCCGGCCCTGCTCGAGGCATCGGCCGCAAAGATCGTCGACGAGATGCGCAACCTGCCCGAGGTGCGCCTGCCGCGCGTCGAGGGTGAACTTCGCCGGCCCGAAATCACCATCCAGCCGCGCTTCGACGTCGCCGCCGACATGGGCGTGACGACCGCGGCGCTGTCGGAGACGATCCGCATCGCGACGCTGGGCGACATCGACCAGAATGTCGCCAAATTCTCGCTGTCCGATCGCCAGATTCCGATCCGGGTGGCGCTCGCCGAGGATTCGCGGCGCAGCATCGAAACGCTGGAAAACCTGCCGGTGCCGACGACACGCGGCGGCTCGGTGCCGCTGAAGGTCGTCGCCAACGTCAGCTTCGGCACCGGCCCCACCGAATTGCGGCGCTACAACCAGGCGCGCCGCGTGATGATCGGCGCCGATCTGGCGCCCGGCCTCGTCAGCGGCGATGCCATGCCCAAGATCCTGGCGCTGCCGGCCGTCAAGAACCTGCCGCAGGGCGTCGAGCGCGTCACGCTGGGCCAGGACAAGTGGCAGGCCGAACTGATGATCAACTTCGTCATCGCCGTCGTTGCCGGCGTGCTGCTGGTCTTTGCCGTCCTCGTCCTCCTCTACAAACGGGTGCTGCCGCCCTTCGTCAACATGGGTTCGCTGCTCCTCGCCCCGCTCGGCGGCGGGCTGGCGCTGCACCTGACCGGCACCGTCATCTCGATGCCGGTGTTCATCGGGCTGCTGATGCTGCTCGGCATCGTCGCCAAGAACTCGATCCTGCTCGTCGACATGGCGATCGAGGAAATGAAGCATGGCGCCGAACGCACCGCGGCCATCCTCGAGGCCGGCCACAAGCGCGTGCAGCCGATCATCATGACGACGGTCGCCATGGTCGCCGGCATGCTGCCCGTGTCGCTGTCGCTGGGCGGCGACGGCAGCTTCCGCGCGCCGATGGGCATCGTCGTCATCGGCGGGCTGATCGTGTCGACGGCGCTCACCCTCGTCATCGTGCCGGCGGCGTTCAGCCTCGCGGTCGGTGCCGAAGAATGGCTGGCACCGCGCATGAAGCGCTGGTTCACCAACAACGAAGCGGCTACAAACCGCGAAGGGCCGGCACCGCAACCGGCGGAGTGAAGAGTATCGCCACCTGAAACTGCTGCGGCCCTTCGAACTGCCGGTTACGCCGTTCCACCGGATGCGGCTGGCGGCGACGCTGCTGCTGTTCGCGATGGCGCTGGTCTTCGCCGCCTCGCTGTATTTCCGCGATGTCCATCCGGCGCTGCCCTGGATCCAGGCCTTTGCCGAGGCGGCGATGGTCGGCGGCCTCGCCGACTGGTTCGCCGTCACCGCGCTGTTCCGCCACCCGCTCGGCCTGCCGATCCCGCACACCGCGATCATCCCGGCCAACAAGGACCGCATCGGCGACAGCCTGGCGGTGTTCCTGCGCGACAATTTCCTCACCCCCGCCATCGTCGCCCGGCGGCTGGAGGAGGTCGACATCGCCGGCGCCGCGGCGCGCTGGCTGCTCGCCGACCGCACCCCCGCACCGGGCCGCAAGCGCGGCTGGGGGCCGCTGATCGCCCGGCTGATCGAGGCGCTCGACCAGCGCGTTATCGGCGACCTGGTGCGCGAGGCGGCGACCGAAAAACTGCGCGGCGTGCAGCTGTCGCCGATCGTCGCCGACGCCATCGACACGACGATCGACAAGCGCCGCCACGAACCGCTGATCGACAGCGCCATCGCCTGGGGCGCCGGCATGCTCGACGACCAGGAATCGACCATCCGCGGCATGGTCGCCGAGCGCACCAACTGGTTCCTGAAACTCGTCGCCGTCGATGAACAGGTGTCGTCATCGCTGATCAAGGGCGTGCGCAAGCTGCTGGTCGAAATGGCGTCCGATCCGCAACACCCGCTGCGCCTGCGCATCACCGAGGGCCTGCGCACCTATGCCTTCGACCTCAGGCATTTCCCCGACAGCCAGTCGCGCATCGAAGGCTTCAAGGAAGACCTGATCGGCAACCCGGCGATGGCGCACTGGCTGGAGGGGCTGTGGGACAGCGCCCGCACCGGCCTGGTCGCCAGCCTGACCAACCCCGACGCCATCGCGCCGGGCAAGCTCGCCGTCGCCATGAAGGCGCTGGGCACCAGGCTGGAGGCCGACGCACCGCTACGCGCCGCCATCAACCTCCACCTGCGCCGCGCCGCGGTCGGCCTCGTCAACGATTACGGCGACGAGATCGTGTCGCTGGTCAGCACCACGGTGCGCGGCTGGGACGCCTCGACCGTCACCGAAAAGCTCGAGACCGCCGTCGGCCGCGACCTGCAGTTCATCCGCATCAACGGCACCGTCATCGGCGGCCTTGTCGGCCTCGCCATCCACGCGGCGACCGTGCTGCTGTGACATTGCCGGAACGCTGCCGGTTCATTACCGTGGCGGCGTGACAGCAGTCCCGCCCCGTCGCAATGGCTTCCTCCGCATCGCCCTTGCGACACTGGCGGCCGGTCTTCTTGCCGTCGTCGCCGTCACCGCCTGGACCTGGCAGCGCAGCGAGGCGCACCTTGCGGGCTTCGCATTACCGCAGCCCTTCACCGCCGCCATCCCGACCGACGCCGCCAGCCTCGCCACCGGCCGCCGCCTGGCGCTGACCCGCGGCTGCATCGGCTGCCACGGCGAGCGCCTGCAGGGCGAGGTCTTCGGCGACGACTTCCAGACCGGCCGCGTCGTCGCCGCCAACCTGACGAAACACGTCCACGACCATCCACCGGCCGTCTTCGAACGCGCGCTGCGCCACGGCATCGGCCACGACGGCCGCGCGCTTTATTCGATGCCGTCGTACAATTTCATGCGGTTGCGCGATGGCGATGTCGCGGCGCTCTATGCCTATATCCGCAGCCTGCCGCGGGTCGAGACGCCGCTGCCGCAACCGCACCTCGGCCTGCCGGTACGCTGGGCCATCGCCCGTGGCGAGGATGCGGCGGTACCGGCGTTCCTGCCCCGCGTGCCGCCGCTGGCATGGCAGGCGCACCCCGATCCCGCCGTCCGTCGCGGCGAATATCTCGCCATGACGAGCTGCAACGAATGCCATGGCTTCGGCCTGCGCGGCGACGATCCCTTTGCCCCGCCCGGCGGCGCCCCGCCCGACCTCGCCATCGTCGCCGGCTATGGCAAGGACGCCTTTGTCCGCCTGATGCGCACCGGCAGGCCGCCCGGAGGCCGCGACCTCGGCCTGATGACCCGCGTCGCCCGCGGCTGCTTCGCGCATTGGACCGCGGGCGAAGTCGACGACCTGCATGCCTTCCTCAGCGCGATGGGGACCGCGGCGACGCAGTAAGGCCACCCGTCATCCCGGCACCACACCAAACCGCAACCGACGCCCTATCTCGCGAACGCCCGGTCCACGATGAAATCGATGGTCTTCTTCCCGTCCGCCGTGCTCGGCGTCACCACGCCGAAATGGTCATCGCTGCCTTCGATAACCTCGACCGTATCGCCCGCCGCCTTGGCCGCCGCGGCATAGGGCGCCATGAACGGCTTGAACGCCGCCATCACCAGATACTGCCTGACCCCCAGCGGCAGGTGATCGGCGGGCGATGCCAGCGCATAGGCGTCGGCCGCCTTGTCGGGCGTGCCGCCCATCAGCGGCACGATCACCGGCTGGCCGCAGACCTTGGCATCGATGCCGACGAACGGTGCCAGCGCCCCCGGGCCGTCGATCGCCACCACCGCCGCCGGCTTCACCGCCGGCGCAAAGCGCGGCCCCAGCCGGCCGCGCGACGCGCCCCACAGTGCCAGATGCGCGCCCGACGAATGGCCGATGAGGGCGACCCGCGACAGGTCGATCGGCTGGGTTTTCGCCAGCACCGCCAGATGATCGATGCCGGCGCCGATATCCTCGAAGGTGCCGGGCCAGCCGGCGCCGGGGTCGCCCATGCGGCGATATTCGATGTTCCAGGTCGCGATGCCGCGTTTCGTCAGCGCATCGGCGACGCCGGCGATACCGGCCCTTGTGTCATAGCTCGCCGTCCAGCAGCCGCCGTGGATGACCACTGCGACCGGAAACGGCCCCTTGCCCGGCGGCAGCCGCAGTTCGCCGCTGCGCAGGTCGTCGGCGCCATAGCGGGCGACCAGCGCCGGCGGCGCCGCCGTCTTCGCTTCCGCCTTGTAGCGCAGCTCCGAACTATCCTGGGCGATCACCGGCGCCGCAAGGCAGAGCAACAGGGCAAGCGACAGGCCGAACCGCATCATCGTCATCTCCGCATCCAGGGCACCAACCGCCCACATCATGCCGAATTCCGCCCCCGTTACAATCGCTGCTAAAGCCGCACGCAATCGTTCCGCGCCGGCGCCCCGGCAAAGCGCGCCGCCAGCCAGTCGACCGCCACGCCGGCGCTGCGCTTGCCGGCCGTCACATGGTCGCCGGCGTCGGTGACATAGCGCAGCGTCGCCCCGGCCCGGCAGGCACGGAGCACGAAATCCCGCGTCACCGCCGGCGCGACGATCTCGTCCTTCGACCCTTGCGCCACCAGCAGCGGCACCGGAAAGCCCGTCGCCGGCACCGAATTTTCGCGCAGCAGCCGGTCCCAGGGGCTGACCTTGCCGAGGTCGACGCCGCGCAACATGCCCCCCAGCCGCACCAGCCCGACCTTGGTCCGCAGCTTGAAGCCATCGAGGCTGATGCAGTTCGTCGCCAGCCGCCGGATCAGGTCCGCCCCCACCGGGCCGGTGAACGCCCTGAGCGGCGCGCCATAGACCTGCGCCCAGCTCTGCCCGGCATAGGCGGTCAGCATCGCCCGCACCACGGCGTTGCTGCCGCCGGTCAGGTTGGCGGTCAGGTCGGTCGGCGGGGCCGCGGCGGCCACGCCCACCAGCGTCAGCTCGGGCGCCTGCCGCGCCGCCGCCTGCGCCGCCCATAGCGCCGCATGCCCGCCCTGCGATTCGCCCCAGACGGCAAAGCGCCCCCGCTGCCTGCCGCCCTGCCGCACCGCCGCCCGCGCCGCATCGATCACGACCTGCGCCGTCGCGGTGCCGACGAGATACGGGTGCGGCCCGGGGTTGCCGAGGCCCTGGTAATCGGGGATCACCACCACCAGCCCGCGCGCCAGCAGCGCGTCGAGCCCGGCGACATTGGCAAAGCGCTGCGGCCCCGTCGACAGCGCGCACGCTTCCGCCACGCCCGTCGTGCCATGCGCCCAGACGACGACATCGCGGCCGCGCGGCGGCGCCCGGCCCTCCGGCACCACCAACGATCCGGTGACGACAATCGGCCGCCCGGCAGTATCGGTGGAAGCATAGCGGATCAGATAGCCGCTGCTGCCCCGCGGCGCCCCGGCCTGCGGCACCGCCGAAACCAGGCTGCCCGGCACCGCCGGCCGCGCCAGCGCGGGTGCCGCCACCAGGCCAAGAAGCGCCAGCCCGATCATCGCTCGCATCACCGCATCCCCCGCAAGTTACCACGCCATAAGCCCGCAACGGCCGGGATTTTACAAGCGTCGGCGCCTATCCGGCGGTCGCCGCCTTGGCGCGCAGATAGGCATGGATGGCGGCGATCTCGCGATCCTCCAGCCGGAACAGCCGATCGCGGGAATATTCGGCCATGCCGCTTTCGCTGCCGTCGGGCCGCCGGCCGGTCCGCAGCAGCCGCGCCAGGTCCGCCGGGCCATAAGCCGATGTCACCACTAGGTCAGGCGGCGCTCCCTTGCCTTCATAGCCCTTCAGATCGGCGCCATGGCAGTCGCCGCAGATCATCAGCGCCAGCCGCCGCCCCTCGACATGGCGCGGCCCCACCGCCGGCGGCGCCCGCGCGATATCCGCGGCCAGGAACCCCGCCGGCGATTTCGCCCGGCCCGACGCGATCGCCGCCAGCGCCCGCGGCCCGAATACCGCCGGCGGATGCACGTCGCCCGACGGCGGCACGGAGCGCAGGAACGCGACCAGCGCCCGCATCTCCGTCGCATTGATCAGCCGGAAGCTGTGGACCGGCATCACCCAGATGTCGCTCCCATCGGGCCGCTTGCCGGCGCGCAGCGCCCGGGCGATATCGGCATCGCGCCAGCGTGGCAGCAGCCGCGACAGGTTGGTGCTCCAAACGTAAAGCCGCTCGCGATCCTCTTCGACCAGATGCCCGGTCATGTCACGATCGTGGCAACTGATGCAGCCGAGCGTATAGGCCAGCCGCTCACCCTCCGCGACGGCGCGCGATGGCGGAGGCGCCGCCCCCGCCACCAGGACGGCCAGCGCCGCGACCAGCCAGGACGCCGCCCGCGCCATCGCTACTTCAAATTGCCGACCGCGCGCTGGATGCGCGTGCAGGCATCGAGCAGCACCGCATCCGACGTTGCATAGCTGATGCGGAACGCCGGCGAGCCGCCGAACGCCGCGCCGTGCACCACCGCGACGCCCTCGCTGTCGAGCAGATAGGCCGCCACCGCCTCGTCATCGGCCAGAACCTTGCCGTCGGGCGTCGTCCTGCCGATCAGCCCGGCACAGTCGGGATAGACATAAAACGCCCCCTCCGGCCGCGGGCAGCGCAGCCCCGGCGTCTGGTTGAGCATCGAGACAACCAGGTCGCGCCGCTTCACGAACGCCGCATTGCGATCCTGCAGGAACGACTGGTCGCCGTTCAGCGCCGCCACCGTCGCCGCCATGCTCACCGAACAGGGATTCGACGTCGATTGCGATTGCAGCTTGGCCATCGCCTTGATCAGCCAGGCCGGCCCGCCGGCGAAACCGATGCGCCAGCCGGTCATCGCATAGGCCTTGGACGCGCCATTGACGGTCAGCGTGCGGTCGAACAGTCCGGGTTCTACCTCGGCCATCGTCGTGAATTCGAAGCCGTCATAGACGATATGCTCGTACATGTCGTCGGCGAGCACCATGACATGCGGATGCTTCATCAGCACTGCCGTCAACGCCTGTAATTCGGCGCGCGAATAGGCGGCGCCGGTCGGGTTCGACGGTGAATTGAAGATCAGCCATTTGGTCGCCGGCGTGATCGCGGCATCGAGCTTTTCGGGCGTCAACTTGAAACCGTCGTCGATCGTGCAATTGACGATCACCGGCGTCGCCCCGGTGTAGTTGACGATATCGGGATAGCTCACCCAATAGGGCGCCGGGATGACGACCTCGTCGCCCGGATCGAGCGTCGCCAGCATCGCGTTGAAGATGGTCTGCTTGCCGCCGACGTTCACGGTGATCTGGTCGAGACCATAATCGAGGTTGTTGTCGCGGCGGAACTTGGCCTGGATGGCCTTTTTCAGCTCGGGCGTGCCGTCGACGGCGGTGTATTTGGTCTGGCCGCCGCGGATCGCCGCGATCGCCGCATCCTTGACGAAATCCGGCGTATCGAAATCCGGCTCGCCGGCGCCCAGCCCGATGATATCGCGACCTTCCGCCTTCAGCACCGCCGCCTTGTTGGTGACAGCGATCGTCGGCGACGGCTGGATACGCTGGATGGCGGCGGAAAGCTTCGACATCGGCTGAGACATGGGGGCAGGTTCCTTCGTTGCCGCGGTGTAGCGAAAGCCGACCCGGGAAGGCAACCGGCGCGTCACGGTGTAAAAGTTTTTTACACTGTCATGACAGGCAATCGCGCCCGGCGCCGACATATTCCTGCAAATTCACGGTTCTATTCGGTCCGTTAACATTGGCACGTTTCGTGCACCAAACGACATGACGGCGGGCACTGGGGCTCCGTCGCTGCACAACGGGGTATGTTCGATGAAGATCAACCTGCTCGCGGCCGTCGCCGCCATGGCCATCGCCGCACCGGCACTGGCCGCCAACGTCGTCACCAACGGCAGCTTCGAAACAGGCGATTTCTCGGGCTGGACCCAGTTCGGCAACACCGACTTTACCTTCGTCACGCCGGATCCCTTCCTCGGCGGGCCGACCGATGGCACCTTCCACGCCGCCTTCGGCCCGGTCGGCAGTGCCGGCGGCATCAGCCAGACCTTTGCCAGCGCCGGCAACTACACCGTGTCGTTCGACCTCGGCAACGAAAGCGGCGGCTTCAACTCGGTCGATTTCGGCGGCATCACCTTGCTGTCGAGCGTCGCCAGCGGCGTTTACGCCAGCTACAGCTTCAACGTTACGGTCGGTGCCAATTCGACACTGTCCTTCTCGTTCCAGAACGATCCTTCTTTCTATGTGCTCGACAATGTCGTGGTCGATTTCGGCGGCGCGGTTCCCGAGCCCGCCAGCTGGGCAATGCTGATCGCCGGCTTCGGCCTGACCGGCGCCGCCATGCGCCGCCGCCGGGTTGCGCGCGCCGCCTGAAGCTGTCCATGTTTGCAAAAGGGCGGCCCTGCCGGGTCGCCCCTTTTCACGCCAGCCGCGCCGCCATCAGCCCGCGCAGCGCATTGCCGATATAGAAGCCGCCGGCCAGGTCGGCGACGGTCACCATACCCTCCACCGCCAGCCCCTCGGCGATCAACCGGGCGCGGAACACCCCGGGCAACAGCCCCAGCGCCAGCGGCGGCGTCACCAGCACATCGTCGCGCTCGACAAAGATGCTGGTGAAGCTGCCCTCGGTCACCCAGCCGTCGGCACGCACCAGCGCGACCTCGAACGTGCCCGCCGCCCGCCGCGCGTCGTCATAGAATGCCCGGTCGCCGGTTTTGTGGCGCAGCCGCCAATCGGCCGGATCGACCGGCAGCCGCGCCAGCGCGACCGCCACCTCCCCCGCCAGCGGCGCCGGCAGCGGCGACACCTGCACGGCGGTCGCGCCAGTTGAGCAGGCAATCAAGCGAATTCGCCCCGAAATCCCGTCCGAAACCGCCGCCAGCACCCGGTCCCGCGCCGCTTCAACATCCAGATTCCAGCCGAAAAACCCCGCGCTTGCCGCCATTCGGGCCAAATGCCGCTCCAGATCGGGCAGCAAACCAGCCTCGCAGCGCATGGTCTCGATGAGATCGGGGGGTCCGCGCCGCTGCAAAAACGCCGATTTTGCAAGGCATTCCGCCCATTCGTCCCCCGCATCGCTGTCGGCGACGATACCGCTGCCCAGCCCCAGCCGCGCCGCGTCGGCCCCGGGCGCCATCACCAGCGTGCGAATGGCAACACTGAACACCGCGTCGCCGCCCGTCGAAATCGCCCCGATGCTGCCCGTATAGGCGCCGCGCGGTCCCGCCTCGACCTCGGCGATCACCTCCATCGCGCGGATTTTCGGCGCACCCGTCACCGAACCGCAGGGAAACAGCCGCGCCAGGACGTCCGCCGCCACCACGCCGGGGTGCGCCACCGCCGTCACCGTCGATGTCATCTGCAGCACGGTCGGATAGGTTTCGATGGCAAACAGCGCCGGCACCCGCACGTCGCTGCCCACCCGCGACAGGTCGTTGCGCAGCAGGTCGGTGATCATCAGGTTCTCGGCGCGGTTCTTGGGGTCGGCCTGCAACGCCGCCGCCCGCGCCGCATCGTCCGCCGCATCATGCCCCCGCGCCGCCGTGCCCTTCATCGGCCGCGCCGTCAGTGCCTGACCGTCCAGCCGAAAGAACAATTCGGGCGAAAAACTCAGCAGCCACAGCGCCCCGGTGAACACCAACGCCCCGTACGGCGCCCGGCTGCCGGCCCGCAGCCGCGCATACAGCGCCAGCGGATGGCCCCCGACGGCCACCGCCGCGCCGAATGTCAGGTTCGCCTGGTAGATGTCGCCGGCCGCGATCAGCGCCAGGATCCGCGCCAGCTGTGCATCATGATCGCCGCGCGCCACCCCCGGCGCCACCGCGCCGACCGTCGCCGGCCCGCCCGGCAGCAGCGTTTCGGCCGCCGCGGGCCGGTCGTCGGCAAAGCGCCCGAACCACAGCAGCGGCTCGCCGGCCGGCGGCGCCCGCGGCACCAGCCGCGGTTCCAGCGCATAACCCGCCTCGAACCCCATGAAGCCCGCCCAGGGACCCGGTGCGCGCAGCCGCTCGAGGCCCGGCAGCACCGCGTCGGGCGTCTCCGCCACCACCGTCTCGACCAGGCCGCTGAACAGCCGCGCCGTCCCCGCCGCAACATCGTCGAGCAGCACAAAGGGGCGCGCGGGGTCGAACACGCGGGCTTCCTATGTCGTCACCGGCTGAAAGTCATGCACCACCGCGCCGCAGCCGCCCCGGAGCAGCCCGCCAGGCTGCGGCGTTGATGATCGAACCCGCAGCGAAAGGACCCCGGCCCGTGACGTATGTCGATGGTTTCATCGTCCCCGTGCGCCACGACCAGCGCGACGCCTATACCAGGGTCGCAAGCGATGCGGCCCGGATCTTCCGCGATCTCGGTGCGCTCGCCGTCGTCGAATGCTGGGGTGACCACATTCCGGACGGAAAGATCACCGATTTCCGCCGCGCCGTCGCTGCCGAGGCCGACGGAGCGGTGGTCTTTTCCTGAATCGTCTGGCCCTCGCGCGCGGTTCGCGACGCCGGCAACGCCAGGATGATGCCCTTCGATGGCAAGCGCATGGTGTACGGCGGCTTCACCACGATCGTCGATACCGGCCCGGACTGACCCGCGGGGGGCTCGTGCTGCGCGCGCCTTGCCGGGTGCGCGGCACCGTGGCTATGCTGCGCCTGCACTTTGCCGGAGCCTCGATGCGCCATTTCCTGCTTGCCGCCACCCTGCTCGCCGCGCCGGCGCTGGCCCAGAGCGTCCCCATCCCCGCCGCCGTCACCGCCGATGGCGTGCCGGCCATCCCGCTCGCCCTCGCCGATGCGGTGCGGCCCTATCTCGAAAACCGCAGCGCGTCATTCCAGGGCTGGGATCCCGTCGGCAAGGGCATGCTGATCGGCACGCGCTTCGGCAATGCCCAGCAACTGCACACCGTCGCCGCCCCCGGGGCCGCCCGCACGCAGATCAGTTTCGAGGCCGAACCGGTGCCCGGCGGCACTCTGTCGCCCGACGGCAGGACGCTGCTCGTCGGCAAGGATATCGGCGGCAATGAATTCTACCAGCTCTACACCCTGGCGAACGGCCGGCTGACGCTGCTCACCGACGGCAAGAGCCGCAACACCGGGCCGGTCTGGGCGCGTGATTCCCGGCTGGTCGGCTATGCCTCCAACCGCCGCAACGGGGTCGACAGTGACCTGTACCTCATCGATCCCGCCACCCCGGGCAGCGATCGCAAGCTCGCCGAGGTTCAGGGCGGCGGCTGGTCGTTCAGCGACTTCGCACCATCGGGCAAGACCGCGCTGGTCAACCGTTATGTGTCCGTCGCGGAATCCGACCTGTTCGAGGTTGATCTCGCGAGCGGCAAGCTGACGCGGCTCAACCGGCCCGGCCCCAAGGCCGCCTATTCCGGCGCCAAATACGGCCCCGACGGGACCATCTACCTCACCTCCGACGTCGGCAGCGACTTCCAGCGGCTCGGCACCATCAACGCCCGCGACGGTTTTCGCCCGCTCGTCGCCGGCCCGGCGGTCTGGGACATCGACGAATTCGACATCGCCGAGGACGGCAGCGTCATCGCCGCGGTCGCCAATGTCGACGGCGCCGCCCGCCTGCGCCTCATCGACCCGCGCAACGGCGCCCTGATCGGCGAACCGAACCTGCCGCCGGGCGTGCTCGGCGGCGTCGAGATCGCGCCCTGGGGTGCCATCGGCTTCACCATGACCAGCGCGATCGCGCCGCCCGACGCCTGGAGCCTCGACCCCAAGACGCTGGTCGCGACGCGCTGGACCATGTCGGAAACCGGCGGGCTAGACGCTGGAAAGAACCGCCTGCCCGAGCTGGTGACGGTCAAATCCTTCGACGGCCTCGCGGTTTCGGGCTTCCTGACCACCCCCGACCCGGTAAAGTTCCCCGGCAAGCGGCCGCTGATCGTCGATATCCACGGCGGGCCGGAGGGCCAGTCGCGCCCGGATTACGCCGGCCGCGACAATTACCTGATCAACGAACTCGGCCTTGCGGTGTTCACGCCCAATGTTCGCGGCTCCACCGGCTATGGCAAGCGCTTCGTCGGGCTCGACAATGGCCCCGACAAGCGCGAAAATTCGGTCAGGGACATCGGCGCCTTCCTCGATACCCTCGCCGCCCGGCCCGATATCGACCCCGCCCGCATTGCCGTCGCCGGGGGCAGCTATGGCGGCTACATGTGCTACGCCAGCGCGATCTTCTATGGCGACCGGCTCAAGGCAGCCCAATGCACCGTCGCCATCTCGAACTTCGTCACCTTCCTGGAGAACACGCAAGGCTATCGCCGCGACCTGCGACGGGTCGAATATGGCGACGAACGGGTACCGTCACAGCGCCGCAAGCTGCTCGAAATCTCGCCGATGACGCGATCGAAGGAGCTGAAAATCCCGCTGCTCGTCGTCACCGGCGGCAACGACCCGCGCGTGCCGGCGTCGGAAGCCAGTCAGATCGTGGCGGCGGTGCGCGGCAATGGCGGCCAGGCGTGGCACATCCTCGCCGCCAACGAGGGCCATGGTTACCGGAAAAAGGAAAACCAGGACTATAACTTCCTGGCCAATGTCACCTTCTGGCAGCAGACCCTGCTGAAATAGGCGGCCTCGGCAGCACGGGCCCCACCAGCTGGCCCGCCAGTGTCGCCGGCTGGGCATCGACCGTGCCATAGGCATCGGGCAGGTGCGCCGGCAGGTAATGGGTGCCGAACAGCCGGTCGAGCCATGGGAAAGTCGCGGCAAAGTTGCGGTCGATATGGTCGGTGCGGCTGTGGTGCCAATGGTGGAACGCCGGCGTCGCTACCAGCGCCTCGATGAAGCCCAGCCGCCAGCGCAGGTTGGCGTGGATGAAAAAGCCCGCAAAGGTGCCGATCAGCGTGATGACGATCGGCAACAGGCTGCCCGACGACCCCGCCGAGCCCAACCCGAGCACATAGAGCGGCACCAGCCCCGACAGCCGCGTGACCACCATGTCGACGGGATGCGCCCGGGTATTGACGAGGAAATCCATATGCTCGGCGCTGTGGTGCACCGCATGGAACCGCCACATCAGCGGTGACGCATGCATCAGCCGATGGCCCCAATAGGACCCGATGTCGGCGACGACGAGCCCCAGCGGGATCGACAGCCACAACGGCAGGGCATGGACGGCGGCATGGAAACCGCCCGGCAGCACCCGCTGCACCAGCGTCGCCACCAGCGCCATGGGCAACGCGATCAGCGCCGCGGGCACCAGGCTGTTGAGGAAATAATAGCCGAGATCGATGCCGATCTCGCGCCGCCACACCGGCGACGGCACGCGCGCGAACAATCGTTCCAGCGGCACGAACACCGCCGTCAGCACGACCAGCCAGACGCACAGCCTGGCAACGTCGACGGCAAGGCCGGAAAGGGACATCATCGCAGTGTTTCTAGACCGAAAAGGGTGGCCGGAGATACCCCGGCCACCCCCTTATCCGATCGTCAGGCGGCAACGACGCGGGCACGCCGGCGCGCGGCGGCACCGACGAGGCCGAAGCCGGCAACCAGCATCAGCCAGGTCGACGGCTCCGGCACGGCAGCCGCGGTCAGCGACACGCCATCGAGCAGCGCGAACGGTGGTACGCCGCCCGGGCCGCCATCGGCCCAGAACCGCAGCGTCTGCGCCGTCTCGGTGGCGATGAAGCTGAACGTCTCGGTCCGCCAGGGCTGGAAGCCGCCCTGCGGGTTAGTGACAGTCGCGGTGCTGTAATCGGCAGTGACGACGTTGTTCGAATCGAGCAGGCTGACCTGCCACGACTCGAACGTCGCGCCGGTGTAATTGAGCTGCTGGCCGGCCGCCCATTCGAACGAAACATCGTACTTCTTGCCGACTTCCAGGCCGGAAACCAGCTGGGTGATCGGCGCGCCATAACCACGGTCGGCATCCGAGGCGACATAGTTGCCGCCCTGGAGGCTGGTCGTCAGGCCGTTGTTGTTGCCATTGGCCGGACCGTAGAGCTCGAAACCGTTGTAGCGGCCGACAGCGGTATGATCGCCGGGCACGAAGACAAAGGCGAGGCCGGTCGTCCGCCAGCCCTGCAGCTGGCCGTTGCCGGGCGCATAGTTGGTCGAGAACTCGTCCGAACCGCTGAGACCCCAGGTCTCGAAGCCGCCGTTGACGACGAGATTGGTCGACGCCTGTGCGCCGGTCGTGATTGCGCCGGCCGCCAGGCCGAGCGCGAGGAAGCGCACCAACTGGTGCTTGATCGATGTCATGTGGACCCCGTTATGGTTGAAGATTACGAGCACGCGGCCAAATTGCCGCCGCGACCGAAACCCGAACCGGGCGGCACATCGCATCGACAGGATGAAAGGAGGCTCACCACCCACACTGCAATTACCATGCCAACTCGCGCTTCAAATAGTTAACAGCGGCATCAAGCCTTTTCAGATTGTTAGCGTGTCGGTCAGGCGTGAAATCGACCAAAAGTTAACATGCCCCCACGGAAAACTGTCGGCCAGGTTTACAACTTGAGTAGGGCGCCGGGCGATAAGGCAGCCCGCCGGCCCGCACGCGCGGCTTGCCTTGGCGTGCGACTGCCGCCAAATCTTGCGCCCATGACAGCCAGGCCTCCCTTGCAAGCCGTGATCGTCCCGGTGACGGCGTTGCAGCAGAATTGCACCCTGCTCTGGTGTACGGCGACAATGCGCGGCGCCTTCACCGATCCCGGCGGCGACCTCGACCGGCTGCTGGCCGTGGCCAGGCAACATGGCGTGACCATCGAGAAGCTGCTGATTACCCATGGCCACATCGACCATTGCGGCCTTGCCGGGGTGCTTGCGCAGCGGCTGGGCGTGCCGATCGAGGGACCGCATCCCGACGACAAGTTCTGGATCGACCAGGCCCCCGACGCCGGCGCCAAATACGGCATCGAGGGCGCCGCCGCCTTCACACCGGATCGCTGGCTGTTCGATGGCGACAAGGTCACCGTCGGCGACCTGACGCTCGACGTCTATCACTGCCCCGGCCACACCCCGGGCCATGTCGTTTTCCACCATGCCCCGTCGGATCTTGCCATCGTCGGCGACGTGCTGTTCCAAGGCAGCATCGGCCGCACCGATTTCCCGCGCGGCAACCATGGCGACCTGATCCGCTCCATCACCAGCCGGCTATGGCCGCTGGGCGGCCAGACGGCCTTCGTGCCCGGCCACGGCCCGATGTCGACCTTCGCCGCGGAGCGTCGCAGCAACCACTTCGTCGCCGACGCCGTGCTTGCCGACTAGTAGGTAACCGCCCGCACCATCGCCCAGAACGACAGCCCGACCAGCGTCGTCCAGGTCGCGACCGTCCCGGCCAGCCGCCAGCGATTGGCGCCGCCGCGCTCCATGCCCACAGCGTGCGCGACCCGGGCGACCACCAGCCCGATGCCGGCGGCATACAGCCCCGGTGGCGACACGCTGTCGGACAATTCGATCACCGCGATCAGCACCAGGCAGATCGGCACATATTCGGCAAAATTGGCATGGGCGCGGATGCGCGACAGCAGCAGTTCGTCACCGCCATCGCCGATCAGCACCTGCGCCGAGCGCCGTACCTCGACCACGCGGAACGACAGCCAGAAATACAACAGGCCGCAAAGCCCCGCCGTCATCAATGTTACGACCATGTCAGCCCCCAGGCGCCCCGCATGAACCCTATGACATGCAACCTGTTACGGTCCAATTCGTTTCAATCAACGACGCAATCACAAAGGAGAGCCATCATGGACAAGGATCGCATCGACGGTATGGCCAATCAGGCCGGCGGCAAGATCAAAGAAGGCGTCGGCAAGCTGGTCGGCGACAAGAAGATGGAGACCGAAGGCCAGGCCCAGCAGGTCAAGGGCAAGGTCGAGAACGCCGCTGGCGGCGTCAAGGACGCAGTCCGCGACGCCGGCCGCTAAAACCGTCCAACCCAGAAACGGCCCTGTTGCGCAGCCGCGCAGCGGGGCCGTTCCGCGTTCAGGCCCCGGCAGCCACCGCCATCTGGCCCGGTGCCTTTTTGGCCATCAGTGCATAGCTGCGCTGGTACCATTTCGAGCCGGGATAATTGCTGCCGAGCACCGCGGCGGCCTTGCGGGCTTCCTCGGGGATGCCCAGCGCCAGATAGCATTCGACCAGCCGATGCAGCGCCTCGGGCGTGTGGCTGGTGGTGTCATAGCGTTCGACTTCGGTGCGGAACCGGGCGAGCGCTGCCAGGTACAGGCCCTGCCGCTGGTAGAAGCGCCCGACCTCCATTTCCTTGCCGGCAAGGTGATCGCGTGCCAGATCGACCTTCAAACGCGCGTCGGCGGCATAATCGGTGTTGGGATAACGACGGATCAGTTCGCCGAGCGAATCGAGCGCCTGCTGGGTGATACGCTGGTCGCGATCGACGCCGGTGATCTGCTCGTAATAGCTGATCGCGATCATGTAGTAGGCATAGGGTGCCTCGCGGCTGCCCGGGTGCAACGACAGGAAACGCTGCGCCGAGCTGACGCTTTCGTTGAAGTCGCCGGCGACATAATAGGAAAAGGCACTCATCAGCTGGGCACGCCGGGCCCAGACCGAATAGGGGTGCTGGCGCTCCACCTCGTCGAACTGCGCGGCGGCGAGCTTGTACTGGCGCTTTTCCAGTGTTTGGCGCGCGACGAGATACAACGTCTCGACATCGCGCGCGACATAGCTCTGGTCCTTGCGGCCCTTGTTGGTAGCGCAACCGGCCAGCGCCAGCGTGGCGGCAAGGGCGACGAGAACCGGACGGAACGCGGGTGAGGATTTCATGGCGCCTGCCTTAGCTGATGCGACCGCCACCGCCAAGCGGGGAGCGGCGCGGTATGCTGCCTTGTGCCGCTGCCGCTTAACGCCCCCTGAAGGCCACCTGGCCCAGCGCTTCCCACGGGCCGTCGAGATAGCGCCAGATGGCAATGGCGACGGCACGGGTGGCGAACGGCACGAACGTCGCTTCCAGCGCTGCCAGCGTTCCCTTGGCCGCGGCCGATGTCACCTTGTTCTGCACCGTCATGTGCGGGCGATAGCCGGCGCGATCCTGCGGGATCAGCAGCGTATTCCAGCCCGCCGCCAGCTCGGCGCGAACATCCTCCAGCGCCGGCGACTGCAACTTCAGCGCCACCCCGCCGCCGAGCGAGCGCAGGCCGTTAACGGCGATCTCGGGCGGCGGCACCTGGGCGCAAACCGCCTTCAGCCGGCGCTTCACCGCGTCCAGCTCGCGTCCCGGCAGGTGATGGAACATCGAGATATGTGCCGGCACGCGGTTCAGCGCCGTCGGATAATGGGCGCGCCGCAGCGCCTCGAAACGCGCCTGGACGGCCGGCTCCACCAGCGCCGTGAGGATGAGCGGCCGCGGATCGACGGCACCGCGTTCTGAAAGGCTTTCGGTCATCGGCGGACCTTGCGGTCAATGCCGCGCGTTTCCAAGCCGGACCATGTCAATTCCGCGATACTTTTCCGTCCTGGCACTCGCCGGCTGGCTCGCCCTGATGGTGCTGCTGCAGCCGATCAACCATGACGAAGACCAATATGTCGCGGCCGCTGCCCTGGCCGGACAGGGGCTGCTGCCGTTCCGCGACTTCCTGTACCTGCAGACACCATTGCAGCCCTATGTCCTCGGGCCATTGGCGGCGATCACCCCCGGCTGGACCCTGCTCGCGCTGCGGCTGGCGAACGCCGCATTCGGGCTGGCGACGATCATCGGCGTCTATGGCGCATTGCGGCGCCACGGGGCCGGGGACCGCACGGCGGCCTGGGCCGGCGGCCTGCTCGCCTTCTCGGTCCCCTTCGCCTATGGCGCGCGGGTCGCTCGTAACGATGCACTGCCGACGGCGCTGATGGCGCTGGCGCTTTGGGCCCTGGCCGGCTCGCCGGGGCGGACACGGCTGTTACTCGCCGGCCTTGCCCTGGGCCTTGCCACCAGCGCCAAGATCAGCCTGGCGCCGCCGCTTGCCGCCGTCGGTCTGTGGCTGGCTTGGCAGGCACTGTCGCAGCGCTCCCGGGCTGGTTGGGCCGCGGTCTTCGCCTATGGCAGCGGCGGCGTCCTCGGCCTGCTGCCCAGCCTTGCCGCCCGCGCCGCCAACCCGGGCGTCTTCGACTATGGCGTGCTGCGCTTCGCCGTCGAGGCGGCGCCGGCCTGGTATCTCGGCAATGGCCTCGACGCCCGGCTGACGCTCGCCGGCAAGCTGTTCGACAGCATCGTCGCCCTCGCGCAGGGCCCGGCGCTGCCGGCGCTGGTGCTGGTGGCCGTCGTCGCCATGCAGCGCCGGCGGTTCGGGCTGCTCGAGGCCCTGCTGCTCGGCGCCATCATCGGCGCCCTGTTGCCGACCCCGACCTGGCCGCAATATTTCATGCCGATGCTGCCGCCGCTGTTCGTTTTGCTCGGCCGCGACATCGACCGGATGCCGCGACTGGCCCGACCGGCGTTGACGTCGGTCGCCGCCGTCACCGGCGTCGTCCTGCTCGCCATCGGCGGCGTCGCCTGGCAGCGCGCCGGCGTCCCGGCAGCGCTGGCGGTGAATGCCGATGCCCGCTGGATGGGCGCGCAAATCATTGGCCCAGGCGCGATTGCCAGCCTGTCGGTCGCCCGTGTGGTCGATTCCGGCCGCCGTTTCGACCCGCGTTTCGCCGGCGGGGCAGCGTTTTATCGGACCGCCGGCGATCGCAGCACCGCCGAATTGCGACGCTGGCGGATGACCGCGCCGCAGACGCTGGCTGCCGATCTCGACCGGCACCCGCCGGCGGCGCTGCTCACCGGCTATGAAGGTGCCAGTGGCGTCAACCGCCGACGCCAGCCCGACGCGAGATTGGCCGCTTGGGCGCGGTCGCGCGGCTATCGCCGGGTGCCGACGCCCGACGGGGTGGGCACATTATGGCTGCCGTCGCGCGCGGCGGTGGTGCAGTACCGCGCCATCGCCGCTACAGGTCCTGCGGCCGCCGCCGGATGACCATGTTGCGGATCTCGGTCATGTCCTCCATCGCAAAGCGCACGCCTTCGCGACCCAGCCCCGAATCCTTGACGCCGCCATAGGGCATGTTGTCGACGCGGTAGCTCGGCACGTCGTTGATGATGACGCCGCCGACCTCCAGCCGGTCCCAGGCCTTCAGCATGTGGAACAGGTCGCGGGTGAAGACACCGGCCTGCAGCCCGAAACGGCTGTCGTTGACCTCCGCCAGCGCTGCGTCGATATCGCTGAAGCGCGAGAAGATGGCGACGGGGCCAAAGGCTTCCTCGCGATAGAGCTTCGCCGATGCCGGCACCGCCTCGAGGAGCGTCGCCTCCAGCATGGCCCCGTCGCGCGTGCCGCCGCACAGCAGCGTGGCGCCAGCGGCGACGGCTTCGTTGATCCAGTCGTCCAGGCGCGCCGCTTCCTTCACGTCGATCATCGGCCCGATGAAGACATTTTCGTCGAGCGGATTGCCGCAGACGAGCTTCTCCGCCTTGCCGACCAGAAGCGCCTTGAAGGCATCATAGACCGCGTCATGGACGATGATACGCTGGACACCGACGCACGACTGGCCCGATTGGTAGAAGGCCCCGAACACGACGCGCTCGGCGGCGTCCTCCAGGTCGGCATCCTTGTCGATGATGACAGCGGCATTGCCGCCGAGTTCGAGGATGACCTTCTTCTTGCCCGCCCGGGCCTTCAGGTCCCAGCCGACATCGGGAGAACCGGTGAACGACAACAACTTCAGCCGGTCATCGGTGGTGAACAGGTCGGCGCCCTCGCGGCGCGCCGGCAGGATCGAGAAAGCGCCCGGCGGCAGGTCGGTTTCCGCCAGCACCTCGCCGATGATCAGCGCCCCCAGCGGCGTGCGCGACGCTGGTTTCATCACGAACGGACAGCCGACCGCCAGCGCCGGCGCGATCTTGTGGGCGGCGAGATTGAGCGGGAAATTGAACGGCGAGACGAAACTGCACGGCCCGATCGGCACGCGCTTCCACATGCCCTGATAGCCCTTGGCGCGCGCCGAAATGTCGAGCGGCTGGACCTCTCCGGTCATCCGCACGCTCTCTTCGGCGGCGATGTGGAAGGTATCGATCAGGCGCCCCGCCTCGCCGCGCGAATCCTTGATCGGCTTGCCCGCCTCGATGCACAGCGCATGGGCGAGCTCTTCCTGCCGCTCGGTGAAGCGCTTGACGCAGTGCATGAGCACCGCCTGGCGCTCATAGGCCGCCATTGCCGCCATCGGCGCCGCCGCCTCCACCGCCGCGGCGATACCCCGATCGATCGTGGCAGCGTCGGCCATCGCGACGCGAGTCGCGACCTGGCCGGTGAACTTGTCGGTCACTGCGAGGTCGGTGTTGGGCTGCTCCGCCTTGTTGGCGAGATACAGCGGGTAAACGTCACGCAACGTCATATGGCAGCCTTAAACGTCGAGAACGACCTTGCCGGTCGCCTTGCGGTCCATCATCCAGCGGATCGCCGCCGGGCCTTCGTCGAGCGTGAAATGCTTCGAGACATGCGGCTTCAACTTGCCTTCGTTGTACCAGGCGAGCAGCTCGGCCATGTTCTCGCGGTGCAGCGCCGGCTCGGCCTGGGTGAAGGCGCCCCAGAACACGCCGACGATGCTGGCACCCTTGATCAGCGGCAGGTTGAGTGGCAGCGACGGGATGGCGCCCCCGGCAAATCCGACGACGAGGTAGCGACCGTTCCAGGCGATGCCGCGGAACGCCGGCTCGGCATAACGGTCGCCAACCGGATCATAGACGACATCGACGCCCTTGCCGCCGGTCAGCGCCTTGATGCGATCCTTCAGGTCCTCGGTGGCATAGTTGATGGTCTCGTCGGCGCCATATTGGCGGCAAAGCGCCAGTTTCTCGTCGGACGAGGCGGCCGCGATGACCTTCGCGCCCATGACCTTGCCGAGCTCGACAGCGGTCAGCCCGACCCCTCCGGCGGCGCCGAGCACCAGCAGCGTCTCGCCCGGCTGCAGGCGGGCGCGCTGCTTCAGCGCATGGTGCGAGGTGCCGTACGTCATCGTGAAACCGCTGGCGATGTCGAACGGCATTTCGCCGGGGATCGGCACCAGCTGGGCGCGATTGGCGATAACCTGTTCGGCAAAACAGCCGTTGCCGGTCATCGCAACGACGCGATCGCCGATTTTCAGGTCGGTGATGCCCTCACCCACGGCATCGATGACGCCGGCGGCTTCACCCCCCGGCGAGAACGGCAGCGCCGGTTTGAACTGGTACAGGTTCTGGATGATCAGCGTGTCGGGAAAATTCACGCCGGCTGCATGCACACGCACCCGCGCCTGGCCCTTGCCCGGCTCCGGCGTCGCGATGTCCTGGACCACCAGCTTCTCCGGCGGCCCATGTTCGACGCACAATACAGCCTTCATCCAACACTCTCCCCATGATTTGCGGGCACCATAGCCGGGGCGTCCGGCCTGTCCACCGCGCCGTCCATCGCCGCCTGCAACACCGCGCCGAGCAGCCGGAATTCCGCGGCGCGCGGGCTGCCCTGGCGCCAGACCAGCGCCACCGTGCGCGCCGCACCGCCGGCCAGCGGCCGCGCGATCAGGCCGGTGCCATCGATGATGCCGGCATCGAGCGCCAGTTTCGGCAGCAGCGTCTGCCCCAGCCGGCCGGCGACCATCTGCACCAGCGTCACCAGCGACGTGCCGCGCGCCGTCGGATCGGCGCGCAGTTCCGGCCGCCCGCACACCGCCAGCGCCTGGTCCTTCAGGCAATGGCCGTCCTCCAACAGCAGCAGGTGCGAATCGTCGATGGAGTCCGGCGCCACCGTCGGCGGCGGATCGATCATGTCGCCGGGGTGAAAGACCAGGAAGAACGGATCGGTAAACAATTCCATCATGTCGACGGCGCCGCAGTCCCAGGGCAGCGCCAGCAGCACCACGTCGAGCGTGCCGCGCGCCAGCGCTTCACAGGCAGCCTGGCTCATGTCCTCGCGCAGGTACAGCTTCAGCTCTGGATAGGCGGCGCGCACCGCGGGCAGCGCGCGGGGCAGCAGATAGGGCGCGATCGTCGGGATGACGCCCAGCCGCAGCGGCCCGGCGAGCGGCGTGCCCGCGGCGCGGGTCAGGCTGGCGAGCGCATCGGCCTCGCGCAGCACCTCATAGGCCTTGGCGACCACCTGCTCGCCCAGCGGCGAGAAGCGGACAACACGGCGGTTGCGTTCGACAAGCTGTACCCCGAGCAGGCTCTCAAGCTCGCGCAGGCCGGCGGACAGCGTCGATTGCGTGACGAAACAGGCATCGGCGGCACGCCCGAAATGGCCGTGGATGTGTAGCGCGGTCAGATATTGCAGTTGCTTCAGCGTCGGCAGGAATGTCATCCGCCACTTATCGGCTCACTCGATTTGTAACGTCAAGATTATCGATTGGCTTTCTGCAACCTGCGTCGCCATGTGACGGTCTCGCAGTTCTGCGTTCCGCTTTTTTCAAACCACTGGAGCATAAAATGGCCCTCACCGTCGGTGATACCGTCCCCTCGTTCACCCTGCCCGTCCAGCAGGGTGTCGGCGCCCTGCCCAACGGCGAAACGCTCGACATTACCACCGCCTATCCCGGCAAGTGGAAGATCCTGTTTTACTGGCCCAAGGATTTCACCTTCGTCTGCCCGACCGAAATTATCGGCTACGGCGACCTCAAGGGTGACTTCGAAGATCGTGACGCGGTCCTGATCGGCGCCTCGACCGACACCGATTTCGTCCACTTCGCCTGGCGCAAGTCGGACGAGCGCCTCGCCGCCGCCGATTTCCCCTGGCTGGCCGACAACTCCAAGCTGCTTGCCGATGCCCTCGGCATCGTCGTGAAGGACGCTGGCGTCGCCCTGCGCGCGACCTTCATCATCGATCCGGACAACATCATCCAGCACGTGACGATCAACGGCCTCAACGTCGGCCGCAACCCGCAGGAGACGTTGCGCATCCTCGACGCGCTGCAGACCGACGAGCTGTGCCCGTGCAATTGGGTCGAAGGCGGCGAGACGCTCCGGCCGGCAGCCTGACCTGGGTCCTCCCCCTCAGGGGGGAGGCGACTCGCCACTGAGGCGAGCGGGTGGGGGTCTCACGCCAGCGGCAGCGACCCCCTTCCACCGCAGAAACAACTTTTTTAAAACCCGCGGCATCCGCGGCAAGGAACCGCCATGCTCTTTTCAGAACTTGCCAAGACGCTGCCCGACTATGCCAAGGACCAGCGCCTCAACGTCTCCAGCCTGGTTTCGGAGCAGTTGCTTACTGACCAGCAGAAGTGGGGCACCTTCGTCGCGGTCGCCCATGCCTGTGCCTACAAGCCGGTGATCGATGCGATCGAAGCCGAGGCTGCCGACAAGCTGACACCCGAGGCGATGAACGCCGCCAAGGCCGCCGCCTCGGTGATGGCGATGAACAACGTCTATTATCGCTTCATCCATCTCGCCTCGCGCCCCGACTACAAGACGATGCCGGCAAAGCTGCGCATGAACGTCATCGGCGCCCCGGGCATCGACAAGGCCGACTTCGAGCTCTTCAGCCTCGCCGTCTCGGCGATCAACGGCTGTGGCATGTGCATCGATGCCCATGACAAGGTGCTGGCCCAGCACAATATCGGCGCCGACAAGATCCAGGCTGCCGTCCGTATCGCTGCCGTCGTCCACGCCGTTTCGCGGACGCTCCAGGCCGTCTGATCGCGCTCCCTTCGGGTCGAAGGAGCGCGGCTCGCCGAACCGGTCGCCAAGTCCCGGCCGGCGAGCAGGAGGGGGAGGCTCAGTCCTCTCCCTCCACCAATCCCCCATCATCGGCCAACCCGCGGCGCCGGTCGGACCCGGCGCGGTCGTGGGCTTCCTCGGTGCCCGGCGGCCGCGCTGCGGCCCAGCGATCGCGGTCTTCCCGCGGCCCCGTCTCGGCGGCACGCCGCGCTGCACCCGCGTCACCCGCTTCGGCGTGCTCGCCTGGGCCCTTGCCGTCCTGCGATTCCGCCATCATCCTGTCTCCATTGATCTTGCCTGGTGAATGGAACGCCGGCCATCGTTACGCCGTTCCGTCCCGGCTGGCGTCGTCTCGCGAAACCGGGTAAGACTCAGATAGTGATGCGGAACGCCGAATGGCGACCGCGGGAGACCGACCATGGCCCTGCTCGCCTACCTCGATTCGATCAAATCCCGCGACCCGGCGCCGCGGTCGCGATGGGAGATCCTGACCTATCCGGGGGTCCTGGCGCTCGGCCTGCATCGCGTCGCCCATGGCCTGTTCCAGGCCCGGCTGTTCTTCGTTGCGCGAGTCGTCAATCACCTCTCGCGCTTCCTGACCGCGATCGACATCCACCCCGGCGCCACCATCGGCCGCAATTTCTTCATCGACCACGGCTTTGTGGTGATCGGCGAAACTGCGGTGATCGGCGAAAATGTCACCATCTACCAATGCGTGACGCTGGGCGGCACCGACCCCGCCAACGGCATCGCCGGCAAGCGCCACCCGACGCTGGAAGATGGCGTGATCGTCGGTTCTGGCGCGCAGGTGCTGGGGCCGATCACGGTCGGCAAGCGCGCCAGGGTGGGCGCCAACGCCGTCGTCACCCGCGACGTGCCGGAAGGCGCCACGATGGTCGGCATCCCTGCCAGGCCGGTGCCGGTCGATGCCGGGGACTATGCCAAGCCGTTCATGCCCTATGGCACACCGTGCAGCCAGAAGTACGACCCCGAGACCCAGAAGCTCGAACTGTTGCGCTGTGAGGTCGAAAACCTGCGCGCGAGGCTTAATGCGCTCACCGACGATGACAAGCAGCGTTCGGCGTAAGCCCGCGGGGACAATGACCCTTGGATAACGTCTCGCCGCTGCCGGCGCGGGCCACGCAGGTCGCCTTCACCCGCCTCGAACTCGATCGCATCCTGTCGCTTTATGGCCGCATGGTCGCCGCCGGCCACTGGCGCGACTATGCCATCGACCTGGGCGCCAAGACGGCAAGTTTCTCGGCGTTTCGCCGCGCCGCCGAAAACCCCGAGGTACGCGTCGTCAAGGACCCGGCCCTGCGACTGAAACAGGGTGAATGGATCCTGTTTGGCGAAGGCGGCGTCGTGCTGAAGCGCGGCCAGGACCTCGCCAATGTGCTGGCGCCGATCGAACGGCGGCTGGTCAAGCTGGTCGAGGCGTAGCGCTGCCGTCCCCGCCCGATTGCAGGAGGGGAGCGAAGCTACCGACCGCCCAGCGCGACTGCGCCCTGCGCTGCGCCGGTATCGGGCACCATTTCGCCGGTCCGGTCGCTGATCTCGGCGAAGCGCGCGGCGATGGTCTCGGCGGTCATGTCCTCGGGCGCGACATGAATGCCCTTGGTCAGCGTCACATAGCTGCGCTCGAAGCCGCCGCCGCCGGCGTTGATGACGGCGTTGGTCGGCGCGTCCTCGCTGACCAGGTAGACGGCGGCCGGTACCACCGTTTCCGGGCCCATTTTCGCAAGCAGTTCCGGCGGCATCAGATCCTCGGTCATCCGCGTTGCTGCCAGCGGCGCGACGGTGTTGACCTTGACGTTGTACTTGGCGCCTTCCAGCACGAGCGTCTTCATCAACCCGACCAGGCCAAGCTTGGCGGCACCGTAATTGGCCTGGCCGAAGTTGCCATAGAGCCCCGTCGACGACGTCGTCATCAGGATGCGGCCATAGGCCTGTTCGCGCATGATCTCCCACACCGCCTTGGTGCAGATGACGCTGCCCATCAGATGGACATCGACGACCTGGCGGAAGTCGTCATGGCTCATCTTGACGAACGTCTTGTCGCGCAGGATGCCGGCATTGTTGATCAGGATGTCGATGCGGCCCCAGCGTTCCTTGACGAAGGTGACCATCTTTTCGACGGCGGCTTCGTCGGTCACGCTGGCGCCATTGGCCATGGCTTCGCCGCCGGCCGCGGTGATCTCGTCGACCACCGACTGCGCCGCCGACAGCGAGGAGCCGGAGCCGTCACGGGCGCCGCCGAGATCGTTGACGACGACCTTGGCACCGCGACGCGCCAGTTCGAGCGCATAGGCCCGGCCCAGGCCACCGCCGGCCCCCGTCACGATCGCAACGCGATTGTCGAAACGCAGTGTCATGAAAATAATGCCCCTGAGTGTGTCGCGCAGGCTCTAGCCGACGCATCGGCAAACGCAAATAGCGCGACTCGGGAGCCTTAGCGTGCCGACCCGGGATCGGCATCGAGCGCATAGCCGGCGGAGCGAACGGTGCGGATGACATCGGGGAGTTCGCCGCCGCTGCTGGTCCCGTTCACCGCCTTGCGCAGCCGGCGAATATGCACGTCGACGGTGCGCTGTTCGACATAGACATCGCGGCCCCAGACGGCGTCGAGCAGCTGTTCGCGGCTGAACACCCGGCCGGGGTGCTCGAGGAAATGCCGCAGCAGGCGGAACTCCGTCGGCCCCAACTGCACCATGGCGCCGTCGCGTGTCACCTTGTGGGCCGATGTGTCCATCATGATGCCGGCATAATCGAGGTTGCCGCCCGACAGCGCCGGTCGCAGGCGGCGGAGCACGGCACGCACCCGGGCGACGAGTTCGCGCGGCGAAAACGGCTTGGTGATGTAATCGTCGGCGCCCGTTTCCAGCCCGCGGATGCGATCGGCCTCCTCCGCCCGCGCGGTCAGCATGACGATCGGCAGATTGGCAGTCAGCGGCGCGCGGCGCAGGCGGCGGCAGACCTCGATCCCCGACAGGTTGGCGATCATCCAGTCGAGGATGACGAGGTCAGGCTTGTCTTCCTGCGCCAGCACCAGGGCTTCCTCGCCGTCGCCGGTGCGGATAACGTCGAAGCCTTCTTTCTCAAGGTTGTAGCTGACCAGCTCGACCAGGTTGGCGTCGTCCTCGACAAGCAGGATCTTGGGTCGCATGGTCATTCCCCACTATCAGAAATCGGTCGCCAGCGTGGCGGTATCATCGGATTTGGTGCGTTCCGACGGACGCTCTCCGGTCACTGCAAAGATCACCATCTCGGCAACCGACGTGACATGGTCCCCGATGCGTTCGAGGTTCTTCGCGACGAACAGCAGGTGCGTCGACGGCGTGATGAACTGCGGGTTCTCGATCATGAAGGTCAGCAGCGATCGGAAAAGGCTGTTGTAGAAATCGTCGACCCGGCGATCGCGATCGCTGACCCGCTGCGCCAGCGCGACATCGCGGTCGACATAGGCATCGAGGACGTCCTTGATCATCGAGATGACCACCCGTCCCATTTCGGGAACGATGACGATCGGCTCGACCGGTGGGCTTTGCGCCAGGGCGCCGGCCCGCTTGGCGATGTTCTTGGCATAATCGCCGATCCGTTCGAGCACGCCGGCGATCTTCAGCGCCGCAACGATCTCGCGCAGGTCGTCGGCGAGCGGCGCGCGCAAGGCGATGATCCGTACCGCGAGCGCCTCGGCTTCGGATTCCAGCGCATCGATCCGGGCATCGTCGGCGACAACCACCGCCGCTGCATCGACGTTGCGTGTCGTCAACGCCCCGACGGCCGCAGCGATCTGGGTTTCGCACAGACCGCCCATGCGACTGATCAGCGAACGCAACTGCGCCATGTCATCGTCGAAGGCCTTGACGGTATGGGCGATGATGTCAGCCATGTGCACACTGCCTTTTGCCAAGCGCTTGTCGCTGGCCGGTGGCGCGGCTGTCGCCGCGGTTGCCATGATGGCGATCATCTGCTGCAGGACGCTCCGCGCGCCGGGATTCGATGATCGGAAGCAACCACATGATGCGCGGTAACGCTGCCTGATGTGGGCTTTATGACACTTATATTGCGCTTTCGTGACATTGCCCGCTGCGCCTGCAACGCCGCTCGCCGTCAACGCTACGCCTGCGGCAGCGTGAACGACACGGTCGTCCCCTCCCCGGCCCGGCTTTCGATCTCCAGCCGGCCACGATGTCGCTCGACGATGTGCTTGACGATGGCGAGCCCGAGGCCCGTCCCCCCCATCTTTCGCGAACGCTGCGAATCGATCCGATAGAAGCGCTCGGTCAGCCGCGGCAGATGCTCGGGCGCAATGCCTTCACTGATGTCGGTGACGGAAATGCGGACAACCGCGGGCCGCGCCGCACTGGCCGCCTCGGCCTCGACAACGACGGTGATGGGCGTGCCGTTGCGGCCATATTTCAGCGCGTTGGAAACAAGATTGTGCAGGACCTGCAGGATCTGGTCACGGTCGGCGACCACGGGCGGCAACGGCAGCCGCTCCTCGATGACCAGTTGGCGCTCGTCCCCGTCGAGCCGCATCGCCAGCGTCTTGCCGACATCGGCCACGATGCCTGCCACCTGCAGCTGCGCCACTGGACGGACATGCTTGTCGAGCTCGATCCGCGACAACGAAAGCAGGTCGTCGATCAGCCGCGACATGCGCGCCGCCTCCCGCGCCATGATATCGAGGAAGCGATGTCGCGCCGGCTCGTCCTCGGCGGCCGGGCCCTGCAGCGTCTCGACAAAGCCGGAAAGCGTCGCCAGCGGCGTGCGCAATTCATGGCTGGCATTGGCGACGAAATCGACCCGCATCCGCTCGGTCAGCCGGGCCTGGGTAATGTCGTCGAACAGCAGCAATTGCCGACCATCACCGGTATCGACAACACGCAGGCGATAGACGGCATTACCGTTACCGAGCCCCGACAGCTCGCGTTCGATGCTGCTGCTGCTGGCCCGCGCCTCGGCGATCGCGTCGAGGATGATCGGGTTGCGCACCGTCAGCCGCAGGTCGCCGCCATCGACACGATCGCCGAACAGCCGGCGCGCCTCGGCATTGGCGGCGACGGCGATATCGCCATCGACGATCAGCGCCGGGTCGCCGAGTGCTTCGACGCTGATACGATCGGCCGGCACGGCTTCGGGAACTGGAGGCGGAGATGGTTCTGGTTCAGCCAGCTCCTGCCGCCGCACCGACAATCGGCCGCCGACGAACGCTGCCACTGCGACGAGCGCCAGCCACAGCCACGCGAGGCCGGTCACCGCCGCAATCGCCGCAGCGCCGGCAGCAAGGCATCGTAATGATCGATCACGAGGTCGGCGCCGAGCTCGGTCGCCGGCCGATCCGAAAAGCCGAAGCTGACGGCGACGACCGGGATGGCCGCGGCGCGGGCGGTATTGGTATCGGTGATCGAATCGCCGACGAAGATGGTGTCGCCCCGGTCACCGCCGGCGGCGGCGATGGTGGCGAACAGATGGTCGGGATGGGGCTTTGGCGCCGGCACCGAATCAAAGCCCAAGTTGGCGACGAAGCGGCTTTCCCAACCCAGCGCCGTGACCAGCGCGGCCGACAGCCTGACGGGCTTGTTGGTACAGATCGCCAGCCGGCAACCCGCATCTGCCAGTGCATCGAGCGCCGCCTCGACGCCGTCGAAAGGCCGCGAGCCGTCGGCGATATGCGCCGCGTAGTAAGCGAGGAACGCCGGCATCCCCGCCTCGACCAGGTCCGGATTCGTCTCGCCGCTCGCCGCCAGGCCGCGCTCGAGCAGCTTGCGCGCGCCATGGCCGACCATGTGGCGCACATCCTCGGCCGGCACGCCGGGCCGACCCAGCACGCCGAGCGCATGGTTCAGCGAGGCGCACAGGTCGGGCGCCGTATCGACAAGCGTCCCGTCGAGATCGAAGACGATGGTGGCCGGCAGGCCGTGGAGCGCGGGCGATGTCACCCCTGCCCCATGCGTCGGCAATGCTTCCCAACGCAAGGGCGATATGGCAGGGCGGATGCGTGACCGACGCCGCATCATCCTCCCGCCCGCTTGCCGCCGTCATCCTCGCCGCCGGCCAGGGGACGCGCATGAAATCGTCGTTGCACAAGGTTCTGCATCCCATCGCTGGTAAGCCCATGGTGTTGCATTTATTGGACAGCCTGGCCGCGCTGGCGCCGAAACAGACGGTTGTCGTCGTCGGCTCGCTGCGCGAACAGGTGGAGGCGACGGTCGCCAGCCGCGGCGTGACCGTCGCGGTCCAGTCGCCCCAGCACGGCACCGGCCATGCGGTGCAGCAGGCCGAAGGCGCGCTCGCCGATTTCGACGGCGATGTGCTGATCATGTACGGCGACGCCCCGATGGTCACCACCGCGACCATGCAGCGGCTGCGCGATGCGCTGTCGGGCGATGTCGCCGCGGTCGTGCTCGGCTTCCGGCCCGCCGATCCAGGCGCCTATGGCCGCATCATCGCCGACGGCGACCGCATCGTGAAGATGGTCGAGTATAAGGACGCCAGCCCCGCCGAGCGCGCCGTCACCCTGTGCAATTCCGGCCTGATGGCGGTGCGCGCCGCCGAGCTATGGCCGCTGCTGGCCCGCGTCGGCAATGACAACGCCGCGGGCGAATATTATCTGCCCGACATCATCGGTCTCGCTATCGCCGACGGCCGCACCGCCCGCGTCATCGAAACCGGTGCCGACGAAGTCGCCGGCGTCAACAGCCGCGCCGAACTGGCGGCGCTGGAGGCGCGCTGGCAGGACGCCCGCCGCGCCACCGCGATGGCCGATGGCGTCACCCTCATCGACCCCGGCAGCGTGTTCTTCGCCCATGACACGGCGATCGACCGCGACGTCACCATCGAACCGTTCGTGGTTTTCGGCCCCGGCGTCCGCATCGCCAGCGGCGCCACCATCCGCGCCCACAGCCACATCGAAGGCGCCACCATTGCCGGCGGCTGCGACATCGGGCCGTTCGCACGGCTGCGCCACGGCACGGTGCTCGGCGACGGCGTCAAGATCGGCAATTTCGTCGAAACCAAGAAGGCGTTGTTCGGCGCCGGTGCCAAGGCCAATCACCTGTCGTATATCGGCGATGCCAGCATCGGCGCCCGCGCCAACATCGGCGCCGGCACCATTACCTGCAACTACGACGGCTTTTTCAAATACACGACAACCATCGGCGTCGGTGCCTTCATCGGCTCCAATTCGGCATTGGTCGCCCCGGTGACGATCGGCGATGGCGCCATTGTCGCGGCCGGCAGCACGGTCACCACCGACGTTGCCGCCGACGCCCTGGCGCTGGTGCGGCCGCCCCAGATTGAAAAGCCCGGCTGGGCGGCCGATTTTCGAGCGGCCGCCCTGGCAAGGAAGTCAGGATAGCTCCCCTCCCTGCAAGGGAGGGGCCGGGGAAGGGTGAGTACGCCCAAGCCCAAAGAAGCCCCACCCCCGACCCCTCCATTCCAGGGAGGGGAGAAGAAGGTCCTACATAGATGTGCGGCATCATCGGTATTCTTTCCCACCAGCCGGTCAGCGGGCGGTTGATCGACGGCCTCCGCCGGCTCGAATATCGCGGATATGATTCCTCGGGCATCGCCACCATCCACGATGGCCGCATCGATCGCCGCCGCGCCCCCGGCAAGCTCGACAATCTCGTCGCCGTTCTCGCCGCCGATCCCCTGCCGGGCACCAGCGGCATCGCCCATACCCGCTGGGCCACCCATGGCGCGCCGACAACCGACAACGCCCATCCCCATGCCACCGAACAGGTCGCGCTGGTCCACAACGGCATTATCGAGAACTTCAAGCAGCTGCGCGCCGAAGCGCTCGCCGCCGGGCGCACGCTGACGTCGGAAACCGATACCGAGGTCGTCGCCCATCTGCTGACCATGGCGATAGATGCCGGCGCCACGCCCGACCAGGCCGTTGCCGATACGCTCAAGCGCCTGCATGGCGCCTTCAGCTTCGCGATCCTGTTCCGCAGCCACCCCGATGTGATGTACGGCGCCCGCCGCGGCTCACCGCTGGTGCTTGGCTATGGCGAGACGGAAATGTTCCTCGGTTCGGACGCGCTCGGCCTTGCGCCGTTTACCAGCCGCGTCGCCTATCTCGAAGAAGGCGATTGGGTGCGGCTCACGCGCGAGACTGCCCAGGTCTTCGACGCCGATGACCGGCCCGTCGAGCGCCCGGTCATCACCTCCTCGGCATCCGCCGCTATCATCGAAAAGGGCAACTACCGGCACTTCATGGAAAAGGAGATCCACGAGCAGCCGATCGTCGTCGCCCAGACGCTCGGTGCCTATGTCGATCCGCTCGCCGAAACCATCAAGCTGCCCGCTCTGCCCTTCGACCTCGCCGGCATCAAGCGGGTCCAGATTGTCGCCTGCGGCACGGCCCTGCTCGCGGGCCAGGTCGCGACCTATTGGCTGGAAAGCCTCGCCCGCGTGCCCGTCAGCATCGAGAACGCCAGTGAATTCCGCTATCGCGACCCCGTCTACGAACCCGGCGGCCTGGCGCTGTTCATCTCGCAATCGGGCGAAACCGCCGACACGCTGGCGGCGCTGCGCCACGCCAAGGCCGGCGGCCAGCACATTGCCGCCGTCGTCAACGTTGCGTCCTCGACGATGGCGCGCGAGGCCGACCTGCTGCTGCCGACCCATGCCGGCCCCGAAGTCGGCGTCGCCAGCACCAAGGCCTTCACCTGCCAGCTCGCGGTCCTCGCCGCCTTCGCCATTGCGCTCGGCAAGGCCAAGGGCCGCGTCGACGCCGCCGAGGAGGCGCGACTGGTACATCTGCTGACCGAGGTGCCGGCCGCGATGAACACAGCACTGAAGGTCGAGGACACCATTCACGCCCTGGCGCTGCCGTTGTCGAAAGCCCGCGACATCCTTTATATCGGCCGCGGTCCGGATTATCCGATGGCGCTTGAAGGCGCATTGAAGCTGAAGGAAATCAGCTACATCCACGCCGAAGGCTATGCCGCCGGCGAGCTGAAGCACGGCCCGATCGCGCTGATCGACGAAAACGTGCCCGTCGTCGTCATCGCGCCGTCGGGCCCAAGGTTCGAAAAGACCGTCTCGAACATGCAGGAGGTGATGGCCCGCGGCGGCCTCGTCTACTTGTTGTCGGACGCCGACGGACTTTCCGAGCATGGCAGCGGCGCCACCGCGACGATCGCCATGCCCACCGTCGACCCGTTCATCAGCCCGCTCGTCACTGCCGTCCCCATCCAGCTGCTCGCCTACCACGTCGCCCTCGCCAAAGGCACCGACGTCGACCAACCGCGCAATCTGGCAAAAAGCGTGACGGTCGAGTAGCGTCGCCGGCTGGACGCTGCGAGTTGCAGGATGACAATGAGAACGTCAGAGTGACAATAAAAATTTCGATCGACGAATCACGCTGCCAGTATGGATTTCCGTTTACGGGCCGGCGGAAGGGCTTGATCCCGGATTTCACAAACCAGAACTTGAATCCTCGATTCACGATATCGCCGTAATCGGGGCCCTGAGCCTGGCTCTGCTGTGGGTTGCTGGCTCGACCTCACGACACCCGACCAACCGCGCCGTTTCAACTATGACCCAATGGCCACCAGACGCTGCGCCTGCTAGTAATTAGCAAAGGGCGACGGGCAACACTCAGGGCACTGATGTCGCGCAATCGATTCACAACTGGAAATCCCTGCTTTCGTACCTCGCCCTGAACTCCGGTCATTCGTTCAGCTGCCACTGGAATCTGTCCTCACCCCGGGCGATCTGGCTGGCACGCCGCTAAGCGTTGATGACCGGCTGGTCAGGTCGCGGTTACACGAGCGTCCAGCGCGACAAGCCATGACGCCAGTTCGCGCGTTAAGGTGGTAATGTGCCGCATCATCCAACTCGTAGCCCTCCTGCCAATCCTGTTGGCGGCAGTGCCGGGACCTGTGCCGTTGCCGGGGCTGTGGGAGCATACCGTGGTCTATGTTGTCGACGAGGTAAACGGCTCCTCGCTAATCGCCGACCAGGCGCAGAGCATGTTGCCGTCACCACCGCCATATCGGGCGTGCTACTCGGTTTCGGACCTGGCGGACCCACAGAGCTTCCTGCTTTCGCGCAACGCCAACCAGTGCCACTTTTCCCGTTATGCGATGGAAAACGGGAAAATCACCGCAACGGGCGAGTGCGAGGACAGTCGCTACCCTGCCCTCCGCGTCGAGGGCTCGGGCACCTATGGCGCGAACGGCTACGACTTCAGCTTCTCGGGCAGGGCGCAGTCCGGTGAGGTGACCATCACTTTCCGGGGTCGCGACAGCGGCCGCCGCATCGGCTCATGTCCGGCGCGGTAGCATGCTTCGCTGAGCATGTGGGACAACGCGCGGTATCGACTGCCACCGGCCGCAACTGCGCGGAGCCAGGACGTCAACGCAGATTCAATAGACGTCGATAATGCTCACGCAGTTGTCGGCACGGTGTTCGCGGCCAAAAGCGACAACAGCCAGTGACGTGATGCTCTCCCCTTTCACAGCGTCCGGCATCCCACGCTTCGAAGCAGTGACCATGCTGAACGGCAGCCGAGTATCGCGCCATTCGGACGTGACATCGAAGCCGGCACGGTAAAATGCTGTCGGCGTCGACTTCCCCGCACGGCGCAGGTGGATGAAATAGCGTTGGTCGTTGCCGCGGGCGACGAGCCGCTACCCACTAAGCCCATTCGGCAGCGGCAGTTCAGGCGCCGCTGCATTTGAATGAAAGCGCCGCTGTTAGCAGTGCTGACCGTTCCCGTCATTCGGGCCCAATCGCGATCATTGTTGTGTTCGAATTGCACTTGCCCGAACGAGACGATCACCGGGTCGGCTCCCCTTCGACCACTGGCGCGGAGGCAGCACAGGACCGCTGCACCCTCACGACACCAGCTTGCGCGCTGCAGACTTGAACTCTTCGATCATCGCCGGCGTGGCGCCGCGGATCGGGCCGATGGTCTTCATGCGGGTGACTTTCAAGCCGACGAAATCGAGGATCTGCCGGCGCAGCACATTCAGCCAGCCGTTGCGATAGCCGAACCACAGATACCAGCCGGGCGTGTCGGTTGTGATCAGCACCCGCGATGTTCGGCCATCGAAAAGCTTCTTGGGAAAATGCCCGTCGCCTTCATAGGCGAAAGCGATGCCGGGCAGGAAGACCCGGTCGATCAGGCCCTTGAGCTTGGCAGGGGCGGCACCCCACCACATCGGGTGAACGAGGATCAGCGTATCGCACCAGCGCACGGCATCGAGGAACATCACAAGGTCGGGTTCATGATCCTGCCGCTTCTTGTAGCCACCGGCGAGATTGGGATCGAAGACCAGCGCAGACAGGTGCAGGGTCCTCACCGCGGCGCCGCGCGCCTCGGCCGCTTCGGCGGCGATCAACGCCAGCGAGCCGCACAGCGATTCCGCATCCGGGTGCCCATCGAGGACGAGCACGCGAGAAGCGCTGGAAATTGTCATGGTGAAGTTCTCCCAGCCTCGTGATTGCTCGTCGGTTATGAAATTTGGCGGCAAGGGGATACGTGAATGCTGACCAGTGCGACCTTGCGGCCCAAGGGTGTGGAGGCTCCTAGTTCAGCAGCACCACCACCTTCTCCAACGTCCGGATGATGCCCCAGGCAATGGGAGCAAGAACGGCGGCCCAGCACACCACGATGAGTGTCGTCCTCCGGCCGCTCGGCGCCGGCGCGGTATCGCCTGCGACTGCAGCCGTCGAAGCGGACGCCGGGTCCGGCGTCTCTTTGCTGTTGTGAAACCGCTTGTCGACAGGCCGGATCATCAGATTGGCGACAAAGGCGACCAGCAAGAGCCCTGCCAGCACCTGATAGATCGGGGGATAGACCAGGTCGCGCGCCGTGCCGGCGGCAATGGCGGTGTCGCGCATGCTGCTGACGATGAAGGGGCCGACGATCCCGGCCAGGGACCAGGCGCTCAACAGGCGACCATGGATGGCTCCGACATAGCGCGTGCCGAACAGGTCGGCGAGATAGGCCGGCACGGTGGCAAAGCCGCCACCATACATCGATGCAAGGGCGCAGAAGACCAGCACGAAAAGGCCAAGGCTGGCCCCGGTCAAGGTCGGCGCGACAATGCCATATAGAAGGGCACCGAATGCGGTCATGATTGCAAAGGTCCGCTTTCGCCCCAGCCGGTCCGATGCCGACGACCAGAGCGGCCGGCCACCGATGTTGAACAGGCTGATCAGCCCGACAAAGCCCGCGCCGACGGCGGCCGCGGCGGCCTTTTGCTCGGCGTCGAAGGCGGTGAAGGCGACATCGGCACCGATCAGTCGACCGCCGAAGATCTCCTGCAGCATCGGGGAGGCGACGCCGATGATGCCGATGGAAGCCGAGACATTGAGCAGCAGCACGAGCCACATCAGCCAGAACTGCGGCGTGCGGTGTGCGTCGCGCAGATGCACGTCGAAGTCCGTCCCGACGCCCGCGCGAGGACCGGGTGGTGTCCAGCCGGCTGGGGTCCAACCCGGGCGTGGCACGCGGTACCCGAATGCCCCTGCCATCATGAAGACGAAATAGATCGCAGCCAGGCTGAGCATGGTCTGCCCGACGCCGACCTGAGTCTCGTCGGCGAAATGCCGCATCAACAGGTCGGCGAGCGGGCTGCCGACCATGGCGCCGCCGCCGAAACCCATGATCGCCATGCCCGTCGCCAGGCCGCGACGGTCGGGAAACCATTTGATCAGCGTCGATACCGGCGAGATATAGCCGATGCCGAGGCCGATGCCGCCGATCAGCCCGGTGCCTAGCCAGATCAACCAGAGCTGATGGATCGCGACGCCGTATGCGCCGATGGACATGCCGCCGCACCAGCAGAATGCAGCGACCACCCCGGCACGGCGGGGGCCGACGCGTTCCAGCCAGCCGCCCCAGAGCGCCGCGGCGGCGCCGAGGACGACGAAGAAGATCGAGTATGTCCAGACGAGATCGCTGACGCGCCAGTCGCAAGACGTCGTTGTCAGTGCATCGGCCAGGGTCATGCCGGCGCAGACGACCGGGTCGCTGATGCCAATTGCGCGGGCAAGTGGCAGCCAGAAGACGCTGAAGCCATAGGCCATGCCGATGCACAGATGGATCGCCAGCGCGCAGGGCGGCACAAGCCAGCGGTTGAAGCCTGGCGGAGCCACGGCGCAGGCCGCGTCGAGCAATTTCAAGTCGCCTGGCGAGGCGCGTCCGAGGGCCTCGGTCATTGTGTAACCCATCTAACGGCGACCACCGTCAGAGGTTGGCCTTGCTGCTGTTTTAGCGACAGCCATGCGGGGTGAGCAAGCAGCGTCCGCGAGGCAGCGTTCCGACCCTGTTCCGATCGTTCATGGTTCCTTGGCGCTCGCGAACACCGGACGTTCGTTCATAGCAATTCCACGAAGGAGCTGACCTCAGGGCAGGCCGGTCAAACGGCCTAGCGTAGCTTGCGTAAGCCCCTGTCACGGGAGAGGATGCCGGCGACAGCGGGGCATGTGGATCGGACCTGAGTGATGCGGTACTGGATGATGTTGCCGGTGCTCGCGGCACCACCGGCCGCGGCGTGGGAGCCGGTGGCGCTGCCCGCCGCGGTACGCGCCGCGCTGCCGTTGGGTCACGTGGCGCGGGTGGTGACTTGCAGCCGCACCCTGGATCCGCCTCGGGCAATCTGCGTCGTTGTCGCCGCCCGTCTGGATGAAGGAAACCGGAACTCGACAAACGAGGCGCCGCAGCGTCCGCTGCTCGTCTATCGGTTGAACGGCATCACCGCTACGCTGATCGCCCGCAACGACAAGGTCGTGCTGCGCCGTGACGAGGGCGGGCAGTGCGACCCAGTTGAGGACGCGGGCGCGCTCACCGTCAAAGAGCGGTTCTTCACGCTGGAACAGGGCGTCGCCTGCGGTCAGCACTGGACCGACTACACGACCTTCCGCTTCGATCCCCGAACGCAGAGCTTCGTGTGGCAAAACCGGATCTACGAGTCCTGGCGGATGAACGACGACACCCGGCCTGACGCCGAAGCGCTTGTCAGCGACGGTCGGCGAGTGTGGCGCGCTAATCTGCAGCGGCCGGTCACACTCGCGAATTACGCGCCACGGTAAGGCCGCTTCAGATGCTGGCTGTTGTCATGACCCAATTGCGGTCACTCAGCCCCAACATCGACGCACCAAATCTGACACTCGTTCATCCGGCGGAACTACAGTTCTCTGGTGGGCCGCGCTAGGCAAACGGCACGAGGGACTTCCCAAGGCGCAGGCAGCAGTTTGATTGACGCGGTTGTGCGAGCGACTGAAGCTATTAAGAGGATTGTCGCCTCGCGTGACGACGTCGCCAAGGTCGGCGGACAGCGCCCGCTTGCCGCGACAGGAGCCGCGGTCACATTAGCTTTTTTGCCGTTTCTTGCGCGCCGGTGACGCGCGAGCGATGTCTCGGGACCGTCAGGGAACCGCTCATTCCACGCGGCGTGCTGAATGTCGATCCAACATAGGCCCTCTCAACTCGTAGGGATCATAACTTCCACGCGGCGGTTCTTGGCCCGGCCTTGCGGGTCGTCGGCTCCCGCCGCCGTTTTGTTGGATGCGATTGGAGCGCTTTCACCCTTGCCGATGGCCGTAAGGGTTCGCTGCCGCACTCCGACCTGCTGGCCGAACCACTCGCCGACCGTTTGCGCCCGGGCTTCGGACAGCTTCTGGTTGTACGCGGCGTCGCCGTCGCTGTCGGTGTGACCAATCACCGTGATCGAGCCGCCAGGGCTGCGGCGGATCAACTCGGCAGCCTTGCGTAGCTCCGTCTCCGCGGCTGGCGTCAGTGTCGCCTGGTCGTAATCGAAGAGCGCGTCGGCGGGCAGGTCGATGATGGTGCCGAGATCGGTGACACGAACCTTGAGGTCGCTCCTGTCAGCCGAAAGGTCGCTGACGGGTGCGGTCAAGCCACCGGGCGATGCGGGCAGCGTTGATACGCGGGGAGCAGAAGCACCAGCCGACGGCGCTGCGACGCGCGGCGTGACATCCCGGGGCGCTGCGTCCGTGTCCTCGCCGCCCGAACACGCCGCGAGCAGTGGCAGCACGCACCAACCAACCGCACGCCTCACCGCGTCACCGGCACGCCGTCGAACGGGGCCACCTCCGGAAAATTGATCGACACGGTCTTCGACGTGAGCGGCGGAGCCGGGAACTTCGCCCAGATCACGCCCGGCTTCTGCTCGCATTGCGCGCTCATATAGTCGTATTTCGGCTGCGGGCCCTTGCTGAATTTGGAAACCAGCGCGTTGCCTGCGTTGTCCTTCAGCACACCGAGGCGCTGCGAGGTGGTGTCATCGATGACGCTGATATCGGCAATGCGGAACATTTCGGTGTTGTGGCGATCCTCACTCGAGCAGCGCATCGTCACCGTAAGGATGTCGCCCGTCACGGCCACCTTGAGCAGGTCGACCTGCGACCCGTCCGGCCCCGGCTGACTCTGCAGCGCCACTTGCGCCGGCATCGGTCGCACGGCGGGTTCCGCGGGCTGGGAGGGGGCAACTTCGGCGCGGGTCACGCCCCCGGTCGCCGCGACCGTGTCCTCTGTTATCGGCGCTCCCTGCTTCCCCTCGTTTCCAGAGCCTGAGCACGCCGCCAGCGATAAGACGGCCGTGAAGAGCGAAGCCCTAGGATGATGCAATCTCGTCATTTTTACGCCCTTTTACAAAGTGGATATCACTTAGGCCTGACCCAGTTGGACCGGCAAGCCGGCAATATCTGGAGAGCAGGGCTTGCTAGCGATCGGATGCTCCCTGACCACCGCGTCCTGGTTAGTGCACGGCCGCTGGACAAAGCCCGCCGAACCGCTGCGGGCAGGTTCAGGTCAGGTGATGGCGCCAGACCGATGTCCGCTCCTGTCAGGCATCCGGTTCATCCGGAAAAGCCGATATCGAACCATCGGCAGTGTGCGCCGCCGTGCCATCATCGATAGCCGGCAGCCTGGAGTTCGAACAAATCCGCATAGCGCCCGCCCGCTGCGAGCAGCGCATCGTGCGTGCCTGATGCCTCCACGCGACCATTGTTCAGCACCAGGATGCGATCGGCCATGCGGACGCTCGAGAAGCGGTGCGAGATCAGCACCGCGGAGCGCCCGGCGCTCAACTCGCGGAACCGCTGGAACACCTCGAATTCCGCACGGGCGTCGAGCGCGGCCGTAGGCTCGTCCAGGATCAGCACCTCGGCGTCGCGCATATAGGCACGGGCAATCGCCATCTTCTGCCATTCGCCCCCTGACAGGTCGACGCCGTTGCGGAAGCGCTTGCCGATCATCTGGTCATAGCCATCGGGCAGCTTGGCGACGACGCTATCGGCGAGCGAGGCAACGGCAGCGGCCTCGATCCTTTCGCGGTCGTCTCGCGCCTCGATGCGGCCAACTGCGATATTGTCGGCGGCGGCAAGATTGTAGCGCACGAAATCCTGAAAAATCACACCGATGGCTGCGCGCAGCGCGTCGAGGTCGTAGTCGCGAAGATCGTGCCCGTCGAGCAGGACGCGCCCCTCGACGGGGTCGTAGAGCCGGGCCAGAAGCTTCACCAGCGTGGTCTTTCCGGCACCGTTTTCGCCGACCAGGGCCAGCACCTCGCCGGGTGCCAGCGTGAAGGACAGATGGCGCACCGCCCACCGTTCGGCGCCCGGATAGCGGAAGCCCACGTTTTCGAAGACAAAACCTTGCTGGATCGGAGAGGGAAAGGGCAGCGCGTTCTCCGGAGACCGGATGCCGGGCACGGTCCTGAAGAAGGAAAACAGGTCGTCGATATAAAGCGCTTGTCCTGCCGTCGCCGAAAAGCCGGTCAACAGGCCCTGCAAAAGCCCGCGCAATCGCAGGAACGAAGCCGCCAGGAAGGTCAGGTCGCCGATCGACAGGGAGCCGGTGAGCGCGCGCCAGGCAATGTACGCATAGGCGGCGTAATAGGCGATCGTTCCCAGGCCGGCGAAGCCCGCGCCCCAGATTGCGCGACGCAGCGCGAGCCGGCGGGTGGCATCGTAGGTGTCGAGCGCGATCGTGCGGTAGCGATCGATCAGAAACCGGCTGAGGCCAAAGATCTTGACCTCCTTGGCCGTGTCCGCGCTCGCGGCCACCTGCCGGACATAGTCCAGCTCGCGGCGCTGCGGCGTCCGGACATAGCTGAGCGCATAGCTCAGCGCACTGAAATGCGTCTCGCCCAGGAACGATGGCACGAGGGCGACGGCGAGCAACACGATCAACCAGGGTGCATAGACCACAAGACCGGCGGCGAAGCTGATCACCGTGACGATGTCCTGCGCCTGCCCGAACAACTGGCCGATCAACGCCATGCGCCCGCTGGTCTGCATGCGGGCGCGATCCATCCGATCCTGAAAAGCCGCATCCTCGAAATCGGCGAGGTCGAGGGTCGCGGCGTGCTCCATCAGCCGGATGCTGGCGTCGTTGCTGACTTTATCGGACAGCAGGCCGTCGACCAGCGCAACGAGCCAGCCGAGGAGATCAGCGACAACCGCCAGGGCCAGCTCGGCAAGTAACAGCACCTGCAGGCGGCCGAGCAGACCCGAGTCGAACCATTCGACGACGCCCGCCGGCCGCGCCGGCAGGTTCGTCAGGGAAATCACCTCGTCGATGATCAGCTTGCCCACGAACAGCGTCGCTATCGGCAGCAGCGCCCGCACCAGGCGCATGACGATGGTCACGGCGGTGAGCAGCCGGCTGGTCCGCCATACCATGGCAAGGAACGGCGGCAGGTTCCGAAGCGCACCTAGCCGCTCGCGCCAGCTGGTGGGCTGGGGCGGCACGCCGCCTCGACCGGGTCGTGCGGTAACCGTCATTCAGGGCCGCACAAGCGACGGGATCACCTGCCACCGATGTCGGGGAGTCGAAAGCGAGAAAGTTGTGAACATGCCTTCGCCATTACTCGGGGACGGCGGGAGAGCGTAGCTGTTTGCCAATACCCGCAAATGGCACCGTACGTGCTCGAGTTGAACGGTCGCTTAAGGCTGCGCGCTGATCAGCACAGTTTCAGCACGCTGATGACGATATGGATCAGGTTGGGCCGGCAGCCTTTGGTTGACGACCGCACCGACACGAACAAGCGTCTGCTTCCGCAAAAAGTCCCACCGCGCCTGACCGTCCCGGCTTGGGTCTTCACCGCGGGGTACTCATGTACGCCGCTTAGGCTTTCGCGGCCTCCGTGTCGGCAGCTCGCCCGCTGTGACGCGCAGCAACTCGCTGAGCCATTCGGCATCCGCCCACCGATCGGCCTCGATCAGCAGTTGCGGTTTGGCGCCCGGGTACGGCGGCGCCTCCGACACCGGTTCGGCCTGGACCCGGCCTGATGCCGTCGGCTTCACATAGAGCTGATCGTCGCAGACCGACCCGATCATCTTGCCGTCGACGTACACGCCGTACTCCCCGAACATCGGTTTGGCCGACACCGTGCCTGCGGCGGTCGCCTGTTGGATCAGGTAATCGATCGTGCGTTGCTGGGTTGCCATGCGCCAGCGTAACAGATGCGCGTCGCCCCCTACAACCAACCGTCCACCGTCTGTGTCGCCAGTCGCAGTTAACCGACGGCCGCTTTCCGCATGGGTCCAGGTTCTGGTGAATAGCCGCGTTCTGAGTCAAGCGCGCGAGTGGCCACCGTCCACCCAGTCGATGCCCGAAGCACGGAACGCGTCTGCATGAGCCGCTCCCAGGTTCAGCCGAGTATCGCTTTCTCGACCGCGGCGCGCAAGCGGGTCTCGTCGTACGGCTTTTCCAGTATCACTCAGGACGCGGGCCATGATGCCGTGTCGGGAACACGACCCGAGGCTATGACAAGCCGAAGGCCTGGATTCCGCAATCTTGCGTCGATCGCAAGTTCGATTCCAGAACCGTCCGGCAAGGACACATCTGTCACCAGGACATCGAAGTTTGCTGCCGCCAACTGCGCCTTGGCTTCGGCGATGGTCCCCGCCTCGGTCACGCTGTACCCCATGTCAGACAACATTTCCGACAATATTATCTGGATGAGCACCTCGTCCTCGACCGCAAGCACAGCCAACTTTCTTGGCGGCAACTTTGCCTGGGGTGACTGCGCGGCAGCTTCGACCGCCGGCCGGCGCTCCAGAACCTGCCGTATCTTGCGTGCCAGATTGTCCCGGCCATAGGGTTTGCTCAACAGCTCGACGCCCTCGTCGAGCCGGCCGGCGTGAACAATGGCATTTTGGGTGTAGCCGGACGTAAACAACACCCCAGCACTCGGGTGCGCCGCGATCGTCAGGCGCGCGAGATCCGTGCTGCGCAGATTGCCGGGCATCACGACATCGGTGAAGAGAAGATCGATCGCAACCCCGCTCTCGACGATCGCAAGTGCGCTGTCGGCGTTGGACGCCGTCAGCACCCGGTATCCAAGATCGGTCAGCAGTTCCACGGCCGTGGCTCGAACCGACTCGTCATCTTCGACGACCAGAATCGTTTCCGCGCCGCCTTGCGAGGTAAGTGCGGGCAGTTCCGCCGCGGCCTCCTCCAGCAGACGGGTTCGCGGTAGGTACAGCCGGACCGTGGTACCGACGCCGACCTCGCTATACAGCTTCACATGGCCGCCGGACTGTCTGACAAAGCCATAGACCATGCTGAGGCCCAGCCCGGTACCTTCACCCTCCGGCTTGGTACTGAAAAATGGCTCGAACACTTTGGCAAGCGTCTCGGGTGTCATGCCGCATCCCGTATCGGTGACCGCCAGCATCACATATTGTCCCGCGGTCACGTCGGCATGATCCGATGCATAGTGATCGTCGAGAACCGCATTGCTGACCTCCAGAGTCAGCTTTCCCCGGTTCTCCATCGCGTCACGGGCGTTGATCGCCAGGTTGAGGATCGCATTCTCGATCTGGGCGCGGTCGATGTTGCAGTTCCACAACCCGCCGCTGCTGACGATCTCGATTTCCACAGCCTCGCCGAGCGTGCGGCGCAGCATGTCGTCCAGTCCGTGGAGGAGGCGGCCGAGATGCAGCGCGGATGGCTCGAGGGGCTGGCGCCGGGCAAATGCCAGCAGTTGCGAAGTGAGTTTTGCGCCCCGCGACACGCCGGCCATCGCATGCTGTATCCGGCGCTCCGCAGTTTCGTTGCCAACCACGTTGCGCGTCAGCAAGTCCAGATTGCCCTTCACGACTTGAAGGATGTTGTTGAAATCATGAGCCACCCCGCCCGTAAGGTTGCCGATTGCCTCCATCTTTTGGGCTTGGAACAGCTGCACTTCGGCTTGCTTGCGTTGCGTGACCGCCACTTCGATCTCGCGCTTCAGCGTCTCGTTGTAGTCGCGCATGGTTTCCCGGGCGCGGATTTCGTCGGCGATCAACCTTGCCTCGATAACGGTGCCTATCGAGTCGCCAGCGTCGTTGCGTAATGGTGAAGCCGTAAACCCCACCGGGTAGAAGCTGCCGTCCTTGTGAACGAACACCTCTTCGCCACTTTGCTGGTTGTTCTCCGGAAAGGCACGGTCGATGGCGCAGTCGGCCAGCGGAAAAGGGCGCCCATCCGGGTGGGTGTGGTGGATGACATCGTGCAGTACCCGGCCCTGCGTTTCGGCAAAGCTGAAACCCGTCATCTCCTCCGCTGCCGCGTTCATGAAGATGCAGCGCTGGCGATCGTCCATCATGAACAGTGCCATGCGCGTGTTGTTGACGATGGCATCGAGCCGGTCGCTGGTCTGACGAAGCTGCTCCTCTGCGCGCCTTTGCGCTGTGATGTCCTCGATTGCTGCGAAGAATACGGCATCGTCTTCAGACCGAAGCAACTGCAGCCGCACGCTTACATCATACTGTGAACCATCCTTGCGCTGATGCACGGTCTCGAACGCCAAAAGCGAATGTTCCCCGGACACAAGCGGCGCAATCATGTCGCGAAACTGCCGCTCGGGGATTCGAGGCTTGATGTGCCAGGGGGTCATCCGGCTCACTTCCGCGGCATCATATCCAAGATTCTGCCGCGCTTGCCGGTTGACGAGCTTGAACTGGAAAGTCGTTGCATCGAAGACATAGGATTCACCGATCCCGTCCTCGACGATCCGAGCCCACCAGTTGCTGCCAAGCATGTACAACCCCTCTTGAAGCTAGTTTGGAATGCCACAAGCGCGAGCACTCCAATAACGTTGTTCTGCCTTGGGCTTTCTCAGCGCGAAGTCATGATGGGCTGGCAGCCTTGCGAGCGAAGAAGATGCTGACACGCATTCCGTCCCCCGGTGCCGACTGTACGTCGATCGTGGCCATTGCATTTTGTTGCAGCGATCGGACGATAACCGCGCTGAGCTTGCCCGGCTCGGGCCAGGTTGCTCCGGGTGGCAGGCCGATCCCGTCATCGGCAATGATCACTTGGCACCCTGTGTCCTCGACAAGGCTGGAGACCGTGATGAGGCCACCATCACGATCCTTGAAGGCATGCTTGAGCGCGTTCGTCATGACTTCGTTGACGACCAGGCCCGTCGGCATGGCGACATTCAACGAAACCGGCCACGTGTCGACCTTGAGTTCCAGTCGCACGCCCTCCGGCGCATGCGCCTGCATCACGGACGACGCAATCTGGCTGAGATATACGCCGAGATCGACTGCATCTCCGGCGCCTTGGCCGGAGAGCAGGTCGTAAAGGATCGAGAGCGAGTTGATCCGGCCCGCCAGATTGTCGAACCGCGACCCCGCGTCGGTGTTTCCCAGATTGCGTGCCTCCATTCTGATCAGCGCCATGATCATTTGAAGATTGTTCTTCACACGGTGCTGAAGCTCCAGAAGAAGTTCATCCTTCGAGCGCAGCAGCAGCTCCTGCTCATCGGCGTCGGACCGCCCGGCCAGCCCGGTGACGGCCAGAGCCACCAGACGGAAGACCGGCGTGCCATCCTCCTTCTCGATCGTGTTCGACCAGGCATCGACAGCGAGGCGCTCGCCCCCTCGCTCGATGGTGAAGGTCCCCAGATATTCTTCCCCGCATTGAACGGCGTCACCCAGGCGCGTGTCATCATGAGACGGCGTGGCCACTCCAGGCAGTCTGGACCAGCTGCTCCCGTCGATCTGGGCTGCGGTCAATCCGGTAAGGCGCTCGAATTCCAGGTTGCAATAGGTGATCGCCTCCGAAGGTCGCAGCTCGGAGACCGCGATCGCAACCGGCACGTGGTCCAGAAACTGCCGGAAGCGATCGCTTTCCAGCGCATCGGCCAAAGCGGGGGTGGACAGCAGTTCCTCGATCGTCTCGCCTTCTATGTCACCAGCCATTCCGCTACTGCCCCCTTTCTATCCATGCCTTGGCGCTGCTGCGAACACGCCCGCAGTCAAATTATTGACCCTGTTGTTGACGACGTCCTGAAATGCCGAAGCGGGAGGTGTGAGAAACACATCAAACCGTGATTTGACAATGGCGTAACATTCACAGGCGGCCTTTTCCAGACCGAGGCGGTCTTCGATCTGCATCAAGCCACGACGGTACTTGATCAGTCCGGCGTTCTGTAGCGATTGCGCGGCCAGCGTGATGGACGTACGGTTTACGCCCATGATACGGGCCAGAAACTCATGGGTGTAGGTCAGTTGTTCGCCCTCGGCCCGGTCGTGCATCATGAGGAGCCAGCGGCACAGGCGCTCTTCGACCAGGTGAAGGGCGTTGCAGGCAACGGTCTGCATTACCTGTGACAGCAGAGTCTCGGAGAAACTGACGAACAAATTTTGCAGTTCGGCACTAGCCCGGAATTCGTCTCGCAGCGGCTCGATTGCGCATCGCAGAATGGGTCCCTGCAACTGGACAGTGCACCGATTGTACGACACGCCACTATACATGGCCGCAAACAACCCGAATGCGCCTTCCCGGCCGATATTGGCACATTCGATCTCTGAGCCATCCGCCAGGACCGTGAGCAGGGACAAGACGCCGCCTTGCGGAAAATAGGCATGTGTCAGAAGTCCACCCGCCTCGCAAACGGTATCACCGAGACTAAAGTCCACAGGGTGCAGATGGTCTTCGATCCGCAGACGCACGTCAGCCGGAAATGCGCCGAGCAGCTGGTTCTTGTGCGTCGCAGTGTCGACTTGTGGCGCTATCACAGGAGCTATCTTTCGGGACCGGCGCCGAACTGACCCCGGTGAGATGTCCATCGGACAAATTTTTCGGCGCGTCTGTCGGAGGGACAACAGACGGCCGCAATTCTTTCTGCAACGCTAGCGTTCGAACATCTGCATAGCATTGATTTGTCGGGGATGCGCGCAGTCATGTATCAGGTGAACATGACGGATCGGCTTGAGCGCTCGCCAGGCGATGGCGACCATGCTGTCGCTCGGCCGACCCATGGGAGCCACAGTGCGGCCCGCGAGCATGAGCTCGCTATCTTGCGCGAGCATTTTTTCGTGGTGCTCGCCCATGATTTGAAGAACCCGCTTGCATCGATCGCAGCGGCGACGCGACTGCTCACGCGCAACCCCGATGGCGTCATCGAGATGAGCGCTCATATCGATCGCAGCATTGCCCGCATCGTCGAGTTGATCGACAACATCTTCGACTTTGCGAGAGGCAAGTCGGGGGTCGGCTTCGGCGCCCGTATCGATAAAGATCAGCCCTTGGAATCGACGCTCGTTCAGGTGATCGACGAAATCAGGATAGTGCACCCGACGCGCACTGTTATCGTCGATCTCCGGATATCCGACGCCGTGCAATGCGATGCAATGCGGATCGGACAGCTGCTCTCAAATCTGCTCAGCAACGCGATGGTGTACGGTGACCCTGCCGCGCCGGTTCGGATCCATGGCCGAACCCACGATGGCGCGCTTGAACTCTCCGTCGCAAACGCCGGCCCGACTATCGAGGCTTTCGAAATCGAGCGCCTGTTTCGGCCGTTCGTCCGCGGCGAGGCCACCGGCGACCGCAACAGCCTGGGCCTCGGACTCTACATCTGCTCCGAGATCGCGAAGGCCCACGAAGGCACCATCAGCGTCACATCGCGAAACGGCACAACGTGCTTTACCTTGAGGATACCGTGCACAACTGGAACGGCTGAGCGGCAAGAGTGCCGCGTCGTCTCGACAAGCGCGTCATGAACCGTTTGTCTCCTCTGACGCATGTCCATCCAGTAGCTGACGCACAAGCGCAAGGAGCGGTCCTTCCCGGTACGGCTTCCCCAGATACGCGTCATAGCTGCCGCCGTCGCCTTTCCGGAGGCTTTCCTCGGATATCGACGTTGCAATGATGATCGGCACCGTAACGCCACGACGACGCAGTTCGTCGATCATCGCCAAGCCGTTCATGCGCGGCATCATCATGTCCGTCATGATCAGATCAGGTTCGACCTTGAGGGCTTGATCGAGACCTGCCTGCCCATCGGGAGCGACATGAACCGTGTAGCCGGCATCCTCCAGCATCATGCTGGTGCCGAGCGCGATCACGATCTCGTCTTCCACGAGGAGTATCGTTTCCACCTCAGGCGCCTTCACTGACGCCACTTGCCCCATCAGGACGCTGCTCGGCTGCCGTCGCACGGCCGAAGCGAATACCTTCACTCGAGATGTGGAACACTTCCGGGAAGGTGTCGAAAGAACTGTCCCGCACCTTGAGGATCAAAAGCTCCCGATCAACGACGCGCAAGTGTCGCCCACCTTCATGTCGTGTGGCAGGCCGCGTATAGTAACTTATGACGATGTTATCTGCCATCGTAGACAGTTCATCATTCAACAGACGGTCCGGCATGAACAATGTCGGAAGCTCGAGCGTATAGATTATGGTTGTCTCGGCTCTGCGCAATTTGTTGTTGATCGCATTGATGAATAAAGCAAGCCTTTCGGGAAAGACGAAGGTGTAACGCAAGGCGCCGATGCCGTCGAACAATACCCGCCGGACCTTTTTCCGCTCGACAGCTTCCAGCAACTTATGACCGATTTCGTCAGCCAGGTTCTCCGCCGGTGAATGCCAGATGATCTCGAGCGCCCCTGACGCCAACAGTCCATCGATATCGATGCCGACGCTTCGCGCCTTGGTACGAATCCGCGCCGGCGTCTCGTAGAAGCCGAATAGCAACCCTGGCTCCTCAGGTGTTGACTGCGCCAGGAACTGCAGACCGACCGTCGTCTTTCCGACCCCCGAGGGACCCGCCATGATCGTCGCCGAGCCGGATGGGTAGCCACCCCCGATCATCAGATCGAAACCCTCGATCCCGCCCGGAATTCGATTTGTCAGTTCCGATTCCGCCGGGCTCCGATCAAGGGCCGCTTCAAGCCGCGGGAAGATCCTGATGCCTTCGTCAGTAATCCGGAACTGGTGACGACCCCGAAGGTGGCTCCCGCCGCGCTGCTTCTTCACGATAATCGTGCGGACCGATCTGGCGCCGTACATCTCATCGAGCAACTCGATGCCGCCGTCCACCATGGTATGCTCCGGCGCGCCGACGCTGTGTCCGAGGTTGGTAAGTGCGAACAAGACCGAGCCGGACAACGCAGCCGCCCCCTGCAACTCGTGCACGAAGGCCCGAAATTCATTCTCGTCCTCTGAGGCATCATGCGCAACAAACAGCCCGTCCAGCACGAGCAGCGACGCTTCGTGGCGCCGAAGCTCGGCGTGAACCAGACGAAGCAGGCCCGGCAACCCTTCAGCAGACAAAGTAGAAAACGCGCTGATGTAGGAGATGGCATCGGGAACTGCCATTCGGTCGTAGAACCCCATGCCACTCATGTGGGCAAGCATCCGGTCGTGCGATTCGGACAACAACGACACATAAAGTGTCCGATGGCCGGCCCGCGCCAAATTGAAACCGAGCTGGTTTGCAAGCACGGTCTTGCCAGCGCCTGGAGGCCCTTGAACGATGTAAGCGCAGCCGCGAACCAAGCCACCGCCAAGGATCACGTCGAGGCCTTCGATGCCGGTGATCAAGCGCTCTCCGGAACCAGCATTCATCGCAGAGTCGTATCCAAAGCCGAGCTCCCGAAGCCACTCAATAAGCCTGTCGCGTCAGATGCCTGCGCTCGCCTATCTCGCCGGCTCAACGCTTGCACAACCTGATTGCAAGGAAAACAGGGGGGACGAGATGAGGTTCCTTCGACGTTGAAAATGAGGCCTTGTGGAGTCGCGTAGTGCTTCCCCAGCCTCCCCGCGCGGACGCTACGACGCCGCTCGGCGATCTCACAGCTTAGGTGAGCAGCCTGCAATTGTCGGCCACTCCTTTCGCTGGCGAACCGAGGCTGGGAGGGTGCAGAGCGAAACCGCTGCACCTTGGCCGAGCAGCTCATGCCTCAACATTATGGGAACGATCGCAACATCGCGCTGCAGCCTGCGCTGCGTCGTTGTCGATCAAGTGGTTTGCATCGCGTGTCGATCGACCTGAAGTTCCAGATGTTTGAACGCATCGCGGACCATCGATGGGTTCTCGATCCAGGGGAAATGCCCGCCGCCGATGATCGGCACGGCGTTTGGTGTGTGGGATCGCGGGTCTTCCCAGCCATGCTGGCTGACGATCCTGTCATCAGTTCCGGCCAGCACGAGTACCGGCATCGCTTCGCGCTACCGGGCCGCCTTGTAGACATGGTCGAAATGCGCGTCCGACCATTCGATGGCGGCGCTGTTGTAGGGCATGCGTGAAAGCAGCTCGCGTCCGGCCACCAGGCCTTGCGGCGTGAAGTTCCATTCGGCCGATGCGACGGCGATCGCCGCGATGCTCGCGTCGCACTTGTCTGCTGCATAGATTGCCGCCGCAGCGTCCACCGCCGGCAACGGGTGCCGCAGGGTCACTTCGACGAAATGTGCATGCCAGCTGGCATTGGGGGCTGTATCGATCAGAACCAGTCCGACCAGATGCCGTTCGAGTTCAGGGGTGGCGAGCAGATACATGCCCCCGGTCGAATGACCGGCAAGAACGACATTGGGCAGCATGCGGGCTGCATCCACGACGACGTGAGGCCAGTTGGCGAAGGGCGCGGTTCCGGCCGGCGCCGGATTGGAGCCGTCTCCCGGCAGGACGACAAGCCATAGGGATCCCGCGACCGTGAGGCAGTCGGCCAGTTCCTGAAGGCTTTCGGAACCGATGCCGGGGCCACCCGGCAGGAGAAGCCAGTTGCGATCGCCGTCACGGCTCGAGTGCTGGCGCAGGCGGACAACCGGCGCTACCATCAGGTCCTTGCCGACCGCCGTTGCCTTGAAGTCGTACAAATGGCTGTTGTCGGCCATCTTGAGCGCCGGATCGAGCGTCGTTGAACCGGTCGCCGAAGCAATCTTGATCGGCGCATTGCGAATGGTGCGAGCGTTGACCGTTACCGTATCGCCCACCACGGCATCGCCGTCGATCGCCAGTCGATCGGATGCGCCGCCGACGAAATCGGCATCGATCAACAGCTTGCCGCTGCCGCGGTAATTGCCGGCAATGCTCGTGGTGCCGGAAAGATTGATCGTGCCGCTGTTGTCGACCCCGCAGGTGCCCACGGTGACGCTTTTACCAGGCGAAAACGAGCCGGTGTTGGTAAAGCAGCCGCTGCCACCGCCATTAAGCAGGTAAATGTCGCCGGTCATCGCGCCGTTGTTGAACACCGACATATAACCGCCCGTGCTGTAAACCGCCGTGCCATTCACCCCCGCCAGCGTCGCAACAGCGACATGCCCGTTGCGAACATGGGACGAGCCGGTCATATTCGAAAGGGTGGTGAGCGTGATCACCCCGCCGTCGCCGCCATTGCCTGGAGTTGCTGCTGGACATAGAGCTGCTCGCGCGATGCCGCGATGGCCGCCTTCAGGTCGGATACCGTCCGGGCATGCTCAGGCACCTGCGCTGGCGTTCTCAGCGCTACCCGGTCCTCCCGAGCCGGCTGTGACATCCCGGGTCGTCTTCGCGTGGCTGCACATCAACGGGCAGCCAGCAGGTCGAATTCCAAAGCGTCGTGCGCACAGATGATGCGAACGCTGTCGCCGTGCGCGGCGGCGAGCTGGCGGAGGCGGGCCTGGTTGCCGAGGCGGGCAGCGCGGTCGACCTCCATGAGCGCCTGGTAGCCACGCAGGCCCGGCGGGCAATGATAGGTGCCGCCGATCTCGCCGCGGAAGAAATAGGCGTCGCCGGCATGGAGCAGCCAGTCGCCGTCGCCCTGCCGGATCGCAACGCCGGTGTGGCCCCAGGTGTGACCGGCAAGGGGGACGAGCAGGATTTCGGGTGGCAAGCCGTCAAGGTCGCGGACGGTGTCGAAGCCGTGCCAGGGTTCGCCACCGCCGAACGGGTAAAGGCGCCAGTTTTCGAGACCGTCCCATTGTGCGGGGCGATACCGGCGGGTGCCGACAAGCACGTTGCCGCGGCGCTGGTCGGCGACCTCGCGTTCACGGGCAGTGACGTGAATGGCGGCGTTCGGAAAGTCCTCGAGGCCGCCGGCGTGATCGAAATCGAGATGGGTGATGATGATGTGTCGGACGTCGGCGGGGTCGAAACCGAGGGCGCGGACTTGAGCAATGGCGGTTTCTTCCGTGCGGAACTGGGGGTTGCAGAGGGCGACCATGGCAGGGGACAGCCGAGGCAGCGGATGGGCGATTTCGCGAGTGCCATATCCGGTATCAACAAGGACAAGGCCGGCTTCGGTTTCGACGAGCAGGCAATGGCAGACAAGTCGGCCGGTGGCACCGTCAGTTGTGCCATCGAACAGGCGTCCGCCGGCGGGGCAGCAGGTGCCGCAGTTGAGATGGTGGATCTTCATCGCGCACCCGCAGGGCGAAGGCGAGCTGCGGTGCGGGCGTCGAGCTCAGGTTGAAGACTGCGAGCGTAGAGCCAGTAGGCAACCATGGTGAAGGCGAGCGGAAGCAGCAGTGTCGGAGTGCGCAGCGCAGGTACGGACATGGGGCGGGGCCTTGTAGGGGTCGTGGGAAAAATGTCCGGGGCGTGAGAGAGTTCCGGCGTTGCTTTTAATCGAATGGCGTGCCGAGGAATCCCTGGACGGGAGTGTCGTGCTCGCACCGATGCCTGCGAAGTAGCCTTTGGTGCGTTCTTGGGCCGAGGCGCAGTCGCGTGCCTGTTTTCCCTTGCGCAGAGTTACCTATGGCCAGCATTTCCGATCTTCTCGACCCGCAGCCGCAGCTGGCGCGCGATTTCGACATCGTTCTGGTATTGAGCGGCGGCAATGCGCTCGGAGCCTTCGAGGCCGGGGTATATGAAGCGCTGCATGATGGCGGCCTGCACCCCAACTGGATCATCGGTGCGTCCATCGGCGCGATAAACGGCGCCTTGATCGCCGGGGCGGCGCCCGATCGCCGCGTGAATGTACTCAGGGCCTTCTGGCGACCCGACGAGGCGCGTGTAGCCGGCACCGCCGGCACCTGGCTGCTCGAAGCTGCCGACGTCGGTCGACGGACCGCGGCCGCGAGCTGGACCATGATGGCAGGGCGGCCGGGGATCTTCGGCCCGATGCTGTCGACCATGCTCCCTTTCACCGGGCAGCAGCATTCGCTTTTCGAAACCGATCAACTCGAGCGGACTCTCGACCGAATGGTCGATTTCAGTCGCCTGAACAGTGGCGACTGTCGGTTCACCGCCACGGCGGTGGACCTCGAAACGGGAGAGGACGTCTTCTACGATACCGCGGACCGGGCTATTGAAGCCAGGCACATCCGCGCCAGCGCCGCCTTGCCGGTCACGTTTCCGCCCGTCGAGATCGACGGGCGCTGGCTGGTCGACGGTGGCCTGTCGGCAAATCTGCCGCTCGACCCCCTGCTGGCCGACCCGCCGTCGCGGCCGGTACTATGTATTGCCGTCGACCTTCTGCCGCTGTCGGGTACGTTGCCGGCGACGCTTGGCGAGGCGGCAAGCCGTATGCAGGATCTTGTCTTCGCCGCACAATCTCGCCGTACAATCGCGCGCTGGCGAGAGAGCTATGGCTCCCGCGACGACGTTAGCATCACTTTGCTGCGGATTGCGTACACCGATCAGTCGAACGAGGTTGCCGGCAAGGCGATGGACTTTTCGCGCCTCACGATCCGACAGCGATGGAAGTCCGGCCAAGCCGCAGTCGGGTCCGTCATCGAGGCTGCAGTGGCACAAGCCGCGAACGGCGTGCCCGGCTTGTGCATCATCGGATAGCCTTTGCGACGGCCCCGCACCGATCCGGTAACGTACCGACATTATTAGTATTTCGGCGGAACTTGTCATGGCCTGACATGGTTGTTGAGCGACAATTCAGGAGATGCCCGATGTTCATGCACAACAAGCGTCTGCAATATACGGTACGTGTTGCCGAGCCCAATCCGCGCCTGGCCACGATGATGCTCGAGCAGTTCGGCGGAGCCGATGGCGAACTCGCCGCCGCGATGCGCTATTTCACGCAAGGCCTCGGTGAAGACGATGCTGGCCGCAAGGACCTGCTCATGGACATCGCCACCGAAGAGCTGAGCCACCTCGAGGTGATCGGCTCGATTGTCGCGATGCTCAACAAGGGTGTGAAGGCGCAGCTTGCCGAGGGCGTGATGGAAGAGGCGGAACTTTACCGCACAATCGGGGCCAGTGGCGTGAGCGCTAAGGAGGCACTGCTATTTGGCGGCGGGCCTTCGCTGATGGACTCCGCAGGGGTGCCGTGGACCGCGGCCTATGTCGACAGCCGGTCGGAGCCTACGGCGGACTTGCGATCCAACATCGCGGCGGAAAGCCGCGCCAAGATCGTCTATGAGAGGTTGATCAACGTCACCGACGACCCCGGCATCAAGGAAGCGCTCGGATTCTTGATGACGCGCGAGATCGCGCACCAGAAATCGTTCGAGAAAGCGCTATATGCGATCGAAGACAATTTCCCGTCCGGTAAACTGCCCGGCGTCGAGAAATACGCCAACATCTATGTGAACACCTCGCAGGGTGAAGGCGACGTGCAGGGCTCGTGGAACTCCGGGCCGCAATGGGATCGGATTGACGACCTGACTGAGACCATGCCGATCGACGGTGGCGACGGCACCGCCAGCGTCGCGCTGCAGGCTGGCGATGCCAAGGTACTGGAGAAAATGTCGGCACGGACCCAATCTGATACCAGCGTGGATCCCTTGACCGGGGTTGACCTTGGTGCCGGTCCTGGGGCCGGGCGCACGACGGACGGCGATCAAGCCGGTGCGCCCAATATCGAGGCAGCGCCGGCCATGGCTGAAGCGGCCGCCAAGCGTTAACGATAAGGCATGGCAGCCGATCGTTGGGCTACCGGCCTGCTTTAAGTATCACGTTGTCGATGTGTCCACCGCTTCCCAAGCGGGCGCGGTGGACCACGCGCGGCCAAGTGAGACAGCACTCAAGCAACAAGTTCTGTACGGCGCGCCCGGCCATCCGGCCTGACGAACGATAGCCGACCCACGGTCCGACCCATCCAGTGGGCAGCATGTTCTGCAACATGCCCACCACCTTGCAGAGCTCGAGAGCGACTTGTCCGCCTGCGCACCCGCCAGGGCATGGCGGTCGTCAAGACCAAGCGCAAGCCGAAGGGCGAGCAGCCCAGGCTCTCGCCGATGCAGTGCGCCGCATGTACGATATCGGCGACTATTCGATCAACGACCTGTCAGACTTGTTCGAGGTGCCTCGCCCTACGATCTGCCGCGCTTTGGCCCCGCAACCAGCAGTTGCGACATTGGCAACCGGCAAGCCCGACGCCTCCAACTGACCCGCACGACTGCGCAGCGCCTTGCTGCGGCAGTCCTGCACTTTGCAACCGCTCACCCCGAGCTCGTCGCCTAGAGCGTCCTACTCCGACAGACCGGCGTCATAGCCCATGATGCGTGCGCTGTTGATATTGACTCGCAACAATCATGTGCATACTCGAGGCCGCGACTGATTATCAAGAGCAGCAAGTGGGCGATCTATGATGACACTGCGATACGTGGCTGCAGCACTCGCGCTCATCGGTCCCGCGACCCCAGCATCCGCGAACGATACTGCGGCCGACGATGCCTCCGTCATCATCGTTACCGGAGAACGCGAGCGGGGCTATCGGGCCGAGGCCCAATCCGTCGCACTGTTCGGTGCGCGCCCCGTCCTCGACACGCCGTTTTCGGTGTCGTCATTCTCGATCGAACTGCTGCAGGACCAGCAGGTGCGCACGCTGTTCGATGTCGCCAAGAACGACCCCTCGGTGGTCGCAACCGATGCCGCTACGGGCTTCTACGACAGCGTGGCGATCCGCGGCTTCACCCTCAGCAACTCGTCGGGCTATTACCGCGAAGGCTTGCTGTACCAGAACCAGGCGCAGTCGCCGTTCGAGAACAAGGCCGCCGTCGAAATACTGAAGGGCGTCGCGGGGCTTCGCTTCGGCTTTGCGTCGCCGGGAGGCATCGTCAACTATGTGATGAAGCGCCCGACATCGGCACCGTACCGGTTCGTCGATGTGTTCGGCGACAGCAATGGCGGCATCGGCGCCCATGTCGACATCGGCGGCCCCATCGGCGATACGCTCGGCTTTCGCTTCAACGGCGTCCTGGCACGCGATGCCCTGTTCGTCGACGATGTCGCCGGCCCCCGCCGCATGGCGAGCCTGTTCCTCGCCTGGCAAGCCGCACCCAACCTGACGGTCGAGCTGGAGGGCGAATACCAGTTCCGCGAACTCGAGCAGAACGCCACCATCAGCCTCGATTCATTCCAGCCCGGCCTGACCCGGGACCAGATCCGCGGCCTGCTCGATCGCTATGACCGCCGGACCTACCTCGGCCAGTCGTGGACGACCTATCCGACCAGCAATCTGATCGGCTCGGCGCGGGTGAAATGGCAGTTCGCGCCCGACTGGTCGCTGCGCGCCGGCATCCAGAAAATGAACCTGGTGCGCGACCAGAACGCGACCTACATCGCCTTCCAGTCGATCGACGCCGCCGGCAACTTCGATTCGGAGCTCTACTACCAGCCCGACCAGCGCCGCGACCCGCTGACTGCCGAACTCGCCATCGAAGGCAAGTTCGCAACCGGGCCGATCAACCACGACGTCGTCATCGGTGCCTATCACCTCGCCAACCGGCTCACCTTCCCGCAATTCGGCTTCTACGATGTCATCGGCCGGTCGAACCTGTTCAACCCGGTCCGCATCGCCGACCCTATGGTGACCTCCGACCCCAGCTTCACCGGTGTCCGCGAGCGGCAATGGTCGCTCTACGCCACTGATTTCGTCGCGCTCACCGATCGCCTGACGGTGCTGGTCGGCGGGCGCTATACGCGCCCCAAATTCGAAACCTTCTTCAACCCGGATCAATCCCGCGACTCGCTTTATGAAAAGGACGTCTTCACCCCCGTCGGCGCGGTGATCTACAAGCCCGCCCCGTCGGTGTCGATCTACGCCACCTATGCCGAAGGCTTCGAACAGGGTGGCACGGCGCCGCTCGGAACGGCCAACGCCAACCAGCAGCTGCCGCCGATCACCTCGCGCCAGTATGAAATCGGCGCCAAGGCCGAATTGTTCGCCGGCGCCACCCTTGCGGCCGCGGTCTTCGACATCGATCGCAGCCTCGAACGCATCGACGATTCGAACCGCTATGTGCAGGACGGGCGCCAGCGCCACCGCGGCTTCGAGCTGACTCTCGCAGGGCAGCTGACGCGCGACCTGCGGGTCGTCGGCGGGCTCCAGTATCTCGACGCGCGCATCCGCGAAACCGACAATCTCGCCCTGCTCGGCAAGCGGCCCAGCAACGTCCCCGAATGGCAGGGCAATGTCTTCGTCGATTATCGCCTGCCGCTGCAGGCCGACCTGGCGGTCAACGGCGGCGTCTACCTCTCCAGCTCCAAGTTCGCCGACGAGATCAACAGCTTCGCGGTGGATGGTTTTGCGCGTCTCGATCTCGGCGCGCGCTACGCCTTCGACATCGGCAACGCGCGGGCCACGCTTCGCCTCGTCGTGGAAAACGTCTTCGACAGCAACTACTTCACTGGTGTCGGCTTCGGCGCCTTCCAGTTCGCTGCGCCGCGCACGGCGCGCCTGTCGCTCAGCACCGTGCTCTAGCCGTGTCCGACGCCCGCCGCTTCTGGGCGCTCGTCCATCGCTGGGCGGGCCTGGCGCTGGCCTTCTTCCTCGTCATCGTCGGCACAACCGGCGCCTTGCTGCCGTTCCACGAGCCGCTCGACCGCCTGCTGGCGCCGGCATTCCACAGCGCCTCCGCCGGCTCTGCCCGCGACCCGCTGCAGCTGCGCGCCGATGCCGAGCGCGCCAGCGGCGGCCTTGTCCCGCACCTCAGATTGCATCTCGATCCGGGCGCTGCCGTCGTCTTTCCGGTGCAGTCTCGCCCCGGCGGCCCCGTCCTCGATTTCGATGAGATCGCGATCGATCCCGCGACCGGCCAGGAGACGGGCCGCCGCCGCTGGGGCGACCTGTCGGAGGGCCGGGTCAACCTCATGCCCTTCCTCTATCGCCTGCACTATTCGCTGGCGCTCGACAGCTGGGGCACAACCATCCTCGGGATCGCGGCGCTGGTCTGGACGCTCGACTGTTTCGTCGGCTTCTACCTGACCCTGCCGATCGCCCGCCGTGGCTGGTTTCGCCGCTGGCGCCATGCCTGGTCGGTGCGGACCAGCAGCCCAGCGAAACGCGAGTTCGACTTGCACCGGGCCGGCGGCCTCTGGCTTTGGCCGATCCTGCTGCTGTTCGCCTGGTCGAGCGTTGGCTTCAATCTCAATCCCGTGTTCTCGCCGGTGATGACCGCGCTGCTCGGCGAGGGCCGCGGCGGCCTTGTCCCCCAGCCCTCCCTTCCGGCTCCGCGCCTGTCCCCCCGACTCGATTGGCAGCAGGCGATCACGACGGCGCGGAACCGAGCCGCAGAAACGGCGCAGCGACGCCATTTCGTCATGACCCAGGAGATGTTCCTCAACTACGACGCCGCGACCGGCATATACATCTATGGCTTCCGCTCCGACCGCGACGTCTATGAAAAGTTCGCCGGCGCCCGTCTTGCGTTCGACGGCGATACTGGCGCCTTGCGATACCTGACGCTGCCAACCGGCGAACACCGTCGCGCCACCGTGGAAACCTGGCTGTCAGGCCTTCACATGGCCGCAATCGGCGGCCTGCCGGTGCGCATCGCGGTGAGCGTGGTTGGTCTGGGCGTTACCGGCCTTTCGGTAACAGGCATCCTCATCTGGCTGCGGCGTCGCCAGGCGCGCCTCTGGCACGCCGGCATCTGGGGATCGCGAAGGTCCAACCCGGCGGCGTCCAAGACGTGAAGCAGGCAGGGCCAATTGGACGCCTGTTGTAACCGCATTTGCGTGTCCACACGAAAAGTCAGCGCCTGGCAGAGCGTCGGAACCTTCTGCTCGAGCAAGCAGGATTGTTGCGCGACGCGGCGATCTCGGCGTAGGAGCCCGCGCCAGCGATACGCTTGTGTTCGAGCTGACCGGAGTTGCGTGATTGGAAGCCGATGGCCTCGAGGCGGTGCTGCTCGCCAACCGCGCGCGCTTGCTTCGGTTCCTCCAGGCGCATGGTGCGGGCGACGCCGCCGAGGACCTGCTGCAGGAATTGTGGCTCAAGTTGTCGCGCAGCGACATCGGGCCGATCGCCCAGCCGCTGTCCTATATCTACCGCGCCGCCAACAACCTGATGCTCGATCGCCATCGCAGCCAACGGCAGGCCCAACGGCGCGAGCATGATTGGGCCGAGTCCAGCGACACTGCGGCGCCGGGCGCGGCGGAGGCGCCATCGGGCGAGCGCGGTCTGATCGCGCGCGAACAACTGGCGGCGGTCGAGGATACGCTGGCGGCGCTCGGCGATCGCGCTGCGACGATCTTCCGTCGCCACCGGCTGGACGGCGTCGGCCAGCGCGACATCGCCGCCGAAATGGGGGTCAGCCTCAGCACGGTCGAAAGCGACCTGCGGCGGGCCTATCGTGCGATGATCGAGCTGCAGGGGCGCTTCGATGAGGCTTGAACGCATCGTCTCCGTCTTGATGTCGAGGGTGCCATGACACAAGACATGAACAACGACGCGGCGCTCGACTGGGTGATCCGCCTTCGCGATCCGGATTTCGAGGGCTGGGAGGCGTTCGAGGCCTGGCTGGCCGCCGATCCCGCCAACGCCGACGCCTATCAGGCGATGGCCGTCGCCGATGCCGACATCGCCCGCGTCGTGGCGGCGGTCCCGCGCCCAGCTGCGCCCGCTCGGGCAAGGCCGCTCGCCAGCATCATGCCGCCACGCCGACCGGTGTCGCGGCGCTGGTTTGGCGCGGCGATCGCGGCCTCGGTCGCAGCCGCCGCAGGCTTTGCCGTGCTGCAATCGCGACCCGAGCCCTATGTCATCAAGACGCCCGCCGGCATGCCGCGCTCCATCGTCCTCGCCGACGGCACGCGGGCCGATCTCAACGGCGGCACGCGTTTGCTGTTCGACCGGCGCGAACCGCGCCGCGCGGAGCTCGCGCAAGGCGAGGTGGTGTTCACCGTCGTCCACGACGCGGCCCAGCCGTTCCGCGTGGTTGTCGGCGAAGCGACATTGCTCGATGTCGGCACGGTCTTCAACGTCGCGCGGTCGGGCCCGCTGACAACCGTTGCCGTATCGGAAGGCGCGGTCGTCTTCAACCCCGACCGCGACGCCGTACAGCTGCCGGCCGGGCGCACCCTGCGTGCCGTCGACGGCGCCGGCACGGTCACGGTCGCCGAGGCGCCGACGGCGACGATGGGCAGCTGGCGGCAGGGCCGGCTGTTCTATGACGGCGCACCCCTGTCCGAAGTCGCCGCCGACCTGTCGCGCAACCTGGGGCTCGTCATCACCGCCGACCCAGCCATCGCCGGCCGGCCGTTCCGCGGTGTCATTGCCCTGGGCAACCGCCAGGCTGCGCCGCCGCCGGGCCTCGGGCCGCTGCTCGGCGTGCGGGTGGTGCAGGATGGCAAGACATGGCGGCTCGCTGCCGCGACGCCGTGAGGGGCATCGCCGCCGCCCTCGCCGCCCTCCTTGCCGCACCGGCAGCCGCCGGTGCGATCGACGTGCCGCGCGGCACGCTGGCCGAGGCGGTGGCGGTGCTGGGCGCCAATGCCGGCGCCAGCATCAGCGTCGTCGATGCCCGGCTGTGGCAGCGGCAGGTCCCGGCGGTACAGGGCGCACGATCGGTGGGGGAGGCGCTGCGCCGGCTGCTCGGCCCCGATGTTCAGATCACCGCGCTGGGCGGCCAGGCGTGGCGGATCGCGGCAGCACCGGCTGCGGCACGGGCGGCGCCGGTGCGGGCCGCGATGGTCGCCGCACCCGTCGAGGATGCCCCGATCGTCGTCACCGCCAGCAAGCGCGACGTGCCGCTCACCCGCTTCCAGGGTGCCGCGACCGTGCTGTCGGGCGTCGACCTGACCTTTGGCGGTGAGCGCGGCACCGATGCGATCCTGTCGCGCCTCGCCACCGTTTCGTCGACGCATCTCGGCGCCGGGCGCAACAAGCTGTTCATCCGCGGCATCGCCGATTCGAGCTTCACCGGCCCGACCCAGGCCACTGTCGGCCAATATTTCGGTGACATCCGGCTGAGCTACAATGCCCCCGACCCCGACCTTCGCCTGTACGACATCGCCTCGGTCGAGGTGCTGGAAGGCCCGCAGGCGACGCTGTACGGCGCCGGCTCGCTGGGTGGCATCATCCGGATCGTGCGCAACCCGGCACGACCGGGCGTGACGGAGGCCAGCCTGTCGGCCGGCGTCTCCGCCACCACCCATGGCGACCCCGGCGTCGACATCGGCGGCATGGTCAATCTGCGGATCGGCGCGACGGCCGCGCTGCGCATCGTCGGCTATGGCATCAGCGACGGCGGCTATATCGACGACCCTCGCCGCGGGCTCGACGACATCAATCGCACCCGCATCCATGGCGGCCGCGCCACGCTGCGCCTCGAAAACGACGATGGCGGCACCATCGATTTCGGCGTCACCGCCCAGTCGATCGCCGGCGCCGACAGCCAGTATGCCGATCGCGGGGGCCCCCCGCTCAGCCATGAAAGCCGCTTCGCCCAGGGCTTCGACGCGCGCTACGGCCTCGCAGATGTCGTCGTCGCGAGGGAATGGGACGATCTGCGCCTGCTATCGTCGACCGGTATCGCCGGCCAGCGGCTGACCGAGGCCTTCGACGCCAGCCGCGAGGACGGCCCGGATCGCATCTTCACCCAAGCCAACCACACGCTGCTCATCGCCAATGAAACCCGGCTCTGGCGGCCGCTGGCGGATGGCTTCGGCTGGGTGGCAGGCGCCAGCCTGCTCTACAACCGCACCCGGCTCACCCGCGCGCTCGGGCCGCCGGGGGCGCCACTGCCGGTCACCGGCGTGACCAACAGCATCGGCGAGGCGACGCTCTTCGGCGAGGCGAGTTTCGAGCCGTTGCAGGGCCTGACCGTCACCGGTGGCGGCCGCCTAACCCACGCCCGCCTGTCGGGCACCGGGGAGGACATCGCGCCGGCGATCGCCGCGGCACGGGCCGGGATCACCGCCGACCGCACCGAGACGCGGCTGCTGCCGTCCTTCGCCGTGTCCTCGACGGCGGTGCCTGGCATCATCCTGTACGGCCGTATGCAGCAGGGCTTCCGCCCCGGCGGCCTCGCCATCGACGGCGATTTCGTGCGGCGGTTCCGCAACGACCGCGTCACCACGCTGGAGATCGGCGCCCGCCACGGCACCGCCGGCCGCGACCGGTTCGACTTGGCGGTCAGCCTGTCGGCGACGCGCTGGCGCGATATCCAGGCCGATTTCGTCGATGCCGGCGGCCTGCCGACCACCGCCAACATCGGCGACGGCCAGATCTATTCGCTGGCGGTCAGTGGCGGCTGGCGCCCGGTCGAGGGCCTGCACCTCGATTTCGGACTGACGGTCAACGACAGCCGCGTCACCGACCCGGCGCCGCAGTTCGTCACCGTCTTCGCCACCGGCCGCATGTCGCAGATCCCCAATGTCGCGCGCTATGCCGCCCGCGCCGGCATCGATTACCGCGCCCCCCTGTCCGACCGGATCGACCTGCATGTCGCCGCCAACGGCCAGTATATCGGCAGCTCGCGGCTCGGCATCGGCCCCGTCCTCGGCGCGGCGCAGGGCGACTATTTCGACAGTTCGCTGACCGCCCGCCTCGGCTGGACCGGGTTCGGCGTCACCTTCGGCATCACCAATCTCGCCGACACCATCGGCAACCGCTTCGCGCTCGGCACGCCGTTTGTCGACAGCGGCGACGGCCAGATCACGCCGCTGCGCCCGCGCACCTTCCGGATCGGCATCGACACGCGTTTCTGACGCTGTCGTTTGAAGTCGGCACCGGCCCGCTCCCCCGCCGGACCCACAGCGTAAACTGGAATTGGGTGGCCGGGCGGGGGAGCGGGCCGGTGCTGTCTCCACTTGAAGCGATCAAACGCCAAGGCTGGCGCCGATCGGCTCCGTCTCGTCCATGTCCCCGCAATCGGCCGCCTCCCGCGCCGCCTGCCGGGCGACGCGGAGTATCCTTCCTTGCGTATCCTGTTCGCGACGACCTGCCTGACCCCCCTTGCCCTGCTCGCGCTGTCGGCTCCGGCCCGCACCGAGACGCTGATCGAGACAAAGCGCACCGATGCCGTGACCACTGCGACGATCAAAGCCGGCGCTCCCGACGACATCCGCATCACCGCCGCCGGCGGGCTCGCGCCGACCAGCGGCACCGCCGTCACGATCAACAGCAACAACAAGGTCAGCAACCAGGGCGCCATCCAGATTACCGGCGCCAATAACGCCAACGGAATCCTCGCTCTCGCCGGCACCAGCGGCGCCATCGCCAGCAGCGGCAGCATCACCATCGACGAGACCTACGTTGCCGTCGACACCGACAAGGACGGCGACCTCGACGGCAGCTTTGCCACCGGCACCCGCCGTGCCGGCATCCGCACCGCCGGCGCCTTCACCGGCAGCATTGCCAGCACCGGCACCATCACCGTCGAGGGCAATGATTCCGCCGGCATCGCGCTCGGCGGGCCGCTGACCGGCTCGCTAGAGACCGGCGGCGCCATCACCGTCACCGGCGACCGCAGCGTCGGCGTCAGCGCCGGCGCCGTCAGCGGCAATGTCCGCCTGGCCGGCGCGATCACCGCCCAAGGCCTCGGCGCGACCGGCGCGGCGCTCAATGGCGACATCGGCGGCGCGCTCGTCGTCCAGGGCAGCATCGTCGCCACCGGCTATCGCTCGGTCACCGCGCCCGCCGATGTCAGCAAGCTCGACGGCGACGACCTGCTGCAGGGCGGCCCGGCCTTGAGCATCGCCGGCAATGTCGCCGGCGGCGTCATCCTCGCCGTGCCGCCGCGCGACCTCGACCCCAAGGAAGCCGATGAGGACAAGGACGGCATTCCCGACGCCAGCGAAGGCTCGGCCGCCATCACCTCCCATGGCGCCGCCGCCGCCGTCCAGATCGGCGCCACCGATCGCGCCATCACCATCGGGCCGGTCGCCGCCTCCACCTTCGGCTTCGTCATCGACGGCAATGTCGCCGGCAGCGGCGTCTACAAGGGGGTCGATGCCCGCGGCCTGGTCATCGGCGGGCTGGGCGGCGCGGTGACCATCGCCGGCGGTATCGCGGTCAACGGCAATGTGAAGGCCGTCTCGCTCGATTCAAACGCGACCGCCGTCCGCATCGGTAGCGGCGCGACCGCGCCCGAAGTCCGGGTCGCCGGTACCATCGAGGCCAGCGGTGGCGGCAAGGCGGGGGCGACCAGCACCGCCATCGCCGTCGACAGCGGCGCCACCGTCACCACCATCCGCAACAGTGGCATGATAAAGGCCGGCGCGAGCGCTGCCGAGGGCGCCGCAACGGCGATCGTCGACCGCTCTGGCAACCTCGCGCTCGTCGAGAACAGCGGCGTGATCGGTGCCACCGGAGCCGCCGCCGGCCGCAACATCGCCATCGACCTGCGCGCCAACACCACCGGCGCCATCGTCCGCCAGATCGCCGGCGCCACAGGGGCCGCAGCGCCATCGATCACCGGCGACATCTATTTCGGCAGCGGCGCCGACACGCTGGCGCTGGGCGGCAAGTCGAGCTTCACCGGCAACGCCGATTTCGGCGGCGGCGCCGACCAGCTGAACCTCACCGGCGGCAGCCGCTTCACCGGCAGCCTCGCCGGTGCCCAGGGCCTCGCCGTCTCGGTCGGCAGCGGCACACTGGCGCTGACCGGCAAGTCGAGCGTCGCCATCGCCTCACTCGCCGTCGGCAGCGAGGGCGTCATCGGCGTCAACATCGATCCGGCCGGCAAGACCAATACCCGCTTCGACGTTGCCGGCACCGCCAGCTTCGACAAGGGCGCGCAGGTCGCCGTTACCCTCGCCAATGTCAGCAACGCCGAAGGCAAATATGTCATCGTCCGCGCCGGGGCACTCTCGGGCGCGGCCAATCTCGGCACCTCCGCCACGCTACTGCCGTTCATGTTCAAGAGCAGCATCGCCGCCGGCGCGCCCGGCGAGGTCGTGCTCGACCTGGCACGCAAGTCGGCGACCGAGCTCAAGCTCAATCGCTCGCAGGCGTCGGCCTATGAAGCCGTCGTCAAGGCGCTCGACAGCGATGCCAAGGTTGCCGGCGCCTTCCTCGACATCGCCGATGCCGACCGCTTCGGCAAGACGCTGCGCCAGATGCTGCCCGACCATGCCGGCGGAACCTTCGAGACGGTGACCCAGGCCTCCCGCGCCACCGCGCGCATGGTCGCCGACCCCAACATCCTCACCGCCGGCGGCGAAAAGCTGCGCTTCTTCGTCCAGCAGGTGGCCTGGGGCACATCCAATGATCTGACCGCCACCTCGGGCTACGACGTCAGCGGCTGGGGCCTCGGCGGCGGTATCGAGGCCGCCACGCCCGCCGGCAATTTCGGCGTTTCGGCCGGGTTGCTGTTCGGATCGGACGCCGACAGCGGCGCCGATAACAGCGTGCACAGCAACCAGTATGAGCTCGCCGCCTATTGGCGCGGCGACTGGAACGGCTTCCAGGCCAATGCCCGCGTCTCGGGCGCGCATGTCGATTTCGAGGGCAAGCGCCAGTTCGACGGCGCCATCGGCCGCGAGGCGGTGCAGCGCCAGACGACCGGCAACTGGAACGGCCAGCTGTGGTCGGCATCGGGCGGCGTCGCCTATGAAGCCCGCTTCGGCCGGCTGTCGCTGCGCCCCATCGCGGCGATCGATTACTACCGGCTCTCCGAGAGCGGCTACACCGAAACCGGCGGCGGCAAGGCCTTTGACCTGACCGTCAAAGCCCGGACGAGCGACGAGCTCGCGGCATCCGCGACGCTGGCGGCCGGTCTCGACTTTGGCAGCAATGAAGCAGACAGCTGGTTCCGTGCCGAGATCGAAGGCGGCCGGCGCCAACTGATCGGCGGCAGTCTCGGCGCCACCACGGCGCATTTCGGCGGCAGCCAGGACTTCACGCTCACCCCCGAGGATCGAACCAACGGCTGGGTCGGAAAAATCCGCGCCATCGGCGGCAATGCGATGTTCCGGGTCGCCGGTGAATTCAGCGCGGAGGAACAGCAGGGCCGCGCCGCGATCGCCGGCCGGGTCAGCCTGATCCTGGGGCTTTGAACATGGCCGCGGGCCACATCGGTCGCGCCGTCGCGATCGCCGGGATCAGCCTCATGCTCTGGCTGATCCCGGCGACGGCCGACACTTCCGCAGGCACACGTTCGCCGCCGCCGCACGTCGACCAGCGCCTCTTCAGCGACGCGGTGCTGGTCCGCGGTGATCACATCGTCGCAGGCGCATTGTCCGATGGGGCACCACAATGGTCACCGGCCTGTCGTGACGTCGGCCAGCATCAAGCGCCTTGCTCGAGAGGTTGAGCAGCTGGTCGATGCCGGCCGGCGCCAAAGGCCGGCGAGGACCTGATCGACGCCGGCCAGCATCGACCCGGACCTCCGTGCAAGGCGATGCGTTACGCCAAACGACGTTCGACAGTGTACGCACCGGAGCCAACATGAAAACGGTGAAATCGGCTGGCGGAAAAGTCGTCCCGGCGCTTGGCCAGGGCCGATGGCCGATGGCCGAGCGTGGCGAGCGGCAAGCTGCCGACCGTGGCGAGCGGCAAGCTGCCGAGCGTGGCGAGCGGCAAGCTGCCGACCGTGGCGAGCAGCAAGCTGCCGACCGGGCGGCGCTCCGCGCCGGGGGCGCATGACCGCCCGCGCCTGTCCAGAGACGCCTGACGGGCGCTATTTCGTGGTCCGCGGCCGGCTGTGGCGACGGTCCGATCCGTCGCTGCCGGACGAGCGACGGAGCGCTCTCGTGGCTGAGTTGATGGCAGCGCGACGGGCTGTGGGCGTTGCATTGCGCCACAAGCATCCCGCAGCCCTCGCCGCGGCACGCGCGGCGGTCGACCGCGCCAAGACGGCGCTTGGCGAGCGCGGCCCGGTGTGGTGGAAGGACGGTGCCCCCGACCTTACCCGCCGGATGGCAAAGAACACCGTCTACGCCGAATGGTTTGCGCAACTGGGGCAACAGGCATGACCGACGATCAGCTGCCCGAACTGCCGGCGGGTGCCTTTGCCAAGCAGGATGGTAGCGACGACCTCGCCTTCTATGCGCCGCCGCGACTGGTCAGCCACATCGATGATCGGGCAGTCGCCGCACTCACGGGCTTCTATCGCGACATGCTGCCGACAGGCCGCATTCTGGACCTGATGTCGAGCTGGGTGAGCCATCTGCCCGAGGGCCGTCGGTTCGAAACGGTGATCGGTCACGGCATGAATGCCGCGGAACTGAGTGCCAATCCGCAGCTCGATCGCTGGTTTGTCCAGGATCTCAATCGACAACCCATGCTGGAGCTCGAGGACGGATCGTTCGATGCCGCCCTTTGCTGCGTCGGCGTGCAATATCTGCAGCGGCCCGTCGCCGTGTTTGCCGAGGTCCGCCGCACCCTTGCCCCCGGCGCACCGTTCATCGTCAGCTTTTCGAACCGCTGCTTTCCGACCAAGGCCGTGGCGATCTGGCAGGCTCTCGACACCAGCGGTCACGCAGCTCTTGTCCAGCTTTACCTTGACCGAGCCGGATTCGGGGCAACCACCATCGATGTCCTGGCCGATGGTCGGACCAGCGACCCGCTCGTCGTAGTGACCGGACGCGCCTGAGATTTGCGACGGCCTGCCAGATCGGCGGAGATGGCGGCACAGATCGCTCGCAGACACTGCCCAACATTAACGGCGCGGCGTTTACGTCGATCCGTTCAACGCATCGCACGCTTCAGCAAAGCGGTCAGTTCCGCCAGCTTCTCAGCCTGCGCCGCCGTGTCGCCGGCGGTGCTGGCCGCGGCGACGCAGGCGTTGGCATGATCTTCCAGCACGGCACGCTCGATGCTGGCCAACGCCGCGCGCGCTGCTTGCAGCTGCGTCAGGATGTCGACGCAATATCGACCCTGTTCGATCATCTGGGCAATGCCGCGGACCTGGCCCTCGACCCTGCGAACACGGGCAAGCTGGCGAGAGTGATCTGTTCCGGCGGCCCTGCTTCTCATGCGACCATTATACCCCTGCGGGGTATGTTTACAAGCGTTCCACTGCGGCCTAGACCGACCAGCATGCAGCAGCTCGCAACGACCCGCCCCGATAACAGCGCGCCGATGCAGCCTGTCGCGATGGTCGGCATGGCGCTGTGGATACCGGCGCGGGGAGGCATGCATTGAGGCCGGGAATCAATTTGCGGCGACGCAACGTGTTGCAGGCGAGTGTGGCAGGCGCCGCGACGCTCGGCCTGTCCAGCCTGTTCCCGGCCTGGGCGCAAACCGGCTCGCCCGGCGTCGCGCCGGTGCTGAGCGGCGCAGATATCCGCCTCAAGGTCGGCCATTCGATGTTTTCGGTCGGCGGCCGCCAGGGTCATGCCATCACCATCAACGGCGTGCTGCCAGCGCCGCTGATCCGGCTGAAGGAGGGTCAGACCGTCCGCCTCCATGTCGAGAACACGCTCGACGAGGACACCTCGATCCACTGGCACGGCCTCATCCTGCCGTTCCACATGGACGGCGTGCCGGGCATCAGCTTTCCGGGCATCTTTCCCGGCCAGACCTTCACCTACGAATTCCCGGTCAAGCAGTCCGGCACTTACTGGTATCACTCGCATTCGGGGCTGCAGGAACAGATGGGGCATTACGGCCCGCTGGTCATCGACCCCGCGGGCGCGGAGCCCGCGCCCTATGACCGCGAACATGTCATCGTGCTGTCGGACTGGACGTTCAACCACCCGCACCAGCTGCTCGACAAGGCCAAGAAGGAAGGCGGCTATTTTAACCGTCAGAAGCAGGCACTGTTCGGCCGCGGCACCGAGAACGGGATGGCGCCCGCCGAGCGAGTCGCCTGGGGCCGGATGCGAATGGACCCGACCGACATCGCCGACATGACGGCACGGACCTACAGCTATCTCGTCAACGGCCATGGCACCGCGGAGAACTGGACCGGGCTGTTCCGCCCCGGCGAGCGCGTGCGGCTGCGCATCATCAACGCGTCGGCAATGTCGATCTTCAACGTCCGCATTCCCGGCCTGCCGATGACGATCGTCGCCGCCGACGGCAATCCGGTGCGGCCGGTCGAAACCGATGAATTCCAGATTTCGGTCGCCGAAACCTATGATGCGATCGTCACCCCCCGCGAAGACCGCGCATTTGCGCTGGTGGCGGAATCGATCGACCGTTCGGGCCTGGTCCGCGCCACGTTGGCGCCGCGTCCGGGAATGGTCGCGGCGCTGCCGCTGCTGCGCCCGCGCCCAACGCTGAGCATGCGCGACATGGGTATGGGCGGGATGGATCATGGCGCGATGGGGCATGGCCCGGCAGCCGCCGATGCGGCGTGCCCACCCGAGCATGCCGCCATGGGACACTGCACGCCAGGAGCCCCCGCCGCGCCGATGAAGCACGTCATGCGCGACGAGTCGCTGGTGCCGCCGACCGTCAAGGTCGGGGTCGGGGTCGACATGATCGCGGCGATGCCGGTCGACCGCACCGGCGACCGGCCGCTGGGCCTCGAGTCCGAACCGCACCGGGTGCTGACCTACCACGACCTGGCGCCGCTGGTGCCCTTCCATGACACAAGGGCCCCGACGCGCAGCGTGGATATCCACCTGACCGGTAACATGGAACGCTTCATGTGGGGCTTCGATGGCCGCAAGCTCAACGAAGGGCTCGAACCCATCCGCTTCGAACGCAACGAAAGAGTGCGGGTCAACCTGATCAACAATTCGATGATGAACCACCCGATCCATATCCACGGGCACTTCTTCGAGCTGGTGACGGGCAAGGACCACGGCCACCCGGTCAAGCACACCGTCAACGTCATGCCTGGCGGCAAGGCAAGCTTTGACCTGACTGCAGATGCCCCCGGCGACTGGGCCTTCCACTGCCATCTTCTCTACCACATGCACGCCGGCATGATGAATATCGTCAAGGTCCGCCCGATGGACGCGCCGGGCGAAAAGGGTTGACGCCCATCCCGATCGTCGGCGCGTTGCTGTCGCTGGCGGCGCCTGTCGCTGCGCAGCATGCCGGCCACGCGGCACCCGCGGTGGCCCCTGCCGGCCCGGCGACAGCCGACCCCGATTGCCCGCCCGAGTATGCGGAAATGGGACATTGTACGCCCAGGACCAACCTGCCGTCGGCAACCGCCGCACCACCTGTGGCGCCGCCGCCGGCCGCCGCCCTTGCCGGTCCCGAGCATGCTGCCGACACTGTTTTCGACCCGGCCTTGATGGCGCAGAAACGTGCCACGCGGCTCATCGGCGAGCACGGCGGCTATCGTGGCACGATGCTGCTGCTCGACCGCTCCGAACTCCGCATTGTCGATGGCCGCGACGGCTATGCCTGGGACTGGGAAGGATGGTACGGCGGCGATTACAACCGCTTGTGGATCAAGACCGAAGGCGAAGGAGCGTTCGGCGCAAACCTGCACGCAGCAGAAGTCCAGGCGTTGTTCAGCCGCGCCATCGGTCCGTGGTGGAACCTCCAGACGGGGGTTCGCCACGAGGCCGGCCGGCGCCCGGACCGCACTCAGCTCGTCGTCGGCGTGCAGGGGCTGGCGCCTTACTGGTTCGAGGTGGACGCTGCCGCCTTTCTTTCCAGCAAGGGCGAGCTGACGGCGCGCGTCGAGGCTGAATATGATCAGCGCCTGACCAACTGGCTGATCCTGCAACCGCGTGTCGAGATCGACCTCAGCGCCCAGGACATCCCCGAACGCGGAACGGGAGCCGGCCTGTCGACGGTCGAGGCGGGAGTGCGCCTGCGCTACGAGATCAAGCGCGAGTTCGCGCCGTACATCGGCGTGCAATATGAAAGCGCCATTGGCGGGACCGCCCGCTTCTCGCGAGAGGCCGGAGACGACGTCGCCGGCTGGAGCATCCTGATTGGACTGCGCTCATGGTTTTGATCGTGCAGCCGGCGGCGGTGCTGCCGGTCGTCTGCGGCGCCCGTTTCATGGTCTCCAGCCATGGCTCACCATCGCGCCAGCTTCACGAACATCGCGGTGCCAAGGCCCATGACCGTCATGGCGATCGCAGACAGCGCGAATATCGCCCACAGCGGCCCGTGCATTTGCAGGACGGCCAAGCCACCGACGATGACGATGACCAGGCGGACCGCCTGTGCCGCGATCGCTCCGCCGACACGGCCGGCACCTTGGGACGCGAAATAAAGGCATAGCCCCAATCCGAAGAAGCCGAACGCAAATCCCGCGATGCGCAGATAGTCATAGGCCGCCGCGCGTACGCCCGGGTCGCTGGTCAACATGTCGACCCAGACACCGGGCGCGATGACGCTGACCAGCCCGATGGCTGCCAATGCCGCAAATGCGAGGCCACCGGCGACCCAGGCGATATGGCGCGCGCGCACGATGTTGCCGGCACCGATCGCGGTCCCGACCATCGGCACGCTGGCGACCCCCACCGAGAAGGCGATCGGTATGAGCAGAAACTCGAGCCGGACACCGATGCCATAGCCGGCGAGCGCCTCCGGGCCGAACGCCGCCACCAGCGCGGTCAGTGTGAGAATGGTCGAGACCGACAACACAGGCGACAGCATGGCGACGGCCCCGACCCGCATGATCTCACGCACGTGCCTCAGGCCAAGCAGCCCGGGCTGCCACTGCAGGCGCAGCGGCGACCGTGCAGAACGAAGATAAAGAAACAGGACAAGCGCCGCCCCGGAAAAGGCGACGAGTTGGCCGACGGCAACACCCGCCATGCCAAGTCGCGGGAACGGCCCCAGGCCCAATCCGAAGGCGCCGCCGATCACGACCTGCACGACGCCGGCGGCCAGCTGGATGCACGCCGGGACGACCATATTACCCGCACCACGCGCTATCGACGCGAGCATGTTGGTCAGCCAGATCCCGGCGATGGCAAGCGCCGCCACCTCGGAATAGGCGACCGCCTCGTCCAGCACCTGGCCTGCCCCACCAAGCCCACGATAAGCTGACGGACCAAGCGCAAGGACCGCCAAGGTGAAGCACAGGCCCAGCGCCAGCCCGATCGCCAGGGAGCACAACGCCAGCGCCAGTGCATGATCGCGATCGCCTCGCCCCAACGCGCGACTGAGCGCACCCGAGACGGTACCGCCCATCGCGCCGGCGGACAGCATCTGCATGAGCATGAAGATCGGAAAGGCGAGCGCGATCCCGCTGAGCGATGCCACGCCCAGCGATCCGACATAAGCTGTCTCTGCAATCGATACGATCGTCGCCGAACACAGCGCGATCAGGTTCGGCAGGGCAAAGCGCACGAGTGTCGGCAGGACCGGCCCGTCGCGCAGCATCGCCGCACGCACCTGTGCCGGCGACAGCGGGGCCTGAACTTCGCCCGATGACAACGTCACCGGCTTGCCCGGCCGCTGGCAATGGCGCGCGTGTTGCGCACCGGATCGAACCAATCGCCAATCGATAATGACAAGTTGGCCTGGGCTGTCGCTATGGCCTTCATCGCTGATCCCCCGGCCGGCAAATAGTCACTCCTGAAATCCCGGCGCGAGGCTCCAGGTCGAAAGGCAAGCCCAGCCCGGATCAATCGGACGATATATAGCAGTCCGGCGATCGACAGCATCAATTTTGAACAGCCCCAAGTCGCCAGGGTCGCCGCTGCTGAAACCGCGATCACCGGCTTGGCTGGCGCCGAAGCCCCAAACGAAAACGGCCGCCCGAAGGCGGCCGTTCGCAGATACCGAGCCTGGCAGGTCAGGCGGCGACCGTTGCCCGGCGACGGCGACGTGCAGCCACGCCGGCGAGGCCGAAGCCGACGATCAGCTGGGCCCAGATGCCCGGCTCGGGAACGCCCGGGTTGACGACCACGCCGCCGACACCATCGAACCCGAAGATGAAGGTCGAGCCATTGCCGCCGGTCCGGTCGTTCGACGCCTGGCCGAACGAATAGATCTGCCCGCCGACGGCACCAAGCGATGACAGCGCCGCTGCTTCGGTCGGTGCCGCACCGTAGTAGATGTTGAAGCTGTAGCTGCCACCGGCTGCCAGCGCGCCGAAATCGAAGCCGAACACGGCGCCGTGGTCGGTCGGGCCGGCGTCGATGAAGTCACCCGAAAAGCTGCCCGAGCAGCCCGCGAGCGGGTTGCTGCTGCAGAAGCCATTGTCGTTGGCGAGGATCACGTTGGCCGCCAGGGCGGTGCCCTGGATCGTCGAGTATTCGTTGAATGCGGTCGGTTCGATGTCCCAGTCGAACGCCCGGCGGTAAAGCAGGTTCGTCGTCGCTTCGCCGCTGATGTTCTCGATGTTGACGTTGACCTGGAACAGGTTGGAGTTAACCGAAGGCGTGAAGGTGTGGGTGATGCGCAGCGCGCCGCCCAGCGTGGTCACCGACGTGGCGTTGGAACCAGCCGAAAAGGGCGATGTCCCGGTGCCGCCGAAGCTGAAGCTCGACAGCGACAACGCACCGAACGGGCTGCCGTCGGTCGAATTGTTGGCACCGCCGGAAAGACCGTTGACCGAAACGCCCCAGCCTTCGCACTGGCAACCATGCGAGGTAGCTTCATAGCCGGTGCGCAGGTCGCGCAGGCCGACCGCGGTGGTGCCTTCGACCGGGCTTGACGGACCGCCCGACACGTTGAGCTGGCCGTAGTCGCCGACACCGATCATGATCGTGCCGTTGTCGAGGATCGCTGCGGCCTGCGCGGCGGAAGCGGCCCCAAGCATCAGAGCAGCCGTCAAGAACTTCTTCATTATGTGTTTCCCCCTGTGTGAATGCAATATCTTGCAAGTATGCAAAAAGCGGGCCAAGTGCTAACACACTGATAAAATTTGTTTCGGCAGCGAGTTTGTCAGTGAAGTGTAAACCATACCGACACTTTTCGGCATCGACACCGCGTTGCCATGGGATTCCGCAGCATCCAGGCGTTCCATTTCGATCGGCAGATGTCGGACAGCGGTGACGCAGGGCGCCGATGGTGCGGCGGGTACGCCGTCGACAGCAATGATGCCCGGCCCCGCAACCGCGCGCCGACCACCTCGCCAGCATGTTCGTTGCCGCAATGCCGTCCGCAGGCCGACGCCCCGATGCGACAATTGCCGTTGACGACGCGGTCCAAATCGGCGCCTTCGGTCACGTCACCAAGGAAACTCCAGCATGATCGACCGCCGTTCCCTGCTCGCCCGCGCTGGCGTGGCTGCCTTCGCGGCGGCCGCAGGCCCGGTCGTCGCGGCAACCGGCGCCGATGACCGGCTGGCGGTCCTTTTGCAGCGCCAGGCCGATGACCTGCAACAGCGCTACCCCGATACCGACAGCGACGACAGCGGCCGGCTGGGCAATCGCTCGCTGGCGAGGATGGCCACCGCTCGCGCCGCGGCACGACAGGCGCTGGCGGGGCTGGCAACCTTTGATCGCAATGCCTTGTCGGCGCGGTCGCGCGATGATCTCGACGTCGCGCATTTCGTCCATGCAACGCTCGACGACATGCTCGGCCGCTATGGCTTTGTCGACATCGACCTGCGGCCCAGCCCCTATGTCGTCAACCAGATGAACGGCGCTTATTACTGGCTGCCCGACGGTATCGGCGGCCGCCGGACGGTGAACACGCCTGCCGGCCGCGACGCCTATTTCGCCAGCCTGGCAAATCTTGCCACCGCGCTCGACCAGGAAACGGCACACATCGTCCATGATGCCGGCATCGGCGTGGTCCCGCCCGAGTTCGTCATCGCTCGCACGACCGCCCAGATCGCCGCCGTGCGAGACGCCGACCCGGCGGCATCGGCGCTGATCGCGCCGGCCGTGCAGCGTGGCGGGGCGAACTTTCCGGCGGATCGTGCTATCGAGGCATTCCGCCGGCAGGTGGCGCCGGCGCTGTCCCGTCAGATCGCCGCGCTCCAGGCCCTGCGGCCGCGTGCGGTCGATACCGCGGGTGCGTGGCGGCTGCCGGATGGCGAGGCCTATTACGCGGCGGCGGTGCGCGCCAACACGACGACCGACCTGACCCCGGCGGAACTGCACCGCATCGGCCTGGCGCAGGTCGCCGACTATACCGCCGCGCTCGATACCAGCCTCAGGGCCCAGGGCCATGCATCGGGATCGGTCGGCGCCCGCATCGCCGCGCTGAATGACGACAAGCGCTTCCAGAAGCCCGATGACGACGCCGGCCGCGCCGCCATCCTCGCCGATCTCAGGACCATCCTCGACGACACCCGCGGCCGGCTGCCGCGCATGTTCAGCGCCATCCCGGTCGCCCCGCTCGGCGTCAAGCGCATGGGCGTCGCGGTCGAGGCCGGCTCCCCCGGCGCCTTCTACAGCGGCGGCGGCAAGGGCGAAGGCGGCAATTTCGTCATCAACCTGCGCTCGACTGCCGAACAGCCGGACTGGCGCCTGCCGACACTGGCCCACCACGAGGGGATCCCGGGCCATCACTTCCAGGCCGGCGCGGTCGATTCCGCCGGCGAGCTGTCGTCATTCCGGCGGCTGGTGCGCTTTTCGGCCTATACCGAAGGCTGGGCGCTCTATGCCGAGCAGCTCGCCGACGAGATGGGCTGCTACGACACCGATCCCGTCGGCCGCATCGGTTACCTGCAATCGATGCTGTTTCGCGCCGCGCGCATCGTCGTCGACACCGGCATCCACTACAAACGCTGGACCCGGGCCGAAGCCGTCGCATGGATGGTCGCCAACGCCGGCGAAAGCCCGATCCCGGCGCAGCGCGAGATCGATCGTTATTGTGTCTATCCGGGCCAGGCGTGCAGCTTCAAGGTCGGGCAGACGCAGATCGTCGCCAGCCGCGAAGCGGCCCGCAAGCGCATGGGCAGCCGCTTCGACATTCGCGGCTTTCATGATGTCGTACTGCTCGGCGGCCCGATGCCGATGCAGACCCTGGTCGGCGCCGTCGATCGCTGGGCCGCCGGCGCATGAGGGTTTCGCGCCGCACCACACTGGGCCTGCTGGCCGCGGGCACCGCGATGCCGGCGATCGGCGCCGAAACCGATCCGGCCGTCCGGCTGCGCACCCTGCTCGACGCCAGCGCCGCCGCCGATGCGGCGCTCGACCCGACCGGGGAGCCGGGCACGGCGCGTCCCGCCGGCAGCCCGGCGTTCGTCGATCCGACCAGCGACCTTTATGCGGCAAGGCTGCTGGCCAACAAGCGCCGTGAGCTCGCCACACTGGAAAGCATCGACCGTGCCCGGCTGAATCCGGCCGACACCATCGCCTGGGACGTCTTCGCCTACCAGACCCGGCAGACGCTGGCCTATATCGACGGCGGCCTGTTCGCCATCGCCGGCAAGGCGCCGCTCAACCCGTCGTTCGGACTGCAGGTGGAGTTTCCCGATTTCGTCGCGGGTGGCGGCGCGGCGTTCGTGACGCCGGACGACTACCGCGCCGGCCTGGAGCGGCTGGAGGGCTTTGCCGGCTATCTCGACAACAGTATCGCGCGGCTGCGCCAGGGCCGCGCCGCGGGCATCCTGCAGCCGCGCATCATCGTCGAGAACGTCCTCAAGCAGGTCGATGCCGTGATCGCCCAGCCGCTCGATGCCAGCCCCTTCCTTGCCGCCATCCGGCAGCTGCCCGCCGGCTTCAGCGCCGCCGACAAGGCGCGACTGAGCGCCGCCTATCGCAAGGTCGTCGAAACCCGGGTCCTGCCCGGCTATCGGCACTGGCAGGCCTATCTGCGCGACGATTACCTGCCGGTGGCGCTTGCCGATCCCGGCCGCTGGGCGATGAAACATGGTGATGCGCTCTATGCCGCCGAACTTGCCCGGCACACGACGACGACCATGACCGCCGATGCCATCCACGCGCTCGGCGTGTCGGAAGTCGCCCGCATCCGCGCCGAAATGGAGACGGTACGAACGCAACTCAGCTTCGCCGGCGACCTGAAGGCGCTGTTCGGCCATGTCCGCGACGACCCCAAATTCTACTGCAAGACGCCTGCCGAACTGCTCGAACGCTTTGCGGCCATCGAGGCGCGCATCTGGCAGGGCATGCCGCGCCTGTTCCACGACCGGCCCAGGGCGCCATTCCGGGTGGCGCCGCTGCCGGCGCTCGGCGACCAGCGCGGCACCGGCTATTACCGGCCTGGTCCCGCTGACGGCGTGACGCCCGGCACGCTCTATTTCAACATGTCGATGCTCGGCACCCGGCCGATCCCGACGCTGGAGACGCTGACCCTGCACGAGGGCATCCCCGGCCATCATTACCAGATCACGCTGGTCCGCGAAAATGCCGCGCTGCCGCCGCTGCTGCGTTATGGCTCCAACACCGCCTATGCCGAAGGCTGGGGGCTTTACGCCGAATCGCTGGGCCGCGAGCTCGGCATGTTCACCGACCCCTGGCAGTGGTTCGGCCATCTCGACATGGAGATGCTGCGCGCCGTGCGGCTCGTCGTCGATACCGGCATCCACGCGCTGCGCTGGAGCCGTGAACGCGCCATCGCCTATATGCTCGACAACACGTCGATGGCGCCGCGCGATGTCGCCGTGGAGATCGACCGCTACATCAGCTATCCCGGCCAGGCCTGCGCCTACAAGATCGGCGAGCTGACCTTGCAGCGCTTGCGGCAATCCGCGGCGAAAACGCTGGGGCCGCGCTTCGACATCCGGGATTTCCATCGCGTCGTGCTCGATACCGGCGCCCTGCCGCTGCAGGTGCTCGAGGCCAAGATCACGGCCTGGGCGACGGCGGTAGCTCCGGAGCGGGCCTAGTCGCGCCCCTCGCCGGCCCGGCCGGCGCCGAACAGCCCGATCGACCCCGCTTTGCACAGCGGCGCCGTTTGTTCGATCAGTTCCAGCACGTCGCCGATGAGCCGGTGCATCGCGGTGCGGGCGGCGGCGCTGTCGTTCGCGACAATGGCATCATAAACCGCCCGATGGTCGTCGATGCTGGCGGACCGGCCCTTGATGCGGTTGGTGAAATGGATCGAGGTGCGCAGCGCCGTCGCCACCATGTCACGGAATTGCTTGTAGAATACATTGCCCGATGCCTCCAGCACGGCGACGTGGAAGGCGATATCGGCATCGAGCGGTTCGTCGTTGCCGGCCTCCGCGGCGACCATGCGGTCAAGGCCGGCGCCGATGGCGGCAATCTCGGCCGCGCTGGCGCCGGTCGCGGCAAGCGCCGCCGCTTCGGGTTCGATGGCAACACGCAACTGGTTGAATTGGCGCAACAACTCGATCGAGAATTTGCGTTCCAGCAGCCAGCGCAGCACGTCCGGATCGAACAAATTCCACATCGCCGGCGGCTGGATGATGGTACCCTGCCGTGGCCGGGCGCTGAGCAGGCCTTTGGCCGTCAGCATCTTGACGGCCTCGCGCGTCACCGATCGGCTGACGCCGTGCTGGCGGGTCAATTCGGCTTCCACCGGAAAGCCCTTGCCGTCGTAATGGCCGACGACGATCGCCCTGCCGATCGCATCGAGCAACCCGTGCGTCAGGTTGCGACCCAGCGCGCTTCGCGCCTTAGACGGATCGGCGGCCCAGTCGGTATCGTCGACGATGTCGCTGCCCTCCCTGCTGCGCCCCTTGGTGAAATGCTCTACGACGGCGATGGTTCAAACTCAAACCGCCGGATATCGGCCGGGCCGGCGCACCGGCACGGGCTCCAGAATGCGCCGGCGCGCCGGGGTCAGCCGGTCGAGCAGCTCGGGCGAATAGCGAAAACCATAGCGCGTCGACCCCCAGCCGGGGCCATAGCGATAGATGACGACGCGGCGGTCGCCGGGGTTGATCCGCCGCGTTGCGCCATGGGCGATGGCGTCGACGAACAGCAGCGCGTCGCCGGCCTTCAGCGTCACCTCGATGGACCCTTCGATGATTTCGTCCTCGGCGTCGCGGCGCTCGTCGAAGGATCGGTTGAAAATGGGGTGGGCGATATTGCTCTTGTGGCTGCCGGGGATGACGCGGGTGCCGCCGTCGCCGGGGTTTATGTCGGTCAGCGCGACCAGGATGTTGACCTGGGCGCAGCGGAAGGCGCCGTTCACAAAGCGGAACTGGTTGCGGACGACACCGTCCTGGCCGCCCGAATGCATCGGGAAAAAGCCGCCGCTGCGCCGGATCGAGGCGAAGCATTCGTCGATGAACAGGCCTTCCGCATAGGTCCCGGCCTCCCCGCAATAGCGGCGGACACGGTCGATCCAGGCGGGATGGTCGATCAGTGCCTCGAACGCCGGCCCGGCCTCGACGATATTGTGCAGTTCGGTGCCCGCCGCGCCGGCATTGTCGAGGCGCTGGACATTGCCCCACCAGTCGCCGCTGTCGAGCGCCGGAAAGCCATCGAAGGCGCGGTTGAGGTCGGCAAGGAGGTCGGGACCGATGGCGCCGGGCAGCACCAGATAGCCGTTGAGGTCGAACAGGAAGTCCTGGGTGTCGAAGGTGTCGGTTTTCATGGCGGCTCCGTCAGGCGGCAAGGTCGAAGGCGGCGCGGATCAGCCGCGCGGCATAGGGGGTTTGCGGGTTGGCGAGGATGTCGGCGGCGGGTCCGGCCTCGACGATGCGGCCGCCCTGCATGACGATGATGCGCTGGCAAAGCGCACGGACGACCTTCAGGTCGTGCGAAATGAACAGATAGGAGAGCCCGCGTTCGCGCTGCAAGCGCTGCAACAGCGCCAGAATCTGCGCCTGCACCGACAGGTCGAGCGCCGAGGTCGGCTCGTCGAGCAGCAGGAATTCGGGTTCGACCGCCAGCGCGCGGGCGATCGACAGGCGCTGGCGCTGGCCGCCGGAGAATTCGTGCGGGAAACGGGACAGGATATCGCCCATTACTTCGTCGCCCAGGCCGGCATCGGACAGCGCCGCGCGCACCCGGACGAGCCGGTCGGCGGCACCGCTGCCGATATTGTTGACGATCAGCCCCTCCTCGACGACCTGGCGGACCGACAGGCGCGGGTTCAACGAGGCGAATGGGTCCTGCAGCACGATCTGCATGCGGCGGCGGAAGGGCAGCATGGCGCGGCGATCGAGGCCATCGAGGCGGGCGCCATCGAAGCTGATGCTGCCTTCCGATGCGATCAGCCGCATCAGCGCGAGGCCAAGGCTGGTCTTTCCCGAGCCGGATTCGCCGACGATACCGACGGCTTCGCCGCGGCGGACGGTAAATTCGGCGCCGGCGACAGCGGGAATGGCCTGCGCCGGGCGGCGGCGCCAGCCGGTGGTGCGGGCGGCGTAGCGGATATCGAGGTCATGGACCGCGACCAAAGTGTCGCCGATGGCGCCGGCGTCGGCAGCGGCAGCGGGTTCGGCGGCGAGCAGCATGCGGGTATAGGCGTGCTGCGGCCGGGCAAAGACCGTCGCCGTGTCGCCGGCCTCCACGATGCGGCCGTTCTGCATGACATGGACGCGGTCGGCGTGGCGGCGGACGACGGTCAGATCATGGCTGATCAGCAGCACCGCCATGTCGTGGCGGCCCTGCAGGTCCTTCAGCAGCGCCAGGATCTGCGCCTGGACGATGACATCGAGTGCCGTCGTCGGCTCATCGGCGATCAGCAGGTCGGGACGATTGGACAGCGCCATGGCGATCATCACGCGCTGGCGCTGGCCGCCCGACAGTTCATGGGGGTATTTGCCGAGCGTGGCGACGGGTTCGGGCAGGCCGACCTCCTCCAATAACGCCACGGCGCGGGTGCGCGCCGCGGCGGCCGTGATGCGCTGATGGGCCCGCATCGCCTCCACCAGCTGCGCGCCGATGCTGTAGAGCGGGTTGAGCGAGCTCATCGGTTCCTGGAAAACCATCGCCATGCGGCGGCCGCGCAGGCGGCGCAGCGCCGGTTCGGGCAGGCCGGCGATGGCATCGCCGCCGAGGTCGATGCGGCTGCCGGGGGTGATGGCGGCACCACGCGGCAGCAGCCCCATGATGGCGCGCGCCGTCAGCGACTTGCCGGAGCCCGATTCCCCGACCAGCGCCACCATCTCGCCGCGCGCGATGCGCAGGGAAACATCGGCGACGACGCTCGTCGCGCCGAAGCCGATGCCGAGCCCGGCGACATCGAGCACGGGGTCAATAGGGGTCGATGGCGTCACGCAGGGCGTCCCCCACGGCGTTGAAGGCGAAGACGGTGACGAAGACAAAGCCCACCGGCGCCAGAATCCACGGGTAGGAACCGATGGCGGCGAAGTTGCCGGCATCCTGCAGCATCAGCCCCCAGGAGATCAGCGGAGGTTTCACGGCGAGGCCGAGGAAGCCGAGGAAGCTTTCGAGCAGCACGATGGCGGGCAAGGTGAGGGTGAAGCTGACCAGCACGTGCGACATCAGATTGGGGGCGATGTGGCGATGGACGATGCGCCAGTCGCTGGCACCGAGCGCGACGGCGGCGCGGACATAGTCCATGCGCGCCAGCACCATGGTCTTGCCGCGGATTTCGCGGGCCAGCCCGGCCCAGCCGAGCAGCGCCATGATGCCGACGAGCAGCAGCAGGAACTGGCCCGAGCCGATGGTGATGGGGATCAGCGCGCCCAGCGCGAGGTAGAGCGGCAGTTGCGGGAAGGCGAGGACGAAGTCGATCAACCGCCCCAGCCAGCGGTCGATGGCGCCGCCGCGATAGCCGGCCGTGGCGCCAAGCAGCAGGCCAGTGAGGGTCGTCAGCGTCACGACGATGGTGGCGAGGCCGAGCGAGATGCGCGCCGCGACCAGGCCACGCGAGAGGATATCGCGGCCGAAGCGGTCGGTGCCGAGGACATGGACGGCGTCGGCGGGGGATGCCGGGCCGATCAGGTGGCGATCGACGGGTATCAGTCCGAGCAGCCACCAGCGCGCGCCGGGGGCGAACAGGCGCAGCGGCACGGGCGGCGCGGCGTCATAGGTCAGGATCGGTTGCAGGGTGACAGGGTCGATACGGCCGGATTCGTGCGGGTTGTAGGCAACAAGGCCGCCATCGAAGGCAATCCGGCTGGGCGGCTGGAAGGGTTCATAGCGGCTGTCGGGGTCGTGGGGCGCGAGAAAGCCGCCGAAGATGACCGTGACCAGCAGCAGCACCAGCATGGCGAGCCCGGCGAGGCCCAGCCACGAGCGGCGAAAGCGCTGCCAGACGAGGCGCGGATAGCTCTGCGGCGCCGTGCTCACGCGTCGTTCCCGAGGCGCAGGCGCGGATCGAGCAGCACCAGCGCCAGGTCGGCGAGGATATTGCCGACGATCAGCGTCGTCGCCAGCACCAGCATGAAGGTCGCGGCGACATAGATATCGCCCACCGCCATGGCGCCGACGATGGCCGGGCCGACGGTGGCGAGGCCGAAGACGATGGCGACCTCGATCTCGCCGGTCATCATATAGGGCAATGCGGTGCCCTGATAGGCGATGATCGGGTGGATGGCGTTGGGCACGGCATGGCGCAGCATGACGGTGCGGGGCGACAGGCCCTTGGCCCGCGCGGTCTCGACGTACTGCGCGCCGAGCACATCGAGCAGATTGCCGCGCATGACGCGGACATTATAGGCCAGCCCACCCCAGGTCGCGATCAGGATCACCGGCCAGACATGGGCCAGAAGATCCCGGAATCGCGCCAGATTCCACGGCGCGCCGGCGAATTGGGCGGACTGGAAGCTGCCGATTCCGGTGATTCCGGCGTGAAAAATCAGCACATAGAGCATCACCAGCGCGAGCAAGAAGCGCGGAGTCGTCATGCCCATGAAGGCAATTATGTTGATCGCGCGATCAACCCAGGTTCCCGCCCGGGATGCCGCCAGTACCCCCAGACCGATACCGATCGCCGACGCCAGCAGGTGGCAGACCAACGCCAGCGCGATCGTCGCGGGCAGCCGCTCGGCGACGATGGCGGCAACAGGGCGGTTGCTCGCCATCGACATGCCGAAATCGAAGCGGGTGACGATGCCCCAGAGCCAGCGGGCGTACTGCACGAGCAGCGGATCATTAAGGCCGTTCTGCGCGCGGTACAGCGCCGCCTGGGCATCGGCCTCCGCCGCCGAGGCGCCGCCCTGGTTGACGAGCATGGTGCGCAGGCCATCGGCATAGTCGCCGGGCGGTGCCTTGATGATGAGGAAGGTGACGAGGCTGAGCGCCAGCAGCGTCGGCAGCGCCGCCAGCACGCGGCGGCCAAGGAAGGCGAGGACGGGCCCGGTGAACAATCGGCTCATGATCGACAATCGAAGCAGCCGGGCAGCGTGCGCGGGCGCAGCTCGGCACCGCCCTGCCGGGCCCGCGGCACGAACAATCGCTCGCGCATGATCGCATCCTCGGCCCAGTTGAACATGAAGATCGGCGTCGCCGGTGGCACATTGGCGATGCGGCGGTTGACGATCAGCGCGCCCGGAAAGCGCACCAGCCCGATGCTGTTGGCGTTGGCGGTGGACAGCCGCTGGTAGCGCGCCATGGCGGCGCGGCGGACGGCGGGGTCGCGGCTGTCCTGGAACGCCGCGACCGCCGCGACCATGTCCCGCTCATAGGGCAGCAGGTCGAGCCGGCCGCCGGGGCCGGCGCGGTGGAAGGCATGGGTGTACGGCCCCATCGGCGCCAGCGCATCCGACCCCTGCACGACGGTGATCAGCTCGGTGGTGTTGTTGCGCGACAGCAGCCAGTCGAACTGGCCACTGGCACCGGCGGCGTCGCGCTGGGTGCCGCCGACGAAGCGCAGGATGATCCGCAGCCCGATCTCGCGGGCAAAGATCTGCACGCCTTCGGCCAGGCTGCGATCGGTGGCAGTATCGGGGCTGGCGGTCAGCACGATCTCGATATCGGGGCCGCCACCGGGAAAATTGCGCATCCCGCTGCCGTCGCTGTCGATGATGCCGGCGTCATCGAGCAGCGCCCGCGCCCGGGCGGCGTCATGGCCCCATTGGACGGTGGCGGCAGCGTCGTAGAAGGGCGTATCGGGCAGGATGCCGCCGGCATAGGGCAGCACGAACGGCCCCTTCACCAGCGTCGTCGCCAGCGCCTGGCGATCCATGGCGAGGCTGACAGCCTGGCGAAAGGCGAGGGTGCGGTTGAGCCGCCGCACCTGCTGGCCGCGGGCATCGGGTTCGCCCCAGCCGTTGCCCGACAGGTTCATTAGCACCGCATAGGCGGCGCCGCGTGGCCCGAAGGCGATGCGGAACGGCGCGCCGGGTTTCGCCGCCTGGCGCAGCACCTCGACATAATTGCCCGGCACCTCGACATTGGCGAGATCCGACGTGCCGGCGATGACCTGGATGTCGCGGTCGTTCCAGCCGAGCAGGCGGTACTGCAGTTCGTCGAAATAGGGCAGTTGCTGCCCGGCGGCGTCGACCTTCCAGTAATAGGGATTGCGGCGGAAGATGATTATGTCGTCGGGGCGATATTCGGTGGCGACCCAAGCGCCCATGACCGGAAAATTGACCCGCGCCGCCGGAAAGGCGTTGCGATAATCGGCATAGCTGTTGCGCGGGTTGTGGCGCGGATGCTGCGGCCGCAGCACATGCGCCGGGCCGGGGCAGAACTTGCCATAGGCCATCTGGTAGAGGACATCCTCCGGGAACGCCTGCCTGAACGTCCAGCGGATCGTGTACGGCCCCAGCGCCTCGAGCGTCGTGCCGGCGCCGAAGCTGTCGGGCCCCGCCCCGCCCAGCGGCGACACCTGCGGATCGAGGACATTGTCGGTCCAGAAGAACATCACGTCGTCGCTGGTGAACGGGTGCCCGTCGGACCAGCGCGCGCCTTCGACCAGGTCCATGGTCAGCTGGTGGCCGTCGGGCGACCAGGTCCAGCGGCGGGCGAGGTTGGGCAGCGGCTGCAGCGCGTCGCTGCGCACCAGGAACAGCGGCCCGGTGCGGGTCAGGCATTCCAGCGTGCCGATGTCGACGCCGCCCCAGCCCTGCGACTGGCCGGCGCTGGTGTTCCAGCCTTCGGGGCGCCCGCCGGTGACCTGGCGCAGCGCATCGCCATGAACGCCGATGCCGTCGGGCATGGCGCCGGCGGCGACGACCAGAGGCTGCTTCGGCAAGCGGTCGCGAAGCGGCGGCAGGCGACCCTTGGCGACGAAATCTTGGCTCACCCAGGCCGGTTCGGAATAGGCCGGCAGGCTGCGGAAACCGACGAGATCGGCGGGCTTCAGCCGGGGCCGGACGCCGCCACCAGGGGCCAGCGCCGCGGTCGCCTGGGGGTCGGCGACGCCGGCGGACGGTGCCGGCGCCGAACAGCCGGCGAGCAGCAGCAGCACGGCAATGCCGGCCTCCACGCTCCAGCACCGCCGCTCCATCCCGACCCCTTCAGCACTTGGTAATCCGGTTCTGTCAGACAGGATGCCTGCGCAATCACCCCGTCGCCGCCGCTGGTTTGACTTTAGCAGATTGATATTATAATTCGCAAATCGATGGTGATCGGGATCAACCCGGCACCCGCAGGCGCGGCGCCGGTCCCCCCGACCCGCCGCAAACGGGGAGGAATTTCCATGGCACAGTGCATGGCACGGCTGACGGCGTCGACGATCCTGGCAGGCCCGGCTCTGGTCGCCCTGGCGCTGGCCTTCCCCGCGACAGTCGCCGCGCAGACGACGGCCACCCCCGCTGCCGCGCCGGCCGAAGAGGAAATCATCGTCACCGGCCTGCGCGCCGGCCTCGCCCGCTCGATCGACACCAAGCGCAACAGTGACCTGATCGTCGATTCCATCTCGTCGGAAGATCTCGGCAAGTTCCCCGACACCAACGTCGCGGAATCGCTGCAGCGCATCACCGGCGTGTCGGTCGACCGTTCCGGCGGCGAAGGCCAGTTCATCACCGTCCGCGGCTTCGGCCCGCAATTCAACACCGTGCTCGTCAACGGTCGCTCGATCGCCACCGAAAACGCCGGCCGCGCCTTCAGCTTCGACCTGCTGGCGTCCGAGCTCATCGCCGGCGCCGATGTCTTCAAGAGCAGCAACGCCCGGCTGCAGGACGGCGGCATCGGCGCGACGATCAATGTCAAGACGGCGCGGCCGTTCGACTACAACGGCCAGAAGATCATCGTGTCGGGCCAGGCCAATTACGAGCGCCTGTCGGACAAGTTCGCCGGCGACGGTTTCGCGCTCTACAGCAACACCTTCGGCGACGACCGCATCGGCGTGCTCGCGTCGGTCAGCTACCAGCGGCGCAAGGCGCTGGTGAACACCATCGCCACCAACGGCTATTTCCGCGCCGACCTGCCGCTGGCCGGGCTGACCGGCGTCAACTTCCCGCAGAATTACGACCAGATTTCGGACGCGCAGGACCGTGAGCGCATCGGCATCAACGGCACCGTGCAGTTCCGCGCGTCCGACGAGCTGCTGCTGACCGTCGACGGCCTGTGGAACAAGTTCACCGTCGATTCCCAGGGCAACAGCGTCGGCCATTTCTTCTCGCCGGGTTCCGCGACCACCGCGACGATCGACAGCAACCGCACGGTCACCAATTTCTCGCAGAATGCCGACGGCCACACCGATTACATCAACCGCACCTTCAACCGGCCGACCAAGCTGCTGGCGTTCGGCGCCAACCTCAAATGGACGCCGACCGACCTGATCGAAGTGGCTTTCGACAGCAGCTATTCCAAGGCGACGTCGAACAACGGCGGCAACGAGATCTTTGCCGTCATCGGTTTCAACAATGCCGTCAATTTCGACAACACGGGCACCGGCCTGCCCAGCCTGACGGCGGCCAACGGCTTTACCAACACCGGCGTCGGCCGCGCGCATTTCGCCACGCGTGAAGGCTTCGACCGCAGCGAGGAAAATTACGAGAACCGTATCGACGCGACGCTGAAGACCGATGGCGGCTTCGTCAAGGCGCTGCGCTTCGGCGGCTATTTCCAGGATCGCACCAAGAAGAATACGCTGGTCCGCACCGAATCGAACGTCGGCTGCGCCTATTGCGGCTATGCCATCCCGGTCGCGCCGGGGCTGCTGCAGCCGTTCGCGCCGAACAATTTCTTCAACGGCACGGCAGGTAATTTCCCGCGCCAGTGGCTGCAGTTCAACGCCGAGGATTATTTCACCTTCCTCGAATCGACCGCCGCCGCCAACGCCCAGGATGCCGCCGTCGGCCGCCCGGTCGGCACCCTGGCCGGCTTCCTCGCCGCCAACAACGGCTATGCGGCGATCGTCTATCCCGACAGCTTCACCGTCAAGGAACGCGTCATCGGCGGCTATGCCCAGGTCGATTTCGGGTCGGAAATCGCCGGCCTGCCGATCAGCGGCAACCTTGGCGTGCGCTATACCCACACCCGCGTCCGCTCGCGCGGTTCGCAGCAGCAGCTGCTCGACCTGCGCGTCGTGCCGGGCGACACCACGTCGTACACCGGCGTTTTCGCACCGACCGCGGTGCCCGTCGAACAGACGACGACCTACAATAATTTCCTGCCCAGCCTCAACGTGAAGGTCGATTTCACCGACAGTTTCATCGGTCGCTTCGCCGCGTCGCAGACGGTGACGCGCCCCGATCTCAGCCTGCTGGCGCCGCGGGTCAGCTATACCAACCTGCGCCCGGGCAATCTGCAGGCGGCCGGCGGCAATCCCGACCTGACGCCGTACAAATCGACCAATTTCGACCTGACCGGCGAATGGTACTACCAGCCCGGCGGCTATCTGACGGTCAGCGGTTTCTACAAGCGCGTCGACGATTTCGTCGGCAGCTCGGTCGCCGTCGAGAATTTCCCGGTCGCCAATGCCGACAATATCTTCCCCGGCGGCCAGGCGCCGTTCAACGTCCAGCGACCGCGCAACCTCGGCACCATCGATGTCTATGGCGTCGAGATCGGCTTCCAGCACAATCTGACCTGGCTGCCGGCGCCGTTCGACGGGCTCGGCGTCACCGCCAACGCGACTTTTGTCGGCAGCAACAACCCGACGACGGCAACCGGCACGACGCTGGCGCTGGAAGGGCTCGGCAACAGCCAGAACGCCGTGCTCTTCTATGAAAAGGGTCCGGTGCAGGCGCGCATCGCCTACAACCACCGCGACGAGTTCGTGCAGACGCTGGCCAACGGCACCGGCGGCCGGCCGATCTATTTCGAGGATTACGGCCAGCTCGACATCTCGGCGGCGTTCGCGGTGACCAGCTATGCCACGCTGTTCGTCGAAGGCGTCAATGTCACCAATGCCAAGACGAAGACGCGCGGCGAATTTGCCAACCAGTTCCTGTCGATCGTCGATACCGGCGCGCGCTATGCCGTGGGCGCGCGCTTCAACTTCTAGCGGGTCCTCCCCCGCTGGCCGGGCGTTGCCTCGCGGCGACGCCCGGTACGTCACGTCCGCGGCACGCCGCCGGGCAGGGTCGGGAAGGTCTATGCCCGGGCAGGAACGCCGATCGCCGCCCGACGTCGCACGGCGGCGCCGACGAGGCCGAAGCCGATGACCAGCAGCGCCCAGGACGCCGGCTCGGGGACGTTGGACGCAAAGGTGATGCCGGTGATCTCCGCCGGGATCAGGAACGGCTGGTTCAACGCCACCGACGTGAAGACACCGTCGATGACGAAACCGGGCGCTTCCTCGCGGCCGCCGCCGGTGAACAGGCCGGTGAAACCCGTGCGGCCCGGCGTCAGCGTCAGCGACTGCGGGTTCGATTCGGGACACGTGCTGGGCGAGGTCGGCCGCACGCAGGTGAACCATTCGACCCGGATGACGCCGAACGGGCCGACCGCGACGCGCGAGCTCTGGAGAAAGACGTTGTCGAAGTCGAGCTCGACATTCTGCCCGGCACTGACGAGGTCGATGCCATAGCTGGCCGGAGCCGGCGTGCCGCCTGCGAAGATCGTATCCTGGAAGCTGGGCTCACCTTCGGGACCCGAGAAGAAATCAACCGCGCGTCCAAAGGTCAGCAGCCCGTTGCCATGGGTGATGACATTGGTAAACGCATCCGCCGATCCGATCTTGACGGTATAGCCCAGCGCGGTGCCGCCGCCGCAATCATCGCCATTGATGTCGCAATAGCCGCCGAGTGAATAGCGCACCTGGCTGCCGTCGGGATTCTCGTCGACGGCGGTGCGGCGCGCCGCGGCCGGCGTGGCGGCGATCGTCGCCGCCAGCAGGCAGGCGGATACCAGACGAGTGCGCATGACGCTTCCTTGGTTCGACGAGACGAGGCATTTTTGGATAGGCGTAATCACCAAATTGTTAAATGTTTTTCTGACGACGCTTCAAGCGACCGGGCCGACGCCGCCGCGCGCGTCTTGCAGTCGCTGTTCGGCCAGTGCGCCGAACAGGGTGGATCGCGGCCAACGCGCGCGAATGGCGGCCATGCTTTCGGCGATGGCGGCCCTGCCCTCCGCTCCGCGACCCGCGGCGACCAGGCATTTGCCGCGCGTGTTCAGCACCCAGGCCTGCCGCCACGGGTCGTCGGGATAGTCCGCGCGCATGATCGGCGCGGCGCGGTCGAGCAGCGCCAGGCCCCTTGCCGGCGTCCCCCGGTCGCAGGCCAGGTCGGCAAGTTCCGCGAGGATCGGCGCGCGGTTGCGGTGCTTGTGAGCATCGGCCGCCAGCAGGGCCGCCTGCAATGTCGCCGTCGCCGCCGCGGCCTGCCCCAGCCCGCGTTCGGCGAGACCCAGATTGCCGAGGACGAACGCCAGGTCGTCGTGCGTCGCGCTGCGCTGCCGCAGGCTGATGTCGCGGGCGCGCACCAGCAGCTTGTAGGCTTCGGCAAAGCCGCGGCGTTCGAGCATGACCCGGGCGACGTTGTTGATCGAGATGGCGACATCGGGATGATCGGGCCCGAGCACCAGCTCGTCGGATTTCAGCGCCCGGGTCCACAGCGCCTCGGCGGCGGCGGAATCGCGCTGCAGATAGGCGATGGAGCCGAGCTCGTTATAGTCTTCGGAAACGCGCGGATGGGCGAGGCCCTGCAGCGGGATGCGGATGGCCAGCGCACGCTCGAACAGCGCCTTGGCATCGCCGAGCCGATCTTCCGCCAGCGCGTTCAGCCCCAGCGCCTCGAGATCGCGGGCGACGGCCGGATGGCGGTCGCCGAAGCCGGCCCGATCGACCGCCAGCGCGCGGCGGATGTCGGCCTCCGCACCCCTGGTGTCGTCGACGGCCGATCGTGCCTCCCCCCGCCCGACGAGGATCGGGGCGATCAGCGCCGGGTTACCGCGCCGGCTGTCGCTGGCGAGCGCGAGTGCGCGCGTGAAGGTTTTGGCCGCGGTGGCATATTCGCCCTGCCGGGTTTCGGAATCGCCGAGCGCCAGCAGTTGCCGCGCCGCGACGCCCGGGTCATCGACCTTCAACCGCAGCGAATCGCGGATGATCGCATCGCCTTTCCTCAGCGAACCGAGGCCGAGATAGACCTTGCTGAGGGTCGTCATCAGCTCGGCCTTGACGCTGGGTTCGTTGCCGAGCGAGCCGGCGATCCGCGCCGCGCCCTTTTCGAGGATGGCGAGCGCGCTGACCTGCGCGCCCTTGGCTTCCGACGGGTCCGACACCTCGAACAGCGACTGGACGAACTCGACGGTGCGTTCGGCGGTGATCGTCTTTTGCCGGGCGATGTCGCGCTGCAGGACGGCTTCGTTGCGGGCGAGGACGGCGCTCACCGCCAACCCGGCCATGACGACGAAGCCGATCGCCGAGGCGCCGGCGACGATGGCCAGCTGGCGCTGCCGGCGGCTGGCCTCGCGCTGCCGCAATTCGTCATAGCCGACCCCCATGATGCCGGCGAGCAGCTTCAGCCGGGCCGCGGCGCGGCCGTCCTTGCCGGGCCGGATGTCGGAGGCGAGCGGTTCGGCGCCACCATCCTCGAACAGCGCCGGCGGCAGGCATTCGAGCGCCGGATCGGCGCCCGGCAGGGTCGACGCATTGGGCTCGCCGCCGATGATCAGGCACTGGATGCGGTCGCGGCGGCCCAGGGCGACAAAGGCGCGGATTTCCTCGTTGACCCATTTCGACCGGGCGCCGTCGGGTGAACAGACGACGATCAGCGATGCCGAATCAACGAGCGCGGCGCGGACGGATTCGGCGAGGTTGGACGAGGCGGCGAGCTCGGCACGGTCCTGGAACACCGGCGGCAGCCGGTTGCCGAGCACGCCGACGGCGCTCGGCCGGCCCTGCAGACGCTTCGGTACCCGATAGCTTTCGAGCGCCTTCAGCAGCCAGGACGCTGCCTTGCGGTCCCGGTGGTTGTAGCTGATGAAGGCGGCGTAGCGCATCGGGCGGTCAGGCTGACGGATTTGCGCAGCGGCTGGGTACGGTCAATGTCGCGGCTCTCCTGGTCGTCATGTGCCGGGTCATCGCGACAGGCGGTAAAGCGCCATCGTGCCATAGCCCTTCGCCAGCGTCACCCTGCCGGCATATTCGAGGCGGAACGGTGCATCCCGCTCCAGCGCCAGCATCGCGGCAAAGGGCTGGGTGACATAGACCTGGCCGATCGGCGTCACCGGTTCGATCCGCGCCGCGCGGGTGACTTCGGTGCCGATATAGCCCGGCAGGCCGGTGATCGGGTCGATCATCCGGTAGACGGGGCCATAGTGCAGCGCCACCCGCATGCCGCCGGCATCGGCCGGCGCCGGGATGGCGGCGACGATGTCGATCGCCACGCGCGCCGCCACCTGCAGGTCGTCGACGACGGCAAAGACCGCATCGCCCCAGCTGTTGCGGAAATCGATGGCGGTGCCGGCGCTGGCCAGCACGCCGGCGACGGCGCCCATGACATCGGCCCAGAACGGCGGCAGGTCGTGCTCGCCGATACGCGAAAAGCCGGCATAGTCGGTGAACAATATGGCGCGCTGGCAGCGCGTCGCCGTCGTCGCCGGCGCGACCCGGCGGCCGGCGGCGACGGGCGGCCGAACGATGGCGCCCGGGTCGATGATGCGCGCCGCATGGCCGAGGCTGCGCCAGTGATCGACATAGGCGCCGGTGCCGCCGACCCCGCGCGCCGCGGCGCCGTCCCAGACCGTCACCAGTTCGGCGGCGGTCTGCAGGTGCGAGGCGCGCAGCACCGCCAGGCCCATGGCGAGGCTGTTGCCGTGCTGGAACTGCGCCGGGTCGCCGATATAGGCCGCCTCGCTGGCGAAGGTGACATCCCTTGCGGCTGACAGCACCGCCTCGAAGCGCGGCAGCCAGCCCGCGCCGCCCGGCAGCACCGATTCGGCGATGAAATCCCCGGTACTGAAAGGCAGCACGACGTGGAGATCGGCGCCGCGCCGCAACACGCCTTCCGCGAACAATATGTCGGCGCCGCACGCCAGCGCGCCATAGGCGATCGCAGTCCCCGATGCTGCGAGCGCCGCATCGATGCGTGCCGCTATGGCCGCCTCGATGGCGGGATCCTCGACGAACAGATGGCCCGAATAGAACAGGATCGGCGGCGGCCGCAGCAGGCTGCACAACCGCTCGGCAAGCGCGGCGGAGACGGCGGCCTGCCGGCCGAGCCAGAGCAGCTGGCGCACGGTGGAACCGCGGGGCCCGAGCCCGGCATCGGGCAGCGCGCAGGCGCGTGTCGCCGCGGCGATCGCCGGTTCGGCATCGCCGAGCAGCAGCCACGCCTCCGCCGCGCTGGCAGCGGCGAAATAGGATGTCGGCGCCGCCACCTCGGGATCGGCGAGCACCCGCCGCGCCAGGTCGTGGCCGCGCGCGACATCGCCGGCGAGGCACGACAGGCTCGCGGCGTTGATGAGGCTGTAATAGCCGCCGAACCTGGTGTTCGCATCCTGATACGCCGCGCTCGCCGCCGCCAGCAGCGCGGCCCGCGCCGGGCCGGTGGCGGCGATGGCGCGGTCCTTCAGGATGCGCGCCCGCAGCGACAGCACATCCTCGCTCGCCTCCGAGGCCAGGTCATGGTGCAGGAACAGCGCATGGGCGCGATCGGTGTCCCCCATGCGGGCCAGCGTCAGCACCAGCAGATAGTGCAGCTCGCGGCTCGCCTGCCCCGCCGCGATGCCGGCGACGGCGGCATCATAGGCGCCGAGCAGATCGCCGGCCCTGATCGCATCGCGGGTCTGCTCGAGCGGCATTGCTGGGTCCCCCGGCCGTTCCTGCAAGCCGTATGCCCGCGCGCCGCCGCTGCCGTAGCCGCATATGATTGCGAGCGCGATACCCAGGCGCGCGGCAGGGTCGCGCCCGCATCGAAACCTGCCCCCGGGCGTTCTTCCGCCAACCAGGGAGCCTTTGCCGATGCCGATCATTCTGAAACCCGTTGCCGCGCAGCGCATCGTCATCACCGGCGCCAGCAGTGGCATCGGGCTTGCCATCGCCGAGGCGGCGGCAGCGACCGGCGCGCGCCTGATGCTGTCGGCGCGCAACGAGCCTGCGCTGCGCGAAATCGCCGACCGGCTGGCGCTCGACGGCGCCGACGTCGCCATCCTGGCCGCCGACATGGCCGACGAGGACGCCGCCGAACGCATCGCCACCGCCGCGACCGACCGCTTCGGCGGCTTCGATACCTGGGTGAACAACGCCGCGGCGGGCATTTTCGGGACGGTCAGCGAAACACCGATCGCCGACCAGCGCCGGGTCTTCGACGTCGGCTATTGGGGCACGGTGGCGGGATCGCTGGCGGCGGCACGGCGGCTGCGCCAGACCGGCGGCGCCATCATCAACATCGGCAGCGTGCTCGGCGACCGCACGATGATCCAGCAGGGATCCTATTCGGCGATGAAGCACGCGGTGAAGGGCTTTACCGACGCCCTGCGCGTCGAACTGCTGGAGGCCGACGCCCCCGTCGCGGTGACGCTGATCAAGCCGTCGGCGATGCACACGCCGTTCCCGCAGCACGCCCGCAACTTCATGGACGCGCCGGCCCGGCTGCCGCCGGTGCTCTACGATCCGCGGCTGGTGGCGCGCGCCGTGCTGTTCGCCGCCGCGCATCCGCGCCGCGCGATCACCGTCGGATCGTTCGGGGAGGGTGCGACCTGGGGCGACATGCTGGCGCCGGGCCTGCTCGACCGCGCCATGGCAAGCTTTGGCACCGAGGTTCAGCAGACCGGTCAGGCGCCGCCGGCCGAAACCGCCGACAATCTGTGGGAAAGCCGCAGCGACGGCAGCGTCGAAAGCAACCAGCCGCAGTCCGTCCGCCGCACCAGCCTGTGGCTGGAGGCGCAGCTGCGCCCCGTCGCCGCCACCCTGATCGCCGCCGGCCTGGTGGCGCTGCCGCTGGCAATTGCCCAGGCGCGGCAGCGCCAACCGCGTTTGCGCCAGCGCCCGCGGCGCTAGCAACAAAGGCCGGGGCTTGCGCGCGGCGCGGCTCCGGCGCCAGATAGGGCATGGCGACCCTCGCGCTCCACACCGCCGAAGGCGGCTGCCACTGCGGCGCCGTTCGCTTTCGCGTGACCTTTGCCGACCCGCCGCAATTGCTCGACTGTGACTGCTCGATCTGCGCCAAGACCGGTTACCTGCATCTCATCGTACCGGCCGACGGCTTCACGCTCCTCTGCGGCGGCGACGCGCTCACCGAATATCGCTTCGGCACCGGCACCGCCCGCCACCTGTTCTGCCGGCATTGCGGCATCAAAAGCTTTTACGTCCCCCGTTCGCATCCGGGCGGCTACAGCATCAACTGGCGGGCCCTCGACGACGTCGGCGGCATCGTGCCGGTGATCACGCCCTATGCCGGTCGCGACGGCTGGGAACAGGCGCGCGCCGACCTGGGCTAGCTGCAGGGCTGCGGTTGACCGCGTTGTGCCGATAGCCAATTGTAACGCGCCGGCAATGGCAAGGACATGAGGACGCATGGCGAGAGGCTTCAGCTGGGCGTGCCTGCTGTTGATGGCGGCATCGCTCGCGGCGTGCAGCGAGCGGACGTCCAACCCGGCGCCGCCGCGGCTGACCAGCGTATCGCCGATCCAGCCCCAATCCTCCACCATCGTCGTGCCGATCAGCGCGCGGGTCGCCGACCTGGAGGCGCGGCTGAACGCCGAGGTGCCGCAGACGCTGGTCGAGATCGACAAGCAGACCGAATGCGTCAAGGCGGCCCGCGTCACTGCCTGCGTCGTGCCCAAGTTGAAGTGCAAGGGCCTGAAATGCGAGAAGACCGGCTGCGAGGTCGGGCTCGACAAGGCCAGGATCACGCCCGACATCAGCTGCCGCATCGTCGGCCGGGTCACCCGCGGCCCGATCCGCCTGTCGGGCAGCGGCGATGTCATCCGGCTGGTCATGCCGGTGTCGGCGACGGTCGCCGCCAGGGACGTCGGCCATGTCATCAAGTCCGAAACCGCCACCGCCGCCGCGGAGGTCCGCGCCAGCATCCGGCTCGGCATGACCGGCAACTGGCAGCCGACCGCCAAGGTCGACATCGATTACGACTGGACCGAAAAGCCCGGCATCTCGCTGCTCGGCGCGCGCATCACCTTCGCCGGCCGCGCCGATCCGGAGGTCGCCAGGATCATCGCCAGGCTGCAGGCGCGTATCCCGACCGAACTCGAACGGCTGCACCCGCGCGACCGCATCGAGACGGCGTGGAAAAAGGGCTTCACCGCGGTAATGCTCAACCGCACCAACCCGCCGGTGTGGCTGCGCATCGCGCCGCAGCAGCTGCGCTATGACGGCTATCACCTCGCCGATGGCGAACTGATGCTGAAGCTGGCGGTGCTCGCCAACACCGAGACGTTCATCGGCAAGCGGCCGCCCGACCCGCCGGCGACGCCGCTGCCGCCGCCCTCCCGCATCGCCGTCGACAACGGCTTTCGCGTCCATATCCCCGTCGTCGCCGAATACGACCAGCTCGAACCGGTGCTCGCCCGCGCGCTGAAGAAGCTGGCGCGGCAACCGATCGAGCTGCCCGGCATCGGCGCCGTCACCGTCGAATTCGGGCGCGTCCGCATCTATGCGACCACCGTCGGCCGGCTGGCGATCGGCGTCGACATGAAGGTCACCGGTCCCGGCGGGCTGGTGCAGGCGCGCGGCACCGTCTGGGCGACCGGCATCCCCTATAACGAGCCGGGATCGCAGCGCGTGCTGGTCCGCGACCTGCGCATCGATGGCCGCGGCGACGATGCCGCCTTCGACGTGCTGCTCGCGGTCATGCAGGCCCCTCCTGTACAGGCGGAACTGCGCGGCGGCCTGTCGCAGAATTTTGCCCGCGACTATGCCAAGCTGCTCGTCAAGATCGACCGCGCGCTGACCGAAAAGCGGCTGGGCGATTTCGTGCTCAGCGCCGATATCACCGGCGTGCGCAACGGCGTCGTGACGCCGTTTGGCCAGGGGTTGTTCATGCCGGTGGATGCGGAAGGGGCAGGCTCGCTGCGCTATGCCCCGACGCAGGCGCCGAAATGATGTCACCATCTATCTCAGGAGCATTGTCACAGGGGTCAAATACCCCATTGCGGTGGCGCCGCGTCGCCGTGTCCACTGGCATCTATCGCACTGCACAATCGGGGACGTAGCTGCATGGACATGGCCGGGGGCGCGCCGACACGACGTGAAATCCTGCACGCGATCGGGGTCATGGGCGGTGCGTCGGTGCTGTACCAGGCGATGGCGACCATGGGCCATGCCGCCGAAACGCAATTCGCCGGGCCGCCCAACCTGTCGGGCGCCCGCCCCGGTGCCAGCGTCGTGGTGCTCGGCGCCGGACTGGCCGGGATGCTGGCGGCGTACGAGCTCGGCAAGGCCGGCTACAAGGTCCGCATCATCGAATACAACAACCGCCCGGGCGGCCGGAACTGGTCGCTCTATGGCGGCGACACCTATACAGAACTCGGCGGCGCCACCCAGAAAGTCGGCTTCGCCAAGGGCAATTACCTCAATCCCGGGCCGTGGCGCATCCCCTATCACCACCGGTCGCTGCTGCATTATTGCAAGGCCTTCGGCGTTGCGCTGGAACCCTTCATCCAGCTCAATCACCAGGCGCTGATCCACAGCAGCAAGGCGTTCGGCGGCAAGCCGCAGCGCTACCGCGAGCTCGCCGCCGACTGGGACGGCAACGTCGCCGAGCTGCTGTCCAAGGCTATCGACAACAAGGGCCTGAACGGGGTGATGACCACCGAGGACGGCGAGATGCTGAAGGAGGCGCTGCGCACCTGGGGCATGCTCGACAAGGACATGCGCTATGTCCGCGGCCGCGAATCGGCGTCGCGGCGCGGCTATTACCGGCCTCCCGGCGGCGGCGTCGACGGCGCGCCGATCCCGTCCGACCCCTTCGATTTCCGCGATGTCCGCCAATCGGGCGTGTGGCGCGCCTTTGCCCAGCACATGGGGCACGAGCGCCAGACGACGATGTTCCAGCCGGTCGGCGGCATGGGCATAATCGGCAAGGCCTTTGCCCGCCAGGTCGAAGGCAAGATCCGCTATGGCGCCAAGGTCACCGGGATCGACCAGTCGGGCGGTGCCGTCACCGTTACCTATACCGATGTCGCCAGCGGCGCGGTGGCAACGGAAAAGGCGGACTATTGCGTCTGCACCATCCCGCTCGGCATCCTCAGCCAGATCGATGTCGACGTGTCGCCCGGCATGCGCGCCGCCATCGCCGCGGTGCCCTATTCCAACTCGGTCAAGGTCGGGCTGGAGATGAAATCGCGCTTCTGGGAGGATGACGAGGCCGTCTATGGCGGCATCAGCTTCACCGACCAGCCGATCGGCATGATCTCCTACCCCAGCGGCGGCATGCACAGCGCCGGGCCGGGCGTCATCCTCGGCGCCTATGCCTTTGGCCCGGCCTCGTACAAGCTCGCGGCGCTGACACCCGAACAGCGCATCGCCGCGGCGCTCGACCAGGGCGCGGTGTTCCACCCCGGCCGCTACAAGGAGCAGTTCAGCAACGGCGCCGCCGTCGCCTGGAGCCGATCGCCCTTCACGCTGGGCTGCTGCGCGCAGTGGAACGAGGATACCCGCAAGGAACATTACCAGACGCTGGTCGCCGTCGACGACCGCATCGTGCTGGCCGGGGAACATGCCTCGTACATCGGCTGCTGGATGGAAGGCGCGCTGCTGTCCTCGCTCGATGCCATCACCCGCCTGCACAAGCGCGCGCTGGAGGCCTGACATGAAGACGATTTTCATCGCCGCCCTGCTCGCCGCCACGCCGGTATTGGCCAAGGATGCCCCGCCGCACCCCGGCGCCATCGTCTATCTGGAGGTCTGCCAGGCCTGCCACATGGCGAACGCCAAGGGCGCTGTCGGCGCCGGGCGCATTGCGGCGCTCGCCGGCAACAGCAACCTTGCCTATCCCGAATATCCGATCGCCGTCGTCACCGGCGGCAAGGGCGCCATGCCCTGGTTCCGCGGCAACCTGACCGACCAGCAGATCGCCGACGTCATAGGTTATGTCCGCACCCATTTCGGCAACGATTACAGGGGCAAGATCACCGCCGCACAGGTCGCCGAGCTGGGCGTCAAGGCGCCAAAGGGCAACCGCGAGTAACCTCTCCCCTCCCTTTCGAGGGAGGGGCCGGGGGAGGGTGCTTCGATCGAAATCACGCCTGCCGTTCAAGGCACCGCACCTTCCCCCACCCGCGTCACCGCCGCCAGCCGCTGGAACTGCCCGTCGCAGCCATTCTCGACAAACGCCGCCCCCAGCGCGTCGACCGCCGCCGGTGCCGCCGCCAGCTTGCGAAACCGGATCGTCGCCGCCGCCCCCGCGCCCGTTACCTTGAAGCTGTCACCATCCGAAATCGCCAGCGCCGCCGGCCAGGCCGCGACCGCCTGCCCCGCCGCATAGGCCAGCGGCACGCCGGCGCCGCCGCCGGCCCGCGCGATCGTGACCGTGCCGGCGGCAAGCGGATCGGCCCGCCACAGCGACACCCTGCCGACATCGAGCGCGCAGACCGTGCCGCTCGCCCCGGCATCGACCGCCCATACCCCGGGCGGCACCGGCGTGCCGGCAAAGGTGGCCCCCGGCCCGCGCACCGCCCCGATGCGCGCACGGCGTTCGGATTTCTGGGTCAGCAGCTCGGCAAAGGGTGTCGTCGCCACCACGCTGCTCGCCGCCGCCAGGCTGAAACTGCCCGGCCCGGCAAAGCTGCGGGTGCCGCGCGCGTCGAGGATGGTCACCCTGTCGCCGGCCCTGAGGGTCAGCGCCGCGGTTTCGGCGAGCTTCTGCCCCGGCTTGAACAGCGCCGCCGACGGGCCGACGGCCCGCACCACCATCGGCGCCGCCACCGCCGGTGCCGCCAGCAGCAGCGCCGCCGCAACGGCCGGTGCCGCCAGCAGCAATGCCGCCGCCATTCCCGGCCATTTAATCGAGATCATGACATCCTCCCGGTCCGACTGTTTCCATCCGCTGCAACAGATACGCCAGCGCAACGTCTTCGGGTGCAGCCGCCGCCCGCGCCGCCAGTGCCGGCAGCACCGCCGTGTCGCAGGCGTCGAACCTCGCATAGAGCGCCGCAAATTCCGGGTCGGCGACGGCATGGCCGACACCCAGCGGCTCGAAGACCTCGATCGGCGCATCGCGGCCGCGCACCCGCACCCGCCCCATCGGCCGGAACTGCGCCAGCCCGACGCGCTCCGCCGCCTCGCGGCTGACCAGCACCGCCGTCTTCAACTGCTTGTTGGCCCCCTCCAGCCGCGCCGCGACGTTCATGCTGTCGCCGAGCGCGGTATACTGGATCCGCCCTTCCCCGCCGAAATTGCCGACGATCGCCATGCCGCGGTGCAAGCCGACGCGGGTGCGGCCAAGCGAGGCCCGCCCCGCCACCGGCCGCATCAGCGCGTCGCCGGCGCGGCTCATCGCGATCGCCGCCGCCAGGGCATTCTGCGCATCGTCGGCGCGGGCCAGCGGTGCCCCCCAGAATGCCACCACGGCGTCGCCGACGAACTTGTCGATGGTGCCGCCATGCGCCAGCACCGCGCGGCTCATCGTTTCCAGATACTCGTTTAGCATCGTCGCGACGCTTTCGGGGTCGAGCGTCTGGCACAGCCGGGTGAAATTCTCGATATCTGTGAACAGCGCATAGATTTCGCGGCGCTCGCCGTGCAGCGCCAGCTGCGCCGGCTCGCGCAGGATCTGCTGCGCCACGTCGCGCGGCAGATATTTGCCCAGCGCGCCCTGGGCGAACCGCCGCTGCTCCGCCCCGACGATCCGCGCCGTCGTGCTGGCGGCGATCACCGCCAGCAGCCAGCCCGCCGCCAGCCCCGCCGCCGGCAGGCCATAGGTGTCGATGCGCTGGCTGCCGTGCAGCACGAACGGCAGCACCAGGATGGCGGCGACCTGCGCCAGCCCCAGCGGCACCAGCAACCGCGCCGGCAGGTCGAAACCGCCGGTTACCGCCGCCAGCAGCACGGCGGCGAACGCCAGTAGCCAGAGCAGCGGCCCCGGCACCGGCACCGGCCGCCGCCCGTCGAGCGCCTGGGCGATCAGCGTCGCATGCAGCTCCACCCCCGCCGTCGTCGCGCCCGACAGCCGGGTGAACGGCGTGATGAAGCGATCGGCCTCGGGCAGGTCGGCGCCGATCAGCACGATCTTGCCGGCGATGGCGGGCGCCAGTGCCGCCGCCGCTTCCGGTTCGGCGAACAGGTCGATCGGAAAGGACGCGAACACCGGGCGATCGACGAAGCGCGGCTTGCGCACCACCGCGGCCCCGGTGAAGCCGTTGAAATTGCCGGTGATCGCATTGGCCAGCAGTGCCGGCGGGCCCCTTGCCGGCGACGGCCAGGTTCGCCAGCCATTGTCGGCGTCGACATCGAGCCGGATCGATGCCGGCCGCACCGGCCCCGCCGCCACCCGCGCGAACAGCCCGCGCAGATGCTGCTCCTGCCAGGGCATGATATAGTCGCCATTGTCGGCGTTGGTCGAAAAGGCAAAGTACGTCGGGGTTCGCAGCGCCGTCAGCACGCTTTCCAGCCGCGCGTCATCGGGCTGCGGCTGGTCGATCAGGATGTCGACGCCGATCGCCCGCGGCTGCAGCCGGTCGATGTTGGCCAGCGCCTTGCCGAGCAGCACACGATCGAGCGGCGACCGCTTGCCCGTCGCCGCCAATGTCTCCTCGGTATAGGTGACCAGCACCACCCGGCTGTCCTGGTCGACACGCGGCGCGGTGATCGCGGTGCGGACATCGTACAGCCCGCGCTCCGCCGTCAGCAACACCGGCAGGTGCCAGCCGAAGCGCGCAACCAGCACCGCCACCACCAGCACCCCCAGTGTCGCCAGCAGCCGCAGCCAGCCGGCCTGCACCAGCGCGGCGCGCAGCACGGCAAGGCGCTGCAGCAGCGGCGGACCGGTCAACGCCCGGCCGGCGCCGAAGCCCCGGGCACTGCGCCGATGAGGGGTTTGGCCGCATCGCCGACAATGGCGAAGCCCGACCAGTAATAGGGATGCGAGGTTTCCGCCCGGTCCATCAGGCGGACCTGCGACGCCCGCAGCGCCTCCCCGACGCTGATCCGCCCGGCGTCGCTGAACAGCCCTGAAATCAGCGTCCGTGTCGCATCATAATTGTCCGGCACCGGCCAATGGCTGGCGACCACCGCGCGGGCGCCGGCGCCGACAAAGGCGCGCACCAGGCCATCGAGCGCGTAATTCCCCCCCGTCGCGATGCCGGCGTCACGCGTCGCGCTCGCCGTCGCCGTGCCTGCGGTATCGCACGCCGACAGGATGATGGTGTCGGCATCGAGCCCCAGGTCGAAGATCTCGCGGAACGACAGCAGCCCGTCCGACGCGCCGGCGCCGAACGACGTCAGCAGCGCCGGCCGCGCCGGGCATTCGAGGCGCGGCGCGGTGACGAGGCCATGGGTGGCGAAGTGGATGACACGATAGCTGCGCAGGTCGGTGCGCGCCATCAGGCCGGTGTCGCTGAACGATCCGCCGGTGACGACATCGCTGCCGCCGCGCGCCAGCAGCGCCGCGCCGATGCGAAGTTCGGCCGCCGAGATCGGGTTCCCCCATTCGCGCAGCGACCAGTCGCAGGCGTCACGCGCCGTGATCGGAGCGGTCGGCACGGCGTTCTCGCCGAGCCCCAGGTAACTGCGGCCGCCGCGCGACGCCGCCACGCCGCGCACCTCCAGGAACGCCCGCGGGCTGACCGCCGTCGACACCATGCGGCCGCGCCCCAGCCAGGCGAGGCCGCGCATGTCGAAGGCATCCGCCGCCGGATCGTCCACCCGCGCCGCATAGGCCGCCAGCCCGTCGTCGCCGGCGATCAGCAGGTTGGGCGGCAATTGCAGCAATGGCCCATCGGGTTCGAACACCAGGTGCGTCACCGCCGGCATCGCCGCCGCGACCGGATCGAACAGCACCCGGTACAGTTGCCGCGCCGTCGCCGCATCGAACGGATAAGTCGCGGCGCGGCCGTTCTCGAAGGTGACGATGGTCTCGCGCAGCCGCGCCACCATCGCCCCGATGGCGCCCGTCCCGGCGCCGACGCGGAAGATGCGCGCCGTATCGGTGCCGGCGAACAGCCCATAGGCATCGTCGCCGGCCAGCACGAGCTTGTAATAGGCCTCCCCCGGCCGCAGTTTTGCCTGCAGGTCGCGCAGCGTCACCGTGGCGTTGCTGAGGCTGCGATAGCGCGGATAATCCGCCAACCGGGAAAGCACCGCGGTCTGGTCGCGGCCCAGCGCCTCGCGCCGGGCACGCAGCGTGGCGACAGTCGCGGCGTCGTCGGGATCGGCTTCGGTCTTCGCGGCGATCCGCGCAATGTCGCCTTCCACCCGCACGATGTCGCGCGACAGGGTGATCGACTGGCGGAACAGCCCGGCGGCTTCGTCGCTGCCGCCCGACAGCTCGCGCGCCAGGATCGCCTGGGTCTGGGCGACGCCCGGTCGCACCAGGATCTGACTGGCGCCGAAGAAGTCGCTCGCTGCACTGTCGCCGGTGCCGACGAGCAGCGCGAAATAGGGGTCGACAAGGCCCCGCACGGCCTGCCCCGCGCCCGGCGTCTCGGGGCTGGCGGCGATGACCCGGGCGTACAGCGCCCGCGCCGCCGTCGTGTCGCCCTGCCGTGCCAGCAGCGCCGCCAGCCGCGCCTCGGCAACCAGTGCCGCCGCCGTGCCCGGATATTCGGTCCGGTAGATGATGGTCGCGGCCGCCAGCGAGGCCCGCGCCGCAGTGCCTTGGCCTTCGCGCTCCTCGATGATCGCGCGTTCGGTGGCGATGGCGGCGCGCAGCCAGCCGGCGCTCGACACCCGCGCCAGCCGCAGCCTGTCGAGCTGCGCGGCGGCGGCGGCAAGCCCCCGGCGCGCCGCGGCGTCGCGGCCCTGCATGCGGTCGGCGGCCGCGGCCAGATACTGCGCCTGGGCATCGAGGACGACGACGCGGTCGGCCGGGTCCAGCCGGGCATCGCCGCCCGCCATGCCCTTCAGCGCCTTTTCATCGCTGTTCAGCTTTTGCGCCAGCGGCACGTCGATATAGCCGGCGGCAACCCGGTCGGTCGCCAGCCCCGATGTGTCGGCCACAGCGATGCGCGCCAGCTCGACGCGCGCCGCGTCGGGACGCCGCCGGTTGAGCTCGTGCAGCGTCCGGAAATTGCGGTGCAGCCGGGTGGCGACCGGGTCGGCGGGATCGAGCGCGCGGCCGGCGCGGACGAACAGCGCATCGGCCTCCGCAAAACTGCCGAGGTTCGACTGCTGCAGCGCCTGGTTGGCGAGATATTCGGCGCTGCGGTCGAATCCGGGGCTGTTCAGCCGGCTGCGCTCGATCAGCAGGTCGAAGAATTCCGATGCCTCGGCATAGCTGCCGGCATTGTTGCGGATATAGCCTTCCGCCAGCGCCTGGCCGGGATCGAGGCTGCCGGCCTGGACACGGGCAAAGGCCGCCGGATCGCCGGCCTCGGTCGCCGCCACATCGACGGCACCGTTGACCGGCGCATCGGCAACGAGCGCGCCGAGGCCGAGGCGCAGCGCCGCGCCATAACCCGTCAGGCCTTCGGCGGCATAAAGCGTGTTGCCGCGCAGGACGGTATAGACGCTCCAGGCGAGGTCGCCCTGGCGGCAGCGCGCCAGCCGGGCGCCCGGCAGTTCGGCGATATCGGCCGCCCCCGCCGCTTCGCACACCACCCCGTCGCTGCGCGGGGCGAGCAACACCGCAGCGCGTTCGGCGCCGCCGCGCAAGGCGAGCAGCCGCCCGACCGGGCTCGCCGCGTCACGGCAGACGATGCGATAGCCGCGGTCGAACATCGTCGCCAGCTGCGGGTCCGCCACCCGCGACTGGGCGGTGCACAGCACGCCGGTGCTGCCGATGCGGAAGCTGTCCGCGAGTTTCAGGCTGGCATGCGCCGGCGCGGGGAGGCCCGCCAACAGCAACACCGCAAGCAAGAAGCGGCTCATTTCGGGCCCTCCGCGCCGGTCGTCGGCGTGTCCAGCCACAGCGCCGGGTTGCCGCCGCCGGTGACCGGGTCTGCCATGCCGGTGTCGTCGGTTGGGTCGCCCGGGTCGTAGAGCCTGTCGATCCGCTGCTGCGGCCGGGTCGCGGCAAGGTCGCGCAGGGCCTCCTCGCGGTTGCGGCGCTGGTCGTCCTGCAGGGCGACGAGATCGACGATGTTGATGGTGATGTTGCCCACGCCCGCGCCGCCGAGAACGGGCGGGCCGCCGCCATCACCCCCGCCATCACCGCCGCCGCCATTACCGCCGCCATCACCGCCGCCGCCGCCGCCGCCGCACGGCGCTCCCGACACCAGGCAGCCGTTGACCGACGATCCCGGCGTATAGCTGCCGCCCAGCGTCAGCGTCGCCAGCGTCGCCGCATTGGTCGCAACGGTCCCGCCGGCGGTGGTCGTGCGGCCATTGATGACCATGTCGAGCGGGCCATCCGCCCCCGGCGTCACCGCAAAACCGCCCGCGCCGCTGCTGAAGCCGGCGCGCGTCGCCGCATCGCCGCTGTTCTGGACAAGGAACGTCCGGGTTGCCGCGACCGCGATCCGGCCGGCGCCGATCGCGCCGGCCAGGTTCGGCGTCGCCGGCACCGCCGCCAGTGCAGCGTCGCGCCCGGCAAAGGCCGGGTCGACGGCAAGCTGGCCGAGCAGGCTCGCCGTGCCGACCCACAGGTCGCCGGCGCGGATGTCGAGCGTGCCGCCGCCGGCCAGCAGCAGCCGGCCGCCGGCATCGGTCACCACCTCGACGCGCCGGCCGGACGTCAACCGCAGCATGTCGCCGCTGCCGGCGCCGGCCATGGTCACCGCGCCGGTGACGCGGATGATGCCCGGCGCCTGCACCGCGATGCTGCTGCCGGCGGCGGACGCGGCCAGCGCCAGCGTGCCGATGGTCAGCGGCAGCGCGGCATTTTCGACGGCGACCATGATCGACCGTGACGTCAGCCGGCCGAATTCGGCGTTCGACAGCGACCAGCCGCCATCGGAACCGTCGTCGCCGAGCGTCTGTGCCGACGCGCTGCCGTCGATCGCCAGCGCGATGCTGGTGGTCGTCGCCGTGCCGATGCTGCCGCCGAGCGCGATGTCGGCCGAACGCAGCGTGATGGTCGGCGCCGCCACCGTCCCGTTCAGCCTCGCAAGGCCGCCGCTGTCGATCCGGACTGTGGTGGCGGCGGTGATCGCGCCGGCGCTGATGCCCGACGCGCCGGCGCTGCTGAACACCCCCGTATCGACCGCGCCGGCCAGCGCGACCGGCCCGGCGATGCGCACCGGCGCCAGCGCGAACAGCGGCGCAAAGTCGTAGCTCGCAGGCGGCCCGAGCGGATCGAGCGCCGAAAGCGCCACGGCCATGCTGCTGCTGGCAAGATAAGTCGTGCCGCCGCCCCCCGTGGTGATGCCATTGGCCGCCACACCGGTCGCAGCCAGCGCCGCGAAGGATCCGGCCGTCGAGACGGCGCCGGCGCTGATCGCGTCGTTGCGCGAAACCAGCCCGATATTGCCGCGCGCGGTGATCGTGCCGGTCGTGACCGCGCCCGGCGCCGACAGGCCGATCTGGTAGCCGGCGCCCACGGCCGCCGAAGGGGCGGCAATGCCGGCGTCGATCGCGCCCGTGCTGATGCCGGCGGTGGCCCCGGTAATGGTCATCGCGACCGAATCGCCGGCGCTTACCGCACCGGTGGCGATGCCGTCGCCGCTGCGCAGGTCCACATCGGCGCCGCCGCGCAGCGCCGCGGTGGAGATCGTACGGTCGGCGACCAGCGTCAGCGCACCCCCGGCGGTGACATTGCCGGTGTCGAGGCTGCCGACCACCGCCAGCCTGACGTCGCCGCCGGCCGTGAGATTGCCGAGGATGAGGTCGCTGCCGCTGACCAGCGACAGGAAGCCCGCCGACATGACGTCCGCCAGTTGCAGGCGGCCGCCATCGAGCGACAGGCCGGTGCGGGTATCGATCGTCCCGGCGATGGTGATGCGCCCCGTCGCCGCCGCCCGCAGCGTGCCGGTGGCGATGCCGCCCGCAATCGCGATGTCGCCCGCGACGGCGACCGGCGCCGCCGCCAGCAACGCCGCATAGTCCGGCGTGGCGCCAGGGACGATCAACCCGGCCTGCCCGGCATTGGCGAGATAGACATTGCCGGCAGCGCCGGTCGCAATGCCGCCGGCAGCAATGCCGGTGTGGCCGAGCAGCACCACATCCGTGGCCGCGGTTATGGCATCGGTGGCGACGCTGCCGTCCCGCGCGATCACGCCGACGCTGGCGCCGGCGGCGATGGCGCCGGTGGTCGCATCGCCGGCCGCATCGACGAGCACAAAGCCGGCCCCCGGCTCTACGGTGCCGGCCGTGATCGCACCGGTGGCGACGTCGCCGCCCCCGGCCAGCGCCACCGACCGGCCCGCCGTGATCGCGCCGACCCCGATGTCGCCGCCGGCGTCGACAGCGACATCGGCATCGCCCTGCAGCCCCAGGCCCGCCACGGCGGTCGCCGCCGCGATCCGCAGCGTGCCGCCCGCGACGACATTGCCGACCGCGACCGCGCCGGCCCGCGACCGGATCAGCGCCCCCGCGCCCGCGGCGCCGTCGCCGAGCACGATATCGCCGCCGATCGCATCGACGGACAGGCCGCCCCCGGCGTCGAGCGTGCCAAGGTTGCGTACACTACCCGCCGCGGTGATCGACAGATCGCCACCCGTGGCGACCGGGCCCGGTGCCGTCAGCGGCGCGCCGAACACGCCGGCGATGACGGCACGGCGCGTGTCGAGCGTCAGCGCGCCACCGACGGCGATGCGGCCCGCATCGATGCCGAGCGTCGCATCGGCGTCGACATCGATGACGGCATCGCCGCCGATGCGGATTTCGCCGGCGCTGCCATGCAGCCCCGATGCCAGAAACCCGGACGGTGACACCGCGACCGGCACGCCGTCGCCCCGGCCCTGCAGCACGACGCTGCCCACGGACACGATTCCGCCCACCGCCGAAACGCCGACAAGCCCGGCAAAGCTGTCGCCCGGCACGACGCCGGCCCCGGCGCTGCCGTCGGCAACGCCCCGAAAATTCCCGGCTGCCAGCGTACTGGCGCTGCCGGCCACTGAATGCGGGCCGACGCCGGCACCGGCGATGCCGCCCGCGCCGCTGCCGCCGCTGCCGGCAAGCCCGCCCGCACCCGCCGCGCCACCGCCGCCGCCACGGCCGTTGGCGGCCATCGCCAGCAGCCCCGTCACCGCCATCGCACCGCCGCTGCCGCCCGACTGGGCAAAGCCGCCGCTGCCGGCGCCACCCGCGCCGCCGTTGCCGGCGCTGCCGCCCGCGCCGCCGGCGCCGCCGATGCCATCGGCGCGCCCGTCGACCGCGGCCCAGGCAAGGCTGCCGACCGCCGCGCTGGCGCCGCCGTCGTTGCCGACGCCGACCCGGCCGCCCCGGCCCGCGCCGCCGGCGCCGCCTGCCGCACCGGTCGCGCCGGCACCCCCCGCGCCGCCGCTGCCGTCGGCGTTCTGCGTGACCACCGCCACGACCATGTCGCCGGCGCTTGTCGCCGCACCGCTCGTCGCGCGGCCGCCGGTCCCGATGCCGCCGGCGCCACCCGCGCCCATAGCGGCGCTGCCGCCGTCACCGCCCCGGCCGCTGGCATCCTGGGCCAGGTCGGCAGCGCGGAGGACCGCGGCCACCGACAATGGCGTGCCGATACCGAACAGGCTGGTGCCGCCGACCGCTGCGCCCCCGGCCCCGCCGCTGCCCGCCAGCGCGTCGCCGCCGTCCGCCCGCGCATCGAGCACCGATCCGCCGCCGACCGTCGCGCTGCCGCCGCGCACCAGCAGCCGCGCCATGCCGCCGTCGGCCGCGCCCCCGGCCGCACCGCTGCCGCCCCGCGCACTCGCCCGCAGCGTCAGCGCGCCGAACAGCGCGCTGCCATCGTCCACACCGATCGCTGCCGTGCCGCCGCTGCCGGCACCACCCGCACCCGCCACGCCCGCGCCGCCAATGCCGGTCGCGGTGATGACCAGTGCGCCACCCTCGATGCGGCCGCCGGCGCCTTCGACCGTGACAGTGATGACGCCGCCGCGGCCGGCGCCGCCGGCACCCGCGCCGCTGCCGCCACGGCCATCGGCGGCGAGCGTCGCCGGCAGCGTCAGCGCCGATCCGCCACCCGCGAGCAACGTGATCGTGCCACCGATGCCATCGCCGCCGTTCCCGGAACTGCCGTCGGCGCCCGTTCCCGACACATCCAGTGGCCCGATGACGACCCCCATATTGGTCGCGCCCCGACGGCTGGCGATCAGCACGCTGCCACCCGTGGCGCTGCCGCCATTCGCCCCGGCGCCGGCGGCCGCGCCGCCGCCCAGTTGGAGGCCTGCGGTCGTGAAGGCGGCCGCCGTGTTGTCCAGCGCCAGCGTGCCGCCAAAGGCGCTGCCACCGGAACCCAGGGCTGCGTCGGCCTGCCCGGCCTCGGCGGCGGCAAACAGCGAAGCCGTGCCGGCGATGGCCAGGCTGCCCGACACCAGGTCGTCGGGCCGCGCTGCCGACAGCGCCAAGGTGATCGTCGCCGCGCCGCCGATGGCGTCACCACCGCGGGTGCCGCCAAGGCCCCCGACGGCGCCGGCGTCGGTCGCCAGGCTGGCGATGGCCATGCTGCCGGCCGCGCCGGTGTCGTCATGCTGCATCACCAGCAGCGCCGCACGGCCACCGCGGGCGTTGCCGCCGCCCGCCCGTATTGCGCCCGGCCCCTGGCCCAGCCCGCCTTCGCCGCCCAGCGCACCGACGTCGAAAACCACCTCGCCCGCCGTCAGCGACCCGCCGCGTGCCGCCAGCATGGCACTGCCCGCGACGGCATTGCCGCCGGCGCCGCCCAGGCTGGCGCCAAAGGGACCCAGGCCGCCGGCGCCACCACTGCCGCCTTCGGCGCCGGCCGCGACGGCCACCCGGCCGAAATCGGCAAAGCCGACCAGCGGTGCCGCGATGCCACCGGCAACGATGCCGATTTCGCCGCCGCCGCCGGTGGCATTGCCGCCATTGCCGCCCCGGCCACCGATCGCGCCGGCAAAATCGAGAGCGGCGCCGCCGTCACCGCCGCGGCCGCCGCGGGCATGATTCGCGACGGTGACATCGCCAGGATCGACCTGTCCGCCCGCTGCGCCGACCAGCAACGCGACCGCGCCGGCAACCGCCGCACCGCCGCTGCCGCCTTCGACGCCGGGCAGCGTCTGCTGCGAACCGGTGCCGCCCTCGGCATCGATGCCGATCACCAGGGCGCGCGCGGTCAGGATCGACAGCCCGTCACCGGGACCGTCGCCGACGCCATTGCGGCTCGCCAGCGTCGTGGCACTGCCGCCGGCGCCGAACTGCGCATCGCCGCCGCGGGCACGACCGCTGAGCGTCAGCACGCCATCGACCAGCAGCGATCCGCGCAGCACGTCGAACGCCACGCTGCCGCCGATGGCATTGCCGCCGGTGCCGCCGCCGCCCGCCACGGCATCGGCCGTCAGCAGCAGGGAGCCGCCGACAGCGATGCTGCCGCGATTGGCGACGACCCTGGCGCCACCCGCCGTCGCATCGCCACCTGCGCCGACACCGGAGCTGCCGGCGAAGGTGTCGGCCAGCAGCGTCGTCGCGCCGGCGATCGTGATCGTGCCGCCCGTGCCGCCCGATGCCGCCGAAGCCGCCGCCAGCAGTGCCGTGCCGCCGATGGCAGACCCGGCCCGGCCGCTTTCGGCATTGCCGCCGCGCACCGTCAGGTCGATGCCGGCACTGCTCTCGTCGTCGTTGATGGTGATGGCCGATCCGGCATCGGCGGCACGGATCACCAGGCTGCCGCCGAACGCGTCGCCGCCGCTGCTGCCCGATCCGCCGGTGGCCGTGCCGCGATAGTCCAGCCCCGATCCGATGGTGATGCTGCCGCCGCCGGTCGCGACGATGCTGCTCGCCGCCGCCTTGCCGATGCCGCCGGCCAGGTCACCGTTGGCGCCGATGCCGCCGGCGTCGATCGACAGGGTGGGCATCGTGATGCTGCCGCCGCCGGCGAGGATGTCGACGCCGCCGCCGGTGCCATCGCCGCCATTGCCGAAGCCGCCGAGCCCGACACCGCTGACGTCGATGTCGTTCTGGCCGACGATGCTGAAACTGCCGGCGCTGGTGATCGTCACCCGGCCGCCCGCGGCGCTGCCGCCGATGAACGCATCGGTGGCATTGATCCGGCCCGCGGCGACCATGTCGACCGATCCGGTGAACAACAGGCTGCCCCCCGTCGTCGCGGCGATCGCGATCGTGCCCGCGGCGACCGCGATGCCGACATTTTCGGCCGCCGTCGCCGACGCATCGAGGATGAGCGAGCCGGACATGGTCATGTCGCCGCCGTTGCCGCCCGTTGCCAGTGCGATGCTGCCGCCCCGCGCCTGGCCTTCGGATCCGTCGGCCACGAAGCTGCTGCCTTCGCCGACCGCCAACAGGCTGCCGCCGTCGGTCAGCACGGCGATCGCGCCGCCGATACCGCTGCCCGGTGTGATGCCGCTGTACGGCAGCGCAAAGCCGAGGCCCCGGGCCTGTGCCGCGATGCCGCCGCGCGACTCCAGCCGGCCGAGCACCGAGGCAATGTCGATCCGCCCGCCGACGCCGTCGCCGCCGGTCGCCCCATCGGCAAAGCCGGCGCCGCCGACGCCATTGGCCGTCAGGCGCGTGAAGCCCGACAGGTCGATGCTGCCGGTGACCGGCGCGACGCCGTTCGCCCATTGGTCGAGCCTGACGCCCGCCGTGCCGCCGGCGCCATTGCCCGCGGCGCCGGCGGACCCACCGCCCGATCCCGTGGCATCGATCGACAGGTTGTTGACCGATACCGCCACCGGGTTGCCGCCGATGTCGTGCGGGCTCGCCAGCAGCAGCCCGGATCCGCCGGTGCCGCTGCCGCCGGCGCCGAACCTGATGTCGCCGTCGCGAAATCCAGCGTCGCCGCCCGTGCCTGAAACCGCGATCCCGAGCCTGCCCGTCGCCAGCGTGCCGCCGCGGGCCACCACCGTCGCACTGCCGCCGATGGCGTCGCCGCCGCGTCCCCCTTGGCTGTCGCCGATGCCGACGCCCGACTGCCCGCCGGAGCCGCCGTCGGCGAACATTTCGAGGAGTACATCGTTCAGGCCGACGCTGCCGAGAATGATCGGCGCGCCGATGGGGCCGGAAAGCTGGCCGATTTCGCCGACACCGCCGGTGGCATTGCCGCCCCGGCCGCCATCACCGCCCGGCGCGTCGGCCGAATTGCCGCCCAGACCACCCCGGCCGCCACGCGCCACCGCCTCGACGAGCAGGCTGGCGGCACCGATCGTGCTGTCGATACCGCGCGCCGTCAGCCGCAGGCCCGACCCGGGCTGGGCCACCGGCCCGCCGCCGGCGACCGTGGCGTTGCCGCCATCACCGCCCGGCGCACCGTCCGCGGCATCGCCGCCGTTGCCGGCAAAGGCGTTGGAATTCATCAGGAAGCTGCCGGCCGTGAAGCGGGCGGTTTCATCGGTGCCCGATGTGACGATCCAGTCGATGCTGCCGCTTTCGGCGTCGCCACCGCGCCCGCGCACCGCATCGCCGCCGACCGCGCCGGTGCCGACAACCGCGCCGCCGTCGACATCGACGGTCGATCGCGTGGCCAGCAGCCGCGACAAACCGCCGATCGCAGCGCCGCCACCGGTGCCGCCGCCGCCGACCGCGCTGACGTCGACCCCAAGGGCACCGACCGTCACCTCGCCATCGGTCACACCGATCAGCACCTGGCCGCCGGCCGCCGTGCCGCCGTTGCCCTGGCCGCCGCCACCTTCGGCGCCATTGCCGGCAAGTCCCCGCGCGTCCAGCACCAGCCGCGTGCCGAGCGCCAGCGTGCCGTCATCGATTGCCAGGTCGATGCGCCCGCCCGCGGCGCTGCCACCATCGCCCGTGACGCCGCCGCCGCCGGTCGCCTGCGCCGAAACCAGCAGTTCGCCGGCGGTGGCAAGGCGGCCGCCGTTGGCCGCCTGGAACGCCACCTGGCCGCCCGTCGCGCGGCCGCCGACGCCGGCCGCGCCGCCGATGGCATCGGCCAGCACCCTGTCCTGCCCGCTCGGCAGGGTCGTCGTGATGCTGCCGCCATCGGCGACGAGCCGGGCGAGGCCGCCGCTGGCGTCGCCGGCCACGGCATTGTCGTCGGCCCGGCCGCCGATCCCGCTGGCATCGACCAGCAAACCCGTTCCGATCGCGACCGCGCCGCCGCTGCCGCTGGTCGCCAGGCTGGCGGTGCCGCCGGTGCCCGCGCCGGCCGGAAATTGCCCGCTTTCGCCCACGGCAAGCACACCGAGCGCGCCGGCGATCGTCAGTTGCGAATCCTGGCCTGCCGTCGCAAAGGCGATGCCGCCCCGGCCGTTACCGCCGCCGCTGCTGTCCTGGCTGGCGGCGCCGCCGCCGAAGCCGCCGGCATCGATGCCGGCATCGGTGGCGATCGTCACGCTGCTGCCGGCGACGGCGCTGAGGCCGATGCGGCCGCCCTGCCCGTTGCCGGCGCCGGCATCCGACACCCGGCCACCGATGCCCCGCGCCAGCCCGACGACGACGCCAGCGTCGATGGTGCCGTTGCGCGCCGCAAAGATGCCGCCGCCTTCGAGATTGCCGCCGCCGCGGCCGCTGCCGCCGCCGGCGCCGCCATTGCCGCCCGCCCCGGTCATGTCGACGACGAGCAGGTTGGCGAGGGTGACGACGCCGCCGTCGCTGGCCAGAATGTCGGCCGTGCCGCCGAAACCGTCGCCACCGATGCCCTGGTCGATGGCGTCGCCGCCAAAGCCGCGCGCGCTGGCGCTGACGATCGAATCGCCGCCCGGCACGAGCAGCGAGCCGCCGTCGAAAGCCCCCACGACGGTGCGGCCGCCGATGCCGGTGCCGCCACTGTCGCCGCGGCCGCCCTGGCCGTCGACGTCGGTGGTGATGCTGCCGGCCGTGATGGTGCTGCCGGCCATCGCCATGACGGTGGCGGTGCCGCCGACGCCATTGCCGCCGACGGCCGGACCGTCATCACCGACGCCGCGCGCCGACGCGACCAGAACGCCACCGACCGTCAGGCTGGCGCCGCCCTCGGCCGCGACCCGCGTCGTCCCGGCGGTCCGGCTGGCGCCGCCGGTGTCCGACGAGGCCGCATCGGTGCTGATCCGGGCATCGCCGGCAATCGTCGTCGCATGGCCCGCGGCGACCAGCGACGCGACACTGCCCGCCGCCAGCGTCAGCCCCGCGGCATAGCTGGCGGTGCCTTGCACATTTTCGGCACGCGCAGCGGTTTTGGCCAGGCCCAGCACCTGCGAGGTATAGCTGGTGGCGTCGAGAATGAGGCTGGCGGCGCCCGGCCCACCCGACGCCTGCTCGGCAAAGGGCGTGCCGGTACTGGCCTCCGTGATATTGTGGCCCGCCGACAGCACGATCGCGTTGCCGGCGACATCGGCGGCGCCGGCGATATCGAAGCCGAGATTGCCGCTGCCGGCGATCAGCAGCGTCACCGCGTTGTTCCTGGGCATCGCCATCAGGTAGATGCGATGCGCCTCGCTGACCGTACCCGCCGCCCCCGTCGTCGTGCCGGTGTGCACGATCGCATCGCCGACATCGGTGCCGATCGTGGCGGTCACGTCGAACAGCCCGGCGTTGTAGGTGATGTCGACCGCTTCCGCCGCGACCAGCGCCGCGCTGCCGTTGACGTCGATGGCGCCCGCCTGCCGGATACGCGGCGCCACCGCCACGACATAGGAGCCGCCGTTGAGCGCGCTGATGCGGGCGCCGGCGGCAATGTCGATCGCCGCCGTGCTGCCGCTCGCCGCCCTGAGGCTGTAGCTTGCGCCATCGAGAAAGCTGCCATTGCCGTCGGTGACCGGATCATTCGCCGTCAGCAGCAGGTTGCCGATGTCGAACCGCGCCGTTTCGCCCAGCAGGATGCCGCCCGGCGCATAGAACCACACCGAGCCGCCGGCCCCCGAATTGACCGTGCCGTTGAAGGCGATGACGCGCGACGGGTCGGCGGCGATGATGCGATTGAGGATGGTGTAGACGCCGCCCGGCGCCTGGCCCGCGATATAGGCGACGGTATTGCCCGCCGGCAGGAAATCGATGGCACCGCCGCCGATGGCGGTATCGGTCGGCGTCCAGTTGATCGTCGCCTGCGAACTGTTGACGATGACTTGGTCGAGCCCCGGCGTGCTGCGATCGACGAAGACATCGCCAAAGGTCAGGATGCCCGACCCGGCAAAGGCCTGGGCAAGTGCCGGCGCCGCATGGAGCGGTTGCACCGCCAGCAAGGCGGCCAGCACCCGCCGCGAGGACCCGACGGCGCACTGCCTGTTGCCGGCCATCAGCGGTCTCCCCAGGGCACCAGGCGTGTCGACAGCGACACCAGCAGCCGGACGTCGCCGCTCTGGACCCGGCCGGCATCGCGCAGCGGCACCGCGATGCTGACATCGACCCGCGCCTTGTCGGCCCAGCCGAGCCGCGCGCCGGCGCCCACCGACGTCACCTGCTGCGGATCGAACCCCGGCGGCGTGCCGCGATTCCACACCCATTCGGTGTCGACAAAGGCATAGGGCTGCACGCCGACCCTGTATTGCGACAGGATGCCGATGCGGTCGTGGCGCAGCTCCGCCTGGAAGCCGATACCGCTATCGCCGGCCAGCGTGCCGGGATCATAGCCGCGGCCGATGGTGTAGTTGCCGGCCGAAAATTGTTCGATCGAGAACAGCGGTGCGCTGGAAACCTGGGCGCGCGGCAGCAGCGCCAGCGTCATCGTGCGGGCGAACCGCCATTCGGCGAGCCCGGTCAAGCGCAGCACCGTCGCGGTCGGATCGCCATCGACCTGGCTCGGCGTCACCACGCCGCCGCCGCAGGCCGCGATATCGGCGAGGCAGTTGGGGCTGGCGTTCAGGATGTCGAGGCCGCGCCGCAGCTCCAGCGCCCCGGCCAGATGCCAGCCGATGGTGCCGCCCGGCCCCACCCCGCGCATGTCGACGGCATCGAAATCGAGCCGGCCGTACAGCACGCGCAGCCGGTCCCGCGACAGCGCCTGATCGGGCAGGCCGGCACCGGCGTTGAAGCGCACCCGCTGGTCGACGAGGTCGAAGCCGAGCGCCGTGCCGATCGTCAGCGCCTGCGACCGCACCAGCGGATAGCTCGCCTCGACATTGGCGATCAGCGAGCGGGCGTGGACCGAGACCGCCGGATTTCCGGTATCGGGCGCCGTCCAGGCATAGGTGAAATTGCCGCCGAGCCGCAGGCCCTGACTGCCGATCGCGAAATCATGGCCGAGCTGCAGCACCTGCTGTTCGGCGAAATCGGCGGTCGAATAGAACGATACGCTGGTGCGATCGCCGAGCCCGGTCAACCCGTTGAACTGCGCCCGCAACTGCCCGCCCCAGCGCCCGGTCTGGGCCGGGGCGTAATCCTGGATGCCGAGGTCGATGGCGACGGGGGTGCGCTTGACCGACACCTCCCCGATCATGTCGCCCGGCGCGGTGCCGGCCGGCTTCAGCGCCAGCCGCACGTCCAGCCCCGGCAGGTCGCGCGCCAGCAGCAGATAGCGTTCGGCGGCGAGGCGATTGAACACGACGCCCGTGGCGATCCGGTCGAGATAGCGCGCCACCTGGCGTTCGTTGCGGCCGGCGTCGCCGCGCACCCGGATCGCGGTCAGCCGCGCATACAGCACCTCGAAGGTCACCGCGCCGCCCTCGATGCGCTGGGTCGGCACCTGCACCGCCGCCAGATAGCCCTGGCGGCGCAGGATCGTCGCCGCCGCGTCGCGGATCTCGCAGACGACAGCGATCGGCTGTTCGGTGCCGACATAAGGGCGCCACGCCGGGTCCAGCGCGGCCGGGGACACCGGGCCGAGGTTGTTGAAGGTCGCGGCGGTCAGCGTCACCTTGATCGCCGCATAGGCCGGATCGGCCAGCGCGCAGGGGCTGCGCTCGATATCGCCGTCGACCCGCAGCCGTGTCGGCGCCGCCAGCGGCTGGCGCCGGGCGGGATCGATTTCCTCGCGGGTCGGCAGGTTGGTGGCAGGTGTCGCGACCTGGGCCGCGGCGCCGGCGGCGCACAGCATTGCGGGCAGCAACAGCAGCCGGACGCCGACGCGGCCCTGATCCCTTGGCATCGGAAAATGCCTCCCCCAGTCGCAAAGGCTATGCCTGTCGCGGCATCATGTCATTACCGAAATGACAACATTCCTGTATAAATCCGTCAAATCGACCGGTTGCCGCGTGCCGGCCCCGGCGCTAACCCGGCGCCAGCCCTCGTTGGAATTCCGCCATGACCGCCGCCACGCCGCCGACCGCCAGCACCTTGACGCTCCGCCGGCCCGACGACTGGCACGTCCATCTGCGCGATGGCGCCATGCTCGGCGCCGTCGTCGGCCACACCGCGCGGCAGTTCGCCCGCGCCATCGTCATGCCCAATCTGAAGCCGCCGGTAACGACCGCCGCGGCCGGCGCCGCCTATCGCGACCGCATCCTGGCGGCGCTGCCGCCGGGCAGCGACTTCACGCCGCTGATGACCTGCTACCTGACCGACGGCATCGATGCCGACGAGATCGCCCGCGGCCATGCCGAGGGCATCTTCACCGCCGCCAAGCTGTACCCGGCCAATGCCACGACCAATTCGGCGCATGGCGTCACCGATGTCCGCCACATCCGCGCCGCGCTCGACACCATGCAGCGCATCGGCATGCCGCTGCTCGTCCATGGCGAAGTCACCGATGCCGATGTCGACATCTTCGACCGCGAGGCGGTGTTCATCGACCGCACCCTCGCTGGCCTGGTGCGCGACTATCCGGCGCTGAAGATCGTCTTTGAACACATCACCACCGCCGAGGCCGCGGCCTTCGTCGAGGCCGCGCCGGCCACCGTCGCCGCCACGATCACCCCGCACCATCTCGCCATCAACCGCAATGCCATGTTCGAAGGCGGCATCCGCCCCCACCTTTACTGCCTGCCGGTGCTGAAGCGCGAGACGCACCAGCAGGCGCTGCGCCGGGCGGCGACCTCGGGCAACCCGAAATTCTTCCTCGGCACCGATTCCGCGCCGCACGCCGCCCCGACGAAAGAAACCGCCTGCGGCTGCGCCGGCATGTTCAACGCGCCGTTTGCGCTCGAAAGCTATGCCCGCACCTTCGAGGAGGAAGGCGCGCTCGACCGGCTGGAGGGCTTTGCCAGCGAGTTCGGCCCGGCCTTCTACGGCTTGCCGCGCAACACCGGCACGGTTGCGCTGGAACGCGCACCGGTCACGGTGCCCGACCGTGTCGGTGACGTGGTGCCGTTCCTCGCCGGTGAAACGCTCGACTGGCGGTTCGCCGGCTGACGATCGTCATGGGTGACGGCACCATTCTGGCAGTCGTCACCTTCGACGCCGTGGTCATCAGCTGGCGCGGCCCGGCGCCGTTCCTGTTCGCGCCAGTGCCCGACGCGCATTTTGGCGAAATCCGCTTCGCCGCGCACGAGGCCAGCTATGGCTGGGGCGTGGTGCCGGTGACGGCGACCATCGGCGCCACCACGTTCACGACCTCGCTGTTTCCGCGCAATGGCGGCTATCTGCTGCCGATCAAGGTCGCCGTGCAACGCGCCGAAGGCATCGGCGCGGGCGACGCGATCCGCGCCACGATCGCGATCAGCGCGCGCTGATCAATCGAGATAGCGCCGCCCCAGCGCCGTCAAATCGTCGGCCAGCTCATAGACCATCGGCCGCCCGGTCGGAATCTCCTCATGGACGATATCATCGTCCGAAATGCCCGACAGATGCTTGACGAGCGCGCGCAGCGAATTGCCATGCGCGGCGATGATCACCCGCTTGCCCGCCTGCAGTTCCGGCACGATCGCGCTTTCCCAATAGGGCAGCACCCGGGCGATCGTGTCCTTCAGGCTTTCGGCGTCGGGGATGGCGATGCCGGCATAGCGGCGGTCGCCGGCCAGGTCATATCGGGAGCCTCGCGCCAGTGGCGGCGGCGGCACGTCGAAGCTGCGGCGCCAGATCTTGACCTGGTCCTCGCCATGCTGCGCCGCGGTCTCGGCCTTGTTCAGCCCGGTCAGCCCGCCATAGTGCCGCTCGTTGAGCTGCCAATTCTTGGTGACCGGCAGCCATAGCCGGCCCATCGCCTCCAGCGCCAGGTTGAGCGTCTTGATCGCCCGCGACTGCACGCTGGTGAAGGCGATGTCGAAGTCGAGGCCCGCCGCCTGCATGGCGACCCCCGCCGCCGTCGCCTCGGCCACGCCCTGTTCGGTCAGGCCGACATCCCACCAGCCGGTAAAGCGGTTTTCGAGATTCCAGGCCGACTGGCCGTGGCGAAGGAGGACGAGGCTGGGCATGGACGCTCCGGTGATTGTGCGCCGCCGCTTTGCCAGTTGCCGCGGCCCGAGCGCAAGCCATCGCCGCACGTGCCGACCCCGGTCATCCGGCAAGCGCCAGGATCGCCGCCGCCACCGCGCCCGGGTGAACATGGTGGATCATGTGGCCGACATCGGGCAGCGGCTTGCCCGCCGCCGTGGAAACCTCGTCGACAAGGCGCGCCGATTGCCCCGATTGTTTCACCAGCTTGTCGCCGTCGCCCCACAGCACCACGATCGGCAGCTTGAGTTCGCCGTAACGCTCGGCCAGCCGTGCGGCATTGGCCGGCATCTGGGCACCGTCTTCCGCCGACGCGCGCACCTGCCCCGGCCGCAGAATCAACCCGAAGGGCATTCCATCGCGAAAGCCCGGCGTCACCGATGCCGGTGAAAAGACGAGCTTGTTGCCGAGCGGACCGATGAGCCGCGACTGCACGGGCGCCCAGGCGTCGGTGAACACCCGCCCGAGAAGCGGCACCTCGGCGATGTTCAACAGCATCGCGTCGGGCCGGGCGGTCGGGTAGTAGTAGCCGGCGAGCAGCGCCAGCGCCTTCACATCGCCGGGCCGGGCCAGCGCCCAGGCGATGGCGACCAGCGTCCCCCAGCTATGCCCGACGACGATCGGCTGCGTGACGCCAAGGCGCTCGGCCGCGGTTGCCAACAACGCCGCCTGCGCCTCAGCCGTCCAGTCCCGGCCCTCCGGTCGCGCGGTATAGCCATAGCCCGGACGATCGAAGGCGATGACGCGATGGCCTGTCGCCAGGCGCTCTACCAGCCCAGCCGCGATGAAATCCTGCACCAGCGAGCCGTTGCCGTGGATGAGCACGATGGGATCGCCGGTGCCGCCGCTGTCGGTGTAATGGACGGTGACGCCGTCGACCTCGATGACGTCACCGACCGGCGGATATTCGGCCTCGGCCGCCACCGCTGCACCGTGGTTCAGCACCGCGGCTGCCGCCAGCGCCGCCACGCCACCGGCAACCCAGGGTGCCATCGATCCTCGTTGTCCTGCCATGTCCGTCACCTTCGCCTTGCTCGGGGAAAGCCATGCAACCCGGCCCTGGCGGTCGGGGTTCCCGGTGACGGGCGGGCGTCGAGGCGCTAGCCGGGGAAAAACGCCCCCGCGACGCCGGGATACACCACAGGGCTGGCCGTCCCGTCCGCCCCGACCGCCGACACGCCGAAGAACCAGGTGTCGATGTCGATGCCCTTCAGCGTCAGCGTGGTTTCACCGGCCGGCACGTCGCGGCTGTTGGTCCAGGCCGGCGATGTCGTCGGGCGCCACCAGACCCGGTACTTCGCCGCGGCCGGCACCGGCTTCCAGCTGATCTTCGTGTCGGGCGACACCTGGCCCTCGATCGTCACCCCGGCCGGCGTGGCGGGTGCCGTCGCCAGCGCCGCCAGCGCCGTGATATTGAGCGTCGTCACCTTGGCGAGATAGGCGAAATCGACGCCCGAGATCAGGTCGCCATAGGCGCGGGCGCCTTCCGTGCGGACATTCTGGTGCTGCCGATCGTAATTCTCCTGCCGCTCGGTGATGCGCACCGCCGGATAGCCGGCCTGCAGCATCGGCACCTGGTCGCCGCCGCGGCCGAAGCGATCGGTGCGATAGACCTGCTCGACGGCGATCCCCGCCTTGCCCTGCAGGCCGGCGATATAGCGCGACAGGTTGCGCGCCGGGCTGTCGACCTCGCCGCCGTTATAGCGGCGGCGGTTGGCCTCCTCCGGCGTCTCGGTCGCCCGGGTGCCTTCCGAAAACACCCGCACCGTCTTGTCGTCGCGGGCGCCGCCCGACCCCGTCGCGTTGCCGATAATGTCGTTGTTGAGCACGGCCTGGACCTGCCAGCCCTTGGCCTTCGCCGTTTCGGCGAGCAGCCCGCCGCCGAACAATCCCTGTTCCTCGCCCGACAACACCGCAAAAACGATGGTCGCCGGGAATTTCTGCTTCGACAGCACCCGCGCCGCCTCGATCACCGCCGCGGTGCCCGAGCCATCGTCATTGGCGCCCGGCGCATCGCCGACGGCATCGAGCGGATCGGAATTGCGGCTGTCGATGTGCCCCGAGATGATGACGACGCGATTGGGGTCGCTGGTGCCCGGCAGGATGGCCATGACGTTGACGATCTCGGTCGGCACCGGCACCCGGGCGCCCGACACCGTCTTGGCCGGCGTCTCGATGACCAGGCAGCCGCCACAGTCCTTGGAAAACGCGGCGAATCGCGACGCGGCATAGCGGCGGGCGGCGCCGATGCCGCGCGTTTCGGATTTCGTGTCCGACAGGGTATGGCGGGTGCCGAAGCCGACCAGCCGGGTGATCGTCGCCTTCAATTCGGCCTGGGACACGGGTACCGGCGCCGCCTGCACCGCCCCCGATGCAAGCAAGATGGCAAGACCCGGTGCAAGACGGCGCATTTTGATCGACCCCTGATGTGATGCCCCGGACTGCCACGCGCCGCCGGGGCTGGCAACCGGGCAGCGGATGACCCTATCGTCGCGCCCGAAGGGAATTGCCATGCTGCCGATCATTGCCGTGCTCGCTGCCGCGGTCGCCACCGCACCTGCCGAGACTCCCGGCGACCGGCCGCGCTTCCGCGAGGCCGGCCTTGCCGTCGGCGCGCTGCCGACAGGGCCGCTGAACGCCATCACCGATGTTCCCGGCGTCAGGGTGGGCCAGGTCACCCGACAGGACGGCGACCGGATCCGCACCGGCGTCACCGCGATCGTCCCCCATCCCGGCAATGTGTTTCAGGACAAGCTGCCCGCCGCCTTCTATCGCGCCAACGGCTTCGGCAAATTCGCCGGATCGCCGCAGATCGACGAGCTGGGCGAGATCGAGACGCCGATCGTGCTGACCAACACGCTGAACGTCGCCGAAGGCATCGCCGCCACCGTCGAATGGACGCTGGCCCAGCCGGGCAACGCGGCGGTGCGGTCGGTCAACGCCGTTGTCGGCGAAACCAACGACAGCTATCTCAACGACATTCGCGGCCGGCACGTGACCAAGGCGGACGTTACCGCCGCCATCGCCGCCGCGGCGTCCGGGCCGGTGGCGGAAGGCAGCGTCGGCGCCGGCACCGGCACCCAGGCCTTTCAGTTCAAGGGCGGCATCGGCACCAGCTCGCGCCGGCTGGCGAGCGGCTGGACGGTGGGCGTGCTCGTCCAGACCAACTACGGCGGGCGTCCGACGATCCTGGGCGTGCCGATCCCGCCGGCGCCGGCGCGCACCGCCGACATCACGACCAGCGTCGGCGGCTGCTCGATCGTGATGATCGTCGCCACCGATGCGCCGCTGTCGGACCGCAATCTCGGCCGGCTGGCCAAGCGCGCCATCGTCGGCCTGGCGCGCACCGGCAGCATCATGGAAAACGGCTCGGGCGATTTCGTGCTGGCGTTCTCGACTGCCGCCGAGGTCCGCCGCACGCCGGCCCGCCGCACGGCGGTGGCGACGGTCGCCGACGTGCCCAACGACGGCATGAACGACCTGTTCGTCGGCGTCGCCGATGCCACCGAGGAAGCGATCTACAACGCGATGTTCAAGGCGACCGCGGTCACCGGCAACGGCCACCGGCTGGAGCCGATCGACCTGAGGACGGCAATCCCGCTGTTGAAGGGCCGTCGCTGAAGTCAGCCTTCGAACAGGGCCTTCAGCCCGCGTGGCTGGCAGCGCAGATACTGGTTCGACGCGTGCACGCTCGCCCCCAGTTTCGCCGCCGCATGCCAGGGCCAGCGCGGGTCGTAAAGGATCGTCCGCGCCAGTGCGATCATGTCGGCGTCGCCGGTGCCGATGATGGCCTCGGCCTGCTCGGGCTCGGTGATCAGGCCGACGGCGATGACGGGAATGCCGACCGCGGCCTTGATCGCCCGCGCCAGCGGCACCTGATAGCTCGGGCCGACCGGGATTTTCTGCAGCGGCGACAGGCCGGCGCTCGACACATGGATCGCAGCGCAGCCCCGGGCCTCGAGCGCGCGGCAGAATTCGATGCTCTGTTCGATATCCCAGCCGCCATCGACCCAGTCGGTACCCGACAGCCGCACCGTCACCGGGCGATCGGCGGGGAACGCCGCGCGCACCGCGTCGAACGCCTCCAGCGGGAATCGCATGCGGTTTTCAAGGCTGCCGCCATAGTCATCGGTCCGCCGGTTGCTGAGCGGCGACAGAAACTGGTGCAGCAGATAGCCGTGGGCGGCGTGGATCTCCACGAGGTCGATGCCCAGCCGCGCCGACCGACGCGCCGCCTCGACAAAGCCGTCGCGCACCCGCGCCAGCCCGGCGGCATCGAGCGCGGTCGGCGCGTTCTCGCCATCGGCATAGGCGAGGCCCGACGCCGACACCGTCTGCCAGCCGTTCGGCGCATCGGGCGCGATCTGCGCGCCGCCGACCCAGGGCAGGTCGGTCGAGGCCTTGCGCCCGGCGTGCGCCAGCTGGATCGCCACCGGCATCGGCGAGTGGCGGCGGATGCTGGCGAGGACTTTGCCAAGCGCCGCCTCGGTCGCATCGTCGTACAGACCGCTGTCGGCATAGGAAATGCGCCCTTCCGGCACGACCGCCGTCGCCTCGATGACCAGCAGCCCGGCGCCGGATTGCGCGAGGTTGCCGAGGTGCATCACATGCCAGTCGGTCAGGCAGCCATCGACGGCCGAATACTGGCACATCGGCGCGATGACGATGCGGTTGGCGAGCGTCAGGTCGCCGATGGCGATGGGCGTGAACAGTTTCGGCATGGGGCAGGCTTTCGATGGGGCCGGTCGATTAGGGGTGGCGACGGGCCGGCGTCAACGATCGCCCCCAATTAGGCAGGTGGACAGCCACCGCCGCGCCTCCATAATCGCCGGCAAAACAGTCTTCGGGGAATTTGCATGGCCGAACCGTTCAGCGACAGCGAAGCCGACATTGCCGCCCGGCTGGAACCGGTGAACATTCCGGCGCTGCTGGCGACGCTGATCCATTTCACCGGCAATGCCGATCACCTCGACGACTTTCCGCTCCCGGTCACCGATGTCAGCACCTGGGGCGATGAAAACGGCGGCATTCCGCCCGAAAAGCAGGCCGAGGCCCGCGCCCTGGCGGCCCGGCATCTCGCCCGCTGGCGCGACGCCGGCTACCCCGCCCTGCCCCGCCCGCCGGCGGCTGCCGTCGATCGCGCCATGCATTTCGTCGCCGGCGGCCAGGTGCCGGCCGAATATACCGACCTGCTGACCAGCGAATTGCATCTCGACGGCACGCCGACGGCCAGCGGCATCACCATCGACGCGCCGGCGAAAGCCAGGGCCGAATTCCCCGTCGTCGTCATCGGGGCCGGCATGTCGGGCCTGCTCGCCGGCATCGCGCTGAAAGAAGCCGGCATCCCCTTCACCATCATCGATGCGCAGGATCGCGTCGGCGGCACCTGGACCGCCAACCGCTACCCGGGCGTCCGCGTCGACACGCCCAACCACCTCTACAGCTATTCCTTCGAGCCGGCGCATGAATGGCCCTACCGCTATTCGACCGGCGACGTGCTGCAGGATTATTTCGAGCGCATCGCCACCAAATACGGCCTGCACCGGCACATCCGCTTCCGCACCCGGGTGGAAGGCGCGACCTGGGACGGCCGCGCCTGGCAGGTGACGCTCGACAGCGGCGAGACCCTGCCCGCCCGCGCCGTGATCAGCGCCGTCGGCCAGCTCAACACCCCGAAACTGCCCGACATCGCGGGCGTCGGCAGCTTTGCCGGCCCGGCCTTTCATTCGGCGCAGTGGGACGCGAGCGTCGACCTGAAGGGCAAGCGCGTCGCCGTCATCGGCACCGGCGCCAGCGCCTTCCAGATCGTCCCCGAGATCGCCGGCGATGTCGCGTCGCTCGCCATCTTCCAGCGCACCCCGCCCTGGCTGCTGCCGAGCGCCGTCTATCACGACAAGGTCCCCGACGGCGTCCGCTGGGCGCTGCAGCACATGCCCTTCTACGCCAACTGGAACCGCTTCGGGCTGTTCTGGAGCCTGACCGAATTCCTGCGTCCCGCCGTGGCGCGCACCGACGGCTGGAACCAGCCCGGATCGCTGTCGCAGATGAACGCCGACCTGCGCCTGCTGCTCGAAGGCGCGCTGGCGGCGCAGCTCGGCGACCGGCCCGACCTGCTGGCGAAATCCATCCCGCCCTATGCCCCGGGCGGCAAGCGCATGCTCGTCGACAACGGCGTCTGGGCGGCGGCGCTGAAGCGCGACAATGTCGAGCTGATCACCGATCCCATTGCCGCGATCGAAGCCGGCGGCGTTCGCCTCGCCTCCGGGCAATTGGTGGCGGTCGATGTCATCATCTACGCGACCGGCTTCACCGCGTCCGAATTCCTGGTGCCGATGCACATCATCGGCGAAAACGGCATCGACCTGCGCACGATATGGGATGGCGACGCCCGCGCCTATCTCGGCATGACGGTGCCCGGATTTCCCAATTTCTTCATGATCTACGGCCCCAACACCAACATCGTCGTCAACGGCTCGATCGTGTTCTTTTCGGAATGTTCGGTCCGCTACATCATGGGCTGCATCAAGCTGCTGATCGAGGAGGGCAAGACGTCGCTCGAGCCGCGTCCCGACGTGACCGCCGCCTTCAACGACAAGGTCGATGCCGAAAACGCCCGCATGGCCTGGGCCGCGCCGGACGTGAACAGCTGGTACAAGAATGCCAAGGGTCGGGTGGCGCAGAACTGGCCGTTCGCACTGGTCGATTACTGGAACGCGACGCGGACGCCCGCAAAGGCCGATTTCGAGGTGACACCCTGACACCCCGGGCGCTCGCCTTCGACGTGTTCGGCACGGTCGTCGACTGGCGGTCGAGCATTGCCCGCGCCGCCGCCCCGGTGCTGGCCGCGGCCGGGCGCGACGATGTCGACGCGTTCGCCTTCACCGACCAGTGGCGCCGGCGCTATTTCCTGATGATGCGCGACGCCGGCAGATCGACGCGCGGCTTCGTCAAGCTCGACGTGCTGCACCGTGAGATGCTCGATGCCGTGCTCGCCGACATCGGCGTCGAACTCGGCGAGGCGGAGCGCCAGACGCTGACGCTGGCCTGGCACACCCTCGACCCCTGGCCCGACAGTGTCGAGGGGCTGACCCGGCTGAAACGCCGTTTCCCGATCGTCACCTGCTCCAACGGCCATATCGCGCTGATGGTCGCCATGGCACGCCACGCCGGCCTGCCCTGGGATGCCATCCTGGGCGCCGAGATCGCCGGCGCCTACAAGCCGGCAAAGATCGCCTATCAGGCGACCGCGGCGGCACTCGACATCGCGCCAGGTGAACTCTGCCTCGTCGCCGCGCACCACGGCGACCTGGCGGCGGCCCGGGCCGCCGGGCTGATCTGCGCCTTCGTGCATCGCCCGCTGGAATATGGCGGCGCGCCGGCGCCCGACCTCGCCTATGAGGCCGCGTGGGAATATCGGTCGACGAGCCTGCTCGACCTGGCGGATCTGCTGGGCTGCTGAGCCACAACAAAAAAGGGCGTGGGGACCGGCCCCACGCCCTTTTTCCGAATTCCGGATCACCAAGGATCCAGCCGTGTCAGCGCCGGAAAAACCGCCTCTGGTTCATCGGCATGGGCGCTGTCTTCTCGCGGAAGACGATGCGACCCTTGTCGAGATCATAAGGCGTCATTTCGACATGAACCCGGTCGCCGACAATGGACCTGATGCGGTTCTTGCGCATCTTGCCCGCCGTATAGGCGATGATTTCATGTTCGTTTTCCAACCGTACGCGAAAACGGCCGTCGGGCAGGATCTCGGCGATCACGCCCTCGATCTTGATAACCTCTTCTTTCGGCATAAGCGCGTCTTAGGCCATCGAAAGATTGACAGCCGAAGCGCGGCCCTGGCGATCGTTCTCGAGATCGAAAACAACCTTGGCGCCTTCGGCGAGGTCGGAAAGACCGGCACGCTCGACGGCCGAAATGTGGACGAAGACGTCCTTGGAAGCGCCATCGGGAGCAATGAAGCCATAACCCTTGGTGGCGTTGAAGAATTTGACTGTGCCAGTGGCCATGTCAGTAACCTTTAAGTTCGTTTAGAAATTTCGCCGGAAACAGTCCGGCAAAATGCTTGTTGGACCGTTCGGTCGAAGAGGGGGCCGAAGCACCGCGGATCGCTTGCAGGCACCTTCGCGCCAGCGGCCAATGCGCGTCTTTTGACGAAAAAGCAAGCTTGGCGAATTCTTGATGTGCGATTCTGCGACGTTTCGCGCTAGGAACGCGCCCGAACACCAAGCAGGAACCGCCCCGATGAAGACCCGCGCCGCCGTCGCCTTTGCGCCGAAAACGCCCCTCGAAATCGTCGAGGTCGATCTCGACGGCCCGCGCGCCGGCGAAGTCCTCGTCGAGATCATGGCCACCGGCATCTGCCACACCGACGCCTATACATTGGACGGCCTCGACAGCGAGGGGCTGTTCCCGTCGATCCTCGGCCATGAAGGCGCCGGCATCGTCCGCGAGATCGGCCCCGGCGTCACCAGCGTCGCGGTCGGCGATCATGTCATCCCGCTCTACACCCCCGAGTGCCGCCAGTGTAAGTCGTGCCTCAGTGGCAAGACCAACCTGTGCACCGCGATCCGCGCCACGCAGGGGAAGGGCCTGATGCCCGACGGCACCAGCCGTTTCAGCTACAAGGGCCAGATGCTGCACCATTACATGGGCTGCTCGACCTTCTCAAACTTCACCGTGCTGCCCGAAATCGCGGTCGCGAAGATCCGCACCGACGCGCCGTTCCAGACCAGCTGCTACATCGGCTGCGGCGTCACCACCGGCGTCGGCGCCGTCGTCAACACCGCCGATGTGCGGCCCGGCGACAATGTCATCGTCTTCGGGTTGGGCGGCATCGGCCTCAACGTGCTGCAGGGCGCGCGCATGGCCGGCGCCAACCTCATCATCGGCGTCGACATCAACCCGGCGCGGGAAGAATGGGGCAAGCGTTTCGGCATGACGCATTTCGTCAACCCGAATACGGTGGAGGGCGATCTCGTGGCCCACCTCGTGGCGCTGACCGACGGCGGCGCCGACTATACCTTCGATTGCACCGGCAACACGACGGTGATGCGCCAGGCGCTGGAGGCCTGCCACCGCGGCTGGGGCACCAGCATCATCATCGGCGTCGCCGAGGCCGGCAAGGAAATCAGCACCCGCCCGTTCCAGCTGGTGACGGGGCGCAACTGGCGCGGCACCGCGTTCGGCGGCGCCAAGGGCCGCACCGACGTGCCCAAGATCGTCGACTGGTACATGACCGGCAAGATCGAGATCGACCCGATGATCACCCATGTCCTGACATTGGACGAGATCAACAAGGGCTTCGACCTGATGCACGCCGGGGAAAGCATCCGCTCGGTCGTGGTGTTCTGACCATGGTGTCGCATAAATCTTACCTCTCCCGCCTGCGGGAGAGGTCGACTCGTCCGCTTGGACGAGCGGGTGAGGGTGTCCTTCCAGTTGCCGCGCGAGCAAACACCCTCACCCGGCGCGCTGGCGCGCGTCTCGCCTCTCCCGCAGGCGGGAGAGGGGCAGCATGACCCCCATGGAAAACCTCTCCTCTACCGCCTGCCATGGCGGCCGCCAGTCCTTCCATTCGCACGCCAGCACCAGCACCGGCACGACGATGAAGTTCGGTGTCTTCACCCCACCCGGACAAGGCCCCTTCCCCGTCCTCTGGTGCCTCGCCGGCCTGACCTGCACGGAAGAAACCTTTGCCATCAAGGCCGGCGCGCAAGCGTTCGCCGCCGAACTCGGCCTGATGCTGGTCACGCCCGATACCAGTCCGCGCGGCGAAGGCGTCGCCGACGACCCGGCGTACGACATGGGCCAGGGCGCCGGCTTCTACCTCGACGCCACCGAAGGTCCCTGGGCGCCGCACTATCGCATGCGCAGCTGGCTGATCGACGAGCTGCCCGGCATCATCGCCGCCGATTTCCCCGCCGACCTGGACCGCCAGTCGATCACCGGTCATTCGATGGGCGGCCATGGCGCGTTGACCCTCGCGCTGAAACACCCCGGCCGCTTCCGCAGCGTCTCCGCCTTCGCGCCGATCGTCGCCCCCACCCAAGTGCCCTGGGGGCAAAAGGCACTGCCGCTCTACCTTGGCGACGACCCGGCCGCCTGGGCCGCCCACGACGCCGTCGCGCTGATCGAAGCCGGCGCCCGCGTCGCCGAACTGCTGGTCGATCAGGGCCTCGCCGACAATTTCCTCGAAAGCCAACTGCAGCCCAAACGCCTCGAAGCCGCCTGCACCGCCGCCGGCATCCCGCTGACCCTGCGCCGCCACGCCGGCTACGACCACAGCTATTGGTTCATCCAGAGCTTCGTCGCGGACCATCTGCGCTGGCATGCGGCGCGGCTTTCGTGAGGCTGCAGGCACGCGAGCTTGGGGTCGGTTCGCCGCAGTCACGCCGAGCGAGCGCACCTGCATTACCCTCTCCCGCCTGCGGGAGAGGCGACTCGGCGCCTCCGCCGAGCAGTGAGGGTGTTCTTCTCGCTTCGAGGCACCGGAACACCCTCACCCGGCGCGCTGGCGCGCGTCTCGCCTCTCCCGCAAGCGGGAGAGGGATTGACATTTATCTCCTATTTGGTTATAACAGCGAGCATTTCGCTCTTTGACATCGTGAGTATCGGAAATATTCCCCGGCGAAGATATATCTTTGCCGCGTGCATATCCCAAAGTGAGTGACTTTCGAGACTTTTGGAGGATTTGGTCATACTGGCTCAAGCCCGCTCTCGACCATTTGCGGTCGCTGCGGCCATCGACCAAATATCGGCTACTTGGATACGGCTTAGAAGGTGTGTCTCGTGGAGTTTCCCGACGGTCTGCTCGACCTTTATCTCACTAATATCGGCGAACCGGCCGACAACCAATTGCGGATCATCGTGGCAGAAGGTCTGCTCGGCGAGCCAACCAAGATCGACTTTGATGGCGTTGATTTGGGTGAAGGGCGACCGATTATCCTAACGGACGCAGGCCGGTGTTACGAACTCCGCTGGGATAACTACGTGGCCTATGCAGTTAGGAATGAGAGCTTTTGGAAAGCCGAACCAAGCGAGCCGTCCTGCATTAATATGTTGGAGCGGCGTTTCAACTCGGCATTCCTTCGGTATGTGTCGGAGACGACATTCGCGGACGACGAGTATCCGGGACCACTGGAGCACTGGTCGCTAACCACGCTCAACCACTGCGTGGATGTAGTGAGCGTCGGTCCACCGCGGGTGGTGCCGAGTGGGTCAAGAAATTGAATGCTTAGACGAGGTCTTCGTCTGCTCCCCACCCAACGCTAACGATACCCCCAACGCGGCGAAGTCGCCGATGTTTACCTTTCCCACCGTCCCCGCTACCCCTCGCCCATGTTCCCGCTCCACGGTCTCAAGGTCATCGACCTGTCGTCGGTCATCTTCGGCCCTTATTGCGCGCAATGGTTCGCCGATCTCGGCGCCGACGTCGTCAAGCTGGAGGCGCCCGAGGGCGATTCCACCCGCCAGACCGGCCCCGGTCTCGAACCCGGCATGGCGGCGCTGTTCCTCGGCAGCAATCGCGGCAAGCGTGGCCTTGTCCTCGACCTGAAGACCGCGGACGGCCAGGCGGCGCTGCACCGGCTGCTCGAAACCGCCGATGTGCTGCTGCACTCGATCCGACCGCAGAAACTCGCCGGCCTCGGCCTCGATCCCGCCGCCACCTGCGCCCGCCATCCCCGCCTGGTGTTCGCCGGCATGCACGGTTTCGGCGCCGCCGGCCCCTATGGCGGCCTGCCGGCGTACGACGATGTCATCCAGGGCATGTCGGGCATCGCCGACCTGATGTCGCAGTCGACCGGGTCCCCACGCTACATGCCGACGATCATCGCCGACAAGGTGTCGGGGCTGACGGCGGGCCTCGCCATCCTCGCCGCCATCGTTCGCCGCCAGACGACGGGCAAGGGCGGCTTTGTCGAAATCCCGATGTTCGAGACGCTGGTGGCCTTCAACTTCGTCGAGCATTTCTACGGCCATCATTTCGATCCGCCGCTGGGGCCATTGGGCTATCCGCGGGTCATGGCGCCGTGGCGCCGGCCGCTCGCCACCGCCGACGGCCATGTCTGCATGATGGCCTATACCGATGCCCATTGGCGAGGGTTTTTCACGGTCGCGGACGCCGCCCAGCACCTCGACGATCCGCGCTTCGCCAGCATCAGCACCCGGACGACGCACATCGACGCCATTTATGGTTTGGCCGGCGATCTGGTGCGCCACAGGACGACAGCGGACTGGCTGAAGCTGCTGGAAGCCGCACAGGTCCCCTGCGCCCCGGTGATCCCGCTCGATGCGCTGGAAACCGACCCGCACCTTGCCGCCACCGGATTTTTCACCCGCATCGACACCCCGGCGGGCCCGCTGCGCTATCCCGGCGTACCGGTGCTGTTCGACGGCGAACGCCCCGCGGTCAGCGCGCCGCCGCATCTCGGCGAGCATACGGAACAGATATTGGCCGAGGCGGGCTTCACCCCCGAGGACATCGCCGCGCTGCTCGCCAGCCGGGCCGCACGCCAGGCCTAGAGCCCCAGCGCGCCGAGATTGAGGATCCCCCTGGGATCGAGCGCCGCCTTGATCGCCCGCAGCAAGGCGACACTCGCCGCGTCACGGGTCTCCAGATAGGGATAGGTCTTGCCGATCTGGAAATGCACGCCGCCGTGCGCCTGCATGATCGCGATGACGCCGGTGCGCAGCCGGTCGACCGCCGCCGCGGCCGCGTCATTGGCCGGATAGGCCGGCAGCCCCGCCAGGTGATCGGCCGGCGCCATGCGATCATGGTAGATCGTCCGCGCATCGGGCCAATAGAAGGTCGGTTCGTACAGGAACCCCGAATTGACCGTCATGAACATGCCGCCGTTGACGATGCCATGCGCGTCGAGATCGACGCGGTTCGCCGCCCAATAGGCCTGCAGCGCGCCGTGAAACGCCGGCACCCGGTCGTGCGGCAGCAGCGTGTGCACCGGCACCCAGCGCTCACCCCTGGGCCCCAGCACATTGGTCAGCGGGGCAAAGGGCATGCCACGCACCACGGTCGGCACGGTATTGGCGATTTCGCTGCCGTGCGCCGCGGCGATGCGCTTCACGACGGCAATCCGGGCCCGGGCGTCGGCGGCATCGACGCCCTCGACGCTCCAGTGCGCGACATAGCTCGCCGCCTTCAGGTCGCGGTCGCCGGCGATCGCCATCCGGGCGAGGCTCTTCATGCCGCTGGCCACCGACGATGCCGATTTCATCACGCTGGCGGCGATCTCCGCCTTGGCCCCGACGCCGGCCTGGCGGCCGAGCTGCCCCTGTTGCAGCGTCGCATCGAGGGCGAAATTCTCCTCGAGCACATTTTCCAGCCCGACCAACCGCATCGCCGCGTGCAGCGCGTCGAAGTCGGCAAAGCTGAAACTCGCCGCCTCGAAGGCCGGCTGGCGACGGGTGAGGCGCAAGGTGACGCGAGCCTTTACCCCGAGCGCGCCGCAATCGCCGGTGAACAGCCCGGCCAGGTCGGGGCCGAAATGCCGGAAGAATGCCGCGCCGCCGCCGGTCGCCAGCAGGTCGCCGGTGCCGGTCACCACCTCGATGGCGACCAGGCTTTCGGCCGAAACGCCGGTGCCATGGCTGACGCTGTGCTGCGACATCGACCCGGCGATCGTCGCCGCCAGCCCCGAAAACGGCCCCCAGAACGGCGTGCGCAGCCCGCGCGGCTTCAGCGCCTCGTACAGATCGGCCCAGGTGACGCCGGCCTCCACCGTCACCACGGCATTGGTCTCGTCGATGGCGATCGCCTTCAGCCGGACGGTGTCGATGGTCACCCCGCCCGGCCGGCTGTGGATGTAGCCGTCGGTATAGCTGGCACCGCCACCACGTACCGTGACGGCGGCGCCCGCCGCCGCACAGGCCGAGACGACTGCCTGCAACTCGGCAACCGTGCCGGGGCGAACGACGGCGACCGGGATCTCTCCGGCGCGATAGCAATCGGTGCCGGCAAAGCGCCGGTCGTCGTCCCCCGTCAGCACATGATCGCTGCCGATCGCCGCCGCCAGGGCATCGATCAGGTCGGGCGCAGTGCGGAGCAATGTTGCCATGACAGGGCCTTTCGATGCGGCATGATGCCCGTCGACCGCGCCGCTGCCAAGTCCGGGCGCCGCATTCATCCGCCGGTCATTGGCATCGGGCCAGCAACGAGACTAAACCCGCATATCATCGCATCCCGGAGACCCCATGCGCCTGTCGATCGTCGCGGCCCTGCTGCTCGCTACTCCCCTCGCCGGCCCCGTGCTGGCCCAGCCGTCGACCAGCGCGCCGGCCCCGGCGCCGGTCGCCGCGCTGGTCAGGTCGGTCGACATCCCGCACCAGGATTTCACCCTGGCCAACGGGTTGCGCGTCATCGTCCACACCGACCGGAAGGCGCCGATCGTCGCGGTCAGCGTCTGGTACCATATCGGATCGAAGGACGAACCCGTCGGCAAGACCGGCTTTGCCCATCTGTTCGAGCATCTGATGTTCGGCGGCAGCGAGAACAACAAGGGATCGTACATCAAGACGCTGGAGGGCATCGGCGCCACCCAGCTGAACGGTACCACCTGGTTCGACCGCACCAACTATTTCCAGAACGTCCCCACCCCGGCGCTGGAGCTGGCGCTCTATTATGAATCCGACCGCATGGGCCATCTGCTCGGCGCGGTCACCCAGGAACAGCTCGATGTCCAGCGCGGCGTCGTCCAGAATGAAAAGCGCCAGGGCGATAACGACCCGCTCGGCCTGACCGAATATGCCAAGCTGAAGGCGCTGTTTCCGGAAGGGCACCCGTATCGCCATTCGACCATCGGCAGCATGGCCGATCTCGACGCCGCCAGCATGGACGATGTGCGCAGCTGGTTCCGCGCCAACTATGGCCCGAACAACGCCGTGCTGGTGCTCGCCGGCGATATCGACGTGGCAACCGCGCGGCCGCTGGTTGAAAAATACTTTGGCGACATCGCCAAGGGGCCGGCGGTCACCCGCTATCCGGCGCCGGTGCCGAAGTGGACGACGACCCGCCGCGAGTCGATGTACGACCAGATCCCGACCCCCCAGCTGTCGCGGCTCTGGGTCATTCCCGGCCGTACCGATGCCGCGGCGCCGCTTGTCGACGTGGCGCTGACGGTGCTCGCCGGCGGCAGCAGCTCGCGCCTATACAATGATCTCGTCCGCGACAAGAAGCTCGCCGTGGCGGTGTCGGGGGGGGCCCAGGCATTCGAAAAGAACAGCCAGGCCAGCATCGACGTCACGGTCGCCAAGGGCGTCGACCCGGCCGCTGTCGAGGCGCGCATCGACGCGATCGTCGCCGATTTCCTGAAGAACGGCCCGACCGCCGATGAAGTCACCCGCGTCGCCACCCGCAATGTCGCCGGCACCATCCGCGGCCTCGAATCCGTCGGCGGTTTCGGTGGCAAGGCCGTCGCGCTCGCCGAGGGCGCGGTTTATGCCGACGATCCGGATTTCTACAAGGTCGAGTTGGCGCGCTATGCCGATGCGACCCCCGCCAGCGTCGCTGCCGCCGCGCGGACCTGGCTGGCGCGCGGCGACTATCGCCTGACTGTCCTACCCGGCAAGCGCGAGCTCGCCGAGGCCGCCGCGCCGGTCCGGCCCAAGCCGGCGACCGCCGCGCCGATCGCGATCAAGCCGCGCGACCCGGCGCCGCCCGTCGGTGGCTCGCCATCGCTCAGCGTCGCCAGTGTCGAGCGCGCCACCCTGTCGAACGGCCTGAAAATCGAGCTGGCGCGCCGCGAGACCATCCCGGTCGTGCGGTTGCTGCTGTCCTTCGACGCCGGCTTTGCCGCCGATGACCGCAGCAAATTGGGCGTCCAGGGCCTGGGGCTCAGCCTGCTCGACGAAGGCGCCGGCACGTTGACCGGGCCGCAGATCGCCGAGGCCCGCGAACGCCTGGGCGCCGGCATCGGCGCCAGCGCCGGGCAGGATCGCACCCGGCTGACGCTCGACGCGTTGAAGCCCAACCTGCCGGCCAGCCTGGCGCTGTTCGCCGACATCGTGCAGCGGCCGACATTCGATGCCGCCGAATTGGAACGCGTCCGCGGCCAGACCCTGACCGGGATCGCGCAGGAACTGGCCGACCCCAATGGCATCACCCGCCGGTTGCTGCCGGTGGCGCTATACGGTGCCGCCCACCCCTATGGCGTGCCGTCGTCGGGCAGCGGCACGCCGGAAGGCGTCGGCGCCGTGACCCGCGCCGATCTTATCGCCTGGCACAAGCGCTGGATCCGGCCCGACAACGCGACCTTCTTTGTGGTCGGCGACATCAGCATGGCCGAGCTGAAGCCGCTGCTCGAGGCGAGTTTCGGCAAATGGGCGCCCGATCCGGCGGTGGTCAAGGGCAGCCGCAGCTTTCCGGTCGTGCCGACGCCCAAGGGGGCGCGCATCATCCTGATCGATCGCCCCGGCAGCCCCCAGAGCTTCATCCGCGGCGGCGTCGTGCTGCCGATCAAGGGCCGCGAAGATCCGATCGCGCTGCGCGCCGCCAACGACATCCTGGGCGGCCTGTTCAGCTCGCGGCTCAACATGGACCTGCGCGAGGAAAAGTCATGGGCCTATGGCGTCGGCTCGGGCATCAGTGACGTCGAGGATCAGGTGTCCGCCCAGATCACGGCGCCGGTACAGGCCGATCGCACCGGCGATTCGATCGCCGCGATGATTGCCGATGTGAAGGCGTTGACGGCCGGCAAGCCGATCGACCAGGCCGAGCGCGACAACAGCATCGAAAACACCGTCCGCTCGCTGCCCGGCGATTTCGAAAGCGGCGCCGCACTCCTCGGCGCCATCGAAAAGAACGCCGTCTACGGCCGCGGCGACGATTATTACGGAAAGCTGGTGCCGCGCCTGCAGGCGCTGACGCCGGCCCAGCTGAACGACGCCGCGCGGATCTTGTCGACCGACAATTTCACCTGGATCGTCGTCGGCGACCGGACGCTTGTCGAGCCGCAGCTGAAAAAGCTCGGCCTGCCCGTGGAGGTGCGCTGACCCGCGCCGCCGGCGCGATGAACCGACACGATGCGACCATTTCTGTCGTTTCCATGCAAGCAGCGTAGCGCCCTTACCGTTAGGGTAGCGGCCTCCTACTGGCTAACAGGATGTCGGTCATGGCAACGATTGTGGCAGGCGCGCGTGGTCGGCCCCGCCAAGATCGCCTGTTTTTCGGCGGTGCCGCGCTGGCGTTGGTGCTGGTCACGTTCGTCGGCTTTGCCCCGACCTATTACCTGGCATCGGCCTTCCATGCCCCGGCGCTGAGCCCGCTCGTCCATCTGCACGGCATCGCCTTCAGCGCCTGGATCCTGCTGTTCGCCGCACAATCGGCCCTCATCGCCAGCCGGCGAACCGACCTGCATCGCCGTGCCGGGATGTTCGGCGCTGCCCTTGCCCTGTTCGTGCTCGGGCTCGGCATCGTCGTCGCGATCGAAGGCGCCCGGCACGGCGGCGGCGGGCCCCAGCGCAACCAGCCGGTGTTCCTGATCAACCCGCTTACCAACATCCTGTTGTTCGGCGGCCTTTTCGCCACTGCCATTCTCTGGCGTCGCGATGCCGGGCTGCACAAGCGCCTCATGCTGCTGGCGACGGTGGCACTCGCGGTCACGCCGCTGGCGCGCCTGTCGCGAATGTTGGGCAGCCCCTATCCGCCCCCGATCGGTGGCATGTTGCTAAGCGACCTGTTCGTGATTGCGCTGATGATGTTCGACTATCGCACCCGCGGCCGCCTGCATCCGGCCACTGCCTGGGCCGGGGGGATCATGCTGGTATCGCAGCCGCTGCGGGTCTTCGTCAGCCACACGCCGGCATGGCAAGGTCTTGCGACGATGATCATCGGCTGAACAACGCGTCGCCGGGCCGCCGCCAGTCGGGGCCTCTGCGGACGGACGTCGGGCTGGTCGTCGTGAACCTGGTCACTCTGCTGCTGCTCGGGCGTTCGTAGCGCCGGCGCCCATCGCAACGGCGCGAAAGAATGTGACCAGGGTCAGGACGCTGAAGACCGCCGCCAGCACGAACGGCGCGCCCGGCAGATAGAAGGGTGCGCCGGGGCTGGAAAAATAGGCGAAGCTGCCGGTCATCACCGGCGGCCCCATGATGGAACTCAGGCTCTGGATGCTGCTGACTGCGCCTTGCAGCTCACCCTGTTCCGAAGGCGCGACGCCAGCCGACATCATGCCCTGCAATGAGGGGAAGACCAGGCCCTGCAGGGCCGCGACAGTGATGCCGACATACATCATCCAGCCAACCCCGGCGAAGGCGTAGATCAGATAGCCGCCGATACCCGAGAATACCCCGGCAATGACGATGTTGCGCGCGCCGTAGCGCGGGATCAGGCGGCGCGACAGCACACCCTGGACAAGCGCACCGGTGACGCCGACCGCCGCGAGGCTCCAGCCGACCTCACCCGGCGTCCAGTCGAAGCGTTCGATGCCGAAATAGCTCCACGTTGCGTACAGCGATTGGTAGCCCATGGTCCACAACAGCACCGTCAACGCCAGCATCAGCACGCGCGGATGCGCCGCGCGCAACCGCAGCAGCGCGCCGACCGGATTGGCGCGGCGCCATTCGAACCGCCGGCGGTTCTCGGGCTTCAGGCTTTCGGGCAGCACGAAATAGCCATAGGCGACATTGGCCAGCGCCAGCCCGGCCGCCAGCAGGAACGGCAACCGCGCATCATATTGGGCGACGATGCCGCCCAGCGCCGGCCCGATGATGAAGCCGAAGCCGAAGGCCATGCCGATCACCCCGAAATTGGGTGCGCGCTTTTCGGGCGGCGAGATGTCGGCGATATAGGCATAAGCGGTCGGGAATGAGGCCCCGGTCACACCGGCCACCAGCCGCGCGGCGATCAGCCAGCCGAGCGTCGGCGCGAAGGCCATCGCCAGATAATCGAGCCCGAACGCCGCCAGGCTGGCGAGCAGCACCGGCCGCCGACCGAACCGATCCGACAGCCCGCCGATGATCGGGCCGCAAACGAACTGGGTGATCGCGTAGAGAAACATGATCAGCCCGGCGACTTCGGCGGCGCCCGCCACGCTGCGCCCGGTCAGGCGGACAATGAGAGCCGGGAACACCGGTATGACGATACCGAAGCCAATGGCGTCGATCAGCACCGTGACGAACAGGAAGGCCAGCGCTCGCCTGGCGGAACGGTCCGCGGTCATCGTGCCAGTCTCGTCGCCGGTCACAGCCAGGTCACGTGCCCCATCTTGCGCCCAGGCTTGACCTCGCTCTTGCCATAGAGGTGCAGATGCGCGCGTCGGTCGGCGAGCAGCGTTGCCCAGTCATGGACATCGTCGCCGAGCAGGTTCTTCATCGTCACCGACCACGCGGTCAGTTCGGTGGAGCCGAGCGGCAGCCCGCAGACGGCGCGGATATGGTTTTCGAACTGGGACGCACGGGCACCCTCGATCGTCCAATGGGCGCTGTTGTGGACGCGCGGCGCCATCTCGTTGAAACGCGGGCCTTCGGCGGTCGCGAAGAACTCCAGCGTCAGCACGCCGACATGGTCGAGCGCGTCGGCGACCAGCCGGGCGAGCGCCGTGGCCGCCGGTGCCTGGGCAATGACCTCCGGCGGCGCCGGCACCGTCGATGTGTCGAGGATGCCCGCCACATGGCTGTTGTGCGGCACGTCCCAAACGACCACCTCGCCATCGGCACCGCGCGCCAGCACGACCGAAAACTCATGGCTGAAGGTCACCCAGGCCTCGAGGATTGCCGGCTGGCCGCGCATCGCTGCCCATGCGGCATCGGCATCACCGGGTGCCAGGATCCGGGCCTGGCCCTTGCCGTCATACCCCATTCGCCGGGTTTTGAGCACGGCCGGCAGGCCGATCTCGGCGATCGCCACGTCGAGGTCGGCGCGACTGTCGACGGCACGGTAGTCGGCCGGCCGGCCCCCCAGTGCCTCGACGAAGCGCTTTTCGGCAAGCCGGTCCTGCGCGACTTCCAGGCTGTCGGCGCCCGGATGCACCCTGACCTGCCGCGCCAGATGCCGGATGGCGGCGGTGTCGATATTTTCGAATTCGAAGGTCACGACGTCGACCGTGGCGGCAAAGCGATCGAGCGCCGCCAGGTCGCCATAGCCGGCACGCGTCACCGCCGCCGCGACATCGCCGGCGGGCAGTTCGTCCTCGGGTGCCAGCACATGGACGCGATAGCCCATGCTGGCCGCCGCCAGCGCCAGCATGCGACCGAGCTGGCCGCCGCCGAGGATGCCGATCGTCTTGCCGGGTTCGATCACGACAGGCCGGGTTCCGGGGTTTCGGCGACGCCGGCCGTCTGCGCCGCGCGCCAGGCCGTCAGCCGCTCGGCAAGCGCCGCATCGTTCAACGCCAGGATCGCAGCTGCCAGCAGGCCGGCATTGATCGCCCCGGCCTTGCCGATGGCGAGGGTGCCGACCGGGACGCCACCGGGCATCTGGACGATCGACAACAGGCTGTCCATGCCGCTCAACGCCTTGGATTCGACCGGCACGCCGAGCACCGGCAGCGCCGTCATCGCCGCCGCCATGCCGGGCAGATGCGCCGCCCCGCCGGCACCGGCGATGATGACTTTCAGCCCGCGGCCGGCGGCACCATTGGCATAGTCGTAAAGCCGCTGCGGGGTGCGATGGGCGCTGACGACCCGGCTTTCATGGGCAATGCCGAGCGCCGTCAGGATTTCCGAGGCATGGCTCATGGTGGCCCAGTCGGACGTCGATCCCATGATGATGCCGACGATCGGATCGTGCAACGCGGTGGCTCCCCCCAAGACAGGAAGCGGCGGACCTTAGGGGCGGCGCCGCAACAGGGCAACTGCCCTGCCGACGGATGTCGAAAAGCGCACGCATTCGCACACGAAAAGGGGGCCGCGGCTCGTGCCACGACCCCCGTTTCGCATGTTTCAGCCGGGGCTAGAAGGCGCCGGTGATCGAGAACACGACCTTGCCGTTGGAGATCGGGTCGCCGCCGGGGATCTGGAACTTTGAAAAGTTCGGCTGCAGGCGGAGATAGTCGAAGCTGGTGTCGCTGATGTCGGTGTCGACATAGGCGACGCCGAGCGTGAC